>NZ_CP082909.1:1230000-2641250 GCF_023822025.1 Endozoicomonas sp. 4G | reverse complement strand
AACTAGACGAACAGTACCTGCTGTCACAGCAGCAGGTCGCTCTGTAGTATCTCTCATGCATAGAACGGGTTTGCCAAGTGATGGTGCTTCTTCCTGAATACCACCTGAATCCGTTAAAATCAGATAGCTCCGTTTCATCAGGTAGACGAAAGGTAGATAATCCTGAGGTTCTATCAGGTGGACATTCTCAATATTTTTAAGATGACGATTAACAGGTTTCTGAACAGCCGGGCTTAAATGAACTGGATAAATGATTTGTACATCATCACGTTTAGCGAGTTCTTTCAGCGATTTGCAGATGCGTTCAAAGCCATCACCATGGTTTTCTCTTCGGTGGCCTGTTACTAGAATAAGCTTACGTTCTGGATCTATAAATGAAAACTTTGAATCAAGTTCCTTTTTTATATGACTTTCTGACTCATTTTTTTCCGAAACATCTAACAGGGCATCAATAACTGAGTTACCCGTTACGAAAATAGTTTCAGGAGCAATATTTTCAAGAATTAGGTTTTTAAGTGAGCTAGTCGTCGGTGTATAGTGTTGATCTGCAATATCACCTGTTAAACGACGCATACCTTCTTCAGGCCATGGGGAATAGATATTTCCGGTACGCAGACCAGCTTCTACATGACCAACTGCTATCTGTTGATAGTAAGCCGCCAAGGTTGCAGCAAAGCTGGTTGCAGTATCACCATGAACAAGTACACGAGATGGCATAAAGTCTTTAAGCACATCTCTTAGACCTGACAGAATGGCTGTTGTTACATCTGTGAGATCCTGGCCTCGTTTCATAATGTCAAGATCATATTCTGGTTTGATATCAAAGAGATTCAAAACCTGATCAAGCATTTCGCGGTGTTGGCCGGTAACGCAAACTCGCGTATCTAATTGAGCACAGCTCTTGAACTCTTTTACAATGGGAGCCATTTTGATAGCTTCTGGCCTGGTGCCAAAAACTATTAATATTTTTTTCTTTTCAATCATTCAAATGTACCTGGTGGTTTAGAGTTATTATTTAAATACCTAAATCGGAACGGATCTGGTCAAGTCTATGTTGCCAAGTATGTTTTTCCATAACGGTATTATGTAATGCTTTACTGATTTGTGTTTGAAGCGAGTGGTCTTCAAGTAGTGTTCTTGCTTTTATTTCAGCCTCTTTTGCATTGGTTACCTGTAAAATTAAGTCGCCAAAAAAATTAGACATAGCTAGTGATGGGTTGCTAATAATGCAAGCACCTGATGCTGCCAGTTCAAAAACTCTTCGTGAAAGCATGGTTGGTGAGTTTTCGACGGTGTTAATGTTCAAATAGAGAGAGTGTTTCTTATAGAGTCCTGGTACTTTATCAGCAGAGACTCCTGCCGTAACGTATTCATTAAATTCACTTGGAAAACTTGACTTGTTATGCCTTTCCCAAAAACGATCGTATATTACAAGGTCAAAGCTTCGTAACCCTCTTAGTAGTTCGCATGTTACTTTTGATCTTTGGGGTAGTTCATTCGAATAATAACCCCCGGCAAATGCAACCGATTTATCACGAGTCGCATTATTGGCATTTTTGAAAGTTTTCGGGTCAACTGAAAATGGAAGTACATTTATCTGAGAAGCTTCTTTGCCTGGTAACCTATGGTAACGTTCAAGGCTGTTGGAGTCGGTCGTATATATAAAACGAAAAGGAAGAACGGCTTTGCTAAAACGATCAAAATGTACAGGATCCTCTTTATTCCAGAATACAGTCGGAATACTTTTCTTGTTGCACCATTCAACAAGCTTATAAAGGCCGTAGTAATCGTTATCAGGGTAGCTTGCAATCTTTCTTTTCCACCTGTCTTTATAGCCTCTCCAGGCAGACTCAACAAAAAGTAAATCGGGTTTAAAAAAATTCAGTTGCCAGCGCCAGCCAATAGGTGAAGCATGAATCACCTTTATATTAAAGGCTGAATCTAAATACAGTGCTGTTATATCGTCAACAATGGTAGCTATTTTAAGAGGCTGCTTCAATCAGAGATACCCGAATGCAAACGAGATATTTATACATAAGATCAGCGAGTAATAACTATTTGGGAAAAAGGCAAAAAAGAGATAGAAATGTTTAAATACTGCAATGAATACGTCGAGCGTAGTGAAAAAGCAGCAGGGCACCTGGTGATAGCTGCGGAATAGGCCGTTTCAATTATTGACGACACGAAGATTGCTTCAGTGAACCCGCACGTTGCCGAAAAAAACCTCAGTGACGCTGTCGATGAATACCATAGTATTCACCGTGATTTCGACACCTGACCCAAAACTGACGGGCACTCAAAAACCCTGATACTCTTTAATCAAACTTCCCACGCAGAGAGGGTGTTGCAAAACCGTTAAACAGTTTCATGAGCGCCGGTAACCCTAAAAAACTTGCCATCCCCATGCGACAGTTTTAAATTTTGGGTTTTAGCGATTATTAGCCATTGAGTGCGGATGATCGCTAATATTTCCCAAATCACTGTAAATAAACGCTGCAAAGCAAAGGCTACTGCCCTGCTCAGGTTATAAGCTAGGAGGTGGAGGTTAAACTCCAGCTTCACTGAGTCTAATCCCCGACGGCGGAAGCGGTTTAGCCCCTGAACAGTTCGTAAATAACTGAACACTGGCTCAACCATCCCTTGACGTTTCTTATAAGCCTTCTTTGCCGCTGGATGTTCCATAACCCGGCGCAGCTCATCTTTAACGCTATCCATAGCAAAGCGCCTGATTTTTCGCCCAGCCTTGCTAGTGGTGCATTGCTTTCTCAACGGGCAATCACTGCAGGCTGCACCGCCATAAGTCCATTGCGCCTTCGAGTGGCTCGGATTTCTCGGGCGATAGATGAGCGTTAGTTTCTGACCTGCCGGGCATATGTACGCATCCTCTTCCGATTCATATCGGAAGCTGCCTTTATGGAATTTCTGATTCTTTTTAGGCTTGCCCGGATTACCACTTTCTGGACACAGTAGGCTGACATCTCTTGCCAGCGAGTCATTAATCACGCTGTCTGTAAAGTAACTACCATCGACCAGCAGCTCTTCCGGTGTTTTGCCTATTATGCGTTCTGCCTGATCCATCATCTGAGGGATCACTGCGGCTTCATTGGTTGGATCAACAGCAGCAGCCAGAACCACTCGTTCTTCATTAGCTAGCACAGAGGGAAGATAAGCCTGTGCATACCCTCTGCCCCGTTTCATTTTGTGGCGGGCGGCTTCTGGCTCTGTTGGACTTATCCTTGTGTCCGATGTGTTTTTTTTGCCCCTGCGTTTTTGCTTTGCCTGACGCTCCTGTAATGTGTCGTACACTTCTGTTTGATGGGTCAGTGCTTCTTTCAAGGACTCATCATCAGGTGCCTTTTCTAATCGGGCTTTGCTTTCCTCAACCGCTGCGCGAGCTGCTTCTTCTTTGATCAATTTGTAGTTGGAGCAAGCAGCCTCAATTAAGGTTCCATCTCCAGCGACTGAGTCATTTGCTGACCCTGTGCGGTTGAGTACTGACTGAGTTAATGCCTCGAAAAAGGAGCCATTCAGGGCTTCTTGATGCCGGGTGATAAATCGTCCGATATTGGCATGATCCGGAAATATACCGCCACTGACCCACATACAACCCAAATCCATCCGAGCCATTCGCTCAATAAACCTGAGGGAGGTGACGCCATTAATAATTGCATACAAAATCAATCCAGCCATGCAGCGCGGCGCATAAGGTGGGCGACCGGATTCTGCATAGTCTTGCTCAAAAACAGACCAGTCCTGTTCATCCAGTAAGTCTGAAATAACAAAAGGAGTTTTGTCGTTGGTCATCTCCAGATGCTGACGCAACGGATGGCCGGACAAAAAGATCTCGTCAGCATCAGGATGAATAAATCGCCGTGATGAATGGCGGATTGTGCGTAGCTTTTGTCTCTCGGAAGGAGCAGGAGAAAACATATCCTGCTGGGGAGGCTGGTGCACTTTGATTTTTTGTTTGGTTGTCATTGGTCATCACGGGCAAACAGATATCAAGACAATGATACCTGTTTGTCTTGGGTTTCGCGACACCCTCGCAGAGCGTGGGAACGAGGTAGCTTATTGTCGAGTAAGTAAGACTTGGACCATTTCTTTGATGGCGGCAATGTCAGCGCCTTGCTGGTCTAATCGCTCTCCTTGCTGATCCAATCGCTTGCCTTGCTGGTTCAATAGCTCGCCTTGCTGGTCTACTTTCTGCTCAAGCCGATCAACCTTGCTGTCAAGAACCTTAACATCTTGACTCAGCCGATCAACCTTGCTGTCAAGCACCTTAACGTCAGAGCGTGTTCCACCAACAATTCTGACGACATCCGTTAAAGTGTTAAGCTGGTGATCGTACTCGTTATTTTGTTCTTTTTTTGCCGTTGCGTTCATCGTTTTACCTCAATTATCGAATGAGCTATCAGCGTAGCAGAGATTAAGAAACAGGCGCAAAAATTAATAAGGAAAAGTAAAAAGCCAGACCCGTCAAGCGTATGGCTTTTTTCTGCCTTCTACTCCCGCCCCTGCTGCTCCCGAGCTTTCTGATCCAGCGTTTCCATGTGCTTACGCAACCACTCGATAGATTGCTCAAGCTGCCGATCCGTCAGCTCACCGGCCCGGAAACGGCTTCTGAGCCGTCCCATTTCCTCCCGAATCTCTCTCTGTGCCCGTTGCAGCATAAGCACCTGGATCGCCTGTGTTTATCAATGATCACCACCTAACTGTATACTGTGGAGCTTGAGTAGGTAGGCTTCGATCTTATCAGTGATTTTAATCAGTTCGGGAGCCTCAGCCCATGCCATGTTAAGGGCTTCAGCCCGTTGCGACTCAGCTTCTGGGTAGTCGTGCGAAAATGCCTCCCGAATTTCACGCATTTTCCGCCAGCTGTCGGCAGAACTCAGGATCTGTCGCTTTTCCATCCGTGATAACGTGTCTGCCATGTTCAAGCCTTCTTCGTCTTCCATTCGTAGCAAGTTTCTGAAGAGCTTGTTGCCAATACAGTTTTGCAGAACTTCAAATCGAATCCTGAAAGCGTCAAGTTTTTCAGATAGCGCTTCATCTTCCGTCTTGAGTGCTTGAGCGGTTAATGGGAAGTGCTGTTTAAGCCTGCTGAGGGAGGCTTTCATGCGTTTAACGGCTCTTTGGGATTCAGACCAGTTTTGCTCGAAAAGGGATAGATATTTTTTGTTGAGTGGCATTGTTTGTCTCCAAGGTCAGGAGGCTTTGAACTGAGTAGGCTCAACCAACGCCGGGTTATCAATGGCTGCCGGAATCAAGAGATTTGTTACCCAGATTTTTTAACACCAGCTCCAGTGCCTTGAATTCGGAATAGTACTGGTTGATGATATTTTCGTATAACTTCTGGGCGACTTCTTCCTGATAGGCGTCGTATGCCAGGTTTCTACTTGCGATCATGTTCATCCAAATTTCACCCTGTTCGATAAGCCCTTCTTTGAAGGCAAGACGGGTGGTATCCCGGGAGCCGTACATTTTTACAGCTCCTCGTTCAGTGAAAAAGTCTTTCAGGGTGTTCCAGGCCAACTCGTGGGTATAGCCAAAGAATTTGATCAGGCCCAGAATTTCAAGCTTGTTTAACTTGCGGCTGTGGGCCATCTCTACAGCTGTTTGTAATTCGCTCAGGGCGTGCTGGTAGTTATCGAATCGCTGTTGCCAGCGGGTATTTTGTTGTTTGTTCATTTTCTTACTCTGGAAATTTACTACTCATCGTAGCTTTAGATTTTGAGTAAGGAAAGTTTAGAGGGTGTGGACTTTGAGCCAACCATAAAGATTGTGCCCGGCACCCTTCGACTCCGCTCAGGGTGAACGGAATCAAACTCTGGTTCCCATGCTCCAGCGTGGGAACCCATACCTATCTCGCGCTGTAGAGTCAGCTTCTCGGGGGAGGTATGCATTCCCACGCGCAGCGTGGGAACGAGTGTTTGGAGTTTTGCGACAACCTCTGGAGTGGGAGCCAGGGGTTTACGGATATCACAGCCTGGTTGTGCTAGCTGTGAGAGGATGCAGTGCCACCTTACAAGGTAAGCACCACAGCCGTACTCATAGCTATCTGATAAATCACCTGCATAATATCGCTGGTATACTGCATGGTTTTCTCATCCGCCTGCGGCATAACCAGAATCTCATCGCCGGGTTTAACGTCGTGCTTAGCCAGGCCGCTGCTAAACCAGCCATCGTTATACTCAATGCGTGAAATGGTGCCGTCGCTATGGAGAATCAGCACACGGGACTGGTCAGCTTTTTGAGAGTAACCCCCGGCGGCAGACACGTAGTCGTCAATGGTCTTGGTGTTGTCAAAGACCATGGCATTGGGGAACATGACTTCACCGTGCACCTGTACCAGGACGGATTTATTAGGTATAACGATTCTATCCTGGTCTTTCAGCAAGACATCCATGCGGGTTTCGTTCTGGCCTAACAGTACCTGACCCCGTGGTTGTGTCTTACGGGCTCTTTCTACGAATTGCAGGATGGATTGGGCATCGGCTTTTCTGAGGTTTGCTTCGCCGATGCTTTCACTTCTTGCTGACAGTGCCGCTTGTTCAAGTTGTTTCAACTGAACTTCCAGCATGGCTTTCTGGCGTTTTGCCACAGACTCTCGGAACAGTTGCATTGCTGCCATATTGGATCGGTCGTTAGGGGTGAGCCGGGCCATTAAGTCTTTGATGGTGCTGCCATAAGGGAGGATGTAAACAGCCTGGCCATTGTGTTCACCCTCTACGGAAACGCTGATGGTGCCGGGCATTTTGTCTGATACCACGGTGACTTCATCGCCACTCTCCAGTTGCACGTTGGCTATTTCAGTCAGGGGCAGGTATTCCACATTTCGCTTAGCCATCTGGTTTCTGGCGATGCGAACGTGGGTGGCTTCGGGTAAGACACCAACGAGGTTCAGGGCATCTTTTAAAGCAGTCATGCCGTTGGCAAATTCGATCTGGACCGGGTTTTCTACCAGTCCATCAAAAGAGGCGACCCCTTGTCGTGTGTTAACAACCAGTGTGTCACCGTCGCCCAGTTGCACCTGTTCAATAGTGCCTGTGAGCAGAAAGTCGTAGAGGTTAAAGGTGGCTCTGGTCTTGCCGTTTCGTTTTAGTTCGACGTTCAGGTAACTACCAGACTCTGGACGTATGCCTCCGGATTTTGCCAGAAAGGCCAGAATGGAATCGGATGAAAAGCCGCCATAAAGGCCGGGTGATTTCACAAAGCCGGTTACAAACAGTTTCACCGGTTCTGCTGAGTTCAGGCTGGCGTAGACGTTGACGTTTTTCTGGTAAACACTGCGAACCTTTTTCTCGATCACCTGGTTCAGGTCTTTGTTGGCAACGCCTTGCAGTTGTACCGGCCCTACCTGGGGAATAAAGACATTGCCCTGGGCATCGACGGTGAGCTCAACGGTGACTTGGTAAGCGCCCCACATTTGCAGGGTGACTCTGTCGCCAATGGCCAGCCGGTATTCAGGGTTGAAGCCTTTGAATTCTGCCTGTTTGAAACCTTCAAATAAGTTTTGACCGAATACTGTGTGGTGTGTGACGTCTTCGACCAGTTCCGGGCCCACGGTTTGTGATTCCGTGGATTCGGGGATCGCTGTTGTTGCGTAGGCCGACAGGCTCAACATAAGAGCGGCGGCTGTTGTAATGAGTTGTTGTTTCATAAATGGATAGTCTGGGGTATTCATTATTTGTTAGTCACGATGCTCGCGGATAGTGGCGCGAATCATACGGGCCAGCGCAAAAATCATCAGCAACACCAGCAGTATGTTGATAAGGGTGTAGGCCACCTTGGGGTACTTGGCGTCCTGTGCCTGGTACGGGCTACTGACGACAACCAGCTGCTTTAATTTACGGCTTGCCTCGGTGCGTGTGGTTTCCAGGGCTACCAGTGCCGATGTATAGGCTTGAGTCGCCAGGTCCAGATCCAGTTGCAACTCTTGTTGCTGGGCAGCAAGGTCGTTGAGGGAAGTGCTTTCACTGTCCACCAGTTTGTCTTTTTCGGTGATGATTTGTGCCTTAAGTGCCTCGATCCGTTGTTTTAAGGCAACGACCTGGGAGGAGTTCTGGTTCAGGTAGGACGTCAGGGTTTGCAACTCGGTTTCGTTTCTAACCAGTTCCGCCTGTAGCTCGTTCATAATGCCGCTCAGTGCTGCACCTTGTTGCTCGACGCTCAGCAATCCGGTTTCGTTCTGGAAGTTCAGGAGTCTGCGGGTGAAGTCCTTGAGTCTTTGTTCTGCGCGTTCAACTTCTGAGCGGACAAAGGTTAACTGTTCGTTGGCCAGGTTGTGACTGATTTCATTCACAAAGCTTTCGCTTTTTAAAAGAATCTGGTCGGTGACTTGCTTGGTGTATTCGGGTTCAAAACCTTGAACCTCCATTTCCAGCATGCCGTTGGTATCATCGTAGTGAACGGTGATATGGCTGCGGTAATAATCGAGAAAGTCTTCCTGGCTGGCAGACGGGGAGAGTCTGGAGAGCCAGTCGGCGGAGTCGATGTAATGCTGTCTTATATTCAGCTCTTTATTAAGGTGCTCCAGCATGTCGGGTGACTGAATGAAAGTCTCCAGAATTCTTTGGTCATTGCTGGCTTGTGGCGTTATGCCGAACAGGCTCAGGCCTTCCATAGAGGCGCCACCGGAATCGCTTCTCTCGATAAGAAAGCTGGCTTCAGATACATAACGGTCTGAAGCGATCAGGGTGAAGTATAGGGCGCAGAGTAACCAGGGAATAAGCACAATGCCGGTAAACCAGCGCCTGGCCTGACGCCTCAGAAGCGCGGACTTGAGTTTTTTGGCAAGGTTAAGCTGTTTGAGCTTTTTCTTGAACTTTTTCTGAATCGTGTAAGCAGGCGCCTTAGGAGCTTCGCTTTTTTTTGCTTCCTGTTCTTTTTTAGGCGGTGCTTGAGGCGGTGTTTCAATAGTATCTGGCATATCGAGAGAGTCAGGTAAATTTACATGGAGTTATAGGCGGTAATGGCATCATCTATGCTGTCGTGGACATGGATGGAGCCGTCTTTTATATAGATGCCAATGTCGCATTGTCGCTTTAGTTCGTTGATGTTGTGCGAGACAAACAGAAAGTTGGCGATTCCTTTTTTTGCATCAAAGGTTTCGCGACACTTTTCTCGGAATCGTTTGTCACCTACGGCGGTCAGTTCATCAATCAGGTAGTAGTCGAAGTCAAAAGCCATGCTGACTGCGAATGAGAATTTGGATCTCATTCCGGAGGAGTAGCTTTTGAGGGGCATTTCAAAAAAGTCATTCAGTTCAGAAAAGTTTTTGATGTAGTCGATCTTTTCCCTTATCTCGTCTTTGCTTTTTCCGTATATCCGGCAGATAAATTCAGCGTTTTCACGTCCTGTCATACTGCCCTGGTAGCCGGAAAGGCCCAGAGGCCATGATACGTTGCCTGCTATTTTGATACTGCCCTTGTTGGGGTGATCGACTCCGGCCAGCAGTCGCATAAGAGTGGATTTGCCACTGCCGTTGGCACCAAACACGCCGATGTTTTTATCACCGGGCAAAACCAGGTCGACATTTTTGAGTATGTAGTGGCGGCCTTGAGGGGTCGGGTAGTACTTTGTGACGTTATTGAAAGTGATCACTGGGTCAGCATCCTGCGCCAATTAGCCCGGAGCATCAGCAGGCCTAAAGTTAACGATGTTAAGGCCCACATTTCTACGTATTCAAGGCTGAGCAGGCTGGTATCATAGTGGTATGAAAAAGCTGAGCGCATAAATTCAAACACATGGATCAGCGGGTTCCATAGCAAGAGTTCCTGTGCGGCAGACGGCATCTCGTTGATGGAGAAGAATGTGCCAGAGATGAACATAAGTGGTCTGAGTAAGGCGGGTATAATTTTACCAGGCTCAGGGTAAAGCGTATTGATGACGCCAAATATTAAACCTAAACCGAATGCAATGATGCTCAGCAAAAGGTAGGCATAAATAAAAATCAAAGTGTTGATCAGAGTGACTTCATAACCCACCCACCAGGTGATCAAAATGATCCCCGATAAGACGATAAAAGAGGTAACAAATTCCAGTATAAAGCGAGTCAAAAAGGTATCAAAGACTCTTACCTGGCGGTAGATAAGAAGGTTTTTGTTAGCACTAACCGCACTCAATGACTGTGATATGACTTTCCTGAAATACAGAAATGGCGCTATACCGGTGGCTAGAAAAAGTGGTATTGCAAGACCCCCAACAGAGCTTCTTCCACCGAAATAAAACAGCCCCATGAAAACAGCAATATGTAGGACAGGTTCAATAAAGGCCCAGGCTATACCCAGCCGATAGGCCCCAAAACGGGTTTTGAGTTCACGGATCAATAATGCATGTAAAACAGCATACTGAATTTGTAAGGGAGATCTTGTTTGCATCAGCAGAATTGAAGCTTAGATTTGTATCGATTTATATTTAGGCACGCTACCGCCCCTCGGGTTTTGTTCTGCACTTTGTCATAAGAAAATGCTTGAACACGCATATACTGAAACAGCGTGATAGGAAATTTGGGTGGGTGCTATAAGGCTTGTGTTGTGTTTAGGTATATTTACGCACTTGATTTAAGGGTTAAATGCATTGCCTGCTGCTGTCGTGTTTTTGTACAGGAGCGAAGATGAGGTGGGTGGTTAACCCCTTGTATAAAGTCGGAAAAGTATCGGTGTCTTTATTATCGGTATGCATTTTTTTGTCCATGGAATGCAGTTTTGTTGTATGTTGTTTCCGCAATATATACGGTATTAGCCGTATAGTCAATAGGAGTTATTGCTTGTTGGGAGGGGTGGGTGGTCAGGCAGGATTACTGCTCCGTAGCTCTCACTTCTTTGCTACTTTGAAGCTTTCATCCACTAATTCGGGCGTAAAAAGTAATGGGGTTTGGGGCCAGGCAAGAGTGTATTGACACCACTGTTACTGATCTTGTACGTATTTTTGGAAAGTTGGATAAGAAAATAGACGATTACCAGGGCGAGAATCGTCGAGCGTTTTCTGTGCTTACAGTTAATGTTGCTGCGCTGCAATCTGATGTTGTAGAGCTCAAAGCCGATGTCAACACCCTTAAGTCCGACGTTGCGGAACTAAAATCCGATGTCACCACGCTTAAGTCTGACGTTGCAGAACTAAAATCCGATAATGCTGAAATCAAAACAATGCTTAAAACTCTGATTTCTCGTTGATGGTAAGCTTTTTGCGCTTGAACGAAGGGCGCTCAAGCCGAGCGGAGCTTGGGTGCCGTTGTTAGAGGGAATCCATCAATTACACTGTTCGCCGGACTCTACCTGTTGTTTGAGAAGGTTAAAAAACGCTTCAGTGGGTACGCTATCGTCCTGCTCGATCTGTTGCTGACCGGTCGCCAGAATTTTTAGCAGAGCCAGTAATTCCTGTTGTTGTTGTTGCTGGTAGCTGTCGGCATCAAGAATTACAGCACTGGCCTCGCCGTTCTGAGTAATCACCATGGGCTGGCGGTTTTCCCGGATTTCGTTAATCACTGCTGAGGTGTTTTTTTTCAGATAGCTGACTGGCTTGATTTGATCCATTCGCATTTCGTTCTCCTGATGAAGACTTATAAAGTGCCTCTTAAGGCTCTTTATTATCGTAACCCGTGAAAAAACCCGTACTTTTAGTGCGGGGATGTAAACGGGGAAGCCGCCAGGCTTCCTTGTATCAACAATATCAATGTAGCCATTGGCTTTCTGTAGTATAAATATATGGAGAAAAAGGGAAATCGCGTGAAAAAAAATCGTGTCATTCAAATCAACATAGGCAAGCCAACAGACGGACAGACGCAAGTCCGTCTGGAAGCGGCTCGCCTGTGGAATGACATAGTTCGTTTGCACCGATATATCCGTAAACGCCACTGGAAGTGGCCTACCGAGTCTAAAATGAAGGCTCACATCAAAGGCAAGTATGCCCTGCATTCGCAGACCATACAGAAGCTCGTCGAGAAGTTGTACGACTCTATAGATTCAACTCAAACCAAAAGGGAGAAGGGAGATAAGAAAGCCCGTTACCCTTGGAAGTGCAAGAAGAAATTCCAGACGGTGACTTGGAAGCAGTCAGCCATTCGCCGCAAGGGGAATAGGCTGAATCTGTCCAATGGTCGTGGAGTGAAAGGCTTGTCCATCAAAATTCCACTGGATCAATTGCCGCAAGGCAAGAACAAGAAAATAGCTGGCTACACTCGTCTAATAGATAAATGCGAGCAGGGTTCCCGTCGAAGACGGAAACTCAAGGCAGAAAAGGCCAGATATCTGGCACGATACCACAGGCAAGTTCACAACTTGCTGCATCATACCGCAAACAAGATCATCGACTTTGCCGTTGAACGGCAAGCCGGAACATTGGTTGTTGGGGATGTGACAGAAATAGCACGTAACAAGCGTAAGCAGAAAAAGGGATCAAGACGCAGCAACCAGGAGAACAGCGGGAATCCGCTAGGTCGATTGGTTGAGTACCTGACCTACAAAGGCAAGCTGAGAGGGGTTGATGTGGTTAAGATCAACGAATCTTACACCACTCAAACATGCCCTAAGTGCGGTCACAGGCATAAGCCAAGTGGGCGCAACTATAAGTGTCAGGGTTGCGGTTATGTTGCAGCGAGAGACGAAGTCGGAGCCTGCAACATCCTGAACAAATACTTCCACAATGGACGTATAGTTCCTGGTTCGATTCTGCCTACCGGAAACGTAAAGTATCTACGACCGACCTTGCTACGCAAGTCGCCCGTAGTAGTGGCTTTGAATGAGCCTACTTTGCTTGGTACTACCCTTGAATCAGTTTGGGCGTCCGAGGACGCAGGTTTGGTTGAACCGTCCAAACAGAGTCTTGTGGCTTAACCAAGAAGAATCCCCTTCCTTCAGGAAGGGGAGCATTCAAAGGTCTTAAAAGGCGCTTTTTGGCAAGATTGAATCAAGGTTCTTTTCATGTTGGAAGAGACTCCACGTGGTCATAGTGCAATCCCTAGTCTATGCTGTGATTCGGTCTTTGTTAGAGTGAGTCAAACTTCTCTTGCTTTACAGGACTTTTTAGTAGACCTATTATTAGGTCTTCTTGAGATAGTGAGATAGGAGGACGCACAATGGCTAGCCAAATATTAACTGATACTGCTGCGAGCATTTCTGAATTGAAGGCAAATCCTATGAAAGTTGTTGCTAGTGGTGAGGGATTACCTGTCGCGGTACTGAACAGAAACGAACCAGCCTTTTACTGTGTTCCTGCCAAAGCTTATGAAGCTATGATGGAACTCATTGAGGATTTGGAATTATTAGAAATTGTCAAACAAAGGGAAAATGAAGAATCTGTAAAGGTTTCGCTTGATGAGTTATGAGCTTGAATTTAAAAAATCAGCGCTGAAGGAATGGAAAAAACTTAATCCAGCGGTAAGGGATCAGTTCAAGAAAGTTCTGGAAAGAAGATTGGTCGATCCACATGTGCCTTCTGCGCAGGTATCAGGAGCTCCAAACATGTATAAGATCAAGCTCAGACAATTGGGTTACAGGCTAATTTATTCTGTGTCAGAAAAAACCATTACTGTGAGAGTTCTTGCTATTGGCAAGAGAGATAAAAACGAAGTTTATCAGGTTGCTTTATCTCGACTTTTGCAGTGACTCGTTTCCAGGCTGAAGAGGGTGTTGGTAGTTGGTAGAGCACGAGAGGCATCCCAGTTCGGAAAATGATCAGATTCATGCTCCCGGTCACTACAAGGCTCGAAAGGCAAAAGTACGCAAATGTGTGCGCCAACTTCATATCTGAACAGCAGCCAGTAGCTATGATGCAGTAATGTCCTACTGCGTGAACTACTCGCCCCTAAAGGAGCGAGCTTCCAATACTAAGCAAGCTACCGGAGTAGTTACCGTTCTTTTCTTTTTTGACGTTTCACTGCGAGCTGCGGAAGAGGGCTTGCCCTTTCCCGGCTTACATTTCGCTCCACGTCCTTTAGTCAGCACAGGAATTCCTTTGCCAACCAACTCCGTTCCAGAGTCCATGAAAAACTTAAAGGAACGGGTTTGCGCCAGCATTTCGATCAAATCGTTGAAAAATAATGCCTTCATGCCACAATATCCGATAGTTTTGCAACAGTTGCTGACTGGCAAACGCGGGGTTAATGTTTAAAAAAACGGTACAGAGGATGGAGAGGGTTAATGGAGGTTAAAAAACTGACATTACGTAATGTCGGGCGTTTTTCTGAGTTGGAAATTCCGTTGGCTCCGCTGGAGAACCTGAACACTAATGTGACTGTTTTTGTGGGGAACAATGGTACAGGTAAAACTTCAATCCTGCGTTCCCTGGCAACTTCCCTGAGCTGGCTGGTTTCCCGTATTCAAAGCGATAAGAGTGCGGGCAGCAGCGATTCCCGCACTTAATACGACAATGTAAGTATTTTATTCAAATTCGTGCTCAGGAGTTAGCGGCCAGCAAAAACCCTGCACCCCAGGTACATTAACAAGTACTATTGTCCCCTGAAAACCTTGGCTACATTACTTTTCTATGAAGTGTTAATTTGAACCCTACCAGGCTTTAGGGAAGTGGCGGTTAAGAAACTACCGATTCAGGAACGACAGTCATATCCCACTTTGGTAGTTTCGGATTCCTGATAATGTATGGATTTATATCAGTCATTTCTGATTTTCCAAGTCTCACTCCCTTGGGATAAAACTTGTCCAGCAGATTAACCACAGGACTCATCGCTTTCCATGTCATAGTTTCCGTCCATTTCAATACAGTGCTCACTGTATTCAATAACGTCCCACTCCAATGATTTTCCAGCGAAGACCACCTACGTTCGATGGGGTTGTATTTGCTGTGATAGGGAGGATAGTACACCCCATGAATTTTCAGGCCTTTGCTTTGACTGAAACGCACCAGCCTTGAGAGGTACTGAGTGCGGTGACTATTATTTTCCGGACCATTATCGGCAAAAATAACAATCTCCTCTACCTCCGGATTTTCTTCTTTCACCAGATCCCACCACCACTCGAACGCATCGCAGACAAAATCACTGGTTTTGTTCGAATTGCCGTAGAAAATATGGAGTTGGTCGTTTTCAAGATTGAGAATGCCAAAAGGAATCAGTTTACTCTTCGTAGCCATGTCATGATCAAGTGCTTTAACAGGAGCCTTCCCACGAGATTTACCCCCTCTGGAAAAGTCGCCAAGATTAACTGTTGCTTTGCAGTCTATGCTGACTCGCAACGCTTTTTTGTTGTTTTTAGCTTCTTCGTTTATTCGGTGGACGTTTTCAAAAATGGCATCGGTTTCCGGACTTTTTTGGGGTTTGGTTTTTTGTACCCGACGCAGTTTATAGCCCAGGCGATTGAGAATATCATTAATGGTTCGCACTTTGGGAACCTGATCTTCCGCCCAGCCTTTTTCTTCAATGAGCTTTCGATGAACCGCTTTAGCTGTAATGCGAGTATAGGCTAATGTGTTCTTCATCTGTGGGTCTGCCTGGCTTTCCGGTTCAACCAGACTACGGATGTCTTGTTCTAATTGTGGTAGGTTAATTTCTGAACGGCGCTTGCCACATACTTCATAATGGCCAAAGCACTCGAACCCTGTCCGTAGCTCATTGATACCGAGTTCTACGGACTTTCTGCTCCAACCAAACTCTGACTCCGTTAAGCGGGGACTCTCGTAGCAGAGCTTTTTCGACACCTCAGCCATGAAGATTCTTTTTTTCATGCCAGTGAGTTGTTTGGCTGCAAACTTAATGACGTCTTTGGCTTCTTGAGGAATAGCAACAGAGGTAGACATAGCAATCAATGACATAGGAGTTTAAGCTTGCTGCCTACCATACTCCGGTATGATTTTGATCGCCAGTTCCCTTATGCCATATATGAGCGCATCGAACAATTCATCCCAACCTTCGAGCATCCAGGACAGGAATACCCGTGTAATCACCTTCCATAGGTACGTTCGGACGCCCCTCGCTCGCTCCTTCAGCGCCTTTTTGAATTCCGGGCTGGCCATTTCCTGGATTTGATCAACCATGAAGGCCAGGAACGTCAGGTAAGCCAGGTTGGTTGCCAGGTGCTGCTTCCCGTGACCATAGTTGTGTTCAAGGCTGTAGCCTTGGTTTTTCAGGGTGTTAAACGTTTGGTTCTCGATGTGCCAGCGGCAACGACCTCCTCTCATGACAGCTTCAACGGTATCTTTGGTTAACTCAATATCTGTGACCCAGCACCAGGTGTGGCGTTTGCCTTCACTGTCTGTCTCCACGTAATCAAGGACATTGACATTTTGGGTCAACTTGGAGGCATTCAGCGGTACATCATTAGCGAAACGAAACCAGTGCCTGGTTCCTTGCTCTTCATCAATGATTTTATGATAACTGAGCTGTTCCTGGTCACACAGCGCATCCATCGCCTCGATAAGGGATTTGTGGTTGCCATCTTTAGCCACAATGATGAAGTGCCAGCCATAGCTCTTGATCAACTCAATAGTAGGATTGTCAGCAAAAAGCCCATCCAGGAGTATGACCAGTTTTAAATGAGGGTGCTCTCTCTTGACGTGCGCCAGGTAGCGCTTGATGGCATTCTGTTCGCAGTCATTCTTGTTGTCGCCGTCCTGTTGAACAATCGCCTCTGGGGCAAAGGGCATGACGACTTTTTGATCCGGGTGAACAATACAGCCGCCCAATAAGTTGTGGTAGTAAGCTTCATTGGGTTTCCCTTGTTTTTTACACAACACTCTTGGCATCGGCATTTACCTGAGTAGAAGAGGCCGGTGCCATCAACCGGCATCAGGTACCAGTCTTTCAAGTCACCACACTGGTACTCGAAGGCTTTAAGAAGCTTGTTACGCTGAATCAGGGAGAATAACTTCTTGAAGGGCTTGCGAAACTGTGCAGGCTCAATGGGATCAAGCACTTCTCTCATGCGTGTATCACAGGGTACTTTCTGATCTTGGACGTGATACATAGTCGCCAGGTTATGAAGAATAACCGGGTCGGCACGGTCAGAGTCAAAGGTCAGAAGGGAATCGTACTTCTGATGCATCATGGCAAAAGCGGATTTTGCAAAGTTGGGAAAGGGAATCCCATTAGGGCAATGGTTAGGCCGGTGATCTGGAATCTCATCAAGGCACTTGCAAACCTGATCGATTAGGTTTGCTGCGTTAAGGTGTTTGCTGACTTTGGGCATGGCTGTGATCACAAAAGTACGACAGTGTTTTCATGCCTTCAATATAGAGCTAAAAAGTCTGCGAAGTGTTTTTTTTTGAGTGCGCTGGAGGCTATGCGGCTCAAAGGCTTAAAAAAACAGCGGGAATTGCTGCTTTTTTGCAGCTTGACGGTTATGACAAATCTCTGAGTCAGGGCGTTGACTTCAGGCGCTTTTTTGAATGGTTTCGTGAGCGTGAAGACAGCGAAAATGAGTCCGGATTTTCGGATGATATTCTGGAGCAGCTGCGAGAAGTTCTTAAAGAAGATGCAGATACCTGGAAGCGATTGAATGAGCTAAAGGCTTCATCAAAAGATCGACAACTGACCGCTGTCCGCTCGGCTATCTACAAATTTATGCCAGAGTTTTCCAACCTGCGGGTAAGACGCAAACCAAGACTGCATATGTCCATCGACAAAAACGGTGAGACGTTCAATGTTGCCCAGTTATCTCAGGGTGAAAAATCATTGATGGCGTTGATTGGTGATATTGCCCGACGACTGGCGGTGATGAACCCGGCACTGGAAAATCCATTAGAAGGCGATGGCATTGTTCTGATTGATGAAGTGGATATGCATCTTCATCCACAGTGGCAGCGTAGTCTGATTAATCAGCTGACAGTGACATTCCCTAACTGCCAGTTTGTTTTGACGACTCATTCACCACTGGTGATCAGTGACAGTAAAAATGTGCTGACCTATCTGATTGATGCTGATGAGTTAAAAAAGCTGAAGCCATTGTATGGTGAAGATGCCAACACGGTTCTGCTGGATATTATGGATACCGATATCCGGAACAGTGAAATCAATATTCAGCTGAGTCACTGAACCCCGCCCTGAAGGACGGGGCTTGAGAAAGCTCCCAATTTGGGGTTAGAAGTGACCAGACTCAGCAACCGCAAGGTTGCTCCGTTAAGGACGAATGTATAGTTACCGTGGGATGCTTCACCAGTCCCACGCTCTAAGGATAGTGGTTAAACAGTGTATTGAGGGTTAATCACAGTGCTGCTATCAAGAAACCGTCCATTAACATTGTCGAGGTGAACTTTACTGGCGAAAGCCTAGTTCGGTGCGTAAGCACCAAATATAAGGACAACGACGTATGAACCGAGTGTTCGTATTTGACAAAAACAAAAAGCCTCTTATGCCTTGCCATCCGGCAAGGGCAAGAAAGCTGTTAAACAAAGGTAAAGCTGCTGTCTTCAGACGCTATCCTTTCACGATCATCCTGAAAGAGAGAGAAGGTGGAGATGTTCAGCCACTGGAACTCAAATTCGACGTTGGAAGCAAAACAACAGGCATAGCCGTTGTTGCTGACTGTGATCGTGGAAAGAAAGTCGTCTTTGCCGCTGAACTCCAGCATAGAGGGCAGAGGGTTAAGGATTCTCTTGAGTCTCGGCGTACAACACGTCGAGCCAGAAGAAACCGGAAAACCCGCTATAGAAAAGCCCGTTTCATGAATCGAACAAGGCCCGAAGGCTGGCTACCGCCTAGCCTTATGAGTCGAGTCTTCAACACCGAGACTTGGGCAAAGAGATTCTGTCTCAAAGCACCCATCAGTGATGTAGCTGTTGAGCGTGTTAAGTTCGATATGCAACTTATGGAGAATCCAGACATTTCAGGAGTCGAGTATCAACGTGGTACGTTGTTTGGTACGGAGTTGAGACAATATCTGCTGTATCGAGATGGACACAAGTGTTCTTACTGTAAGGGAGTGAGTAACGACCCAATCCTCAACATCGAACATTTCATATCCAGAGCCCTGGGAGGCTCAAACCGGATCGGCAATTTGTACATTGCATGTCGTACATGCAATGAAGAGAAAGGAGCTATCCACCCTAAACAGTGGCTTGAATCTATTTCAAAGAAAAAGAACAAGAACAAGCTGGATGCAGCAAGAGTCAGAAATGTGACCAGCATCCTGAAAGGAAAGAAGGTCAATTGTCTGAAAGATGCTGCTGCTGTCAATGCCACAAGAAACGAAACCGCCAGACGTGTTCAGGCTATCGGTCTTCCTACCAACTTTGCTACTGGCGGTAGAACGAAGTTCAACCGCACTCAACAAGGATACAAGAAAGAGCACTGGATAGATGCCGCCTGTGTAGGAGAGTCTGGAGCCAGTGTATACATAGCAGAGAGCACAAAACCCTTAATCATTAAAGCTATGGGTAGAGGCTCACGACAAATGTGTAGAGTGGACAAGTACGGATTTCCCCGTACAAAGGCTAAAGACTCCAAACAAGTAAAAGGCTTCCAGACTGGTGATATCGTCAAGGCTATCGTTCCAGCCGGTAAACGACAAGGAACGTATACAGGACGGGTTTCAGTGAGAACGACAGGCTCATTCAACATCAAGACTGAAAGTGACACCATCCAAGGAATTTCATGGAGAAACTGTCAGAAAATTCAGTCTGTGGATGGTTATGGTTACAGCTTGCTCTAACGAGCAAGTCAACATTCCTCCCCGCGGGGTATCCAGTTGAGGAAAAACGATGATTCTCATAAGTCACAGCTGTTGCCTTTGACTCCCTTTATGCCCGAGTGCGAAACCGAGTTTGAGTTCAAGTTGAGCGGGCGGGTTACAGGTAAATCGGATCGGGCTGTGGAGGCGATCAAAGTTCTGAACCTTGGTGACAGGGAGCAGAATAATCGCAGCCTGATAGAAAAAAGAAAGCAGCTGGTACATTCGTTGTTATTTATCAATGGCGTTGATCCGTCTGAAGGTTTGGACGATAACGATCTGATCGAAATGGTAGTAGAAGAATTGTCTGAACCAGAGAATGGCAAATTGGAAGCCTTTGCTCCGGTTGCGGTGAATGTGCTGAGGCAGTGGTTGGAATAATCGACAAAAACGCTAAAACTGCCTGTCCCTCGTTCTCACATTGGTCACAGACTTACCCAAGGTTTGCAAAAAAAGTGTCAAGTTAATAGTGCCCCACATGGATAAGCCTGAATACAGGGTCTAGGCTTCCATATCTACAATTCCTGGAAGTCATAAAAATGATTACATTGAAACATGCTTTAACCCGGCTAATCGCCCCTGTATTCCTGTTACCGGCGCTGAGCCTTCAGGCTCAAACCACGGATCAATCAACTACCACCAAAAACCCTTATTCCCCAACACCCACTCCGACCACGTCCTGCGACGCTCTTTCAGGCCAGACGACAGGGGTTCAGCAACGCCTGGACCAGTATAAACACCTTGTTCGAGGACGACAGTGCATTATTCTCAACGCCGACCCGGCAGAAAATGTCGATCAGTTGATCAATCAGGCTCCTGAAAATGCCGTTATACTGCTCTCCTCCAACACGGCGGCCCCGGCAGTAAGGACGCCTTCCGTTTCGGCTTTCTCTGGCAAAACCCCGGTTGAATACTTTGTTGGTAGCGAAATACATTTGAAAAACGGTCAGGACATTCTTGGGGCGGCGGATGACGGCCTTGAAATCGTGCTCAGAGATCGGCCAGAATTTGCAGGCAAACATCTGATCCGGGTGGGAAGCACTGACAACTTCCAGTTTGTCGAAACAAAAGCAAGTCACATAAAACACCTTACCTTCCAGCCCACTCGGGTGAACAGCCATCCCTCCATTGACACCATTGTTTTCGCAGGGTGCTACAACCGGAGACTGGTGATAGAAGATAACGTCTTTCATCTTCCTGCCCGGGCCACCCTTACCCTTGATTGTAAAAAGCCTCTCGATGCATCGGTCAGTCGTCCGGGCCCGGGACTGCTGTTCGCCAAAAACACGCTCATAGGTACAAGCTTCAAACAATCTGGCAGAGCATTTATTCCCGAGCAAGGCATTGCTATTAACCTGCCTGCTATCCGGAATCAGGAAGGGGCATTAGCGGTTACCGGAAACATATTTCGGGGGAAAATGGCCGAAGCGGGTGCCTATAAACTGGGATCCGGAACCGGTATAAACATCAACAAAAACACGGTTGATATTGCCAATTATGGCAACACAGGTCGCGCCGCTTTTCGCAAAGGGGGGTTCGCGCTTTTAGGTCATACCGATACTCATGTAAAACCGCCTGTTTTTAATCTGGCGGGTAATCAGATCCGGGTGTCAGCAACTGCTATAACAGTCGGTGGACGGGTTGGGTTGGCTCTGGCCTGTAACCACCTGCAAGCCGCCAATACATGGTGGCAAATCCAGCAGGAGTTCAGCTTAAAAGCCATTCCGGTATCTTTTGCAGAAGTTGCAGAAAGGTGCGAAAACAATGCAGGTTCAAAGGATGCAGGTTCAAATATTGCTATGCAAGTTCAAGAGACCCGTATCCAAATTACAAACACCTGGACGGCGACACATTATTCCACCAATACCGCCTGCGCCGGGCTGGTTAACCTTGAAGGTCAGTTCTTCTTTGGCTCAGAAGTCTGCCAGACCGTGAATCCACCCTCCAATTCCAGTACTCCTATTCCTACCACTAGCAATACCACCAGGCCCTGCATGACAGGATCGTGCGCCAGAGATATGACCTTGTTAGGTGTTTTTGCGATCCTGGGCTCCGTGGCTTTGGTGTTGACCACGTGAGTCATGTCGCCAATATTTGATATTTAAAAATAGTATATTTTTATAATTTTTAATTACTTTACTCTATATTCATCCACGATAAAGTAGGGCAGACCATCTTGAGGAGGGATACTGGAATGCCCCGGGTTTATAGTGACAATTCACAAGCCATTGGTCAGACGCCTCTGATTAAACTGAACCGTCTGGCACCAGAACATAATATTTTTGTCAAAACTGAATCACGTAATCCTGCAAGCAGCGTGAAGTGCCGAATTGGTGCCAGCATGATCTGGGATGCCGAGAGTTCTGGCAAGCTGAAGCCTGGTGTTGAACTGGTGGAGCCTACCAGTGGCAATACTGGCATAGCTCTGGCTTTTGTTGCGGCTTCCCGTGGTATTCCTCTGACTTTGACCATGCCTGCTTCCATGAGTCTTGAGCGTCGCAAAGTTCTTAAAGCCCTGGGCGCTCATCTGATTCTGACGGAGGCAGCCAAAGGAATGCCCGGTGCCATTGCCAAGGCCACTGAATTAGCGGCAGAAAATCCCGATAAATTCTTGCTGCTGCAACAATTTGAGAACCCGGCTAATCCGAGAATTCATGAAGAGACTACGGGCCCGGAAATCTGGAATGACTTGGACGGGGCTGTTGATATTTTTGTGGCAGGTGTTGGAACTGGCGGCACTATTTCCGGGGTGTCCCGTTACCTCAAGGAGATTCAGAAAAAGAACATTATTTCCGTGGCAGTAGAGCCGGAAGCATCACCGGTGATTAGTCAGTATCTGGCAGGCCGTGAAATCAAGCCTTCGCCCCATAAAATACAGGGTATCGGGGCAGGTTTTATTCCCGCCAATCTTGATCTGCGGTTGGTGGACCAGGTGGAACAGATCTCGGATGACGATGCTATGAACGTTGCCCACCGGTTAATGAAAGAAGAGGGCATTCTTGCGGGTATTTCCAGTGGTGCTGCGGTTGCAGCGGCTCTGAGAGTTGCCTCTCGGCCTGAAAATAAAGGGAAAAATATTGTTGTGATATTGCCTGATTCAGGAGAACGTTATTTATCCACTGCCCTCTTTGATGGCGTATTTACGGAAACTGAAACTACTCAATAAATTAAAAGATTGAATGCTCCCCTTCCTAAAGGAAGGGGATTCTTCTTGGTTAAGCCACACGACTCTGTTTTGACGGTTCAACCGAACTGGCGTCCTCTGATATGGTAAGAGTTTTCCGGACACTTTTTTACGCTGCCTCGGCAAGTTTCTGTTCATACTTGAACGGTGCCAGGTAGCCATTGGCTGAGTGCTTTCTCTGGCGATTGTAAAACACTTCGATATACTCAAAAATTGCTTGCTGTGCCTCCTCTCTCGTCTGAAAATCTTCATGATGAATCAGCTCTGTTTTCAGGGTATGGAAGAAACTTTCAGCTACTGCGTTGTCCCAACAGTTACCCTTGCGACTCATGGTGCAAGTGAAGTCATTAACCTTCAGGAGCTTCTGGTACCGATCTGAAACATACTGGCTACCACGGTCGCTATGGACCAGCAAGCCTGCACCGGGTCTTCAATTGATCCTTCGGGGCTCATAACTGAGAGCATCACGATAGTCAGTTCAAGTAGTAAGGCTGGGCACGATAACCCGGTCAGAATTCAGGTGTGATTGAGGGCAAATGAACAGTAAGACCATATCTGAAGAGGCTTTCAGCTGGTGAACAACACCTGCTGGAATGGTAAAATTATCTCCTGCAACCACTGGCCGGAAGTTAATGCTGTTAGCGTCCTCTATTTTATCGGGTGCGGCAGTGTAAATAACGCCTTCTCCTGAGAGGATGGAATAGATTTCATCACCTTCAATATGGTAGCGACAGCCGACTTTATGGCCCTTTGGTATCTCAGTACAAAAAAGACAGAAATCTTGACCTGATGAGAGAGTGGCAATGGAGATGCCGACGCTTTCGTCTTTTTTGGCCTGTGCTAATGCTTCTTTGATATTGGTGATACTGCTCATGAACGTAGAACCTGTTGCTTGGTTTTGTTGTGTATTGAAATATTGGTTATAAAGTGAGCAATATCAAGTTGTCAGGTGGTTTTTTTTATTACACGTATGTTTTGGCAGGAGTGATATTCAGATTTTTCGGACCTTGGTGAAGAGGGTGTCGATAGCTCCTTCTGTATTCAGCTCTACATCAGCAAAGATGTCCCTTGTTGACCGCTCCTTTTTGGAGCTACCACCATAAAGACCAGCCCGGCTCAAGAAGTTACACTAATGCAAATTAGCCCGTCAGTTTCCCTCGGTAATCATACTACTACAGCAGCATATGTTTGGTTGACAATGTGAGTCGTCAACAACCTCCAAAGCTTTCGTAAATGTTTTCTCGGTGATAGTTTAAATATTCCTTATGCCTTTCTTCGATTCTTGAGAGTTTCATCGACTCATGCAACCCCAGATTTTGCTGATCTTTCCCTAATAATCTATTTGAAATAATAATTTTCCCTGTATCTTCAAAACTAATGTAGCCTTTATCGACAGCAATTCCCGCTGTTTTTTTAAGCCTTTGAGCCGCATAGCCTCCAGCGCACTCAAAAAAAAACACTTCGCAGACTTTTTAGCTCTATATTGAAGGCATGAAAACACTGTCGTACTTTTGTGATCACAGCCATGCCCAAAGTCAGCAAACACCTTAACGCAGCAAACCTAATCGATCAGGTTTGCAAGTGCCTTGATGAGATTCCAGATCACCGGCCTAACCATTGCCCTAATGGGATTCCCTTTCCCAACTTTGCAAAATCCGCTTTTGCCATGATGCATCAGAAGTACGATTCCCTTCTGACCTTTGACTCTGACCGTGCCGACCCGGTTATTCTTCATAACCTGGCGACTATGTATCACGTCCAAGATCAGAAAGTACCCTGTGATACACGCATGAGAGAAGTGCTTGATCCCATTGAGCCTGCACAGTTTCGCAAGCCCTTCAAGAAGTTATTCTCCCTGATTCAGCGTAACAAGCTTCTTAAAGCCTTCGAGTACCAGTGTGGTGACTTGAAAGACTGGTACCTGATGCCGGTTGATGGCACCGGCCTCTTCTACTCAGGTAAATGCCGATGCCAAGAGTGTTGTGTAAAAAACAAGGGGAAACCCAATGAAGCTTACTACCACAACTTATTGGGCGGCTGTATTGTTCACCCGGATCAAAAAGTCGTCATGCCCTTTGCCCCAGAGGCGATTGTTCAACAGGACGGCGACAACAAGAATGACTGCGAACAGAATGCCATCAAGCGCTACCTGGCGCACGTCAAGAGAGAGCACCCTCATTTAAAACTGGTCATACTCCTGGATGGGCTTTTTGCTGACAATCCTACTATTGAGTTGATCAAGAGCTATGGCTGGCACTTCATCATTGTGGCTAAAGATGGCAACCACAAATCCCTTATCGAGGCGATGGATGCGCTGTGTGACCAGGAACAGCTCAGTTATCATAAAATCATTGATGAAGAGCAAGGAACCAGGCACTGGTTTCGTTTCGCTAATGATGTACCGCTGAATGCCTCCAAGTTGACCCAAAATGTCAATGTCCTTGATTACGTGGAGACAGACAGTGAAGGCAAACGCCACACCTGGTGCTGGGTCACAGATATTGAGTTAACCAAAGATACCGTTGAAGCTGTCATGAGAGGAGGTCGTTGCCGCTGGCACATCGAGAACCAAACGTTTAACACCCTGAAAAACCAAGGCTACAGCCTTGAACACAACTATGGTCACGGGAAGCAGCACCTGGCAACCAACCTGGCTTACCTGACGTTCCTGGCCTTCATGGTTGATCAAATCCAGGAAATGGCCAGCCCGGAATTCAAAAAGGCGCTGAAGGAGCGAGCGAGGGGCGTCCGAACGTACCTATGGAAGGTGATTACACGGGTATTCCTGTCCTGGATGCTCGAAGGTTGGGATGAATTGTTCGATGCGCTCATATATGGCATAAAGCCTGGTAGGGTTCAAATTAACACTTCATAGAAAAGTAATGTAGCCAAGGTTTTCAGGGGACAATAGTACTTGTTAATGTACCTGGGGTGCAGGGTTTTTGCTGGCCGCTAACTCCTGAGCACGAATTTGAATAAAATACTTACATTGTCGTATTAAGTGCGGGAATCGCTGCTTTATCGAATGAGCGTAAAACCCCGTCCTTTTAGAGGCTGACTGTAGCCTGTGAAATCAGAAGCCTCGCCTGACAAGGCGGGGAGTGTCACAAAGTATCCAGGTAAACGAATGTGTGTCCAGTAATGTGACATCATGCCCTAACTCTTCAGAGAGCAAGTTCTTAATCTCTCCCATGATCTCGAGGTATATTGAATAGTTCGTAAACGCCAAATAAACCCACGCCCTTCAGAATCAAAAAACCATTTGAAATGATTAGCCTCCCAATATGAGAGGCCAATATGGCAAAGAAAGGTGTTTCTCTACCGGGAGCCGATTGACTTTCGCAAGTCATTTCGTGGGCTTGCTGTGTTGGTTGAACAAGAGCTGGGGCACAACCCCTTTGACGGCTATTTATATGCGTTTACCAATCGGCAGCGTAATAAAATCAAGTGCCTGTACTGGGAAGATAATGGTTTTGTGCTTTATTACAAGAGCCTGTCTGAGGACAAATTCCACTGGCCCAAACCGGACGAAGAGCTGGTTACATTAACCGGGCAACAATTAAACTGGCTGCTGGACGGCTACGATCTCAACGCCATGCAACCCCATAAAAAAAGGCATTATGAGAGTTGTTTTTAGTCGAGTTTTTCAGGGTTTTATGGTAAAATAGCGACCATGAAATCGACCGTCGACACTCTGATTTTTCAGCCGAAATCCGCACTGAGTTTGCCTTTTCATCAAGCTGAAACTAACCCTGAAATGGTCGCCTTATTTAAGGCGATCCATTCCCAGGAAAGTGTCATTCTTGAAAAAGAAAATGCCCTTCTTGAAAAAGACGACATTATTCAAAAGAAGTCAGAGATCATCGATTCTCAAAAAAAACGCATTGCGCAACTGGAAGAATACCTGAGGCTCTCCCGATCCCGCCTGTACGGAAGAAGCACTGAAAAAAACAACAGCCAGGACGACATTTTCAATGAGGTGGAGCTGGAAGGCTGCACCGGTGAGCAAGACGAAGACGAAGCTGAAGATCAGCCAGAGCAAGAGCTTCCAAAACCACGCAAAAAGAAAACAGGGCGCAAGCCATTTTCAGAGTCTCTGCCCAGAGTCCAGGAACGCTCTGAACTCAGCGAAGAAGAAAAAGCCGAAGCCATTAATACCTTCTTTGTCAAAGTCCGTGAAGAGCTTGATATCGTACCGGCCAAAGTTCAGGTAAAAGAAATTCTGCAAGAGAAAGCAGTCTTTCCGGAAGTCGATGAGCATGGACAGGAGAAGCGGGTCATTAAAGTTGCAGAGCTGCCAAAACACCCACTGCCCAAATCTTCACTCTCTGTTTGCACACTGGCCTGGATCATTGTCTCCAAGTACTGCGACGCATTGCCTTTGTATAGGCAAGAGAATATCCTCAAGCGATACGGTGGCTCTGTCACCCGGACGACGATGGCCAACTCTTTAATTCGGTTGTCTACAGAACTAAAATAACGTGTGGGTTTTCATGTTGGAATCACAGGACCTAAAGCATGGGGGCCAGGGAAAATACCCATGACCTACCGTAAACAGACAGGTGTTTTCAGACTCGCGGCAAACCTTTTGCTAATAAACGGATGCTTTGTCCACTAAGGGTGCTGATAGCGTTGCAAACTGTTTTGCAGCGTCAGCAGTGTCCAATCCTTCATGTGCCGACTATTTGTTTCCAACTTAGAGGTTGCTCTGTAGCTTTATCCTCACAGGCTGGCTGGTTTTACCCACAGATATCCCTGAAGAGATAATTTTTATGGCCACCGCAATCACTAGAGTCATCAGTAAGGCCAGGATCAGTTTGGTGCCGTTCAGTCAGATTGAACCATTGATAGTAAAGCTACGACAGCATTACAGCTCTATATTTCCAGGAAAGTTTTCACAGTAAAAGAAATGCTCCGGGCAACACGACAGCATTGGGAGGTGAAGAATAATCTGTACTGGATGTTGGATATCGCCTTTGATGAAGACGCGTGCCAGACCAAAGATGAACACGCTGGTGAAAATCTGTCCACATTGCGACGCATTGCTCTGAATTTCTTGAAGGCCGACATTAGCATTAAAAGGAGTATCAAAACAAAGCGTAAAATGGCAGGGTGAAGCAATAAATACCTTGCTCAGCTACTGAGGTCGTTCATTGTAGGGCTAAATGAGAATGATTTTTCTGGTGCGTAAGCCCTGACGCTTACGTGGGTCGGTTAACTCGTTGAGAAACATGATTAGCGGTTCAGGATTAATAGGCATCAGACGTAAAATTGGAGTATTTTACAGCTTTTTAGCACTGATGTGTTAGCCATGATCAACTCATGATACGGCAGAACTGTTGCTTTGCGCTTCTAAATGAGAATGATTATTCTCATGCGTAAGCCCTGCCATCAATCCCCCAGTTAAACAACTGGTTGGCACGTTCAAGGCTATTCACGGTGTAAACATTTACCTTGTAGCCTTTGCGTTTGTTTTCATCACTAAACTTTTACCATTTTATAAGCGTTTGCCAGGTTCATCCTGAAACAATAAATTGAGTTGGTCGAAGCAGAAATTCAGGAAGCAAAAACTTGGTTTTCTGACTATTTATCAGATGTCGCACGACTATTTTCGAGTCGTGTGAATAATAAAGTTTTGTATAAAAATTGTTATGATATAAATCAATTGCGAACAAAAAAGGTAATTACTTAATAACCGTAGGCAGAACTACCCACCCGTTAAGCTGATTTTTGACGTATCATGTCAGACAGCTGTGAAATTAACCCGGTTTCTGAGAGTCGATCTTTCAGATATCGAGAGAACGACACGCCATGTCTTACTAAAGGATTGGTTGCGAATTTCTCTTTTCAGACTCGCCATTCAGGGACAAATAATAAAGCCTTCTGCTGTTTTACCAGCAGCAGGCTTTATTAAAACAGAATCATTCAACCCATTTTTGCGAACGATCAACTGCTTTTTTCCAGCCTTTGTAGAGCTCAGAGCGACGTTCTTCGCTCATGGCTGGCTCGTACTCACGATCCACAGATACCTGATCTTTCAGTTCATCAATACTGTTCCAGAAACCGACCGCCAGACCAGCAAGATAGGCCGCACCAGCAGCTGTGGTTTCGATAACCCTGGGTCGAACCACGTCAGAGGCCAGAATGTCTGACTGGAATTGCATCAGGAAGTTGTTTTTAACGGCACCGCCATCAACCCGAAGTTGAGACAGTTTAATGCCTGAATCCTGCTCCATGGCTTCGATAAGATCACGGGTCTGATAAGCAATGGATTCCAGGGTAGCACGAACAATATGGTTACGGTTGGTGCCACGGGTCATACCAACAATGGAGCCGCGGGCGTAGGGATCCCAGTATGGAGCACCCAGACCAACAAAAGCAGGCACGACATAGACACCACCAGTGTCTTCTACTTTGGTGGCAAAATATTCTGTATCCGTAGCATCGCGCACCAGTCCCAGCTCATCCCGTAGCCATTGAACAGAGGCACCCGCCATAAATACAGAGCCTTCCAGTGCGTAGGTCACCTTGCCATCGATACCGCAGGCAATGGTAGTCAGCAGGCCACTCCGGGATTGAACAGGTTCTTCTCCGGTGTTCATCAGCAGGAAGCAGCCGGTTCCATAGGTGTTTTTTGCCATACCTTTGTCATGACACATCTGGCCAAACAGGGCAGCCTGCTGGTCACCCGCAACACCGGCGATAGGAATCCGGGTTCCGCCTTTACCGCCGATGTTGGTCTTACCGTAGATTTCAGAGCTGGATTTTACTTCTGGGAGCATGCTGCGGGGAATCTGCATTGCATCAAGCAGTTTCTCATCCCAGTCCAGTTTATTGATATCGAAAATCATGGTGCGTGAGGCGTTGGTCACATCAGTGACGTGGGCGCGACCACCGGTCATGTTCCAGATCAGCCATGTATCAATAGTACCGAAGAGTAGCTCGCCCTTTTCAGCCTTGGCGCGTGCGCCTTCCACATTGTCCAGGATCCACTTGATTTTGGTGCCGGAGAAGTAAGAGTCCAGAACCAGCCCCGTGGTTTCACGAATATAGTCCTCCAGACCGTCGCGCTTCAGCTGTTCACAGATTTCAGTGGTACGGCGGCACTGCCATACAATAGCATTGTGGACGGGACGACCGGTTGTTTTATCCCATACGACAACGGTTTCACGTTGGTTGGTAATACCAATACCGGCGATTTCGTCAGAGCGAATACCTGACTTGGCAAGTACTTCAGTCAGAACAGAGCTTTGGGTGGCCCAGATTTCCATGGCATCATGCTCAACCCAGCCTGGCTGAGGGTAGTGTTGAGTAAATTCACGCTGAGAAACATCAACAATCGCACCAGCTTTATCAAAGATAATGGCTCTGGAGCTGGTGGTTCCCTGATCAAGAGCAACAATATACTTTGCTTCATTAGTCATTTTTAATTCCTTAATTGGATTGTCAATCGTTCTTAGTGGCCTTCAGTCGTACGAATTTCGCATCCGGGAGTGCCACAGGCAAGCTGTTCCATTTGTTTGGAAAGAAGGTTCAGGTAAGTCCAGGCACCGGCCAGGGCGCCGCAGATTGGTCCTAGAATGGGTACCCAAAAGTATGGGTTGCTGAGGCCGCCAGTGAATGCCACGTCACCCCAACCGGCAAAAAATGCAAACAGTTTCGGTCCAAAATCACGGGCAGGGTTCATTGCAAAGCCGGTCAGAGGGCCAAAAGCAACACCGATGACGGCAATCAGAATGCCAATAGCAATGGCTGCCAGGGGACCTTTGGGAGCACCGTTATTTTCATCACCAATAGCCAGGATGCCAATCATCAGAACGGCAGTGATAAAGAACTCTACCAGGAAGGCTTGGGTATTACTGATTAAGGAATGAGGGTAAGTAGAGAAAATACCTGCTGTAGCCAGACTTTCAGACGTTCCTCTTACGATACCATGGGTGGCTTCAAATCCAGTGAACAAATCGCTGTACAGGAAATAAACCAGCCCCGCTGCACAGAATGCCCCCAGAATCTGGGCAACAATATAAGGCAGCACCTTGTTTTTTCCGAAACCTTTAAACACCGCCAGGGCAATGGTTACTGCTGGGTTGATATGAGCACCGGACACGCCACCGGTAACATAAATCGCTATAGCAACACCCATACCCCAGGTAATCGATATTTCCCATTGCCCCAAATCAACACCGGCAAGAACCAGTGCTGCTACGCAACCAGCCCCGAAGAAAATCAGGAGTGCGGTACCGATAAACTCGGCTACACATTCTCCAAATAATGAGTGACGCATACTAGCCCTCTCAGAACAAAGATGTCAGTTATTGTTGAAACGAATTTTTGCATTTTGGAACAAAAGTGTTCAAGCCTTCTCTATTGACTTGAGTCAAAAGAGTGTTCGTTTGTGATTGCGAGTGTTGTTTTTGCCAAATTTGATCGATTTTATAAGCGACACGAGCTTAATTTTTTTCCTTTGAATATGGGCGAATATAAACGAATATTGACGCACCTCAATATCGCTGAAATGTGAACAATATATAGTTCGATGCCAATCAAGCACAATGCGCAACATTTACGTGCGTTTGTTAACTCCTGAGTCGATATTAGGTATCTGGCAAGATGAGAAATATTGAAACCGATGCAGTCGTAATCGGTGGCGGAGCTACCGGTGCCGGCATTTTGAGAGATTGCGCATTACGCGGAATTAAAGCCATTCTTGTTGAACGAGATGATATCGCCAACGGTACAACTGGCCGAAATCATGGCCTACTGCATTCCGGCGCCCGTTATGCGGTCACAGATGGACGCTCTGCAACAGAGTGTATTGCTGAAAATCGCATTCTGAAACACATTGCCAGTCACTGTGTTGAAGAAACAGGGGGGCTTTTCCTGACATTGCCTGAAGATGATCTGGCGTTTCAGGATACTTTTATCACCTCCTGCACGGCAGCAGGTATTGAAACTAAAAAACTGAGTCGCGATCAGGCGCTGAAACTGGAGCCTAATGCCAACCCGGGTATGCTGGGTGCGGTTCGCGTTCCTGATGGCACTCTTGATCCTTTCCGTCTTAGTTCTTCTAATATTCTTGATGCCGTTGAACATGGCGGTCAGTTGTTGAATTACACAAAAGTGGTCGGTCTGATCATTGAACAGGGTGTCGTTAAAGGCGTTAACTGTGTGGATATGAAGACCGGAGAGGCTCTGGCTATCCGCGCACAGCAAACGGTTAATGCAGCGGGTATATGGGGGCAGCAGATTGCAGAATATGCAGACCTTTCCATTAAAATGTTCCCAGCCAAAGGTTCCCTTCTCATCATGGATTATCGGATTAACTCCATGGTATTAAACCGCTGTCGTAAACCGGCAGATGCCGATATCCTGGTTCCCGGCGATACTGTTTCGCTGATTGGCACCACATCAAAAAAAGTACCCTATGAAGATATCGACACTATTAAAGTGGATGACGATGAAATAGATCTGCTCATCACAGAAGGTGAAAAACTGGCTCCCATTCTGGGGAAAAGTCGCATATTACGAGCCTATTGTGGTGTTCGTCCGCTGATCTCAGTGTCTGGTGATACTTCGGGTCGAAACATCACCCGAGGCATTGTGATTCGTGATCACAAAGAAACAGATGGCCTGCCAGGGTTTGTTACCGTTGGGGGAGGGAAGTTGATGACATACCGGCTTATGGCTGAAATGACAACCGATCTTGTCGCCACGAACCTTGGCAGCACCGCCTGTTGTGTCACATCAGAGAAAAAACTGCCGGGAGCAGCCAGAGGGGAACACTCACTACCCGTTAAAGTCAGCGTACCGGTGAGCGCTTCAGCACGTTATCGCCATGGAGAAAGATCGGATGGATTTCTTAATGAGTCCAGTAAATCACAGGCAGTGATCTGTGAATGTGAGATGATCACCAGAGGTGAGCTGGAGTACGCGATCAACAAACTCAATGCCCGTTCACTGGTAGACCTTCGTCGTCGAACTCGTCTGGGAATGGGGCCTTGCCAGGGAGAAGTGTGTGCTTGTCGTGCCGCAGATGTTTTACAGGAATCTTTATCCGTTAAGGGTGAGGTGAATGTGGCAAATGATCTTGATGAATTTCTTCAGGCACGCTGGAAAGGGGTGCTGCCCGTACTCTGGGGAGATGCTCTCAGGGAAGCAGATTTTACCTACTGGACTTATCAAGGGTTGCTGGGTGCGAGCAGCTTAAAGCAGATCAAACACATGGATGAAGAGGTTCCTGACTATGAAGTTTGACAGCCTGGTTATTGGTGGTGGTCTGGCAGGCATGGTGTGTGGTATTCGCTGCGCTCAGGCTGGATTGAAAACGGGCATCGTTAGCAAAGGGGAAAGCGGGCTCTCATTTGCCTCTGGTACGATTGATGTACTCGGGCATGACACAGATGGGCAGGTGTTATTGAATCCGTTTGAGGGTATTGAGCAACTCATTGCTGAAAAGCCTGATCATCCTTATGCAAAAACGGGGATTGATGCGGTAAAGAAAGCATTGAGCTGGTTTCAGGACTTGTCTGGTGAATTTGAAATGCCCTGTTATCCAGTGAGTGAGGGTGTTAATCATCAACGGATTACTGCTTTGGGGGTATTACGTCCTACATACCTTGCTCCAGACTCCATGACGCGTTTGCCGTTAGTAGACACAGCGCGTGATCTAAGACGAATTGCTGTTGTTAATATTGAAGGATTTCGGGATTTTCAACCGGAACTGGCGGCAATGAATTTGCGCAGGTTGCCGGAATTGGCTGGCGTTGAGATGACTGCTGAAACAATCAGGCTACCTTCATCGGTTATGAATGACCGCGATACCAATGCTATGCGTTCTCTGGAAGTGTCCCGGTATCTGGATAATGACAAAGTTTTATCCGTACTGGCACAGCAAATAAAAAAAATCACAGGCCCGGTAGACCTGGTATTAATTCCTTCAGTATTAAGTTTGCATCACGGTATTGAGCGTACCCGACAATTGTCGGAGATGCTGGGTTGCCGGGTCTGTGAACTTGCCACTCTACCTCCTTCTTTGCCGGGCATTCGCTTAGCTAATCGTTTGACACGGCTCTTTAATCGCCTGGGTGGCGTTATGATGCCTGGTGAGCAAGTGCTCGACGGTGAGTTTGTTAATGATCGGCTCGACTCCCTGAATATGGCTCATAACCGCCAGGTCAAATGTCAGGCAGATCACGTAGTTCTGGCAACCGGCAGCTTTATGAGTGGAGGGCTGGCAGCGGATCGTCAGAGGATTCATGAAGCTGTTTTTGGTCTTGATACTAATACTTCTACTCCTCGTAGTCAGTGGGCAAATCAACATTTTCTGGACGCCCATGCTTTTGCCAGCTTTGGAGTGGTCACTGATCAACAGCTGCGGCCTCGAAGAAATGGTCAGACTATAAAAAACCTATTCTGTGCAGGGGGAGTATTGGGGGATGCTCAGCCGTTAGAGGAGGGTAGTTCTGGAGGGATTTCTATAACCACCGGCTGGAAGGTGGCCGAACAGATTATTCAGATCAAAAAGACTCAACAGGGAGAAAACGACAATGACTGTTAATTTGGCCTTGTTGGATACGACGTTTGACCAATGCATAAAATGTACTGTCTGTACCACTTATTGTCCGGTTGCTGAAGTTCAGCCAGATTATCCCGGCCCAAAGCAATCGGGGCCCGATGGTGAGCGCCTTAGAATGAAAGGGACTGCGTTTTATGATGAGTCCCTGAAATATTGCACTAACTGTAAACGCTGTGAAGTAGCCTGCCCATCTGGAGTGGAGATTGGTTCCATTATTCAAAAGGCAAAAGCTCGCTCTGGCCAGCACAAACCCAAGCTGCGTGATTACATTCTCAGCCATACCGACTTTATGGGGGCAGTGGCGACCCCTGTTGCTCCAATAGTTAACGCTGTCACTAAAGTAAAACCGGTGCGACGTATAATGGCTAAAGTGCTGGACATTGATGAGCGTCCAGTCATGCCTGAATACACTCGCAAGACCTTCCGTCAATGGTATGCCAGTGAGTGCCCGGATCAAACCACTTATGACCGCCAGGTCAGTTATTTTCACGGTTGTTACGTTAATAGTAATGACACCAGCGTTGGCCGTGACCTTGTGAAAGTGCTAAATGCAATGGCTATTGGTGTGAGGCTGTTGCAGAAAGAAAAGTGCTGTGGTGTGCCACTTATCGCTAATGGCTTTTTGGATAAGGCGCAGTCTCATGCCAGACTGAATACAGAACAGTTTGCCAATGCGTTGAATGATACATCAGAGTGCGTTATTTCCACTTCATCCAGTTGTGCCATGACCATTCGTGATGAATACCATAGCCTGCTGGGGGTGGATAATCGCAATCTTTCAGATCGCATTTTTTTATTCAATACCTTCCTGGTTAAGGAATTTGAAAAGGGCAATATGCCGGAATTGAAGCCGGTAAATATTAAAATTGCCTATCACAGCCCTTGTCACTTAGTGCGCGTTGGTGGTGTTGTCCTCACAGTGGAAATACTCCGTCGTATACCCGGTGTTGAGCTGCACATGCTGGATCGGCGCTGTTGTGGTATGGCGGGTACCTATGGTTTCAAGAAAGAGAATTATGAGACATCTCAGGCAATAGCAGCACCTTTGTTCGATGAGATAAGATCCATTGATCCCGATTTTGTAGTAACTGACTGCGAGTCGTGCAAAATGCAGGTGGAGTCAGCAACAGAGTATTCTGTGATGCATCCGCTTTCTGTATTGGCACGGGCTTTGGTTTAGCATTAGGGGCTGTTGAGATTATAGCGATAGCTCAGCTTTACGAACCACCCGAAGGGCTAAAGCTTTCATGTCGTTGTTGCGAGAATGGGGTACAGTTATTTACCTGTAAAACCTGAGGTTCTTGTAGGGCTACGTAACCAGCAAGTTAATTAATGGTTGAAGTAACCCTTTGCCCTGGATTCCGGCCTAATGAAAGAACTCAAATAGACCAAGGTGCAAGGGTAAACTTTCCTGAGAAACACCGAATATGACACTCAAAAAAAGCCCTTTGGGAGCATATGAAGAGTACTCAATTGTAAAAACCAGTCTGTCTCTTATGGACTTGTATTCAACCAGCACTCTTTCAGCCTAAACAAACTGAGTCCCTCTTTTCGAAGCATCATGAATAACATCATGATTCTTTGGATTCCCTATTGTCCAACCCCTTCCCTCAGTGTCATCCGACATTCACCACCTCACCTGTGATATGGCAAGAGTTTTCCGGACACTTTTTTACGCTGCCTCGGCAAGTTTCTGTTCATACTTGAACGGTGCCAGGTAGCCATTGGCTGAGTGCTTTCTCTGGCGATTGTAAAACACTTCGATATACTCAAATGTTCATGACCTTATTTCCGGTCACCCCGCACAATGAAAATGATGCATTCGGGCATTTTCACGGCAAAAATTGCTTGCTGTGCCTCCTCCCTCGTCTGAAAATCTTCATGATGAATCAGCTCTGTTTTCAGGGTATGGAAGAAACTTTCAGCTACTGCGTTGTCCCAACAGTTACCCTTGCGACTCATGCTGCAAGTGAAGTCATTAACCTTCAGGAGCTTTTGGTACCGATCTGAAACATACTGGCTACCACGGTCGCTATGAACCAGCAAGCCTGCGCCGGGTCTTCGCTTCCACATTGCCATCTCCAGCGAGTCTGTTACCAGCGTGGCTGTCATCCTGCTTCCCATAGACCAGCCCACTACAGCCCTTGAACACAGGTCTATAAAGACAGACAGGTAAAGCCAGCCTTCTCGGGTCGGAATGTAGGTGATATCACCTGCATAGGCCCGGTCGGGTTGCTCTTGGTTAAAAGTGTGAGTTGTGAAGCGGAGACTCCCCACGAGCCCTTGCTATTCATATGCTGCGGGCAAAAAGAAACCCGTGCCTCTGGGGGAAGAGTACACGGGCTAAGACCATTAGGAGTTAAGAATAGGAGCTTCTAAAAATGGTCGATACAGGGCTGTTTTTGAAAATTGTTCTTACATTGTTCTTACTTTAAAAATACCCTGTTGACTTTCATAAACATCCTTATGTAATATGAAAAACAAATCAGCAAAATCTGATGTCGGGATAGCAACCCCGGTAAACACTAAACGGTGCCCCAACAAAGACGCACCTTCTAAGCGTCTTTTTTTGTGCATAGACACCCAGATTATCCGCGTTATGGCGGGCCGGGTGGGACCCTTCGGGGGCCGGTATCCGTTTAGGCCGGTTGTTGCTATCCCGCCCGGCTTGCCTCCCATGAGATAGCAACCTCCGGAGTCAGGCCAAGAACCTGAACTAAACGGAGGCAGTCATGCCCAAGATCTACCGCCTGGCTATCCTGGCCAGCACCACCGCACCTGCACACACTAACACCGTCGTGCGCTACACCCGAATCACCGCCTGCAGTCACAAGGAAGCCCGCGCCCTTGCCAAGAAGCTGAATGCCCTGGTGTGTGGCTGGAGGGTGGCCGCATGAACGCACTCACCGCTGAACAGATCCTTGAACACCCATTAACCGGGTGCTTGATGCAAAGCCTGAAGAAAGACGCTGACCTCGGCCTGAATGCATTACGCCAAAATAACATGGCGCTGGCCCGCAACATCGAGTTGCAAGCCAGGGGAGGGTTCTGGTTGTGGGTGGAATTTTTTAAACCGGACCTTAAGCCCATGTCCGGTGATGACCATGAATCCATTTGTAACATCGTCCAGGAGGACATCAATAGACTGGTGGAGTCTATTAGTCAGCAGCTGGAGGAAGACGAATCAGGGAGGTGTGCTTGCCATGAATAAGAACGAGATTCTTACGAATGCCCTGTATGCCGTCAATTTCAGGCTGACTGAAGCCCGGAACCAAGTTAACAGTTCCCGTGACCTGGGTGATAAAAAAGTTATCCAGTACTGGGAAAGAGAAGTTGAGATGGCTGAAGCCACTTACCAGGGCTTGCTGGCGATGTGGTCAGATCATATGGATTCTAACCGGAACGGGGAGGGTTGCCCATGAGCCGGGGCGTATTTGTCACCGACGAACAGGTACGCCTGACCGGATCGCCGAACGTGGCCCGGTTCCTGGCCCAGTGCCTGTACTGGTCCAGCATTGAGCTGGTGAAAAACCGACAGGGGTGGTTCTACAAGTCCCGTGAGGAATGGAAGTCCGAGACCTGGTTAAGTCGCTATCAACAGGAAAAAGCCCGTCGCTGGTTGAGGGATGCGGGTCTGCTGCGGGAATCCCGTGAGCGGCGTCAGACGGGCATACGTTTGTGGTTCTGGCTGGACCAGGCGTTGTACAACCAGATGATCAATAACCTGGCTGAAAAGGATGAGTTGGTTGAAACAGGGGATTGTCCTGGTGGCCCTGATGCATTGTACGATAGTTCATTAATGGATGAGCCGGAAAACAATAAGACTGATGTCGTAGAAGAATGTAAAGAAGTATCGGAGAGTAATGTTATAGAAGAATGAAAAACTATAGTACCAATTACACCGTTAAAAGAACTTAAAAGTTCTTTTAAGCCTGAAATTAGTACTAACGTATCAGATAATAATCAAACTGTTGAGACAGAAAACAGTGATGTTTCCTGTGATGCTGATTTTGAAATTGACCTCGACCTGGAGACCTATAAATCCTGCCACCCCTTCATTTATCAATACATGCAGACCCGTGTGTTGTCGGGTCTTGAACAGGACCAGAAGCTGTTTAAATGTTTTTCAATCGATGGCTTTAACCAGGACGTTGTGAACGATCTTGAGGCGTTCATTAACCGCTATGGCCATAAGATCATTGGTTGGTATAAAGAAAACACACCGGTCCGTATAAAACCCATGACCATGGACGATTTGAATTTTGCCATGCGGGTTTCAATAAAATGGGGGGCACCATGATCCAGCTCTGTTTTGAATTTTATTGTGAGCCTGGTTTGCCTGTAAACGACAATGGGTTAACAAAAAAACCGGAATTAACCTTGGATACCCCGGATGAAATTATCACCCGTTTTTACGGAATTCGATTTCTGTCCGGGTGGTTAAAAGTGAAAAATTCAAGACGGTCGTTTTGTTTTTAGCAGGTTATAAAAGCAGCTGTTTTTAATAATCGAAAGTACAAATTATCAAGTACAGGTATAAGCGAATTAGCGAATTTATATTTTTGGCCGTCCAGCCTTACTGGCACTAGGAAAGGTGGTCGGCGAATTTAAAGTTCGAATTATTAAATTTTCGGAGAATTTAATGAAAAACAGGGATTATATTGAGTACGCTGGTTTTATTATTACCCTTGTTTTGAGTGTGGTTTTATCCGTGCTGCTGTTCACGTCAGTCGCCGAAAACCGGTTATCCTGGGTCTTGCTAATGGGTATTGCCGTTGCCCTGGAACTGGGAAAACTGGTTTCAATACACGACCAGTCCCGTTTATTGGCAGGCCTGTTGATCGTGGTGTCGGTGTTCGGTTCAGCGGGTGGATTGTCACGGGCCATGGCGGTTTCTGACCAGCAGTTCATCCGAATTGATGCCCAGCGCCAGGGCCTGCTGGCTGAAATCGAACAGAACAACCAGGCCATTGACCGTTACCTGCAGCTGGACCGGATCCAGTCCGGTGCCAAGCCCCTGCAGCAACGCAACGAATCCCTGCGCCAGCAGCTGGCTGAGTTGCCTCGGGCTGAGGTGTCCGAACTGGGCAGCCTAATCCAGTTACTGGCCGATTTCCTGTCACTGCCCGTGGACTGGGTCCGGGCATCCGTTATTTTGCTCCTGGCCTGCTTGCTGGACGCGCTCATGGTTAATTTCATCCGTTCAGGGATGTTTAATCGGATCAACACACCTGAATTTGACGATGACCCGGATAGAGCAACCTTGGATGATCCAGACCTGGATCATACTGTTGTGGGCGCAGAACCGGTGACGACCCCAGGCAATCATAAACCCGTTAATGTCGAGGCCATGGCCGACAGCTATCCCGCGTTCCGTCGGATGATGTTAAGCGAAAAAGAATTAGGTAATCAGGTGCCTTCACAACGATCCTGCATCCGGGACATAGGGATCCGGGAACGGTTGGTCAGGCAGTATTTTCAACGACTGGTGAAAGAGGGATTGGTTGAAAAAATCGGTCAGAAGTACCGATGGCGACAAGCTGCGGGTTCGGAAATGATTCGGTTGAAATAATGCTGGATAATAAAAAATTGTCAAAACCTGTCCTATAAACTACCATTTTTAACTAACATGGCAAGTAGCGACGCTACAACGCCGACCCGACTACCCCTAGCCACGCAGAGTGGCTTTTTTTGTGCCTGAATGCATCCCCAAACCTTGCCGAAAAGCAGGCTGCCCGTTGACCACCATTGACGCCAGTGGCTACTGCCACAAGCACCTGCACCTGAAAAAGCAGGTCCATCGTCATCGTCGTGGTCGAGATAAACGACCCAGTGCCTGCCATCGTGGCTACGACCGGAACTGGTCAAAGGCCCGAAAATTGTTCCTGATCGACAACCCCCTGTGCGTCCGTTGCGCCGATCGTGGGCTGATCGTGGAGGCCCAGGTGGTCGACCACATCGAACCGCACCGGGGCGACCGCCTGAAATTCTGGGACCGGGATAATTGGCAGGCGTTGTGTACCCGTTGCCATAACCAGAAAACCGCGTCCGAAGACCGGGTTCCGTCCGAAGCCTGGTACTGATCACAACCCGTTTAGCAGCCTGTCCTGGCTGATGGCATTCCTACCTCTTTTGCCATCGTCGCCAGCGATGGGCTGCGTCTTATTAAAGAGGTAAATTCCATTGTGCTGGCGACGCACGATTATTGCATCCGTTCTTACTGTGCTGGCCTGTCTCCTGATGACAGCCTGTGCCCTGGAACCCAGGGTCTTGCGCGATAAACTGGACGAGTGTGACCGGTACCAGTTCGACGCCCTAGTCTACCGAAGGGCACGGGACGGAGCGGTGGTGAAAGTTTTGTGTATCCCTGACGCTGAAGAGATGGACCTGCAGGTGGAGCAGCCCGCCCTGGTCCCCATGCTGATCAAGCGCATGGTGCCCCTACTCAACCAGTAGCCAGATCATACCCAGCCACAGGCCTGCGCTCAGGCTAATCAAGGAACACACCAGACAGGCCAGTGACCAGTGACGGTTGATGCGCCTCACCGTCCTTGTGCAGTCGCACATAAACCACCCGAATTAATGGATTGATGGCTGGTCAGTGTAGGTCTGGTATCAATCACCTGCAAAAAACCCGACAAAATATACGTAAAAGTACGTATAAATAGCATAAATACTTATTTGTATACGTATAAATACCTAATGGGGTAGGGGGTGCCGAAACCTCAGGTTTCCCAACGTAAACCGCCGCCGTGCCCCAGATTTTTATGCGTGCAACTTCGGGCTTTTTTTGTGACCCGCTATTTCACGCAGGTTAAATGGCTTCGGTCTTTCTTCACGGGTGGCTGATCCAGTCCGGTCTTTCGTTCACCATACTGGATAATGCGCCGGTACAGATCGGTTTGCTGTTCAGCCAGGCTGATCAGTTTGGCCAAGTCCTCCCCTGCCGCACCCATGCAGCCATTCATGTAGTAACCGGGTTCAAAAGCCTTGTGCTTCGCCAGAAACGACAGCTGTTCTTTCATCAGTTCAAGGCGATCCTGGAGCAGCCGGTATAGTGCCAGCTGGTCATCCAGTCGTTGGTGGTAGCGTTCAGAGTGGGTCATGGTTTGGCTCCTGTTGTTAAAACCGTGTAACTGATGTAACCCATGTAACCCTAACTAAAACAGCTTTCAGGGTAAGGCTTACAGGCATTTATCAGGGTTACATAAACTGTTTTTTCCTAATGTAACCCATGTAACCCTTACCCTTTGGTTACATGGGTTACATAAAGGTTTTTCCGCTTATGTAACCCAGACTGCTGCTGGCAGGCATTTACCGGATCGCCAGCAATTCATGGACAGACCAAGGAGCCCTTCGATAAATAAAGGCCTGAATAACAATGGCTGCACCTATTCCATTACCAACAAATTTAAAAGCACTGCGTGGAACCCTACAGCCCTGCCGAGTGAATGATAAGGAACCCAAACCACCCAAGGGCATTATTAAAATGCCCAAGGGGCTGACAAAGGAAGAGAAGAGACACTGGAAAGCCATCGCCAACGATTTGGAATCCGCAGGCATCCTGACTGTGCTGGATGTCCAGGCACTGCGCCTGTATTGCCGGGTCTACACCCAGTGGTGCGATGCAAACACAAAGCTGGAATCATTCGGCCCAGTGATAAAAGGATCCCACGGCACCCCAATGCTGTCGCCTTACTTCAAAGTGTCCCGAACCTGCATCGACCAAATGATGGCACTGCTAAGGGAATTCGGCATGACCCCCTCCAGCCGCACCCGGATCCGTTCCGAAAAAGACGAGCCAGACGATGACTTCGAGGTCTGGCAGAAAAAACGGAAGATGTCCCGTGAAGGGGTTTAATGTCGGTCAGCTGGCAGGTCGGTTATCAGTACGCAGTCGAGGTTGACAACGGCGACATACTAGCCGGGAAATACGTCAGAAAAGCCTGCCGCCGGTTCCTGGATGATTTGGAACACGGCCCCGAACGCGGCCTGGTCTTCGATACCGATAAAGCCCAGGACGTTCTTGATTTCTATGATTACGTTCCCCATATAAAAGGGGAGTGGGCAGGCCAATCCATCGTCCCCAGCCCCTGGGAAACACTGATCCTGATCAACCTGTTCGGCTGGGTCTGGGCCGACACCGGCTTACGGCGATTCCGATCAGCGTATATAGAGGTAGCTAGGAAAAACGGAAAAAGCACTTTCGTCGCCCCCCTGGGTCTGTACATGACCAAGTGGGACGGGGAGCCCGGTGCTGAGGTCTACAGTGCGGCAACCAGCCGTGACCAGGCCCGGATTGTTTTCGATACCGCCCGGGACATGGTGCGCAATTCAAAACTGCGCAATTCCATCCAGGCATTCACTCACAGCGTCTGCCATGAAAGCAGCAGCTCAGCGTTCAAGCCGCTGGCTTCTGATTCAGACAGTCTGGAGGGAAAAAACACCCACCTGGCCATCATCGATGAGCTCCATGCCCACAAAAACCGCCGGGTCTACGACGTTTTGGAATTGTCGTGTTCTGCCAGAAGTCAGTCGCTGATACTGGTCATCACCACAGCAGGCGAAGACCTCACCGGGATATGTTACGAAGTCCGAACCTATCTAACGAAGGTTCTCGACAAAGTCTTCGACGACGACACCTGTTTCGGGATCATCTACGCCATCGATGACCCTGAGCAATGGACCGATGAAAAGGTCTGGATACAGGCCAACCCAAACCTGGGCATTTGCCCCAAGCTCGACGACATGCGTCGACTGTGCCAGAAGGCACAGCAAAGCCCCAGCGCCGCCAGTGAATTCAAGCGCAAGCGGTTGGGAGTCTGGGGTGTCGGGGCGTCCGTTTATTTCAACATGGAAGAGTGGCAGCAATGCCCGCACCTGGCTGACGAACACGTACTAAAAACACTGCCCTGTTTCCTGGGCATCGACCTGTCCAGCAAACGCGACATAACGGCCCTGATCGGTTTGTTCCCTCAACCCGACAGACGCTACCAACTCAAAGGCCGGTTCTGGTTGCCAGAAGCCGTGATCGATCCTAAAAAATCCGGCAAGTCTTACCACATCCAAAAACTTTACGCTGCCTGGGCAGAGCAGGGCTGGCTAACACTGACCCCTGGCCAGATCATTGATTACGAATTCATCAAACGCGATGTTATGGACTGGTGCCAGACCTACGACGTGCATCAGGTAGCCTACGATCCCTGGAACGCCACCCAGCTGGCCACCCAGCTATATGAACTGGGAATCCCCATGGTTGAGGTTCAGCAAAGCGTCAAAAATTTAAGCGAGTCAATGAAAGAAGAAGAAGCCGTGATTATTGACCACCGACTAGCTCATGAGCACAGTCCCGCAATGTCATGGATGTGGTCCAACGTGCTAGCCAGAGTAGATAAAAACGACAATGTGTTCCCACAAAAAGACAATGACGAATCCAAGATCGATGGCCCGGTGGCATCTTTCACAGCCATGAACTGTGCCCTGGTCTTTCAGGATGAGAGCTCGGTATACGATGAAGAAGATCTCCTGGTTGTTTGATGTCTTAGGACTAATCGGTGCGACCCTGTTTTTGTTCGGATTGTACATCGCCCTGGGTCTGTCAGCCCTGTTAATTGCTTCAGGTCTGATATTACTGTCTTACGCGTTCCGAATGAGTTATCTGTGCCGTGGCCATTCTGACTAATCTGTTCAGGGCCAGGCCCGCAGCGACCCCAGCCCCGGATCCATCAAACGTAGGAGGGCTGAACCCCAATATCCTGTTCCTGGACAACAACGACAGCGGCATCCGGGTCAGCCAATGGTCCAGCCTGCAGATGTCTGCCGTCTATGCCTGCATACGACTGTTATCAGAAACCATTGCGCAATTGCCCCTAGTGATCAGGAAAAGAACAGCCGACGGATCAGAACTGGCCTATTCACACCCGTTATTTAACATCCTTCACAACACTCCAAACCGATGGATGAGCAGCTTCAGCTGGCGAAACAGCAGCCAGTTCCACGTTTGCGGTTGGGGAAATGGCTACAGCTACATTGTCAGGAATCAGTTGGGTGAACCCAGGGCGTTGTACCCTTTGTTGCCGGATCGTACTTTTCCGCAGCTCATAGACGACCAACTAACTTACTGGACCACCGTCAACGACGCAGGCCTTGAGCTGATTCCTGAAGATGTGATTCATGTCCAAAGCCTTGGGTTCGATGGTTTGGTGGGAATATCACCTATTCACCTGCATCGTGAAGCCGTGGGTTTGGGCATGGCCGCCCAGAAGTTCGGGGCCAAATTATTCAGCAGTGGCAGCCTGCTATCCGGCATCCTGAAACACCCCGGCAAGCTAAAACGCAAACCCGAAAAACCGGACGATCCCAGCCCCGTTGAGCGATTAAGAAAGCAATGGAAGGAACTTTACACCGGCCTTGATAATGCCAACACCGTAGCGGTTTTAGAAGAAGGCATGGAATTCCAAAAAATTGCCATTAACCCGGACGACGCCCAGTTCATAGAAAGCCGCCGATTCCAGATTTCCGAAATCGCCCGAATTTTTAACGTCCCTGGCTATCTCATCAACGACCTGGAAAAAACCACCTTTAACAACCTGAGCCAGCTATCCATGAGTTTCCTGCGCTACACGATCATGCCCTGGATCGTCCGGTGGGAGCAGGAACTCAACAGAAAGCTGTTCCCGAAATCCAGCACCTTTTTCGTCAAATTCAACCTACAGGGTTTGCTGCGTGGCACATTAGACGAACGAAAAGAGTACTACAAAACCGCGATTGAATACGGCTGGCTATCCCGCAATGAAGTGCGCGAGCTGGAAGACCTGAACCGTGTAGAAGGCCTGGACGAATACTTGCGGCCACTCAACCTGGGCAGCGGCCAGATCCCCCCTGAAGAAGAAATACCCACAGAAACCTAATGGTTATTGGCTATGAATGAATCAAAGGAAACCCGGCTGGGCACCATCGAAGTTAGAAGCGATGACGGTGAAAACCGGATTGCCGGTTATGCCGCTGTCTTTGACAAATTGTCAGATAACTTGGGCGGCTTCCGGGAAAAGATTGCCCCCGGAGCGTTTGATTCCGTGATGAACGATGATGTCCGGGCACTGATCGATCATAAATCCCATTTAATCCTGGGAAGGACACGAGCCAATACTTTGCTACTGGAGATCGATGCCACCGGATTGCATTACCGGATTGACCCACCCGACACCCAGTACGCCAAAGACCTGACCGAGAGCATTAAACGTGGGGATATCACCCAAAGCAGTTTTTCTTTCTGGATCGATGAAGATAGTTGGGATGAAGACGACGACGGTCGGGTTGTCAGAACCATTAAAAAATTCAAGCGCCTATACGATGTTTCGCCTGTGACTTACCCCGCTTACCCGGATACCACCGTCGCTGCCCGTTCAATGGAAGCATTTAAACAGTCAGTTACCAATACAGGCAACGTTCTGGCAGAAGAATATTACTGTTTCACCACAGGCCGTCACCTGCAGGCGGCTTCATCAAAATGACAGGAGAACCGTCATGAAAGAAGAACTCAAACGCCTGCAACAAAAGCGGGCTGAACTGGCAAAAAAAATGTGTGACATGGTGGATAAAGCCACAAAGGAAGGCAGGGGTTTTACCTCAGAAGAACGGACAGAATACGACGCTATTCGAAAAGACCTGGAAGACTTGGACCAGCGGATTGAAGACCTGAAAGAAGCCATCGAACTCCAACGATCCATCGAACAACCTCTAAACCCACTGCCCCCAGAAACCCGGGAATATGAACTGGACGACTTCGGCCAACCCATCCGGCCCAAAAAATCCAAAGATGAACGCCAGGATAAAGAACAGCAATATCATGACACGTTTATAAAACTGCTGCGCTCAGGACAACCCGGGATGACCGATTTGTCCCAGGAAGAACGGAAAATTCTAAGGGATCACTGGGTAGCAGAAACCCGAGAACAGGGCACCAGCCCCAACAGCGCCGGGGGCTATTTGATCCCCGTCCTGTTACAAACAAACATTATCGAAACCATGAAAGCCTACGGCGGCATCCGAACCGTGGCAACCATTCTTAACACCAGTGCTGGTGAAGAATTACAATGGCCTACTAACGACGATACCGAAAACGAAGGCGAGCTGGTTGCCGAGCATGACCAGGTGGCCGAAACCGAATTCGAATTCGGCCAGAAAACACTGGGCGCTTATAAATACAGCAGCAAAGTGGTCAAAGTTTCCATTGAGCTGTTGCAGGACTCAGCGTTCGGGTTAGACAGTTTTATCACCCGGAAATTTGGCCAACGCCTGGGCCGAATCACTTCCAAACACTACGCTACCGGGAATGGAACTACCCAGCCAGAAGGTTTGATGAAGGTGGCCACTGTCGGCCACACTTCAACCAGCACAAGTGAAATCAGCTATTCAGATTTGTTGCGCTTAAAACACAGCGTGGACCCCTGGTACAGGAATTCAAAAGCGTGCCGTTGGCTAATGAACGACAGCACCTTGCTAACGTTCAAAGAAATGCTGGACGTCAATGGCCGCCCACTTTGGAAGCCCTCCATTGCCGATGGCACCCCTGCACTCATCGATGGCGATCCCTACATCATCGACCAGGGCCTGGACAGCATCGGGGCAGGGACTATTCCCATGGCTTACGGCGATATGAGCGAATTCACCATCCGTGATGTCATGGGATTCACCATGCACCGGATGACCGAGAAATACATCGACTATGGCCAGATCGGATTCCTTGCCTTCATGCGCACCGACTCAGGTCTAATGGACACCGCTGCGGTCAGGTCCCTGGCCATGGCCGCATCCTACAAAGGCGGAAGTGGAAAAAAAGAAGCCGCATGAAAATCAAGCTACTGGTGCCCATCATCTATCAGAACCAACTTTGCCGCCAGGGGACTGTCATAGAAGTCAACCCCCTGGACGGTGCCAGGTGGGTTCATGAAAAGATAGCCGTACCGGTAACCAGTACCCCGTTCCGGCAAATCATCACCCCTCAAGAATCCAGGGAAAATGACAATGGGCCGGTATAAATGTGGCTGCTCTGTGGGTACACCTTATTTTTGGAGGGACAAAAAAGGGCGACTAACCAGTGCAGGCAATCTGACTGCGGTTACTACCCAGTGCCGGAAATGTAAAAAAATTTACAGGATGAAACATGACTGACCTGCTAGACCTCACGCTGGTTAAACAACACATCCGGTCAGACCGTGACGACGAAGACGATTACTTAAAAGTGCTGGCCGGGGCATCCATCGAAACTTTTCAGGATTTTACCAACCGAACTTTAGTGGACGGGGATACCCTGCCAGAAGACCTGGTCGACGATGAAGTGCCAATGAACCTCACCATCCAGCAGGGCCTGTTATTGCTCATCGGCCACTGGTACGAAAACCGCGAAATGACAACAGAACGACCCCTGACCGAAATCCCCACCGCCACCCATGCCCTGTGGTCCCCTTACAAGTGGTACCACCTGGGTGATGTTGAGGAAAAAACCCATGATGCGAGCCGGTAAGCTGCGCCACCTTATCACCCTGCAGCGCAATGAACCGGAACGCAACAGCATCGGCGACCCCATACCGAACTGGGTCAACTACGCCACCGTCAATGCAGAAGTATCACCCCTGAAAGGCCGTGAATTTTTCGATGCCCAGCAGATCACTTCAGAACTGACAACACGGGTCAGGATCCGCTGGCTGGATGGTGTCAAGGCAGAACACCGCATCCTGTTCCAGGACCGAACACTGGAAATAGCCAGCCCCCCCATTAATGTTGATGAGAAAAAACACGAACTGGTGCTGATGTGCCGGGAGTTGCAGTAACGATGGTCAACGTCACATTTGAGCTGGACGAAAATCTGAAAAAGGAACTGCGTTATATCGACCGAAACCTGGTCAACAAAGCGACCCTGGCCACTTTGCGAAAATTATCCAAACCCGTGTTAAGTGATGAAAAATCTTTAGCCCCTTTCGACACCCAGGTACTGCGTGATGAACTCAGTATTTCCGCGTTCATTAACAACAAAAACCACGATGTAGCCGTCTGTCACGTAGGCCTTTCCAAGAAAAACCACCCCGCCTGGTTAAAGACACGGGGCCTGGCCATGGAATACGGCAACCTGCGGGTCGACCCTCGCCACTTTCTAGCCCAGGCCGCCGACCAGAACCGGGCACCGACTTACAGAGAATTCAGCCAGTTCATGAACAAACACTTGGATAAATTAGTGGCCAAGTCATGACCGACTTGTTGATTGAAGAACAGATAGCAGCCGCATTAGATACCGTCATCCCTGACCAGGCCTGGCCGGTCATATTGCCCCAGAACCCTGAATACCCGGCCATCACCTACCACCGTCTGAATTACGAGATCAAATCCGACCAGTGGAGCCTGAATCCATTACAACTGCGCAATGCCAACGGTCCCCGTTCCCTGTTCCAGGTCGTGATCTACGCACACCCATACACCCTGTGTGCAAAGCTGTTACGGGAAGTCAAGGCGGCACTGGAAACCGTGCCCGGTATGCAGCTCGACAGTGTCCAGGACGGCTATGAATTTGAACAAAGTATCTATGCCATCATCACCGAATGGACAGTCTGGGGCGACCTGGAAACCCGGATACAAGATGACCCCGGCGACTGGCCACTGGTCAAGCCCTACGCCGACGCCATACTGTCCAACCTGACAGCACACTTCACCGACCGTGTGACCACCCTGCGCTTTCATGACCCAGCGCAACGCCCCCTGGTGGCACCGGCCATAATCCTGGACCTGGAATCTTTCGCACTGGGAGAAGACCCCGGCGATGGCCGTGTCCCCGTGCAAGCCAGCTGGACCCTGCATTGCCTGATGCCCCAGTCGGCTGAAAATTCAGAAATTTTGGTGCGAAGCCTGGCTGCCGAAGTCTTTGCCCTGGTCCAGTTCAACAAATGGCAGCTGGGCAAGGAAACGGATTTCCCGGAAAACCTCGATGCCAGCCAGGGAACCTTGTGGCCAGGAATGCATGGCCACAATCACTGGACGGTCAGCTGGGACCAGATGCTCTACGTGACACTGAAAGCAGACAGCACCCCACCGTTCTGCCCGGATGAATGTTATTCATCCTTTGAACCGGCAACCGGTGAAACCTTTGAAGAGTGTTACGAGCTAATAGAACCCGAAGAAACACCATGAGCGATGACATTCTGGATTTGCAACGTCGCCTGATGTCCATGATCCAGCGGGTAACCGTGGATGCCGTGGATACCAACCTTGCAAAAATCCGGGTTCGTTTCATGAACAACACCACCCACTGGATCCCCTGGTCCGTGGGTCGCGCCGGGGGAGTCAGAAAATGGTCAGCACCGCAAGTAGGTGAAGACCTGCTGATGTTGTGCCCCCAGGGGGATACTGAACAGGCCGTCTGTCTTCCTTCTTTTTATAACGTCGATTTCCCAGCCCCAAGCACAGACCCACACGAACACCTAACAACTTATGAAGACGGGGCAGTCATCAACTACAACGATGAAACCCATCAACTGGATGCAACCCTGCCCGAAGGTGCCACCACAAACCTGGTCAGCACCGGCGGCATTAACCTCACCGGCAACCTGACGATCGATGGCAACACCCACAGCACAGGTGCTATTACCTGCGATGCCGATGTCTCCGACGCGACGGGCACGATACAGGCTAATCGTGACATCTTTAACAGCCACAATCACCCCGGCGACTCCGGTGGTACAACCGGCACTCCTAACCAGCAGCAGTAATCATGTACGGCACGGACAAAAACACCGGTGAATACCTCACCGGTATCGATCACCTACGCCAATCAGTCGCTGACATCATCACTACGCCCCTGAACAGCCGGGTCATGATCCGGGGCTATGGCTGCGGGCTGTTCGACAAGATCGATGCCCCCATGAACGGTGAATTTCAAGCCAGGGCGGTGGAATCGATTCACATAGCACTGACCAGATGGGAGCCCCGGCTAAGCCTTGGGAAAGTAGAGGTCACCGGCCATGCCAGCGGCCAGCTTAATATCACCCTGACCGGCTTTATCACCCAGACCCAACACCCCTACACACAGACCCTGGTTGTTCGTCGTGAGTAGTTATACCGCTATCGACCTGTCCCAGCTGCCACCGCCAAACATCGTTGAGCAGCTCAGTTTTGAAACCATCTATGGTCTGATGAAAGACACCCTCAACGGCCAAAAAATTATGACGTTCGACGGCAACAGTCGTGAGCCCGTGGTCGTCGAAGCCGAATCAGTCACAGATGAAAACGGGGATTTGTATTTTCGGGTACCGGCAGTCGTTGAAAAGCTGTTGTACGTGCAGCTGGAAAGTGACCCATCTGCGAAAATTCTGGCTGTCTGTGCGTACCGTGAAAGTCTGTTGCGTCAACGGGTGAATGAAGCCGCCCTGGCCATTATGCTCGCCTACGCCCAGGGCGCTGACCTCGACCAACATGGAGGCAACTACAACTTGCAGCGCCTGGTCATAGACCCAGGCGACCCCAATGCCACCCCGCCAGTTGAGCCAACGTATGAAAGCGATACGGAATTCCGCCGGCGGATTTTACTGGTGTTCGAGTCACTCAGTGTCGCTGGCCCGGCAGGTGCGTACATCTATCACACCCTCAGTGCTGACCCCCAGGTCCTCGATGCCGCCGTAGGAAGCCCAGTCCCTGGTGAAGTCGTCGTTACAGTACAAAGCCGCGAAGGGGATGGCACTGCCGGGCCTGTCCTGTTGGGCAAAGTAGAACGTTACTTGCGTGATGGCGAGATCCGACCACTGACCGACCTGGTCAAAGTCAATTCAGTGGAACCTATTGAATACACCGTGACCGCAGAGCTGGTCATTTATGAAGGTCCAGACACTCAAGTCGTGTTAGATGATGCCATCAGCCGCATCACCGAATACACAAAAAACCAGCACCGAATCGGGCTGGATGCAACGCTATCAGGCATTTACGCCGCGTTGCACACAACCGGTGTCGAAAATGTACTGTTAACGTCACCCACTGAAGATGTCGTAACAACAGACAAACAAGCACCTTACTGCACCGCCATCAACGTCACTTTACACAGCCCGGACAACAGCAGGTTAACAGTCCATGGCTGACTTTTGTTCCCTGCTGCCCCCCAACGCCACTGAATTTGAACGCACCCTGGAGCAGGCCACATCCCGTGTCGGCACCGTGCCCGTTGAAATCCGCAATTACTGGAACGCCGACCTTATACCCAGGAATCTGATGCCCTGGCTGGGCTGGGAATGGTCAGTCGACAGCTGGGACCCAGACTGGGACATCAAAACAAAACGCAATGTACTGCGTGATGCCTTTCGCTACCACCAATACAAAGGTACCCGACAGAGCGTTGTTGATGCCATCAATGACCTGGGCAGCAACATCGATATAAAAGAGTGGTGGCAGTACAGCAACCCGAAAACCCCACACACGTTCGATGCCTTTGTCGATAGTGTATCCGGATCGGGCAGTGGTGAGTTCCAGTATCAACTGATCCATGCCATCGACAATGCCAAACCGGTCCGCAGCCACTACACCCTGACCGTGGCCACTAATGCCTGCGGTTCCCTCAACATCTACGGCTATGGTCGTGTAGCCAGGTTCCAGCGTTTATACCTGCAGGAACACCTGACCTTCAACATCCTTCTCCACCGTTTTGTTCACGTCGTGTGGCCCAGTTTTTGGAATGAATCATGAGCATCCATGATCGAATCGAAGATGCGACTAAACAGCTAGAAACCGACGTTGATCTCACTCACCAGATTGTCCACGGTGATGAAAATACGGTTGTTGATACAGAAGGGGGTGGTGTACCCAGCCATGCCAAGGTAGCCAAGGACACCAATCTTGAAATCATTGCGCTGTTAGAGCCAACCGTTAGTGACATTAATGAACATGCGGCTTTTGTAGAAGGGAAAGCTACTGAGGCGGCTAATAGTGCCACTGCTGCTGATACTTCAGAAGCTAACGCGGCGGACAGCGAAACCGCCGCCGCAGGGAGCGCCACTGCCGCTGCCACGTCAGAGGGTAATGCCGCAACCAGTGCAACAGCGGCAGCCGATTCAGCCAGCGCGGCGGCGACGTCCGAGGGTAATGCGTCGGCCAGCGAAACCGCCGCCGCAGGGAGCGCCACTGCCGCTGCCACGTCAGAGGGTAATGCCGCAACCAGTGCAACAGCGGCAGCCGATTCAGCCAGCGCGGCGGCGACGTCCGAGGGTAATGCGTCGGCCAGCGAAACCGCCGCCGCAGGGAGTGCCACCGCCGCTGCCACGTCAGAAGCTAATGCTGGAACCAGTGCAACGGAGGCCGCCGGTTCAGCCAGTGCAGCGGCGACTTCCGAGGATAATGCGGCAGCCAGTGAAACCGCCGCCGCAGGGAGTGCCACCGCCGCTGCCACGTCAGAAACCAATGCCGGAACCAGTGCAACAGAGGCCGCCGGTTCCGCCAGTGCAGCAGCGACTTCCGAAGATAATGCGGCAGCCAGTGAAACCGCCGCCGCAGGGAGTGCCACCGCTGCTGCCACGTCAGAAACCAACGCCGCAACCAGTGAGGACAATGCCGCCAGTTCCGCCAGCAGTGCAGACACTTCTGAAACCAATGCCGCCAGCAGTGCATCGTCAGCTCAAGAAGAGGCCGATAGAGCCAAGGCGGAGGCTGATAAGGCGGCAGGCATCGCAGAGGGTTTAGCCCAGTTTCAACCTGGAATGACTATGCCCTGGCCCGGACTGTTTGAAAAAATTCCAGACGGATGGATGCACATTAATGGTCAAATTCTGAATATTGCTGATCAGCCTGCTTTGTTTGACGTGCTGGGCAATACCTGGGGCGGGGATGGTGAAACGACCTTTGCCCTGCCGCCTGCGGATCGTTTTCCGATTATGGCAGGTTCGGACTTTGCAGTAGGTGATGCCGACGGAGCATCGACTGCAACCAGCAGTGAGAATGGCAGTCATAGTCACAGTGTTACGATTGACTCAGCTGGGGATCACAGCCATTCCGTAACCATGGATTCGGCAGGCGATCACAGTCATACGGTGACGGTAAACGCTACAACATTAACAACAGATCATTTGCCCAGTCACGCCCACAATTTTACCAAGCCCAGTTATGATACCAGTGGATCGTATAACGGCGGGGCGAACTGGAATATATACAACAATTATAAATACGGTGATCCAACCGTGACGGTGGATGCCGCCGGTGGTTCGGCAGCACACACCCACACAGCCAACACCGGCAACACCGGCAGCCACAGCCACAACGCAGATACTGACAACACCGGCAGCCACACCCACAACACCAGCACCGCCAGCACCGGCAGCCACACCCACACCGTCGACACCGTTCCACCCTACGCCGCCATGGCCTACATCATCAAACTCTGAAACGTTTAAACAATAACCCATCTTCTTACAGGCTAAGAGGATACCTTTTAATGCCCTTCAAAATCTCAAATTTGGAAAACATAGGCCTACCCCTAATCATCACCGACGCAGGCCGTGAAGCCGCCATTGCCGCCGACGACGCCGGTCTGAAACTAAACCTGATAGAAATCGCCATTGGCGATGGCCTATGGCAACCCGAGGGTGATGCAACATCACTACAGAACGAAATAAAACGGATAGATAACCTCGGCGGAAGCGACTTGTCCGACGACGTCATTCATTTAACTGTCACCGATGACAGCACAGACGAATACCAACTGGGTGAGTTTGGACTCTATTCAGACAACGGTGTACTGTGCGCAATCTACAGCCAACAAAAGGAGTACATCAGCGAAAAAATAGCCGAATCCATATTAATGATTTCGGCGGATATGAAACTGGATACCGTACCGCCCGGATCCGTCACTATTACCGGAAACAACTTCCAATATCCCCCAGCCACACCGGATTCCCTGGGTGTCATCAAAGATGCGCCGGACGATGACGCGCCTTACATCAGGCAATCAATGAAATGGCTGCCATTAGCGCCTTTCGTATTCACAACAGGCATGACCATGCCTTGGCCTTGTTTAATAGAAAAAATCCCTGCTGGATGGATGCACATCAACGGCCAGATCCTGAATATTGACGATCAACCGGCTTTGTTCGAAATGATGGGGAATGTCTGGGGCGGCGATGGAGTCAGCACGTTTGCGTTGCCGCCTGCTGATATTTTCCTGCTGATGGCTGGGTCAGTTTTTTCAATAGGTGACATCGGTGGGGCACCGACCGCAACCAGCAGTGAGAATGGCAGTCATAGTCACAGTGTTACGATTGATTCAGCCGGGGATCACAGCCATTCGGTAACCGTGGATTCAGCAGGCGATCACAGCCATACGGTGACGGTGAACGCTACAACATTAACAACAGACCAGATGACTAGCCATCAACATTATACGGGTGAAACACATCAAACAGGGGGAGATCTGACCGGCGGCTTGTTATATCAATCTATGATTGCTGTCGGTGACCAACAGCATGAAGTCACCGACAGGTTGAATGAGGCAACAGGAGGCTCAGGCTCCCACAGCCACACAGCCAGCACCGGCAGCACCGGCAGCCACAGCCACAACGCAGATACTGACAACACCGGCAGCCACACCCACAACACCAGCACCGCCAGCACCGGCAGCCACACCCACACCGTCGACACCGTTCCACCCTACGCCGCCATGGCCTACATCATCAAACTATGAGACGTCACCATGCGCCTAACCATCGTAAAAGACGACAACCTGGTCATTATTGATAAACGAGCAATCCGCTTCGATCTGTCGCCCTTTAAGCTACCTGATAATTTTCATGCGTTGCAATGGTATGGAAAAGAACTGCCCCCCGCAAAACCAAGTTATACGCATGTAATGAATACCGAAACCCTATCAGGAACATTTAAACCTGGTGAAATAGAATTCAATGACGGAACAAATAATAAATTGATTACTGATGTTGATGAGTTCCAGCCCATCATCGACGAATACATGCGCCTGGCCAAAATCGAAGACAACCCATCCGAACCCACAGAATCCGATAAATACAACAACCTGAAAGCCCAAAGAAACAGCTATTTAAGCCAAACCGACTGGCTAATCATGCGCCACACCGAACAATCATTCCACTACGAAATCAAACCCACACTCTCAGAAATTGAATTCCTTGACCTACTCGTGTGGCGACAACAACTAAGAGATCTACCCGAATTTTATAAAACCAGCGACACCTGGCAATGGCCCGACCAGCCAGGTTTCATGCGATCACTGCCGTTGTTCAATTACCCCTGACCACTGTCTATTTATACACCGCCTTCTGGCGGTTTTTTTTCACCCGGAGAACCCTCATGTCAAGCACCGCCTTCCTCCACGGTGTCGAAATCGTCGAAGTCGACACAGGGCCGCGCCCCATCCAAACCGTCAAGTCGTCCGTCATTGGCGTGGTAGGCACAGCCCCTGACGCGTGCCCTGCCGTACCCGCCACAGCCATCGTCGGCAGCGAGCTGACTAATACATCAGTGCTGATGGTTGCCGCATTACCTGGCGTGGTGGGCAATAACATCCAGGTGGTTCTGGTCGATCCCGGTAGCGCCAGTTCGACACTGGCCATCTCAACATCCGGCACCAGGGTTGAAGTGTCGCTGGCCACCGATGGCGACAGTGCTTTAATTTCTACCGCCATCGAAGTCGTCACACTGATTAATGATGCCGATACTATCGTGACCGCCGCCCACTACGGCACATCCGACGGCTCCGGGGTAATGAAAGCGCAGAACCAATTCCTGTCCGGCGGCGCATCCGAACCTTTCCCCTACAACAAACCCGTATTAATCGCCGGTTCCCAGATCGAGGCCGCCAAACTGGGCGACACCGGCACACTGCCCCTGGCCATGACCGCCATCTTTAACCAGGTCGGTGCCATGGTCATTGTCGTCCGGGTAGAAGAGGGCACCGATGACGCAGACACCACCGGGAACATCATCGGCGGTGTCGACGAAAACGGCCAGTACACAGGGATGCAGGCATTCCTCGGCGCTGAATGCGTCACCGGTGTTCAGCCCAAAATACTTATCGCCCCCGGATTCACCGACGACCAATGCGTCGCATCGGCTTTGCAACCCATCGCTGACCGAATGAGGGCCATTGCACCCATCGAAGGCCCTGACACTACTGACGAAGATGTGATTGCTTACAGAAATAATTTCGGCAACAAACGCCTGTACCTTTCCGACCCCGGAGTACTGGCTTTTGATACAGTGACTTCAGAAGAAATCAAGGTAAGCAATTCAGCGTATATCGCCGGACTCATTGCCCGGATCGACAACCAGCTGGGATTTTGGTGGTCCCCATCCAACCAGTTGATCTACGGCATCAACGGCCTGACCCGTCCCGTCGATTTCACATTAGGCGACGTCAACAGCCGCGCCAACTACCTGAACGAAAACGAAGTCACCACCATTATCCAGCAGGATGGCTATCGCTTGTGGGGCAACCGCACCTGCTCTGACGATCCCAAGTGGGCGTTTATCAATGTCGTACGCACCGCCGACCTGCTTAACGATTCACTGCAACGTGAACACTTGTGGGCCGTCGACCACTGCATCAACAAAACCTATATATCCGACGTACAGGCCGGGGTCAATGCCTACATCCGCTCCCTGATCGCCATGGGTGCATTACTGGGCGGCAAATGCTGGCCAGACCCTGAACTGAACACCCCCGAAAAGCTGGCCGCAGGCAAAGTTTACTGGAATTTCGACTTCACCCCACCGGCCCCTGCGGAACACATGACTTTCCAGAGCATCCTCACCGACGACTACTACAGCATCATCACTGCGGAGGCGGCGTAATGGACAGCATCATCAAAAACACCAACCTGTTTGTTGACGGCGTAAATTATGCAGGCAAGGCCGACACCCTGACGCCGCCGGTTCTGACCCGGCTAACGGAGGAATACCGTGGGGCAGGTATGCCTGCGCCCATCGACATCGACATGGGCCTGGAGCGAATGGAGGCCAGCTGGGTCATGTCGGACTACGAATCGAAAGTGGTCGCACTCTGGTGCGTCGGTGACCCCGTCGCGGTCGTGTTCCGGGGTGCCGCAGTCGGTCAGGACGGCACCACAACCGCCATCGTGCTGACCATGCGGGGTTTAATCAACGTGCTGGACCGGGGCGACTGGACACCCGGCGAAAAACCCACCCTCACCGTCACCACCGGCCTGACCTATTACCAGGAAGAAATCGGCGGCCAGGTGCTGCACGAGATCGATCCCGCCGCCTATATCCAGATCGTCAACGGTGTCGATCGCATGGAACAAATCCGAAACGCACTGGCCATATAAATGAAGAGATAGTCATGAGCCAAACATTCAATCTTAAATACCCCATTAAATGTAATGGCGTTGAAACCAGCACCCTAAAAGTGCGACGACCCACCATCGGCGATATGCTGAACAGTACCCAAAATGGCCGCAGTGACCAGGAAGCCGAAATCTGGCTGCTGGCCAACTTGTCATGCGTCAGTCCCGACGACATAAAAACCATGGACCTGGCTGACTACATGAGGATACAGAAAGGCATGCTAAAGATGCAGGATATCGGGGAGACATCTTAAGAAAGGCCGTCATCACCCTGTCAAAGCAAGTCAATTGGACCCTATCCGAAATACTGGCCATGACCGTTGACGAACTATTTCAATGGATCAAGGCGCTACCTTCAGTAAACCGCCATGCCAAGAAACCTATCCCTAAACATTAGCGTCGGGGCCTTGCTAGACAAAACCGTCGGCAAGGTCTTCAAAGAAGCCACCGAATCATCCGAAGAGCTGGGACAGCAGCAGAAAGAGCTGAACCAGCAGATGAAAAAGCTGAATGCAGTCCGGCGCTTTACTGACCAGCTGGAAAAGCTGAAGAAGGAAGCCGAGGCCAGTGGCGACGTCACCGACACCCTGGCACGTCGCATACGAATCACTGAAGCCCGCCTCAGTGCCGCCAGTGATGACGCACGCAAGATGGGGATCAGCGTCAACAACCTGGGGGACGCCGAAGCCAAGCTAAACAGGCAGTTGGAAAAAAACAACGTAGCCCTGCAACACCGGGAGCAGATCGATGCCCGGTCGGAACGGCTGCGTGGTGCCAGAAGCTTTATCGGGCAGCAGGCCATGGTCGCTGCCCCGTCCCTGGGGCTGGCACTGTCAGCGATTACCCTGACCAACAAGCTGACCGCTGAGCAGGCGAACCTGGCACAGGCGGCGGGCATCAGTGCCAAAGAAATGGGGATATGGTCATCCATCATCAGCCAGGTGGGTGGCGATGCGAACGATGTCAGTGACCTGATCCAGGAGCTTAACAACAAGTTTGGTGAATCCAAGGGCTTGGCAGAACAAACAACCGAAGTCAAAGACGCCATGAAAATCCTAAGGCTGGACTTTGAGCAGTTGAAGCGACTAAAGCCGGATGAACAGTTCAAGGCCATCATCAGGCAGGCCCAGAAAATCGGTGGCCAGGGGGCTATATCCGGGGCTGACATATTACTGGGTGGCAAGGCCAAGGAATTCATCGGTTACATCAACAGCTTGCAAGTGCCCTTTGATGACCTGGTTAAACGCCAGGAGCAGCTTTACATAGGCAGTGTTGAAGCCATCAAAGGCGCACAGTCGTTCGGTATTGCCTGGGGGGAACTTAGTTCTACCCTGGGCCAGGCATTTAAGGAATTGAGTGGCCTGGTCGGCACTGAGCTGGCCCCGCAAATGCGACAGTGGGCCGAAGAGCTGTCGACCTGGTTCAAGCAAAACCGCGACGACATCGGCGAGTTTTCCAAAACCCTGGGCACCACCCTGAAATCCCTGACTGCCGGACTGGTCGCCCTGGCCGTCAGCCTGCCAAAAATCGTCGCGGCCATGACCACCCTGTCAGACCTGGTGATGAAATGGTTTGGCCCCGATGAAGAAGACCAGCAACGGCAACAGCAACTGCAGGAGCATGAAGAAGAACAGGCCAGGCGACGCGCCCTTAGAAAACAGCAGGACGATGCCGGGAAACGTCTCAACCGACCTTACGCACCCTTTAATCGCAAAATGGCACAGCAATTACTGGAAGCGCGACAGCCACTTAATAAGCCTGTAACTACTAATCATGCTGATGCTACTGAACAGAAAACGTTGAAGTTAGAAGCCGTTCTTCATCAGCAGTACAAGGAAAACGAACCCATGCGTCGCACACTGCGACACCCCATAGATAATGAACAACAACAAATAAACCAAAGCGCCCAGGATGAAGCCATGCAATTACTGGAGTCCCGACAACCGTCGCACACTGCGACCGTCAACCAGGACAACCGCGTCACCTTCAACATCACCCAGCAACCAGGCCAAAGCGGTGAACAGCTGGCCAGCGAGATCGAACGTCATATCCGTTCTGTCCAGAGCGACCGGGCAACCGCAGACGGCTTCAATCAACCGGAGGCCGTAGCATGATTATGATGATCCTGGGTGCCACCGTGTTCAGCGTCAATGGCAACACCTATGACAAGCTCACCAAGTCAACCAACTTCAGCTGGGCGTCTCAGACGGTGATCGGACGACAACCGGTCTATCAATACCTGGGCCATGGCGAAAACACCATTAATATCGAAGGCAAAATTTACCCCGGTCAATACGGAAGCCGGTTAGAGTTGATGATTCTGGAACAATCCGCAGGCCTGGGCATTCCCATGCCATTTTTTTGCAGCAGCGGGCTGAGCCTGGGGGCCTGGTGCATTACCAGTTTCAAAGAGGTCGACACCTGTTTTATGGACACCGGCGACCCCAGGTCTATCGATTTTACGATCGGCCTGGTGCAATACGCCAGCCTGGCCGATTACCTGACAGAAGTAGCAGGCAACTTGCTAAAAAGCAGCGTCGACAACCTGGGAATTTAACATCTGCTATGCAATACCGAACCGTCCAGAACGACATGCTGGACCACATCTGCTGGCGACACTACGATCGCACCGACGTCATCTTCGAAGTGCTAAACGCCAACCCCGGCCTGTGCGAACAGCCCGAAAAACTGCCATCCGGGTTAATCATTGAATTACCCGACCTGCCCCAACTCCCCTCCCAAATGATCAACATCCCCCTGCAATGACCCCCGACTTTAAAATTGGCGTGGCCAGCTTTAACGACGACGCCACCAACTTGGTCAAGCGTCGTCTATTTCACCTGCAGGTGAAAAAGAACGTCAAAGGCACCGCCGACAGTTTCGAGATCAACCTCAGCGACATCAATCAGCAGCTCATCATTCCCCCGGTGGGCGATGAGGTCACCATCTACATCGGCTATAGCGAAAAAGGTGAGCTCACCAGCATGGGCACGTACACGGTTGATGAGGTCGGCCTGAAAGGCCCACCGGACGCACTGTACTTCAGCGGCAGCACCGAGAAAACCAGCGCAGGCATGAACAACCAGGTCAGCAAAAGCTGGGACGCTGCCACTTTATTAACCGTGGTAGAAAGCATCGCCCAAAATCGTCGGAACAAAAAGGGCGACACCCTTAAAGCCCACGTTGATAAATCCCTTAAAGATATCTGGTTTGATCACCTGGACCAGGTCAACGAAACTGACACGGCGTTCCTGGTCAGATTGGCAAGACGGGTAGGGGGCTTTTACAACTCCGATGGCCACACCATCGGCATCTATGAAGAAGACCAGGGCTACGCCCGTGAAGACGGCACTCAGGCGGACCCGGTGACGCTGTCCCTGCGCGACCTGAGCAACTGGCAGCTAGCCATCGTTAATAAAAGTGAATACGACCACGTCCGGGTCTGGTCCAGGAACCCAAACAGCTCGACTGATAATTCAGAACCCAAATACCAGGAGACCTACTACCCTGACTACACCCCCCCCGCATCGGGTACCGACACCGGCCTGTCTGACGTGCGAATTTACACCATCCAGGATATCCAGAAAGACACCGAAACTGCGCGAAAAATGGCAGAACATAAATACCGGGATCTCAAGCACCAAAGCCAGCAATTAACCATCACCCTGCCCGGCAGGGCCGACCTGGTAGCCGGTGCCCACGTCCACTTTACCGATGCCCGCCCGGAGCTCATGGGTGATGATGGCCAGAAAGTCTGGATACTGAACGAGGTCAGCCATCGTCTGGACACACAAGGTTACGTCACATCAGGCAGCCTGTGGCAACCGATGGATAGCCAGTATTAGTCCTGATGATGGTTAAGGCATAAAAAGGGTACTATTCAGGTTTCAAGTTTCACTGGATATTGAAATGAAATACTGGTTATTCCTGTTTAGTTGGGTAATAGCAGGCGCTGCGGTCGCCGGGGAGTTCAGAACCTGCTCAATCAATCATGGCCAGGTCAGCCAGTGTGGCGGTAAGTACACTGGCACGGCGGTGATTAAGGAAAATGGGGCCTATCGCCAGTGTGAAATCTTTCAGGGAAAAGTATCCGGTTGTGATCAAAAATACAGCGGGCCAGCGGTTATATTAGAAGATGGCATCTATCGACAGTGCCAGGTTCGGATCGGTTCGATTTCAAACTGTGACTTTAGGTTCAGTGGTTCTGTACCTGTTTATACCAATTAAAACGGTTTACTATGAAAAAAATATTACTTTCCCTGGCACTGGTGACAGCTGCTAACAGCGCATTAGCAGTAGGACATAAAATTGTTGCTGAAAGTTTTGCCTGTCAAAGCAAGGATTTTTACTCAAAAACAGCGTTGTATGCTGCCCAGGGAGACAGGGATGCGTTTGTTAAAAGCCTGGGTGCCGGTATATTGACCGGCGAATGCATCATGCTGGAACCGGGTCAGAAAATCTTTATTTCAGACACTGAACTATTGTCTGGCTTGGTCAGGCTTCGCAAGCCGGGTGAGACTGTTGAGTACTGGACTGATGTGTCAATGACAGAATAAATGATAAGACGTGTATAGAAAATCCGAAAATCTATACACGTCTATGCCTACCTGTTCAAATTTTCCCGATTTCTATACATTTTCATATTATTTTTCAGTGTATCCAGCCGGTAATATTCGTCAGCCGCTTCATAGTCAGGTTCGCCATACAGTCGTCTTAGTTTTTCCTCCATATGCTGTTCATGATGGAATCGATTCCGAACAGTATCACCCTTGTAAGCAGTTTTAAGAGTCCAGTGAGATCCAAACCACAAAGCTGCCAGAAAGCCGATCATGAATTCAGCAGTAGATTTTTCGGTATAAATTCCATCACAAGCTCCTGTTTCCATTTCAACGCAAATGTAACCGGTCGGCTTTGTGTTCATAATAAAATCCTCCAGTTGATACCATAAAAACCGTTTTGTCTAGTGTGCAAAATCAAGTTTTTTTGCTCACCATGGTGCCCACCATGGTGCCCACCATTAAGACTGAATACAGTGAACAAAAACGATCAAGCCCTTGGTAACTATGGCTTTAATCACGTAGACAATCTGACGCTAATCTTCATCTGATTCAGATTTCAGATTTAACGACATTTGTCGTCCCCCCCCTCTCTCCCATTCCTGGGAAACTGCCTTTTAATAGACCGCTTAGGCATCAACCCTTTCTTACGCAATTCATAAGCACGGGTCATCACCACCCCGATCGTCCTGCCCAGTGTCAGGGCGACCTGGTCAGGTCCTATCTTTTCGTACATATCAATCAGGTATTGCTGATCCTGTGACGACCAGGGCAGCTTGTGATTCGGATGAAAGTCCGGGTGGTAGTTCATCCGGCCATATCGGTCATAACTTACTTCAGTGTTCATACCATCACCCACTGTGTTGCCTATTCAACGAAACCATATCCGAACATCCCCATCGATATTATCCAGGCAAGTTTCCAAAAAAATCTTTTCTTTATAGAACTTCAAATCATTATTCCAGCTAGACAACCGACCCAGTGCATTCATAATCGCTGTTCGACTGAAAACCCGGTCTTCATTGATACCACTATGGTTATGATATAAATCTTCGCAATGAAGTAGCTGGTAAATAGTTTTATTCGACGAATCAAATGCAGTCCGTTTGAAATAGGCAATTTCTGTTGGAAACTCATCATTATCCTTCGCCGGGTAAGCATGTATTTCATGGCTCATGATCTGCACCTCTTTAGTTTGTCACGAATGACCCTGATCACAGTGCTGCGCTTCATATGTGCCTGCTCATGCCGCAGCAGGCTGTTGAGGTTGGCAGGGTCTTCGACTTTTCGACGGATGTCTTTGATCGCATCCTCGGCACTGCCCCCAAGGATCCGGTCTTCAAAAGTCAGGTTCATACTATCTGACGCCTGATTGCACTTCTGGAACAGTCCAGGAACAGATCCCCCATCTCTTTTAAATTGTCCAGTTCAAACAGCGCCTGCATCAAAATTTTCCGAACTTCCTGTTGCCCCAGTAGCGTCGACGAAACGACAATCATCAGGGTTAAATTTATCTTGGAACTTGAACAATGTGATTCATTAAACGCATGATTGATCAGGTCGGATTTTGGACACAGGATGACGTCGGTCAATAACGTCAGAAAAACGTTACACATACAATTCACGGCATCTTTTATATATTGATCCGGAAGTGGCTTTAAACCACCGGCTGTTAACATAAAACTGTCAACCAGACGACGGAGTAATTTTTGTTCCTGGTCACTTAAATCATTAAACCGAATATTGCTTGATTCATTGTTTGTCATGATACTTTCCGCTTGTTTCGTTCAATAAAAAGCTCGGCCAACCGCCGTGCCCGTTTCCGGATACGGGCCAAAGTACGGACGCAAAGATCCAGCTGTTGCGCTTTCCGGGCAATCGTGCCGGGCCGTCCATACATCATCACCAACAGGCTGACCCGCTCCCCACCCAGTTCAGCAATCATCTTGCTGTTCAGCTGGGACAGTTCGCTGCAAATGTAGCCGTACCACAGAACCCGGGACCCGAACGGGTGGGAGCTCACCGGGTCACGAAAGTGGGCGATGGGGCTGTCACCCGTGCCTTCATACAGCTCATAGGTAATCCGCCAGCCTGCCCAGGCTTCCAGCAGGGCATCGATGGCGTCAGGACGATGGCGCATTCAGCATCTCCCGGATGATGGCCGTATCACAGGCAATGTCCTGCATGGCCATCCAGACGTTTTCGACATACTCCTGGTTGCAGAATGTGCCGTCGTCGTTCCGGCGGGGGCTTCCCTGGTTATAAGCTGATATCACACTGTTCCAGCCTTCGTCCAGGTATCGGCCTGCCAGCCATTGCAAATGGGCGCAACCCCAGTAAACCCCGTCATCAAAACTGCACAGCTCCGGAAATGATTTTCTGAACCCCCTTTCCCTTGCTACTGCCCCCATAACCTGCATTGGCCCCCAACTACACTGCTGTCCATACCATTCCGTGTCCTGGCTGGAAATCGCCTTGTACCAGGGGAAATCATCCGGTGCAGAGTCCTGGTCCATTTCAGCCTGGGTTAAATCACGAAACGGTTCATCTTGATCGACGTCATATAAATACTGATAAGATGGTTCGGCCCGGTAGGCGTACGGATTGCCGTCGCTTTCCACTTTTATGATGCCCTGTACAATCAGCGGCGGAATTTTGAACGCCTGGGCATGATGCCGAATATCAAACGTCTGTATGTTGTTCATGGCTTAACCTTCATAAAATCAGGATGGGTCAGTAAATGACAGAACAGCTCGATGTCCATGCTGAAGCAGCCCCGTACATCGTTTAGCGGAAAATGTAATTGCGGGTGAATCATGACGCGCCAGCACTGGTAATCGGGACGCCAGGCCAGCACAGGAAGTTTATTTAAACGACCAGCGTTGTTGGCTGCCTGGGTCCAACAGTCCGTGATATCCCTGTCTTTAAACCGTCGCCACCGCTTCACCTCAATGCTGAACTGGTCATGCCCCAGGAAGTCATCACCACCCTCACGGCACTGGTCAAGATTACGTTTAAGCTGGATTTGGCCATGGGTCAGCTTATCGACCAGCTGGATAAACTCACGCTCGCCCGTTGCGCCCTTGTCACGACTGAACTTACCCATGGGATGACCATTCGTTCAGTACACCGAACAGGCTCAGGTTTTCAGGCTCAAACTTTCCCAGTCCCTGGCAGATGCCCTGTTGCAAACACGTCACAACATGACTTTTTTCAAAAACAGCCATGTCTTGTTGCAGTTGTTCACGCTGCTGGTCACGGTCAGCTAGCAAGGCCAGGCCTAATGGTTCAGATCGGGATCGACGCGCCCTGGAATAGGCTGCATCACTGTATTTAAGATTGTCCGTTGAATTAAGTTGCATCCGAACCTCCCGCCCGGATGATTCCGGGCTGATGGTTGGTTAGACTTAGGGGCGTCTGCCCCACGGGTTGAATGTACCTTGTGTACACGATGGTCTGTTTGGTAGACTGGTTCCCGCTCGCTTGACTTGGCTAATCACCAGAACTAAGTCGGGAACCATTATTTCCCGATCAGGACAAGCCGCTTTGCCGGGTGTCCTGACTCATAGAAAACCCTATGGGAAAAGGTCAGGGGGCTGCTTAGTTGGCTTGATTAGCGCCCGGCTCCCTGGTTTATCCTTTATCACATCCGCTTTCCTGATTGCTTGTTCCGACGATGCCTGGAGCGAAGCCTCTGACCAAATTTGTGCGAGGTTAGCGAACAAATATTTCAGGTCATCAGACCCGCAATCGGAATGTCTGATCAGGGTGGAAAATGTATCCTGGTCATTGGCTATTGCAGTCAGGCAGGACTCCGATTCACCATCAAAATAGGGATGGTTATCCAGATGGTTATTCATCTTGAACCTCCATTGAGGTTATCATTAAGGTGCTTTCTGGCTGCTTTGGTCAGTCGGTAGGATGGGATGGTTCGTTTATTTTTGTTGGTGATGGGGTATTGTTCGATCAATGGCGGAATATGATTAAGCAGGTACTCAAGACAAGCCTGGATTTGCCCGGACTTCAATTTTCGGCTGAACCAGTTGTGAATGTCAGTCTTTGTGCATTGGCTTGACTTGTCGCTGATACGATATATAGCAAACAACACTTTCCTGGACAACGAGTACGTGGCTTGTGCGGTTTTCTGTTCGCGGATGGAGTTAAAAATGTACACCACGCTTTGTCGGCTATATTCACACCAGGCCAAAGCAGACTGAATATCTGCGACCTGAATCTCAGTGCGACCATTAATAATGGCAAACAGTGACGCCAGGATCAGGGCGTGTAAACGATGACGACGGGTCAGTATCATCACGGTTTCACAATCGGCGCGGTTCAACAGCCGACCGTACTCCCTTTCCCACAGCGTGATTGCGTCATGACTCAGCGAAATCGGGGTTAGGTTCTTCCTGACCTTTCTCCAGTGGGTTTCATGGCTGCCTTTCCTGGCCATTAGAATCCGACTGGCCAGAGTCTCAGCCATCTGGTCTACCGTGTCCTGGTCGATGGGTTCCGGGAACGCTATTTCTTTAACGGGCTGTTGCCACAGGATCAGGAACCGGTTCAACATACCGTTGTTAGCCAACATATTGAATTGATCGTGATTGGACAGTTCCCTGGCGGTGATATGGGCTATTAGGCAGACATGGGGATCACTGACCCGGACTTTATCTCTTTTGGTCAGCGGTTCGATGTTGACCCCGTCGTAAGCGTTGCGCAGAACCATTATCAGGATATTCCCACTGCGTTGGGCCATATTCATGGAATTGGCAAACTCAGGTTCAAAAATCAGCATACGTTTGTCGGTCACTGAAATGGATTTACCTTCACCCTCGCCATCGTCCAAGGCCGCCGCCAGACCCTCCCCGCTGCTAAGACCACCGGAATGCACTTTTAAAAACGGGTAGTCTTTTAAGCCCTTGCTTTTTCCTAACTGAAATTGATTATCCGACATTCACCACCTCACCTGACATTTTCCTGAATTCTGCTATTTATGAGATAAGCAAATATCAGGAAACCCCCTTATGCCTCCCGTTCAATACCGCAGTCAGGTCATGGATCACCTTGGTTTAGTGGCTGGAATGTGCAAAGAGCTTGGAATTGCCGAACATATCGATAAAAGAGCCCCCAAGGTATCTAATGACTGGCATATATCCCATGGTGAGTCTGTCGTTGCCATGATCATCAATGGTCTGGGCTTTACCGGACAATCTCTGCATATGTTTCCCCGGTTCTTCGCCAATAAACCTCTTGATAAACTGATCAGGCCCGGTATTAAGCCTGAGCATATAAACGACAAGGTTCTGGGCAGGACGCTGGATGAACTCTTTGAACTCAATGCCAGTAAAGTCTATTTTGAACTGGCTATCAAGGTCGTAAAACATCTCAAGCTCCCATGCGATGCCCTAAATCTCGACGGCACCAGCATACACGTCGATGGACGTTATAACAGCGACAGCGAAGAGGACGATGAAGACCTCAACTGCATTAGGTTGTGCAAAGGCTACAGTCGTGATCATCGTCCGGATTTAAATCAGGCCATATTGCTTCTGATGACAGAAAACAAAGCAGGCATCCCCCTGTTTATGAAGGCTGCCAGTGGCAATGTAACGGATAAGACCAGCTTCAAACTGGTGGTATCCGAACATCTGAAAAGTTTCAAAGCGGCTTTGGAATCCAGGTACTTCGTCGGTGATGCTGCTCTGTACACCTCAGAAACGGTTAAGGAGCTTGACCAGCAGGATCAGTGGTTCATATCCCGGGTTCCTCTCAATATTGGGGCTAGCAAAGAACTGGTGCAAAGTGCACCGTCACGCGCCATGAAGGCGGTCGAAGGTTTTGAGCATTACGAAGCTGTGGAAGTGTCGTCTGGTTATGCGGATGTGGAGCAACGCTGGGTCATGTTTCGCAATAAGCAAAGCCAGGAGACAGAACAGAAAGCGCTCACAAGGCGTATGCGGAAAAAATCCACCAAAGAATTTCAGAAGCTGGAAAAGCTCAGCAAAAAGGGATTCCGGTGCAAAGCTGATGCCATGGAAGCCTTTAAACAATGGCAGAAACAATCAGAGCTCTGTCAGGCAGAACCTCAGATTACCTCTAAACCCTGCTATAAAGGCAGAGGTCGCCCCGCTGAAGGGGTAGAACCCGATTACCAGGAATATTACATAAGTGGTTGCTGTTCAGTAACGGTGCAAACAAGGCTGGATGCACAAGCCTCTTTGGGGTGCTTTGTGTTGGCTACCAATGATACCGATACTGACCGGCTGAACACTGCTGAATTGTTGAAGACCTACAAATCACAACAACAGGTTGAAAGAGGTTTTCGCTTCCTGAAAAGTCCGGATTTTTTGGTGTCTTCACTGTATCTCAAAAAGCCGGAACGTATCGAAGCACTATTAATGATCATGACTCTTTGTCTGATGGTCTATGCTGCTATCCAGCACAGAATCCGCTATGAACTGAAAAAGCAGAGTCGAACGTTTCCAGACATGAAGAAGAAACCCGGCCAGAATCCGACAGGAAGATGGGTTTTCAGCTGCTTTGAGGGCATTCATGTTTGGGTCATCGACGGGACGGAGAAGCATGTGGTAGGCATCACGGAAAGCCAGTCGACAATCATTTTTATTTTAGGGTCTACGTACCAGTCGATTTATTCCTGATTGGGGTGGTGAATGTCGGGATTATCCAGGTCCAGTGCCAAATATTCTTCTACCCGTTTAAAAATTCGTTTTGGGCCGTGGTTACTGGCACCTTTTCCCAAACCGCTAGGTCCGACCATTAAAACGAACTCATTCAATAAACGCTTTTCATCACCAATGGGTAGATAGATCGTAGGGCCAACCAAGGCCGATACCCGGATCAAAATATTAATGGCAACCGATACCGGAACAGCTTCAGAACATTGTGTACAGGCGTCGACAATAGGTTGGAGCATCCCAGGGAACATCGCCGGTGTGACAACGGGTGGGCTACGGGTATCGTCCGAATCTTCCTCGTTGTCTTCCAAAGTCGAAGGCATGGGCAGCAAGGCATCAAGGATTTTTCGTATACCCTCCAGGTTAATGACGTTGTCAAAATCGTCAGCCATGGCTTTTTACCCACATATCCGACGCATCCATGCCCAGTGGTGGAATCAAAACTTCATCAAAACAACGGTGTGCCATCAGGACAGAGGCCCCAGGACGCCAGGGTCGGCTTTGAGTCGGTTCATCATTGTCCATGACCGCAATCAATCGGCTATCGCGTAGTTGCTGCCTGAAAAATGGAGCCAGGCTGATAAGGTTGCTGACACTGTAGGCAGCTATTACCATTCGACATTGTTCAAACTGGCAATACGTGGCCAAGGCATCAGCCACCCCTTCACAGAGATACACGGTCCAGCTGCTGGATCCCCAGTGTGGCAGCCACCATTGAAAACCGTTTTTAGTCTGCCCGCCCTTCAAAAAACGTTTCTGGCCATCGCACCCAATAAACTGCAAGTTGACCAGCTGGTAACCTGTGTCATACACTGCGCTGACCAACGAATCCTTGTATTGCTTCAGTTTAATAGGGGGAAGTTTTTTCCTGACCAGGTAGGGATGGTCTGGTCTGGCTGGGGCAGATGATTGCCAGATGTTGTGTGCTTTACCAGCAATGGACGAATGGTGATAACCGTCATCATGATGCCTGGTATCGCGTCGAGTCCCAGTGGTGCAAGTTTTGGTCGTGGTGGTATCGATTTCGTCTTTCTTTAACCCCAGGTACTGTGCCACTTGATTAAGGCATTCACTGAAATCCACACCCAGCCGCTTCATCAGCATGGACCAACCATCCCCGGCACCACAGCCCCTGCATAAATGGTAACCGTCATTCACGCTTTTGAATTCGTACCGGTCATGCCCTCCGCAGTTCGGGCATGGCATACCCACTTTGGTCGGGGTGGTTTCGGGTTCTGACAGGCCTGCCAGGTTTTGCAGCAAAATATCCCACTGGCCAGCCGCAGCCTGTTTAACAGTGTCGGAAAACATAAGGCATCACGCTGACGCTTCTGGGGGGAAAATATCACTGGGGTTAATTTTGTTGGTCTCGCACCAGATAAGGATTCGTCGTACAGTGCGATTCCCGATGTTGCGTTCCAGCCGCGACAAAACAGCCGAGTTAATGCCGATTTGTGACGCCAGGTCGTGCTGGGTGAGCTGGTTCTGCATTCGATAGTCCACTAGAAAATGATTGGTGGTCATAGCAATACAAAATCCTGAAAGACAATATCAATGACTAATTTTTAGTAATTAAAATTAGTTAATGCAAAATATTTTTTTTGTCTAAGATAATCATGTCTAAAAACTGAAAGGTGTAATGAAGATGGACTGGCGTGATCGTGTCATTGATTTGATGCAAAAGAAGGGCATCAAAACACGCGTTGATCTCGGTAACAGGGCTGGCATATCGGGTGGGTCACTCAACATGGCGTTGAACGGCACCCATGAGTTAAAACTGACGACGATGGAAAAATTAGCAACTGCCCTGGGCACAACCACAAGGTGGTTATTGTACGGCGATGAGATGGTAGAGGCTCGCCAGGTGCCTTACCTGGAAACAGGTAAGGAAGTGCTTCAATTCATGACCGCCGAAATATGCCCTGAACCCTGTCGTTACATCCAGATTGTTCACGACCTGAATATCACTAACAGGGCCTTTGCATGGCGTAGCAGGAACAATGACATGGAGCCCGTGTTTGAAGTGGGCGACGTGCTGATTATTGACCTGTGTAAGCAGGACAACATACAGATCAACCGACCCACGTATGTCATGGTGGCTGAAGGCAGAGGGCGTTTAGACAACCAAAACGTTTTGAGGCATGAGGATAATATTGTGTTTTACATCAGGAAGCTGACTGACTCTGCGGGTCGTCTTCATTTTGAACCCGTTGATAAACGGTATCCGGTTATTCCACACAAGCCACTGAAGGGTAATGAAAACGATGAGCCGTTCTCGTTTATCACTGGCATTGTTATTCAAAGAATTACTACGTATATGTACGAGCATGACCATTGATCGCGTTGAATTCGACAATGCGCGGGTAAAATTCGCCGACCACCTTTCCTAGTGTCGCAAGGGCTAGAGGTCAAAAAATAACAATTCGCCAGTTCGCCTATAGGTATATGTATTTTTAACAGTATTAGGTATTAAAAAAAATAATTAAAAGACAATTAAATCATATAATTTTTTTTATCTTGAATTTATAAAAAATAAAAACTATTAATTGTTATCGTTTCATTTACGAGAAACGAACATGACTCATTCAGAAATCAACCCCGACGATTACAAACCCGGCACCCTCATCCACAACCACCCGGAACACAAATACCGTTTAGCCCCCGGCTTGTCTTCGACTGAAGTTAAGACTTTTCACAAACAATCCCCCAAACACTACGAACTGAAATACGTCACCCGGCAACTGGAAACCCCCAAAAGTGACAGTATGCTGCTGGGCACCCTGGTGCATTGCCTGGTTCTGGAGCCGCACGAATTTGCACGACGCTATGAACAGGAACTGGATCCGGAGGATTATCCCGATGCCCTGATCACCGTTGAGGACCTGAAACGTTACTGCAAGGAAAACAGTTTGAAAGTCACCGGCTTGAAAGGTGAACTGTCAAAACGGGTAAAAGAACACAACCCGAAAGCGCAAATCTGGGACGACTTAATGAAGGCCCAGAGGACCAGTAAAAAAACCATTGTTAGCAAAATATTGTGGGAAAAAGCCCAAGCCATGGTTGAGGGGGTTGGGTCCAATCCAGACGCGGTGAATTTGCTGTCAGAAGGAAAATCAGAAGTTTCCGTATGGGGTGTGGTATCAATCCGGATTAATAACGAGGAGGAACGTGACACTGTATTGATCAAATGCCGCCCCGATTGGCTTAGACCTGGAATTTGTATTGACCTGAAAACCTGCGCTTGCTCATCGCCAGACTATTTTGCAAAAGACGTTGCCAAATTAGGGTATGACATTCAGCAAGTTCATTATATGGAAACCTTGAAGTCAGCAGGCATCGACTGTGACGACTTCCTGTTTATTGCTGTTGAGAGCGAGCCACCCCACCTGACCCAGGTATATATGATCCCCGATTCAGACATCAAAATAGCCAGGGAACGCTATTTTGAAATCCTGTACCGGATGGAAGAGTGTCGATTTAGTAACCACTGGCCAGGCTACGCCGACCCGGTCAGCTATCTCAAATTGCCAAAGTGGCATCTTAACCAGATGAGGTTGCAGTCATGAGCGATGTATGTGCTGACGACGTTTTAGAAAAATTACTAGACGAATATTCTGTAAATATAGCCGTTGAAGACCCTGACCTTGATCGTAATACTACAGCTACCATCTTTGCTTTGCTCTACATCGCCGACAAACTGGACAGCATCGATACACGGTTGTTGAAACTTGTTACACAACAGAAACAGCAACCAAAAATCAAAACCGCCAATGCAGGCGACCATGATCTTGTATGCGCCAGTGAATTTCCAAGTGATGAACCTTTGGAACCCCTGCCAGAACCCACCTACACCGATGCAGAAAAACAGGGAGCTTTAAATAAAGTTATTGATGTCACCAAAAACTTGCTAGATGAAGTTCGTGCAGAGGAGAACCAGGATGAATGATTTGGCCTTGAAACAACAGAACGTTCTAGGTGACCTGGACCAGCTGGATCGGCTTGAGCGGTTTGCCAACCTGATGGCCAGTGGCCGTTGCACCATTCCCAAAGAATTGCAGGACAATCCTGGTGATTGTTTGGCCGTTGCACTGCAAGCCATGGCCTGGCAAATGAACCCGTTTCAAGTGGCCCAGAAATCGTTCGTCATCAAGGGCAAGCTGGGCTATGAGGCACAGTTAGTAAACGCGGTCATCACCCGTCACGCCCCCATCCAGGGTCGGTTAGAATTCAAATTTTCAGCAGGCTGGGACAGTATCCTGGGTCGTTTCCGGATCGTCAGTGGGCAGCACGGCGACTACCCGGTACCCAACTGGAACCAGGATAACGAGATAGGCCTATGGTGTGAAGTCAGCGCCACCATGAAGGGCGAGGCCGAACCCCGCACCACCCGTGTCGAAATGGTCCAAGCCTACCCACGCCAGTCTACCCAGTGGGCTACTGACCCCAAGCAACAACTGGCCTACGTCACCGTCAAACGCTGGGCACGACTGCACTGCCCGGACATCATCCTGGGAATCTACACCCCGGATGAACTTCAGAACCGGGAGCCCATCGAAAAAGACATAACCCCCAAGGACCGCATCAACGCTAGGATTTCGGAAGGTCAAAAACCAGCCGCCCGCACGGACAGTGACTCACCGTCCGCAGGGGTAGTCATCGACCCAGCGGACGGAGACCCAGTGCCCACCCCCACAGTCAGTAACTCGCCGGTACATAGAGCACCTCAAGAGATCACCCCCAAAGAAGACACACACGATACTGTTGATAAGGGCGACGACCGCCTGTCGCGTGTGCGAAACATCCTGAGGGATCAAAAAGCAGTGCCAGTGCCGGAACCCACCGACCAGGACCGTGAAGCCCTGGCCATGGCCCTGGACAGAATCAAAAGCTGCAACACGCCAGACCAGCTGAAACAATGCGGACAGGATCTGGAGGGCGTGCTGCATCCCGATCTGGCCGATCAGGTCAGGGAGGCGTATAAGCAGCGGCAGGTGGAGTTGAAAGGGCAGCAGTGATGATTAATGGTGTCTTGGCTTGGATGTGTACGTTTATTTTCTGATTGAATGATCAGCATGGGTGGGTATCATGAATATGGCTTGCAACCACTGGGTTCGACTGAAAAAGTATTGCGAGTTAACGGGTGAGACTGAAAATACTTTGAAGAAAAAACGATCACATAATCAGCATGGGTGGGTATCATGAATATGGCTTGCAACCACTGGGTTCGACTGAAAAAGTATTGCGAGTTAACGGGTGAGACTGAAAATACTTTGAAGAAAAAACGATCAAAGGGTCAAATCATCGATGGCTATCATGCAAAACTTGCTGAAGATGGTGCCCTATGGGTAAACGTTGAAAGGATGTCTGAATGGGTAGAAAAGAGCAGTTACAAAAGGTGAGTTATCCTGGTGTCATAGCTAGAGGGAACTGCATTATGATTCAGTTCGTATGGCCAAAGGGTTCACAAAATCAGAAAAAGGTTACATTAAAAGGAATTGAAATTAATGATAAAAACTTAAAATATGCATATGGTCTGCTCACCACAGTAAAAAAAGAAATTGATCTGGGAGTGTTTGAATGGAGAAAACATTTTCCAGATCATAAACTTGCAAAAACAGAACTGAAGGCTCAGGCAGGCTACACAGTTCACCAGTTGCTTGAGGATTACCTGAAGGACTATGCGAAAGATTACAGAGAGTCTATCACTCTGGACAACTACACATACCGAACGCGGACGTTTCTGCAACCAAAATTTGGACACATCCCCGCAGACCATCTTACCGCAGCTCACATTGTTGACTGGGCTATCGAATCCGGAAAGAAGAATCGAACGACAGTAACACTTAAAAGTTACATTGCACCCTTAAGGTCAGCCTATAAATGGGCAAGATCTACAGCGATTCCCGCACTTAATACGACAATGTAAGTATTTTATTCAAATTCGTGCTCAGGAGTTAGCGGCCAGCAAAAACCCTGCACCCCAGGTACATTAACAAGTACTATTGTCCCCTGAAAACCTTGGCTACATTACTTTTCTATGAAGTGTTAATTTGAACCCTACCAGGCTTTATGCCATATATGAGCGCATCGAACAATTCATCCCAACCTTCGAGCATCCAGGACAGGAATACCCGTGTAATCACCTTCCATAGGTACGTTCGGACGCCCCTCGCTCGCTCCTTCAGCGCCTTTTTGAATTCCGGGCTGGCCATTTCCTGGATTTGATCAACCATGAAGGCCAGGAACGTCAGGTAAGCCAGGTTGGTTGCCAGGTGCTGCTTCCCGTGACCATAGTTGTGTTCAAGGCTGTAGCCTTGGTTTTTCAGGGTGTTAAACGTTTGGTTCTCGATGTGCCAGCGGCAACGACCTCCTCTCATGACAGCTTCAACGGTATCTTTGGTTAACTCAATATCTGTGACCCAGCACCAGGTGTGGCGTTTGCCTTCACTGTCTGTCTCCACGTAATCAAGGACATTGACATTTTGGGTCAACTTGGAGGCATTCAGCGGTACATCATTAGCGAAACGAAACCAGTGCCTGGTTCCTTGCTCTTCATCAATGATTTTATGATAACTGAGCTGTTCCTGGTCACACAGCGCATCCATCGCCTCGATAAGGGATTTGTGGTTGCCATCTTTAGCCACAATGATGAAGTGCCAGCCATAGCTCTTGATCAACTCAATAGTAGGATTGTCAGCAAAAAGCCCATCCAGGAGTATGACCAGTTTTAAATGAGGGTGCTCTCTCTTGACGTGCGCCAGGTAGCGCTTGATGGCATTCTGTTCGCAGTCATTCTTGTTGTCGCCGTCCTGTTGAACAATCGCCTCTGGGGCAAAGGGCATGACGACTTTTTGATCCGGGTGAACAATACAGCCGCCCAATAAGTTGTGGTAGTAAGCTTCATTGGGTTTCCCTTGTTTTTTACACAACACTCTTGGCATCGGCATTTACCTGAGTAGAAGAGGCCGGTGCCATCAACCGGCATCAGGTACCAGTCTTTCAAGTCACCACACTGGTACTCGAAGGCTTTAAGAAGCTTGTTACGCTGAATCAGGGAGAATAACTTCTTGAAGGGCTTGCGAAACTGTGCAGGCTCAATGGGATCAAGCACTTCTCTCATGCGTGTATCACAGGGTACTTTCTGATCTTGGACGTGATACATAGTCGCCAGGTTATGAAGAATAACCGGGTCGGCACGGTCAGAGTCAAAGGTCAGAAGGGAATCGTACTTCTGATGCATCATGGCAAAAGCGGATTTTGCAAAGTTGGGAAAGGGAATCCCATTAGGGCAATGGTTAGGCCGGTGATCTGGAATCTCATCAAGGCACTTGCAAACCTGATCGATTAGGTTTGCTGCGTTAAGGTGTTTGCTGACTTTGGGCATGGCTGTGATCACAAAAGTACGACAGTGTTTTCATGCCTTCAATATAGAGCTAAAAAGTCTGCGAAGTGTTTTTTTTTGAGTGCGCTGGAGGCTATGCGGCTCAAAGGCTTAAAAAAACAGCGGGAATTGCTGCAAGATCTAAAGGGCTTTTTAATAATAACCCGTTTACTGAATTTGAATGGCCAGAAGAAACCAAGGCAGTAAAACGGAAAAAAGCAAAAAAGCGTAAACAAAAGAGATTGGATGTATTTAGCAAGGAAGAGATCGAGACCCTGGTATCGCAATGCAAACGTGAACAAGAGGCCAATTTCATTCAGTTTGGGTTCTGGTCAGGACTCCGCCCTGAGGAACTGTTTGCGTTGCATTGGGAAGATATAGATTTTGTAAAAGGAACCGCATTTATCAGTCGTGCAAAAATATACAGGCGAGGATACAAGATCATAGATTACGAGGTAGATACGACAGAAGAATTGAAAGAGGTAAAGACAGGTGAGCTGGGAGAACGGGATCTGATCCTGTTACCCAAAGCTATTGAGGCTCTAAAGGCTCAGAAACAGTGGACAATGACCAGGAGATCATTTGTTTTCCATAACCCTTACTGGGATAAGCCATGGACTAACACTAATCAGCTGGCTAACCGCTTTAAGGAATGTTGTCTTCAGGCCGGTGTGAGGTATAGACGACCGTACATGATGCGACACACGTATGCCAGCATGATGCTAAAACACGGTGAAGACGAATCTTTTGTCGCCAGGCAGCTTGGCCACGTCGACACAACAATGGTTCGCAAGACGTATCGGGAGTTTATCCCTGACACTGGAACCAACAACGGCTATCAGTTCAGAAACGACTGGGAAAGCTATTCAGATCCTGACAACGTTGAGTCTGCAATGAGGTGATTCACCTGATTCAAGGTGAATCATTGTTGAATCACCTCTTTGCGCAACAGCCCTGTAAGCCTTGGGCTGACTGATTATTTAGGGTCTTAGTTTGTTCTTACTTTGTTCTTACTTTGTTCTTACTTTGAGGCAATGATAAACACCGTTATACACTAACTGGAAAATACCACGAAAATCCCCAGTATGCCGCAAACCCTTGCTATTACTGGGGTTTCCCTCGAATTTCAGGCAAAAAGAAACCCGTGCCTCTGGGGGAAGAGTACACGGGCTAAGACCATTAGGAGTGAAACATAGGTACACAATGCAAGTACCAAGGTCATTTTACTGACCGAGACTGATTGGACGTAGGGGGAAGTCGACCGAATCAGTACGTGTAATTATGGTGCAGAATCTAAATGCGTCCACTGAGTCATAAGATCAATTCGAAATAACTAGCTAATTTATTAAGTTCGATGGATTTTCTGTCTGTGACTGCAGTCGTCACGTGTCAGTTTAAGGTGTTTCTGTTATCGAGATTTTCTGAGCCTGAACCACTACTGAGCCCCATCTGTTGTAGCTCTTTCATCTTGTCAGGGGTGACGTAAAGGTCGCCTTCTTTACCTTCGAGGGCACCGTGGCCATGCCAGGGCAGCAATTTATAATCTGAGTGATGGGTGTAATCCAGGAAGGGGTACTTAATAATCTGGAAGTAGGGGGAATAGTCAAAATCACTCGGTGTGCACAGTTTGGGGTTACGCTGGAACAGTTGGACGCCTTTTTCTCCGTTCATCTTCACCAGAGGCAGAATGGGGAAGTGAATAAAACCGAATGCCTCGGCAATCATACTGGAGCAAACGGTTTTGGTTTCATCTCCGGGCGAATGTTGAAATAAACTGGAACGCCAGCGCCTGGGCATAATGGAATAGGGAAAGAAAAAGCGAGCCAGGTCCAGTACATGGCGCACGTTGTAGTCGAGGCCCAGACGGCTCGCAGCGTAGTGAATGACCTGCTGGCTATCGGAGTAGTTTAATCCATTGGGTCGACAAATTCTCAGGTGATCATTTTCATACCGGCTTAGAGGATGTACAACTGTACCAAAACCAAGTTCACTCTCAATGATGAGTTGATCATCCGGAGAGCCATTGTAAGATTCTTTAATGGTCTGTCGAATACGATTATCTTCTATATCATGCAGGCGGCCAACATACAGCATGGCATGGGACCATGGGCTCTGAGTAATCTGTTTGATGACATTGCTGACTCGGGACTTACCTTCAACGAGCACTACATCGCAGGGTTTGAGCTCGTGCCTGATTCTTTCGAAATCACAAAGAGGACGCTTGTCGTCTTCAGGCTGTTGCATGAGCCATTGAGTGAGTAAGCCAGCGAGTGATTTGAAGAGCTGCATGATTTTTCCCTGTTGGTCCTGATCTCAAACAGTCTTGAGCGCTTTTCCATAGCTTGAGTGCTTCACAATAAAGAGTAGCATCGGCCATATCTTTGATTGGATGATGGGTCGTTTCTGCTATTCATCCACTGTCCGCTAAAGATAAATCAGACGGCCTCCTTATTCAGACGATATAATGACTTTGTTGCGTTTATATTTCATCTAAGTGCTGGTGTGTCGCCAAAACAATGACAACAGGTAGAGGGGCCGAGTTATGAGCGATCAACCTATATCTCCCGGTAAGCTGGCTGAGAGCCTGAAGCCTCTTCAAAAACAGCGGGGTTTGCCTCCTGTGCATTTATGGAATCCCGGTTTCTGCGGGGATATAGACATGAAAATCTGTCGGAACGGTGGTTGGCTCTACATGGGGTCCCCCATCGCTCGAGAGTCCATGGTTAAACTGTTTTCTACGATTCTCAGGCATGACGATGATGGTTGCTTTTACCTGGTGACCCCGGTAGAAAAAGTCCGGATTCAGGTGGAAGATGCTCCCTTTGTAGCCGTATCCGTTGAAAGGAAAGGCGGAGGTCTGACGTTTACTACCAACATGGGCGATGAAGTGATTCTGGATCAGGAGCATCCTTTGTGGGTCAACGTTGATCCTTCGACGGGAGAGCCCTCACCCTACATTAGAGTCAGGGCACAGTTGGATGCCCTGATTCATCGGAATGTTTTCTATCAACTCATTGAGATGGCAGAAGACAAGGCCACGGAGCAGGGCATTGAGCTATTCATCAAGAGTCACGGTCAAACTTTCTCTATTGGTAGCGTGAGTACCTGACCTTAGTGTTCGCATAGGATGCATTGTGAAACTATAATCTTGTCGTACGACGTTGAATGTTTGTTATGCAGCTCATTCAGTGCAATGACATTATTCGGATAATACTTGCTATGTTTCCTGTTCAGATCAGTATTCGTCACCAATGGCTTGCTACGGGAGTAGCAACGAAACACCTGTCTGAGTATTTGGTTTGTGGGCGATACCTTAAGGCTCATTCATTCTCAGAAAAAGGGAGGGGTTAGATCAAGTTTTTATCAGTGTTTAATTTAAACGGTTCCATGCCATATTGCTGTAGGGCAGTTTGGCTGTTATCAGTTTTGCATGGTTTTTTATGCGGTGAGTAGTAATCAGGGTGGTTTTATGAAATTAATTGTCTACTTTCTAAATTGTCTGCTGTTACTTTCTTCGTTTTCTTTGTACGCAGACTCCTTTGTGTTCGATAATCCGGATGAATACACTATAAAAGTATCTGATGAATATTCATTGATATACGGTGGGCATGATAGAAATATTTATTTTGGTTTAAATCCAAAAACCTCTTACTATATAGTACGAGTCGATAAGTTTCCGACGCCTATAAATCTAATATTAAATAGCTCCTTAAATGAAAAGTACTATCACGGCGGTTGTAATTATAGCTTCTCACTGAGTAATAGAAATGGATGGGCTTTTGGTGGCGGTAATTATCCTTGCACAAAAGGTCAGGATAATTTAAAAAGTGATGCCCCTCTATTTATTGTCCGAAACGATTCTAATAATCCGGGAGATCCCACTAAACAAGGAGTCAATGTATATCCAGCTATTGCCGCAGTTAAAAACTCTTTTACTGCTGATACTCAACATGGATTTCTCTATCCTGGAAACTCCAGACCGATTACTGAAGACAATATTGTAGTCATAGATTTGTGTATAAAACGTGGTTCAAACATACAAATAGGATTTTTTGATCCTGGCACTGCTGGCTATATAGCCTGTGGAAATGATGTGATCCCTTATGCGGGTAAATATTTATTCATACTGACAAAAAGTAAAACCTGTATTATTGAAAAAATGTTAACTCAGTGAGGCGTGTAAGCGCTTTTAAAGCAGGCACTTACACGCTGGCAGCAGCACTCACATATTCGGGTAGTTGGGACCACCCGTACCCTCTGGAGCAACCCAGGTAATGTTCTGGGCGGGATCCTTGATGTCGCAGGTTTTACAGTGAACACAGTTCTGACTGTTGATCTGGAAGCGTTGCTCGCCAGAAGCTTCATCTTTGACAATTTCATAAACACCCGCCGGACAGTAACGCTGAGCCGGCTCATCGTATTTTGGCAGGTTGTCTTTCAGAGGAATCGAAACATCCGCCAGTTTCAGGTGGCAGGGCTGATCTTCTTCATGGTTGGTGTTAGACAGGAACACTGAGCTAAGACGATCAAAGCTTACGACACCATCCGGTTTTGGATAAGCGATTTTCTTGCTATCAGCCGCTGGCTGAAGCGTTGCATAGTCTGGTGTTTTGTCGTGCAGGGTAAACGGTAGCTTGCCACCAAAAATATTCTGGTCAACAAAGGCAAAGCCGGCACCGATAAAGTTGCCCCACTTATGCATGGCGGGTCCAAAGTTTCTTTGAGCCTGCAACTCCTTGCCCAACCAGGAATCGGCAAAGGCCTGAGCGTAAGAGGTAAGGTCTTCACCACCTTCAGAACCACTGCTGATGGCTTTGAAAACAGCTTCGGCAGCCAGTGTCCCGGACTTCATGGCCGTATGAGAGCCTTTGATTTTGGCTCCGTTCATGGTGCCTGCGTCACAGCCAATCAGAAGGCCACCGGCAAACGTCATTTTTGGCAGGGACTGAGGGCCGCCTTTGGTCAGAGCGCGGGCACCGTAAGAAACCCGTTTGCCACCTTCAAGGAATTTCCTGATGGTTGGGCTCTGTTTGTAACGCTGGAACTCTTCAAACGGACTGAGGTGAGGGTTGGAGTAGCTCAAGTCGGTAATCAGGCCCAGTACCACCTGGTTGTTTTCAATATGGTAAAGGAAGCCGCCGCCGGTTGAGCCACTTTCAGTGAGAGGCCAGCCCGCCGTGTGCACGACCAGGCCTTCAGAGTGGTTCTCTGGCGCAACATCCCAGAGTTCCTTGATGCCAATGCCATAATGCTGAGGGTCTTTACCTTCGTCCAGGTTAAAACGGTTGATAAGTTCTTTGCCCAGTTGGCCGCGGCAACCTTCTGAGAAAAGAGTGTATTTGGCGTGCAGCTCCATACCGGGCATGTAACTGTCTTTTTTCTCGCCACTGGCGGAAATGCCCATGTCGCCTGTGGCAACTCCTTTAACACTGTCGTCTTCGTTGAACAGGATTTCGTTGGCAGCAAACCCCGGGAACACTTCGACACCCAGGCTTTCTGCCTGTTCAGCCAGCCAGCGGCAGAGGTTGCCCAGGCTGATGATGTAATTACCTTCGTTGTGCATGGTTTTGGGGACAAAGGCATCCGGTACTTTTATGGCCTTTTCCTGAGAACTCAGCCAGTAGATATCGTCAGATACGACAGGGGTATGCAGCGGTGCACCTTTTTCTTTCCAGTCGGGGAACAGTTCGTTCAGGGCGGAGGGTTCGAAGACGGCGCCGGACAGGATGTGCGCGCCTACCTCAGATCCTTTCTCAACGACGCAGACAGAGAGTTCCTGACCTGCTTCCTGTGACAGTTGCATAAGACGACAGGCGGCCGATAAGCCGGATGGCCCGGCGCCTACAATGACCACGTCAAATGGCATAGACTCGCGTTCCAAGATAAATATCCTCCCGTACCGGGTTATCACATGGTGATTTTCATACTTTTCATACAATGTTCTTTTTGTTAACCAGCTTGCTATTTTAGCGGGCCGTCATAGTCAGAAGAATTCTCTGGTATGAAAATCAAACGATTGTTTGAATTTTTTCTGCATTATACTGGCTCATACGTAAATAACCAGTATTTACCGGTGTTTAACACCATAAGATCCCGCCGCCGGGGGGTATCGAGTGCTTTCTGATCATTACTGGCGATGAGTCTCTCTGGCGCAAATAGCGCAAGGCATCATAATAGCGGGTTGTGATGGTAGAAGGCACGGGTCAGATACATAGTTCGTTGCGCCTGGTTGATCCTCATCAATCTTAAACATAGGTTTGAACCCTTATTGACCTGCTGTTAGACTCCTCCCTCAGCAGCGCTGTGAAACAATGATAACAATTGATGCTCCGCGCGATGTTTTCGGAGATTTCATGCCTGCCTCACAACCAAGTATCCAGTCATAGTATAAATAAGGAAGGCTGCGAACCCATGAAAATACTTGTAGCCGTTAAGAGAGTCATTGACTATAACGTCAAGGTTCGTGTCAAGGCGGATCATAGTGATGTCGATCTGACGAACGTTAAAATGGCCATCAACCCTTTCTGTGAAATTGCTGTTGAAGAAGCAGTAAGACTGAAAGAAAAAGGTGTTGCCAGTGAAATTGTTGTTGTTTCCCTTGGTACCAAAGAGAGTCAGGAGCAGATACGCACCGCCCTGGCCCTGGGTGCTGACCGTGGTGTTCTGGTGCAAACCGATGAAAAGCCCGGTTCCCTGTCTGTTGCCAAACTGCTGAAAGCCATTGTTGATGAAGAAAAACCTGACCTGGTGATCCTGGGTAAGCAGGCCATTGACAGTGATAATAACCAGACCGGTCAGATGCTGGCGGCACTTGCAGGTATGCCGCAGGGTACTTTTGCCTCTGAACTGACCGTAGAAGAAGGTAAGGCCATTGTTACCCGTGAAGTTGACGGAGGTCTGCAAACCGTCTCCCTGTCACTGCCAGCCGTTGTGACCACCGACCTGCGTTTGAATGAGCCTCGCTACGCTTCTTTGCCTAACATCATGAAAGCCAAGCGCAAACCCCTGGACGTCAAAACGCCTGAAGAACTGGGCGTTGAAGTGATTTCCTCCCTGAACACCCTGAAAGTTGAGCCACCTGCCGAGCGCAGTGCCGGCATTCGTGTGGGCAGCGTTGACGAACTGATCGAAAAACTGAAAACAGAAGTGAAGGTAATCTAATGGCGATTCTCGTAGTTGCAGAACATGATAATGCAGCCTTGGGCGCAGCCACCCTGAATACTGTAGCGGCTGCCCGTCAAATAGGCGATGATGTTCATGTATTAGTGGCCGGCTCTGGCTGTGGTTCTGTTGCCGAAGCAGCAGCACAGGTTGAAGGTGTCAGCAAGGTTCGGGTAGCTGATAATGCTGCCTACGAACATCAGCTGGCAGAAAATGTCAGTCTGCTGGTGGCTGAACTGGGCAAAGGGTACAGCCACATCCTGAGTGCTGCCTGCACCAGCGGCAAAAACTATATGCCTCGCGTTGCTGCTCTGCTGGATGTTGATCAGATATCTGACATTGTTCGTATAGACAGTGCGGATACTTTTGCTCGTCCGATCTATGCCGGCAATGCCATTGCCACCGTTCAGTCAACAGCGGCTGTGAAAGTGATCACTGTTCGTAGTACTGGCTTTGATCCGGTAGCGGCTAATGGTGGTAACGCTGCTGTTGAACAACTGGACAGTGCCCACGATGCTGGCATCTCTTCCTTCGTTAGCGAGGAAATGGCGAAATCTGATCGTCCTGAGCTGGGCGGCGCAGAAATCGTAGTGTCAGGTGGACGTGGTATGGGGAATGGAGAAAACTTCGAGATTCTCTACAAACTGGCTGACAAGCTCGGTGCTGCGGTAGGGGCTTCTCGCGCTGCTGTTGATGCAGGCTTTGTACCCAACGATATGCAGGTCGGTCAGACCGGTAAGATTGTTGCTCCTAACCTGTACGTTGCTATCGGTATTTCCGGTGCGATTCAGCATCTGGCAGGCATGAAAGATTCTAAAGTGATTGTTGCCATCAATAAGGACGAAGAAGCGCCGATCTTCCAGGTAGCCGACTATGGTCTGGTAGCAGACCTCTTTGAAGCCGTACCGGAACTGGAAGGCAAGCTCTGATTTCAAGCTCTGATTTCAAGGTGTGGTATTGCTGCCATTCTTGTAGCAGAATAAGTCTGTTGCACACTGTTAACGTGTGCTCAGGCTTTTTTCTGAAAGTGATAAAATAGAGTGATTTACCATCAGGGATGTGTGAGGTGGATTAGGAAAATAACAACTATAAAAATGCAGGTTGGAGTGTGTCATGATTCGCGTACTGATTGCTGACGATCATGATCTGGTGAGAACGGGGCTGTCCCGTATGCTTTCAGATGTACAGGAATTAACCGTCGTCGGAGAGGCCAGCAGTGGGGAAGAGGCGATTGAAAAATGCCGTAGCCTGAGGCCACAGGTGGTACTGATGGATGTCCGTATGCCCGGTATTGGTGGTCTGGAAGCCACCCGCAGGATCGGTCGGTCATTTCCTGAAATTCAGGTGATTGCTGTAACCGTCTGCAACGATGAACTTTACCCCGCCAAACTGATGGAGGCCGGTGCGGCTGGATACGTGACCAAAGGTATCAGTATTGAAGAAATGGTCAGTACCATCAAAGCAGTGGTTCTTGGCAAGCGTTATATCAGTCCTGATATTGCTCAGCAAATGGCGTTGAAGTCCTTGCACCCGTCATCCGCTTCACCCTTTGAAAAACTGTCCAGTCGGGAAATGCAGATATGCCTGATGATTGTCAGTTGTGAAAAGGTGCAAATCATCTCAGACAAATTGTGTTTGAGTGCCAAAACGGTAAACAGTTACCGTTACCGTATTTTCGAAAAGCTACAAATAAACAGTGATGTGGAATTGACTCATCTGGCGATCCGGTATGGCCTGATTGAAGTAGGGCAGGATGTCGCTTCAATCTCATAGGATACTTTCTCATGAGCTACTTTGCGGTGCAGTTATCAGTAGGTATGAGTGCTTGTTTGTCAGTATACTGTCGTAAAGCAACTGACACTGTTTGTATTCAATGACTCAGGGTGAAGAAAAAGAGCGCTTCGATCACAAGGCTTTTCTAAAGCAGGCTCCCAGGCAACCGGGCGTCTATGATATGCGGGACAATTTGGGGAATACCCTTTATATCGGAAAGGCGAAAAACCTGAAAAATCGTCTGTCCAGTTATTTTCGTCCTACGGGTTTGACCACCAAAACCATGGCGCTGGTCAGTAAGATTCACAGCATAGAGGTTACCATCACCCGCTCGGAGTTGGAGGCCTTGTTGCTGGAACAAAATCTCATCAAAGACCGCAAGCCTCCTTATAACATTCTCCTCAGGGACGATAAATCCTACCCCTTTATTTACCTTTCAACAGAAGATGAGTTTCCCCGCATCGACTATCAGCGAGGTCGAAGTAAAAGCAAGAAAGGCGTATTTTTCGGACCTTATCCCAGCGGAGGCGCCGTGCGGGAAAGCCTGAACCTGCTGCAAAAAGTGTTCAAGGTCAGACAGTGCGAAAACAGCTATTTCCGCAATAGAAGCCGCCCCTGTCTCCAGCATCAAATTCATCGCTGTAAGGCTCCCTGTGTAAACCTGGTCAGCCCGGAAGAGTATCAACAGGATGTGCGGGATACACGACAATTTCTGGAAGGAAAGAGCCAGCAACTCATCCGTAATCTGATCAAAAGAATGGAGAAAGAGTCCGAGGCATTGAGGTTTGAAGAGGCTGCTGAAATTCGGGATCAGATCAATCAGCTCAGGCAGGTTCAGGAGCAACAGTCAGTCAATCGTGGTACGGGTGATGCTGATATCGTTGGTTACAGCAACCAAATGGGCAAGGTCTGTTTTGCGGTGCTGTTTGTTCGCAATGGTCAGCTCTTGGGGCATAAAAGCTACTTTCCGAATTTCAGGCTGGATCATCAGCCAGAAGAGCATCTTTCTGAATTTCTGGCCCAGTTTTATATCAAGCTTGCCCACAGTCGTAATTTCCCCTCTGAAATTATTCTGCCCATCGATTTCGATGATGGCCAGGTGCTTGAACAGGGAATCAGTCAGTTGTCGGGTAAACAGGTCAGCATCAAGCATCGGGTCAGGGGCGAGCGGCAGGACTGGTTGAAGCTGGCAGAGAAAAATGCGCAGCTCAGTCTTCGGGCTGAGCTGGCCGGTAAAACCCATCAACGTAAACGTACAGAGCAGCTGGGCAAACTGCTGAAACTGAAAGAACCGTTAACCCGGTTTGAATGTTTTGATATCAGTCATACCATGGGAGAGGCAACCGTTGCCTCCTGCGTCGTGTTTAACCAGGAAGGGCCAGATAAAAGCCAGTATCGACGTTTCAACATAGCAGGTATCAATCCCGGTGATGATTATGCAGCCATGAAGAAAGCCCTGCATAAGCGTTACAAAAGCCTGGCCGAGCATCCTGAAAGCACGCCTGGTCTGATCTTGATTGATGGTGGCAAGGGACAGTTGAGTATGGCGGAGGAGATCATGTACGAGTTGTCGCTCCAGCATATTCCCTTGTTGGGTGTTGCCAAAGGGGTTTCCAGAAAACCGGGTCTTGAAACACTGATCTATAAAGGCAGGGAACTGTCCACACTGGAAAAGGATGGGGCTCTGTTGCTGATTCAACATATACGGGACGAGGCGCACCGATTTGCCATTACCGGCCATCGACAAAAGCGCAGTATCGCCAGAAAACGCTCAACTCTGGAAGATATTCCGGGAGTTGGTGCTAAACGTCGCTCTGCATTGCTCAAGTTCTTTGGAGGTCGTCACGGCGTAATCAATGCACCTGTAGATGAGCTGGCAAAAGTCGAGGGGATAAGTCAGCACCTGGCGGAACAGATCCATGCTCATTTGCATGGATCGTAGATTCGGGTTTGTACTCTGTCTCCTGACTGTGTAACTTATGCGACAGTCAATATTTTTAACGATAGTCTGTTGAGCCTCCTTCTATACCAGAGCCACAGGGTTGAATGATTGCTCTGGTCGAAGATCTCGATACTGTTTTTACATCGCGGTTAGTTATCTTTGCTATGAATATTCCAAATGCTCTGACGATGCTACGCATTGTTCTGGTTCCTTTTCTGGTCTTGATTTTTTATTTGCCCATTGAGATGCGTTACATCCTTTGTGCCGCCATCTTTGCAGTCGCTTCGATAACGGACTGGTTTGACGGTTATCTGGCCAGACGCTGGAATCAGACTACCCCCTTTGGTGCTTTTTTTGATCCGGTAGCGGACAAGATCATGGTGGCAACCGCATTGTGTTTATTGGTTGATGAATTCAGGGCGGCCTGGATGACCATACCCGCTACGATCATTATTGGCCGGGAAATTGTTATTTCTGCTTTGCGTGAATGGATGTCCGAGATAGGCAAGCGTACCAGTGTGGCGGTGAATATGATCGGTAAGTTAAAAACAGCCGGACAAATGATGGCGATTACCCTGTTACTGTTTGCTCCTGTTCCCCTGGAGTCGATGGTTGGGTATCTCGGGCTGGCACTGCTTTACGTTTCTGCCATCCTGACACTCTGGTCAATGTATGTGTACCTTCGTGCGGCATGGCCTGATCTGACGCCATTCTCTAAGGCTGAAAACTAATTCGTTGCTCCAACCTGTTGACAGCAGCCGAAATATTCTTAAACTACGCATCATCTTCGACGGACACGAAGCCCAAGTGTTTCAGCTACCAGCGGAGATGAATGCGGGAATAGCTCAGTTGGTAGAGCACAACCTTGCCAAGGTTGGGGTCGCGAGTTCGAGTCTCGTTTCCCGCTCCAGTTAAAAGGCGAGTTAGCAAAGCGGTTATGCAGTGGACTGCAACTCCATTTAGACCGGTTCGACTCCGGTACTCGCCTCCAAATTCGAAAAAGCAGGTTAACAAGCCTGTTTTTTTTCGGCTTAAATAGATAAGCTGTTCCTGTCGCCCGGGTGGTGAAATTGGTAGACACAGCAGACTTAAAATCTGCCGATCATTAAGATCGTGCCGGTTCGATTCCGGCTCCGGGCACCACCTCCCAAAAGTCTTCCAGAAATGGCAGGCTTTTTTTGTATCTGTTTTCCACGTTTTTTTACTCTACGGCTACTGCGCCAAGGCCTTGCGCCTAATCCTCCCTATATAACCATTTCTTTTATTGATCATTTGGTAACTTGCTAAACTTCGCTTGTGCCATTTGTGCCACTCATTTTTGGCACTGGGATTGGCACAGAATTCACGCAGTTTTTGTACTCCTCAGAACCACTCATCAGAACAATGCGGAGGTTGTAATGGCCAGGCTTGAAAAAAGAAAAGCGGGCTGGTTGGCCCGGGTCAGGAAAAAGGGCATTGACCAGGCTCGTACATTCGACACAAAAAAAGAAGCAGCCCAGTGGGCTGCCAGTCTTGAGCGAAAAATCGATGAATATGGGAAAAATGCAGAAGAGGTTGCGCGTCATCGGTTGCATCGAAAAACGCTGAGAGAGACGTTTGTTCGATACGTGGATGAAGTCAGTCCGAGGAAGAAAGGCAGGGAAACCGCATTACGGGAGAATCAGCGGTTTCAGCAGATGGCGACCAACCAGAACCATTCCCCTCTGCCTGATTTGATGGATAAACCCATTTCGTCCATCAAGAGTTTTCACATTGCAGAGTGGAAAATGACCCGGCTCAGTACAGTCAAAGAAAGCTCAGTGGCCAGGGAGAAGAACTTCCTGTGTAATGTGTTTAGCATGGCTCGGGAGTGGGGGTATATCGAAAAGTCACCCTTTGCCAGTGTCAAATTTGCCGACGATCGTTCAGCATCAAGGGATCGCAGAGTTTCAGAAGAAGAAATTGAGCAGATGTTTTTTGCGCTGGATCATTGGGAAGATCAAAAGGCGCCCGAAACACCGGCTCAAACCGTGGCACTGCTGTGGAAGCTGTGCATCGAAACGGCGATGAGGCAACAGGAAGTAAAATATCTGGTAGCCAGTGAAATCGACTTTGATAACCGGGTGATCAACCTGTCGGCAGAAAGAACCAAAGAGAAGAAGAAAAAGACACTGGCATTGTCCAGCGAAGCAATCCGTTTAATAAGGTTGGGGAAGACAGAGGATGACTATTGGTTTGCCAGCTCAAAGCTGAACGTAAGCTCTATATTTAGCATCGCTGTCAGAAAAACTCTGATCGACGACCTTGAATTTCGTGATTCCAGGCATGAGGCACTCACCCGGTTATCTGAAAAACTGACACCGTTTGAGTTGGCCAAGCAGGCAGGGCACACCGATATGAACAGGACGCTGAAATATTTCAGAAAAACGGCAAAGGATTTCTCCTGTAAATTAGCTTGAAAATCAACTGGTTCAGAGTTGAAATTCATCGGAAGTCTTTCTTTTGCGGCCAGGTTTTGCAGGCTGTCTTTCTTCCATTTCAGATTGGAAACAATACTTCTGACTCACCCATTCACTGATTTCTGTATTGAGCCAGCGCGGTTTGCTTTTTTGTTTTTTCCCATTGACCTCGACGATTGAAAATCTTGGTTCGGGAAAGTTTGCCTGCTTCACGATGACATTTCGTGTGTAGTTCACTGAGAGATCAAGGAAGTCAGCAATCCGCTTAATGGACCAGAGCTGGTTTTCAGTGTTCATAATCAATTTCACCTACTGAGTGATGTTTTTGTGCTTGCGGAGTGTGAGCGGAATGGCGTTTGCGCTGACGTCATTCCAGTTATCCCGAACAATTAAGGTGCTTTTGTAGTCCTGCTTGCTGATCCACTGAGCTTCGTGGGCTGCGTCAACAATACGGTTATGCAAATCAATGTAAGAACTGACACCCTGGCGAAGCGGAATAATTTCGTCAGGTGGCTTCATCAAGAACAGGGCAGGGTAGGTTTGTATGTTGAGTGTTGGATTGGGCTGTCTGTCGATACGACTGTCAGGCAAATCAGGAATAAACTCGCCATCAGTAGAAAAGGAAATCAGTTTGAAGCTGTATTGCTGGTTTAATGCCATCAACGTCTGAGCCTGCAACTGACAAAGCCTGCATCTTCCCTGATAGTAAAAAACGAGCCCGGCAATTTTCGCTATTTTCCGTAAAACCTGTTCTCTGGCGTGTTGCACCATGTCGTCACTTATTTTGGCGGCCGCTGGGGGTATAGGTCGACGGACGTTTTCATCCAGCAACGGGTCACTTTCAATCACCTGTTTTCCGACACGGGCAAAGCGTTCTGCCTTTTCTTTTATCAGCCTGTCGAGATAGAGGTAGTTGCTGACGTTTTCTTTGCTGGGCAAGTCGATGGCCTTGTCCAGGTAGTGACCGATGTTATTTCTGATCCAGGCGGTTGTCAGCGGTTGGTGTCTTTCGTTTTGATCATTGACTGTGTTCTCGTCAGCGTCTGGCTCAGCAATGCGTTCATACCAGAACCAACCTTCGGAATGGCGATCAAACCACGGCTGGTCAGCTGAAGCAGCGGTTGAAAACAACCCCATATATAGAAGAAAGAACAGCATCAGACTTTCTTCTGCCAGTTGGCCGTCCACCATCCCAGACACAGCGCGGTCAGCCAGGCTACTCCCGGAATCAGTAAGACCGGGAGTGGCAGGGGAATGATGATCAGGTACAGGAACAATCCCGGAATCCATTTTGATGCCCGTCGGCTCCAGAGGTTTTGCAAAGGGCTGGTGTAGTGAAAATCGTGATAACGGATTTTTCGGATCAAAAGACCGTCGATAATAGCGGCAATAAACATCACACCCCAGAAGGGCAGGCACGCCAGTAACACGGAAATCCGGTAGAACAGTTGTCGTATCAGACTAAGGAAGTTCTTAACCACACCCTGAAAAAGTTCCATGGCCTTTGCCAACCCTTCACCCGAGTTTCGATCCGTAGTTGTATGTTCCATAAGAAAGCTATGAATGCCCGATTTTACAATGGTTGCTGCATATAATTGGTTGCCGGTTCCCATGATCCATAGAGCATTCTCCTGCCCCAGCCTTTGAGCATATTGTTGCTTATCGGTAATAAATTTCTGAGTGTCGGGGTTCTGTGTTCTCAGGCAGATCAGGTGATTGCAGTTGTCGATAAATTGTTGGGCAGCTGCTTTCGAGCCTAACTGAGCTTCAAAATCAGCCAGCGTCTGGGTGGCGACGTATAACCGGAATTTTGCCCCCCGGCCTTTGTTAAGCAGGGATAGAAGTTGAGGGCAAAGCACTTCGGCGGCTTCATCGACAAACAGGTTGATCGGTTTATCACTGTTGTCGGAGTAGTTATAGCGATCCCCGGCCACGGCTGCCAGATCCGCCAAGAGTAATTGTCCAATGGCTTTACCCACCATAGGATCAGACAGGGAATCGAGCCCAAAATACATCACTTTGTTTTGCTCGATCAGGTTTGCGGTATGGGTACAGGGTCGCAGGTCGTCTATGTCGGTCGGGTCAGGCGATAACAGTCGCGCCAGTGGACCACCTGTGAGCATCCCAAGGGCAGGCAACAGGGTTGCAATCATTTTTCCGTAATGCGAGCGGTCATGTTCAAACAGTGAGATCAGCCCTTCCACATCGGTGCAGGGCGATTCAGGCACGACCTTATTTCGATAGAAATCTATCCAGCGTCGTGCTTCAGCTTCGGGGTTAGTCTTGGCCTTTACTTCCTTCGTCCGAATGATATCTGCTGCCTGAGCCTGGTGACGGGTACAGACAATAGTAAGCGCTTTAATCAGCAGTCCGGTCACTCCACCTTCAAGCCCTTGACGAATCATGACAAGGGTAGGGCGCTGACCACAGAGCAGATAGCCCTGAACTACTGCATCAACGGCTTTTTGGGCAAAGGCCTGAAACGGTGCATTGTCACCACCGGAGGGCATTAATCCGGAAATCCGGCTGGCCAGCTCACTGGAACGGTTAAAATTTTGCAGCAGATTGATACGAATAGAATTAGCAGGAAAGCCCGGATGAAACTTCATAAACCGGTATTGGTTGCCCGATAGCCCACAACTTCTGAGAGTGTGGCTGGCAAGATCATGATCGCCTTTGGGATCGACGATAATAACGGGTTCATTGCGCAAAACAGCCTGAGTCACCAACAAATCAAAGAGTCTGGTTTTACCGCTGCCCGGGACACCGATCACCATGGTATGCATCTGAATCTGTTCAAGAGGCTGATATAACCGCTCTTCATGCTCTTCCATGCCGTGAATCCAGCCTGCGCCCATGGTGTTTTCTGACTTGGCTGGCAGGTTATCATTTCGTAATAAGTCCCAGGCCCTTTGCCCATGGAGCCGTTGCCATTCAAAGCCCCAACCTAACCAGACACCCTGTTCCCGGTTTTTTGTTTGCAGTAACTGGCATTGTTTCGAGGTCAGTTCTAACAGAGCCAGCTTTTTCCCTTTCAACCGTTGGTGTTGCTGCCATCTTGGCAGAGCTTGTGACAGCCGGATCACCATCATGGTTGCACAGAAAGAAGCGGTCAGGACAAAACCAATTTGCGGCAGTGAGCTGAAAAACGACAAGGTATAGGCGGTAATCATGGCGAAAAACCAGACGACTGCAGAACTCAACTCATAAACGGGCCGCCAGTTTTGCAGATAAGGGCGATCACTGATCATGCTGCTTTCCTGTCATGGATTCTGTTGACAACCATTGTTTGCACTGTCGGGAAATGTCGGGTTGCAGAGCTATGACCAGATGGCCATTACGTCGAAAAACAATCTGGTTTCCTACAGGTCTGAGCCAGCCTCTTTGGTTCCATTGTCTGAGGAGAATATCCGGCTCCGGCGTTTTCTCTGATTTGACCGCATCAGGCCAGGGCAGTAGCAGGCTTTCCTTCGCCCATTTGATATCCTTTGCGTGGAGTTTTCTTATAATCTGCTCAAGCCAGCTTCGTTCATCATCCTTTTCTGCTTCTGGCTGACCCTTAACTTTCACCGGTCTCGTGATCTGGTTAAGAGCCTCCCCGTGTTCGAAATGTAATTTGATGCTTTTCAAACGGGCCAGCTCAACGGCGTGGATGATTTGTGATACGCCATAACCGTTTTTTTGTCCGGTGAGGGCACTGACAAAAGTCTGCCAGAGCATGCCATTATCGCCGTCGGGTTGCAGGATGTTGCAGAATGCTCTGGGAGTCAGCTGCGGCAAAAGGAACAGATTGATGGCCGTAAATTCTTGCGTTAATGGTTTCACGGGATCGGTATCACACTGTTTCCAGTGGGGCGAGTATTGGGTAATGCGATGTTGCTGCAACCAGCTTCCAAGAGGTTGTTGGAAAGCGGGCCATGGTTCTGTTGATTGTTCTGCGGATGATTGTTGAACAACAAGACAGGAGGTCATTCGCCCGCTGTCATATAAAAGTCCGGCGACGCCTGCCATTAGCCGCCATAGCGGTTCTCTTGCTCTACGTTGATCCGGATATAAGTCGTGATCCCGGTGAATTTGTTGCATAGCTGTAACAGACCAGAAAGCAGTTTCCAGCGCATGGCGGATCGCCCCTGCTGGTTCACAATGATGCTGCGGGTGGGCAGGCAGTAGATGGAGCCAGTGGATGAGATGATCCAGTGTCTGGTCAAACAACTGCTGTAGTTCTGCTGGTAAATTCAGCTGCTCATTAAGCTGTTCCACAAGCTTTTGTTGCTGGTGGAGTATTGTCCCGGTGCCTACCTGATAGCCTGCGCAGCCTGAAGCGGGTTGTATAGGTTGACGTGGTTCTGGAGGGTTATTGGGTAATGGAACTGTTTCATCAGCATGATGCGGATGCAACCAGCCATTGATAATGGTCAAAACCTTTGAAGCGGTCATGGTTACAACCCGAAAATGGAATTAATAATGGTGGGCGTCACCTGCAACCCCACGGCGGCACCGACTCCGGTAGCAAAACCGATCAGCGAGTTGCGAGCCATGCCGTAGGCCAGTCCGATCAGGACAAAAGAGATAGACAGCGTTCGCCCCAGGTCTCCCTTGATCCAGCCCACTAAACGGCCATAAATTTCCGCAAAGTCAGTGGAACCTGTGACATTGACAGGATTTGCTGCCTGTAACTCTTGTGGCAGTAAAGAAAGAATAATCAGGGGTGCCATCGTCAGAATCAGCTGCTGGTGTCTCACAATAAATGGTCGTCTATCAGCGGGAAGTTCAAGCATGGTCAGTGACTCCATTAATCATCGGAAGGTGAATAGACAGGAATGGCAGACTGCCAGTGTCTTGGAGCGATATCCGTCATCACCACTCCGCCACTGTGCCAGTTGCCCTGTTTATCAACCCAGGGCGCAATCCAGATTCTCAGGATTTGAGCCGGTGTGCGATTGGGTACCGCTTCGGGGATTACAAGACGAAGGTTGGGTACTGAATGGTTTTTGGGAGGTGGTGGAGTCAGATTTTCAGCAGGCGGTGAATCAGTATCCTGATAAACCTGTCTTGCTGATTTACAAACACCTTTGCCGGGTTCCGGGCAGGCATACTCAGCCTCGCCAACACCCAAGAGTGAGCAGCCCTGGATAGCAGGTACCAGCGAAACCATCAGAAGCAATGCTCTGGTATCGTGTTTACACATAGGTAAAGTCTCGAAAGATTAGTTTTTCAGACCACGGGTGAGAATCAGGTCCACCTTGCGTTCGGCGCTGATCTCAATGACCGGCACCATCTGGTCAGCCAGCTGCAGGTAAAAATCCGCCAGCTTTTCCAATGCTTTATTACTGCCCTTAATCAGCGAGCTTTGCAGGGCTTCACTGCCTTTTAAGCCGGATTGGAACGGAGACTGAATCTCGCCGTTCTTATTGGGAACCACAGACAGGACCGGGACGGGTTTGATATCAAAGGCTTCACTGACACCGCTGAGAAACCCTGCCATAGCGGCCTTGGCCATAACCTGCCCCTGTTTACTGACCAGCCTGCCACGTAATCCGGCTTTGCCATCTTCCCCGGCGATATAACCCTCCAAAGGTCGTTCAATGACTTGTTCCTTGCTGTTGTGTTTGAAAATGCACGACAGGGTTTCACTGCGAAGATAAGCCCGCTCGGAACTCAGGTCGCCATAGCCCGATGCCAGAACAAAGCACTCTCTGACATTAGTGCGGTAGCGATTGGGCAAAATGGCAGAAGCTTTAATGCGGATAAGGACAGGATAAGGTTCACGTCTTGCTCCTTGCCCTGTCGGAACATCCAGCCCGGTGATTAACTGCCCAGAGAGCAGACTTCCTGCCGGTAAGCGTAAAAGCTTTGGTTTATCTTCTGGTTTTGAATTCAGAGTGGTTGCCCGAGGGTTCGTAGCTCCCAATACCCGGATAGGTCTGGGTGGTTGTGGCGTTGCGTCATGGTAAGTCGCGTTATGGTAATCAGGTTCGTTGTAATCGGTTACTGGTGATTGACTGAACTGGTTCCACTGCAAAACATCCGGAACAGGCTCTGGCGCCGAAGGCTCAGGAACAGAGAATGTGGGTTGAACAGGTTGATTCAGCTGGCTAATTTCCTGCCGCAACCTTTCCATTTCTTGCTGGTGGGCTTCATGCAAAGCTTTTTGTTGCTGGTGGATGCGTTCCAGGTCGCCACTGATACGGTTCAGGGTTAACTCTTTGGGTGGTACGCCGGTAAAGTCCACGGACGAGGTGGTTTGCTCCGGGGTTTGGGTAATACTTGAATCCTGCCGTTTACTGGTCATAAAAATCAGGGCAATCAAAATCACCGCACTACCCAGCACAATGCCATAACGCTTTATTCTTGGCGTCAAATAATGGTTGAGGGTATTCATTGCTTGAGAATTAATAAGTCAGCAGGGAAGGGCGCACTGCAGGAGCCGATTCATAATCAGGCGTATTCAGAAGAATAAACAGTTCCCTGCGCTGGCCGGGATGCAGAGTGTTGTTCGGCCACATGGCGACAGCGGCGGTATGGCTGCCCTGACAATTTTTTTCATGGAACGTAAGCAGCTTTTCAGTGGTATTGCGGACTGTGCCCACCAGAACACTAAAGTGATGCCCCTGAACCTGCTGGCCTTTGGAAAAATCAAATATCAGGCCGTCCTGCTGGCAATGCTGAACATTAGATTGATGCAAAACACTCAGTTCATAACCTTCCGGTATCTGTCCCTTCACCAGCTTAGAAAGCACCTCCGTGATAGCCTGCTGATAGTCAGAGGCTTCTTCAAATCGTTTTGCTAATGCCTTGTTATGGTTGATTTTTTGCTGCCATTGTTTGGATAGTGACAGCTGGATTTCTTTGGGAGGAACATCCAGCGGCGTTACCAGTAAAGAAAGGGCATGAGCCTCATTATCGTGAGGGGTGATATACACGACAAAGGGTTCTTCTTGCTGGGAAGAGAGATAAATCACTGAGCCTTCTATCCGAATGTCTGCCTGATCAATAGTGCGAATCTGGGGGGCTGCAAAAGGCGTAACAATCCGGTTCAGATGTAAACGACTGAGGGTTACAGGTTGCTGCTGACCCGGTGATACCTGCAACTTCACTGGCGCAGCTGCCAGAGTCAATGAGCAATACAAATACACAGCAACAACAAGCGCTTTGTTCATAGAGGCATCTCTGAATATAAGGGAGGGTCACTTCAGATCAGATTCAATCCGGATGGCAGCAAGGACAGGCCGATAACGGATCAGGCTGAACTGAAAGGTAAAAGTCTTCTGCCCAGACAGGTGCTGATGGCCTGATGAGAGGGCACTGTTCCCTGTCACTTTCACCTCATGGGTGTTTGCATCAAATTCAAGCTGCAAGGGCTCAAAGCTCAGGGAAACATTATCTTCCCGTAACTGATGGAACTGTTGATTCAATGTTTCATGGACTTGCCGGTACAAATTAGGTGAGAGCAGACTTTGCAGCCTGGATTCAACAAACGACAGATTCTGTGGGTTCAGATTGCCCAACAGCTCAGCCAGAGACAGCCCCAACCATTCGTAATAATTCTGCGAAGCTTCACCGGACTGAATGCCAATCTGTCCATCCATAAACGGCAAGCTTAACTCAACCGCCGGTTTGCGATTCAGGCAGTGGATCAGCAGCAGTGCATTGGTCAGCACCAATAGCAGCAGAATCAACCTGTCTACACAGAGCTGTTGCCGGCATTGTTTCAAACGACGTAGATAGTCTTGAATGGTCATTTTCGGGAAGGGTAAAAGACCCGGACATAAGGGTTAGGCAAGGTTCTGGCTTTCACAAAATAAAACCCCAGCCAGTAAAGTCGGTGGCTTAAGTGACCGTCAGGGTGGCGATCACGAAACCGGCGATAGACACGAATCGCCACCCAGCCCAGAAACATGCCAAGCAACAGCTGGTCGAACCAGATGCCCCAGATCAGGCCCACGGCTACCGGGTAGATTTTATCCAGAGACCAGAACAGGAACTGGATGGGGTCGTTGATGGTGCGGGGATTTCCATGGAGTTTTCCAGAATGTTTGGATGGGATTCGAATATTTCGTTTATTGATATTTCGTTTATTTCGATTAAGCTGTAGTTAAGGAAACAACTTAGTAAATATTCGATCAGGGAATCCTTATGACTACAAAAGACAAACTGACCTTGCCCACCGCCGAAGAGATTGCGATTGCACAAGAGTGCAGCCGGGAGATTTCAGCCTTTCTTGAGACGGGTTCTGAATCTCAGCAAATTGATATCAGCTCTAAGGATGGGGAAAAGCACGCGTTGTCGATTCCTACCAGAGCATTGAGTCTGCTGGTTGATATTCTGGCGCAACTTGGACAGGGTAATGCGGTAAAAATCATCCCGATCCATGCGGAACTGACCACTCAGCAAGCCGCTGATATTCTCAATGTTTCCCGTCCTTATCTGGTCAGAATGCTGGATGAAGGGGAAATTCCTCATCACAAGGTTGGTCGGCATCGTAGAGTCCGTTATCAGGATTTAATGGATTACAAAGCGGCTATAGACGGTAAACGACTCTCAGCTTTGGATGAGTTGTCAGCTCTCTCGCAGATGAACGATCCGGAGTATTAATGGCTTCTCAATTTACTGCTGTTTTTGATGCCTGTGTCCTTTATCCCTCGGTGTTAAGAGACGTACTGTTAAGGTTGGCGATAACAGACACTTTTCGCGCCAGGTGGACTGACAAAATTCATGATGAGTGGACTCGCAATCTGAAAGCCAATCGTCCAGATATCGATGAAAACTACTTGAACAAAACGCGACAGTTGATGAATGTTCATGTCCGGGATGCATTGGTTGAAGGCTTCGAGCATCTGATTGATTCTGTTCAATTACCTGATCAGGATGACCGGCATGTTGTTGCAGCAGCAATTTCCGCCAACGCTGATGTTATAGTCACATATAATCTGAAAGACTTTCCTGATGAAGCCCTTGCCCCGTATGAGCTTCAGGCTATTCATCCTGACAGCTTTATTCATGACCTGATCGACCTGCACCCGGCAGAATTCATTGGTGTCATTCGTTCAGCGAGAGCTGCCTTAAAAAATCCACCACTAACGGTTGATGAGTACCTGGGTAGATTGAGAAAGCAAAGACTGCCGGAAACGGTCACCTGGCTAGAGTCAATGAAGCTCATTTTGTAAGAGGAAAATAGTAAACTCACAAAATTACTGATGGCGCCAGCACCGAAGGAGTAATCAGAACATTGGAGCCAGACGGGCTTATAGCTTTCATACCTTTATCAGCCGTTAGCAAGTGATATTTTCCTACTACTTTTTTAATAAATTGGTAAGGGTATCAATTTTTTTATGGAGCTCATTAACACTTTCTTGAAGGTTCTCTAGAGTTTGCATGTTCTGATAGTCATGGGGATCTAAAGGCTCTCCTCTAAGGATTCTGTGTTTAAAGTCAAAATCAAAACGATAGGATATATCACTAGTAGCTGCTTCACATAGTTGCCCTGCTACCCACATGGGAGGGACTATATCTTCGTGACGATCACTGCGTTGTGATGCTTTAAAAGCTCTATACCAAGAGTCTGCGATAAGTTCATGACCTACTCTTAACTCTTCATAAAAGGGTCGTGTTGAATCTCCAAAATAACTGGAATTCTCTAAGCAGGAGGTATCAACAAAATGCTCAAATAAATTAGCCCAAACGAAGGTTATCGAGTAATTATGAAGATCACGCCAGTCTTTATCTGTTATTTGGTTATAGTTAGATATTACTGAAAGAGCATTAAGGAAATTATCATGCCATAACAAGAACTCATTAAACACCTTACTAAAAAAATACTCATCGTCTTTAGTTGGGTATTTTATTTTATAGTCGATCCAGTCTGAATTTTCCTCCTTTTGTCTAATTAGCTTTGGCAGTGCAGGCATAAAACCTATTTTGTGTAGTGGTTTAAATAATGTCCATAACCCTATTTCGCTTATAAATTCTTCTAAATGACTTCCTCCACCTTCTGCAAAACCATCCATAAACTCATTAATGAAATTTGTCCATAGTTCGATGTTTTTATCACCCCCAAAAATCTCAAGATTATTTAAATCAGCATCTTCGCTGAGACCAACAGCTAGCTTCCAGTGGTTTTTAAATTTATAATCGATCTTATTTTCTTTTTCCCATTTGGACACTAATGCTTGGCTTACACTCATTTTTTTAGCAAGTTGTGCTTGGGTAAGTCCCGCCTCAGCACGTTGTTTCTTAATAAAACCTGATTCTCTTCTCATGATTAATCTCCATATCATAATATTAAGTATGAATATCATTATAATGAAATATCATGATTACGCAATGAGATATTATAATTTATTTGATTAGCCCAAAGGTTTTGACAATCAGTGTTCTGGGTAGAAAAGTTTATCTGCTTCGAAATCTCAAGACAGTTTGCATCCTCTTCAAGCTCAAGTCAGTTCTTCTTTGCCAACAGGTGTTCTGTCCAATCGCCATCGGTACAGAGCTGCTAGCGAGTGGCATCACTAGACTAGGTCAGCCCCCAGTGCGATGGCGACGCGAATAAGCATCTGTTGGGGTTGATCGGCTTGACTCATTTTGTCAGCCCAAATAGTTTTCCAGCCTGCGGATGGCCAGGTTGGGTTCTCTGGTTGACCCATACGGATGGCATTCACCAGAGCCAGTAACATCTGTCATGATTTAATCCTGAAATAAGGGATCTCCTGGTCGGATAGCAATAGTCGGTTTGCCTGCGGCCCTGGGGCGGGTTCTGGTCATGGTAAGGTTCCGGATCGTAGAATCCGGATAAGCCGGCAGAGCCGACTTAAGCAGTTCTTTCAATGGCGACAGGAAAGGGTATCGGGGGTTAAGCTGATATTCTCTGAGCTTGCCAATCAGGTGACTCACCAGAACACCATCTTCTTCAAGCCGGGCAAGTTGCTTTTGCACGGAGTTTGAAGAAATTCCATAAAATTCGGCAATGGCCTTGCCATAACCGGTGCTACGAAGCATCAGATATATCAGGATTTTTTCCTGACTTTCTGCTCGTAGAATGCCTTTCAAAATGAACATGATGCAATACATTTATCTACCAATATATGGTTTATATATACCACTAAATGGTATATATAAACCAAACTTTCAAACGACGCAGATAGTCTTGAATGGTCATTTTCGGGAAGGGTAAAAGACCCGGACATAAGGGTTAGGCAAGGTTCTGGCTTTTACAAAATAAAAGCCCAGCCAGTAAAGCCGGTGGCTCAAGTGACCGTCAGGGTGACGATCCCGGAACCGGCGATAGACACGAATCGCCATCCAGCCGAGGAACATGCCCAGTAGCAGCTGATCAAACCAGATACCCCAGATCAGGCCCACGGCTACGGGATAGATTTCATCCAGAGACCAGAACAGGAACTGGATGGGGTCGTTGATGGTGCGGGGGATTTCCATGATGCTTTCGACTCATTTACCGCCTATACTCTGTAAGACATATTCTTACAGGAGGTGCAATATGGCTCGAACATTAACCATCAGCCTTGGAGACGAACTTCAGGGCTATGCTCAACAGCTGGTCGATTCCGGTGCGTACTCATCCGTCAGTGAAGTGGTTCGCGAGGCGTTAAGAAACCTGAGAGAGCAGAAAGCTTCCTCAAACCTGGAACAATTAAGGGCAATGATTGACGAAGGTGACAACAGCGGTGAACCGGTTGATCTTAAAGTTGAAAAGTTTCTTGCCCAAATGAAAAAACGGTAACCCTTATGCCCCCAAACAAGCAGTACTTGTTCAAGCCTCGTGCGCAGCAAGATTTGGAAGACATATATGACTATTCCGCTAGTGAGTTTGGAGAAGAGCAGGCAGATCTGTATATCCGAAATCTTTTTGATACCTTTCAGCGACTGGCGGAAACGCCGGGCTTTGCCCGCTACCGGGATGACATCAGAAAAGGACTCAAATCTTACCCTGTGAAGGCTCATATCGTTTTTTTCAGAAAAATGGAGAATGGCGTATTAATTGTCAGGGTGCTTCACCAGTCAATGGATTTTCAATCAAAAAAATACTGATCAATTCTGGGCAATGTTCACTGTTGTCGAAGATTTATAGTCTTGGTGTTTTGATAGTGATTGAGACCTAATGGACTAATGCTGTCATATCGGGTTTCCAATCGTTTTTGGCTGTCTTCCCGGTGCTGGTCGAAATCCAGCCTTGAATCTTTGCCTGTCAGCGTTTCCAAATTGAGCTGCTTCAGTGTGTTGGCATTCAATTCCGGCAGTTTGTTTTGCAGTTTTAAAAGTGCCAGCCATTCGCTCAGATCGATTCGATTCCAGTCTACCGTTTGTAAGATTTCGGGAGTGATGCCAGAGCAATCGGGATGCTTGGCAGATCCCCATCCTGTTTTGAGTTGCTTCCTGATCTGAACTTGCAGGATGCGTGATAGAGGGGAACTGAAACAGCAGTAGCTGTTGTACTCCATGCTGCTCAATCCCAAAAACTTGCTTTCCCTATAACTTCCAACCTTGTGGCAGGTTTTCATCTCTCGCTTTGCAGCCAATTCAAATTCGTCAGCTTCACACTTATTGGTGATCTGGATAATCAGTTTGGTCATGGTGTAAGCCGTGTAGATCATGGTGACGGCACTGATCGCTGAGGTGATGGCTGGGTTCATAATGAGGGTTTGTTGGCTGAGCTGACCACCCTGGGAAGCCAGGTTGTTACCAACCGTTCTAAACAGCAGATTGGTGGCATCCTCGCCCAGAATTTTATGGACGACTTCTGCCATCTTTCGCAACAGTTGTTGCTGCATATTGCCGAGCATTGTCTTCTGAGTTTCCTGCGACAGCTCCCCGGCAATGGGCTTGGCGGTTGCGGTTTGGGTATGAACTTCAGCCGGTGTCGGCCAAAGCTTTTCTGTGAGCTTGTCCCAGCTTTTACTCATGTCTGACCACAGATTCTTTGCGGGCTGGCTGAGCTTGTTAATGCCTTGCATCAGCGGTTCCCTCATCTTCTGATAAGAGCCAGTCAGCTGATTGGGAAAATTACCTTGAAGGTGGATTGCTGATTGATCGAACAGGTAGCCCATCAAAAGCAGGTTCATATAACTGGCAAAGTTCACATTAGTAGGCAGGTTACAGCAGTCCACCATATTGAAAATGCCTTGTTTGCAGGTGCAGGACTTGCCACTGAATACCCTGCAACCTGAACCATCCTGATTACACCGCATATCATGGGCCATATGTTTTGCAGCATGGAGACCGCTGACCGCACTGGCAAAGTCGGTGTTATCCGCATCGGTTACATTGGCCTGGCACTCGCCCAACATGCACTGCATGGGTTGACCTTCGCAGTGGATACTCTCTTCGATACCAATCTGGTTCAGGCTACCTGTGTAGCCGCAGTCATATTGCTCTGCGCGGGTATAACAGATGCCAGATTTTTCTCCTAAACAACGGCTGTCCAGAAATTCACAATTAGGATCGTTGGCGTACTGGGCACAGTGGTCATGAGGATATTGTGATGATGTCGTTTTGTAGTAAAAACAATCGGCTTCAGCCCTGGCGGTTTTGCAGTCGGCTGATAATTGCGATGAGAGACTGGGTTGCAAGGGAATCACTTTACCGTGAAGGGTATGTTCTGCATCGCTCATCGTCTCAAGGCACTGGTAAGTCAGGCGGCAAAGTCCATCTTTTTGCCATTGTCGTATTTCGTTCAGCTGATCCAGTGCGGATGAAGGAAGCCAGCGATCCTCTTCTATCAGCTGGCTGATATCAAAATAAAGTCTGATCAGAGCAAAACCTTCGCCATCGTCGCCAACGGAGGTGCGAATTTTGAAAGTGGCCTGACCGTTTGCTGTATTAAAGACACTTTTATCCAGCGAAACCGGGCTGTGCAGATGAAAATTAGCATCCAGCTCACACCTCCCGCGGCTTTCAGGAGGGAAGTCAGGACTGCTCTGCCAGAGCTTTTTATTGTTGATCCAGACTTGCAGCCGATCATCCCAACGGGCTTTCTGGAGCACTGCACGACTTAAAGCCTGTGGTTTGGGTAATGTCACTGTGAAAGACTCTTCCTTGATACAGCAGCGGCAGTGATAGTAGTTATCGGCTCCCGCATCTTTGCCTAACCGAATCTGCAAACAGCCTTCTTGATCTGACGGGCTTTGACAGCTGTTCATGCCAGCCAGCGCTGAGCCAGAAATGTAGTCTGCAAAGGGTTTAAACCGGATGTTTCGATGCAAGGTTGCACTGTTGTCTGTCACCACAGCCCTTGTGCATTCACGAATATCAGGGCTGTGCACTTGATGATCTTTTTTCAACACCAGCTTTTTCTGATAATCACAGCCTTTAAAGTGCTGCCGTAAGCGGGCGATGGTGGCACTCATTTCACTGTTCTTATCATATATGGGATTGCCGTTAGCATCTGTAGGCCGGTGCTTCTGCTTTGACCAGGTATTGGGATGTTGCAGGGCATTAATACTCTGTTCGACAGGGTGGAGAATCTTGTGTTCGTTAGCATCGGGGTAATACCGGTCCGGTGACTGGTTCAGTAAACGCCAGGCTTCACCTTCCGGGGATGGTTCGTTTTCCAGTTGTTGTGCCCGATGTTCACCAAACGACTGCAAGCCATCGAAATTTTCATTCCGATAATAACTTTCCAGCTTCCGACGGTGAGCACTGTCTGAAGGTGTTTCCATCATCAAGTTGGATTCCTGGTTGGCAATAGACTGAGGGTTTCGTGTAATCGCTTCGGATTGCTGGTCAATCTGGTGGAGCCAGGGTGAGCGGGTATGTTGCTCAAATGTTTGAATGGCTTCCTGAGTGGTTTCTGCTACCACGGTGTGAAAGTGGAAAGCCAAAAAAACACCCAGCAGGTGGTAACAGGCAAGCTTTGTCATTGGCTGGCAGTCTGGCAACAATCCCGATACTGCCAAAGCAGATACATAGCGTCGTCTTTAGCCAATGGGTGACGATGCATTCCCCATGTTGCGGCTGAAGCGCCGATCCAGTGGGCTTTTTGTTTTTCCGGCTCAGGCCAGAACATACTCATTTTGTATTGGCTTTTGGGGAGCCAGGGAGTAATCCGGCTGTGGCATTGCGCCTCTTCCCCTACAGTCTTGCTGCCAAGCCCAATCCGGTGAATTTTGGCCAAAGCCCGTGTTGCCAGCAGACTGGTGTTATCGGCAAAGTGCCCGTAGGTGCTGGTAAAACCCGACAGTGGATAAAGCGAGCCCCAGCTACCAGCACACCAGTGTAGATGATCCATAGGTTTTGAGTTCAAAGCGGCTACCCCATCAGCTGTACAGGCATTTATAGCTGCAGGATTGGCATAAGCAGCCAGGTCTGGAGAGAGCAGGGTGGCTAACTCCGGGTGATTCCACGACGGATCAACTTCTGACAAATTCAGCAGATCAAAATCCACCAGATCGCTGGTGCAGCCGCCAATACCGGTATACATATTCAGCATTTCAATCAGTGGCAGACTGTAAACATGGGCGTGGAGATAGGTTAAACCTTTAGGAATATTGGCAGAACCCAGCGTTCCCCAACGACGCTGGTCAACCATCGGCAGTTTATGACCACCCAGTGCCATCAGGCAACCGGGACTGCGGGTAAGTTCAATCAGCTTTTGAGGTCGCCAGAATCCGGTTGTCACGCCGGGGTGAAACATGCCTGTGCTGTCTTCACACATGCATAGCCCGGTGCTGGTTTTAGCTCTGTCGTCAGGTTCTTTGCCCGACCCCAGTTTTGCCAGTCCGATACGGATAGGAAACAGCTCTTTCCAGGGGACAGAATTAATCAGCTTCTCTGACAGAATCGGTACGTTCTGGCACAGGGCTTTTGATGGGTTGTCTGCGGTTTCCTGTGCAAAGGCAGAGGGTGCTGATATGCCCATCAAAGTTCTTGCCCATGACACCACATCAATGGCAGAAAACGGTGATACTGCTGCTGTCATCACTCGCCAGTGATTCAGGCTTTCTGGTGCCATTAATGCGGGCAGGGCAGTCAGTTGAAAGCGATGAATCAGCTCCGGGGGCATGATGTAGATTGGATGTTGATGCCATAGGTCGGGTAGTTTCTGAAACTGTTGTAGTGAGCCACTGACTACTAAAACCAGTGCATCAGGGTATTGCTGTAACCATGGAATCACAGCCTTCGATTGCTGGTGATCGTTGATATCCACGGCAATCATTGGTGTACGCCAGTGACCGGGTATTTTCAGAACTTTGCTGGATTCCTGTCGGCTGGTCGGGAGTTTTGCTCCAAAAGAAAAGGTTTTAGTCTGTAATCGTTTCTGTGTCTTTTGTTGAAGGAGCTGCCAGTTCTGTTGTTTGAGCCGCAGCAACAAATGCTCCAATAAATCCGGTTCGCTGACAGGGACTGTTGAGCCATAGACACCTATATTGCCGCGTCTGCTGGCATGGTATTGGCGCATCATCCATTCAGGTGAAGTAACACCAAAAGCGATCAATTCAGTGTTGCCTTCTACGACAACAGCCATCGCAGGCACATGATTGATATTCTGCTCCCGGAACAAAACAGGATTGATCTGAATATTATTCCCGACACCGGCCTGCTTTATCCGGTATTGCCAGCGGCTGATACTATGAGCCAGATTAGTATCCTTCGCTCCCATTCCACGCACGATGATATTGAAGTTCTCAAGAAATGCCGTCTCCCTCAATAAATCAACCAGAGCCACTTCACCCAGAGCTTCAGATACAAACAGATTAATGGTGAGGGTAGAAGACAGTGCTGTATTAGCGGCTGGCAATAGCAAAATAATCACCAGCCAGAAGGGTGAGAGAGTCATACGTGTTTCAGTTCATCAATCCGCTGGCGAACCTCAGGGCGGGTTAAGTAATGCCAGACCGCTCGTGTTGCCAAAGTATCGGACAGGGCCCGATGCGCTTTGCCTTCCCATTTGTGCAGCACATACTGACTGGCTTTGTTGAGATTCTGCCATTTGTAATCGCCATACCAGGTATTCCATTCACCAAAGTGCTCAGCAAACAGCAGCATGCAACACCGAACGATTTTCGCTGCTCCCAGTTCTGTGCTCAGGTATTGGCTGTCGTATGCCCTGTTGTAGATCACCACTTCCTGATCCTGAAACAGGGTCCGGACTCTGGCCCGTAGCTCATCATAAGTAGGCGCATGAGCCACTGCTTTCGGGCTGACTCCGTGAATCGCCTGAGCTTCCGGCCAGCAATCGTGGTAGGTTGGTCTGACCAGCGTGTTCAGCAGGGCTTCACCACGATCATTGATAATGGCTATTTCAACAATCTCATCTTCTGCGCTGAGGCCGGTGGTTTCAGTGTCAACGTAGATAGTCATACAGCATTCCTGTCGTTCAGTACCTGCATAATGGCATCGCTCAGGGAAAGCCCTCGAGATCGATAAGCCCGGATCGCACTTTCGTCTTCAGGGTGACTGGAATAGAGTAGCTTTTTAAAGGGATTCAGAATCAAACGACCAATTCCGGATCCCTGTTCTGTGAGCACCAGTGCTTCTGAATACTTGCCTTCAACGGTATGCACGGTTTTCAGCAGTTTGTAACCTTCTGGTGACAAGGGTAAGCGTTGCTGCTTTTCTAATTCATTGATAGTGGACAGCTGTTGCTTGAGCAAAAACTGAGTGGCGCTGTTATCCATTGCAGCCCGCCCGGCAGCAGTTTCGTAAAAGTCTTCGATCCGCTGTGCGGCCATCAGGTTGGCCCCATTAAATCGCCGAAAGCGGCGGAAACCATGTTCGATAAATAGCGCAGCTCCCTGGGTGTCCCGCATCAGGTTCCAGGCTTCATCAACCACTACCAACTTTCGGCGACTGACATCGCCAAAGTACATAATCTGCTGGATCAGGTAGATCAGCTCCAGAATCACCACCCGTTGCAAATGTTTGCGGCTGTCCAGGTGCCGGAGTTCAAGCACGGTAAACGACTGATTGATATCCAGCGTATTGTCTCCGCAGAAAAAACGACCGTATTCGCCTTTGGAAGTAAAGGCACTCAGCTGTACGGCCAGATCGGTTATGCGCTCATCCGGGTGTTGCTGTAGTCGCTCCTGTAACAGATCAATGGAGCTATTGGTACCTTCCTGTTCCCAGAGTTCCCGAATCTGTTCACGCAAACTGGCTTCCTGATAAGGGGTCAATGGCTCCCGTGGAGACACCATGGCGATGATCAGTGCCAGCAGAATATCGCCTTCTTCTTCGTAATCATGAACCAGGGCAAACGGATTCATACCGATCTCACTGCCCTGGTCAAAGTCGAGAAACAAACCATCAAAATGCTGGCACAGTTTTTTGTAACCCTCGCCAATGTCCAGTGCCCAACACTGGCCACCACGGATTAGAATATTGCTGATGACTTCGTTGACCAGAACGGTTTTTCCTGCGCCGGAAGTGGCGGCGATAATGGCGTTGTAGTTGCTGTTGGACTCGAATAACGACAGGTTCATCAGTTGTCCACGGCGGGAGACCAGATTTAGCAACGCTTCCTGATGTCCTGACCAGTCATCGAACAGCGGCAACAGCGACACCGCATGACGGGTAGCCAGTGTCTTTTCATGCAGGGCAAGGTTCTGGGTAGCTTTTTGGGCGTTACCGGGCAGGGTGTTGAGAAACATTGGCAGCATAAAATAGGCATCTTCGTAGAGCATAAAACCCAGTTCCCGGTAATAACTGCTGGCATTGGATGACAACATTTCCGCTTCTTTTCGTGAGTCGCAGTAGAGTACCAGTGTAAAAGTCAGCTTCAGGGGCGCATCACCCTGGTTCAATGCTTCAAACAGCACATCAAAATCTTTCTTGCGTTCCATTAACCGTGGTTCGAAGCGGGTAATCGGGCTGGATGATTGCTGGATGGCAATGCGCTGACGATTATTCAGGGAAGTCTGTAGCTGTCGTACAGGAGGAAAATGCAGCAGCACATGAATCTGGGCGTAGCATTTTATGCCCCGGTGTCCGTTCTGACTATCGCCCATATAGTTAAAAGCCAGACCCAAAGCAGCAAAGGGCGGCAGCTGCTTAGCAACCAGTACTTTTACAAAACGTTGTTTTTGTCCTGTGCCGAATACCAGGTGATCAGGGTGGACTTCCAGCGGCGTATCGGGATCAAACACCTGCTCATTCAATGCTAAATCCGATGCTGCAGTAATCTGACTCAAAGCCCAGCGTCCCTGTTCAGGATGATTCACCAGAATCATACAAAGCCGTAACCATTCGTGGTGACTCATGGGAATGGAGGCCAGATTCGCTGTTTCAATACCGCCGGCAAAGGTTTGTCGTAACCGTTTTACCCTAAGCAGGTCTTCGTCTGAAGGCGACAGTTGTCGGATGGGGACTTTAACCGTCATCCATAAAATCCCCCGGCGCAGTTTCTGCTCATTGGTCATCGTTTGGTGAACACCCGCCTGCAATTGCCGGATATTCTGATCCAGCATGGCGGAAAAGGTATTATCCATATGACCTTGCAGGGCAAGCAGCTGTCCAATGGTCTGCATTAAATCAGGACTGGATACCAGGCCACACTGCATCAGGGTATCGTCGGGCCAGTCCTGATTGAGCAGACCATTCAAACGATCATCCAGCCCATTATCCAGTCCGCTGAGTGTCATGCAGAGAAATCCGAAAAACAGGTGATTGTCGTCGCATAGAAACACATGGCTGTCGGGGTCAAAGGCCCTTGTGGTGATCAGCGAGTCTGAAAATTGCTGGGGTTCCGGTGCAGGTACTGGACGCTTGGCAAACATGATTTTGGTCTCAGTTGTGCTATGTTCACTGGACAGAAAAAAGAGAATCTGTCCGGTCATTTTGGCTGTGTAGAATCTGTTTTCATCCCTGAATGGAGGTCGACGTTATGACTTTCTGGCAACGTACCAAGCGGTTTAGCCGTTCTGTAATGGTGCTGGCAATCAGTTGTCTGGTTCTGGAGCAAGTGTTGTACTCGGTTGTGGTGCCTGGTTATTTCAGGGGTGTGCTGGTATCGCCTGTGTTTTGGGGGGTATTTTCTGGTGTGTGCTTTTATCTGTTGTGGAGGCTCGATTCTGATTTTGTGAAAGAAATCTTTACAGTAGAAGACCCACCTTCAGCAGAAGAATTCTATTCAAGAAGTGATTTTATGAGTCCTAATTATTCCCCCTCTTATCGTCGTCTTGTCAGGGGCTATTGACGACTCTCTCCACGTACTCATTTCTCAGGTCTGATAAGATTAGATAGGTCATCTCTCACTTTTATAGCTGATTTTTTGGTGCTTTCTTGGTAACGGCCAACATCACTACCGAATAGCCACTGATTATTTTCCCTTTCACGAGCCTGCAACTGCTCTTTGACTCCTGAGCCAATATGTTCAGGAGCCATTGAGGTATCAAGGTAGTTTCCTTCTTGAGCGTAAAGCGTCTTCCCTCTGAGCAGGGTGTTCACTGATTGGTCATATTCTTTTAGCTCTGGTTGATAAAGACGGTTCATTTCACCAATCAGGCTTAACGCTGTAGCAGTGTGCTCTGGGTGATCCGCAGCATGAGTCAAATGATTAAAGGCGTGAAAGCCTAGCGTTGCCCCATTCTCTCCCCAGCCACGGCTGACTTCTGCTATAGCCTGTCCTAATCGATGGCTGCGGTCTTCGGGCCTGGCACTGCGCTTATGAATTGGATCACGATCTTTAACCAATGAGGAAAATATTACGGCTTGTTTGTCAGTAAGACCATATTCGATAGCTTTGTCATAGGCTTCGTCTGGCATCATATTCAAACCTTTACCCTCGCTGGATGGGTGTCTTCCGAAACTGGATTGAGTCAACAGCTCTGTAATCTGAGATTTGCTTTGATTTGAGTCCTGATATTTACCCGACAATGATTGACTGCCTCTCTGATATGCACCAGATAAAGATTCTGCTTTGTCAGACTGTAATTTCGCTGTGGAGATACGGTGCTCAGCATTCGATGGGTTGATTAAATTTGGAGTAGTCAGTTTTCCAGTTACATTGTCTGATACATTTGGTAATCCTGTCTCTTTCAGAGGCTGGTTGGTCAGAGGTGTCGGTGACAATTTGTCAGGGTCGGTCAAACCAGCTTGTCCCAATGCCTTGCCCAACCGTTCAAGATTTTGTTGGTCAGGAGTATTGAGGTGGCTACAAACCAGAGCAGCTGCCAGTGTTTCTTTCGAATTCGCAAACTGCCCCTGAAAGCGTTGGAAGTTATGATTAACGGATTGAACAAAGCCGGAATCATAGGGAGCATTTTGCAGAGTAGACATTGCATCATCGGATGATGCCAGTTTATTTGCCCAGACTCCCGGATCAGTACTCAAACCCTGACCTAACTGGTGCTGTAGCTGACTGGCTTCTTCATAGCTTTTCTCTGAACTGAGAGCTTCTTGTGCTGACTTCTGATATTGCTGCCTGTCACTGACTCCCAGCTCTTTCATCCAGCTTTCAGAATGACTGTTACTGGCATCCATTGTCATGGCTTTGTTGATTCGTGAATCCCAACTTTTAGAAAAGCTCTCCCTACTCACATGTGCTAATGCCTTCCCGAAATGAGATTGTTGCATGTTAGAATCGGAGCCTTTTTCAGAATGGGCATAATCAGCCCTTAAACCCGTTAACTTGCCAATAACACTGTTTCCAAGCCCACCGCCAGCTTCTAATACTTTACCAACAGCCACATCCCTGGCTTGCTGTGAACTCAAGCCAAAATCCTTTTTTATATCCCTCGCCATATCATTAACAACCTGAGCCACCTGCCCATCACTGGAAGACAAACTATCACTAAACTGCTTCAGTTCTTTAGCATCAAAACTTTCCCCGTACCGCTGATGAAAGGCATGAGTTGTCGCCTGACTGAACGCCATGCCCGCACTTTTTCTGGCAGCATCTTTGGACTGAACAAGACTGGATAGTTGACTACTGACAGATAATGCCGGAACCACCTGATCAATTTGCCCGCGTGTCGCTCCCTGTTGTGGTGCAAGATTCCATCCACTCTGTTGGGTGATGGCTGAACCCGGCATCAGGATATCCGGTGCAGGAATCTTCTCGTTGACGAAATCCCCACTTTGCATTCTTCCGGCAAGGTGCGTGGCAGTGATCGCACTGCCATACAGCAGCATCAATACCAGAGCCGGAGTCGAGGCTGCCATCATGCCACCGACGCCTAACCAGTATTCCAGTATTGGTCCTGCCTCCATAATGCCGCTAAAGCTGGTGATGGGTGCAGACATATTCGCCATGGCACCCCTGGCGACCATAGAAATATAAAGATTGTTGATGGCGAGAACCGGCATCCAAAGTTGAATCCATAGCAGTAGCATCAGGTATTTAAACGCCAGCCGGACACCGAATAACCCCACACAGACCAGCAGCCCCATCAGTGGCGTTACGGCAAATACAAACCCTTCGATGTAGGCCATCATTGCCCGCATACTGCTCAGGAACAAGTGTTGTTCGCCTGCCCACTGAGAGTTTCTTTGCAACAGGGCTTGCTGGGTCATAACAGCGGCTTGGGGTTGCTGCATTTGCTGGAGCCGTTCAACCGTGGCGTCGTGATAAATAGGCAGTAACGCAGAGGCCATCAAAAAGTTGCGGGAAGATTCAGCCTTTTCGCTTAACGCTCTCAGGGAGTCACCCAGTGAAATACCTTCCTGATTGCCCATTTTTGACTGTAACTGCTGGTCAAAAAAGAGCTGAGTCTGTTGCCTCAGCCACAGAAATGCCAGGTTGCAGGTAACGTTTTCACCCTGTGATTGTGGGGTTTTAAAAATCAATGTACCAAAGACGTCCGATGGATATTCCAGCCCGGACAAGATATTCGGATTATCAAACACATCCTCAATGGTTTTACGATTCTGGTCGAGCCCGATCAGGGTGCATTCCTTGATGTAGTTCAGCCACGACCGGGCAAGATGGCGGTGAGTATGAAACCGCTCCATGGCAAAACTCCGGGCTTCCATCATACGAACCAGGCTGGACATATAACCGTTACGAGTCAGTCGTGTGGCATCAGTCGTATGAAAGGTTTGCTCAAAGGTTTCGGTCAGCTTCCAGGTCAGCGATGACAGCATGGAAGCCGTCAGGGCAATGCCAAATGGCACATCATCCACCTTACGGTTGGTGTCGGTATAGACATCGTAGATATCGACGTCGATACCTTTGTATGTCTTGCCCCCGGTGGGCAAACCAAACAGTGCTGAATAAATCAGCAGGCTCAACAACAGATGCTGAAACGCCGGAAACTTGCCTGCTATTAACCCCTGTAAAGCCAGGTAGAATGCGCCGATGGTGAAGCCAATTTTAATGGTGGTAACAAACTCAGGGTCGGAGACCATCATCACAAGGCCGGTCAGAATGTTGTAGAGAAAATTAGCATCTCCGATGCTGTAAACTGTCTCTATCATGGGCTCAGGGAGTGTGTGCCGGTACGGTACTTATGATATTTTTTCGCTTCATACTGGCTGTTCTGATACCGCCCCTGTTGTGCCACCGCCAGCATATGACGGTAATCCTGAATCAATTCACCCCAGCGACCATAGCGTTGCCCGAGTCGGTGTAACTCCTGCTGGAGCTGTTGCCGTGAACTTCTCAAGGTGGTTTGCAGCTGTTCAGAAAACGGATGCTGATCGCCCTCCATATTCACCAGCGCCTGGACTACCTGATGCAAGTCCTCAATAAATTGATGCACGATGTAGAAGGCAATATGGGGTGCAGCCTGAGCAATAAACTGTTTGGCCAGTTGTACGTCAGCCGTAGTCAGGTTACGAATCATGCCTCCAGTTCCGACAGGCAGGCTTTGCAGGATCGAGAGTGGTCGTACTGAACCGGGGGTTCGGGATAAAGCACTGTCGGCATTTTGATCCCAATGATCAGCCACAGCATTCAACAACCGGATTAATTGCTCTGACAATCCGCTAATTTGCTGACCATCCTGTAGTGACAAGGATAAACACGAGTCCCGGTCTCGACAGCGATACAGCCTTGCTTTCTGGCTACCATAAATCAGGTCTTCCACCTTCAGGTGATTACCGACATAGGGAAATAGGGTAGGGCTACCTTCGGCATTTATGGAGACAACAACGGTTCCGGTCAGACTCATGACGGCCTCCTGAAAATCCGGGGTGCTGATCACCGAGGATTTTTTCAAAGCATTCCAAACCAGATTCCCAATCATCTGCTGCTTGCTCTGTTCACTGGCTGACTGGCTCCAGGCTTTCACCGGATCACGGTTTGCCAGTCCTGTACCCGTAAATGCCTGAAAGGTGTCGGCTACATTGGAACGACTGATATTCAAGGAAGCATCCGTCTGGAACTTCTTCATAGCCGCCGGCATAGGCAGGCTGTTAACGATCCCTTGCCCCATACGACAGGAGTTTGAGAACAGGCTGTTCAGGTGCATGATTTTCTCCTGCAAGGCTTCAATGTGCTGATAGGCTTTTTCATTCATGGCACTGATCGCCAGCCCGAGCAGATAACCGGAAGCATTCCCGGCAATATCCCGGATCAGTTTGTTGAACTGTTCGCTATTGATAAACGAGAACGAACCAGCGTACAGGTCAATCCCTCCACAGCCGGCACTGAAATCCGGCGGTACAAAGCCGGTAAGATGAGTTTCATTGATGGATGTGCGGGCATGGAATGATCCGCCAGTAATAACGCCTCGTCGCTGGCTCTGATAAGCTGCCGGAGAGCTGGAAGACGACAGAGTGTTCAACATCTTGTTCAGTTCCTGCTGAAGAGAGCTGGCAGCAGAGCCGCAGGAAAAACAAAGCAACAGCCATAAAAACAGAAATCGGTTCATATCAGACCAGAGGTAATGCTTCCTGGCTATCCGATGCTTCTGAAGACAAAGCTTCAGCCTGAGCCATGACCTGATGACGTACAGAGCGGTATTTTTTATTGCATTCAAACAAAACTTTGGACACCTTCTGCATCCAGGCCAGAATATTCTGTTGATGTTCCTGACGGGTGATCTCTTTTAGCAGCCACTGCTTATCAAATACCTGAACAATCTGGTCAAAGTGGTTCAACAGTTGCTGACAGCAGAGTAGTTGTGGCGTCGAGCATTCAACCGAGATATTTTTCGGATTGGAATATTTCAGGCTGACATTGTCATAAGGCAGCTTTTTTTGCTCCTGTTCATCAAGACACACCAGCAAGTCATCATCAAGGTCATCAAAGGCTTCAGAGATTTCATTAATGGTCTGGGTGAGGGATGCGTCCAGCTCCGGTTTATCCCTGAACACCACTTCCAGCATATAAAACATGCCGCCAAGATTATGGGTCAGCCAGTTTTTCATACTCTGTGCCTGCCGGGTTTGCAGTTCAAGTTCAAATTCAATGACGGGTCGGGAGGAAGTCATTTGAAAGCTCCTGCACCTCGGGCAGCTTCCCATCGTTCCAAGATGTACTTTCGGGCACGCTACCGCCCATTGCCGACCATAGGCATATTAGGCGAACACAGTCCTGTAGCGTGGGTTGAGAAAAAATAGAAGTAGCCTCAGCTGAATTTCTCAGCGGATTCGAAGGTTAAAAAGCAAAAAGAGAAAAAGCATCCAGAAGAATCTGGTGCCAGAAAATAAAATATTTACACGACAATCGATAAGTACTGTACAGAAGCACAATTACCAGTAAAAACAGGCAGAACCCTTGCCATGCAATAGGTGTAAAGATATTCGCCATGTTGCACCCTACTTGTGTGAACATACCGAAGTCATGAACTCAGCTATATTTAGCTGGGTTTTGGCTTCAACGGCAATTTTGATGAACAGATGTCCAAACTGAACAGGTTAACCGGCTCCACCCAGTTAACTGTGCTTACAACAAACTTCCTGTAGATAGCATTCAGAGTTTTTTAGCACAGCGACTAAACAGAAGCACGGCGAGCAGTACTAGAACTGTCGTCTACATCTGTGATGACTTGGAGCCTGACCGAGAATAGCGCCCGTAGCGAGGACGGTAGAAAACCGAATTTTCAGACCAATTTGCTGCCGCCGCAGTAGGGCAGCTATTCTCGGTCAGGCTCCCAGGGTGAGGGTTATGAAATATCAGCAAGCAGGTTCTCAGGAATCAGAGTCTTTGTTGCCTCTGAAAAAAGATTTTATGCCTGCAAAAGTTGCGGACAGATCAGCAAAGCAGTGGTGCTGGTTTGATTATGCAAGCCTTTGGTCGGGCATAGTGATATGCGTATCGGGCTACAGCATAGGAGCTTTGCTGGTTATAAAATACGGGCTCACGATTCAGCAATCTCTGGTTCTGCTTGTCTTGTGTGGTTTTGCTGCATTCGTACTGAGTCTTATGACAGCAGCACCAGGTTATGAGCACAGGGCCAACACGGTGTCATTTTTGTATCAGGCATTCGGCAGAAAAGGAGTGTTACTACCTGTCATAGTACGAATGATGGTGTGCTGTGGTTGGTTTGGGGTTCACTGCCTCTTTGGTGGAATGGCAATACACCTCATCCTGTCAACGATTTCACCGCTATGGATGGACCTTGGTGGTGCTGGTGAAGTTGCGGGCTATTTTATCTTTCTCCTCCTGAATGTTTTTGTTTTCAGGCATGGTTTCAGATCCCTGATTAAGCTTCAGTGCTTCTGTGCTCCCCTACTGCTTATTGTTGGCGTTCTGTTAATGGTATGGGCAAATCATTTAGTGGATTTCAGTGCACTTGGTGCTAATCAGGCTGATTCTGCCTCAGCTGAAAATATGCTACAGGCTGCGGTTATTGTATGTGGTAGCTGGTTCAGTTTTACTTTCTTCATGTCAGACTTCAGCCGATTCAGCAGAAGTAAAGCAGATTATGTTGTAGGCCAATTTATAGGTTTTTATTTAAGTAAACTACTGTTTGGTGCTTTCGGAGTTTTGCTCGGTGCTGCATCTGTTGAGATGACTGGCTTATATCGGTTTGACATAGTTTCTTTGATTAATGAAATTGAAGTGCCGATAGTAAAACTATTGGGATTAATGATAGTCCTCTTAGCAACTTTAACTACAACAGTAGCCGCCTGCCTTGCTACATCTTCTGTAGATTTAGAAAGTCTGGTTCCACGTATAGAAAGACATCGCGCAATTACCATTGTCTCTTTTTTAGCAACTGCGGTCGCACTGCCTGAGCTTTTGTACAAAATGGAATTTATTGCTTATGGAGGATTGATTTCATTATTTACCGATTTCTTAAAAGTTTATTCAAGCATTATTAATGGGATGATTGTTATTTTTCTTCTGAATTATTATGTGAAAAATAGACAGGGTTATAAGCCCTGTGAAGCAAAGCAAGACTACCACTGGAAAGAATGTATATTAAGCATTCTTCTGGTAGTTATTACGTTGTTTGCATTCATCTCAACCAAGTACAGCCTTATTTGTTTTTACTCTGGATTTCTAAATGTTTTTGTAGTGTTGCTGGGATATCTGTTGTTCGACCTTATGAGTAATAAAAAAACGTTCTTGAGTGCTGGATAAGAGGTTTATGAATAAATTAAAAGAAAATATTGCTATCGAATATTCCGCTGGTTTGCTGAAGGTGCTGGCCTGTGCAGGGGAACCCCTTCCCATACAGGTTAGCTTTTCATTTTCTTTTTCATTTCATGAGAGAGGTTTGAAAGTTTTTTTATGGCCGGTCAATCATACTATCAATATGCAACCTTCCATAAATATCAAGTTCAAAGGGGAGTATGGCAACACCTATGACTGTGAAATGATAATAAAGGTTGATGATGCTGGGTACACTGAATTTAAATTATATCCTAAAGGTGTTAGTGCTGTTAAATACACGTATATAATTGATACTGGAAGTAAAGTTGATTTTTCAGGAGATGTGGAAGCCATGGAAACTATGTATCATTATCTTTACATATCTAAGAATGCATTGAAGCTATACAGCAGGTTTCTCGATAAGGAAACAATATTTGATGGGTTAAACAGTTTGGAGATAAAAGAACTTAGGAGGCTTACGAAAATGCTGCATTGTTCCATTCAGGAAAAAAATATCTCAGAGACGAAAAAAATACTATCTCTGTTGTCAAAGTGGGATTTTAAATTATCATGTATTTGATTTGTAATCCTGTTTGAAGTTAATAAGTTTTTCCAAATTAATTTCTCGACGGAAGTCTTTTATAAGTCTTCCCTCGTCATTGAAAATAGCATCGTTTATCCATAGCTGCTCAGGTCTTGCGATGTACATTCTTCTGGTTGTTTTAAAAGGTTTCGAGTTGCTCATCAACTTTAACTTGTCCGGGGTGAGGGTTTTTTTCATACACTCTTTAGAAAATGCCAGCTCATGGTCATCTGTGATTTCTCTTGCCGAAGCACGAATGTAGAGACCTTTACCCTTATATAAAGCATCAGAGGAGTCAAAGATAACAATGAAGACCTGGTCATTACTTTTAATGTTTACTGAATGTACAGATTCTTTTGTGGACGCCCAGTATAAATTGATATGGTCATCTATTGCTACATGAATGGGAGTGTTCCATGGGGCACAGTCCACTCCTGTTGTAGCTATTGAAGCGTAAGGGACTGAGTCGATTATATTCAAAATGATTTTGTAATCCTCTATATAATCATGCATAACTCTTTTCCTGTAAGGTCTTTAGGTAAATAAAGATACCACTGATTTTGTATAGCCAATTCCTTGAGTTGTTCTTTGCTGCTAACACCCATTTTGAATTTTAATGTGTCAATTTGAGCATATATTGTTCTGATGCTCTTGCAGCGAATATAGGCAATTTGTTTCTCATTAAAACCAATAAGGTATAGAAATAAGCTGGTAAACATTGCATCACCAATGCCTTCGGGTGAGCCAATGGTCATAACCATATCTGTCAGTTTGATTTCAAAGGCTGACTGAATTTCTTTCTGTTTTTTTATAAAAATATTGGGTAATAATTTTGCATGCCCATTAAGCCCAGCCACTAAATCACTTTTTATGATCGGTGAGATCGTACAAATACTCGCACGGTAACCTTTATGATATTTGCAGTAATGAACCCCAAAAGTAGAGACAGCCTCTTTTGATACGATTGTTCGATTGTCCTGAACTTCAAACCGATCAGAACAGCTTTCAAATATTTTGTTTGGTATTGACGAGTAATGCCTGCTGACAGCATCAAACTTCTTTGCATTGAGATCATACCAGTTATACCAGGCAGGGTTTACATAACAGAATTGATGGTCGAGATTAAGAATTGCAAACATATCACCAGAGTGATCCATTCTCTTCCGGTCAGTGGCGTCAATATCCATGTTCGATTCCTCATCGTAAATTCAACGGGGTGCAAGGGCATATGAAACAAGGCTACGGGTCTTGCAAAAGGTAAGCGCGAATAGTTGGACAGTGGTTCTAGTACAAAATTCAGGTAGCTAAATAATGCCTGTGCTAAACATTTACTTGAGGAAGAGCAGACAAGTGGGTGGAGCCACTTGTCTGCGATCAAGCTGATTTCGACTCATCGTTGCCGTCTAAAGCCATTTTTCAGCTCACGCTAAATATAGCTGAAATCTGGCTCTGACATAAATTTCGGAGTGTACATCATGCTGTATTTTAGAACGTTCTGCTCAGTTAGCCAGCTTTTCAATACGAAAGCTGTCGTTTGAACTGAGCCTTATTTTTTCATCTCAGATTTAGCATTTCTACATCAGGTTACTATCAGGGTAATCTGATCTTAATAGATTTCTGTGCGCTCCATGCACACAGTATTCCCATTATCCGACGTCTTTGGTCAGCATAAACACTTCCTCACCACTCCACGAAATAGTAAACCGGCGACTGACCCTACAGGCTACCTTCAGGAAAAACAGCTCAACCTGGAATTATTGCGTCAGCTCATCGGACTACGGGTCACCAAAGACCGCTGGTATGGCGACTGTATTGAATACCCCCTGACCAATACCCAAGGGCAGTTATGTGGCTATGAACGAATTTACGCCAGAGGAGTACTTCACAAGCGATGCCCAGATCGCTTTAGCGAAAAGGACAACAAGAAAGTCACCCGTGATACCAGGACCGCGACGTGTTTTGCTCCGGTCGGTATAGCAGTTGATGAGCTGTCTCAATACAGCGGTACACTTCGCATAGTAGGAGGCATGGCGGATGCCGTCAGTGTATTTCTGGCCACCAACGAACCGGTGATCAGTATTGTTGGCGAAAATAATGCGCCCGCTATTGTGACCCTGCTAACAAAGCAGTGGCCCCATCTGAAGAATCAGATGGTGGTGGCTCTGGATCACGACCTGCCAGGAATTTTTGCTTGCCAGCGTACCGGCCTCCAATGGATTGTACCGGTACAGTACGGTGATGACTGGAGTGATGTACGACAGCAACATGGGATAGAAGCTGTCAAACAGCAACTCAGTCAGCCATTGCGACAGCACATCAGACCTGTAGAGCCGGAGAAGGTTCTGATTCAGCCTCACTGCATCGAGGCCATTCGTTACCAGAACTACCAGCGGGCGATCGGCACATTAAAAAATGTAAGCGACACAGACCCTGCACAGGCCGCAGGTGTCGCACTCAAGTTGATTCAACGGTTCCATAAACAGGTGCCTGCCAAGCTGTCTGAACAACAGTTCATGGAAACAATAGCCATGACCTGCCGATTTTGTCTTCATCCTGACACGCTAAAGGCTTTGGCCCATAAGCTCTATGGCTTCAGGCAGCAGGATTTGGATGTTGTTCGGCAAAGCGACAGCTTCTCTGCAAAACTCATCAAGGCTTTAGGAAAACACTATCACCCGATCTCTGGCACGATCAGTCCCCGAACTATTGATCTAAGCCCTGAACAGCTGATCTTTATAAAGGCTGGACATGGGACCGGGAAAACTAAAACATCGAGAGCTTTGGTACAGGCTCTGAGCCAGAAGAGTCCAGCCCGAATTCTATCCATCAATGCCAACCGTGCGCTGACACAAGAAATCGCTGAGAGTTTTGGGCTGGATCATTACCAGAATGTTCACCCTGACGATGCCGCAATGGTGAACAGAATGGCTACCACCATCCATAGCCTGATCAAACCACAGGTGACCCCGGTTTACCGGGATCCGGAAGGTAAAATCAAAAAAATGGATGTATTGATTCTGGATGAGATCACCCAGATTCTGGCAGCATTTGCCAGTGGCCAGATAAGGCAGCCTGACAGCGTATTGTATGCATTGTTGGATTTGATCGAGAAAACTATAGAAGGCGGTGGTTTAGTTCTGTGCATGGATGCGGATTTGTCTTCAGCAGACATACGACAGTTCAGAGAGTGGTATCCGCATTTAACCGATCGAATGGAGGTTTACGAGAAACCCTTTGAAGAAAGGGGAATCAGGGTCCGATTCGGCACTGGCATCAAAGCCAGAAATGCCGTGATCTCAGACATGCTGGACAGGGTAGGGCTTGGTGAGGTGATTACCGTTGCAGCCGACAGCAAAAATCTGGTGAATGACATAAAAGCTCAGATAGAGCAACGCTTCCCGGATAAAGCCTGTTTAGCTATTCATGCTGACAACAGTAGTCGTCCTGAAGAAAAAGCTTTCCTGCAAAATCCCAATGAGGAAGCGAAGAAGTATTCGGTGATTTTGTATTCTCCCGCGATCGTTGGCGGTTTGTCCGTCACCAGCGTAAAACCGAACCACTGCTATGTATTCAGTTACAACAAACTGGATGCCCCAGCGGTGATGCAGCAGATGTTCCGCTTCCGCAAAACCACAGATTTTACCGTAGTCGCTGATTTAATGCCGCCTACAAAAGACTGCGAGGATTTCATACAGCGTATTCACTGCCTTGAACACATGGAGCAATTTGATCATCCGGGTTCCGGCTATGCCGGAGATTACGTGGGATTTGTTGAGAGAATCAGAGCAGACAAGGCTCGACTGTTGAGCCTGGGAGCCAATGCCCTGTGGGATTATCTGGAGCAAAGGAAACTAACGGTAACGCCACTGTCAGACAGTCTTTGCCTCAACAGCGATTACAGCAATACGGCAGATGACTTAAAAGCTATACGACAGCAACACAGAGATGAACTGCCGAAAAAGCTGGTTCAGGCAAAATGCTTAACTGAAATAGAATTTCAGCAATTAAACGCTTTGCCGTTCAAAACGGAAGCTGAACAAATCAGCTGTCAGCGTTACCGGATATGTGGAGGGCTTGGGATTACCCCGTCAGAGCTGACGGAAGCGGATTGCAACTTCTGGCTGGATACAGGGCTGAACAGCCTGAATTACTTTTCCGCTGCCAGAGGCTTTGACGTAATAGAAGATGATCCTGATAACCCCCTCTGCCATCGAAAGTTCCAGTCAATGCTGCAAAAATACCTGCATTACCTGCTGGAACCTTTGTATCAGGCTGACTATGTATTTCTGGATTCCTGGAGCCGGAAGGAAGCCAACGAAGTCGTTGATCGCATTATGGCAATGGACGAGAAAGACCAGTGGGCATTGCAACGTTTGAAACTGATACCCGGTTCCATGATTGCCGGACGTGGTTGCGACCAGAAAATCATACGACCCAAAAATCCTACTGATTATGTAAACAATTATCTGCTGTCAAAACGGTTGGGAATTCAGCACCAGAGCTATCAGGTGCGGGATGGCAAGAACCGGGAATGGCGATATTCGGTTTGCTGTCGGTCTTTGCAACAGATGGAGCGTTATTCGGCGCAAAGAGCGAGAGCTAATGGGCTTAAACAGGTGTCACGGGTCAAGGGGGAATTAGTAAAGACGGAGGCTTTTGGGCGAGCAGCGGGAGGGTTTAGTGATTGGTACTTGAGGCGTTGGCAGGGTAGGGGTGGGCAAAAGGCAGGCAGAATTGGCTTTGATGGTGAAGATGCTTTATCGGGCTTATGTTTGGGAACTCGAAATAGTTGTTCGGTTGATTCGTCGCCTTTGGGGTCGTTGGGTTGGGCTCTCCCTATGCGACACGGTTGATGAGCTGGAGTAGCTTCTGCCCTAGGCAGTGAAAGTATCTAAAGAATAGATCGTTCAGCCTGGGCTGGCTATGGCGGTGGTTTTCTTGGCGCATACGGTAAACGGATTTACAGCAAACGTCTCGCCATTGTGGAGCTGCCCTTCGGCCATATGCAGGAGATGGGACTCACCCGGTACACGGGGCGCTCCAAAGTCAATGCCCTGTAGCAATTGATGTGCGATTTATAAAATCATAATCGCCGTGTACTGCAACTGGATGAGTGGATATGTCGGCGGATCCGATGCTGTTTTATCAAACAGTGGCGTAAACCGAAAACCGGTTATAGAAATCTGATTAAGCCAGGTGTTGATCATATCAAAGTCGCTTCGATAGCGGCCAGTAGCAAAGGGTATTACCGGTTGGTCAAAACGTTTGCAGTGCAGTAGGTATTGAACGACAGTTTACTTACAAACCTTGGGCTTGTTTCTCTGAAAGACTTATGGATCAGGTTTCACCATCCTTGGTGACTAGCGTAGTGTGGACCCGTATGCTATGTAGGGGCTGGAGGTTAGAATCCTCCAGCTACCCGATTTATGGCTAGGCTTCCAAGTGTATAAAGTTCAAATTTTCAATAATGTCTAGCAGTAATCTTGGGTTTGATAGCCCTTTTTCTCTGAGCATTATTAAAAACCAGACTTGATCGTCATTCCTATCTGGAGAAATTACATACTGCCTTAATGCATGTGGGTACTCATCATTGTCTACATCAGACATTAAGTCAAATCGCTGCAATATTGCCGCATGCGACATAACTTCCTCATCACGTATTCTGAGTCGCGTTCTAATTTCTCTTGGATCAAATTCAAGATAATATTCACCAGATGAGCTTAGTATGCAGTGTGCGAGAAGGCTCCTGGTTTGCCTTGGAACTCTTGCAATAATCTTAATTAGATCGTTGACTGTGTTAATAATTTCATCACTACTAACACCGAATTCATGTGTTGGTAAAACATTAACGTTTTTTAATGAAACCGGTTCATATATAAAGGTGCTATCAATAAAACTTTCGGCATCACTCGATGTTAAACCATTTCCTGAATACGCCTTGCTTTCATGCAATCTTTTAATTTCTTGCATTTTTCTAACAGGGTATTTTTGCACATTATCTGTAACTTCATGGTGTGTTGGGCACATCAAAACCAAGTTAGATATATGTCTTCTTTCTTCATTTGTTTGATTTGGATTAAATCTTTCTCCACCACTTTTTGCCGCTTCGATGTGGCAGATTTCTCCAATGAAGTGACCAAATTGATTAAGCAATATTTGTTCACAACTAGGAAATGCACATTTATTACCTGAAAGTAAAAATAATTCCCTTTTTGTTTCAGGTAAGGGTTCAAGTCTTCTTACTTTTTCCATAATTACTCCTTATTTTTTGTGAGAGCCATAACGCCTGCGTTTGGGACGCCGCGACAAGCAGCCTCCCAGTTAGCTTGCTGGCGACAGCACGAACTTCTTAGGCGTTTGATTTAGACAAACAGGTTGATCTTTCTTTTAGCAAATGAAACTTTAACTTGATTGAACCAATCTTTTATTACTTTGGTCGTTTCTACATTGCTTCGACACGGCTTTAGAGTACCTCTCGGTTGCGGTAAATATTTATCTTCTATAGCCCAGTCAAGAACTCTAATAGGTCTTCTATTTTCAATCCAGCCAGTTTCAGACCCATCGTCTTTTACCTCGTACCAACCACCAATAACCTGAACGAGAGCAATTAACTTTGCACCATTTTTTATAGCGACAATATCATTTACTTTAATATTGTTCCGGAAGGAAGCGATTATATGTTCACCTGCTTCCCAATTTCCCAAGCCAATTATTTTTTGGTGTTCAAGTATTGAGAATACGTGATCTTCACCATATAATTTGTCGTCTGGATGCATTTGCATGTGCCAATAATTTACTTCTTTCATAACCTTCTCGTTTACCTCGATATTTATATTTTTTTGCGCCTAATCGGCATAGTGGCTATTCCGGTGCATTCGGCCACTCAGTCCAGTAACATCCGGCTACCCCCCTTTCGGAGCGCAGCGACGCATCGGAATGGAGTTTAGGACTTATGTTCGGACTTTGCCAGTTTTCCCTCTTTCTTACGGAGTGACTCACCCTTCAGGGGAGCCCTGTGAGCGCTGTGAATCAGCCTATCCAGAATGGCATCCACAAGGGTCGGATCACCGATCAGTTCATGCCAGTGCTCGACCGGCATTTGGCTGGTGATCATGGTGTTCTTGAGGTTATGGCTGTCTTCTACAATTTCCAGTAGATCCCGACGCTGACCTTCCGTAAGAGGAGACAGACCCCAGTCGTCTAACAAGAGCAGGTCAGTCTTGGCCAGCGCTGTCATCAGTTTCGGATAACGTCCATCAGCAAGAGCCAGGTTCAAGTCCTGTAGCAACTTGGGTAGCCTTACATACCGGACAGTGTAACCATCACGGCAGGCTTTTTGTGCAAGGGCACAGGCCAGCCAGGTTTTACCCACGCCAGTAGGTCCGGTAATAACGACTAAAAGGACGCCCTTACATTTGACAAACAAACCAGCCTGCCCACTTTTTTCCTGTCGCTGATTTTCAGTTCCGTCAGGAGAGATTATGACTCGTGCGCGAAGTTCTCTGATGGATCCAAGTTCCACCCCTTATTATCACTGTATAGCTTGATGCGTACGCAGAGCGTATTTGTGTAGAGAGTATCATTTAACGCGCAAAAACTACGAGCACCGTCGGCAGTGGGTTGTAGACAAGCTCAGGGAACTGGTTTCAATCTTTTCTATAGAAGTCTGCGCCTATGCTGTCATGTTGAATCACTATTATGTGGTTTTGCATATCAATCAGATGCCTGCCAGAGAGTGGACACGAGATGAAATTTGGATCGATGGACAAGGCTTTTTACAGGGCCGCTTCTGGTTCAGAGGTATCTTGCTGCTGACCAACTGAGTCATTCGGAACTGGCTCGTGTGGATGAATTTGTTGAAGAGTATCGAAATCGTCTAACGAGTATCAGCTGGTTTAACCAATCATGAAGCCCATTAAAAGCACGCTATCAGCGACAAGCCGGTGGCAGGGTGGTCATGGGTTCACGGAATACTTACGGTTCTTATATTACCCGTATTTATGTGTCCGGAGAACTATAACCACTCCACTGAAGCTTATAACGATACTACCGTTCAGAGATTGTCTTCTACTTCATCAGCCAACTTTTGATCCCACTGGAAGTCAATAGAAATTTTTCCATCCCGGTGGAGTGTGTATCTTGCTCTGTTCCAACGGTTACTACCCCCTTCGGTGGTGATTTTGTGCAATTGGTGAAAGTCGACAATAATCCTGCGATCAAAGTTACGAAATTTAAAAGGAGTAAATACGCCCTCGCCCTTATCGTATCCACCTTCCAGGCTTAATGCATCATCACCAGTTCTTTCTGCCGTAATGTGTGCTGTATTCCAGTCTTCTGTGACGTTAGCAGTAATGTTGTCCGCAATGCTTTGGTACAAATCGTCGATTGTCATATTTAAGCCCTTACCCCATTTTCAAAGGATGAAAAATGCTCTTTCCCATCAACTTCATAGAAGACATCAAAAGATGATGGTCGTTTGCTTCCCTCTTCATAAATGGGACGAATTTCCACAGAAACCTGCTTTGGTGGCTCTTCAGCCAACGCAGCAGCCCACTTGTTCTCCATTCTTTTCCACTCACCACGGTTGAGATTAGATTCCATGGGTAACAGGTTGATTTGCTCACCTGGCCCATTAAATATGGAAGCAATCATGTGGCCGCCATCATCACCCTCACGTCCATCCTTGATACCACCGGCTTCAGCGGATTTAATTTGTTGATAGGTGTTCCGATCCTGAGTACTCAGCTCCAGCTGACCGGTCACTTTTGATACCCGCCCCTCACTTTCTGTCTGATAATCATAACCTCCTACCTGATAAGTATGATCGGGCCGCAAAGGCGGTTCATTCAATGCTTGATTCCAGTTGCCTTTTTCACCAGGTGAGAGCCTGGTAACACTACTATTAACCTCCTTCCCATCTTTTACGACGCTTTCAAATGTTGCATCGACGGTGCCCTTACCCTCTGACAGGCTTTCAGATATAGGCCTGTCGAACGCTTTAAGCTCGTCCGGAGTAAGTTCTATTTTCTCAAAAGAGTTAAAAACCGGTGCCTTTTGCTCAGCCGAGAACTCCTTCAGCCTCTGCATATCGTTCATAAAACAACACTCTTTCTAACGTGGTTATTCCAACCTGCATAGAGCTGAACGTAATCTTCACCTCGTTTGCTTATGTGTTTCATAAGAGCCTGCTCTGTCGTCAAAGCAATCTCTGCAGACAATTCACCAAGCTCTTGTCGCAGCAATTGTTGCATACCTTTGTGCAGCTGCTCCAAGTTAGCGGATGTAGTGACGACCCGATCAATACTTGTGTTGCAGTCCAAAATCGTAGCGACAAGGTCAGAGAGTTTGTGGAAGTTACTGTCCTCGTGTATCGGTATGTTCTTCGAGCATTCACTCTCGCTCAAATACCTTGCCAGATTCAGCTTCAGCTGTGTCGGCATACTGCTTTTCACTAAACCATTTTTCAGAGTCTCCACATCAATCGCTGTACCCTCACGACATCGTGGTGAAACGAGCCAGCTTACGACATCCCTGCGAAACTGCTTTTCATGCCAGAGGTCGGGATCATCGGATTGATAATGATAGCTCTGCTCTTTTCCCAGAAAACGATTGACCTTACACAGCACCGGTTCCAGCCAGTCGTTTTGGTAAACTGCAGCGACACCACGAGGCAGTCGGGCCAGTTCATCCAGCTGGTCATCAGACAGTGCGGCCGATCTGCCTGCCAGCTGACGGTCGGACTCATCAGGCAAACGCATAATGACTTTGGTGTTGGTATTACGTATAGCCGATAGGTGAACCGCCGAAGGCGACTGGTCAGCAATGATAAATCCTTCACCATAAGTGCGCATTTCAGCAATGGCATTGGAAATCATCTCTACCGACTTTTCAGCAATATTACTTCCCTCGCCGCCTGAGCTGGTTGAACTTTGAAGAATATTATGGGCTTCTTCAAGCACTGTGACATGCTTTAATGGCTGATTCATCTCTGCCTGTTCCGCACGATACTCACTGAGCTTAACAATCAGTAGCCCCATGATTAATGATTTGGTTTCCTGAGAACCAACCCGGCTCAAGTCCACAATCACGTTGTGGTCGAACAGAACTTCGTTGCTTAGTTCATCTGAAGAGAAAATTTGCCCATTCAAGCCATTAGCCAGTGATTTAACCCTGGTTAGCAATGCGCCTGCGTAATTGCTCTTCAACTCCTGAGAGTAGGAGGAGCTATCAATCACTCGCTCCAGTTGTAGAAGTAAGTCAGCAAAAGTCGGGAATATAAAGCTCTCTGTTTGAGTTTCAGATGTAATCAGATCCCACCCGCACTGCTCATAGCTTTGCAATATGGCATCTTTCAAAATGGCTGGCATCGCAGCATACATGGGCCAGCAGACGTTAAATATTTCGATCAGACGATCAACATGTTCCAGTACATGCGTATCCGGAGGAAATGAAAACGGGTTGATCTTCAGCAGTTCAGTATGTTTATGGTTAGTACCCAACACCCTCACATCCACATGGTGCCCAAAGACGTGCTTGTATTCACCCTTGGCGGGTTCAATCACCATAAATGGAATATTGTGCTGATTCAGCTTGCTCAATAACTGATAGACAGTGTTGCTCTTGCCAGAACCTGTAGCGCCGGTGACAAAAGTGTGGCCTGTGAGATGGTCAATATCCAGCTCAATTTTCTGTGGCAGGTCACTCCACAAGTGTCTAATATGGCCCAGATTAAGGATGCGCTCTGAGCCTGACGTTTTGATACTATCAACCCGCTGAACCGTTCGACCAAAAGCAGCAGCTTCCTGCACAACTACAGTGGAAGTGGAACGCCTTGGCAGGCTGAGCTGCAAGGCCATCTCTTTCCCCGATACCAGGGTGGCCGGTGTCAGGTACTGAATATGTGCATTGCCCTTAAAAGCCGGACTTAATCGAGGATGCATCAGCTGTGCCAACCATGGCGTAATAGACTTAGCCTGCTGATGACTCCATGTTGTCATGGCAAAATCTTCACTATTGGAGTGACTACCCCGGGTTAACCCAAGAAACAGACTGGCAAGGGACTCCGAAGCTGCTGCGTTATCGCTGATAAAGTATGCCGCCGTATGCCAACCCCCATAGGATTTGGCTTCATTGATCCGGTTCAGGTGATGATCAATTTTATCCAGCATGCCCTGCACAGTCTTATCGGTGACTTCATAACTCAGCTGCTGCGTGCTGCCAACAGTCTGACCGATTGAGTGGCTATCCGTTCTGCTGCGAGTATCTGTTGCTGTGGTGGTACGTGAGTGTGCGGTTGATGCGGACGTGGATGACGCATAGCTATCACTGGATGAAGATGAATCTGACGTTCCGGTGGTATGGGTTTTAGCAAACATACTACCGAGCTGCCCTCCCACTACAGCCCCCAGAGGCCCGCCTGCTATCGTACCGCCAGCCACTGCTGCACCTCCCAGCAATAGCCCCAGTTTATCCGGTGAACTCGTACTATCACTGGTAGTATGGGTATGGCTGGTTGATTTGGTATTGGTCTCACTGGAGCCCTTAGTCTCTGTCAGGCCCAAGCTTTCTCCCAGTGACTGACTCAATCCAAGACTGATGCTCTCGTTAATACTCTGGCTATCCTGAAGACCATAGGAAAGCTGTCGCTTAACAATGCTCGATAACTGGGTTGCCACTTGTTCATAGCCGGTGCGTACGGTGTTCAGTGCAGGCATTGAAATGGGTTCGGCAAGAATTAGCCCTTGATAGGCTCTGCCTTCCGCAGCATCAATAAACCGTTCAAGCCCCTGCATAAAGTGCTCCTGATCTTCAGTGGAGAGGGAGGGAACACTACTTACCGCTGTAACTGTGCCGGATGACTCATTAGGCTCACCATTAAGGCCGTTGAGTAATATATTGACGGCATCAGCGTCCATCGGCTCAAGATGGCTACCGGGAAAGTGACCCTTAAACGCTTCCTGAAGCAAATCACCGGCATTTTTACCCAGCATTTGACCAGGCTCACCCCGTGTGCCTATGTATACCAGGGTGTCTTGCTGGTCAGATTTAAGGTATAAAAACACTGCATAACCGGCAGCACCGAGTGCCGTATAAGTCGCGGTGATGCTTTCCAGTACTGACTGTTTGTTCTCTTGTACCAGTCGCTCTACGCGAAAAATTCGCACATCACCAGCACGATTTAATTGGGTGGTGGTTGAGCTGCCAGTGGGGATAACATCATAGTGTTTCATCTCAGCCAGATAGCTTTTGTTCACCAGATCCCGGGTGTTTTCCAGTGCCTGCTGTGTGCGTCGCTGAAACGCGAGCTGCGTCTTTTCCTGAATGGAAAGTGATCCAACGCCTTGAATAGGGTGATTCATAGGGTCACCGTATACTTGAACTGATTAACATTGCCAGAGCAGCAATAGCACCACCGACAATGAGCGCATATTTAAGCCAGCTGTTGTTATTACTTGGCTGGTGAGACGAATCAGGTCGGGGTTGAGAGGTTTGTCTCCCCTCTGAAGCTCTCTGAGCCGTCGGTTGGATCAATGGCTGCGGGGAAGTTTCGTCAATATCAAACACTTGTGCACGTACCTTTACCATATGACTTAGTCGTTCACAGGAAAAATTGGAGTTCGCGTAAACTTCCTGCAAGCCGTAGTAGTCACGATCCCACTGAGTGGGGTCAAGGTTCATAACACGGGCATTGGCATTTTCTTCATAGGGAACAAACAGGTTGGACTTCTGCTTCAGCACCCAGGCAAAGGCTTGCTTGATCTGAGCCGTAGTCAGTCGTCTGTCGTTCATCTCCATAAACAGGGCGTTACGAATGTTAGAAAGGTCTCCGCTGTCAACATGCTTTTTCAAGGCTGCTGAAGGGGTGTAACCAGTTAAATTAACATTTTTAAATGCATTCACAGCAGTACTACTCTCGGAATTTGCCTGATGTTTGGGATTGTTGGTAAATCCCGCAAAGCCTTGTTCTACAAGGTGGCTTTTGACGGTAATAACGTGCTCAATCCGCTCTCGGCTAAAGTTTTTTTTACACAAATGAGCTTGCTTGAAAAAATAACCCGATAGTGGCCAGACGCTCCTATCTTCACTAATCGCTTCTTCTCCGCTGAGTGGCTGATAAGGCTCAAACAGTTCTGGCTTTTCTTGATCAAGCGTATTCAGTGCCAAACGCAGATATTCAGGTGTGTACTCTGAGTTTTCCAGAGACTGCGCAAAAGCTTTTTTAAGCTCACTTGGTGTTCTGCTGTTTTCCTCGTGTAAATCATTAGATCTGTTCATAGTTTCTCCTTCACCGTCCTCAGAACCCGTCTGAGGAGGGCTTGATGGGATTAGAATTGCAAGATATTGGCTACGTCTTGTTTGATTTTCTTGATTCTGAGTTGCTCTTTTTTCGCCTCTTCAATAGCGGCTTCTAACTGGTCACTATGTTTTATCTTGGTCTCGAGATCATCCAGCAACGCATCAAATTTTGCCATGAATTCCCGCTCCATAAATGACAAGTAGTTTTCTACCAACTTGTCTTTATCGGCGTTAATCCGAGCAAGGGCTAAGTCTCTCAAATCGTTGAAATTGGTACGAATGTAAGTCAGACGGTCATTCCAGATATTTTTTAATTTCACAAACTCAACAGTTTTATATTCAGCAACCTGTTCTGTTTTCCACCATGAGAATGGGTTATACCACTCAGACACACTGACCGTGCGATAACCTGAAACCTCTTCCCTGCTTTGAACTTCATCTTCCTGCAAGTCCAGAACCAGTGAGATCGCACCGATAGACTCTTTAAGCATTTTGAAAGCGGGTAGCTCAAGTGCTTTGCTGTCTGGGAAGAGTGAAGCAACATGTTGCTGATACTCTTCTCTTAGTCGATCTTTGATCAGCTCTTGTGAACGGTCAAACGCCTGCTCATAGTTGTTAATGGTTTTCTTAAATGCAAACTCAACGTCACGTGCAGCTGTATCCAGCTGTTGATGGGCAGAGTCTACAGATGCCTCGCCGTCAAAATCTTCACCCAATGTTCGGATCAGTGTGTAAACAGCCGCTTCTATTTCATCAAGCTCGTGCTGCACACCTTCCGGAAGCGCATGCCCTTCCTGCTTGACTTTCTCCTGGTATGCTTTCGTATTGAACCCGCTATCCCGGCGTTTTTTCAACTCTTTAATATCGCGATGTAACTGATCTAATTGCTGCTGATCCAGTTCCATTTTCTGGGTCAACTCTGCTTCCCGAATACCTTCTTTGATCGCTTCGGATAATGCTTCATGAGCCCGGTGAAGCCTCAGCGGAAACGCATACTTTTTTATATATTCATCAATAGTGGCCTCAACGGCAGGCAACCCGCTGCGAAGCATAGCTACCGATGATGTTTTGGTCTCCATGTCATTACGCACCTTGCTTGGCATGGTCGTGTACATGGGCAGATCCATGCTGGCCTCTTCGAGAAACAGGTCCTCAAAACTGCGTTTGTCTCTTCGCTCAGAACGAGTCAGTTCACCTTGCTCTCGGAGCAAATAAGCAAAGCGTGCAGAAATTGGAAAAATATTTGGTTCATCAATGCCGTTATCTTGCAAGTACTTTCTTACACTACCCAACACAGCACCAATGTCCTCACCTTTCTCTGGATCAAAATCGTCCATTTTGTTAATGACGAAAAGAAAACGGTCTTTACTCTGTCTACCGCTTCGGGACATTTCCTCGGCAACCAGTTTTAATAAGCGTCTATCATCGTTAGTGCATAACTGGGTTCCATTAAGAATATATAGAATTAACGGGTTTCTTTTTGAGTCCTGAATGAATCCCATTGTGGTGCGTTCATGCTCTTCATCCTGACTGTTGTTTGGCCCCGGGGTGTCAGTTAGCACCAGGCGAACATTGTCATTTGGCTCCACGGCACGAATATTACCTGTCAATTCAATGGCTTTGGTTTCAGAATTCGAATTCCACTCTTTAAGTAGCTTAGGGTGAACAGCATCGCTCTCCGCAAGGAGCATCCTGTTTTCACCCAGACGCTTACCAGTAAAGCGATCACCGGTAGTTTTATTATCAATAATATGGGCGATTGTGGCCGTGGTCGCCTCATTGGCCGCTGGTAATAGATCTTGCCCCAGCATGGCATTGATGAATGTGGACTTACCCGATGACATTGTCGCTACCACATATGCATCGAAGTTATTATCAAAAGCGGCTTCGAAGTTTCGTTTTGCCTCTGCTCCACTGCTTTCAATGTATTGGGTGAACTTTGGATCTTTTTGCAGTGTTTCCAGAAGCAGTTTAATCTCATCCAACCGTTCTTCCGCTGGTTTGACTGCCTGCCACTCCAGCTCGATAGACATACCTAGCTGTTTAGCCTTTTCGGCCGCTTCCTGCAGATCAATAAAGTCGGATTCAACGCCCTTAAACTTTACAAAGAAGCTGTTGGCGCCATTAAAGATCTCACTCAAATTGTCAAAAATCTTTTCAACCCAAAGCTGCAAACGCTTATGGCGATAGCCCTGAATTTCCAATGATTCCGGTGGTGTTTCGCCATTGATCTGGAAGAGAGTTTCAACGGTGAATGGGTTGTGCTCGATATATATGTAGTTCACATTCGTTACATTCTGGGTAGTTAGTTGACCACCCTTTTTGGGGTTAGAAAGGTCTTCGCTTTTAACATGCTTTTTCAAGGCAGCAGAAGGGGGGTAATCACTTACATCGACATTTTTAAATGCATTCACAGTAGTACTACTCTCGGAATTTGCCTGATGTTTGAGGTTGTTGGTAAATCCCGCAAAGCCTTGTTCTACAAGGTAGCTTTTGACGGTAATAACGTGCTCAATCCGCTCTCGGCTAAAGTTTTTTTTACACAAACGAGCTTGATTGTAAAAATAACCCGATAGTGGCCAGACGCTCCTATCTTCACAAATCGCTTCATCTCCACTGAGTGGCTTATACGGCTCAAACAGTTCTGGCTTTTCTTGATCAAGCGTATTCAGTGCCAAACGCAGATATTCAGGTGTGTTCTTTTCCAGAGACTTCACAAAAGCTTTTTTAAACTTACGTGGTATTCTGCTGTTTGCCTCGTGTAAATCATTAAATTTGTTCATAGTTTCTCCTTCACCGTCCTCAGAACCCATCTGAGGAGGGCTTGATGGGATTAGAATTGCAAGATGTTGGCTACGTCTTGTTTGATTTTCTTGATTCTGAGTTGCTCTTTTTTCGCCTCTTCAATAGCGGCTTCTAACTGGTCACTATGTTTTATCTTGGTCTCGAGATCATCCAGCAACGCATCAAATTTTGCCATGAATTCCCGCTCCATAAATGACAAGTAGTTGTCTACCAACTTGTCTTTATCGGCGTTAATCCGAGCAAGGGCTTTCTTTTTCAAGTTGTCGAAACTGGTACGAATGTAAGTCAGACGCTCTTTCCAGATATTTTTTAATTTCACAAACTCAACAGTTTTATATTCAGCAACCTGTTCTGTTTCCCACCATGAGAATGGGTTATACCACTTGGACACACTGACCGTGCGATAACCTGAAACCTCTTCCCTGCTTTGAACTTCATCTTCCTGCAAGTCAAAAACCAGTGAGATCGCACTGATAGACTCTTTAAGCATTTTGAAAGCGGGTAGCTCAAGTGCTTTGCTGTCTGGGAAGAGTGAAGCAACATGTTGCTGATACTCTTCTCTTAGTCGATCTTTGATCAGCTCTTGTGAACGGTCAAACGCCTGCTCATAGTTGTTAATGGTTTTCTTAAATGCAAACTCAACGTCACGTGCAGCTGTATCCAGCTGTTGATGGGCAGAGTCTACAGATGCCTCGCCGTCAAAATCTTCACCCAATGTTCGGATCAGTGTGTAAACAGCCGCTTCTATTTCATCAAGCTCGTGCTGCACACCTTCCGGAAGCGCATGCCCTTCCTGCTTGACTTTCTCCTGGTATGCTTTCGTATTGAACCCGCTATCCCGGCGTTTTTTCAACTCTTTAATATCGCGATGTAACTGATCTAATTGCTGCTGATCCAGTTCCATTTTCTGGGTCAACTCTGCTTCCCGAATACCTTCTTTGATCGCTTCGGATAATGCTTCATGAGCCCGGTGAAGCCTCAGCGGAAACGCATACTTTTTTATATATTCATCAATAGTGGCCTCAACGGCAGGCAACCCGCTGCGAAGCATAGCTACCGATGATGTTTTGGTCTCCATGTCATTACGCACCTTGCTTGGCATGGTCGTGTACATGGGCAGATCCATGCTGGCCTCTTCGAGAAACAGGTCCTCAAAACTGCGTTTGTCATTTCGCTCAGAACGAGTCAGTTCACCTTGCTCTCGGAGCAAATAAGCAAAGCGTGCAGAAATTGGAAAAATATTTGGTTCATCAATGCCGTTATCTTGCAAGTACTTTCTTACACTACCCAACACAGCACCAATGTCCTCACCTTTCTCTGGATCAAAATCGTCCATTTTGTTAATGACGAAAAGAAAACGGTCTTTACTCTGCTTACCGCCTCGGGTCATTTCATCGGCAACTAGTTTTAATAAGCGTCTATCATCGTTAGTGGCTAACTGGGTTCCATTAAGAATATATAGAATTAACGGGTTTCTTTTTGAGTCCTGAATGAATCCCATTGTGGTGCGTTCATGCTCTTCATCCTGACTGTTGTTTGGCCCCGGGGTGTCAGTTAGCACCAGGCGAACATTGTCATTTGGCTCCACGGCACGAATATTACCTGTCAATTCAATGGCTTTGGTTTCAGAATTCGAATTCCACTCTTTAAGTAGCTTAGGGTGAACAGCATCGCTCTCCGCAAGGAGCATCCTGTTTTCACCCAGACGCTTACCAGTAAAGCGATCACCGGTAGTTTTATTATCAATAATATGGGCGATTGTGGCCGTGGTCGCCTCATTGGCCGCTGGTAATAGATCTTGCCCCAGCATGGCATTGATGAATGTGGACTTACCCGATGACATTGTCGCTACCACATATGCATCGAAGTTATTATCAAAAGCGGCTTCGAAGTTTCGTTTTTCCTCTCCTCCACTGTTTTCAATGTAATGGGCGAACTTTGGGTCTTTTTGCAGTGTTTCCAGAAGCGCTTTAATCTCAACCAACCGTTCTTCCGCGGGTTTGACTGCTTGCCACTCCAGCTCAATAGACATACCTAGCTGTTTAGCCTTTTCAGCCGCTTCCTGCAGATCAATAAAGTCGGATTCAACGCCCTTAAACTTTACAAAGAAGCTGTTGGCGCCATTAAAGATCTCACTCAAATTGTCAAAAATCTTTTCAACCCAAAGCTGCAAACGCTTATGGCGATAGCCCTGAATTTCCAATGATTCCGGTGGTGTTTCGCCATTGATCTGGAAGAGAGTTTCAACGGTGAATGGGTTGTGCTCGATGTATATGCAGTTCACATTCGTTACATTCTGGGTAGTTAGTTGACCACCCTTTTTTGGAGTGGCCTGAGTGATCAGGTGCTGAATGGTGCTAATACCGCTGTAGGCAATCAACTGCTCCACGTAATGGTCAGTGATCGTCAATTCCGGGTCATCAGACGTCACTTCTGTCTTTGGCCGTTGATCAAGCAATCGACGCATGTCGCTTTTGAGTGGCAGCGGGATAAAGCTGGCATCATTTAGCCGGTGGGGATTCTCCCTGAACCGTTCTAACTCCATTGACAACTCCATCCTTTCCCGCCTACCCAGTACTTCATTATTCAGGTGTTTTTTGGCAATGAGAGCAACACGGGCCATCGTCGGCACTATTACAGGATGCTCGAACCCAAGACTCTTCAGGTAGTTACAGGCATTGTTGACGTAATGCCCGACAGCCTCCCCAAGCTCTTCATCCAATTGATCTGCTTTATTCAGTGCGAAAACGATCTTTGCCTTTGGCAATGACTGTCTTATGGTTGTTAATATTTCTGCATCATCCCGGGTTCCCAACTGAGTAGCATTGAGCACATACAAAATAGTACTCGTCTGCTGCTGTTTCAGGGCATCTATGAACACAAACCTATGTTGCTGGTCCTGGCTGTTATTGGCACCAGGAGAGTCGAAAATAGCGTAATCATTCTGCATTTTTTTCTGCTGACGCACTGAAAGCGGCACCGTAATGTCAATGCGAGCAACATGTTCAGCCTGATTCCAAACCTTCAACTGCTCTGGACATACCCTCATACAGGCATCTACTACCAGCCCTTTGGCGCAATAGCTGGCTGAGGCACTCTGAGCATCCTTCAGGTGATAAATGCGGGTGACCTTGGCTGTCGTAGCCTCATTTGCGGAATGCAGCAATTCCTGACCAATGAGCGCATTGATCAAGGATGATTTACCGGCACTCATGGTAGCGGCAACAAATGTATGATTGAGTAACTTTGTCATTTTTCCGAAGAATTACCGATTTTCAGAGGAAGCAGTCAGCCATGCTTGTACATTTTTATGTATGTAGTCGTTTAGCTCTGCCGGTTCAACCACTCGCATTCTGGGCATCCAATACTGAATCAGGGGAGCGATCTGGGTGAAACTTTGAGCCTGAACAGTGACTATCAAAGTGCCATCCGATCTTTTCTCCACTATTTTCTGCTGTGGCAGTAAAGGTTTGCGTTCAAAAAAGAAGGCGATATCAGACATGATTTCCAGAACTGCTTCAAATGAGGGATGTCCGAACCAGATTGAGTTTTGGGACTTAATGTACTTAAGGGTTTCAGGGTTAAAATCGAAGGTTGACTCTGTGATCGTCAGCAGTTTTATACGTGCAAATGAATAGGTCTTCAGTTGTCTATCGCTCTCCGCTGCAAGATACCAGGCTCCACGACTGTGCACCATCAGGTAAGGGTTAACTTCCCGCAGGGTTTCTTTATAAAGGAATTGCACTGTTTTTCTGGCGCTGATAGCTTTTTCAAAGAGTGAGTGAAAGCTCTCGATATAAGCCAGCTCCAGAGGAGGCTCCTGAAAGTGATAGCAATCGCTGTTCCTTCGATTAATAAAGTCTCTTAAGAACTTGGCTGTCTTATGTGGCAGGGCATTTTTTAGCCCAAAGGCGGTGACCAGGTGAACCAGGTCTTTTTCAAAAAACAAAGCATCTGAGTTGGAGGTGAGTCTGTACCCGCCGGAGTCAGGACATTTCTCAAGTACAGAGCTCAGCCGATGAAAATCTCTCTGAATAGTTTTGTTACTGACGCTATATTTTTCAGCAAGTTCCGAGCTGTCGAGCTTTGTGCCGCTCAATGCCTGGATCAGAATATCCGCCAGCCTGTTGGCAAGTGTTTCATGTGTTGAGGTTTTCATACAGCAATAGTGACAACCTAAGTTAATAAACGGCCGTACTATACAACACTCTCTGGACAGGGTGTGTCCTTTAGCACACGATATTTGCAACATTCGTTCAAATATCGTAACTATTCAGCATCAGCAAAGGGTGATCGCAGTAATTCTTCATGGCTATAAGCAGGGCTTCAAAAACATTCTGACCTACACCCACCACTTTGATATATTGACCGGTCATGGTCGCATATATGGAGAGCCTCCCGAATGGTGGTAGCAAGTACCCTTCAGCAGGAAACTACAGATAATAACTCTCAAAACATCTATTGGTGTGAACACCTGCAAAGGCTGGAGATTGATTGGACAGAAACTCTCGGTTACCCCTGCAAGCTGATTGTAAATAGCTGGGAAAATGGCATTGAGTGGTGGTCGGAGCTGGCGGATGAAACTCATCGCCCTGTACTGTTTGCAGAACCTGGCTTGAATTTATTGGCAGTGACCGATAGCCCAGCTATAAGACAGTGGCAATCTACCGTTCCGGAAAACCTGCTCAGTGCTTTGCAACGCTTCCGCCTGTGGAATTTCTCATTACTGCAAATGGCCTGCCAGTGGCAGGAAATGAAGGACTTGCTGATTTCCAATCCGGTACTGGTATGGCTGGCAAGAGACCATATGGATACCCATAAGGTATCTTACGGAGAGTTCCGCCAGCTATTGTGCCTCAAACAGCATCAGATACTGGAAACGATAGGGCTGACAGGAACAAAATCAGCAATACGTTCACTGCGCCGTGTTCAGATAGAAATCTACGAACCTTGCATGGCAGGGCTGGTGAGAAAGTTTTGGTGTCAACCGTTACTGGTCGCGCGCCTTAGCCATCAACAGAAAATTGATCGCCCGTTTATGCGTCTGGCTCAGAAGTTTCCCTGGATCGTTGGCAGGCCGCTTGCCAAAACTCTGGACGGTATTGATTGCCGCTGGCAATACCAGGAACTGATTCAACTGGTTACGGATAGTTGCCAGATGTCCGGCAACAATCCTGAAAGACGAGAAAGGCTGGCCAACGCACGTAGCTTTGCTGCCGTCGAAAATATTCATAACCGATTAGTAGAAGCTCTCAATGCTCGCCACCGGGGACGGTTAACCTCGGACATAGCTCTGAATGATAATGGTGAGCCACTACCATTTCCTGAACCACCCCACCCCGGAACAGCAGATATTCAACCCATACTCACGCCTCAGGCTCTGACTGATGAGGGGCGTGGCATGAAGCACTGCGTTGCAAGTTATATCCGCCGGGTTCAGGATGGTGAGTATTTTGTCTATCATATGGAGTCACCGCAGTCGCTCACCATTGGGGTGTCGGTCATGTCGGGGCGAATTCTTGGTTGTGACCAGATTTACGGGGTTCGTAATGCGCAGCCAGAGCAAGCGGCTAAAGATAAAGTGCTGGCGTGGATAACTGAAACTCTGACAGGCGGAAAAAGAGGCTGAGGTGAGTAGAGGGAGAGGGGTCTGAAGCCCAGTTGGCTATAGCGGCGCATTCCACCATTCGATCTGTGCTGCCAGTGCTTCTGGGCCACCGCAGTCGCCGCAATAATGGTTGTGGTGGCCTGACCTTTTGAGAGGCCAGCCCAAAACGTCCAGGTGCAGAGAAAAGGTGGTTTCAGCCGTAACCAAAAGGTCTTCTGAAACTTCCCGGGCGTATTCGTGAACCTTCCATTGCAATGTATCGCCATTTTTTTTTGCAGAAAGAAGAGGGGTGTAGTCTGTTTTATCCTGAACGGACAAACTTAGCCATTCGCCAGCATGGGTAACCTGATAGTCTGGAAATTGTCTTGACCGTACAAAGTTCAGGCATGGATTCCAGTGCAGAAGCCAGTAACCGTTATGCAGGTAAAAGTTAATGGCCGGCTTCCACGAGTATTCAGTCTGGAGCTTTATACCATCCAAACCAGCGGCGCAGGCCTGCTCGTAAATTGCATTAAGAGCCTGATCAGCAAGTCCCTGGCGACGAAACTCTGGCTGGACGTACAAGCTTTCGACCAGAAGATAACTCACACCTGAAGAGTCCTTTTTAACAGCAAAAGAACCGACTATCTGAGAGTCGTGAAGAATGAAATATCTGTGAAAATGCCGACCATAGCGCCTGGTATGCGCCAGATGTCCTTTGAGAAAGAAGCGCTTTGTTGCCTCATCAGCCCATTCTGGCTCGTACCAGGGATTTGATGGCGTTTCGCCAAAATTGTCGTCGCATATCAGCCCTTCATAGTGATGCCACAGGTCAACTTCGGTTCGGTTATTTCTATCAACCAGGCGGTATTGGCCGGAGGGCAGGGTAGGCGGCATTGGTATTATCCTGATTTCTTATTTTGATGGTCAGGGGAGGTTAGACAATGATAGATGGTTGCGTCCAGTTAAACACTCGTTATTACCTTGAGGGGCAAAAAATACTGCTCATCAAAGCATAAACAAGAAGTACAAAAGTAGTTTTTATGGATGTCCTCTGTACCCTGATGTCTGTTTTGTGAACCCCCTGTGTCAGCATAGCAGTGATTTGGAGACACTCATTATGAATAAATAGCGTTCAGAAAAAACGTTTTGATTCAAGATCCGCCAGAAAAGTAAACTTCAATAGACCTTCCTTACCAGAATTCAAACTGGGCTTGTGCAACAACAGGATAAGATTGCGGCTGGGCGCAATCTTATCCTTATTCGTTAGTTTTTTTTCATCGCTCGATAGTAGTTGTTTAATATAATCATTACCTTTTGTAACCATATTATCTATCTCTGAGAGCTCATGGTTTAATGATATTCCCTCTTTATGTTCTATGAATTCAGGAAGTGACAGCGTAATGCATTTTTGTATGGGTTTAAATAAAATAAAGCAAACACCTTCACCAATATTATTGATTATGTTTTCATTATTATTCGGAATTTCTGCACACTTTATTACCCAGTTAGCAGATTGGCTAATGTTTAAGTTTAAGACAAGCCCTTTGTGAGTAGGGAAAACAATAATAGTTGTTGCATTTTTATAACCACACAAGCTTTTCAGGTGCTGGTTGTCTTCGTTGAAGGCAGTTACGCCATTTATATTTGGTAGAGGGTCATCTTCTTTATGCCAAAGAGCTTTATTGAGTTCATCCATATAATCGTTTCTTAAGACATCTTCCCCAAGAAGAGAAAATGACACACCGATTGCTAATTTGGCCAAAAATCGTAAATCATATTTTGAATATAAGGAAAATTTGTTTCTACGCTCCTGACGGTTTGTGCACTTTTCAAGGAAGTACTCAATTCTATCATTGTCTATATCATCAGAAACATCAAATCCAATTTTATCTGCTGCAACATCAATCTCATTGCAGATTATTTTCTTGACTCGCCTTCCTTCAAAAGCATTTTTTAGTGATAACCAAGAAAGGTTCAGGTCTTTGCTTGATTGATCAGAAAATAAAAAATATGCTCGTGTTTTCTTTGACTTTACTGTCCTAGGATTTCCACCAGAATACCAGTACAAGCGTTTATCATCAGGTCTTATCCAGATGATTTGTTCACCAAGTGGGCCTATCCATAATTCACAGATTTCACCTTCCACCATGTGTGGGGGGGATAAATCTGTTGTTCCAAAACACCTTAGTGGTAATGCTGTTGGGTTATCTGGGTCATAAAATGCATAAGCTTGTTCTGTTAAATAACTATAAACAAGAAAGCTCTTTTCAAAAGATGCATCGACAAAGAGACCGAGATTGTTATTGCATATTTTACAAACTTGTTTCGTTTTTAGTAAATTAGGAACTCTGGAGCCTCCTAAGAACTGAGGAACTATATGTTCAAGGCTGAACCCAGATTCTTCTTTTACCTTCCTACAATAAATACACTCTTTCATAAGTGGTGTTACTTCGATGTTTCTTGAAAACCTAACGCATCGCATCAGCCGCCAGACCATTCGTGTAGCGAGTGGGATGGTCGGACTGCATGCGCTTGATATGTGTGTTTACGATTAATCTCACAACTTAAATTGCTCTAACAGTTGCTGATTTTCTTTTGAAAGCTTTGAAGTGCTCCAAGTGCCTTTCTCTATCCAAGTTCTATCGGAGATTCGATGTTCAACAATTTCCAATACCTCATCGTGAGGGAAAAGATAAATTTCACCTTTATATATAAAACAAATATAAATTTCTTTACCGATATACTTTCTCGCAAATGAAAGTCTCGCTTTCAGTTGTACTTTTATATCTGTAACGCCGTCCAAATGGACAGCAATGAAATCAGCACCTTGCCAATCGTTGTGGAGCCACATACAGGTAAATCCGTAGTCGGCCAGTTTTGCCGAAACTTTTTGGAAGTTGTACATCTCCTTCGCCTTAGCATTGAGATCGTCGTAATTGACTTTTTCGAGTTTCATTCGCTACAGCACATAACTCTTCAAGAAGGGGCGCGAGTTACGGCGTCCCGCTTGCTTGACTTGTTAACTCTTTGGAACGCTTCGATGACAGGCTTTGGTAAATAGACATATTTAATAACTTCGTCGATTAGCTCCGGATTAAGGTAAAGTGGCGAATTTACCGCATGCATACTTGAGTATGACTTTACATACTTTCGATGCCTAGTAGTAAAGAACACATTCTGCCATATGAGGGCACTTCTAGACGGATGATCTTTCTTCGCTATGATTTTCTCAAGCTCTCCGCCAATTATGTGATATTTATAGAATGGCTCCTTAGACGCACGTTCAATTCTCTCGAGCTCTAATTCGAGCATATTCTTTATTGTTCCGTCGGGCATCTTTTGCTTGTAATCTAGAACTTTACAGTAGCGGCGAATTTCCCAAATAGCCTTATCAAGCTCTACTAACTTATGCCCCATTATCTCGTAAGATATTTCTAGATACCTGTACCTTCCGTAATTATTGAGATGCTCAATAAATTCCATTGTAGATTGGCTTAAGTCCATCTTGAATGGAAGTTTTTTGGAGAGCTTTAATGCAGCAGATAGATCATGATTTACATTCTTTGCCTTAATCCGGTTATACAGAAATATAGCTTTGAAGTACTTCTCTATAGCTTGCAGTGCTTGCCAATGGAACTGTGGATATAGGGAGTTCTTATAGCAAAGCCTTGCTGCGATATAGTCTAGATCCGCAGTATCTCTGAAGCTACGCGTGGCAAAGTCGTTTAAAAGTGCGTCTGTTCGTTGATTCATATTTTGTGGAGTTAACGCCGCCAGCGGGGCTTGAGCAAGCAGTGCGCAAGTCCCTCTGGCTGGCTTTGTTATACATTTAGTGCATCGTGAAAACTCACGTCCTATGGACGTGGTTATGAATGATTGGCTTTGCCTGCCATGAACTACCCATGCTACTCCTTATCTCTGAGTTGTCCCCACAACTACTAGAGATAGGAAGTAGCATGAGCAGATTTGAAAAGTTAACGCATGTCATCTGGCATTGCCAATACCATATAGTTTGGGTGCCAAAGTACAGGTTCCGAGTTCTTACTGGGTAAGCGTTCAAACAGGGGGCAGACTCCCCCTACTTGTCGAGATCGGATTTTAACGGATTGGCCCCGAATTTCTCTTTCCAAATTCGCGGGATTAGCTCTCGGATATCTCTAGCCGGATGGAGACTGATACGCTGGAGTACATCAACGAAGTACTTGTATGGATCAATGCCTGCAAGAAGACAACTGACGATTAACGTCTGGAACACAGCAACATTGTCTGCGCCTTCCTCTGTCCAACAGAACATCCAGTTCTTTCTGCCCATTGGGATACATCTAAGGCCACGCTCCAGGTGATTGGTGTCAATAGCAACATTCGGATCATCCAGGTAGACCCGTAGCTCTTTTTCCCGTTTGTTTACGTAGCCCAGGGCTTTACTCAGTGGGTTGCTTTTCACCAGGTCAAGGCGTTGCAGTTGTTTCTCATGCCAGTTAAAGAACTGGTCAACCAGAGGTTTGGCTTTCTGTTGACGGTATTCCCGTTTTTCTTCACCTTGCAGTTCTGCTTTGCGAATTTCGTCTTCGACTTTATAGATCGCACCTATGCAGTCCAGCGCCTCTTTGGTGGCTTCCGGCTCTGCATCCTGTGACTTGACGAAGTATCTCCTGCTGTGTGTCCAGCACTGGGCATGGGTGATCTGGGGGTATTTTACACACAGGCGGTCGTATTCCGGATAACCATCCGTCAGTAAGGTGCCCTCAAACTCTTTCAGATAGGGTTCTACGACTCTGCCAGAACGACTGGTAGAGAAGGTAAAGGCCATCTCATCCTGGTCACCATAAAAACACCAGAAGTATCCTTTCTGCATCTTGCCTTTGCTTTTACGGCCTGCTTTGCCAGGGGTTTCATCCAGAGCTAGAACCCCGCTTTCCAGGCAGCTGTTGAGTACTTCATCAGCGATGGGCTTGAGCAGGTCTCCGGCGCGTTGTTCAAGGTGTGTCAGGGTTCCACGGCTGATGGTAATACCGCTGGATTCAAGTTTTTGGTGCTGGCGATAAAGGGGCGCATGGAAACGGTATTTTTCGACCAGCAGGCCTGCGATAAAACTGACGTCGGCAAAGCTGCGATCAAACAGGCCGGAGGGGGCGGCTACTGTCGTCAGGGTTTGGCTGGGCTTGTGGCGTACGACTTCGCGCTGGTATTTCAGGATGACGTAACTGGCGGGGCGCTGTGCCGGGCGATAGGTGTATTTGTAATCAATGACTTCGTATTGGTCTGCATCTTCTCCCTGCATTTCGACAGCAGGCATAGGAATGAGTTCAACCGGTACGTCGTCGGTAAAACGCAGACCCTGATCAGTCACGCAGTCTTCGGGGCGACTCTTTTTCCGCCGCTCGTAAGTGATGGTTTCAGTAGGGGCTTCCTGCTCTTCAGGTTTGTCCTGGAGGATTTCACCTAATGACAGCTGGTCGGGGTTCTCAATCAGGCGCTTTTCCGATTTTTCACCGAACAGCTGTTGTTTAAACCAGGCTAACTGCTGCTCAAGGGAGGCGATCTTCTGATCCCGTTCCACCAACTTCTGATCCCGTTCCACTAACAGCGCCTGCATCTGCTGAAGCAGTTGCAGGCTCGAAGGCGAGATGGTGGGAGCAGGTAAATTCATGACGACTAAAGATAGCGGTTTTATGCTTCAGTTGTGTAACCAGACTGTTGATGTTTGTAGCGTTTATATTGCTGAACAGAGCGGGTATCAATGCCTTCAAGAATCAGTTTCAAATCGGTCCATTCCAAGCGCTTCTTGTGGGACTCTCCGGCGTGGGCATGAAACTGTCCCTGTTCCAGGCGTTTGCTCCAGATGCAGTAACCACTGCGGTCAAAATACAGGACCTTGCATTGCGTCTGCTTGCGGTTGATGAACACGAATAGCTGACCACTGAGAGGATCTTCTTCCAGTTTGTTTCTCACCAGTGCAGACAAGCCATCGTATGACTTTCTCATATCGGTGGAGCGGTTATAGAGCCAGACCCGCACCTGTGATTCTGGGTAAAACATGATTAATGACGCATACGAAGAATAACACCACCGGGTAACTCCAGCTCGATATGCCAGTCCGGGCTGGCTGGAGGTTCAGTAAGCTCATTTGGGAGTTCGATCCATTCCTGACCAGAAGTCTGAATGACATTGGCAGAGTCAATGCCAGCATCGCTCTTGAGTTTACGTTTCCAGTTTGTGAAGGTAGCCAGGCTGATGTTTTGAGTTTGGCAAAAAGCTTTCTGGCTTAAACCGCTGGCCATTTGCTGGTCAATAATCTGCTGCCACTGTTCGGGGGTGAGACGGGTAAAGGGTTTTGTTGGTTGATTCATGCTTCGCATCTCCTGCGTTGTTTGCAGGAGAAAGACTGGCAGTCAGGTTGTGATTTTTGAAGACGTCCTCAAATGAGCGCTTACCGCGCGCCGAAGGCGCGTCGGGTGGAGGGGCGAAGCCCCGGAACGAACTGGAAGCATTTGTTAGCCAGCCGATTGTTCAAAACTCAGGGAAAAAGTTTGGTATATTTGTACTTTGTTGAGCAGCTACTGATAAATCCGATAGTACTGACTTAGCAGATAAAGATACCTTTGGTATTTTAATATTTCTTGCATAACCCCAACCATGATCCGTAACTATATTTTCCAGATCCCATACGTATGGTGTATTTGTGAACATTACCCCACTGGCTGGGAAAGGTGACGCTGGGCTACAACGACTCTCTTTAGCGGCTACAAAGCGTTCAATTTCTTGGAACCATTTTGAATCTTCATATTTACCTATAACAGAAGGAACATTGATGTTAACAAAAACAATTAGTGGAATATCAGACTGTTTTTGAAAAGCCTTATTAATTATTCTACGAATGTCTGCGCTTACACTACCTCGCTCTTGCTTTACGCCATTTTGCCCTAAAACCCCGGGTCTGTGACGACTTTTGGCTTCTACAGCGATTAACTCGCCAGTCTTCTTATTTTTAGCAATAAATTCAGGATGTTTTTTAGATCCATCTTGCTCATTCTCAAAAATAATTTCATAACCAGCATGGATAAGGATTGCCGTAACACTTGCTTCAAAAAGAGCTCCCTGAAATTGATTCATATTTTTTAGGCGTTGGACTAAAAAATCTTGAAGCTCAGCATTATGCCTTATTGTATAAAGGTCATACGCTAACTGATACCATGCCTTCATAGCACCGATAGGTTGTGAGGAGGTGATTATCCCAGATTTTACCTTTAGTTTTTCATGATGCTTAGCGATAATGTAATGCCATTTTAAGATTTCGTGTCGTTTTTCAAACGGTTTCCTTATTTCTTCATTTCCCCATTCTGTACCGAGAGTGCCACACAAATAATCACCCAGAAAGTCAGGAAATGTTTTCCACTTTTGACTAAAAGTCAACTCATTACCGACAGCTACAACCTTATAGTTTTTGAAATCGCTATGAATGATCTCTTTAGCTAAACCATATTTATGCTTATAAAATCTTTGTTCATTTTCATTATTAAGTAACTTTATAAAGGCATTATTGATCGAAGGGGCTCTGTGGATTACGTTTCCGCAGCACTTTTTATATTTGAGGTTACTGCCGCAAGGACATACCTGATTTCGACCAATTTTTGCACTCATATAGATATTTCTGTTTTTCTTTGCCTTACCATAGTCTGATATATGTATGCACTTAGGCTGGCTAACGCCTGGTTCAGGTGCGCCGTAGGCGTCACCTGGAACCACTTGTTGAACCAAGCCGCTAACGCGGCAAAGAATACCGTTCATCCCAGCCACCCCACCATTGCCAATACTTCCTGATATCCGCACCACTCCGGCGCGGCTTATATAAGGAAGCAACATGGAACGTTCTGAGCAAATCCGGTTTGACAAACTGTATCAAAAACACCTCATCACCCTGAAACTTCAGGGCAAAAGAAAATCAACCATTGATCTTTACAGCAGGCCGCTGCGGCGGCTGGCAGCCTTCTTTGACCGTTGTCCTGACAGACTCAGCCCTGAGGATTTAAAAACCTATTTTGCCGCCCTGGTGGAAAGCCACTCCTGGAGCACGGTCAAAACCGATCGCAATGGCCTGTAGTTTTTCTGGAAACATGTTCTGGGCAAACACTGGGACTTTGTTGAAATCATCAAACCACCGACCGTCAAGTGACTGCCCGTTATCCTGACGCCTGCCGAGATAGAACGACTGCTCAATACTGCACGAAAACTGCGCTACTACACCATTCTGCTGACACTTTACAGTATGGGCTTAAGGCTGGCCGAAGGTCTTAACCTGACCATTGCCGACATTGATTCCCAACTCATGAGAGTCCATTTGCGCAACTGCAAAGGCGGCAAGGATCGCTATGTTGATCTTCCCAGTCGAACACTCAAAGCCCTGCGCCGCTATTGGGTCACTCACCGAAACCCGAAGTTTCTTTTTCCTGAAGGCCAGAGCGCACAGCAACGGCACCGGGCGACTCAGCCCATGAGCCGCTCCTGCACCCAGAAAGCCATGAGACAGCTGGTTGAAGAATGCAGGATTAATAAAAAGGTCAGCCCTCACAGTTTACGGCACAGCTTTGCCACGCACCTTCTTGAGCAAGGTTTAAGTCTCAGAGCTATTCAGACGCTGCTCGGGCACATGTGCCCAAAAACCACCGCTATCTATACCCAGTTAACAGAAACCGCCCAACTCAACACCAGGAAAGTGATGAATCATTTGATCAATGAACTCAAGCTGAAGGGAGATGATCAATGAAGCTTTCCGATATAGCAACACAATACGGTGACCGGTTTCTGGAAAAATACAGTCAATGTCTTTTACCTGGCCATATCAAAGCACTGCAAGCGATACAGTACTGCCGAACACCGGCAGCCAGTATGACCTTACTGGAGTGCAACAGCTGCGGGATACGGGATCAAAAGCCGATGTCCTGCGGGCATCGCCACTGCAACCGCTGCCAGAACACCGATACCAGCGAATGGCTGCAGCGGCGAAGACAGAAACTGCTGCCCGTTGAATACTTTATGGTGACCTTCACCTTGCCAGCGCAACTTCGAAACCTGGCGTGGCAACATCAACGACAGGTGTACGATTTACTGTTCAGAACGGCAGCTGACACCCTAAAAGAATTCGGCAGTAATTCCAAAAAACTGGATGCAGACCTGGGAATGACCGGCGTCCTGCACACTCATAGCCGACGGCTGGATTATCATCCTCATATACACTTTGTTGTGCCCGGCGGTGGCATCAACACCTGACGAAAAGAGTGGCGCAAACTCAAAGGCAACTATCTTTTCAATGGCAAGAACCTGGCCATAGTCTTTCGAGCCAAACTCCTTCGCGCCCTGGACGAACAGGGACTACTATCACCGAGCCTGAAAACAAGGATACCCAAAGAGTGGGTCGTCAATTGCACACGGGTGGGCAAAGGATTACCAGCACTTGAATATCTATCCCGCTATCTGTACCGAGGCGTGATCAGTGACAACAACATCCTGGCCAGCAAACAGGGAAAGGTGACCTTTTCTTACCTCAATAGTGAAACCGGCAAAAAAGAGGCGCGAACCCTACCAGGAGAAGACTTCCTATGGCTGGTACTGAAACATGTATTACCCAGGCGACTTCGACGATCGCGGGATTATGGATTTTTACACAGCAACGCAAAAAAACAATTATCACTGGTGCAACTGGTTTTAAATGTGATGGTCAAAGCAGTCGAACCCGTCATTCGCCCGAAATTTACATGCAGGCGTTGCGGTGAGTCTATGAAACACATTGCGTTTAGTTTCCTGAAACCGACCTGAGCATTGCCACAGCAACAAACACCGCCATTCACAAGCAGTGAGGAAATGTAAGCTCAGTCAGACAGATCCGACATATGCAAGACTACCGTAATGCAGTGGTCTGGAGACACTCATCCTGAATAAATGGCGTTCAGCAAAAAGGTTTTGATTCAAGGCCCGCCAGAAAAGTAAACTTCAATAGACCTTCCTTACCAGAGTTCAACCCGGGCTTGTGCAACAACAGGATAAGATTGCGGCTGGGCGCAATCTATCCTTATTCGTTAGGTGCGTCTCAAGCATAAGATGGGGATTTTTTAGGACGGTATTTCTCTTTATTGCCGTAATTGCGCTTCGCTGAGTCCATTGCTTTTTCGAGATTTTTCTCTAGTGTCTTACAAGAATCTTGGAATGGGTTTGTTTTCCATTCTTTTGGTACTTGTCTCTTTTTTGTTTCATTTAGCAAAGATTCATAAAGCTTATTAATATAGGCGTAAAATATTATCACCCTATCAATTCTCAGCTCCAATCTCTTAATAACATCACCGTGACAGTTCGAAATTTTTCTACCAAGGTCAGAGAGATTATTCCATGTGGAGTCTTCTGAAATAAAAGTGTCCATCATGATATTCTCTATGAAGGTCATGTTCGAAATTAGTTCACGGACAATATAACCACCAAGTCTACTTGGATAATAGTTGGAATTGAAATTTGGGTTGTCATGACTTGCGGTATGAATGAATCGTAATGAGCATAAATCTGAAAGTGCTTTTAAGGTACACTCATCGGCTATTCCGATAGTTCTCATCACTTTTCTGATTTCTAAGCCGTCTAAATATTGAAAACTTGAGTCAGAACTGTATTTTACAAGTGCTGTCAATATGAAAAATCTAACCATTTGTAAATTAGTTCTGCCAAGCCTAGAATCAAAAGGATTTCCAATTAATGAAAACTCTTCTGAATAAACCGCATGGCTACCAACAAGAATAGCTCTAAGAGCCTCGTGTTTAGGTAATGTGTATTGCCCTTTACTTTTATATGTCTGAACGGCTTTCCCAGGGTTACTATAGCCATGTTCTAGAAAGTGACGAGTCATTCTTAACGCATTTCTGATATCGTCTGCAGCTAAGACTTCTAGTAATCCACCAATCTCTGTTCCTAGTACTGAACTTTGAACCAATTCAATTATCGAGGCTAAATTTTCAACATGGACATTCATTCCATTTTCTGAAAAAAAATCACCAGACTCTCCATCTATTAAGTTTCTAGCCAAAAAAAATCTTTTGGAAAGAACTGATTCAACTTTAGGTGGTTCAATTAAAATTGGATCAAAATCAAAAGCATTAAATGCAGCAGAATTTCTATGCTCAACATATGTTGAACTTCTTATTGATATTACAAGGTTGAGCCTTAACTTTTGAGAGAATGCTACAGACTCTGTAAAAATATTAGATTGTGTGATTTCTTCTAACTGGTCAACGTTGTCTATTACTAGGTAGAAAGGGACCTTGCTTGAGATGTGAGATATTATTGTATCTACATACGGTTTCTTTTTATCATAATCAGACTGGAGTCTTGATGAAATAATCTCATTAAGTTTTTCCTCATTTTTTGCCATTAAAAAAGATGGGCCTCTCTTTATGGCAGTTATTTCTTTGTTATATGCTTTTTTAACGCATTCATTAAAATCTGACAGATACTCATCACTAATAATGTAATGCATTAATGATGAATAAATATAATCTACGGGATTTTCGTCATTTGTAAATCCAAGAAAATCAATGCTAACCCAGTGTGGATGACTATTATCATCTTTTTTTTCAAATACTTTTGCAGCAGATACGTAGCGAGTATAGTGTTGAAACGTTGTTTTTCCTGACCCGACTGTACCTAGTATCACAACAGCAAGCGGTTTGGCTTTCTTGTGAGCATCTGATAGTACTTTCTTAAACGTGTTGTTGTGTCTTTTTTGTAAAGGTCTGACGGGCTGCTTGTTAAATAAACTTTGGCTTTTTGAAATATGCATATTGATCTTTCGATCAAATTTCATTCTATCAGAACTGTTTACATAACACTTTTCAAAAAGACTAGGATCCATATCGGTTACAGTATCGGAAAATGCTGTAGTTATTGCCTCTTCAATAAGCGGATACATAGGGTTCGTGCTTTCATAATAATTAGCTGTTTTATGGTAATTTTTTAATCTTCTTTCTTCTATTTGATCCTCAGTGTAACCGAGCAATAAATTTTCCAAGCTAGAATTAACAACAGCTTTTCTCGATAATAAATCTGAAAATTCTGTGTAATCGTCTTTTAATGCTGACTCTAAGCTATTAAATACAATTGCTGAAGAATCATGAAATGCAACCTGATCAATTCTGTTCGCTGGAAAAATAACCCACTGCTCACCATTTGTAACTACAGCAAATTGAATGCTAAGTTTTCTACAATAATCCCTAGCTTGAACTATGGCATCACCTAGTGAGCCGGATAAATTTCCTTTAGATAGTTTTAATCTTCTATTTAGTGGCCTTGTTTCAAATGTTATGCCAATTTTTTTTGCTTCAACAATTAGTGCTGCATTTGCGGTTCTAATGATGTAGTCAGCGAAAGTAGTTTTACCATCCTCGCTAACTCTTTGCTCAACTGTTACATCTTCATGAGTCCACCCTAGAACTTCAAAAAGTATCTTATCAATTACTTTTAACCGTGTTTCTGCTTCATTTGCATCGAGGTGGGTTAAGTGTTTTGCAACATCCAGAATGTCTTGGATTGTACCCATATTAATAATCTATCTTTCTATATTAAAAATGAAAATGTTAATGTTGAACTCTAAGCACCTAACAGCTATTAGACCTCAAGCGAGCGATATTAGCTATCACGCTCACACGCGGCATATCCCCCCAAATCAGGGGCAAACAACTCACTTGAGATATATCCCAACTTTTCAACCTGTCGAAAGTCATTAATTATCAACAGTCTACAGTTTATTTTACCCAGCGACCCGAATAGGCCGCAAGTGAGTTATTTGCATTTTTGCCATTTTATTCAATAATCCTGTGCAAAAAAACAGTTATTGAACTTACCATGCCATCTCCTTTTATGAGCGAAGTACGCAATACCCTGAGAGTAAAGTGCTATAGCTATAAAACTATACAGTCGTCGTATTGTTACTGGATCAGGTATTTCATTCGCCATCAACATATGAGGCACCCACAGGACTTAGAGCCTGATCATGTCAGACAGGTTCTGCCTTACCTTGCCACTCAGCATCGGGTTGCGTCATAGCAAAGCTTGTCTATCGTTAAGACCTGCTGGAAGTGTGCACCCCGCTTGAAGGCATTGTCCCCGAAGCTTCACACCTCGGATTACTCCACAGCATGCCCTGGCAAGAGCATCTGGATGCACAGAAGCCCGAATCACATCATATGTCTCGATACCTCAACCTTACCCTTGTGAATCGGGCTTATGCGCCCCCGATTCTCTGGTCGCACGTCGGGTAGCAGGATGACATTACTGTCATCCCGCCCCCTAAGAACCGTACGTGCGACTTTCACCGCATACGGCTCAAGCCTTACGGCATTCACTTTTACACCCGTTGCGCAATCCGGCACCATGAATGCACCAATTGGCGGTTTGCTGGCGGAGCTTCCAGACTCAGATAAACAGCATTTTTATCATGTAGTGGGTCTCCATGCAGAAATGGAGCGCCGCATAAAGCACAGCTGTTTTGTTGTCTGAATAGCGCCTCCCGCCGTTCTTTGTAGAAGGATTCTTTCAACTGCCTTCTTCGACATCGCTGCTCCCAATATTCACGACTATCTGGGTTTAGAGGGCTTTGATTCCCCCGAACCTTAATATGCCGGATGATAGGAGTGTGCTTATGTCGATATAGGCGAACGCTGTCGTTCCTGAATATCCAGTCTTGTCCGGGAAAGTACTTGTACTTAACCCAGTGGTTTGATTTGTTTGGATGACGCCGCTTTGCCCATCGCCAGACCAGTTCCCAGACTCTGTGATCGACGTAGCTGAACGTTTTCTTGCTGTTACCGTTGTGATAGTAATTACTCCATCCTCCGATGATAGGGTTTAAACTACATATCACCCCGGTCTGCGTGGCCTGTTTATGTTTAGACAGCAAGTCCTTAATGCGCTTGATATAAGCCAGAATCTTGGCTTTGGCTGGCGTAGCAAGCAGGGTTTTTCCACTGTATCGCCGGATAGTGAACCCCAGAAAATCAAAACCCTGATCCACATGAACCACTTTGGTTTTTGCTTCACTGAGCTGTAATCCTCTCTTACTTAAAAAGTTAGTAATTCTTGGGATTACATAGGATTCAATGACCTCTTTTGAAGGTGCGACGACCACAAAATCATCGGCGTAGCGGATAAGATTAATGCCCTTGTTCTTACCTGAACGCTGTGCAGGACGGAGTTGTCTGCCCTTGGGGCTGGTACAGCCAAAAAGTCTCTCTAGACCGTCCAGAGCAATATTGGCCAACAAGGGGGAAGCTATTCCTCCTTGTGGCGTACCTGCATCTGTTGGCTTCAATTGCTTCCATTCAATAACACCCGCTTTTAGCCACCGACGTATAGTTGTGGCAAAGACCGGGGTTCTGCTCAACATGGCTTCATGCTCAATATTGTCAAAACAGCCCGATATATCCGCATCAAGTACCCAGTGACTGCTATTACATTATATGTGTCGATACCTCAATCTTACCCTTGTGAATCGGGCTTATGCGCCCCCGATTCTCTGGTCGCACGCACGCTACCGCCCGGAGATAAGGTCATAGTTCCAGCCAGAACTGACAGAGCATGGTTCTCAATAGCTCAAAATAGAATTTTCAGCTCTATAGAGTACTGAAAATCGGTTGGTATGTATGTAGTAATAGAGCGCACTGCAAGCAGGCATTTGCGTGTCGTGTAATGGAAAAATAAATCAGTCACAGATAGCAACGCATAATCGAGCCTCATAAGCAGCAGGTTACAACATTAATGCTCTATACTCACGACACTTTCAAAGTTTTGCCGGGAAGAAACCAGCGAGATGGGTACGCTGCTACCGTGGCTCGACAAAGCTCACCCGAGATATTGCCGTGAGGCAACTGTGACTCCCTGCGAGCGACCTACTTGTATGTTCAGCTTTTGAGCTGGAATAACCTCCCCCAGAAGAACTCTGCTTCTGGCAATTTCATTCTCTGATCCCGTTCAGCCTCTCTCATTTTACGTGTCTTCATCAGGTTGAACTTTCGATCAAAAATCAATCTTCCAAGAGACAGATTCCAGGGCTATTGGCACCCGTGCCACACAGCCAGTTCACCGTCGTCTACCGACATCATTCCACCACCACCGCCGCAAAACAGGAGGCAACTCTGCGGTCACCAATGTCAAAAACGCCATACCAAACCCGGTCTTTATACAGAAAGGCAATGAGGTGCGCGTTTTAAACAGCTGGCATCTGTCTTGTTCCATAGAGAGCATCACTGCCCGCAACCCCTGCGTTACAGGGCTGTCCCGCCTGACCAGAGCGTGATCTGGTTTCACATTAAACAATTACAGGGTTATCAGGACGGAAGTTCCCAGTGTACCGGGCAAGGGCGGACGGGTGATTCTATGCCTCGTTATCACAGTAAAACAGATCGAAATTTTGGTTTTGGTAAGCAGTTAAGCTACGCCGGACGTAACGCTTTAAAGACCCTGATGACAGGGCAGTACCACAGCATTGCCACGCACTCAGAACGCTGGCAACGGTTTTGTGACTGGGCAAAGACTCGAAACATCAAAGAAGCCCATCAAATCAGCAACTTCATTCTGAAAGACTATGCGGACTATCTTAAAGCCAGGCTTAACGGGCAGGGCAAAGCTATTGCTGTATCCACCGCACAGAACCGATTGTCCACCTGCAATACGGTTTTAAAAGCACTGCGTGGCAACCCTGATATTGCCATCAATCCCTCTGAAGTCTTGAACGCCAAGCGTTGTCATATCCGTACAGAACCACCGGAACTCAGTCGTGAAAAGCTGACCGCTGCACAGCAGGAATTATGTGGCCATGGGCATAATCGTATCGCTGCCTTGTTGGGCTTGTGTCGTGAATTGGGCTTACGCTCCAGAGAAGCGGCGCTGCTGGATTGCCAGAAGGCACTGATACAGGCAAGAGGGCAGGGTACCATTGATATAGAACGAGGCACCAAAGGCGGCAGAGGCAAATCCACTGTTACCAGCCCCAGTCGGGTTGAGCGATTAGTTCCTGTCAGTGATACGGCTATGAAGGCCCTTGAAACCGCCGCAGCACTCCAAAGCGACAAAGATAACCTGGTGCCAGAACACCAACGCCTGTCAGATTTTCTGTCGGCGGTTCGTCACTACAGTGGTGCGGTTTTGAAACAATATGGGCTGAATAACCGCCACGATTTGAGAGCTGCTTATGCCTGTGAACGGTATCAACAGATTACGGATACAGCTGCTCCTGTTATTGCAGGAAAGCGTGAGTGCCTGAAATCATTGGATCGAAAAGCAAGAGAGCTTATCTCCTGCGAATTAGGGCACGGGAGGAAGAGCGTGGTGGCAAGCTATATTGGCAGCAGCCGTTGAGAGGACTTTTTGCGCCCCTCAAATCTATCAGCAAGTAACGATAAATGCTGGCGCAAAAATCCTCTCATAAGGCTGCCACACGGGGGAGCGTAGCGAGGGGCGGTGTAAGCCCCTTCACCCCGAAGGGGTGATAAAATCATCAACCTTTCTCAAATTCCTGAGTGCAGTAACAATGCCATAAATATTCTGCCAAATAATTTGCCCTGATCTATAATCAGCTACAGCTTATGAGAAGCCAATTACTTAGTCAGTCTTGTTTAATCCAGCACTGCCACTTCTCACCGTGTTCCGTTCATGGCAAATAAACGGTTCTGCACGACAGGTAAAATCTATAAGCCAGTAAACTTCGGTTGAACGCTTGAGCTTCCACAGTGGCCAGCTGAGTCAGCAAACCCGGCAGTCGTGACTTGCGTAACCCTGTGGAGGTGCCTCGGGAAGGACGAGGCGACCGGGTCGATCACCTGAAGATAATGCTTGAAAGGGTGTTATCAGAGGGTCAATCGCTTTTCTATCCAATCAGGCAGTTTTACTGCAAGGTTGTCTTTATCCCTGTGTTGGCTCCGTAGAGAGCGATACAGCGGGCTCCCGCAAACTTGCTGCTTCGGTGGCGGTTTGTCCTCGTGTGTTTTCCATCAGGAAAATACATTTTCTGCATGGCAGAGCTTATCTGTCATGCGACAGTGGAGTTCTGCCCTGTGCTTGTAACAAAGAGCATCAAGAGAGAACTTCCATGACTCACCAAGACGGTGCCAGGGATTTAGTGGCTCGCTTCGCTGAACGCTATGGCTTCAGAGAAGATGAATTGCTGAATACATTGGCTCAGACCGCTTTCAGACAGCAGAACGGCTCGCTTCCTACCCGGGAGCAATTACTTTCATTGTTGTCTGTGGCAGATCAATATCAACTCAACCCGTTCATTCGGCAGCTCTGGGGCTTGCCTGACAGAAAAGGCGCTATTCTGCCTGTGATTTCTGTCGATGGATGGATAAAAATCATGAACTCTTACCCCGAAAGCGATGGAATGGAGTTTATCTATTCAGATCAGATGGTTCGCATGGATGAGGACACCAGGAATTGCCATGAATGGGTCGATTGCGTTGTCTATCGGAAAGACCGGAGTCATCCCGTGAAGGTGCGGGAATATCTGGATGAATTATATCGTCCGGCTCCCATCAAGAATGGTAAAAAATTCCCCGGCCCCTGGCAGACTTGCCCCAAGAGAATGTTGAGGCACAAAGCCCAGGCACAGGGAATCAGGGTGGCTTATGGACTCAGTGGACTGTTTGAACCTGACGAAGCGGAACGCATTCTGGAGACCCAGTTGGGTGAACCGGAGCCTCTGTCTTTGGAAACTGTGGCGGATTGCCCGGTGGTCATAGTACCGGACAAAACTGAAACCGTGCCTCCACAGCCAGTGGAGACAACAGTGATACCGGATTCAGGAGAATCCCAATCCCCGGATATCACAGAAGCCTCTGTTGAAAGGGAAGTGATTGAAATGGAAGCGGTCGATGTGCCTGACGCTTCAGACATTGATCCACAAATCCTGTCGTTTATTGAACAGGTGGTGGGTCGTGCCAGAGACACAGGGGCATATACAGCCGCACAAGGTTTTGCCCAAGAGCGGTTTAAGGAAGATGCCAATGCTCTGAATTATTGTCTGCTCAAGCTGGATCAGGCGCAAGCAGCCAGCAATATACCTGTGTCTTCTGCGGCATAGATGTGTTTCAGGAATGGTAGCCATGAAACAGGTCAATATTGAGCAGCAGTCACAACAGTGGCTGGACTGGCGCAGATGTGGTGTTTCTGCCAGTGATGCGGCGGTGGTTTTAGGTGTTTCACCCTATAAATCCCGTTGGCAACTCTGGGCGGAAAAATCGGGTGTCATGAAAGAACCGGATTTGTCGGCCAATCCTCATGTGCTCCATGGTAGGGAGCAGGAAGACGATGCCCGCAACCAGATGGAACAGGCTCTGAACGACGCGCCGCTGTTGCCAGTGTGTGCCGAGTGGGAGCAGGATCCAGTGCTGAGGGCGAGCTTCGATGGCTTAACCAAAGACGGTTATCCCGTTGAGCTGAAATGCCCAACACAAAAAGTGTACGACGAGGTAAAAACGCTGAAGGATAAGTCAGAGGGCTATCGTCGGGCTTTTTACCAGGTGCAGTTTCAGTTGTTAGTGTCTGAAGCTTCATTGGGCTGGCTGTGTTTTTATCGGCAAGGTTTGCCGCTACTGCCTGTCTGTATTCGTCGTGATGACGCCTTGATACAGCAACTACAGCAGGAGGCGGTCAGTTTCTGGAATAGGGTTGAGGAAGCCGATGAGCCAGACAAAGACCCGAATCTCGATGTGTATGTGCCCACGGAAAAACAGGATCAACTCCAGTGGCAACAACTGGCAATGGCTTACCGCCAACGCCAGAAGTCTCTCGACCAGTTAAAGGATGAACTCGAAGCTGGAAAATTACACCAGAAGCAGTTGCAGCAACAGCTACAGCAGTTGATGGGCGATTTTAAGGCGGGTGAGTACGAAGGTCTGCGTGTCTGCCAGAGTATCTGGAAAGGTTCTGTTGACTATCAGCAGGCTTTGGAAGCTTTGTGTCGGCAACATCAGCTCAACCTTCCTGACCTTGAGCCGTATCGGCGTAAGAGCAGGCATCAAATCAAAGTCACTGTTTTAAACGACAGCGATTCAACCATAGAAACTATGGGCAGCGAATTATTGGTTTTAAACCCGTTAACTGGCTGCCAGAGCTTCTATTTCTGATTCATGTTTTATGAACCCGGATGGGGCAGAGTGTTTCCCCCATCATGGGAATCTTCTGCCCTTTTTTTGTGATTTCAAAACATATGTAACGGCAGGAGATTGATATGCCAGATGAACGACAAGCGCAGGCTGTGAACCCTCAAAGTTCTGGAAGGGTTTTGCAGCCAGCATTTTATGAACTGAATGAAACCTTCGATCTGGACAGTGACCAACTGATCCTGCTGGAAGGTTACACCGATTGCGGACACCCTGCGGTGCCTGCCCAACAACCCTATGTGTTTGACCGGGACAGGCTGCGAAAGCTGCTGGCGTTTCTGGATGACCCAATGGGTGATGCCCTGTATTTGATCGGACCGACAGGTTGTGGCAAAACCAGTCTGGTTTGCCAGGTAGCCGCAAGGTTGCACTGGCCGGTGCAAATGATTCCCGTCCACGGACGTTTAGAGTTGGATGACATGCTGGGTCAGAAGGTGTTGGACAATGGCAGTACTCCCTTTCTTTATGGAGCACTGAGCATTGCGGTCAGGGAAGGTCATATCCTGGTACTGGACGAAATGGACATTGCTGACCCCAGTGAACTCGCTGGTTTGTACGACCTGCTGGACGGTGCGCCCCTGGTACTGGCGCAGAACGGCGGGGAAATGATTCCGGTGCATCCACGCTTTCGCTTTGTCGCTACTGGCAACAGTGCGGGATCAGGGGATGGTTCTGGTTTATATCAGGGTGTGCTTCGGCAGTCGTTAGCCTGGTTAGACCGGTTTCGCTGTATAGACGTCAATTATCCTGATGAATTCACGGAGCTATCGATTCTGGAGCAAGTCGTGCCTGATCTGCCGTTGTTAGTCCGTGAAGGTATGGTGAAACTCGCCAACGAGATTCGTCGTTTGTTCACTGGCTGGTCTGACGAAGCAGGAGAAGGCGAAGCCCAGCTCAGTTGTACGCTGTCCACTCGTGGACTGGTGCGTTGGGCCAAGCTGTCGATGCGGTTTCAAGGTGCTCCAAGAGTGTTTGAATATGCACTGGAGCAAACCCTGACGGCAAGGGTTGAGCCTGCTGAGAGGCAAGCCATTCATCGGTTAGCTGAGGATATTTTGGGCGATTTGTGGCGTGGAGGTGAAGAGTCATGAGTTGTGGTACCTGCAGCGCTAAAAAAAGCGTTACCCAAATCCTGAACCAGATGTCCGTTATTTCGCTGGATTGTTCCATCTGGTCCGGTTCCCGTCGTCTTAAACCAGAAGATCTGGCGTTAGGAGAAGGAGGGCAGTTACCACCGGATGATGTGGTGTCACTGGGTTCCAAAAAACTCTGTAACCGTGAAGTTCTCAAGCCGTTTCTGCGGCTTCGGGAACAGGCTTGCAGAGTATGCTCCCGTGAAGGTGTTCGCTTTCTGGGCAGCTATGCCGTCAGTGATTTACTGGTGGATAGCATCAGCGCTGAACTGGAAAAGGTACAGGCCGACTTTGAACGACAGAAACAGGATTTTCTGGCGCAGTATGACCAGCATATTACGGAATGGGTGTCAGCTCATCCTGATTTTGCGGATGCCATACGTCGTGCGGTTCCTGAAGTCCAACAGGTGGGTCAGCGATTTGGGTTTGATTATACCGTCTACAAAGTCACGGAAGCCCCCAGGCCGGACACCCTGAACCATCAGGTCAACCGGCTTGGGAATACATTAAGGGATGAAATCAGCCGGGATGCCCAGGCACTGTTTGAACAGACTTTTTCTGGTAAACAGAAGGTCAGCCGTAAAGCGATCAGACCCATCCTGAAACTCAGGGACAAACTGAATAGTTTGGCGTTTGTTGACCAGGGGATTGCACCGGTGGTACAGCGACTGGACGCTGGATTAATGCAGTTGCCTGCACAGGGTTCCCTTGAAGGCGAAGCGTTAACCCAACTGATGGAGCGGGTACTGTTGCTTTGTTCTGTTGAGCAGATGCAACGGTGCGCTGAAGGCTTATCGGTCATAACAGAACCTGTGAAGATGCAGGTTGTAGATAAAACGGTACATTCAGTGAATGCGTCGTCTAATGCATTACAGGATGCAGTGGTTCAGGAGAACCCTGTCAACAAACAACCTACTGCAGTTCCGGCAGAGGAAGTGCCTGCTGTAGCCACCTTTTACTTTTAACTCTACGGACTGATCTCAGTCCATTTTCCCAAGCGGGACACAGTGCCTGCCGTGGGAGCTGTGTCTCATTTTTCTCTTCATTCTTACAGGAGGAACGCAGCATGGTTCCCACTTTACAGAGATCGTTACCCATTGTGGGTGCAGCGATTGGCAGAAAACTGGGCGTTCAGGTCGAAGTCTCTGGCAGACAGGCGTTTACCGATGGTCAGCGCATTGTTTTGCCCGCTTTTGACCCTGAACGACCCAGTCAGGAATTAAAATTATGGGGCTTCCTTCATCATGAAAGTGCCCACGTCCGCTACACGGATTTCGAATTGGATCAAAGCGGCTCTGCCTTCCGGCAGCGGCTGACCAATCTCATCGAAGATATCAGGATAGAACGGGCCTTGAGCCGAGAATATCCGGGCACTGCCTATACCTTGTCTGAAGTGGTTCGTCAGTTAGTAGCGGAAGGTCGTTTAGTGGCACCGGCGAAGACTGATCCACCTGTAAAGGTATTGCACGACTCTTTATTGGCAAAGCTGCGATACGAAGTGCTGGAACAGAAAGCGTTCAAGGAACAAGCAGACAAAGCAAAACAGGCAATGGAAGCCTGCTTTCCGGCGCAGCTGCTGAATGCTTTAAATTCTGTACTGGACGATGTTCCAACACTGGACAGTACCCGTGCTGCCCAGGGCATGGCTGATCAGATTATCAGTCTGTTTCAGCAAACACAGGATGATTCAGAAAGCAGCAACCACACAGGGGGCGATGAGAAAACAGATTCACTGTCGTCTGGTCTATCTGACAGCCAGGAACCGGAATTTGATTCAGTATCTGCACAAGGTACTGATGATATAACCGGTTCTTCACAGTCAGAAGAACAGAAAACGGTGAATACACCAGAAGCAATGGAGCAGCAGGAAAAAACAGATTCTACACAGGCTAATGATATGAATCCGCTAACGACACAGGGAAACGGAGACGCTTCAGAGGAGCGCAATGCTGAAGCCCCGGAAAATACTTTATCGGAAAATATCAAAACTGTGCTGGAATCAGACGACTATGACTGGCCTGATGACACGTTTGAGCAATTATCAGAGGAGCTGACCCGTTGGGGCTCAGGGCAACAGGGAGGGCTGTCAGCCATAACCACAACACCTTCAGCAGATCGTGTTGAGGTTGACGACTACGACAGGGAGGAAGGACGAATTTTGCTCCGGAAAACCAAGGCAGAATCAGCTCGGTTAGCAGCCCAGTTAACCGGACTGGTTCAGGCAAAAACCTTATGCAAGGACAGAACTGGCAAACGAGGTAAAAAACTGGACGGTAAACGGCTGCATCGCATGGCTGTGGGTGACAACCGCCTGTTCTGCAAGCGATCTGAAGCTATCACCATTAATGCCACGGTTCACCTCTGTCTTGATATTTCGTCGTCTATGGCTCCAAGAATGGAACTGGCAAGAGAGGCGGTACTGGCTCTGGCTTACTCCCTGAACCAGATCAGTGGGGTCACTGTGTCCGTTTCTGCTTATCCTGGCAGTCATGACAGCGGCGTCTTTGAGGTAATGAAACCGCATGACCGGCTTCAGGATGTGGCTGCGGTTTTGACGGTTCTTAATGACCATGATTCCACGCCCATGGCTACCGGACTCTGGCACAGTGTTCATCAAGTGCTCCGAACCAAAGCAGAGCGTCGTTTAATCATCATGATAACCGACGGTGTGCCCGATTGTGACCATTTTCAACCCGTTATGGAGTTGGTAAAACGCTGCGTGCAGTCAGGCATTGACGTATTTGGTTTAGGAATTAATGTGAACTCGGTGAAGAGTTTATTCCCGCAGAGTGTGGTGATTACTCAGCTGAATGAACTGAAATTGGCTTTGTTTGATCATGCAAGGCTTTGGTTGGTTGCCTGAGTATTGAGGATTAAGGGTTGGCTATTGTCAGCCCTTTTTTCTGACCTATCCGAAAGCAGCAGCTGCTTGAGGTAACCAAAAACCTCGCCTTAAGTCAGCTCAAGCCAGGCTTTGAGTTTCTGATAGTGGCTGCCTTTCCAGTAAACCTGTTTACAGTTTTGGCACTGGAAAAATTCAGAGAAATATAACCGTGTCTGATCCTGAAGCAGAGGGCGGATCTGTTCTGCTGCCACAGGCTCTATAACATCATTGCACAGGCTGCACCGGGTAAAAGGCTTAAACTGATTTTCAAGTTGTAATGCAAGAATGAGTTCTTTCAGTTGCAGGCGGGGCAGGGTGTTCCTCAACCAGTAACCATGAGTTACACGACGATATTTCAGGATGCCTAAATCCCTCGTCAGAATGACTCGCTTTTCGTTCAGGGCGATTTCTACGATTTCCTCGTCTTCGTAATCATTCCTGTACAATGTATCAAAGCCCAGAATCCGCAAATATCTGGCCAGCTTGCCAAGGTGAACATCTGCGATAAAGCAGGGATTTCGTAATGGCGCAGGTCGCAGCTTTTGCAGTCCATAAAGGTCAAGACGCTCAAAGACCGGATAGACAGACACCCGTTCACCACCCGAAATGCATTGGTCAAAGCCGGATGATTGACCATCAATCAGGATTAAATCAACTTCCGTATGGGGAACTTGCTGAGCTTCAATGGCGTCTTTTATGGATGGAGTGCCGATAAAATGATACGTCTTCTGCTGATGGCGGCTATCTATGGGCAAATAGTCGTTCAGTTCCGCGTAGAAGCGGAAACGGGCTTGTCTTGAAATAAAATGGTGAGTGTGTTCAGTTCTCTTTGCCATACTGTGCACCCCTGCGGGGATTCCCCGGAATCAGAGTGGCAATTCTACAATGGCAACTATCAAGACGAGAATAACGAGCCCGTACCAGAAAAATTGATCCTTCCGGGCTCATAACTGAGAGCATCACGATACCCGGTTCAAGTAGTAAGGCAGGGGGCGACAACCCGGTCAGAATTCAGGTGTGATTGAGGGCAAATAAACAGTAAGACCATATCTGAAGAGGCTTTCAGCTGGTGAACAACACCTGCTGGAATGGTAAAATTATCTCCTGCAACCACTGGCCGGAAGTTAATGCTGTCATCCTCCTCCATTTTATCGGCTGCGGCAGTGTAAATAACGCCTTCTCCTGAGAGGATGGAATAAATTTCATCACCTTCAATATGGTAGTGACAGCCGACTTTATGGCCTTTTGGTATCTCAGTACAAAAAAGGCAGAAATCTTGACCTGATGAGAGAGTGGCAATGGAGATGCCGACGCTTTCGTCTTTTTTGGCCTGTGCTAATGCTTCTTTGATATTGGTGATACTGCTCATGAACTTAGAACCTGTTGCTTGGTTTTGTTGTGTGTTGAAATATTGGTTATAAAGTGAGCAATATCAAGTTGTCAGGTGGTTTTTTTTTTCACACGTATGCCTTGGTAGGAGTGATATTCAGATTTTTTCGGACCCTGGTGAAGAGGGTGTCGATAGCTCCTTCTGTATTCAGCTCTACATCAGCAAAGATTTCCCTTGTTGGCCGCTCCTTTTCGGAGCTACCACCATAAAGGCGAGCCCGGCTCAAGAAGTTACACTAATGCAAGTTAGCCCATCAGTTTCCCTCGGTAATCACACTACTACAGCAGCTTATGTTTGGTTGACAATGTAAGTCGTCAACAACCCCTGTAGCACCATCCATTTAATAAAATCCTCGTTAAATATCACCATAAAGTACTTCAATCATCATACTCTCATGTTCTGCAATCACTTCGGGACAATCAGGCCCCCAATCCTCATAACTCATCATGAAAATCTGTTTCAGGCTTTCCACCGTTGTTGCCTTCTCATAATGATCCTTCTTGGCTTTGGGCAGATAGTTACTAAGTTTTGAGTTATTACTTCGGCTGATCAGACAAAGGTTACCAAAGCTGTCTACACCGTTGGGCAGGGTATCACTCTCCTTCAGCTTATTGCCGGTAATGGGATGCTGTGGATAATAGTGCTCAACAGATGTGCGGAAAGTGAAGCTGAAACTATTAAGGCGTTGCCTAATATACTTCATATCAACACCATCAAATGGCACATTGTTAATTAATCGTTTCCAGAGTTGATAGTCCAGCCGGTTAAACAGGAAATTCTGTACATTGGTGCCTAGTGAAAGATTATCCATATCAAACTCATCAGGTAGCTTTGCATCTTTATAGATGAGTTCGTAGTAATCAATGGGCTCCCCACCACTATTTACTCCATACCTGCCATAGAAAAACGAATCGCTTAACCTTTCCAAATGTGCGAGGTAGTCTTTGCCCTCTATTGTCCAATATTCATTATCCATACTGGTTGTACAGAGATATTTCAGAGCAGCATTCAACCAGTGCTTATACACTTGTGCAGGGAATGAAACGTGAAACATGGAAAGGAGCATAATAAGTTGCGTGTTCAGTTTTTCGTCATCACAGCTATTTACATAACCAAAGCTTTTTTGCTTGCCGTTTTTATAAAGTTTCAGCGATTTAAGACTCCAATCCTCCTCGTTCTCCCGTTTGATAATGTAGCTGTCAAACAGCATGCGAATCTTCAGCAGCTCTATCACAAACCACCCGGATGACTTGTCCTTCGGCATGTATTCACTAAAAGATTCCAGAAGGCGCTTGTCATCCAGGGGAACATCGTCTTCGGTTAGCAGCCTTAACGCATGCAGCAGAAAGTTAGGGAACGTCACAATAGTGCTGAAGGTTCCTGCCTCTTCTGATACTGTTTTGGGTCGACTGAGTTTCAATGCAGGCTTTTCAATAATAGCGGCCAAAGATAGCTCTTTGCTGTAGTCAGCGGATTCTGCAAAAGCACTACAGAGGTCATCAAAGTCTACGGGCATATGATTCCAGTCTCTGCCGAAAACTTTTTCACGATAGGCTGAGTTGATCCCCAGCTGCACATACCGGTTCATATCCGCACAAGCATCCCAGATAGCAGCAAAAGCAGTCCGTTCCAAATCCCCCAGATCTTTCATCATCCGGGCTTTAAGGACTTCATGCTTTTCCAGCTGCTCGCCCCGGTTATTCATAATCTCGAAGTAGTGGTTCAGATCGGTATCTTCTGGTACCACCACTCGCAATATTTTTACCTTGTGGAGCAAATAGTTTGTGAAAGCATCAACATCACACTCAGGCTGGGCCAGAAAGCGGCGGGCAACCTCGTAGGCAGAGCGGATTGTTCGCTCTTCCGGTTCGTCGGTAGCTTGCTCCGGATTTTTAAACAACCTTCTAAGGGTTTGGTCTGATTTAGGGCGACTGTCAAAGCCGAGGTTAATATGATCAATGTGATCCAGACTCTGCTTATAAGCATGTTTCAAAACAGAGAGAATAATGCTCAGGGTCGTATGGCGCTGCTGTCCGTCAATCGTTTCATAAACTCCATTTTTCCGTGTGTAGACGACGAGGCTGCCAATAAAATAATCAGAGTCCTTATTTTTAGTGGCGACATCCATAATATCCTGAATCAGCTGTTCAACTTCCGGCTCACCCCAGGCATAGTTGCGCTGGTAGATAGGAATAACATATTGGCCGTTTTTAAACAGTTCAGAGACCGACAGCTCGGTAATGTCTTTATGCTGATCGGAAAGCTGTTTGTTGTCTGGTTCGGATGTTTTCATTACTGCATACACCTTAGGTCTTTAAACTTGGCAATCAACCCCTCTACCTTGGTGCTCTTATTTTTGACAAAGGTTTCTTCAAGTGGGGCGATGGGATAAGACAATACCTGGTTGTGATGTAACGCTCGTTTGATGGTACTGATAAGGCCGTCAGGTTCCCTGGCATGATTATCAATGGATTCAATCACCACCCGATGTTGCTCCAGGCGAATGCGATAACTCCATAAAAAGCAGATTGTTGCGGCACTCTCCAACGCCTCATCGCCAAACCGGTCGTAGTAAAACATCACTGCACAGTAGAAGAGGTTTCGCACATAGTGGTCCCCCTTGCGACTGCGCCCCTCATAGTTATTGATGGTTTTCAGTAGTGCAGCCAATTCAGGCTTATCATCAATAAACAGTGTTTTGTAGAGCGTGATGTAGTGCTGAACATATTCAAAAAAACGTTTGCCATTCAGTAGGGTCTGATTCACTTGGAATGGGTAACCCATCTTATGCTGATCCCACTGACGAACCCGGTCCTGATTGTAATGGTCCACCTGATAATCCAGAGCCCGCATTGCTGCAGCAAGCGGGTATTTGTTCTGATTCAGATTCACGCCCTTGAACACATCAATATGATGTCGTGTAAACCATCGCCCCGGCTGAACGTCAGACCAACAGCGCAGTCGGAACAGATAATCACTCATAATGGTGTGCAGGCTGGGAAGATTCTCCCTCTGTCCTTTATCTGAGACATTATTATCCGGGGTTATGCTGCTCTCCCAATCCGCTACGCAAAGGGTGCGCTCATCCTCGGTATTATCGACCATCTCCCGAAGGTGGAACGCCTTTAGCAGGTCATAGGGTTCCAGGGCTTTGCCCCGGGCATTTTGTGAATCAAAAAACTGAAATGCTTCGCTCAGGTCATTCAAAGTAACCGTAATCAACTGGCATTTCTGTTGCACAAAATCGACCAGAGCCTCACGGTCTGATTCTGACAGCTGTTTTGTACGGCTTTCGATGACGGCCGCATTATGTCGCAGATTTTCCTGAGTCATTGCAGAGTCAAAGGTTTGCTCCAGCAGCTTTGGTCGGAAAGATCTCTCTTTATCTAGTAGCACCGATAACAGGGTGAGGGTCAGGAGCCGTTGTTGGCCATCAACAATATTCAGCTGACCTTCTTGCTCATCCTTATGCAAGACAATGGTGCCCAGCCGGTAGCTGCTTTTGCCACGATGAAAAATGACATCATCCAATAGCTGGTTAACGTGCTTGTCTTGCCATTTGTAGGGGCGCTGATAGCTCGGAATGCTCAGTGACATACTCAGCATTGCCTTAACCGGCAACACCTTCTTGCTGATAATGGACATTTACGACAATGCCTCCTGGCACAGCACATTCGCCAGATGCAGATGGGTTTACTTCTGATGAAATAGGAACTGTGACAAAAGTTGAAAAGGGTCTGCAATATTGTGAAAGCAATGTTTCATATTAAGTGAGTGCATTCCAGCATAAAGTCTGAGTATAGCACTCGCAGGTATCAACAAGTGCCAAACAACCGATTTCCTGTATCTGTCTGCCCCTCTCCCACATAAGAGTTGGTCGACGTACGGCTCACAATAAAATCCAACTCCGGATATTTTTCATCAATCACGGCTTTAAAGCCATCCTGCATAACCACGGCGATAGAGGTTACACTCGCTGCTTCACTGCAGGCACTGATGTATCCCATCAGTGTTTTACCAGAGTCAATAACTGAGTCAACCAATACCACATCACGCCCCTTGATCAGCTGAGGCTTCAAATCATCCGGTTTTTCGCTGAGCACATACAAATGAGCTGACTTCCCAAACAACTGTCTCACGCCCTCAGCAAGATAGAGCCCAGCTCTTAGCAGGCAGACCAGTGTCACATTTGAGCAGTCTAAAGCCAGATCTCCTCCTTCTTTACCTTGAGGGTTCGTTACCGTGATTTCCTGTAGAGGCAGCTTATCCAGGTACTTCTGCCCAAGCACCTTTCCGATTTCTCTGTGTACTTCCGCCAATTCGTTACCATGGATTTCAATGGATCTGGATTGTGCGTTAAGTGTCTTCAAAAAGTGACTGTCATTCGATACAACGTAAAGCATTTAGATTCCTTCGAGCTTTATAAGGTGGAGATCCTTGTGGTCTTCCAATCTGTTTATATGTTTGGGATTAATCTGGTCTGAATAGACATAGTGAGCTTTGTGACTTACGTTGAGCATCCCGATATCAACACTGCCATTACCAAAAGCTGAAACATGAAGATTCTGATCAACCAGCAACTGTGCCAGTAACAATTTGCTCTGGTCTGTGACCAGGCAACCATATGACCCAAAGCTGGCACCACCGATAATAACATCAGCCTGAAACGCACTGGAGTTCCAAGCTTTCGGAAAACCGCACGACACAAATACGATAACGGCGCCATCATTTCTCAGTTTCCGAAGCGTCCGGAGCATTACTGGGTTTATTTCCAGTGATCGGCTGGCGTCTTCAACCATTTTCCTGATCAACGGTTCAGTGATGCTAAAGTCTAGATAGTTGGAGACGTCTATAAACGCATCATGACAATAAGCTGGGTACTGTTTAAAAATGGCAGTTACACTATCAACTACAGGTCCTTCATGAAAAAACTCATACACGTCGTTATGGTTTAACGTCCCGTCGCAGTCGCATAGTACCACCGATTGGTATCCAGAGTCCGCAATGCCCTTACTGATTTTCCGAATAACCAATCCGGAAATGTGTTCAATGAATGCGCGCTCAATACTATCAGCAGAGTTATCACCATTGAGTTGATGCAAGTCAATAGTGTTTGCAGAACACACTGCTTGCAACGATTGCCACTCATACACCTGCCACTGTTCAATTTGCTGTAGGGTAAAATCACGATTTCGGGATACGTCAGACTGGCATTGCAACAAAATAGCTTCCGGTGATTTATGCAGGAAGAAAATCACATCGTAAAAATCAGCATCCGCATCAGTCCAGGCATCTTCAAACCCATCCACTTTCAGAAAGCTGTAATGGCCAGCAATCACCAAATGCTTCTCTGCTTTCACAAAGACACTCTGAAAATAGTCGATCGCCCTGAAACGGTCTTTGGCTTTTTCCTGAAGGCTCTTGCGTTTAAACACTGCCAGCCCACCCTCAGATACAGCATCAATTACCCGGGAGCCATCTATCACCTGTACTGAATGTGAATACTTTTCCAGCCGTTGAGTCAGGGTCGTTTTACCAACACCAGAAACCCCATAAATACCAATACGGAGCGGTTTGGTCACCATTACAGAACGCCCTTCATTGTAGACAAGAAGGACTTACGAGAGTCGCACGAATAATCCGGAGTATGGTATTCCAGCAGACAGTCCCGCACACAATCATTGGCGACGCTGCAGGTCTTGCAATCTTCGCGGGCCGGCCAGTGCCGTTTCATTCGCTCCGGAAACACATGAATGGAGTCGTCTATATTCCCTAGCAGCCATTGCGGTTTACCAAACATACGACCACATGGGTAAACCTCACGGCCCATGTAAATCACAAAATTACTGCCAGCGCCGCAACTGCCGCCAAACATTGTGCAAACCTTGTCTGGCCTGCCTTCAAAGTTCCGGCGGTAAGCTTCAAGGTTGCCAATTTCCACATCATGAAGTCCGGCATCAATAAATTTCTGATGAATATCCTGAAGAAACCGGTAGTACTCCTCGTAGCTAATCTCCATAACGGAATCAGGCGTATCCACAAGCCGGTCAAAAATCACCTTGGTAAAGCTGGAGGCCTTAATGAAAGCAACATAAGCATCCAGACCATCAAGCAGGTCACGGGTTAAGGTCGTATTAATGACCACATCGAAACCTGTACTTCTCAGGATTTCAATGCCCGCCATCACCCGTTCAAATGAACCTTTCCCCTGATGATCCAGCCGATGACGGTCATGGATAACTTTAGGTCCATCCACGGAGACACTCGGCACAATGCCAAGCTGTTTCATTTCTTTCGCAATAGTAGGAGTCACCAGTGTTGCATTGGTCACGGTGTAAAACTTGATGGATTGCTGTTCCGGATAAGCCTTATGGAAGGCGGCAACACCATCCCGGATATTCGTCCAGTGAATCAGCGGTTCGCCACTGCCTACAAAGTTGATTTTGATTTTTTTCTCAAAGCCAAAGTCCAGGTGATACAGCAGGCTCTTTTCGAGAATGGTGAAAATCTCGTCGCCACTTAAGGGCTTGCTTTTTTCGACCCGATTTTCCGGATGGAAAAAGTAGCAATAATCGCAACCCAGATTACAAACGGTATTGACGGAAATACAGATTCTCTCTACTTGCTCCACAACAGAATCCACCGGAATCAGCGGTATCATAGTCGGGTCAACTACCTCAATCACGTTTAAACTTCCTTTAAAAGTTGCACAATACTCTGATGGTTATTTTCGATGGCATAGTCAATCGCGAGCCGGTCATCCCGATCCCGAATCATTACATCGGCTTCCAGTTCCAACAGGTAGCGCACTATAGGTTCATGACCTTTAATGGCTGCTTTTATCAGCGGTGTGAAACCATTGTTATCCGCCTGATTAATGCTGAAAGCGATCTTATCGTGGGAGCAGATATGACGAATCACATTCAGCGCTCCATCCCAGGCGGCAATCAGTAACGGCGAATTCCCCCGGTTTCTGCCTTGAGCTGTCAGATGAGGGTTGGCGCCGCACTCAATCAGCTGATCCATGGTTTTAATCTGTCTGCGCTGGGCGGCATGACAGAAAGCAGTCATTTTCAGCTTCGCCTGATCACGCATATCCAGATCAATAGAAGATTGTTGCAGCAGAAACCCCAAGGCCTTGAACCGCTTTTTCCGGATACAGTCGATCAGTGGCGTATACCCATCCTTAAGGTAGAAATTGAAATGGTTATCGCTACTCTGCCGTATCCAGAGACGCACCGGTTCAAAATCTTCTTCCGTCAGCAGGCGGAACATTCGCTCCCGCTCAGGGGTTAAACGATGACTGCTTTCTGTCACCGATTGGAGGAAGGCTTCTAACGATTCGCTCTCAATACCCATGCCTTTTGCGCGGTTACGCATCCCAACATCGTTAGAAACCAGCAGTAACTGATTATTGCTACAGCATGCCAGCGCCTCGGTCAGAATACGCTCATCATTTCGCTGGCTGCCCTGAGATGCTGCTTGTCTGGCACGTATGTTATTTCTCTCAATATGATGAAGTGCCAGTTGAGCCTGTTCCTGATGCTCTCTTTTGGTTTTACGATAATCCAGCTCATCAAGGATGGTTTTTGGTAGAAATATCCGTTGTGAAAAGCGATTGAGTAGTTCCGGATTTATAAGTAACACATTGGTATCAAAGATTATTTTCTTATAATTCATAAGGTCCTGTAGCCTTAATTTCAAGCTAAAGAGCAACTCCATAGTTCCACGTTATAACCCTTAGGTAATAACTGTCCGGTTAATAGTTTAGTTCAGACTAAGTCATAAGTAAGTGCATTCAAAACCCATGATCTATCACCCTAATCCCTGCTATGAAATCATAAGCCTCCGGTCTACAAGGAGGCAAATATGTCTAAAAGGCACCATCGTTCAGCATCACACAGGACATCGGGTTAATGTTCATCGGCTTTGACCAGACCAATCTGAAGTTTGCACACTCGTTTATCAAAAAATTTGAGTGTCGATCGGCAGAAATCATACGTGACAAGTTGTATATCTAACATGCTATTTAAAAACAAATTTACCCTTTAATGTCATCAAAATACTCTACTAAAGATCAAAATTTTATAGCACAATACACCCTCAAGCTCACCACCAACCACCCAGAAAGGCCTCTCTCTTCATGATCAAGTGTCATCTGTCGCGCATGATGGGCGAAAAACGATTGAAAATTGCTGACGTTTCCAGAGAGACAGGCATCAATCGAGGCACGGTAACGCGTCTTTATCATGAAAATGCTGTCCGGGTAGAGTTTGAGGTGCTGGAAAAACTTTGTCGTTATTTTGATTGTGAAATTGGTGAGTTGTTGAATCTGCAAGACCTGAAGACTCAGCCTGAGGAAGTGAACCATGGATAAAAACTGGCGTCAGCTGACTCGGTCCGAGTTTGTCTGGGAGCGGGAAGCTCTGGCTTATGTTAAGGAACAGCTGCCAGATCACGAACCCTACCGGGCATGGGCTAACTTCGAGTTTATCGCCCAGGACGGCTCCATTAACGAAATCGACCTGATGCTATTGACCCCAAAGGGGCTTTACCTTGTGGAGATTAAGTCACACCCTGGCGAAATTTCAGGCGATTCCGGAACCTGGATCTGGCATAAACCCGACGGTAGTCGAAAGCTATTTGACAATCCTCGTATTCTTACCGACCGTAAAGCCAAGAAACTGGCATCTCTGCTGAAGCTGCAACCATCGGCCAGAGCTGAAGGCATTCCATTTTTGAGTTCACTGGTTTTCCTTTCTGCTGAAAATGTCATCAACAGTCTGGAAGGCCATGCAAGAGCCAAGGTTTACACCCGTAAAGACTTTATCAAAGAGATCACTGAAATAGATGTTGACTGGCGCTGGCCGAGACTGGACAAATCCAGAGCCAAAACAGTTGCAAGAGCCATGGAAGAGGCAGGAATCAAGGAATCTGTTCGCTCACGTCGTGTAGGTCTCTACGTCCTGGGTGAGCTTCTTGATGAAGCCGACCACTATCAGGAATGGCTTGCATATCATGAAGAGCTGAATGTTAAACGACGGGTACGTATTTATCTGACGTACGGCAAGCCTCCGGCAGATGCTGAACGTTTGCAAAGAGCTGCCCGTCATGAATTCAAGATGTTGGAAGGTATTGAACATCCGGGCATCCTGAGGGCAAAGGATTACCAGCAGCATGAACATGATCCGGCACTGGTTTACGATTACGATCAATCTTTCTTGCGGCTTGATCATTTGCTTCTGGAGCTGGGCAATAGCCATCTTCATCTCCAGGATGCTTTCAAGGTTCTTAAACTGATTGCTGAGACTGTGCGGTATGCTCATCGTCATAAACTGTGTCACCGGGTTCTCAGTCCGCAAAGCATTTATATCCGGATAGATGAACTGGAAGGTTATGCCATAAAAATTGCCAACTGGTTTATGGCAGAGCGAACCTACGAAACCGAGACGCAGCAGTTAAGCATCATCAGTCATATGAGTCAGCTGGTACAGGAAGAGGCCGGTCCTTATGTGGCTCTTGAGTGTCACTCTCAGAGTGATACTGATGGAGTTCTGCTGGATATTTTCTCGCTGGGCGCTATTGCCTACCACCTGTTTACTGGGAAAAAACCGGCTGATAATGATATTGAACTTCAGGATAAGCTCGCTCGCACAAACGGTCTGCTGATAACCAACGAGCTTAATGGTGCAGGAACAGAATTGCAGTATCTGATCCAGTACGCCACTCACCCTAATCCAGATAACCGCATTGGTTCTATGGATGAATTCTTTGACCACCTTTTAAAGGTTGAAGAAGAACTGGCCAGACCAGAAACATTCCGCAGCAGCAACCCCATTGAGGCTCGCAAAGGCGATGTGCTGGAAGGTGGTATCGAAATTATTCAAGAATTGGGTAAAGGAGCCAGTTCTAAAGCATTCCTGATTAAACATCATGGCGTTGAGCGAGTTCTTAAGCTGGCCTTAGAACCTGCTCAGAACAAACGTCTTCGCTGTGAAGGCGCAACCCTTGCCAAGCTACGGCATTCAGCGGTTATTGCTCACTATGATACGGTTGAACTGGCAGGCCATACGGGTCTGATTATTCATTATGCTGCGGACGGTACTCTGGCAAAACGCTTGAGAGAGTACGGTGCAGTTCAACTGGAGTTGTTGGAGCGTTTTGGTGATGATCTGTTGGGCGCACTCTGTCATTTAGAAGATCAGGGAATTAATCACCGGGATATCAAGCCAGAAAATATTGGTCTGATTATGCAGGGTAAACAGTTACACTTGGTGCTGTTTGATTTCTCTCTCTCCAACACCTCAGTAGATAATTACAGTGCGGGTACAGCCGCTTATATGGATCCGTTCATTCGTGATCCGGGTCGCCGTCGCTGGGATGACCATGCGGAGCGTTTTGCCTGTGCATTGACACTTTACGAAATGGCCGCAGGCGCATTGCCGGGCTGGACATCCTCCAAAGGGCTGCCAAATCTGATTGAAGGTGAGTTGGAAGTCGAACGTCGTGTTTTTGATCCTGTGGTGCGTGACGCCATGGCCGAATTCTTCCAGAAAGCTCTGGCAAGGGATATCGGTCAGCGTTTCGCCAGCGCTGGTGAAATGCTAAGAGATTGGAAGATGATCTTCCATCTGGTCAGCAAGCAAACCTCGCACCCAACCGGTAAAAAGCAGAAAACCTGTCCAATTGCAGAAGCTCAGCTTACCACCCAGGTGGGTTTGCTGGATTTGTCGGTTCAGGCACTGGACACCCTCAGTCGTTTGAATATCAACAAAGTATCTGAACTGATTCGTCTGCCCCGCAATGAGCTGGTTCGCATGGCAGGTGTTGGCACCAACACCCGTAAAGAACTCTCCGATGCCATCGGCAACCTGCAGGAACGTCTGGGCGCAGAGGTGAAAATCGAAGCCCTGGTGAAAGGCGAAGGTTCCGCACTGGCAAGTGTTGACCGCTTGTTTCGCTTCGTCATGCCAAAAGTAACCAAAGCTACTGATCCAGCCCGTCAACGTTTTCTGAATGAATTTCTGGGACGTCTGGATTCTGAAGCCCCCAGAGGTGTTCGCACTATCCACTGGCCAAACCTCGTGCATTTAAGTGGTGAGGCCAACCTGGACACCAGTGATGCTCGCATCATCCATGAAAAGCTGATGACCAAATGGGGTAAAACCCAGGCCATCACTGAATTAAGAAACGATATCGAAAAGTTTCTGGATGAGCATGGCGGCGTTATGACAGCCATTGAATTATCAGAAGTAATTCTTCTCCGTCGTGGTTCTGTTCAAGACTCTCCCTTGCGTGAACGCTGGTCTCAGGCAGTCTGTCGTGCTGCGGTAGAAACCGAGCTTTCCAAACAGAATCCTCGCTGGATTCTGCGTCGTCACGGTAACCGGATTATCATTGCCGACAACCGTGAAGAACTGGGTGAAGAGCTGGCAGATTATGCGGCTGCTCTTGGTGAAATTGCTGATGAATGCGCTGAACGAGTACCGCTGCTTTCTCCGGTTCAGGCTCTGCGTAAAGTCAGCATGGTGGTTGCGCCATCTTCATTTACTGGTATGAGCAACCAGCGCCTGCTGAGTCTGGCGGCCGCTTCTTCTCAAAAATCCGCACTGTCCAGCCGTGCTGAGTTCTACCCAAAAGAGATGAAGGCTGACCGGACTCTTGAACTGGCTCAGGGCGCACTGCTGGGCAGCAAAGCCCTGAGCGTGGAAGAAGTTCAGACCCGAATTCATGGTCGCTACCCAGAAGCTGAACCTCTGCCAGGACGACCGCAGCTGGACACTCTGGTTCAGGGGCTGGAAATTGGTTTCCAATGGGATAGCCAGTTCATCCGTCCTGATGGCAAAAAAGGCGCTTACTGTCTGCCGCAGGCAGGGCTGACCAGCCTGTCATCGAAAAGCCGTACCGCAACGGAGCACTCACAGCTGGGTGATGTGGATACCACCACTCTTGAGGAAGTAAAACGTCTGGAACAGGAGATAGCAACGGCTATCGAAACCTCCCGTTTTCTGGCACTCACCGTTAAACCTCAGCTGATGGTCACTGCCCGTGACAAGTTGTGTAAGGATTATCCGCTTAAACATATCAGCTTTGATGAATTGCTGTTCCACCATCTGCAAGAGCTGTTCAACGGTATGCCAAAAGCGCCTCGCTGGGATGTGGTGCTAAAAGCCGATGCTGCCCAGAAGAACTCTGTAGACTGGGGGCGTTTGCAAATGCTGGTCAGCAAAGTGCTGCCCGCTATGGCCAACGAAATCAAGTCAGCGGGTCAGCCAGTGCTTCTGACCGAACCCGGACTGATTGCCCGTTATGATCTGGTGAACAGCTGGTTGAATGAACTGCGTCAGCATCTGTTGAATGCTGACTCTGTAAGTCGTGAAGTTCATGGCATGATTCTTCTGGTCGCCGCTGATGCCCAGAGAACCGCTGCGGTTATTGATGGCACTATCATTCCCCGTGGCACTGGCGCTGCTGAATTTGCCCGTATTGCATCCGTCTGGCTGGAAGCTTCTAACGATTCTATACAGCAGCAGGCATAAGTCTGCTGTCGTTTTAATTTTGTGTTTTGCCCCGTTTTTATATAGAGCAACCTTATGATTAACCGTCAGGAACTGCTGAAAGATTTACAGCGTCAACTTCCCAAAATCGAAAAAGATATTTTTGACTACAGTGAGTCCAGAGACGATCTGACCAAGCATCTGAAGGAAGAGTATCAAAAGGCCGTTGACGCCAAAAGAACCGCTGAACACTTTGTCGCCTGGCTTGAAGGCCAGATTACCCAAGCGGCTGTGGCATGGATTCTGACCTGTGTCTTTGTCCGTTTTCTGGAAGATAATCAGCTGCTGGATGCGCCCATGCTGGCAGGCCCTGGTGATCGCCTGAAGCTGGCCAAAGACCGGATCGAGGTTCACTTTAACGAGAACCCAACCCATGGTGAGCGGGACTACCTGCTGAGCCTGTTTGAAGAGCTGGAAAAACTGCCAGCCATTAAAGAACTGCTGGATCATCAGCATAACCCGCTATGGCATATTCCAGTATCGTCGGATGGCGCCAAACTGCTGGTGGATTTTTTCCAGAAGATAGATCCTGAAAGCGGTGAGCTGATTTACGACTTTACGGATCCAGAATGGGACACTCGTTTTTTGGGTGATCTCTATCAAGACCTCTCTATTGCCGTTCAGAAAAAGTACGCATTGCTGCAAACGCCTGAATTTGTCGAGTCCTTCATCCTCGATTACACCCTGGAAAAAGCGCAGGATACCTTTGGCCTGAAAGATCTTCGAATGATCGACCCCACCTGTGGTTCTGGTCACTTTCTGCTGACAGGGTTTGAGCGCATCTTTAATGAATGGTGCCGCCGGGAGCCGGGTGAGCAAACTCGTGTACTGGCTCAGCGCGCGCTGAATTCTGTGTATGGTGTTGACCTTAACCCCTACGCTATCGCAATTTGCCGCTTCCGGTTGCTGATTGCGGCGATGAAGGTGACTCATACCCAATCCATGCGACAGGCGCCGGATTTTCACTTTAATCTGGCGGTGGGTGACTCTCTGCTTCATGGGCGACGGTTTGAAGGTACCAGTGGTATTCAGGTGCATCTGATGGAAGAAGATGATCCCATTAAGCATGTGCTGGAAGTGGAAGATAAGGAGAAGCTGAGCAAGATTTTGGGGCAGCAGTATCATGCGGTGGTTGGGAATCCGCCTTACATTGTCGTGCGAGATAAAGCACTCAATCAAGCTTATAGAGTGAAATACCCCACATGTCATCGACAGTACTCTCTTGGCGTACCTTTTACTGAGCGTTTTTTTGATCTGACAGTTTCAGCTAAAGATGGTCAGCCTGCTGGCTTTATGGGCATGATTACTGCCAATAGCTTTATGAAAAGAGAGTTTGGCACGAAACTAATCCAGGACTATTTGAAGAACAGAGACCTAACACACATCATTGATACTTCCGGTGCTTATATTCCTGGCCATGGTACACCAACAGTGATTTTATTTGCTCGCAATAGGCGAGCAGATCGAAATGTACCCGTTAGGGTTGCCTTGGGGATTCGTGCTGAGCCTGAGACCCCGGAAGATGCATCAAATGGCAAGGTCTGGCGCTCGATAGTTGACCAGCTTGAGTTTGTAGGACAAGAAAACGAATATATTTCTGTTGATGATAAAGATAGATCTATTTTTGAAAAACATCCTTGGAGTCTCTCCGGTGGTGGTGCTGTTGAGGTTAAAGCCACTATAGAGAGCAGGGCAGTCAAAACGCTCAAAGACTTGGATATCGATACAGGATATTTGGTAATCACTGGCGATGATGAGTCTTTTGTCTCTGATCGTCAGTCTGCTTTGCGTCAAGGGTGTAACTTATTTGTAAGTTATGGAATCGGGGAATACTTAAGAGATTGGAGTTTTGAAAGTTCTGAAGTTTGTGTATGGCCGATGGATAATTTCGGTACTCAACTGCCAGATGTAGAACTCACAGGATATATAGCCAGGTTGTGGCCTTACAAGGCTCCATTAAGAAATAGAAAAATGTTTGGAGCGCTCGTTGAGAGTAAGGGTATTCCTTGGTGGAAACCCAGAGAGGTCTATAGCAACAGACTGAATGGAAAACCACTCATAAGTTTTGCTTTTGTTGCGAGTCATAATCATTTTTACCTTTGTGATTCATTAGTGGCATTCAATCGTTCTGCTCCCATCATTAGATTCAAAGATGGTGATGCTAGCAGGGAACAATATGTTGAACTGCTTGGATACTTCAATAGCTCACTTGTTGGTTTCTGGATGAAGCAAGTAAGTCACCAGAAGCAGCTGACTGGGGGGGATGGAGTTCGAGTAGAGTTTGTTTCAAAGGTTCCATATGAGTTTGTAGGTAGTCAATTAATCCACCTTCCTATTCCTGAGGGTTTTAACACTGAAATAGGAACAAAACTACAACAATTTGCTGGAAACATCGAGGAGCTAGCAACAGCACAAAGGCATCTTTCTGTTGCAGAGGCTCTAAAAACAGCACTTTCGACAAATGCAAGAATAGAAAATGTGTGGGACAAGTATCAAAAGGAAAGAAATGAGCTACGTTGCCAGATGGTTCTTCTTCAAGAAGAAATCGACTGGACTTGCTACTGGGCTTTTGGTCTCTGTGATAAAAAACTCCTGGCTGATATCGAACCATGGATGGATGTTGATCTGGAAGCCGGTCAACGACCTTTTGAAATCCTAGCTCAACTGAACCAGGATGGCTTTGAAGTACCTGCTGATATACCTGCTCACTGGCCAGAAGCCATGCAGAACAAATGGCGTCAACGTATGGAAGCCATTAAGTTAATCAAGGATATTCGGGTTATCGAAGACCCTCATTACAAACGCCGTTGGATCGGACGACAAGGTTTGTTCAACAAAGCTGCACGGGCTGATGAACTGAAAACAGCCTGTAAGGAATGGATGCTGGATCGTCTGGAAAACCAGTACTTGAAGCACGATGACCAGCTGATCACCAGTGCAGGTCTGGCTGACCGTGTACGTAACGATTCAGACTTTAGCAAGGTCGCTATGCACTACACCGGCAACGAATTGTTCGATATCCAGAAACTAATTGTTGAGCTGGTGACAGGCGAATCCATTCCCCAAATGGCTCCGGCTCGCTACAAACCTTCAGGTATCACCAAGTTCCGTGCTTGGCAGGAAACCTGGGATAAACAAAGGGCAGAAGATGTTATTGATGCCCGCACCGAACTGCCGGAAGAGCACAAGGATTATCTCAGCAAAGAAGCCGCTGAACACCTGAAGCTGAAGCAAGTTGGTGAAATTCCTGTGCCGCCTAAATACGCTACCAAGGATTTTGCCAAGGCTGCCTACTGGCCTCTGCGTGGCAAGCTGGATGTACCAAAAGAACGTTTCTTCAGTCTGCCTGGGTGTGAAAAGTCCGGTGATACAACCCCTGTCATTGGCTGGGCAGGCATGAACCATCTGCAACGGGCACTGGCAATTGTAGGCTGGTATCAGGCTCGTAAAGAAGAAGATGGTTTTACCGGCCAGCAGCTGATGCCAATGTTAGTGGCCATTGAAGAACTGATCCCCTGGCTGAAACAGTGGCACAATGAGCTGGACCCGGAGTTCGAGCTGAAAATGGGCGATTACTTTGAAGGCTGGCTGAATGAAGAGTTGCAGGAACTGGATATCACGCGGGATGATCTTTTGAGCTGGACGCCGCCTGTCGTAAAGAAAACTCGCAAGCGCAAAACCAAGGCAAAAGCCTGAGCCGGGAAGAAAGGAAGATAAGCAATGACATTAATGAAAGACCTGATCGCCATCCCGGAAAAGGTTCAACGGGGCGATTTTGTACTGAACCTGTCTCAGGGGCTGGCGAGTGATGAAGCCATTAAACAAACCCTGCAGGATTATGTGGTGACACCACAGCTGGCTAAGTCCTTTGACGATGCTCTCGGGTTTGTAAAGAGCGCGGTTGACAACAGTCAGAACCGCCAGAAAGGTGCATACCTGCACGGTAGCTTTGGTAGTGGTAAGTCCCACTTTATGGCGGTGCTGAATTTACTGTTGAATGGTAATGCACAGGCTCGCGCTATTCCTGAGCTGGCTCCAGCTATTGCCAAAAACGATAAATGGCTTCAGGGCAAAAATATTCTGCTGGTTCCTTACCATATGATCGGGGCAGCCAGTATCGAATCAGGTGTGTTGGGTGGTTACGCTAATTATATTAAGAAACAGCATCCTGAGGCTCCGGTGCCTGGCTTTTATATGAGTGACCGTCTGTTTGCTGATGCGGTTAAACAGCGAGAGCTGCTGGGTGACGATGCTTTCTTTAAGGCTGTTAACGATGGAAATAGCAGTGCCGGCGATGATGATGGTTGGGGCGAGATAGCCACTGGCTGGAATGCCATCAGCTTTGATGCAGTGATTAATGGCCAGTCTTCCCCGGAAGATAAAAACCGTCTGGTAGGTGATCTGGTTGGCACTTTGTTTGGTGCTTTTGCTGATCTGGCTAATACCCAAAGTGGCGGCTATGTCACCTTTGATGAGGGTTTGCGGGTCATGACCCAGCATGCCAAAGACTTGGGATACGATGCGGTTATTCTGTTCCTCGATGAGTTGATTCTCTGGCTGGCCAGTCGCCTGTCGGATCAGCAGTTTATCAGTACGGAGATTCAGAAAGTGGTAAAACTGGTTGAAGCCAGTGAGCCAAGAGCGTTGCCTCTGGTCAGCTTTATAGCCCGTCAGCGTGACCTGCGTGAATTTGTGGGTGATCAGTACACGGGTGCTGAACAGGAAGTGCTGAGTGATTCCCTGAAATACTGGGAGGGTCGTTTCCACACCATTACTCTGGAAGACCGTAACTTGCCGGTGATTGCCGAGAAACGCTTGCTTAAGCCAGTGAGTGAACAGGCAAAAAACGAGATCGCTGCCTCCTTTGCGGCTACAGACCGTTATCGCAGGGAAGTTCAGGATATCCTGCTGACCCAACAGGGCGATAAAGAAATGTTCCGTTCGCTCTATCCATTCAGCCCGGCACTGGTGCAGGCACTGGTGGCGCTGTCTTCTGCCTTGCAGCGTGAACGTACTGCCCTGAAAGTGATGCTGATGCTGCTGGTTAGTCAGCGAGAGACTCTGACTCTGGGTAATGTCATCCCGGTGGGTGACCTTTACGATGTTATTGCTTCAGAGGCTGAGCCTTTCTCTGAAGCGATGCGTATGCACTTTGATAATGCCAAGAGCCTGTTTGAGCGCAAACTGATTCCGTTGCTGGAAAGCGAGCATCAGATTGAGCGCAATGCGTTGGCTGGTCTGGATCACTCTGATCCGAGAAAACGTGCCTTCCTTAACGATATGCGTTTGATTAAAACGCTGTTGCTGTCGGCACTGGTGCCAGAGGTGGAGTGCTTTAAAAACCTGACAGCCAATAAACTTTCAGCCCTGAACCACGGCACCATTAAATCACCGATTCCTGGTGGTGAAGTAAAGCAAGTGTTGAACAAGTGTCGTAAATGGGCGGGGCAGGTTGGTGAAATCAAGATCAGTGATGACCCGAATCCGACGATTGCTATTCAGCTGTCTGGTGTGGATACCGAGAGCATTCTCGAACAGGCCAAGATTCACGATAATGAGGCCACTCGGCGTCAGCTGGTAAAAGAACTGGTATTTGATGCCTTTGGCGTAAAAGACGACCAGAGCTTGTTTAATGAGCACAGCCTGCTCTGGAAGGGCACTCGCCGCAATATCGAGGTGATGATCCAGAATATTCGCGAAATCAAGGACCCTAGTATTTTTGAAGCCCGGGACGATGAGTGGAGAGTCATTGTCGATTTCCCGTTCGATAAAGACAACCATTCTCCAGCGGATGATAAGGCCCGTATTGAAGAGTTTGAAGCCAGCAACAATGTGGCTAATACCCTTTGCTGGTTGCCTTACTTCTTCAGCCAGAGCGCCCAGAAAGACTTGGGAACACTGGCCAAGCTGAAAGAGATTTTAAAGAACGACGATACGTTAAGAAGTTATAGCAGTCACTTAAGTCAGCGAGATCGTGCTCAGGCTAAAACCTTACTGGAAAACCAAAGAAGCCAGTTAAAAGAACGTATCAAAGACTATTTGATGGGGGCGTATGGTGCCAGCGAACCTCAGCCGGGTTCATTGGATGACAGTACTCCTCTGGAACAACAGGTGTATTCACTGCAACCGGCTTTTACTCCTCTGTTGCCTGTTGGCAGTAATCTTGGCAGAGCGTTTGAGCAGTTACTGGGTCAGGCTTTGAGCTTCCAGTTCCCTGCACACCCGGACTTTGATTGTGAGGTGAAGGTCCATGACCTTGGCAAGGTGATGGAAGAGCTTCGTAAAGCCATACATGCCAGCCATGGTCGCATTAATGTTGAAACTGCTAAACGGTCATTAATGCGTGCCATTGCTCAGCCCCTGGGGTTGGGTGATATGCATGAAAACCACTTTATCTTTAAGAAGGACTGGTGCCAGCATTTGACCCGTGAGCTGGCTAAAGACGGTGAAAGCGGCAGTATCACGGTTAAACGACTTCGGGCAGCTATGGATTTGCCAAGCCCGAGAGGATTGCCGGAAGCCGTTCAGAACCTGCTGATCAGGGTGTTTGCTGAAGAAGGCCAGTACGACTATAGCCTGCATGGTGGCCCATACACCGATGTGGTACTGAAGGATATTCCTGATGAACTGGTTCTGATCAAACAGAATATGGCAGAACCTGCTGTGTGGAAGGCGGCACTGGAAAATGCCGGAAAGTTGTTTGGTGTTACCGTGAATGCGCTTCGTACTGCTGCCAACCAGAACGATCTTCAGAAACAGGTGCATGATGAAGTGGATATTCATCTGGATGCCTGTAATACGCTGGTCGTTGATCTGGAAACCAAACTGAACAGCCTGAAGCAGAATCTGAAGTGTAATCGTATGAATAATGCCCGTCTGGCAGTTTCTGTTTTGGAAACCCTGCAGGGTAAGACCGACAGTGCTGATCTGGTTAACGCTCTGTCAGAGGTTTCTCCTGAAACCAGTCTGGAAGCATTAGCCAGAAGTATTAAATCAGCGCAATCTGTCAGCCAGACTATTGATGAAAACAACTGGCAATTGCTGGAAGGGGTTTGGGAGTCAGGTGATGCAGAATCGCTGGCTATTCATAAGAAGGTGTGCGATGCGCTGGCAGCTGATGAATTGGTAACCCCTTTGTCTTCAGTCCTGCGCCAGGCTCAGTCTGAAGCTACCGCTATTCTCACTCGCCAGAAGCCAACGCCTCCGCCGCTTCCGGTAAATCCTGACCCAGTTAAGCCTGCGGTCACCCGAGGCAGGAAGGTGGTTCGTGAAGAAACCAAAAATGATATGAAAGCGGTCGAAGCCAAACAGTTACTGAAAGAGCTAGAAGCTCAACTTCAGGAAGGTGACACACTGAGCGTATCCTTTACCGTAGTGCGGGAGGTGCAGCCTTAATGAGTATTCCCAGCCAGGTACTGAACCAGTTGCAGGCGATTTTCGAGCAAGATAGCCAGGCTGACTGCGTAGCGCTGGTCTGGCCAGAAGCCTTGGCTGAGCAGGACATTATTCATGATATGAATGGTTACCGGTTACGGGTTGTTTACTGTTCGTCTGAGCTGGCTATTCGTAAGCAGCTGGTTGACCATGGCAACAGCGGCAGTGATAACAGCTGTCGCCTAGTGTTGCTTTCGGCTTTCGATCACAGTCGTCTGGCGAATGATGTGCTGGCTCGTCTCTGGCGTAACGAGCCTAAAAGAATCAGTCCATGGCGTGCTTTGCAGCAGATTTTAAAGGTGCGGCAGATTGACCCGCGCCTGACTGGATCTAAGTATCGCTGGATTGCCAAAACATTGTTAAGTGCCCACGACGCCTACAAAAATGAAATTCAGTTTGGCGAAGTGCTTGACCAGGATAAAGCTTGGCAGGCACTGGTCTGTGCTTTGCTGGGTTTTCATGCTGAAAATGTTGATCTCCCATCGCTGTTCCAGTGGTCTTTATCAGGGAAGTGCGATACGGCCTATGCTGCTTTGCCTGAAGAGATGAAGACCCATCTTGGCGATTGGCTGAGGGCGGGATTGCCTGATTTTGAAACGTTGGTGTTGCGTATCTGTCAACAGGGGCAGGTCGATAACCTTCTGGCTATTGGTCTGGCCTGCTCAGTGATGTATCACAGGGAGTTGCTGGAACAAAGTAAATCAGCATTAAAGGCCAGAGAAAAGCTGATTAATGAGCAGAACCTGATTGCTTTCAGGGCTGTGTTTAATGAACGCTATCTGGGTGGAAGCTTCGCTAATTCTGAAACACTGGAAATGTTCGGACGTCAGGCTTTGACATTTGTTGAGCAGATGCTCAACGAACAGTCGGTGAAGGGACAGCAAAACCCAATGCTTCATCAGAGTTTCAGTCAGGCTGAGCAAATGCTGGCGTCACTCAATCTGACACCAGCACTGATTTATTCCAACATTCTGCCGGGTGGTTTTCGGTTGCGCTTGGATACTATGGCCTCAGTGCTTGAGAAATGCATCAAAGGACAGTCCATTAATTCAGCAGAGGTGTTGCTCGGCCAGCTTAAGAAACACAACAATGCTCGTAGCGCAGCTGCCGCAGAACAAGTTATGAGGGTAGACATGGCCATTCGCCTTTGCAAGTGGTTGCAGGGTGAAGACGGGAAGGTGCCTGATGCAGCTTTTCTGCTCTCTAATTACATTGATCATGGCAGTTTTGCTGACTGGGGACGAAGTAAAATCTGGCAGGGCGATGTGCATGAAGGTTTGAGCAAGGTTTATCAGAAGCTTTCTGAAGCTGTATGTCAGCGTCGTGAACAACATAATCAGGCCATTACTGCTCTACTACCCGCTATTGCCCGAGGAGACCAACAGAAAGACCTGTTGCCAGTAGAACAGGTGCTTGATCAGCTGGTTGCCCCACTGGCAAAAGGAAATCTGGTGTTATTGCTGGTTCTGGATGGTATGAGTCAGGCGGTATATCGAGAACTGGCTTCTGACGTGGTTCAACATAACTGGTTGGAATTGCAACGAGAGTCAAATCCAATTAAGGGATTACTCTCAACTCTACCTAGTATCACTAAAGCCAGCCGATGCTCTCTGTTTAGTGGCGCTTTGTGTGAAGGGACTGCTGTGGATGAGAAAAAAGCATTTGCCGGTCACAGTCAGTTAAAAAATCTGGCTTCAACCAAGTTTCCCCCCAGGCTTTACCACAAAGCCGATCTTGAGCAGGCTGGCACTGGCGCCCTGGCCAATGAAGTGCGTTCAGTGCTGGCTGGTACTGAACATCGGATTACAGGCGTTGTCATTAATGCCATTGATGACCAGCTCTCCAGTAACGCCCAACTCACCATGAACTGGACAGTTGGTACCATTGCTTTGCTCAGGCAAGTGTTGGAAGCCGCCAGAGAATCTGGTCGTATTGTGATTATGACCAGTGATCATGGGCACGTGCTTGATCATGATATGAAGGGGCAGGGTAAAGATAATGGCGGTGAACGTTACAAGCCAGGTTCCGCAAAAGTTGAGACTGGGGAGGTAAAGGTTTCCGGCGCCAGAGTTCTCGCAGAAAATCAGTCTGTAGTTCTGCCCTGGTCAGAAAAGGTTCGTTATACCTCCCGTAAGATGGGCTATCACGGTGGCGGCAGCCTTCAGGAAGTGGTTATTCCTCTCGGAATTTATGTCAGCGGTGGAGCATTGGGAGTTCCGGGTGGCTGGCGCGAAGTTCCCAGATATGTACCTGACTGGTGGCAGACAAAACTGGGTAAAGGTGGTGTAACTTCCGTTGAAACGCCGGTCGCGCCTCCTGTAACCAGTGTGACAAGCAAAACCAAGAGCAAGAAGGCTCAAGCTAAAGCAGAGGTTATGGATGATATGTTTGCTGTCACTGCTGAATCTTCAGCGGCAACCGATATATCTGACGATTGGAAAGTATTGCTGGACTCTGCTGTTTACAAGCAGGTTAAGAGCCGGGCCGGGCGCACTGCCATCAAAGATGAACAGCTTGTTCAAATGCTGCAATTACTGGAAGTCAATGGCAACCAGTTAATGATGACGGTTCTAATTCAATCACTGGGCATCCCCAAGCTACGTATGCGGGGTTTTTTGGCAGGCGTTCAGAAGTTGCTTAACGTGGATGGTTACCCAATTTTATCGATTGATCGTGCCTCTGAAACCGTCAAGCTTAATGTTGAGTTATTGAAGACTCAGTTCGAGCTGGTGTAAGAGAAGGGAAATATGAGCATTAGCCAACAACGCAGTCAGGATATTATTGACGCTCTTCGCCGGGGAACCGTACCTCAATACGGTCTTGATGCTCTGGCGGTAGGGCTGGGTAGTTTTGAAGCCGCACTGGACGAAGAGCTGCAAAAAGTAACTCGGGGCAGTGCTGTATTCAAGGCTATTCGTGGTGAATACGGTAGTGGTAAGACATTTACCAGCCGGTGGTTGCGGGAAAAAGCACTTGGGCTGGGTTTTGCCTGTGCAGAAGTGCAAATTTCTGAGACTGAAACACCTTTGCACAGGTTGGAAACTGTATATCGCCGACTGCTGGAAAGACTCTGTACTTCAGATGCTCCTTCAGGAGCATTTAGAAATATCATTGAATCCTGGTTTTATACCCTTGAAGAAGATGTCCTTGCTCAGCAGGATATCGATCCTGATGATATTGAAACGCTGGTAGCAGCTACTGATGAGCTAATGGAAAAACGGTTGGGTGAAGTTATGCGCTCTGCCCCTGCTTTTGCTTTGACACTGAGAGCCTACCGAAGGGCTTTGGTTGAAGGTCAGGAAGAAATTGCAGATGGCTTGCTGGCATGGATGGCAGGTCAACCCAATATTTCGGCTCAGGTAAAACGCTATGCCAAGATCAAAGGTGATATTGATCACTTTGGCGCTTTGAGTTTTCTTCAGGGAATTCTGACAATTCTGAAAGACTCTGGTCATCCGGGATTGCTGGTTGTTTTTGATGAAGTGGAAACCTTGCAGCGTATGCGTGGGGATGTTCGAGATAAAAGCCTGAACGCGTTGAGGCAGTTAATGGATGAGGTGGATAGTGGTCGTTTTCCTGGTCTGTATCTGGTGATTACTGGTACTCCTGCTTTTTTCGATGGTCCTATGGGGGTTCAGAGGCTGGCTCCGCTGGCTCAACGTCTGGCTGTTGATTTTGCAACAGATGCTCGTTTTGATAACCCACGGGCAGTTCAGATTCGTCTTAAAGGATTTAGCCTTGAATCACTGGAAGAAGTGGGGCGAAAGGTTAGAGACCTATTTGCCGGGATCAGTAACAGCGAAGCAAGAGTTTTAAGCAGGGCTGATGACAGTTACATTGAGCTTTTGGCCAGAAATGTGACAGGCAACCTTGGTGGCAAGGTGGGGATTGCACCTCGGATATTTCTGAAAAAACTTGTTGGTGATGTTCTTGATCGTATTGATCTCCACGGAGATTTTGATCCTCTTCAGCATTACTCCCTGACCATTGCTGACAGTGAACTGAATGCTATTGAGCGTGATGCCAAAAGTGCGGGGAGTGTCAATGATATTGAGCTGGATCTATGAGTGAGTTTGAAAAGCTTCATCCATCACTTCAGCACCATATTGTAAACAGCCTGGGTTGGAATGGTTTAAGGCCTCTTCAGGAGGCCACCATTGAACCCGTGCTTAATGGTGAAAATGCGATCCTGCTCGCACCTACCGCTGGCGGTAAAACCGAAGCCGCCAGTTTTCCTGTTCTTTCCCGAATGCTTTGTGAAAACTGGACGGGATTAAGTGTCCTTTACATTTGCCCAATAAAAGCGCTGCTCAATAACCTTGAAGAGCGGCTCAGCTATTATGGGCACCTGCTTGGCCGGACTGTTGCGACCTGGCATGGTGATATTGGCCCGTCCGGGAAGGCAAAGATTGTTGCGGAACCACCGGATATTCTTCTGACGACACCAGAATCCCTGGAGGTGATGCTTGTTTCTTCACGAATTGATCATCGTTATCTGTTTGCGGATGTCAGAACGGTAATTATTGATGAAGTTCATGCTTTTGCTGGTGATGACCGGGGCTGGCACTTGTTGTCAGTGCTGGAACGTATTGGCCATATAGCTGGAAGAGAACTGCAACGATTAGGTCTGTCAGCTACCGTTGGTAACCCTCAAGAGCTGTGTGACTGGCTGGCTGGTTCTTGTCAGGCTAGGCGGAGCGTTATTAACCCTCCTGCAGAGAGCAATGTTGTTCCTGATGTTCAGGTGGACTGGGTTGGCTCCCTGCGAAATGCTGCTATTGTCATTTCAAGGCTGCACAGAGGCGAAAAAAGACTGGTCTTTTGTGATAGTCGCTCCAGGGTTGAAGAACTTGCTATGGAGTTGAGAGGTTTGGGTATAAGCACATATGTTTCTCACAGTTGCTTAAGCCTGACTGAACGACGGGCAGCAGAAGAAGCATTCTCCCAGGGCAGTGACTGCGTGATTGTTGCCACCAGTACCCTCGAACTAGGGATTGATGTAGGCGATCTTGATCGTGTGATTCAGATTGATTCTCCTTTCACTGTTTCATCCTTTCTTCAGCGCATCGGTCGTACTGGGCGAAGAGCTGGAACATCAAGAAACTGCCTGTTTCTGGTTACTAAGGAAGATGCATTTCTCAGGGCGTTAGCTCTGTTGCAGCTGTGGCAATCTGATTTTGTTGAACCTGTAACACCACCTGCTGCTCCGCTACATATTTTTTCCCAACAGTTTATGGCTCTGGCACTTCAGGAAGGAGGTGTTGCAGCTTCCGATTGGAAGTCGTGGGTAGGAAATATGACTGGTTTTGCAACATTAAAAGAGAAGCAACTGGATGATGCCGTTCGCTATATGGTTAGCAATGAAATTCTTCACTCTGACTCTGGTTTGCTGGGAATAGGGCGTTCAGGAGAAAAAGCATTTGGCCAAAAGAATTTCATGGAGCTTTTCTCCGTCTTCACCAGCCCTCCGATGGTGAAAGTGTTTCATGGTAAACAGGAGTTGGGAGAGGTTCATCAAATTACCTTCACCATCAAGGATGAAGGACCTGCTGTAATCACGCTAGGCGGGCGTAGCTGGCAAACCAAATACGTAGACTGGCCAAGGAAAAAAGCTTATGTAGAGCCGACAGAAAATCGTGGTCGTTCTCAGTGGTTGAGTGCTGGGCAGCCCATGCATTTTCAGATGTGTCAGGCTATTGCTGAAGTTTTGGATGGAACCTCGACACCTGAAGGCCTTTCAACAAGGGCTGAATCTCTTTTGGAAGACCTGCGGGAGGAATTTGGCTGGGTTGAAACGGGTAAAACAGCCTTGCTGTACGACGATGATGGTAATGCTGTGTGGTGGACCTTTGCTGGTAAGCTTTTCAATGCCTCCATGGCGGAAAGTCTTGCAGGTGAGGCCGATAAGGTAGCTACGGATAATTTGGGTATCAGTTTTACTCGTGTGTATGACGTGAAGGCTCTGTTGACAAAGATTCGGAAAGTGCTGGAAGGCTCTAAAGATCAGGTAATGCTCTCGCTGGAAGAAGATTTTATTCAGGAATTGAAGTTTTCTGAGTGTTTATCTCAGGCGAATATTGACTGGGAGCTGGCGGAAAGGTACCGGGTTGAGGATGTTTTTGATGAGCTTGCGAGGAAGGTGGTAGGAGTATTGAAGAGTTCTTTTGACTAATGCTGGAAAGCCATAATATACACACACCTCAAATGGTGGCCTGATCTGCATCCATTTTTCGCCCCAGCTTTATCAGAAACAGCACGGATGCAGTCAGAACACACCCAGAAAATTGTCCTGCCAGCTCTGGGCTACGAGGGAGGTGGTCTGAGCGAAGGCGGCAATCTTTTGATCAAAAACTTATAACATGGCTGCGTTTATAGTCTACAATCGACTGAGGGAGCATCGTTGCCGTGGATGCGATCCATAACAGAAAACTCATTTCGTGACTAACTTGGATTCTCGTACAGCCTCCGCTTAACGGCACAATAAAGGATGGACTGTGTGGGTCAAATCAGGAATAGTCATGCCTAAAATAAAACCACTTAAAGCTCCGGCGGAGCGACTTGTAAAGAAATTGACTGAATCTGGAACAGTCATTGATTCACTCACATGCCATCAAATAATGCATGCAGCTATCGGCTCTGTCTCACCAGAAATCGCAGCTCGAAATGAAATACCCATTCAGAAACTTCGTTGCCTGCCTGACCGATTACAATACAATCTGTTTGCTGCCGCTCAGCGTGCTGAAAAGATGCTTGGCATCAATATATTTGAAGCAATGGCCGTGGCTGAAGAAATCATCCAACACCTTCGAGACAGTCGCATTGGCGTTAATATGGTTTAGCTTTTACTGGATCAGGGCGTGCCGAGCAAAACTAAGAAGGATGTGTTCAGAGCGCTCTCCAAGAACTTGGAGCTTGACGGAGCAAGTGTGGAATTAGTGCCGACCACAGCCACTCTTGCTATAGTCAAAAATTTAATCGCACAGCCAAAAACGTCCTGGGAATACCGACTTGCTTTAGCGGCATCTTGGCCGCCGCTAGAGGAAAGCGAACTTGTTAAACTCGCATCCAAAGAAAAATGTTATCTTTGGGTTTTTCCTCCATCTCACAGAGATGAGACTTCATGCGCAACGCTAGATGAGTTTAATGGCAGCCTAAAAGCTCCGCGTGCAGTCATGGGCATGGGATTTAGCATCATAACTGATGGTTGGACTACAACACCCCTTTGTGCGGAAAAACGACCGTATACAGCGTTTATACGCCTACTGTCTCATGGCATTCGCGGAAGGGAGGATGGTGCATGAATTTTATTTGATTCAGCCTTGCTGGATGAGTATCACAATTACTCATCTATTCAACAGGCGCTGCCAGCCATCACACAAAAGCTGAACAATGTCGCTACCCAGAATGTCAAAGCGGTTTGTCAGCAGGGACAGGATCATGAACACGAAAGCTATATCTTTGTAGCATTGAACAAGGCGTTGCCACCCATCTTTATTTCCAGTCGCTGTTTTGATTTGGCAACCAAGGGTGAGCAGCTGTCAGAAGAAGAGCGCCATACCCTGAACAATCTAAATGGCATGTTCCCCGGTTTTGAGTTTTCTGAGCCAGTTCTCAACGCTGTGGCCAATTTCAAACCAGTCAGGGAAAAGCTGGATGAGGTTCGACAGAATAAAGAGTCCATTCTCTCAGGTCGTCTTGATGAAATTATACGCGGTGCCAGACGGGAGCAGGTTCGTATTCTCAGGGATATTCAGAACGATATCAGCCATCGCCGGAAAATGCTTGTCGAAGGTGATCTGGAGGCTATGTCGGCACAACAGCAGAGTATTATTGACCGGTTGAAACGGGGTGAGCAACGCATTGTTCATGCGTTTGAGCAACAAATGCAGGTAGCCCGAAATAAAATGGCTGAAACACTGAACGACCTCAAACGTTTTTCTCTGGATGCAAAGCGGGTTGAAACTCAGAGTGGCAGCAGGCAAGAGGCTTATGAAGTCTCAAGAACCGTCAGTGCTTCCACCTGGTATAAGCCATGGAGTTGGGGAAGTACCCGAACCGTGTACAGTACTGAGTACCGGACTGTCAGTTATTCTTATGCCAATGTTCAGGATGCTGTCGATAAGCTGGAACTTTTCGTGTTCGAGACCGAAAAGCAGCTGAACACATCAGTTATCAATGCCGTCAACTTGAAACAGTTGAAGGAAGCTATTAAGGGCATTATCCGGGATATGTTCGACTTTTCCGAAGAGGGTTTTGATCCTCAGGCAGTGATGATGCCACTGGAATCCGCCCTTGGAAGATTAACCATGCCGACGATTGATCTTGATCTGGATCGTCACATTGATACGGTACGTCAGCAGTTTACCTCAACTGAAGTTGAGAATGATGATATCGACCGACTCCGACAGGAGCAGGGGCGTATTGTTGGTGTGCTGGTCAATGAGATGGCTGCGGAAGTCGATACCAGTGTGGCTGAAATCCTGGGTCGTTTATCTGTCGAGAAAGATCAGTTTATTCCGGAATTGACTCAGGATCTGAATGCTCAGGTCGAGCAGCTGAGCCAGGATCTGCAGGACAGCGAGCAGAAAATGACTGAGTATAACCAAGTACTGGAGTTGGTATCTGAGGATCTTGAAAAGCTGGGAGCATGAAGAGCTGGGTGTATGGTACCCAGCTCACAGGATGCGTGAAGTCAGTATGACTATTTCTCGGCTGCCATCAGGTCTTTATTTTTTTTCCAGAAATCTACGGCATCTGGAACCTCTTTCAGGGAAAATGCGAGCTTGGCTTTAACGGTTAATTTGCCGGAGCTGTCTTGGGAAACCGCATAGTCATTGATACCAAGAGACCTTTCAAAGAGCGTTGCCTTTTCTTTGGTATCAAGACTTCTGATGTTTATCTTCTTGCTCCCTTGCTCCATTGAAACGGAAAAACTGCCTTCAGGGGTGTCGTACCAGCTTACACGCCAGTAGTAGTGCCCCATGTTTGGGGTGCCGTCCTTTTCATAAAGTGAATTTCTGAACTCAGCCTGTGCACATTCATTGATGAAATCACTTTTCTTGACGCAACTGGAATAGAACCCGGTAGTCTTGCCCCCCGTGGTCATAACAAGTGGAATCGACTTGCCACTGCTCAGCCCAACCAGCATGTAATCGGATACTTCTGAAATGCCCATAAGGTTGCCCAGTGTGCCAAAATTCATCAGCTCATCCATTGAACCTTTTTCAGGCTCATTACGCTCAACCAGGATATAACCCGTGCTGGCAATATCGCCATTCTGGAATCGGGCTACATGATAGCCATCAGGAGGGGTAAAGCTGGCAAGCTGTTCATTGCCTGCTTCATAGATGAAAATGCTTCCGTTTCTGGATACAGAAAAGCCTTTACTGGTAGGGGTGACTATCTGTCCTCTCAGGTTTTTGCCTGTAACCGTTGTGATGCTGTAGTTGCCGCGACTATATTTTAGGTTGGCCAGTGTCACTGATTTCTGTAGGTTACCGGCATTGGCATATTTTACGACACCAGTACGATCACCCGTTTTTACGAGGTAGGTAAAGTCACCTGTATGATTATTGGCAGTAAAGTCCAGAATCTCACCTTCGGGATCAAAAAATGGCATGTTATTGATGAGCAGTCCATCTCTCTTCCGCTTAAACGCTGCGCCTGACTTATCTCCCAGTTCTGATAGCTGGCTGTTAAGCTCTTCTTCAGAAATTATTTTTATGTTGTCTTGTAATTCTGGCTGTATTGGAGAACTGTGTCTTTGAACAGGTACGGGCTGAGAGCCTTGCTGTAACTGTGCTGTCTTTGCCTTCATCTGTGCGATGTAGGCTTCCATCAGTGCTGTCTGCTGTGCCTGTTGTTCGGGGGTAAGAGGTGTTGGCTTTGACACGCATCCAGCGAGACCTAAAGCTGCAACGGACATGGCAGCTGTACAAATAGACCTGAGTTTCATTGTGGTTCCCAAGTGTTGTTATTGTTTTGTAGTCAGCAAATAAAGGCTTCCAGCCAGTTTGTGCTGAAATTAAAGGCTATCGTACAAAGTCAGGCGCAGCAAGGGGGTAGGGCAGAAGGTTTTTATTCAGTGAGGAGAAGGTGAAGGGTACTGCGCCAGATTTGGCGCAGTACGAGGCTAAGGTTTGAGCTTGTTGCCTAGTCAGCAGTTATACAAGCTGCTGGCGTAACGCAGTCTGTAGAATCAGCTAACTGAATCAAAGAGTTCACCCTTTCGTCTTTTATCCATCAGAATCAGGATCGTTAGGGCTGAAACTCCAATGACTACACCGACCGGTTTGGTCCACTCCGGAGATAACCCGAAACCAATGCTGGCAGTCAGGATATAAGACAGAGTGATACTGGTACCGACTACCGCAGGCAGGCTCACAACCCAGTGAAGAGCACCACGGTCAAACAGATACTTGGTGGCCAGCCAGAGCACACTGGTAGACAGTAGCATGTTGGAGAAGGCGAAGTATCTCCAGATCAATGAAAAATCCACAAAGGTAATCAGGTAAGCGATTGCCAAAATCGGAGTAGCCAGCAGGATGCGATTACGCACGCTTTGTGGAATGTTAAACGCATCAACAATCGTTAGACGCAGTGAGCGGAACGCGGTGTCACCGGAAGTAATCGGGAAGATAGCCACCGCAATAATAGCCATGATACCACCCAATACACCCAGGTAGCTGGAAGCGATTTCGTTAACGACCATACCTGGGCCACCCATATCCAGAATGGCTTTCAGTTCAGCGTAACCACCGGGAAAAGCAGCAATACCTGCCAGTGCCCAGACACAGGCCACCAGACCTTCAGACATCATGGCACCGTAGTAAACCGGGCGAACGTATTTCTCGTTAGTCAGGCAGCGAGCCATGATGGGAGCCTGAGTGGAATGGAAACCACTGATGGCACCACAGGTAATGGTGATGAACAGCAGAGGCCATACAGGCAATCCGGGAAGGTTAGGTGTAAGAATTGCGCTCTGATGTTCCAGGTGACTGTGTGTTATGTAAATGAAGAAATCACTGGCTACTGGCAGGTGAGGGGCATCAATCAGCAGCGCAATAGCGATCAGGGTGGTCATGACAATCATCAGCAGACCGAAGACTGGGTACAGTCGGGTAATGATCTTGTCGATGGGCAGCAGGGTTGCCATGAAATAATAACCCAAAATCAACAGAACCCAGAAAGTATTGTTGGCGAAGATGGTGCCTTCAAAGTAGCTCAAATTACTGAGCAAGCCTGCTGGACTCATAATAAATACTACGCCCACAAAGAACAGTAGCATGGCAGTAAACACCAGCATTACACCCTTAAAGTAAACATTGTAATAATGCCCGGCGATTTCTGGTAAGGACTTACCGTCTTCTTTAATACTCATTACCCCGGAGAAGTAGTCATGCACAGCACCGCCGATAATATTACCCAGTACAATCCAGAGTAGGGCTATAGGACCGTAAAGAGCACCCAGGATGGGTCCAAAGATAGGGCCGACACCAGCAACGTTGAGGAACTGAATCAAATAAGCCTTCACCGGATGTATAGCAACATAGTCGACCCCTTCGTCGAAGCGTTTTTGCGGTGTTTGTGCTTGAAGGTCAATGCCTGCCTGTTTTTCGACGAATGGGCTGTAATATTTATAACCCAATATCAATAGTGCTATGCAGATAAAAAACACGATCATGGTATGGAATTCCTGTAATTTTTCTTGTTATTGTGGTTTTTCTTGTTGCAACCTGCTATCGCTCAACAAAGTCAATGTAGATATCAATGACTATTGATCACTAAGGTGGACCCCACTGTCAAGACACTGAATCAATAAACTTAAGTTAAGTTCTAGCAGTGGTTGAAACTCCCTCGGAGTGATACGTCTTCTGCTGATGGCGGCTATCTATGGGCAAGTAGTCGTCCAGTTCCGCGGAGAAGCGGAAACGGGCTTGTCTTGGAATAAAATGGTGAGCGTGTTCAGTTCTCTTTGCCATACAGTTCACCCCTGCGGGGATTCCCCGGAATCAGAGTGGCAATTCTACAATGGCAACTATCAAGATGAAGTGGTTATAGTTCTCCGGACACATAAATACGGGTAATATAAGAGCCCATTAAGGTGTGTCCAAATGTCTGAAAAGAAAATGAAATCATACACTGCTGAGTTCAAGGAATCCGCGGTAAAGTTGGCAGTTGAGTCAGCTAAACCAGTGGCAGAAACCGCCAGAGAGCTTGGGGTTAACATTACACCCTGCATACTTGGATAACCAAGTATCACCAACCTGAGGCTTCCAGTAAGCCACAGAAGAATGATGAACATATATACGACGAACTGAAACGTTTACGTAAAGAGAACGCCAAACTGAAGGAAGAGCGAGCGATATTAAAAAAGGCGGCCGCCTTCTTTGCCAAAGTCATCTGGTCATGGAAAAATAGACGGACGACCAAGTGACTGTAACTATTGCGGAAGGTGCCAGACAGCGATTTCCTCAAGTATCACAAGTCAGTTATGACCGAGGTTTCTGGTCAAAAGAAAACCTTGAAAAACTGGAAGAATTTCTCGACCGGGCCGTGTTGCCGAAAAAAGGCAATTTCTTTTCTCTCATCAAACTGAATCTGATAACCTTTTCATTACTTCGCTATGCAATGAGAATAAGAATGTATGACATTATTGGAGATATTCACGGTCGAGCTGACGAGCTGGAAGCCTTACTGCTCAAGCTTGGTTATGAACGACGTAAATCGGCATATCGCCACCCCGAACAGAAAGCCATTTTTGTTGGGGACTTTATAGATGGCCAGGGACAACACCGTAAAACCTTTGACATTTGTCGTTCAATGGTCGAGCAGGAAACTGCTCTTGCGGTGATGGGTAACCACGAGTTTAATGCCATCTGTTATTCGATATCGGATGGTGCTGGCGATTTCCTTCGTCCACATAATGAGAAGAACATCAGGGATCATGCGGAGTTTATTGCTGAGTTTCCATTTCTATCCAGCATACATCAAGAAGCTATAAACTGGTTTAAGACACTGCCACTGTTTCTGGATCTGGGAGAATTGAGAATCATCCATGCAGTATGGCATCACACCAGCTTTCCTATTGTCGCCCACTTTCTCGATGAAAATAACTGCCTGACAGCGGATGCTTATGTTCCAGCTTCTGATAAAGCGCACCCGCTCTACCATGCAATAGAGTACCTATTAAAAGGGATAGAGCTGGAACTACCACCAGGCGTTAGTTTCAGAGATAAAAAAGGAAACCTGCGAACCGCTGCCCGCATTCGCTGGTGGGATGAACAAGCGACTCATTGGTCAAATGCAACCATCGGGACTGGTCAGGCAGAATTGCCCGACACTCCACTGCCCGAACAACGTTATCGCTACACGGACACAGTACCGTTATTTGTAGGGCATTACTGGATGAGTGGACAGCCCAGGCCAATGAGTGACCAGGTTGCCTGTGTTGACTACAGCGTTGCACGCCCTGGGGGAAGACTGGTGGCTTATCGTTGGTTGGGTGAGAAGAAGCTTATTCAGGATAACTTTACTTGGATAGACAGACCTTAATAATAACCAGCTGTGTGCAAGGAGTGCAGCATAGGTTTTGTGGTTGATGACGGGAATCTGTTCTCAAAAATCATATGCGGCGTTATTGAAGAAAAATAACCGTTGGCAGCTGTAAGGAACTTTTATTATGGATCTGGAACTGATGTTTAATTTACTCGCTTTGGGATTCTTTCTCTCTGCGGGTTACTTTGCCTTTAAACTTATCATTGGTGGTATCATCAAGCTTGCTGATCAGGGGCTGACTCTTGGGTATGTCATCAAATACTGCCTTTTGACGGGGTTATTTTTTGTTTTTGGGCTGACCTCATTTTTTCTGGGTATAGGGTCTGGGAGTTGGTAGCTGAGAATTCTGCTCAAACAATCACTTGTACAGCATATCATGTATTTGACGTTAGGGGCTGTTTATTCCGGTGAAACTCCGAGTGCAAGAACTCCATCAGCTGAAAGGCCTTTTCAGGACGAAAATCAGATAGAATTTTTCGATATATGTCACATGAAATGGCACTAATCAAACCCAGCCCCCAGACCCCAAGCCAGCCCGATTCCGGCTCCGGGCACCACTCAAAAAGGTCATTGTTTATTCAATGGCCTTTTTTTGTGGCTGTTTTAAAGGGTTAGCTCCTGAGAATCCTGCCTTTCCGGCAACATTTGCAACCACAAAATAAAAGCCCAGCCAGTAAAGCTGGTGGCTCAGATGTCCGTCAGGGTGACGATCCCGAAACCGGCGATAAACACGAATCGCCATCCAGCCCAGGAGCATGCCAAGCAACAGCTGATCAAACTATAATTCAGGATGAACTGGTTAAATGCATTACCCGGTTGCCCCTTCTGAGCACCATCGACAAGCATTGCAAAACAATATTCCTCACGTTCAATGAAGAGAGCTGCATCATTATTAATGTGTCGTTCATTACCCCGTTGACTGATCCAGTGGTAATGCATGGGTAACCGATATACAACTCACCTAAGAGAACGTGGCAAAAGTCATGAGAGGAGCCCGCGCAAAGTGGAAAATTGAAAACGAAACCTTTAACACGCTGAAAACACAGGGCTACCACCTTGAACACAACTACGGGCACGGAAAGCAGCATCTGGCGACCAACCTGGCCTGCCTGACTTTTACCGCTTTCCTCATCGACCAGATAGAGCAGTTGGCTTGCAAGTTCTTCCAGCAGGCTCTTGATGCAAAGAAGTCCAAAAAGCATTATGGCATGCTATACGGGGCTTATTTGACTGGTTCCTCATCGACAACTGGGAAGATCTGTTCACAGTGATTATTGAAGGCAGGAGCGCCAGCTTGGAGCATTTGGTAGTTAATACCACGTAGCGAGGGTGCTGGTAGCCCTGTTTGACCTGTGTTTAGAACTTGCTGATCGTTTGGCTGATTACCCAGTCCGGTGTCGTTCGCCCCGGATAAATGGTGGCAGAAATAATCTATTGGATCGAACATATATTGGTGGTCAGCGGGAATTGCTGGTATTATACCTCTTTAGGATTTTGGATTAAAAGTCCAATGAATACAAAAATCTTTCTTGTCTTTGTCATAACATTAATGACTTCTGCATGCAGCAATCAAATGGTTTACGAAACTGTTCAGCACGATCAGAAATTGGAATGCGTAAAGTTGCCACCCTCACAGCAGCAAGAGTGTTTTGATGCTCATGATGAGAGCTTTGAAGAATATTCGCGCGAAAGAGAAGAAATATTAGATCAGAAAAATTAACTATGACATATTTTTTTTATAGCTGTATTTTCGTGGCTATTTGTTACACCTTTAATTACTTTGTTCCACGAGTTAGGACATGCAATTCCTTCACTGTTATTGGGAAAGAGAGTCGAAGTTGTTTTAGGTGTTGGTGAAAATAAATTTGAAGCGAGGTTGAAAAACCTTACACTAAAAATATCACTGCAATCAACCTATGTAGGCTATTGCTATTGGCAGGCAGACCTTTCAACAAAAGAAAAATTATGGACGTTAATACTGGGGCCGCTAACTTCCTTATCTATTTTTCTTATCAGCACCTTGTTTGTGTTTAAATTATCATATTTAAGTGAAATGCAGTCTGTGTTGATCGGTGTCTCGTCAATATCGTTTTTTTCATTTCTCATGACGGCAATACCCATGCATTATCCTTCGTTTATACGAGGATATGCAAACTATCCCAGTGATGGCTATCAAATTCTGCAACTATTAAAGTCAACAAGCACATAACGAATAAGGACAGATTGTCCGCAGCCGCAATCTTATCCGTCTGTTGAACAAGCCCGGACTTGATAGTCACTCGGTATGATTTACAGGAATAGCTTTTTCTCCGGCAGCCTTGACTGCGGCCTGACCGTGTTCATCTTCAGGATCACTGAACTTTTTTGGTAGTAACGGTCTAAGCTCATGTTTTGGTAGATTCAATTTCATTAGCCAAAGGGGGAGTTATGTCAGATAAGAATCATGCGATGAGTGCTCGTTCCGTTATTCTGTCCTTTTTGATTCTGGTTATGTCTGGCCTGCTGAAGGCAGATGAAACTGTCCAGAATTATCGTAATCTGTTGTCTGATTTCCAGATCGAGATCAGGGATGACCTGAGTTATACCCGTATCGTAACGCTGGAGTATGAGGTACTGACTCCCGCAGGCGCTGAGTCGTTGCAGCAATACCACCAAAGTTTTTTTTCCGAGAATGAAACTCTGAAGGTTTTGGAAGCGTCCATTACCCATCCGGACGGAAAGGTGATCCCGGTTGAAAAAGAAAATATTTTTGAACAGGATCTGGGGGGACGTGATAAAGACCGGCGTAACAGGGAGACAGTAGTGATTTTCTCCCGACTGACACCGGGCAGTATCATGAGGCTGAAGTTTGAGCATGTGGTGAATAAGGAAAGCCCAATGGGTTTCAATATGGCATTGCAGCCCGAGATGGAACTGGAACAGAAAAAAATAGTGGCCTCTATTCTGCTGCCTGAAAACACGCCCATGAAGTGGGGAAGCAGGGGAGAGTTCTCTGTGAAGGAACATCAGAAAGGCAAGCGTAAGCAGCTGCTGGTCAGCCTTGAAAATTTTCCTTATCGGGAGAGGGAGCCGCACATGGTCGATACGGATGATGTGTTGCCCATGTTTGCATTGACTTCTCTGAAAAGTTGGGAAGAGATCGGTGAAATTTACTACAAAAGCAGCCTGGACAGACAGACCGACAATGATGAAATCCGCAAGCTGGCCAGCGAGGTCACTCAAGGGGTCAAAGACTCCCGGGAAGAGGCCGTCCTGATCTATAACTGGGTGGCTCAGAATATTAATTACCTGTCCCATAGCTTTAATCTGGAAGACGAGCTGGTTCCTCACCCGGTGGAAGAGATTCTTCGTCATGGTTATGGCGACTGCAAAGATCAGGTTTTGTTATTGCAGACATTGTTAAAAGCCCGTGGAATTGAGTCAACTCCGGCACTGGTCAGCTGGGATGACAGCTATAGGGATTGGCCAGTGGCGACTTCCATGCAATTCAATCATGCTCTGTTATATATCCCCGAACTGATGACCTGGCTCAATCCTGTTTCTCCATTATCTCCGTTCGGGCTGTTGGATTACAGTCTGTCGGGCAAGCGGGTGGTACTGGCCAGCCCTAAAGGCGAAACTCAATATCTTCCTGTCATAAAACCGGATCAGAACCGTTACTGGGTAAAAAGCCAGTCAGTGCTGTCTGAGAATGGGTTTTTGAAAGGAGAGAGTGAAATCACCGGTACGGGAACCATTGGGGTGCAGATTCGGGGATTCCTGGCATCCAGTGGCAGTGGTGAGTGGAAGGTAAATAACCTTCTGGCTAAAACTCAGACCGGAGGCTTTGGCGATATTTTATCGGGAACGCCCGCTTATGATCTGGCAAAACAGCCAGCTTATCAGGGTAAGTGGCACAGCCCCTACGCTTTTGAGCTCGGTAAGGAAGGCTTTATTACTACGGCTCCGGGGTTGGATTTCAAGGATGTTCTGTCCCTGAGGGACTATCTGGTGGATGGAAAACGCAAGTATCCGTTTACAGTGGGGCCTCGTCATTATCAATGGGAATATCGCATGGAGCTGCCAGAAAGTTACGCAGTAACCCAGCTTCCTGATAGCTTTCAACTCGATAATGAGGCGGGCTCATACAGCAGTCACTACGCAGTGGACAATAATACATTGGTTGTGACACGCAAGTTCGTGGTTAAGAAAAATCTGTACCAGCCCGGTGAATACCCCGAATTCGAAAGGTTAGCCTACCGGGCTATTAATGATCGCCGAGCCATCATTGCCTTGAAACGACGCTGAAACTTCAACTGCTCCCAGGCACTAAAATGAGGTTTCCAGGTATGGCTTTTTACAGATTGGCTCGCCGATGGCAGAGACCTGTATCTTAAACGGACGACCAAACCTCTCATTACTTTGTTCGAGTAAGCCTTGTAAGTGCGGGGCAGACATTGAAGCTGGCGCCCGAACATTAAACGTCAGTGTTTGTCTGGCGGATTGTCCATCGAGCGGGTCGAAACTAAAGTCTACCAAATTGAAGCCCCCTGAGGATTGCAGAATGTTCACTATTTGCTGCAAATGATGAGTTTCCTCACTGACGACTAAGCTGTTGGAATTAAACGTGAAGCTCACTTGAAGCTGGTTTGGGAATTGGGTACGGCTAAGCCTGTAGGTAGCGTAAGGTGTGCAACAAACTTCTGTAGTCAGTGATACGGGTCCCAGTACGGGTATCCCCATTGCAAATCCACTGGCGGTACTTGCTGAGGTCGCGAGAAATAGAGTAAGAATCGCAATTCTTCCGATATACCAGGATGGGTTGAGATCGGAATTACATACATAGCGTCCGTAACGGACGATAGGTTGGAAGCTATGTATTTCGCTAGTTTCCGTGGCAACCAGTCGGGCGAGCGTAAGGACAAACTCTTTCAGTCTGCTCGAAGGAATTTGATAAAACCGGGCAGCGTCACTCGCCACTGCTCTTTCCACCCAGGTTTGCACCGTAGCACTTCCGGTTTCCAGATAGCGGATGGTGGGTGTAGAAGTGGTATCAGGCTGAGTGACCAAGGGTAGGGGAGAAGCATTAGACTTAGTCTCGTTAATAGAAGCCATCAAAGATACTGAAATGGGCGAAGAAATAGCGGCATCTCCCTGAGCGACAGGCAAGCCCCCGACGGCTCCATATTCCTGGTTTTCAGTAGTATCGTCTGATGCCGACTCAGTAGGCGGGCGTTGGGCCGAATGCATCGACTCAGACACTGGCAATCCGCCAATGGTTTCAGGTTCCCTGTTTTCGCTGGATAACAGCTTGGAGGATTGTTCTTGTAGCCCCTGCGCTTCTGATGGTCCATCGGTATCTGTATCAGGCTCAACAGATAGGAATACTTTGACGTTTGCTTTCGGGCTTTTAAGATTAAGCACGTAATAACCTGCTAATGACGTCGTGGGCATCAGCAGGATTGCAACCACAGTAATAAAATTCCACAAGAACTTGAGGTTGTAATGTTTTTTTATAACCTGCCTTTTCATAACCAGACCTGCCCATGACAAACCACTAAAAATAGTTAAGCCACTGCAAAAAAGGTGCTTTTTGTTTAGAATATTTTTGACTATGGCAATACGGGCGATCGATTCAAATACCGGCAGGCCATCCACGGTCTGAGTCGCTTGTAGACAGTGTCGGCCAATTATGGTGTGTACAGGGTGTCATCAGGGGCTGGGGAGACTTTTATACTAAACGGATTACCTAATTGTTGATTACTGGTTTCGAGCCATGTTTTTAGCTGATCGGCATCCACTGAATTCGATATCTGGACATTAAACGTCATTGTCTGGCTTTCCTCCTGCCTTTCAGAGTTTGTTAAATTAAAGTCACCCGAGCGCTTCAGTAACTGCACTATTTGTTGCAAGGTGTCGATTTCCTGAGTGCTGGTCAAACCGTTCAAACTGAATGTGAAGCTCACCTGAAACTGGTTTGGAAACCGGGTATTGCTAAAAAAACGGGCAGTGCCAAGAGTATTGAAACCTCTTGCTAATAAAGATCCCAATCCCAAGCCGGGTATCCCTGAACCAAAGCTGGTAGCAGCACTTGCCGCTGTTGCGAGAAATGTCAAAGGAGCTGCAAATTTTCCACGAGACCAGCGTGGGTTTGCGTTTGCGAGCAAGTCAAATCTATGGCTGCCACGACGCATGAAAAGCCGGGTGCTATGCATCGTGTTCGTTTCCGTAGCAACCAGACTGACAAACGTCAAAACAGAGTCTAGCAGCTCATCTTCAGGTATTTCATAAACCGGTAAATTTTCTGTGTCTGTATTATTTAGTTTTTTCAAGTAAAACGAAACATCAGCACTTCCGGTTTGCGGAGAACGAGTCCTGCCATAAAAAGGATCCATTGATGTCGCCCTAAATGGCGAATAAGCTGCTCTACGTGTCTGGGAAGCCGTTAAACCACCAACGGCTCCACGTTCTTCCGATGGGCCATCGGTTTCTGTATCAGTTTTGACTGATAGCAATACTCTGACGTGTGCTTTCGGGCTATGAATATGAAGCACGTAATAACCTGCGAATGAAGTCGCAGGCACCAGCAGGATTGCCACCACAGTGATACAACTCCATAAGACTTTAAGGTTGCAATATTTTTTTATAACCTGCTTTTTCATAACCGAACCTGTTCATAACAAGCCACTAAAGGTAGTTAAGCCACTGGAAAACAGGTGCTTTTTATTTAGATTATTTTCGACTATGCAGCATGGGTTAATGATTCATGTTGATGAATAAAAGGTGGGGTTTAATACCGGCAGACCATCCATGGTCTGAGTCGCTTGCAGGCAGTACCGGCCTTTGACATTGTGTAATCAGACGGCCTGACAGTCATTGTGCCCGGGGCGTCGTCTTTATTAGGAAAGCTTTAGGTTTAACAGGCTCCTAGGGGTTGGGGGCTGAGGGTGGTTCGAGTACATGGGCTGGATCGCTGGCGGGTTCGCCAGTGGGTTTGCCGTTAAGTTCGCCGTTGGATCCGCCGGTAGGTTCGCCGTTAGATCCGCCGGTAGGTTCACCGTTAGATCCGCCGGAGGGTTCGCTGTTAGATCCGCCGGAGGGTTCGCTGTTAGATCCGCCGGAGGGTTCACCGTTAGGTTCGCCAGTAGGCTCGCCGGAGGGTTCGCCGTTAGCTCCACCGGTGGGTTCGCCGGTAGGTTTGCCGTTGGCAGAGACGTTTATACTAAACGGATTAGTTAGTTTTTGATTATCGGTTTCGAGCAATGATGTTAGCCGCTCGGCGTTCACTGAACTTGATACCCGGACATTAAACGTCAGTGTCTGGCTTTCCTCCTGTCTTGTAAAGGATGCTAAATTAAAGCCCCCTGAAACCCGCAACAACTTCGCTATTTGCTGCAAAGTGTGGATTTCCTGAGTCATGGTCAAGCCATTCGTGCTGAATGTGAAGCTCACCCTAAACTGATTTGGAAACCGGGTATGGCTAAATAAACAGGCGGAGAGAGGAGTAAAGACCCCTCCTGTTACTATAGATCCGTATGCCAGGCCAGGCATCCCTATACCAAAGCCGCTGGCAGTGCCTGCCGCTGCTGCGAGAAAGATGAAAGGAGTCGCAAACCTTCCATAAGACCAGCGTGAATTTGCGTCCGAGTTACATATAAGGTTGCCATAGCGCACGAAAGGCTGGGTAGTGTGCATTTCGCTCCCTTTCCTGGCAACCAAACTGGCAAACGTCCTAACAAAATTTTGCAGCTCGTTTTCAGGTACTACATAAACAGGTAGATTTGCTTTGCCTGTATTTCCTCTTTGCAGGTAAGCTGAAACAGTAGCACTTCCGGTTTCCAGGGAACGGATATTGAGTGTTGAAGCATCATCTGTATCAGGTTGATTGGCTATGGGCTGAATGCTGGAAACGGATTCAGTCCCGTCATGGATATTAATATGATCAATTAATGTCACTATAACTGGCGAAGAAGCTGTTACAGACTGGGAATCTGGTACGCCGCCAACGGCTCCACATTCCTCTTGAGAGGGTGGCGTACCAGATTCCTGGTCAAGTGGCAGCTCTTCAAAGGCTTCAGTTTCCTCCTGCGGGGCTGGCGTGATTTCAACACTTCCAGATTTTCGGGCGGTTGGCAAGCCATCAGCGGTTTCAGATTCCTGAATTTCAGCACCATCACCTGATGTCACTTCAGGTGGAGGCTGGGCAGGAGATGTTGATCCAGAAATGGGCAAACCTCCGATCGTTTCGAGTTCCTGACCGTCAGCAGGTGGCCCATCAACTTCAGTATCAGGGGTGACAGATAGACGTACTTTGACTTCTGCTCGCGAGGATTTGAAATGAAGGACGTAGTTATTTGCTACTGAGGCTGTGGGAGTTAGCAGGAATATCACCGCAGTGATATAACTACACAAAATCTTTAGGTTACGAAGCATTTTCATACATAGCACCTATTAACGACGAACTTTTAAAATAGCTAATCTGCTGGAAAAAAATGCTTTTTATTTAGAATATTTATGACTATGAAACAGCTTGCAGCACTCATAAGTTCTGACTTAACACTTAAGGCTTCTGAAAGCGGATGACATCTTGCTCAGAGGCTTGTTGCAGAACTTGTTTTAGTGTCTGGCAGATATGCTGAGCAAAATCAGGATCACTGATGGGCTGATGGTGTTTATCGGTGATAAAGAAGCTGTCTTCAAGTTTTTCACCGAAGGTGGCTACCTTGGCATTGTGTACTTGCAGCTCCAGTTCCACGAAGGTTCTTACCACCCTGGCCAGCAGTCCGGGCCTGTCGGTTGCCTTGATCTCCAGAAGCGTCTTTTTAATGCCAGGCAGGTTACTGATGGTGATCTGGGGTTCTTTAGCAAAGTGTCGCAGTTGCCTGGGAGTGCGTCTCTGGGCTGCAACGGGCATTTGTTTGGGATTGTTGAGAATATCTTGCAGGTGACTTTGGATCTGCACAATACGTGATTCATTATTGCCTATGGCTGAGCCATCTTCTTCTAATACGGTATAGGTATCCAGGCTGAACTGATGACTGGAGGTGATGATTCTTGCGTCCTGAATGCTCAGGTGCAGGGAGTCGAGTCCGGCCACTGTTGCAGCAAACAGGTTGGGCCGGTCCGGTGTATAGACAAAAATTTGTGAACCACTGTGCTCCCTGTCGGTGTCGGTTTCCCGTGTCAGAACCAGGGGCTCCAATGGCTTGTGGTTAAGAATTCCCCGGGTATGCCAGGCAATTTCATGGGGATCATGACGGCAAAAGTAGTCGTCATCCAGCGTGTTCCAGAGTGACTGTATCGATTGAGTGTTGAGGTTATCACCCGCCAGTAGTTCAAGCGTTTCCTGCTGAATGTCCTGCACTCTCTCGTGACTGTCGGGCATGTTCTCTATGCCGTACTCCAGAACCTGGCGAGTCTGGCTGTACAGTTGTTGCAGCAACGAAGAGCGCCAGCCATTCCATAATGCAGGGTTGGTGGCATTGATGTCGGCAATGGTGAGCAGGTAGAGATGATTCAGGTTGTTCAGGTTGCCTACTTTGCGAGCGAAATCATGAATGACTTCAGGGTCTGAAAGGTCTTTTTTCTGAGCAGTGGTCGACAGGGAGAGGTGTTCGCGCACCAGCCAGACAATCAGTCTGGTATCTACACGACGCAGGCCGTGTCTTCGACAGAACACTTCAGCGTCCGCTGCCCCCAGCTGAGAGTGGTCACCCCCACGGCCTTTGCCAATGTCGTGATAAAGACCGGCAACATAGAGCAGTTCGGGTTTTTTGATATCATGGATGAGTTTGCAGGCGATGGGGTAACGCTGCTTGTTTTCTTCATAGCGGAAACTGCGCAGGTGCTTGATCAGCAATAGCGTATGAGCATCAACGGTATAGGCGTGGAACAGGTCGAACTGCATCTGGCCAATGATGCGACCGAACTCCGGCAGGTAGCGGCCAAGGATGCCATAACGGGCCATTCTCCTCAGACTGATGGTGAGTCCGTAAGGTGCCTGCAAAAGCTGAAGAAATAATTTTGAACACCTGGGGTCTTTTCTGAACCGGTTATCAACGATATGACGAACGTCGCGCAGTAATCGGATGGTTTCAGCCCTGGGGCCGAGAATATTCGGGTCGCGGGTCATCAGCACAAACAGCTCCAGAATAGCGGGCGGGTGCTCAGTGAATACCCGGTCATGGGTCACTTCGATGTAGCCATTGTATATCTGGAATCGCTCGTTGATCGGGGTTATGGTCTGGGGTTTGTCCGCCTTAAGAATGGTGTCATCAAAATGCTGCAGGATCAGGTCTTTGAATTGGTCAACGATCAGGACGGTGCGGAAGTAGCTTTGCATGAACTGCTCCACTGCCAGTGAGCCAGGGTGGTCCTGGTAACCAAATTGTTTAGCCAGTGATCGTTGGTGGTCAAACAGCAGCCTGTCTTCGCCTCGACCTGTCAGGGTGTGCAGCGCCCAGCGTATCTTCCACAGGAATGCCCGGCAGCGGATGAGTTGTTGGTATTCAGTATCTGTCAGAAAGTTCAGGTCCATTAATTTAATGGGGTCCTGGGTGCCGAAATGTCGCTTTGCCGCCCAGCCCAGCATGTGCAGATCACGGATACCACCGGGTGAGCCTTTGATGTTGGGCTCCAGGCTGTAGGCAGTATCGGCGTATTTTTTATGGCGGGCTTTCTGTTCGTCAAATTTGGCCTGAAGATACTGATCGCTGGGCCACATGTGGCGAACATCGATCATTTCCTGAAGTCGTTTATTCAGGCTTTTTGGGTCGGACAGAGGGCGTGCTTCCATCAGGTTGGTGATGATGGTCAGGTCATCTCTGGCCTGTTCTGCGCATTCTTTTATGGATCGTACACTGGAGCCTACTTTCAGGCCGATGTCCCACAATATTGTTATAAAAGCTTCTATCTCTGACTGGTGGGCCTGGTACTTGTCGCTCTCCAGAAGAATCAAAATGTCAATATCCGAGCCGGGATGAAGCTCGCCCCGACCATAACCGCCAACGGCAAGCAGGCTGATGTGTTTAGCATCGTCCCAGGCCGATTGCTCCCACGCCGTGATAAGCATCTGGTCGATCAGCCAGGTATAGCTGTACACCAGCTGATCAATATTGACTTCTTGTCTGAACCATTGGTTGAGCGTTTCCTTGCAGGCCTGAAGGGTATTTTTGTAAAGAGGGATAGCGGGTTGATGGCGGAGGGATGCAACAAATGAATCTTTATCAAAGAGTTCGGTTTTAAGCTGATTGGGAATCTGTGGGCTTGTGTGATTCATAATAGATACTGGCACTCCGTCGCTAAAAATACTGGCTCGCACTCTTGTAACAAGCTCTCGTGACAAGCTCTCATGACAAGCTCTCATAACAAACTCGTACGACAAGAGCTGCGAGCCATTTAATAATCAAAAAGGAAGGGTCTCTTCACTTCTCAGGGTCAGTATCTCAACGCCGTCGGCGGTAACAAGAATGGTGTGCTCCCACTGGGCAGAAGGGCGGCGATCTTTAGTGACCGCAGTCCAGCCGTCTCCCAGCAGTTTGGTGAACTTCTTGCCGGCATTGATCATGGGTTCAATGGTGAATGTCATGCCTTCTTGCAGCACACAGTCGTTTTTATCCCCATAGCCATCGTAATGAAGCACCTGCGGGTCTTCATGGAAGACTTTACCAATACCGTGGCCGCAATACTCCTCAACTACGGAATAATGATGGGTGTGTGCATGTTGGGCAATCACCCGGCCAATATCGCTTAACCTGACACCCGGTTTAACGATCTCAATACCCTTGTACAGACATTCCTGGGTGACTTTTACCAGTTTTTCTGCAAAAGGCTGGGTGCTGCCGACCAGGAACATTTTGCTGGTGTCTCCGTGGTAACCGTCTTTGATCACCGTGATATCGATGTTGAGTATGTCACCATTTTTCAGGGTTTTCTTGTCGTTGGGGATGCCATGACAAACAACATGATTCAAAGAGGTGCAAATAGATTTGGGAAAGCCGGGGCGGCCGGGTGCAGCACCGTAATTCAGAGGCGCTGGAATGGCTTGTTGTTCATTAACGATATGGTCGTGACAGAGGCGATCAAGCTCACCCGTGGTAATGCCGGGCTTGACATGAGGAGTGATCATCTCCAGTACTTCAGCAGCCAGCTTGCCGGCAATACGCATTTTTTCAATGTCTTCAGGGGTTTTGATCGTGATGTTCATTTCAGATGTTCTTTGTCGGGCGCGGGAAATACTGAGAGTACTCTAAAACGAGTGACTCAGCTTTCCCGGGTCTTTACGGATTCATTGCCTGGAATTCTAACAGAAATGGCGCTTGATCACAGTGGCACGGGCTATAAATGGCCTGATGAATTGTCGGTCAAATTGTTTGTCAAATTGTCTGTCAAAAAAGTCTTTCGGCTTTGAATCATCATCTGGTTATGGTATAAAACCGCGTCTTCGTATTCAGGGTCACCTGATTGCGGGATTTTCTATTTGATTTTGTAAACAGAACTCACATACACCGACACATGATTCAGGGTGCCCGGGCGTTATCAGTGAAAGCTGGTCATCGGGTCGAACTCATGGGGTGTGTGGAGGCCTAACCCTGTAACAGGAGAATTCTCATGGCTCAAGTCACCATGCGTGACATGCTCAAGGCGGGCGTGCATTTCGGTCACCAGACTCGTTTCTGGAACCCAAAGATGAACAAATTCATCTTTGGTGCCCGCAACAAGATTCATATCATCAACCTTGAGCACACCATGCCTGCCTTTAATGGAGCGATGAGCTTCATTCGCAAGCTGGCTGAAGGTAAGAACAAGATTCTGTTTGTTGGTACCAAGCGTGCAGCCGGTAAAATCATCCGTGAAGAGGCAGCTCGCTGCGGTATGCCTTTCGTGGCTCATCGCTGGTTGGGCGGTATGCTGACCAACTACAAGACCATCCGTCAGTCTGTACGTCGTCTGCGTGATCTGGAAGCTCAGGCTGAAGACGGTACTTTCGAAAAACTGACCAAGAAAGAAGCCCTGATGCGCCGTCGTGATCTGGAAAAACTGGATCGCTCCCTGGGTGGTATCAAGGAAATGGGTGGTTTGCCAGACGCATTGTTTGTGATCGATGTTGAGCACGAGCGCATCGCTATCCAGGAAGCTAATAAGCTGGGTATCCCTGTTATTGGTATCGTGGACACCAACTCCAGTCCTGAAGGTGTTGACTACGTTATTCCGGGTAATGATGACGCGATTCGTGCTATTCAGCTCTACATCAAGGCTGCTGCTGATGTTGTCCTCGAAGGTCGTACGGCTGCCAATACTGGCGCTGAAAGCGAATTCGTGGAAGTAGAAGTAGAAGCGGAAAAAGCAGTCGAAGCCAAGGCTGATGACGCTCAGGAAGACGCTAAGGAAGCTTAATCTTCGGATCGTTGAGAAAAGGGGGGCGTGGCCCCCTTTTTCAGATTATAAAGAGCGTTGGTTATTTTGGGGCGGTCAGGCTCCTGGGGCTGCCCTGAACCCTTAATAGAATATTTGCGAGAGGAATCCACCATGGCAGCAATTACTGCAGCACTGGTTAAGGAACTGCGTGAACGCACTGGCCTGGGCATGATGGAGTGCAAGAAGGCTCTGGTTGCTTCAGAAGGTGATATCGAAAAAGCGATTGAAGAGCTGCGTAAATCTGGTCAGGCGAAAGCCGCCAAGAAAGCAGGTCGTACTGCCGCTGAAGGTATTGTCGCTACCAAAGTTGCCGAAGATGGCAGCTTCGGTGTAATGGTCGAAGTGAACTCCGAGACCGACTTTGTTGCCCGTGACGACAACTTCCTGGGTTACGTTCAGAGAGTGGTGGATGCCGCTTTTGACCGTAAGGAAGCTAACGTAGCCAGGCTGATGGAAGGTGAGCTGGAAGAAGCTCGTCTGGCCCTGGTGCAGAAGATCGGTGAAAACATCGGTGTTCGCCGTATTGAAATCGTAGAAGGTGGCGTGGTCGACGCTTACGTTCACGGTAACAAGCGCATTGCTGTTCTGGTTAGCCTGAATGGAGGCAACTCCGAGCTGGCTCGTGATGTGGCCATGCACGTTGCAGCTGTTAACCCTCAGGTCGTTAACAAGGACGATATGCCGGCTGAACTGGTCGAGAAAGAGAAGGAAATCTTCAAGGCTCAGGCAGAGCAGTCCGGTAAGCCTGCTGAAATCATCGAAAAGATGATTGTTGGTCGTATTAACAAGTACCTGGCTGAAAACAGTCTGACTGAGCAGCCTTTTGTTAAAGACCCTGATGTTAAGGTGGGTGCCCTGGCCAAGAAAGCTGGCGCTACCATCACTGGCTTCGTGCGTTACGAAGTGGGTGAGGGGATTGAGAAAGAAGAAGTGGACTTCGCTGCTGAAGTTCGCGCTCAGGCTGGACTCTAATCCTGATACTGGTTATTACTGGTTAATGGATGGTGCCTGACCTGTCAGCTGGGCAGACTCGATTGGGTCTGTTCAGCAGCCCAGCAGGTTTTCCCGTCTAATCTGCGGGCTGTTAGGGACAGGCGCTTCTTCGCCTAACTCTGAATTGGAAAGCTGAAAATGCCGGCAAATGATCGACAACCTAAATACAAGCGCATTCTGCTTAAACTCAGTGGCGAGGCCCTTCAGGGAGCAGGGGACTTTGGCATTGATCCCAGTGTTCTTGACAGAATGGCCCTGGAAATCGGCCAGCTGGTGGGTATCGGCGTTCAGGTTGGTATCGTCATCGGTGGCGGAAACCTCTTTCGTGGCGCAGCATTAAGTGCTGCTGGCCTTGACCGTGTGACTGGCGACCATATGGGGATGCTGGCCACAGTCATGAATGCTCTGGCGATGCGCGATGCCCTTGAGCGTTCAAACATCAACACCCGTGTTATGTCTTCTATCCCGATGGATGGTGTCGTTGAACACTATGACCATCGTCGTGCAATGCGCTACCTCAATGGTGGTGATGTAGTGATCTTTTCAGCAGGTACCGGCAACCCTTTCTTTACCACAGATTCAGCAGCCTGCCTGCGTGGAATTGAGGTTGAATCCGATGTTGTGCTGAAAGCAACCAAAGTTGACGGAATCTACGACAAGGATCCGGTCAAATACCCTGATGCAGAAAAATTCGAATACCTGACCTATGATGATGTGCTTGAGCGCAAACTCGGCGTGATGGATTTGACTGCTATCTGTCTGGTTCGTGATCAGCAGATGCCTGTTCGGGTTTTCAATATGAATAAATCCGGTGCTCTGCTCAATGCAGTGGTAGGTGGCGAAGAAGGAACACTGGTGAGTGGGGTGGTGAATGATTGAAGAAATTAAGCAAGATGCGCAAGAGCGCATGAGTAAAAGCATAGATTCTCTGGATGGTGCATTTGCCAAAATTCGTACTGGCCGTGCGCACCCTAGTCTGTTGGACAGTGTCCGGGTTTCTTATTACGGCTCTGAAACACCTTTGAGTCAGGTGTCGAATATTTCTACTGAAGATGCCCGGACCCTGGCCGTGCGCGTCTGGGAAAGGCAGATGGTTCCTGATGTAGAAAAAGCGATCCTGAAATCCGACCTGGGTTTGAACCCTTCCACTGCCGGTGAAGTGATTCGTATTCCTTTGCCTCCTCTGACTGAAGAAACCCGTAAAGGTTACACCCGTCAGGCCCGTCAGGAAGCCGAGAACGCCAAAATTGCCATTCGCAATATACGTCGTGATGCTCTGGCCGACATCAAGGAACTGGAAAAAGAAAAGGAAATCAGTGAAGACGATGAGCGTCGTGCACAGGACGATATCCAGAAAGTAACGGACAAATACATTGCTGCTGTTGATGCTGCCCTGGCCAGCAAAGAAAAAGATCTGATGGAAGTCTGAGTGCCCCGTCTTCTTCTTATTGATTGCTGACAGGCCTGTCTGTGTCAGTCTGGATATAGCTGTATTTTATACCCATGATTGTCTGATGCTCCTCTAAATGTCGATCAGGGATGGTGTTTCTCAGGCGGGTCTGTGTATCCGGTCTGGGTTGTCAGGTGTGGCGCTTGTGCGGGTGTTTGTGATGTTCTGTGAACCCCTGCATGGTGCCGCAGATAAATTATTTTTTAGATCAACAAAATAGTGAATGGCCATGAAATCGCAAGAGGAAATCGGCAGCTTAGCGGAAATACCGGTTAACAGGTTGCCTCGCCATGTGGCCATTATTCTGGATGGAAATAACCGCTGGGCGAAACAGCGATTGCTTCCGAGTCTTGCTGGCCATCGAGCAGGTGTAAAAGCGGTCAGGGAAGTGGTTGAGGCCTGTGGTGAAGTGGGTGTTGAGGTTCTGACTCTGTTTGCTTTCAGTAGTGAGAACTGGAACCGGCCAAAAAATGAAGTGGATGGCCTGATGGAGTTGTTTCTGAGAACACTGCGCAGGGAAACCGGCAAACTTAAAAAAAATAATATCAGGCTGAAGATTATAGGCGACGTAAGTCGTTTTAGTCCTGATATCCAGGCGCATATTGCCGAAGCAGAAGCTTCGACGGCCGACGGCGCCAAGGTGACTTTGGTGATTGCTGCCAATTACGGTGGGATGTGGGATATTGCACAGTCGGCCCGCAAAGTGGCTAACATGGTAGAGCGAGGGGAGATATCCGCTGACGAAGTTGATGAGTCGTTGATTGGTCAACATTTGAGTACAGCTGGTATACCCGACCCTGATCTTCTAATCAGAACCAGTGGTGAACAGCGTATCAGTAACTTCCTTTTGTGGCAGTGTGCCTACAGCGAATTTTATTTTACCAGAACCTTTTGGCCGGATTTTAATCGCAGGGAGTTTGAGCGTGCGCTTCTGGCTTATGTCAATCGCCAGCGACGGTTTGGCAAAACCAGCGAGCAGGTGGAGGCTGAGGCTACGTGTTAAAACAGAGAATTCTCACTGCTGTGGTTCTGGCAGTCCTGGCTCTGGGCAGTGTTATTTTTCTTCCCCCCGCCGCATTTTCAGTCCTGATTGCCCTGATTATTATGCTGGGAGCCTGGGAGTGGGCCAATCTTTCCGGTGTTGAGGACACTGTCGCCAGAGTAGGTTATTTGTTGCTGGTCGGTGCGGTCTGCTGGTTTGTCAAAGGTGTCTCAGCCTATGTGCTGCTGGCTGTATCGGCTGTCTGGTGGCTGGTGGCATTTGCCCTGGTCAGGGGTTACCCGGCTTCTGCCCGTTTCTGCCGCAGTCGTTTATTGAGACTGGTGATGGGCGTGTTGACCCTGGTTCCTGCCTGGTTTGCGCTTTCAAAACTCAAGTTTTATGACCAGCAGGGCTGGACTATTATGCTGGTCTTCCTGTTAGTATGGGCGGCGGATATAGGGGCTTATTTTGCCGGGAAGAATTTTGGACGTCACAAGCTGGCGGCGCTGGTGAGCCCTAAAAAAACCGTTGAAGGTTTGGTGGGTGGGCTACTGATGTCGTTATTTACAGCGGCTTGTGTCGGTCTTTATTATGATCTTTCTTTTGTCCGGGGGCTGGGTCTCCTGATGCTTTCAATCACGGTCGTGCTGGTTTCTGTACTGGGTGATTTGTTTGAAAGTATGCTCAAGCGTGAGCGTGGGATAAAAGACAGTAGTAATTTATTGCCAGGTCATGGTGGGGTGCTGGACAGGATAGACAGTCTGACAGCGGCCGTGCCGGTCTTCACTCTGGCTCTGATTGTCGGTGGGAGTTAAGCATGCAACAAGTTTGTGTACTGGGTTCAACCGGATCTATCGGAAAAAGTACTCTGGATGTTATTGCCCGAAACACTGATCGCTACAAAGTCAGGTCGCTGGTGGCGTGTCGTAGTCATGACGTCATGCTGGAGCAGGTCAGGGCGTTTAAGCCTGACTTTGCTGTCATGTCAGATCCTGATGTTGCCAATCAGTTGAGGGCGTCGGTACAAGCTGAAGGGATCAAAACAGAAGTTTTGGGAGGAACCCGTTCAGTTGCCCAGGTGGCAGCGGATTCAGATGTTGATATCGTCATGGCAGCGATTGTCGGGGCGGCAGGTCTGCTGCCCACTCTGGCTGCTGTCAAGGCAGGTAAGAAGGTTTTGTTGGCAAATAAAGAGGCACTGGTTATGACGGGTGCACTTTTTATGGATTCAGTGAAAGAGTCTGGCGCCCAACTGTTGCCGATTGATAGTGAGCACAATGCGATCTTTCAGTGTCTCCCCCATGGCTATCGTCAAGGTCTTCAAAAGGTTGGGGTTCGCAGGATTCTATTAACTGCTTCAGGCGGTCCTTTCAGAGAGGCTCCGGTCGACATTCTTGCCACGGTAACGCCTGCCCAGGCTTGTGCTCATCCAAACTGGAGTATGGGGCAAAAGATTTCAGTGGATTCGGCCACCATGATGAACAAGGGGTTGGAGTTTATTGAGGCTTGCTGGCTGTTTGGAGCCCGCCCCTCCCAGGTTGAGGTGATGATTCATCCGCAGAGTATTATTCATTCTCTGGTGGATTATGAGGATGGCTCTGTGCTGGCGCAGATGGGGAACCCGGATATGCGCACACCAATTGCTCATGCACTGGCCTGGCCGGAACGCATTCAGTCCGGTGTCGAGCCCCTTTCTCTGACCGACATTGGCAGACTGGACTTTCAGAAGCCCTGTATGCAGCGTTTCAGGTGCTTGCAGCTGGCTCAGGATGCTGCTTCTACGGGTGGGACCGCCGCCGCTATGCTCAATGCAGCCAATGAAGCGGCGGTGGAGGCCTTTCTGGGTGATCGTCTTCGCTTTGATCGTATCCCTGAAGTTATTGATGCTACGCTACAGGCACTTCAAGTAAACAGTGCAGGTGATATTGAACAGGTGCTGGATGCTGATCGTCGGGCCAGGTTGCAAGCCAGTACTCAGATTGAGCGCTGGTACAAGACAGCTTGATGTTTTCAACAAGGCATCTATTTCACTGTTATTCTGGTGATATTCTGTTTAGAGTCGTATGTTAATCACTAAACTCTGTCACTCACTGCTGCCTGGTATTTCAGTACCAAATTAGACAGGCAAGCGTACTGGAGGTTGGGTAGCGCAAAATGATATTTGGAACTTTGCAGACGTTTCTGGCTTTTGTCATAACGTTGGGAATTCTTGTCAGTATTCATGAGTTCGGCCACTTTTGGGTGGCTCGGCGTTGTGGTGTCAAGGTTCTGCGTTTTTCAGTGGGTTTTGGCAAGCCGCTCTGGAGACGAACCGATCGCCAGGGAACTGAATACGTTATTGCTGCTATCCCTCTTGGTGGCTATGTCAAGATGCTGGATGAGCGGGAAGGGCCAGTCTCTGAATCGGAAAAGGCGCTCGCTTTTAATAACAAACCTGTTCTGTCCCGAATAGCCATTGTGGCTGCGGGTCCGATCGCTAATTTCTTGCTGGCTATAGTGGCGCTTTGGTTAATGTATGTGCTGGGCGTAAAGACTGTATTGCCACAGGTTGAAAAAGTACTGCCCGACTCACCTGCGGCAATGGCTGGTATTCAACCCGGTGATGAGATTTTAAGGATTGGCTCAGCGGTGACGCCGGGGTGGCAGCAGGTTAATATGAAGCTTTTGTCGTTTATTGGTGACAGTCGTTCCATTGATGTAAGTGTCAGGTCGGGGGTGCCGGGCCAGAAGCCGGAAGGCAGCGAAGTGATCAGGCAGGTGCCCTTGAATAACTGGCTGGTAGGTCAGGAAGACCTGAACCCTGTCAAGGCATTGGGGATTGTGCCCTATTCACCTCAGATACCAGCCGTTATCGGTCAGGTTGTCGCAGGTGGTGCTGCTGAGCAGGCGGGTTTGAAACCTGGAGACAAGATTCTTAAAACCGACGGTGAGCCTGTACAGGATTGGCTGGCATGGGTTAACCTGATTCGTAGTCACCCTGGTAAAACACTGCACATAGAGATTGAACGAAATAACAGTCTCCAGTGGCTTGCCATTACGCCGGGTGAGAAAGAAGTGGAAGGTCGGCGTGTGGGTTATATCGGTGCCGGTGTGCAGTCAGTCTCCTGGCCTGACGATATGGTCAGAACCCTGCAATATAACCCCTTGTTAGCTGTACCCAAAGCCGTTCAGGCAACATCCGCCCTAACGGGAATGACGCTTGAGTCGCTGTGGAAGATGGTGGTTGGGCTGGTTTCGGTAAAAAACTTGAGCGGTCCCATCACCATTGCTAAAGTGGCTGGCGCATCTCTGCAATCAGGACTGGAGAATTTTCTCTATTTCCTGTCCATGTTGAGCGTCAGTCTCGGGGTTTTGAATTTACTGCCTATTCCTGTACTGGATGGAGGACATCTGTTGTTTTATCTGGTGGAATGGGTTAGAGGAAAACCTCTGTCTGAAAAGACCCAGACGGTTGGGTTGAAAATTGGGGTGACTCTGGTGGTCAGTGTCATGATGTTGGCTCTGTACAATGATATAAGCCGGTTATTCTGATGCGACTACCCAGAGTAAAAGATGAACACGGACTAAGAACGGATTCCATGAAGCGATCACTGTTGTCCCTGCTGATTGGCTCAATGGCCTATGCGTCAGGCGCTCATGCTTTTGTAGTGTCTGATATCCGGATTGATGGCCTGCAGAGGGTTTCAGCCGGTACAGTATTTAATGCGTTGCCCATAGAAGTTGGGGATGATATTGAGTCTGTGCAAATTTCCAGTGCAGCTAAATCTCTGTTTCAGACAGGGTATTTCAAAGATATTCAAATGGCCCGAGATGGCGATATTCTGGTTATCTCGGTTATCGAGCGGCCTTCCATCAGTGAGATAGTTATCAAGGGTAACAAGGCGATCAAGACGGAAGATCTCAAGCAGGGTCTGAGCAAGTCAGGTCTGGCAGAGGGTGAGATTTTTCAGCAGGCTACCCTAGAGGCTATTCGGCTGGAACTGGAGCGCCAGTATGTTGCCCAGGGTCGATACGGTGCCAGTATTACCGCTGATGTTGAAGCCCAGCCCCGCAACCGGATCAAGCTGACGATTAATGTCAAAGAAGGTAAAGTAGCCACCATTCAACATATCAATGTGGTCGGTAATACCGTTTTCCCGCAGGAAGATGTGATTGATCTGTTTGAGCTCAAGAAGTCTAACTGGCTTTCATTTTTCGGTTCCAGCGATAAATATTCCCGGGAAAAACTCTCGGGTGACCTGGAACGACTCCGTTCCTATTACCTGGACAGGGGTTATATCAACTTTAATATTCGCTCCACTCAGGTCTCGATCAGCCCTGATAAGCAAAGTGTCTTTATCACAGTGAATGTTGATGAAGGCGACAAATACACGGTGAGTGATGTCAAGCTGGCGGGTGACTTGATTATTCCTGAAGAGGAAGCCAAGCGTCTGCTGCTGGCTAGGCCAGAGCAGGTATTTTCTCGTCGTGTGATCACCGCAACAGAAGAAACTCTGAGCAGGCGTCTGGGTAACGAGGGTTATACCTTTGCCAATGTAACGGGTATTCCCACTCCCGATCACGAAAAGAAAACGGTTTCCCTGACATTCTTCGTTGATCCGGGCAAGCGCGCTTATGTTCGCAGGATTAACTTCTCCGGAAACACCAAAACTGAAGATGAAGTTCTGCGTCGTGAGATGCGTCAGCTGGAAGGTGCCTCTGCCAACACCCAAAAGATTGAACAGTCCAAGGTGCGTCTGGAGCGACTGGGTTTCTTCAAATCAGTCAATGTTGAAACACCACCGGTGCCTGGCACCAGTGACCTGATCGATGTCAACTACACCGTTGAAGAGCAGCCGTCAGGCAGTATTTCTGCCAGTGTCGGTTACTCGCAGTCGGATGGGCTGCTGCTGGGTGGCTCCATCAGTCAGAATAACTTCCTGGGAACGGGTAACAGGGTGTCTGTAGGTCTGAACAAGAGTGATGTCAGCCAGCTCTATAACTTCAGTTTTATGGACCCATACTTTACCGTGGATGGCGTGAGTCGCGGATTTAGCTTGTATCATCGTTCTTATGATTACAGCAACACCGATATTTCAAATTACGCCGCTGATACAACCGGTGCCAATGTTAACTTCGGGTACCCGATTTCGGAAACTCAGTCTATCAGCATGGGGGTGGGTGTTGATGCTACCAGTATTACCACAGGTACAGAAACACCGGATTACATTCTCGATTACCTGAAGGCGAACGGTGACAGCTATACCAACATCAAAACGACGCTGAGCTGGTCTGAAAATGAATTGAACCGGGGCTTACTGCCGACACGGGGATACTCCCAGAGTGCCACGGCGCAGGTGACCATTCCGGGCTCAGATGTCAGCTTTTACAAGCTCGTTTATCGTGGCCAGTACTTCTATCCTTTTACTGACTCACTGACCGGACGCATCTCCACCAGAATTGGTTACATCGGTGCCTATGGTAGTACCACCGATATACCTTTCTTTGAGCATTTCTATGCGGGTGGCTTTGGCTCTGTTCGTGGCTATAAAGATAATTCCCTGGGTCCGAAGGCGAAAGAGCAGAATGACAATGATTACAACGCTATTGGTGGTGACTTTGTCTTTGAGGGTACCGCTGAGATACTGTTCCCGCTGCCCTTCGTGAAAGACCAGCGTTCGCTCAGAACCAGCCTGTTCTTTGATTTCGGTAATGTCTTTGATACCACGTGTCCCAGCGGGGATATCAAGGACTGTTCAAATCCAGATTTTGGCTCGCTCCGCTACAGTGCGGGTGTGGGCCTGACCTGGATTACGCCGCTTGGGCCACTGACGTTCAGTCTGGCCAAGGCGCTTAACCCTCAGGGTGAAGACGAGACACAGGTGTTTGCGTTCTCTCTGGGTACGCCTTTCTAAACAACTGTTCACGATCTTACTTAGGAAGTCCTCAGTAAGATCGTGAACAGCAGCTGTCCTCTTTCCTGATGTTCCTCATCCATTAGAACCATTGTTTTGTGCGGGGTGATGCCCATTGTTTTTAATGGAATGTTTTGGCAGCAGGCAGGGCAGTTTTACTGATTGTATACAGTCAATGCAGCATGAAATAGATGCGATATAGTCTTATTTCATTATAATGAGCCCATTCTCGCCAGCCGCTGTAGGAGAGCCCCGAAGCTGTCCCCGGATGTACCTGACAGGCTCTCCGGGTGAGTTGGCTCGTGGACGTGTGCTCTGGCTTAGGCTTTGTGTTTTTTATTCAGGAGAATAAACTTGAAATCGATCAAATTGGCATTTGTGGCCCTGTTGCTGTTGTCACCATTGGCTCAGGCGCAAAAGATCGCTGTTGTGGATCCACTAATGGCCATCCAGGAATCGGATGCCGCCAAAAAGTATGCCAAAGAAGCCGAAAAACTGTTTGCACCTAAAATCAAACAGCTCAAAACACTGCAGGATGAAATCAAGGGTTTGGAACAAAAGCTGCAAAAAGACGGTCCTACTTTGACTGAGAGTCAGCGCGAGAGTCGTCAGCTTGAAATTAAGCGTAAGTTTGAAGATCTTCAGTTGCAGGATCGACAGCTGCGTAGCGAAAAAGCCCGTTCTGACCAGGCCGAACTGGGTAAGATGAGGCCGAAGCTGGAAAAAGCGCTTGATGAAGTGTCTAAAGAGCTGAACTATGACATGGTTCTGGAGCGTGGTGCTGTACCTTACCTCAAGCCTGAGTTTGATATCACCCGCAAAGTGATTGAGCGTATGAACAAGTTGAAGTAATACATGAAGCAGTCTTTTTCCTTCACCCTGTGTGAGCTGGCTGACAAGGTAGGTGCTGAACTCAGGGGGGATGCCGGGGAGCGCATCTCCGGCTTGAACACCCTTCAGGATGCGATTGCCGGGGAGCTGGCTTTTTTAGCAAACCCGGCCTACGCTCGCTATCTGGAGAGTACGGGGGCCAGTGCTGTTATTTTGGCTCCGGATCAGGCCAAAGCCTGGAGTGGGAATGCGCTGATTCTGGATAATCCCTACCTGGGGTATGCTTCTCTTTCTCATCTTTTTGATACCGATAAGGGGCAGCCGGAAGGTGTTCATCCCTCTGCTGTTGTTGCTTCTGATGTCGAGATTCATCCAACGGCGGCAATAGGTCCGCAAGTAGTGATTGAGTCTGGAGTACAGATTTCTGAAGGTGTTCGGATTGATGCGGGCGCTGTCATCGGTCATGACTCCGTGATTGGTAAGAATAGTCACATTTGTCGGAATGTTTCTGTTTGCCACGGTGTCTTTATTGGTGAGCGCAGTATTATTCACGCCAATGCTGTGATTGGTGCCGATGGATTTGGTAATGCCCGTTTAGACGGGCAGTGGCATAAAATTGCCCAGATCGGCGGTGTGGTTATTGGTAATGATGTCGAGATTGGTTCCTGCACCTGTATTGATCGTGGCGCATTGGGTGACACAGTGATACAGGATGGGGTCAGGATCGACAATCTGGTACAGATTGCTCATAACGTGGTGATAGGCAAACACACCGCCATCGCCGCCAATGTCGGTATTTCCGGCAGTACCAGGGTCGGTGAGTATTGCACCATTGCCGGTGCTTCGGGTCTTGCGGGTCATATCACCATTGCCGACCATGTTCATTTGTCTGGCATGGCGATGGTCACCAAATCCATAACCCGCCCGGGGGCCTACGCATCCGGAACAGGCATTATGGAAGCGGGGGAGTGGCGAAAGAATGCTGTTCGCTTCAGAAAGCTTGATGATTTAGCCAAACGTCTGAAACAGTGTGAGCGCCGACTCGAAGAGTGAAATGTGTTTTTTAAATAACCTGTGCAAGAAAGGAACTACAGTCTTGATTGATTCCCGTTCCAGCCAAGAATCAAATACTGTTCGGGATGAGTTGATTCATCCGACAGCTATCATCGATCCGGGTGCTGTTCTGGCGCCGGACGTAAAGGTCGGCCCCTATGCCGTTGTTGGCGCAAACGTTGAAATTGACTCTGGAACAGAAATCCATGCCCATGTCGTCATCAGGGGGCACACCCGAATAGGCAAAAATAACCGTATTTTTCAGTTCTCCAGTGTTGGCGAAGATTGTCAGGATCTGAAATACGCAGGCGAAACGAGCTGGTTGGAAATGGGCGACAATAATGTGATTCGCGAAGGTTGCACTATTCACCGGGGAACTGCGCAGGATAGTTCGGTCACCCGGATTGGCTGCAATAATCTGTTGATGGCCTATGTCCATGTCGCCCATGACTGCATCGTTGGCAATAACATTATTCTGGCTAACAACGCCACGCTGGCAGGTCATGTCAGAATCGGTGATGGGGTTATCCTTGGCGGGTTTACCACTGTGCACCAGTTCTGCGTCATCGGTGATTACAGTATGAGTGCTGCTCATACCGCCATCTTCAAGGATGTTCCTGCCTTTGTGATGGTCAGTAAGAACCCGGCTAAGGCCCATGGTATGAACGTTGAGGGTATGAGACGTCGTGGCTACAGTCCGGAATTGATTCGTGAATTACGTCGATGTTACAAGCTGATCTACCGGCAGGGGCTGCGGACCAGCGAGGCTCTGGTCAGGCTTGAAGCCATGGAAAAACAACCCGAAATCCAGTTGCTGATTGACTCTCTGAAAGCATCGACTCGCGGTATCACACGCTGATCCCCGTCCGTTCTGTCAGCCACCTATTTTTTCACGGTAATTAGGAATGTCCAGAACACTGTCATTTGCTCTGGTGGCCGGGGAGGCCTCGGGTGATCTGTTGGGAGCAGCCCTGATCAGGGAGATCAAACGCCATCACCCTGATGCCCGATGCTACGGAATCGGTGGCCCGATGATGATCGCCGAAGGGTTTGAGAGTCTTTTCCCCATGGAGCGACTGTCGGTGATGGGGCTGGTTGAGGTCCTGGGACGACTGAAAGAGTTATTGGGTATTCGCAGGCAACTGAAAGAAACCTTTGTGGCAGAAAGGCCGGATGTTTTTATCGGAATTGATGCTCCTGACTTTAACTTGCCTTTGGAAAAGTTCCTTAAATCCAATAGGATACCCACGGTTCATTATGTAAGCCCTCAGGTTTGGGCATGGCGGGAAGGGCGCTTGAAACACATCAGGTGCTCGGTGGATCACATGCTTGCACTGCTCCCGTTTGAAGCCGATTACTACCAGGGGCACGGGGTTCCGGTTACGTTTGTTGGCCATCCCCTGGCCGATCAGGTGCCCTGGAAGCCGGATGCGGTTGCGGCTCGCCGCTGCCTCGGAATCGATGAAGAAGGGCTGGTGGTCGCCCTGTTGCCGGGCAGTCGAAAAGCCGAGGTCTCCCGTTTGGGGGCGCTTTTCTTAAAAACGGCACGTCTGTTAAAGAAAGATCATCCCGATATTCGGTTCCTGATTCCCTGTGCCAGTGAAAAGAGAAAGTTGCAGCTGCTGCCCATGCTGGCAAATTTCCCGGATCTGGATGTTACCGTTGCCGTCGGTAAAGCGTCCGGGATGATGGCAGCGGCCAATGCTATTTTGATTGCTTCGGGAACGGCCACTCTGGAGGCGGCTTTACACAAAAGACCCATGGTCATCAGTTATCGGATGGCGTCTTTGAGTTTTGCGATTCTCAGTCGGCTGGTGAAAGTTGATCATGTTGGGTTGCCGAATTTGTTGGCGAGCGAGCCTTGTGTCCCTGAGCTGCTGCAAAATGATGCGACACCTGAAAAGCTCTACGAGGCCATGATCAGGGCATTGGATGATCAGGAGTGGCGAAATCACCTGATTCAGGAATTTACAGCGATTCATAAAACCCTCAAACGGGATGCCAGTGCTTTGGCTTACGAGGCGGTGATGTCGGTGGTAGGAAAATACGATGGAACAAAGTGAGATGGGCTTTTTTGCTGTCCCTGAGAGTGTGACACGGGTTTGCGGTGTCGACGAAGTGGGGCGGGGGCCGCTCTGTGGTCCGGTGGTGACGGCGGCTGTTATTCTGGACCCTGATCATCCCATTGCCGGATTGAATGATTCCAAGAAACTCTCTGAAAAAAAGCGTGATGCGCTCTTTGAAGAAATTAAAGAGAAAGCATTAGCCTGGTCCATCGGCAGGGCCGAAGTTCATGAAATAGATGAACTGAATATTCTTCATGCCACGATGCTGGCCATGCAAAGAGCGGTGGCTGGCCTGTCAGTGAAACCTGAACTGGCCCTGATTGATGGTAATCGTTGTCCCGATCTGCCTTGTCCTGCCGAGGCTGTGGTCAAGGGAGACGGTTCTGTTCCAGAGATCGGGGCTGCCTCCATTCTGGCAAAAGTGACACGGGATCGGGAAATGGTTGAGCTGGACAAGCGGTATCCCGGTTATGGGATCAGTGGTCACAAAGGCTATCCCACCAAGGTTCATATGGATGCCCTGAAAAAGCTGGGAGCCACGCCCATTCATCGTCGTTCGTTCAAGCCTGTTCGCGAAGTTCTGGAAGCATCAGAGCTTTGATGTGTGGCAGATAACCCGGCTCTGTTGTTAGAATCAAAAATCACAATCAGTAGGTTTACCTTCTCTCATGCCTGCACGCTTCATACATCTGAGACTCCATACAGAATTTTCCCTGAGCGATGGCCTGGTTCGCATCAAGCCTCTGATCAAAGCGATTGGAGAGCGGGGCTTTCCAGCGGTGGCCGTCACCGATCAGTCAAACCTTTGCTCACTGGTAAAGTTTTATAACAGTGCCCAGGGGGCAGGAATTAAACCCATCAGTGGCGCTGATCTCTGGGTAACCCATTCTGACCCGGCTCTTGAGCCTGTGAGGCTGGTGCTGCTGTCCATGAATGAGAAGGGCTACAGAAATCTCACAGAACTGATTTCCCAGTCATTCCTGGAAAACCAGCGCCATGGCAAAGCCGTTGTCAAAAGAGAGTGGATCCAGGAAAAATCTGAAGGCTTGATAGCACTGTCAGGCGCCAGGGAAGGGGATGTCGGTCAGGCCATTCTTAATGGCAACGAGGCGCTGGCGGGTGAGCTGTTGACCGAATGGATGGCTGCCTTTCCGGGGCGTTACTATCTTGAGCTTCATAGAACCTCCCGGGCGGGTGATGAGGAGTGTCTGCACGGTTCTGTCGCCCTGGCTGAACAATACGATTGCCCGGTGGTAGCCACCAACGATGTGATGTTCCTCAATAAAGAAGACTTCGAGGCCCACGAAGCCAGGGTCTGTATTGGTGAAAGTTCAACCCTGGACGACCCGCGCCGGGTCAAGCGATACAGCGAAGAACAGTACCTGAAAACGGAAGAAGAGATGTGTGAGCTCTTCTCCGACATCCCTGAAGCCCTCGAAAATTCAGTGGAGATTGCCCGACGCTGCTCGGTTTATGTACATCTGGGCGAATACTTTCTGCCCGAGTTTCCCATCCCTGAAGGGATGACCATGGATGCGTTTTTCAGGAAGTTTTCCCATGATGGTTTGACGGAGCGTTTGCAAACCATTCTGGACCCTGCTGACCCGGAATACGCCAGCAAAGAAAAAGTGTATCGGGATCGCCTTGATTTTGAGCTGGATATCATCCTCCAGATGGGTTTTCCAGGTTACTTCCTGATCGTAATGGACTTTATCCAGTGGTCTAAAAATAACGGCATTCCGGTAGGTCCGGGTCGGGGTTCCGGTGCCGGTTCACTGGTGGCCTACGTCCAGAAAATTACCGATCTTGATCCTATCCAATACGATTTGCTATTCGAGCGATTCCTGAATCCGGAACGGGTATCCATGCCCGACTTTGATGTCGACTTCTGCATGGATGGCAGAGACCGGGTTATTGATTATGTCGCCAGAACCTACGGTCGCGATGCGGTCTCCCAGATCATTACCTTCGGTACCATGGCGGCTAAAGCGGTGGTCAGGGATGTCGCCAGGGTTCAGGGTAAGTCTTATGGTCTTGCCGACCGGCTCTCGAAAATGATTCCTTTCGAGATTGGTATGACCCTCAGCAAAGCTCATGAGCAGGAAGCCACGATCAGGGATTTTCTTGATGTCGATGAAGATGGCAGAGAAATCTGGGATATGGCGCTCAAGCTGGAAGGGGTTACCCGGAATGTCGGTAAGCACGCCGGTGGTGTGGTGATAGCACCCACCAAGCTCACCGATTTTGCCCCGCTTTATTGTGATGAATCCGGCGGCAGTATCGTTACCCAGTTTGACAAGAATGATGTGGAGTCAGCCGGTTTGGTGAAGTTTGACTTTCTGGGGCTGAGAACGCTGACCATCATTGACTGGGCGCTGAAAATGATCAATCCCCGCCGCCAGCAGCGTGGCGAGGATGAACTCGACATCATGATGATCGATCTGGAGGACAAGTTCTCCTACGACATGCTTAAACGAGCGGAGACCACCGCCGTTTTCCAGCTTGAATCCCGGGGCATGAAGGATCTGATCAAGCGTCTTCAGCCCGACTGCTTTGAAGATATTATTGCCCTTGTGGCCCTGTTCCGTCCGGGGCCGCTGCAATCGGGCATGGTGGATAACTTCATTAACCGTAAGCATGGCCGGGAAGAGTTGTCCTATCCGGATGCTCAATATCAGCACGAGTGGCTGCAACCGATTCTCCAGCCTACCTATGGCATCATCCTGTATCAGGAGCAGGTGATGCAGATCGCTCAGGTGCTGGCGGGTTATACCCTGGGCGGTGCCGATATGCTGCGTCGGGCCATGGGTAAGAAAAAACCGGAAGAGATGGCCAAACAGCGGGCGGTCTTTGAAGAAGGTGCTATCAAGCAGGGGATTGATGGCGAGCTGGCGATGAAAATCTTCGACCTGGTGGAGAAATTTGCCGGTTACGGGTTTAACAAATCTCACTCCGCTGCCTATGCCCTTGTCTCTTATCAGACGCTCTGGCTGAAAGCTCATTACCCTGCTGAATTTATGGCGGCCGTTATGAGCTCGGATATGCAGAATACCGACAAGGTCGTGACGTTTATCGAAGAGTGTCGTGAGATGGAACTTACCGTCCTGCCGCCGGATGTTAACAGCGGTGACTATATGTTTGGCGTCAATGAAGACGGACATATTGTGTATGGCCTGGGGGCCATCAAAGGCGTGGGTGAAGGCCCTATTGAGTCGATTGTTGAAGCGCGAAAGTCAGGCGGAGCGTTTAAGGATCTCTTTGATTTCTGTGAGCGGGTCGATGCCAAGAGTATCAATAAACGGGTTCTGGAAGCGTTGATTCGATCCGGTGCCCTTGATTTGCTGGGGCCTGCGCCGGGTAAAAAGTCCCGATACAATTTTAACCGCGCGGTATTGGAGTCCAGCCAACCTGAAGCCATGAAAGCGGCAGACCAGGCCGCCAAGAGTTTTGATTCTGGCCATGGCGATCTGTTTGGTGCCCTGGTACCCGCTGGTGAAGAGAACGTCTACGACAAGTACGGCAAGGTCGAAGAGTGGACCGATAAAGTCCGGCTGAGCGGTGAAAAAGACACCCTGGGTCTGTATCTGACCGGCCATCCTATCGATGAATATGAGCAGGAGATCAAGCATTTTATTCGTAATCGTATCCGCGATCTTCAGCCTGCCAGAGGCGAAAGTCAGAACATAGCGGGCCTGGTGGTGGCCATGAGAACCATGAGAAACAAACGCGGCGACAAAATGTGTTTTGTGACATTGGATGACCGTACTGGCCGGATCGAGGTGTCTATTTTTGCTGATGTTTTTGAGCAGTGTCAGGCGCTTCTCAAAATGGATACGGTGATCGTCTTTGAAGGGGAGGTCAGCTTTGATGACTATTCGGGTAGCCTCAAGGTCAGGGCCAGGAAAGCACTTAACCTGATTGATGCCCGAAGTTACTATGCCCGCAGGCTGCTGGTGGATTTACACCATGAGCAGGTGGACAGAGTCTTTCATACCAAAATGTCCGGCCTGCTCGAACAGCATCCGGGGCACCTCCCGGTGCAGGTCAACTATACCCGTGAAGATGCTTCGGCCAGTCTCCAGTTGGGTGAGCAATGGAATGTCAGTCCCAGTGATGATCTGGTGTTGGGTTTGAGGCAATGGCTGGGGAAAGAATCCACCAAAGTAGAGTATCAGTAACGGACGCTTACGCTTTTTAACTCGACATATTGATCGCTTTTACGTATTTTTCGCTGATGCTGAACTCTTGAAGTGGAATCTATGAACCCGAACTATCTGGATTTTGAACAGCCGATTGCTGAGTTGGAAGCAAAGATCGAAGAACTGAGACTGGTCAGCAGCGATGCCGAACTGAACATTACGGATGAAATCAGCCGTTTGCAGAACAAGTGCAAAACCCTGACCGAACAGATATTTTCTGATCTGTCTGCCTGGCAGGTGGCTCAGCTTTCCAGGCACCCACGTCGCCCATACACTCTGGATTATATTCAATATCTTTTTACTGAGTTTGATGAGTTGCATGGTGATCGACACTTTGCCGATGACGCTTCTATCGTCGGCGGTATCGCCCGATTCAATGATCGCCCGGTCATGGTGATCGGTCATCAGAAAGGCCGTGAAATCAAAGAAAAAGTGCTTCGAAACTTTGGTATGCCCAAGCCCGAAGGTTATCGGAAAGCCTGTCGGCTGATGGAGATGGCTGAACGTTTCAAAATGCCTGTCATGACGTTTATTGATACTCCGGGCGCTTATCCGGGCATTGGTGCAGAAGAGCGTGGTCAGAGTGAGGCCATCGCCTACAACCTGGCTGTTATGTCTCGCCTGCGAGTGCCTATTATTTCTACGGTTATCGGTGAAGGGGGTTCCGGCGGCGCTTTGGCCATCGGTGTCTGTGACCGGCTATTAATGCTGCAGAACTCCATCTATTCAGTGATTTCTCCTGAAGGTTGTGCGTCGATTCTCTGGAAGAAATCAGAATACGCTCCTACAGCGGCAGAAGCGATGGGCGTCACGGCGTCCCGGCTGAAGGAACTGGAGCTGGTAGATCGTCTGGTTACCGAGCCTCTGGGTGGTGCTCACAGTCATCCTGAAGTGATGGCCGCTTCGCTGGGTGCAGCCCTGGAAGAAGAACTCCAGAAACTGGAAAAAATGAATGCGGATGAATTGATCGAAAGCCGTTATCAGCGAATCAGGGATTATGGCGCTGTCTGATGGCGGATCAGCCTTTTGTCGCCCTCTCGTCGCATTAGCTGAACACCTTTCTGAGCAAGTCAAAACCGTTGCCGGGAGGCCCCTTGTGGTGGCCTTCAGCGGCGGTGTCGATTCCACGGTTCTCCTTCATTTACTGGTGTCTCTGCGGGAACAGGCGGCGGTTGAGTCACTCTCGGCGGTTCATATTCACCACGGGCTTAGTGACAACGCTGATTCATGGGCGGAACATTGCCTGTCTGTTTGCCGACAATGGCAGGTTCCCCTGGAGGTCGTCAAAGTCGCCATTAATTCATCCTCTGATATTGAACGACAGGCTCGTGAGGCTCGCTATGCCGTTTTTGAAGACTGTCTACCTGAGGGGGGGTGTTTGCTGATGGGTCATCATCAGGATGATCAGGCGGAAACCGTGCTCTTTCGACTGCTACGAGGCAGTGGGCTGGATGGCGCAGCCGGTATGCCTGTTTCAAGAGCTTTGGGTAGCGGGATTTTGTTCAGACCTTTGCTTAATACTCCCCGGAAACACATTGAAAACTATGCAAAAAATTATGATTTGGATTTTGTAGAGGATGAATCCAATCAGGATCAGAGGTTCCGTCGTAACTTTCTGAGGCGCGCTCTGATGCCTCAGATTGAGGCTGTCTGGCCGGGCGTTGCTGCTCGACTGGCGCAGTTTTCCGAGGATGCCTCTGAAGCGAATCAGATTATTCTTGAGCAAACAGAGCAGTACGCCCGGCAGATTATTCAACCTCCCCCTTCCCATTTTTGGGGTGAGCGCAGCATTTTAGATTTGCAGGCGCTCAGGCTCATTAATGACGCAGCAGCCCGAAGAGTGGTTCGTTACTGGCTGGCAACTCACCAGGTCCAAATGCCGGATAGAGCCCGGCTGAGCGTCCTGTTTTCGGATTTGATTGAGGCCACAGGGGATGCTGAACCTATTGTCCGTCTGGGGGCTTTTCAGTTGCGCCGCTTTGCCGGAAAACTGGTGCTGCTTGGTCAGCCTGAATTTATTAAGAAAGAGTTGATTAAGAATGAGTTGATTGAAAAAGAAGCACTTGAGTGGCAATGGTGTCTGGATCGAAGCATTGAGCTGCCTTTTTCAGGGGGAAGGCTGTCGTTGCAGGAAGGCGGTAATGTTTGCTTGCCTGAGGTGCCATTGCGCATACTGTTTCGTGCTCAGCTGCCTGCGGGGCTGAAAATCGCTGTGAAAGGGCGCCGGGGTCGTAAAACCATCAAACGCTGGTTGCAGGACTATCAGGTTCCGCCCTGGGTCAGGGAAAGCATTCCTTTTATTTTCCATGGCGATGAGCTGGTGGCGTTACCGGGAGTTTTTGTCACAGTCAGTTACGCCTGTGAGCCGGGTTTGGGTCAATGCCTGTCCTGGCGTCCTGATGTTTGAGTCTGGACAGCAGCACTGAAATTGAACTTTTTCAGCATTTTCTCAGTATCTGTTTTACGTTTAGTAACGGTTTTGGTATCCTGATCTCCCATCTTGAGTATCCATTTTTTCCCGCATTTTAAGAGTCAGCAGATAACAATGACGCGTTATATTTTCGTCACCGGTGGTGTTGTATCCTCATTGGGCAAAGGCATTGCATCAGCCTCCCTCGCAGCTATCCTTGAAGCACGCGGTCTTAAGGTGACGATGCTGAAGCTGGATCCCTACATTAATGTTGATCCGGGTACCATGAGTCCGTTCCAACACGGTGAAGTGTTTGTCACTGAAGACGGTGCTGAGACCGACCTTGATCTGGGCCATTATGAGCGTTTTGTGCGCACCACCATGAAGAAGGGTAATAACTTTACTACCGGTAGAGTTTACCAGGATGTGTTGCGTAAAGAGCGTCGTGGTGATTATTTGGGTGGTACAGTTCAGGTTATTCCTCATATTACCGATGAAATCAAGCGCCGCGTTGTTCAGGGTGCCGGTGATGCCGATATCGCCATGGTTGAAATTGGCGGTACCGTGGGTGACATTGAGTCTCAGCCATTCCTGGAAGCGATTCGCCAATTGAAAGTTGAGCTGGGTTCTTCCCATGCTTTGCTGATGCACCTGACTTTGGTGCCCTATATCAAGACGGCCGGTGAAACCAAGACCAAGCCTACCCAGCACTCTGTTAAAGAGTTGCGATCCATCGGTCTTCAGCCGGACATCCTGGTTTGTCGCAGTGAGCAGTTTATTGAAGCCTCTGCCCGTCGCAAGATCTCTTTGTTCACTAACGTGGAAGAGCGTGCAGTTATTTCTCTGGAAGATGCCGATACCATTTACCGCATTCCCCAGATGCTCCATGAACAGGGCCTGGATCAGATTGTTGTCGATAAGTTTAATCTGGATACACCGGCTGCAGATCTGTCTGAGTGGGCAGATGTTGTCGACCGTGACACCCACCCTGAGCAAGAAGTCACTATTGCCATGGTCGGCAAATACATGGAGCTTCTGGATGCCTATAAATCCCTGATTGAAGCGATTCGACACGCCGGATTAAAAACCCGTACCAAGGTCACTATTCGCTATGTTGACTCCGAGCTGCTGGAGCAGGAAGGTCTGAGCCGTCTGGAAGGTGTCAGTGCGATTCTGGTGCCGGGTGGTTTTGGTCATCGGGGTGTGGAAGGTAAGATTCAGGCGGTTCGTCATGCCCGTGAGAACAGGGTTCCCTATTTGGGTATCTGCCTGGGGATGCAGGTCGCTGTGATTGAGTACGCTCGTAACAAAGCGGGTCTGGAAGGAGCCAACAGCTCCGAGTTTGATCAGAATTCCCAGCATCCGGTGGTAGGTCTGATTACTGAATGGCTGTCTTCCGACGGTGCCGTCGAGACTCGTACCGAGGCGTCCGACCTGGGTGGAACCATGAGACTGGGTGCCCAGAAGTGTCATCTTATTCCTGGTACGCAGGCTCATTCTGCTTATGGTAAAGACGCTGTCACTGAGCGCCACCGTCATCGCTATGAAGTGAATAACAATTACCTCCCAGCCTTGCAGAAGGCGGGTCTGGTTATTTCCGGACGTTCTGAAGATAATGCCTTGGTTGAAATGGTGGAAGTGGCAGAGCACCCCTGGTTTGTGGCCTGTCAGTTCCACCCTGAATTTACCTCGACGCCAAGGGATGGTCACCCGCTCTTTAAGTCATTTATTGAAGCAGCTCTGGACCATCAGGCTCGACAGGATTAAGGACGCAGTATGTCTGAACAGAAAGTAGTCTCTGTAGGCTCTATCCAGGTAGCGAATGACAAGCCATTTGTGCTGTTTGGTGGCATGAATGTGCTTGAGTCCCGTGATATGGCCATGAAAGTGGCAGAGCACTATGTTGCGGTCACGGAGAAGCTGGGCATTCCTTACGTTTTCAAGGCTTCCTTTGACAAGGCGAACCGTTCTTCCATTGAGTCCTATCGTGGGCCGGGCATGGAAGAAGGTTTGAAGATCTTTCAGGAGTTGAAAGAGACCTTCGGTATGCCGGTGATCACCGATGTTCATGAAGTTCATCAGTGCCAACCGGTAGCCGAGGTGGTTGATGTGATTCAGTTACCCGCTTTTCTGGCACGTCAAACCGATCTCGTGTTTGCCATGGCCAAAACCGGTGCCGTGATCAACATCAAGAAACCCCAGTTCCTGAGCCCTTCCCAGATGGGTAACATTGTCGATAAGTTCGCGGAGGCTGGTAATGAGCAGGTCATTCTCTGTGAGCGTGGTTCTTCATTTGGTTACGACAACCTGGTGGTTGATATGTTGGGTTTTCGTACCATGAAAGAGGTCAGTGGCCAGTCCCCCGTTATTTTTGATGCGACTCATGCGCTTCAGTGCAGAGATCCCATGGGGGCGGCTTCGGGTGGTCGTCGTCACCAGGTGGCTGAGTTGTCCCTGGCGGGTATGTCGACCCGACTGGCAGGTCTTTTCCTGGAGGCTCATCCTGATCCGGATGCGGCTCGTTGTGATGGCCCTTCAGCGCTGCGCCTTTCGCAGTTGGAAGGTTTCCTGACGCAGGTGAAGGCGGTTGACGATCTGGTTAAGTCCATGCCTGAGCTGGATACCTATTGACCAGGACTTGAGTACTTGCTTGGATAGCAAAAAAAACCGCCTGCTTTCGGCGGTTTTTTTTCGTCGAGTGTTTTTGTCATAGATCGCCCTGGGTTCATTTTTCTCAGGCCTTAACCGATGCTTGTTATTTGTTTTTCGTCGCTGTGATATCAACGATTTCTACTGAATTCAGATGTTAACTATTGCGCCTTCGGTGTTGCTATGTGCAATAGTTGATAACCCGTCGGGAGTTGGTATAGTGGCCGCATTACGCCCGATCGGATCGGGTCTGTTTCCCTTCATAGACGACGGTGTTGTGAAAACTACTTTTCATTGGCCGTCAGCATTTGTGTAGAGAGAAAGCTATTATGGCAAACATTGTTGAAATCAAAGGCCGCGAAATCATGGATTCTCGTGGTAACCCAACCGTAGAGGCCGACGTCATTCTGGATTCCGGTGCCATGGGGCGTGCTGCGGCGCCCTCTGGTGCTTCTACCGGTTCCCGTGAAGCTCTGGAGCTGCGTGATGGAGACAAGTCTCGCTACCTGGGTAAGGGTGTCCTGAAAGCGGTTGGTAACATTAACGGCCCTATCCGTGAAGCACTGCTCGGTCGTGACGCTGCTGATCAGCGCGGACTGGATCTGGCCATGATTGAACTGGATGGTACTGAGAACAAAAGCGTTCTGGGTGCCAATGCCATTCTGGCAGTATCCCTGGCTGCTGCTAAGGCCGCAGCTGCCGACAAAAACATTCCTCTGTACCAGCACATTGCTGACCTGAACGGCACTTCCGGTCAGTTCACCATGCCGGTTCCTATGATGAACATCCTGAACGGGGGTGAGCACGCAGACAACAATGTCGACATTCAGGAGTTCATGGTTCAGCCAGTGGCGGCCAAGACATTTGCTGAAGGTCTGCGCATGGGTGCTGAAGTCTTCCACGCCCTGAAGAAAGTGCTGTCTGCCAAAGGCCTGAACACTGCGGTAGGTGATGAAGGCGGGTTCGCTCCCAACCTGGCTTCTAATGCCGATGCTCTGGCGGTTATTAAAGAAGCGGTTGAAGCGGCTGGCTACAAGCTGGGCACTGACATCACGTTGGCGATGGATTGCGCAGCTTCTGAATTTTACGTTGACGGTCAGTACAACCTGAAGGGCGAAGGCAAGGTTTTCTCTTCTAATGATTTTTCTGACTATCTGGCCAAGCTGACGGAAGAGTATCCAATCATCTCCATCGAAGATGGTCTGGACGAGTCTGACTGGGACGGTTTCAAATACCAGACTGAAATTCTGGGCAACAAGATCCAGATTGTGGGTGACGACCTGTTTGTAACCAACACAAAAATCCTGAAGGAAGGTATCGAGAAGGGTGTCGCTAACTCGATCCTGATCAAGTTTAACCAGATCGGTTCCCTGACGGAAACCCTGGAAGCCATCAAGATGGCCAAGGATGCCGGATACACTGCGGTCATCTCCCACCGCTCCGGTGAAACAGAAGACGCTACTATTGCAGACTTGGCGGTAGGTACTGCTGCGGGTCAGATCAAGACCGGTTCCCTGTGTCGTTCTGACCGTGTAGCCAAATACAACCAGCTGCTGCGCATTGAAGAAGAGCTGGGTGCTAAAGCTCCCTATCGTGGTCTCGCTGAATTCAAGCGTGCCTGACAAGTTATTGAATAGCGTGTCAATATAAGGGAAGCTTCTGAAGCTTCCCTTTATTATGTCCTCTGTTTTACCTCCCTGATTCATTTCCCGGATATTCCCGTTTTTCGTGTTTTTACCATGGGCACATTTTTCAGGCTTTGATAGACTCAATGGCTGAAGACAACGAGAGATTCAGATGCGAAAGCTGGTGCATACATTATTGCTGCTGGCGCTGGTGGCCCTGCAGGTGCAACTCTGGTCGGGAGCGGGCAGTGTGGCCGAAATGGTTGCGATCAAAGAACAAATTGAGCAGCAGCAACGGGAAAACGATCGTTTGTATCAGCGGAATCGTTTGCTCGCGGACGAAGTTGTTGAGCTGCAAAATGGTCTGCAAACATTGGAAGAGCGAGCTCGTCTGGATCTTGGGATGATCAAGAAAGACGAAACGTTTTATCTGATTTATGACTGAGTGTTGCAGTCGCTCTCATGCGGATGACGCAATAGTGGCTAGAAAACTCCGCAGCTTTGGTTATTACAGCTATTTTATAGTTCGGTAAGTGACATTTCAGATTTATAAGGGGTTGAATCCTGGCCTGTTGCTGGCAGGTTGTTTTTGATCTTGTTCGAATGACAATATTTTTAGATGACAATGTTTGTAAATGACAGTGTTTGTAAATGACAATGTTTGTAGGTGGCAATGTGAGTACGAGTAATCCTCATAACCCCGGCTTTTGGGCAATTGTTCCGGCCGCGGGCGTGGGTCGTCGCATGCAGAGTACCATTCCCAAGCAGTATCTTGAGATTCATGGTCGTACCCTGATGGAGCACACACTTGAACGTCTGCTGGGTTTTACCCATCTGCAGAAGTTAATCGTTGTGATTGGTGCTGAAGATGAATACTACAAAGAGATCAAGCTATTAAGGGATTCACGAATTATGTTGGTTCAGGGGGGAGAGGAACGTTACCATTCCGTCCTGAACGGGCTGAAAACCCTGTCTGAGCTGGCAGATGCCGAGGATTGGGTGATGGTTCATGATGTTGCCAGACCCTGTATCCGTCACTCTGACCTGGAGTGGCTGGTTGAACAGTTAGCTGACCATACGGTTGGCGGTTTGTTGGGAATGCCGGTCAGAGACACTATGAAGCGGACTTCATCTGCCGGAGAAGTCACTGAAACTGTTGACAGAGATGCCCTGTGGCACGCCCTGACGCCGCAAATGTTCAGAATGAAGTTGCTTTATGATGCCCTTAAGAAAGCACTGGATGATGGTATGCCAGTGACGGATGAAGCCAGTGCCATTGAATACGCAGGATTCAAGCCACTGATGGTCGAAGGGCACAGTGATAATATCAAGGTGACCCGCAGTGCGGATTTGACCCTTGCAGCCCTTTACATTCAACAACAAGCCAAACTGATCGAGACAGTATAATGCGAATAGGTCACGGTTTTGATGTGCACCGCTTTTCTGATGAAGCAACGGCTGATGCCAAGGTTATATTGGGCGGAGTCGGTATTGATTACAGTCACGCGCTGTTAGCCCATTCTGATGGTGATGTTCTGCTTCATGCCGTGTGCGATGCGCTGCTGGGAGCGGCTGCCCTGGGCGATATCGGCCAGCATTTCCCGGATACCGATCCCCGGTATAAAGGGATTGATAGCCGACAGTTGCTCAGGCACGTGGTGGCACTGATTCATGAGAATGGTTATCGGGTGATTAATGTTGATAGCACCATTGTCGCTCAGGCACCGAAAATGGCTCCTCATATTCCCGCCATGAGAGAAAACCTCGCCGGAGATCTTCAGGTTGAAACAGGGGCTGTCAATGTAAAAGCAACGACAACAGAGAAGTTGGGCTATACCGGCCGAAAGGAAGGTATTGCCGTTCATGCCGTGGTGCTTCTGGCTCACTGAGACTCATCCTGATCCGTTCGCGCTCTCACTGAAAGATTATTGTTTAATGAATCAAGTTTCTTACACACTGGCCTGGGCTTATGCCTGGGGTGGTCCTTTGGGGCAATGTACTTTCAAGCGTCTGCCTGAAGATTTTATTGTTGAAGAAGAATTACCTTTTGTACCGGAGGGTGAAGGGGAGCATGCTTACATCAATGTTCAGAAAACCGGCGAAAATACCGACTGGGTAGCGGGGCAGATTGCCAGGTTCGCCGGTGTAAAACGTTCTGCAGTGAGTTATGCCGGACGTAAGGATCGCCAGGGGATCACGCGTCAGTGGTTTAGTGTCTGGCTGCCTGGTCAAGAGGCTCCTGAGTGGTCTGGGCTGAGCAGTGAGTCCCTTAATATTATTGCTGCTACCCGACATGGTAAAAAGCTCAAAACGGGTGCCTTGAAAGGCAATCGCTTCATCATCACTTTACGCAGTGTGAGCGTGTCTCAGGCGTTGCTGGAAGAGCGTTTGAAGTTAATTGCCAGTCAGGGTGTGCCCAACTATTTTGGAGAACAGCGCTTTGGTCATGAGGGCATCAATGTTGACCGGGCGTTGCTGATGTTTGCCGGTCGTTTCAAGGCTCATAGAAACAAGCGCTCAATGTATTTGTCTGCGGCACGATCCTGGCTATTTAATCAGGTTCTCTCTGAGCGGGTTTGTCAGAAAAACTGGACCCGCTATCTTGAGGGGGATGTGCCGGGTTTTCAGGACAGTGGTAGTTTAATTCTGCGGGATCATGATCAGAACCTGATGAGCCGAATTGCATCCGGAGAAGTCTCGCTGACGGCTCCTCTCTGGGGGCGGGGGGAGTTGCTTTGTCAATCGGATTGCAGAAAGATGGAAGAAGAGGTTTCAGCTCGGAACCTGTCATTGTGTGAAGGTCTGGAGCAGGCAGGTCTGAAGCAGGAAAGAAGGGCCATCCGTTTGGTGCCTGCGGCCATGGACTGGAAATGGTTATCAGATGATTGTGTCCGGCTGGAATTTTCTCTGCCAAAAGGCTGCTTTGCAACAGCCGTGTTAAGGGAAGCCCTGGAGTGTATAGAAGGAAGGTTTGATGAGAATACTGCTCAGTAACGATGATGGTGTTGCCGCCAAAGGGCTGGCAATCCTTTACAGTTCACTCGAAGGAGTGGGTGAGAGAACAGTGTTTGCGCCTGATCGAAACAGCTCGGGCTTGAGCAGTTCATTGACTCTGGGTCGCCCCTTGAGGGTGACTGAGCATGCCAATGGTTTTCACAGCGTCGACGGAACTCCGGCTGATTGTGTTCATTTGGCCGTTAATGCCCTGTTGGGGCAAGAGCCTGATATGGTCATTTCTGGCATCAATCATGGTGCCAACCTGGGTGATGATGTTCTTTATTCAGGAACGGTAGGCGCTGCTCTGGAAGGCCGCTTTATGAGGTTGCCTGCCATTGCGGTATCTGCCTGTGGCAAGGGAGAAGAGAGCCTGATCACTGCCGGAAGGGTGGTCAGAGATCTGATCCTCAGGCTTGAGCAATTGTCTTTGCCAGAAGGAACCTTGTTAAATGTTAATGTTCCCGACAGATCCTATGAAGAACTTAACGGTCTGGCAGTGACTCGTTTAGGGCACAGGGAAAGGGCGGAAAAGCCTGTGCAGGTGCTGGATCCAAGGGGTAACCCCGCCTATTGGATTGCTCCTGTCGGTAAGGAGCAGGATGCGGGTGAGGGCACTGATTTCCACGCTGTTGCCCGGGGTTTTGTTTCGGTAACGCCCCTTCAGTATGATCAGACGCATCATGCAACGCTTTCTCAGCTCAGTGAGTGGCTGGGCTGAGATGAAAGACATTGATATTCATGGTATCGGAATGACCTCCCGGAGAACCCGTGATCGTCTGATCAATCGGCTTGCGGCTCAGGGGATCGACTCCGTCGAGGTGCTGGAGGTTATTCGAAAGACACCCAGACACCTGTTTGTGGACGAGGCTCTATCTCACAGGGCTTATGAAGATACTGCCTTGCCTATTGGCTTTGGACAGACATTGTCGCAGCCTTATATCGTGGCAAGAATGACAGAGGCTCTTATGGCCGCAGGCCCGCTCGATAGAGTGCTCGAGGTAGGTACTGGCTCAGGTTATCAGACAGCGATCCTGTCGCCACTGGTAAAAAAAATATATTCCGTTGAGCGTATCAAGCCTCTTTATGAGCGGGCGAAAAAGCGGCTTAAAACACTTTCTATTCACAATGCCCAGTTTAAACTTAGCGACGGTGGTATGGGGTGGTCAGTCATGAGTCCCTTTGATGGCATCATTGTCACCGCTGCCCCGGATCAGGTACCCGAAGAACTATTGCAGCAGTTGTCCGAAGATAATGGTCGTCTCATTATTCCGGTTGGTGGTCGTGGTGTTCAGGATTTATGGTTGATCACCCGCCATGGCGACGTCTTCAAGAGGGAAGTGCTTGAAGCCGTGAGGTTTGTGCCATTGCTTGATGGTATTCAGCGGTAATACCTGCCCTGGTATTTTAACAATGAAACCCAGTCAGATAACTCTGAGAAGATAACGGGTCTATTACTGATTTATGCATTACAGAATACGACAGGTTGGATTATGTCAAAAATGAAAGAAGGTCTGGGCATTCTACTCAGGGGAATGGCTATGGGCGCTGCCGATGTCGTTCCCGGAGTTTCAGGGGGGACCATTGCTTTTATCACCGGTGTCTATGATCGCCTGTTGAATGCCCTGAAGAGTATTAATCCCGGTTTGCTGGTAAAGCTTAAATCCGAAGGGGTTGCCGCCTGCTGGAGGCATATTGATGGGAGTTTTCTGATTCTGCTGTTTGGCGGGATATTGCTCAGCATAATGAGTTTTGCTCATCTTATTACGTACCTGCTGGAATGTTATCCGGAACTCATCTGGTCTTTCCTCTTTGGCCTGATATTGATTTCGGGCATTCATATGCTTAAACAGGTTAAGCATTGGAGTGCCGCCTCTGTGATGCTGCTGGTGCTTGGCTGTGGCTTTTCTTATTTTATAGGGACATTGACGCCTACATCTCTGACACCTTCTTACCTGATGTTGTTCATGGCCGGTTGTATTGCCATCTCCGCTATGATTTTACCGGGTATTTCCGGCAGTTTTATCTTGTTGTTGATGGGATTGTATCCTGTTGTCCTGAGTGCTGTGAAAAACCTGGATATTCTGGTGCTGGCACTCTTTGGATCTGGATGCGTTGTCGGGTTGCTGACTTTCTCTCATGTTCTCTCCTGGTTGTTAAAGCATCATCGTAACCTGGCACTGTCGCTTTTGACGGGGCTGATGCTGGGGGCCCTGGGAAAAGTGTGGCCGTGGAAAGAAACACTGGAAACAAGAATAAATAGTTCGGGTCAGGAAGTACCTTTTCTGGAAAGAAATATTTCTCCCTGGGCATATGAAGCACTGTCTGGTCATTCGGCTTACCTGTTGCCATCCATTGCCCTGATGTTGTCAGGTATTCTGCTGGTGGTTCTGCTTGAGAAATTCGGTAGTCGTTTGACTGAAGATGATGTGAGATAGGTCCGATACGAAAAGAGTGTTTCGGTATTTATGATGTCGTGTAAGTGGATGGCGTCGGAATATAGGCAATCGTACCTGATTTGATATATTTTTTTAGATTAAAAAAATTTAAATATATCTAATTTTGTTATATTTTGAGGCGCGCCTCAGGAGCTAACTATGGAGCAGAGTGAATGACAGGTGATGATCTTGGGCAAAAAATTTATTTGAGTGTTTGCTCAAGAATATTCAGTTGGACGACATTGATTCTGTTACTGTCGGGGTGTTCTCATGATCCTTCCTCGGTTCTGGTTAAAGAACTAAGGTTACCTCCTGAAGTCAATAGTGGCAGTCATATCGTTCGTCATGGTGAAACTCTTTTTTCAATAGCCTGGCTTTATAGCAGAGATTACAAAGAGTTGGCAGCTATCAATGGTATACGTTCACCGTACACTATCTATCCGGGACAGCATGTCAATTTGACTGCTTCAAGGTATGCATCGCGCGCTTCAGGTTCTTCAGGTAAGCGCATTAGAACTTCATCGCAATCTGCTGCGGTTAAAAAAGCACCAACAAAAATATCTGGAAAAACAGCGCATTCATCCAAGCCTTTAAGCTGGCATTGGCCAGCCAATGGCAAAGTGGTACAGGCATACAGCAACGATAACGGGCTGAACAAAGGGATTGATATCGGAGGCAAATTGGGAGAGCCTGTAAATGCAGCTGCCGCCGGAGAGGTGGTTTATGCCGGTAGTGAACTCGCTGGTTATGGCAAGCTGATCATTATGAAACACAATAATAGCTATCTGAGCGCTTACGCTCACAATAAGGAGTTGCTTGTGCGTGAAGGAGACTCAGTTAAAGCAGGCCAGAAGATAGCCGAAATAGGTTCTACAGGAACGACAGAGCCTAAGCTGCATTTTGAAATTCGGCATAATGGCAAACCGGTCGACCCAATGCGATTCCTGCCTGAGCGCTGATTTCATTCTGCGGTGTCGGTAGAGGGATCTCACGGGTGTCGACCCAACTCCCGGTTGGTTGTTCGACAGACAGTGGGGCTTTCGGATAGGACTGACTCTTATGGCAGCAAAGAGGGAAGACTCAGAGCAAAGTAATTTTGCTGAGGATTTTACCCAGGGAAAGAGTGAAATTGATAACGCGCTGGATTCTGATCTTAATGAAAATGAAGTAGTCGAAGGAAAGGAACCTGCGCCACAGTCGTTTACACCCAGTGCGTCAGATTACAGCAAGGCCCGTCGCGACGATGATGGCTTCTACAAATCTATTGATGCCACGCAGCTTTACCTGAATGAGATTGGTTTCTCACCACTGCTAACGCCGGAGGAAGAGGTGCATTACGCGCGTCTTGCCCGTCGAGGCGTTGAGGCAGGTCGGCGTCGTATGATTGAAAGTAATCTGCGTCTGGTGGTTAAGATCTCAAGACGCTACGTCAATCGGGGTCTGACACTTCTGGATCTGATTGAAGAGGGAAACCTGGGCCTTATCAGGGCGGTTGAAAAATTTGATCCTGAGCGTGGATTCCGTTTTTCAACGTACGCTACCTGGTGGATTCGTCAAACCATTGAGCGGGCCATTATGAACCAGACGCGCACCATTCGTCTGCCGATTCATGTGGTTAAAGAGCTTAATGTTTACCTGAGGGCAGCCCGCGAGCTGACTCAGAAGTTGGATCATGATCCTACCCCGGAAGAAATTGCCCAGCTGCTGGATAAACCAGTCGATGATGTCAAAAGAATGTTGGGGCTTAATGAGCGTGTCACTTCAGTTGATACGCCATTGGGGCCGGACTCTGATAAGTCCATTCTTGATACTATCTCTGATGAGAAAGAGTCTGACCCGGCAGAATTGCTTCAGGATCTTGATCTCAATGACAGTTTGGATCGGTGGTTGGGTGAACTTTCTGAAAAGCAACGCGAGGTGGTGGCCAGAAGGTTTGGTTTGCGGGGCTATGAAACCAGCACTCTTGAAGAGGTAGGAAGGGAAATTGGCCTGACCAGAGAAAGAGTCAGGCAGATACAGGTCGAAGCTTTGAAGCGCCTGCGTTCTATCCTTGAGAAGCAGGGACTGTCTGGAGAATCGCTGTTCAGCTGATACAGTGCTTTGCCAATAGAAAAAGCCATGATCGCGAGGTCATGGCTTTTTGTTTGGGAAAGGCTCAGTACCCGAACCATTAAAAGGGATTATCAAAGTGTTTCTGCATAGGTCTTTGCCCATGGAGGCCTTCCCGATTCTTAGCGTTCCAGATGCTCAAGCTTGCCTTTCACGCCATCCCATTTTTCAGCGTCGGGGAGTGCATCTGTTTTTTCTGTAATGTTCTCCCAGACATCTGCGAGTACAGCGTTGAGTTCAATAAACTCCTGCTGATCTTCCGGTACCTCATCTTCGGAGAAGATCGCATTGGCTGGGCACTCAGGCTCACAGAGAGCGCAGTCGATACATTCGTCCGGGTGGATAACCAGAAAGTTGGGCCCTTCGTAAAAGCAATCTACGGGACACACTTCCACGCAATCGGTGTATTTGCATTTGATGCAGTTTTCACCCACTACGAAAGTCATGATGGTTACACTCCGTTTGTTCAGGCTGATGATAAATTCAGTCACAATAGATTGATGAAATGCCACCATCAGGAATGGCATTTCCAATCGTATACCCCTGGCTGGTTTGGCGTACAGCCCAACCAGTCGAGGCGGCAAGTCTACCAGTATTGTCCCTAAGGTAGTAGCTCAAGCAGTTATGAACTAGCCAGTTTTACGAAGTCAGTGACTTAAGGTCGTATAGGAGTCCAAGAGCCTGCCGGGGTGACAGGGTGTCAGGATTAAGATCCTTGAGTGCTTCGACGGCCGGGTGTGTCTGGGAAGCTGCGAACATATCTGCCTGAATCGGGTTCTCATTACACACCGTTTTAGGCTGCTCAGCGGTTTGCAGCATAGTTTGTTCAGATGAGCCTTCTTCCAGTTGTTGTAGCCTGGAGCGCGCCTGAGTGACGACATTTCTGGGAACGCCGGCCAGCTGGGCCACTTGTAAACCATAACTCTGGCTGGCAGGGCCATCCTGAACTGAGTGTAAAAATACAATTCTATCGTCGTGTTCTGTCGCGTTCAGATGAACATTGGCAACAGAGCTGCACTCATCGGGCAGTTGAGTCAGCTCAAAATAGTGGGTGGCGAACAGTGTGAATGCCTTAACGGTATCGGCCAGGTAGTGAGCACAGGCCCAGGCCAGTGATAGTCCATCAAAGGTGCTGGTTCCCCGACCAATTTCATCCATCAAAACCAGACTGCTTGCTGTGGCGTTATGAAGGATATTGGCTGTTTCGGTCATTTCCACCATAAATGTTGATCGTCCCCCGGCCAGATCATCGGATGATCCTATGCGGGTGAATATTCTGTCTACCAGACCAATGTTAGCGTGGCTGGCAGGAACAAAGCTGCCTACGTGAGCTAATAAAACGATCAATGCCGTTTGTCTCATGTAGGTCGATTTACCGCCCATGTTTGGGCCGGTGATGACTAGCATTCTTCTTGTGGCGTCCAAGTCTACATTGTTCGCTACAAAGGGTTCAGTCAGTACCTGTTCAACAACCGGGTGGCGCCCATCTTTAATATGAATACCGGGTGTCGAACTCAGCTCCGGTTGGCAGAAGTTCAGAGTTTCAGCTCTTTCTGAGAGGTTGTTCAGAGCATCCAGCTCGGCGAGACTCATGGCCGTTTCCTGAAGAGGGCCCAGAACTTCCAGAAGGTTATCCAGTAATTCATCGTACAGTGCCTTCTCCCTGGAGAGTGCCCTGCTTTTGCTGGATAGGGCTTTATCTTCGAATTCTTTTAATTCCGGTGTGATAAATCGTTCAGTATTTTTCAGTGTCTGGCGACGTATGTAGTCTACCGGGGCGTCTTCAGATTCTCTTCGGCTAAGTTCAATGTAATAGCCATGAACCCTGTTAAAGCCGACTTTCAGGCTGGGCAGTCCTGTTCTCTCTTTCTCTCTGTTTTCCAGTTCGACAAGATAATCGCCTGCGTTCTGACTGAGGGCACGAAACTCATCCAGCTCTTTGTCAAAGCCTTCTGCAATGACGCCACCGTCTCTGATAATCACCGGCGGATTCTCGATAATAGCCCTGCTCAGTAAGTCCGCAACCTGAGGATGTTCACTAATGGCTTCAGCCAGTTTATGGATGTCTTCGTTGTCGATTGCTTTGAGAATGGCTTGTAGTTCAGGCAGTTGATTCAGTGCATCTCTTAAGCGAGCCAGGTCTCTTGGACGAGCTGACTTTAATGCTACTCTGGCAAGAATACGTTCAATATCGCCAATGCCGCGAAGCAAGGGCTGAATCTGTTCGAAGTGATAACCCGATTTTATTGTTGAAATAATAGACTGACGCTTTTGCAGCTTTTGAAGATTTCTCAGGGGGCGATTCAGCCATCTTGACAGCAATCGGCTGCCCATGGCGGTCGCTGTTTTATCAAGCACCGACAAGAGGGTGTGATCACGGCCGCCATTGAGATTCTGACTTAGTTCCAGATTTTTTCGGCTGGCGGCATCAAGAACCACGCTGTCTTCGCGAACTTCCTGCTGAATGCTTCTGATGTGGGGCAGGGAGGTTTTTTGTGTTTCCCTGGCGTATTGTAACAGACAGCCTGCTGCCTCAAGGCCAACCGTTAACGATTCACAGTCGAACCCTTGCAGGTTTTTGGTTTGGAACTGGCGGGTTAATCCTTCGTAGGCACTGTCACGGTCAAAGTCCCAGGGGGGGCGCTTGATTGTTCCCGGGCGTTCAGCAATCCGGGCAGGCCATTCAACACTGTCATTGATGAGTATTTCGGCAGGGTTGATACGCTCAACTTCTGCCACCAGGGCTTCTTCACCCACGACTTCCAGTGCCGTAAATTGACCACTGCTGATATTCAGAGAGGCTATTCCATATCGATCTTCGGATCGGTTCAGCGCCGTCAGAAGGTTGTCCTGTCGTTCGTCCAGAAGTGCTTCATCACTCACTGTGCCGGGGGTCAGAATACGGACGACTTTTCTTTCAACGGGGCCCTTTGACGTAGCCGGGTCGCCAACTTGTTCGCAAATGGCGACAGAGACGCGAAGTCTGACCAGTCGAGCCAGATAACCTTCTACGGCATGGTAAGGGATACCTGACATGGGAATGGGCTCACCGGCAGACTGTCCACGGGTCGTCAGGGTGATATCCAGTAACTCGGCAGCTTTACGGGCATCGTCGTAGAACAGCTCGTAAAAATCACCCATGCGATAAAATACCAGATGTTCCCGGTGCTGCTGTTTGATGCGCAGGTACTGCTGCATCATCGGTGTATGCTGACTTTGGCTATCTTTGCGCTGGCTCATAGATGAGGGGAAGCCTTGAATTCAGGTTGCTGACAAATAATCTGTCATTTTACTATGAAAAGCGGGCTGTTTTAATGGGAGCAATAGTTTATCTTTACCCATTGGCAGCTGAAGGCTGTTAAATGTATATCCTAGATCAGGCAGGGGCGCGATGGATGTCCGGAGATTTTGACAAAAAGCTGGAGTTGTTAGCCAGAAAGCTTCAGGCTGCAAACTTGAAAGTGGCTGCTGCTGAATCTTGCACAGGTGGCTGGCTCAGTCAGGCTTTTACCTCTGTTGCCGGCAGCTCATCCTGGTTTGAAGGTGCCATCATCAGCTATTCCAATGCTATGAAACATAAGTTTCTGGGCGTTCCTGTTGCACTGATTGATCGTTATGGAGCGGTCAGTCAGCCGGTAGTGGAAAGCATGGCATTGGGTGCCGCCAAGCGCCTTTCGGTGCCTTTGAGTGTTTCTATATCAGGGGTTGCTGGCCCTGAAGGTGGAACCGATGACAAGCCGGTGGGTACGGTATGGATTGGCTGGTGTTTTGATGATCAGGTAACCGCTGAAGTTTTTCACTTTTCTGGTGATCGGGAGCAGGTGAGAAGACAGGCCGTTGAGACTGCTATTGATGGTCTGGTTAAATGGGTGGATACAATTTCCAGATAAATACTGGACAAATATACATATAGTGTTTAAATATACAGTATCTGAAGTTTTTAATACTCAAAACTTAAAAAATAGTGGCCAGCACTAAAAAAGGTGGATCTGAATAATGGATGAGAACAGAAAGAAAGCACTGGCGGCGGCCCTGGGCCAGATTGACCGACAGTTTGGTAAAGGTACGGTCATGCGCATGGGTGACCAGAAGCAGGAAGCCATTCCTGCTATCTCTACGGGCTCGTTGCAACTGGATATTGCACTGGGCATAGGCGGTTTGCCAAAGGGACGTGTCGTTGAGATTTTTGGTCCTGAATCTTCTGGTAAAACCACGCTGACACTCAGTGTGATTGCAGAAGCTCAGAAGCAGGGTGCCACCTGTGCTTTTGTTGATGCGGAACACGCTCTGGATCCTCAGTACGCTGGCAAGCTGGGTGTTGATGTTGAGGACCTTTATGTTTCTCAGCCCGACACCGGCGAGCAAGCGCTGGAAATTACCGATATGCTGGTGCGTTCCGGTGCGGTTGATGTCATTGTTGTCGACTCCGTTGCAGCTCTGGTTCCCAAGGCTGAAATTGAAGGGGATATGGGTGACTCTCATGTCGGCCTGCAGGCGCGTTTGATGTCCCAGGCTCTGCGAAAAATCACGGGTTCTATCAAGCAGGCAAACTGTCTGGTCATCTTTATTAACCAGATTCGTATGAAGATTGGCGTGATGTTCGGTAACCCCGAGACTACCACGGGGGGGAATGCTCTCAAGTTCTACTCTTCGGTGCGTCTGGATATTCGCAGAACCGGTGCAGTGAAGCAGGGTGATGAAATCATCGGTAACGAAACCCGGGTCAAGGTGGTCAAGAACAAGGTGTCTCCTCCTTTCCGCCAGGCTGAGTTTCAGATTCTTTACGGTCAGGGCATTTACCACATGGGTGAAGTGATTGACCTGGGGGTTAAGCAGAAGCTGGTTGAGAAGTCCGGTGCCTGGTACTCCTATAAAGGTACAAAAATTGGTCAGGGTAAGGCCAATGCAGCTCAATATCTGACCGACAACCCAAAGATTGCTGAAGAGATAGAAACACAGATTCGAGCTGAGTTGCTGGGTACGGCTGAGCCTGATTCTGAAGCCTCTGCAAAATCAGACGCAAAACTTCAGGATGAGCTTCTGGCAGAATAAGTTTTAAAAGTCTCTGACAAGGATGTTCGACGTGCTGGCATAGATTCGCTGGCGCGTCTTGAGCACCACACAAGGTTTAACTTGAGTGAAGCCTGCATGGCTGTTTCTCTTTCCCTTCTATATAATGGCCGCTTTTTATAGATTGCTGTTTAATCTCCCGTTTGGAAGACCTGTATGACTCGTGTGAACTATATGAAAAGTGCCGAGATTCGCTCTGCTTTTCTTGAATACTTCAGAGAAAATGGGCATGAAATCGTACCCAGTAGTTCTCTGGTGCCTCACGACGATCCAACCCTGCTGTTTGCTAATGCAGGTATGAACCAGTTCAAGGAGACATTCCTTGGCAGGGAGCAGCGAGCTTATACACGCGCAACATCATCCCAGAAGTGTGTTCGTGCGGGTGGCAAGCACAATGATCTTGAAAATGTTGGCTATACCGCTCGCCACCACACTTTTTTCGAAATGCTGGGTAACTTCAGCTTTGGCGACTACTTCAAGCAGGATGCTATTCGTTTTGCCTGGACTTTCTTGACTGAAAAACTGCAACTGCCTGTTGAGCGTCTCTGCGTTACGGTTTATGAGTCAGACGATGAAGCTTATAACATCTGGCTGAATGAGATCGGCGTTGCTGCTGAAAATATCATTCGTATTGGCGACAACAAGGGGGCTCCCTATGCTTCAGATAACTTCTGGCAGATGGGGGATACCGGCCCTTGCGGACCTTGCACTGAAGTCTTCTATGATCACGGTGATCATATCTGGGGTGGCCGACCCGGAACCCCGGAAGAGGATGGCGATCGTTTTATTGAAATCTGGAACATTGTCTTTATGCAGTACAATCGTCAGGCGGACGGAGTGATGGAACCTCTGCCCAAGCCATCGGTGGATACGGGTATGGGGCTGGAAAGGATTTCTGCCATTATGCAGGGCGGCCACAGTAACTATGATATTGATATTTTCCAAAACCTGCTGAATGATGCTTCCGCAATACTGGGCGGTGTGCCCACGACAGAAGCTTCGCTGCGCGTTATTGCTGATCATATCCGCTCAAGCTCATTTATCATTTCCGACGGTATTATGCCGTCTAACGAAAGTCGTGGATACACCCTCAGGCGTATCATCCGTCGTGCATGTCGCCACGGACACAAATTGGGAGCTACTGAGTCGTTCTTCTATAAATTGGTGCCTTCCCTGGTGCGTGAGATGGGGGATGCTTATCCTGATCTTGCTAAAAATCAGGCGCAGATAGAAAGAATTCTGCTGCAGGAAGAAGAACAGTTCACTAAAACGCTCGACAAGGGAATGAAACTGCTGGAAGACAAATTACAAGGGCTTGAGGGCTGCGTTATCCCCGGTGATGTGGTGTTCACCCTGTACGACACCTATGGGTTCCCTGTTGATTTGACCAACGACATTGCCAGAGAGCGTGAGCTGGCGGTAGATGAAGAAGGTTTTGAGAAGTTGCTTGAGGCTCAGCGTGAAAGAGCCCGCGCGGCCAGCAAATTTGGTGTGAATTACAGCGAACAGCTGGTCATTGAAGGATCTACTGATTTCACCGGTTACGAAAAGCTTCAGGACGGAGGTGAAGTCACAGCTCTGTTTGTCGACGGGCAGTCAGTTGATTTTATTTCTGAAGGCCAACAGGCAACAGTCGTTCTGCAATCGACACCTTTCTATGCTGAGTCCGGTGGCCAGGTGGGTGATACCGGCTTACTCAGTTTTGAAGGTGGCAAGGTCAAGGTATTGGATACTCAGAAGCAGGGTGACAGTTATCTTCATATTTCAGAAGTATCCCAGGGGCAATTAAAGGTTGGCGATACTGTCACTGCCTACGTTGATGTTGAGGTTCGCCGGGCTACGGAATTGAACCATTCTGCCACTCATTTGCTTCATGCTGCACTGCGTAAGGTTCTGGGTGAGCATGTTACTCAAAAGGGTTCTCTGGTAGATCATGAGAAGCTGCGTTTTGACTTTTCCCATTTTGAAGCGGTTAAGTCTGAAGAGCTCCGGGCTGTCGAGAGACTGGTTAATCAGCAAATCCGTGATAACAGTCAGGTTGAAACTGAGCTGTTGGATATGGAGGCTGCCCAGGCTAAATGTGCAATGGCTCTGTTTGGTGAAAAGTACGGTGAAGAGGTTCGCGTACTTTCCATGGGCTCTGATGGCTTCTCGGTTGAACTCTGTGGAGGTACTCACGTTAAACGCACGGGCGATATCGGGTCATTCAGGATGGTCTCTGAATCCGGGATTGCAGCCGGTGTAAGGCGTATTGAAGCTGTCACGGGTGCCGCTGCGGTTGATTATCAGGAGAAACTGGAAGATACCCTGACATCGGTTGCGAGCCTGGTGAAAGGCTCCCGGGATACGGTGCAGGATAAAGTATCTTCTCTGCTTGATCGGAATAAAGAGCTTGAGAGGGAGCTGCAGAAACTTCAGCAGAAGCTGGCTTCAGCAGGCAGTGCCGATCTGCTATCCAGGGCCATTGATATCAATGGTATAAAAGTACTGGCTACAGAACTTGAGGACGTTGATCCCAAGTCTCTACGTGACATGGTTGATCAGCTCAAGGGCAAACTCCAGACCGGTATCGTATTCCTGGCTGTACCAGGTCATGCCAAATTCCCTTTGGTAGCGGGAGTGACCAAAGATCTTACGGATAAAGTGAAGGCAGGAGATTTGTTGAAAATGGTAGCTGGTAAGGTGGGTGGTCGTGGTGGCGGTCGCCCGGATTTTGCCCAGGGTGGTGGTGCAGACGCTTCCAAAATCAAAGAAGCGCTTGAATCTATCACGCCATGGTTGCATGAGCGCCTGTAATAGTATTCATTGAGTGCGATCGACGTACCCCAACAAAAACAAGCCAGAAGGCTCGCCTTTGTTGGGGTGCTTTTTTTCGCAAAGCTATTCATGTTACATTCCGCAGTCGGCTGATTGATGTAGAACGATATAAAAATGGCGTTGTTAGTACAAAAATTTGGCGGCACCTCGGTTGGGGATCTGGAACGTATCCAGGGAGTTGCCGACAAGGTGAAAAGGTTCAGGGATCAGGGGCAGGATGTCGTTGTTGTTGTCTCGGCAATGAGTGGCGAGACTAACCGGCTGACTGATCTTGCATCCAGCATTCAAAAGCAACCCACACCCAGAGAGATGGATGTTCTGCTTGCCACCGGTGAGCAGGTCACTATCGCTCTTCTGGCAATGGCCCTTAATGAGCGTGGTTGCCCGGCTTGCTCGTATACTGGCAGTCAGGTTTCCATAGTGACAGATCAGGCACATACCAAAGCTCGTATACAACATATAGACACAAAGAAGGTGCGGGCTGATCTTGATCAGGGGCGTGTTGTCATCGTGGCTGGTTTTCAGGGGTGCGATCCCCAGGGCAATATTACAACCCTTGGAAGAGGAGGTTCCGACACCACAGCGGTTGCTTTGGCGGCGGCTCTGGAAGCGGATGAGTGCCAGATTTATACCGATGTCGACGGTGTTTATACCACCGACCCACGGGTTGTGGAAGGGGCAAGAAGGCTGGACAAGATTACTTTTGAAGAGATGCTGGAAATGGCCAGTCTGGGTTCAAAAGTATTGCAGATTCGGGCGGTTGAGTTCGCTGGAAAATATAATGTCAAATTAAGGGTGCTGCATTCTGTGCAGGAAGGTCCCGGAACGCTAATTACGATCGACGACGAGGATGTAGCTATGGAATCACCGGTGGTATCTGGTATTGCCTTTAACAGGGATGAAGCGAAAGTCACTATTAAAGGTGTGCCTGACATTCCTGGTGTTGCATCCCGGATACTGGGTCCTGTCAGCCGGGCCAACATTGAAGTGGATATGATCGTTCAAAATGTGTCTGATGATCGTACTACGGATTTTACCTTCACAGTTCATCGTAATGATTATCAGCGGACGCTTGATGTGTGTGCCAAAGTTTGTCAAGAGTTAGGTGCGCGCGAGTACGATGGCGATGAAAAGATCGCGAAAGTCTCTATCGTCGGTGTCGGTATGAGATCCCACGCAGGGGTTGCTTCCCGGATGTTTGAGGCTCTGGCTGCTGAGGGCATCAATATTCAGATTATCTCAACCTCTGAAATTAAGGTTTCTGTTATTGTGGCAGAGAAGTATCTCGAACTGGCGGTAAGGGCCCTTCATTCTGTATTTGAACTGGATAGGGAACCCAATGAAGGTAGAGATGTCTAAGGCTGGGTAGAATGTTTTGAGCAGGGGATTGAGCAGGGGATGTTGCAGTGTCGGTGAGCTCAGCCCTGATAGTGTTCTGGCTGTTGTCATCGGCAGTTAGCAAGAATATCGGTTAAATATACCGTCATTCCCATCGGACATGGATTCTTCAACTAGAATGGTCTTTGCCTGTTAAAAACTTACACAACGTGATTTTTTTGATGACTACATTTCTCTGGTAGTAAAAATACGCATGGAAATGTTGGGTTCGGTAGCTAGACTCTGTTGGCTGAGAGCTTCTTAAGCATGAAACGGTGATCTGGCAGTAGCTGCTTTGCTGAGGACATACTCGCTCCCGTATTCGGGGCTAAGATCGATAAAGCAAAGCATCGCCGTGCTCAGGATTGACGGTCGTTGACTTACAGAGATGTAAATAAGGAGATTGTAATGCTGATTCTGACTCGCCGCGTAGGAGAGACCCTGATGGTCGGGGACGAGGTCACTGTCACTGTACTGGGCGTAAAAGGTAACCAGGTGCGTATTGGAGTCAATGCGCCAAAAGAAGTTGCCGTTCACCGTGAAGAGATCTATCAGAGAATTCAGAAAGAAAGAGAGCACGGGGGGATTCCATCCGTCTCAGAGTCATACTGACTGTTCGGTTAGAACACCTCGTTCAGTGAAGAAATACCCGATTGACAACTCGGGTATTTTTTTATCCCTGAAAAGAGCCTCGATTGAAAAACGATAACTTGTTTCTGACAAGGCGAAAAAACTTTCGGGTTTTTTATAAAAGTCCATGGTCGTAAATCAGGGTGAGAAAAAGCTTGCATTCCAAAGCGTGGACAGTAGTATTAGTAGCACTTGCGGTGAGGTGGCCGAGAGGCTGAAGGCGCTCCCCTGCTAAGGGAGTATACGGTTTGTAGCCGTATCGAGGGTTCGAATCCCTCCCTCACCGCCAGATTATTTGCCATCTCCTTTCTCGTTAAAGTCACATGCTGGATTGATTCCTATCAACTGCTTCCATTTATTGCTCCAACCGGTACTGTGTGTTGCTCCTTCGACTCTAACGATTGAAGTGCACTCCCTGCTGCTCAGCGATGTTTGATAATGCTTTGAAACCTGCTCAGGAATTATAAGGTCTTCACTGCCATAAAAATGTAATTGAGGGATGCCATTCAGTTGATCCTGAAAGTCTAAAGGGTTGAGTGCGGAGGGCATAGGGCTGACTTTGTGGAACTGATTAGTGAACAGGGGATCAAGATTGCCAGCCACTGTCCAGATTGAAGTCACGTCATCTCTTTGGCTTGCCGACAAAAGAGCCAGAGTGGCACCCCCTGAGTAGCCGACCAGCTCAAGTTTTTTATAGCCGCCCTTTTTCTTCAAATAATCTAAAGCCTCGCTAGTGCTTTCAAGTGAAGCTGAATCGTAGCGCCCAAAAGTCCAGACTGATTTATTGCAGATTCTGGTCATGATGTATTGGCAGGGTCTGCCCAGATATGCGATATCCGGGTACGGATCTGCCAGCATAAGGCTGTGAACCAGCCTGTTAATCGGTGTTGGGTCAGACGAGGGTGTACCCCTTTTTAGCCAGGCTTTTCCATCCCCCTCAATATATACCCTTAATTTTTCTGTTCTGGATTGTCTGGGCATCCAGGCTTTAAGGGTGTAGGTTGAGGTGGGGATCTCGATAGCTGTCAATTTTTTCGAGGTAACCAGAGTCTTTGTGGTGGCTGCACTAAATGGAGCAGGCGAGTGACAGCCAGTGAAAATAAGGCTCAAAGAAAATGTCAGAAGAAAATATTTCATGGGTAAACAGTATTTTTAGAACTATTGTACCTCTTATCTATCGGGTGTTGAAAGTTTTTTGATAGAGATTTAATACGACAATTGTTTAATTACTTTTACTGACAAATAAAACTTCGGAGACAGCACTTCTCGTTAATTAAAAAATAATCTCAAATTAGTTAATGGTTTCTAAAGGGTCAAGCTTTTATTTTTATAGAATCTATAGAGAAATAAATATCATTTTTAATTCTGAAAAAGTATTTAATATTACTTCTTCCCATCTGTAGGATTGCCAGCCTTCAGGCTCCTATGTCTGAAATGCCCGGAAAAGCTCATAAATGAGAAAAACACCCAGACTATAGGTTGGAGTTGGATTAATGAAACAAGTACAAGTGTTTAAAAAAACACTGCTTTCCGTATCCGTGTTAGCTGCACTTGGCGTTTATGGTAATCATTCGCAGGCTCAATACTTTGTGGATGATAAAGATTTTTTCAAAAAAGTAGAAAAAGCAGATTTTTCCAAGACGGTCAAAGTCTGGAAAGAAATGCCTGCTGATGATCCATTGAAATCGCAGGCCGATAGGGCCATTTATCTTTATGAGAGATATAAGGTTGGGTATGACGAAAAACGAACGAATGCAGATCGCTTGTTTTTTAATGCCAATTTCCGGCAGGAGCTTCAAACAGAGGTGCCTGAATTATTTTTGCAGAGTGACAAAAGTGCTCCTGTCGATAATGGAACTCCAACAGAAGAGAAGCCTTTAGTAAAGCGTGAAAAGGTTGCTTTGGAGAAACTCAGAAGAAGTTTTGAGTCATTGGATGCCGTAGAAACAAAGTCCAACTTCAGCGTTAAAGCTTATGGTTTTGATGAAAATCATGTTGAAAAAACTGGGCAAAGCTTAAATAAGACTGAGAACGTCTGTGTGAAAAGCTTGCTAGAGCTTGAAGATACTGAGCTTCAGAATGCCATTCTCGTTGAAAAAGAAGTCATGGACGAGACGACTGGAAAAGCCGAAAAGGTTAAGGTGGCTCCAGATGCAGTTGTGCTGAAAGGGCTGGATTTATCTGACGAAAGTGATAGAAAAGCAGTGCTTGAACAACTGGCCGCAGTTAAAGAAGTTTTTGAATTAAAGAGTGATGTCAAAGGTGAAGTAACCGAACTGGGCTTTAAAACCAGAGTATTGGATCTGGCCGATGTCGGTAGCGGTTTTAAGGATGGAGAAAAGGTGCCAGTTTTAGTATCGGCTGCGACTGGAGATAAGGTTGATAGTAAGGCCTACGGTACTGTTGTTCTTTCCGAGAAAACCAATGCTGTACATGAAGGGTTTGGTACAAAGGAGCGAGCACTTGATGTATTCGTTGCTAAAGAAGGTACATCCGTACGTGTTGCAAAAGAGGGTGCTATCCGATCCACTGTCATCTATTTGAAAGATGTTGATGATGTGACGGGTGTTGACGTCGAGGGTGATGGAAGCGAAGCCAGTTCTATTGATACTTTTGTGGACTTTATTGGTGTTCTTCCCCAGCAATTGGAAGTTATGGGCGAAACCGAAAGTGAGAAATGTGAAAAGGTTTATAAGCCTGTTGCCCGAAAGACTACGGTAGCAACTATCGAAGGCGCAAAAAAAGGCGCTGTCAATTTAAAAGGTTATGAAGACCTTCAAATCAAAGCCTCTAAGTTAACTGTTCGGCAGGTAGGTGTTGCTGAAGATGGAGTCACTCCAACATCCATTAATGTTAACTTTACAGACAGTGATATCACTGTTGATGCGGGTTCAGACGATGAATTGAAAGGCGGAAAAGGCGTTATAGCCGGCCAAAATATTGTTCTGAGTAATACTCATCTGCGTATTCAGGAAGAAAACAAGTTTATTCTGGAAGACGTTGTATCTGATGAGTCAGAAGGCGATGATAAAGCTGATGTAAATAACCAGCCAAATTCAATTACGGTCACTGAAATCAAGGCTGTCCCAGTCAAGGGCCTGAACGCTCAAAAGGCAATGGAAGGCTCCAGCGATGGCTTTGACAAGCATATTGTTGATGTTGAAGGCGAAGATTTACCTGATGCGTTTGAGGTTAGAGATGGTTCTGTCTCATATGTCAGCCTGACAGATATTGAGAAAGTTCTGGTCGAAGATGGTCAGCTGTACGCTGATGAAGTCAGCTCGTTTGAAAAGCCACTGCTTTCATTCGACTTGAAAGGCAAAGCGACTGTTCACGCAATCTCTAATGATGCGCAACCTATCTTTATCAGTAGAGATGCAGATGTAACTCTGGCTGACGGGCAGGAAGTGTCGAAGGATCTCCATGGTTTTAGAAACTTTGTATTGGAGGGAGGTTCGTTTGAAGGCGACTTAAAGGGCTTCGCTGCTGAAGATGGTGATGAAAAAGATCCCAAACGTTTTACTGGCTCAACGGTTACTCTGAAGAGAGGTGTTCTGAAAGGCGGTGAAATCGGTGGCGTTATTGATGGAGATGAGAACAGGCACCTGAAGGAAGTACGCGTAACGGGTCAGGTTGAGGTTAAGCCTGGAACTACCGGGCTGACAGCTCTCGACACCGAAGCAACCAAAAAGTCTCAAAAGGCTATTTATCAATTTACCGACCTCAAGCAGGTTAAAGTGGTTGCTCCTTTGGTGGTTGACTCTGAAGGTAGTCTGAAAATCTCTAAAACGTTTAAGCAAATCAGGCTGGATGAGAAAGGTAAACTTGTTTCTGTGACAGCTCCTTCGTTATTAGCAATGAAGGGTAAAACCCTTGAGAAGGGGGCTAAGCTGCATCTGGTTTTAGATTCACGTGATCCATCACCCACTACTCCCTATGCCAGTGTTGATGGTCCCTTGATTTTGAAGGGCCAGAACCAGATCAAACTGGATTTGACTGGTTTCGATAGTGAGAAACGCTTTGAGAGTAACAGAATGCTCTACCATTCAGCTGCCTTGGGTGAGGTTCCGACCATGTCGATTGCAGTTATTGAGGCAGACACAGTAGAGGGTGACTTTGCCCCTCTGGATATAGGTACTGCATTCTACGATACTTCCGACAGTGGATTTGCGAAGAATGAAAAGACTAACAAGTCTATGTACTCTATTCAGTTTAAGTATGATCACAACCCAGTTCAGAAGCTGCGTTCTAAATACGGTCTCTCTGAAGATCAGGCGAAAATGTATATTGCTACTTATCAATCAGCAATGTCTACAGAGAATCTGGTTTCATCTAAGGCTATGTTCAACCTTGTGACAATGGCGGAAGAGCAGCAGTCCATCAAATTGTTTGCCGATCAGCAGCTGCCCGATCCAAATAACGGAGTGGGTCGAGCTTCTGTAACTTTGCAAAATAAAGTTAATGAGTCCATTGGTCGTCGTCTCAGCAGTACCCGAACTGGAGTCAACGCAGGCGATATGTATGAGTCTCAGGGGTTCTGGGCTGAGTATATCTTAAGTGACGGAAAGCTTGATAACAAAGACGCCGTGAGAGGTTATGAAGCCAAGGTTAATGGTGTCACGCTTGGTCTTGATACCGTCCTTAATGACCAGATGACGGTGGGTTTTGCTTTCACTTTGGGTGATACAAAGGTTGAAACTAACGACATCCATCGTGACACAACGACCGATACCTATATGGGTACTTTTTATGCCGGATGGGATCAGGATAATTACTTCCTGGACACAATGCTTAGCTACGGTAAAGGAATCAATGAGTTCAAGCGTAAAGTTGTGAATGACAAGACTTCGTACAAAGGTGAGGCGGATAGCACCATTTGGGGTGCACGTTTCGTAACTGGTTATAACTATCAGATCAATCAGTGGATTCTTCAGCCCCAGATTGCTTTTGACTACACCAGTGTTAACTTTGATGATCTTACTGAAAAGCAAACGGGTGCTTTGGCTCAAAAGCGTAAGATGGAAAAATTTGAAGTCATGGAGCTGGGGGCAGGCCTCAAGCTTATGGGTGATTTCGAATTAGGTCGTGGAGTGCTTCAACCTGAGTTTGTTCTGATGGGTTATCACGACTTTAAGGACGATAAGCCTGAAACGACAGTGACCATCATTCAAGGTGGTAAAACTCTGACTGTGACAGGCAATGATCGTGAGCAAAATCGCTTCCTGGCTGGTTTGGGTGTTAATTATAAAGTGGAAAACAACCTGAGTCTGGGTCTGCACTATGACCATAACTGGATGGGTGACTACAAAGCAGATAGCTTGAATGCTACGGTTCGTTATGACTTCTGATGGATCTCAGACAGGCTAGCATTTAATTGCCAGTGTCTGTAACAAGACCTCAACTTTTAGCCTCGCCCATGCGGGGCTTTTTTGTTTTTGTATGTTGTTGTTCAATTATGAAAATTGCCACAATGCCGTTGACTCCGTGGGGTTAAATCTCTATAGTTCGCTCCCGTTGATGCAGCGCGCTCGTAGCTCAGCTGGATAGAGTACCTGGCTACGAACCAGGCGGTCGTAGGTTCGAATCCTACCGAGCGCGCCATTTATCAAAACGTCAAATATCTTGTAACGGTGAGGTGGCCGAGAGGCTGAAGGCGCTCCCCTGCTAAGGGAGTATACGGTTTGTAGCCGTATCGAGGGTTCGAATCCCTCCCTCACCGCCAGAATTGAAGAGTTGCTCTTCAATAGAAAGTGCGCTCGTAGCTCAGCTGGATAGAGTACCTGGCTACGAACCAGGCGGTCGTAGGTTCGAATCCTACCGAGCGCGCCATTTTTAAAAGTTTTCAAATATGTGCGTCCGTAGCTCAGCTGGATAGAGTACCTGGCTACGAACCAGGCGGTCGGAGGTTCGAATCCTCCCGGACGCGCCATTTTGAGAATCAAAGTATCCAACCGTAATTATGATGGTGAGGTGGCCGAGAGGCTGAAGGCGCTCCCCTGCTAAGGGAGTATACGGTTTGTAGCCGTATCGAGGGTTCGAATCCCTCCCTCACCGCCATTAAATTTCCATAGCTTATTGTTTTATCAATAGTTACTTGTCTAACCATTCCTGTTTTTCTTAGTGATCTACAAAGTATCCATTTTGTTTAATGGATTCACTCTCACCGTATCTGTCAATTGTCATCCTGAGACCAAAATGGCTGAGTGTTACAACAGAGCCGTTTTAATCTGTCTATCCTGTAACTAATAAGCTTTTAAACTGGTTTTTCGTGATACAGGAGCGAAAGGAATTCGCTTTATTCTGTGTTTGCATTGACCGCACAGTACCTAAGTCGATTTTCCGCTGCTCCCTCAGGATTCGGAGAGAGTACAAAAATATGAATTCCAGCTCAGGAAATTCTACACCCGCCATTGGTGAGATCACTGCGGCATCAGGTAAGGTTATTGCCATAAAGCCGGATGGAACTCAGGTAATTCTTGAACCAGGAGATAAGGTTTTTCTTAATGATCGGGTGGTATCGGAAAACGGTGAGCCTGTTGTCATTACGACAGCGAATAATCAGGTTCTGGAGCTGAGTGGACAGCAACCACTTACACTGACCGACAGTGTGTTGTCCGGCCAGAGCTCTGAAGATGATGAAGAACAGGCTGATGAAAATCAAGCTGATGAAGAGGGGCGGGATGCCATTACCGAAGGGGTTGACCCCGCTTCCGTGGCAGAAACTCCAGCGGTAGAAGAAAAAGCTTCAGAAGAGCCAGGCTCTGAACAGACAGAGTCCAGACTCGCACCTCCGGATATGCCTGTTATTACCCTTGAAAGCGATGATCAGGCAGATCAGGATTCAGTGGTCGAGTCTTCAGAGATCCTGAATGCCAACAGCAGGTCTGCTAGCAGCAACATTGTTCAGCGACAGCAGGAGGCAGAGAGGGCTGAGAGTGAAGCGGGGTCGGCAGAGCCTGTTGTCGTTTCGTACCAGCCTGTCGCTCAAGTATCTTCAATGGTTGGTAGTGAAGATGCGCCGGTTCTGCAGGGGCAGCTGTCTGCGACGGATGCCGGTGGTGGCGCACTCACCTACTCACTGATATCTGCACCAGAAGCAGGCTCAATCAATATTGATAGTGATGGCTCTTTTGAGTTCAAACCAGGGGCAGAGTTTGATTATCTGGCTGCGGGTGAAAACCAGACGGTTACTTTTGTTTTCGAGGTTATCAATTCACAGGGGAACAGAAGTCAGGCATCCGTAGATATCACGGTAGAAGGTGTTAACGATACACCTGAAGTAGATGCCCCGATTGCTCTTGATGTCAACCAGAATGATTCCGGTATTAGCTTAAACCTTTTAAAGAACGCCAGTGATACAGACCTTAACGATGATCTGTCTGTTACTGGCCTTCGTCTGGTTTCTGGTAATGAGGCTGGTGTTAGCGTGGCTGAAGATGGCTCAGAGGTGATTATTGATCCGGAAGCCTATAAGTACCTGGCCGTTGGAGAGACGGAAACCATTACCTACGAATACCGCGTAACGGATTCGCAGGGAGATTTTACGATTCAAACCGCCAGCATCACACTGGCAGGAAGTAATGATGACCCCGTGGTTCAAGATGCAATTTTGTTGAGGACTGACCAGGACTCGCCATTACAGAACATTGATTTGTTGGCAGGCGCCAGCGATGTGGATCAGACAGATACTTTAAGTGTTATGAGCCTCCGACTCACTGCTGGTGATCCAGTTGGCATAAGCATCTCGGAAGATGGCAACAGCCTATCTCTGGATTCGTCCGCCTATCAGCATTTGGCGGCAGGAGAGTCGGAAACAGTTGAGTACAGCTATCAAGTTGACGACGGTCGAGGAGGAACCGTTAACCAGACTGCCTCAATGACAATTGAAGGCCTCAACGATGCACCCACCATCACCAGTGCCACCGATGTGGCCGGGACTGTCTCTGAAATTATGGACGGCGATGCCGGGGAGAACGGCACCAGTCTGACCGACACTGGTTCCTTTACCATTACTGATGTTGATCTGAGTGACCAGCAGAGCGTCAGTGTCAGTGCTGGAGCCAACGGTTACCTTGGCAGCCTGACAGCTACCGTTGCTGATGATACCCAGGGTGACGGCAGCGGCCGGATCGACTGGAGTTTCAGTGTCGATGATGCCGACGTCGATTACCTAAGTGCAGGAGAGACACTGAACCAAACCTACACCGTGACTGTTGATGACGGCAAAGGCGGTACTGTCGATCAGCAAGTGACCATTACTCTGACCGGTACCAATGATGCACCAACTATCAGCAGTGCCACCGATGTCGCCGGGATGGTCACTGAGATTGTCGATGGTGGCGCCGGTGAGAACAGCAACACCCTGACCGACAATGGCTCCTTCACCATCGCTGATGTTGATCTGAGTGATCAGCAGAGCGTCAGTGTCAGTGCTGGAGCCAACGGTTACCTTGGCAGCCTGACAGCTACCGTTGCTGATGATACCCAGGGTGACGGCAGCGGCCGGATCGACTGGAGTTTCAGTGTTGATGATGCCGACGTCGATTACCTAAGTGCAGGAGAGACACTGAACCAAACCTACACCGTGACTGTTGATGACGGCAAAGGCGGTACTGTCGATCAGCAAGTGACCATCACCCTGACCGGTACTAATGATGCACCAACTATCAGCAGTGCCACCGATGTTGCCGGGATGGTCACCGAGATTGTCGATGGTGGCGCCGGTGAGAACAGCAACACCCTGACCGACAATGGCTCCTTCACCATCGCCGATGTTGATCTGAATGACCAGCAGAGCGTCAGTGTCAGTGCTGGAGCCAACGGTTACCTTGGCAGCCTCACCGCTACCGTAGCGGATGACACCCAGGGTGACGGCAGCGGCCGGATCGACTGGAGTTTCAGTGTCGATGATGCCGACATTGACTATCTGGGCGTCGGCGAGACTCTGACCCAAACCTACACCGTAACTGTTGATGACGGCAAAGGCGGTACTGTCGATCAGCAAGTGACCATCACCCTGACCGGTACTAATGATGCACCAACTATCAGCAGTGCCACCGATGTTGCCGGGATGGTCACTGAGATTGTCGATGGTGGCGCCGGTGAGAACAGCAACACCCTGACCGACAATGGCTCCTTCACCATTGCCGATGTTGATCTGAGTGACCAGCAGAGCGTCAGTGTCAGTGCTGGAGCCAACGGTTACCTTGGCAGCCTCACCGCTACCGTAGCGGATGACACCCAGGGTGACGGCAGCGGCCGGATCGACTGGAGTTTCAGTGTTGATGATGCCGACGTCGATTACCTAAGTGCAGGAGAGACACTGAACCAAACCTACACCGTGACTGTTGATGACGGCAAAGGCGGTACTGTCGATCAGCAAGTGACCATCACCCTGACCGGTACTAATGATGCACCAACTATCAGCAGTGCCACCGATGTCGCCGGGATGGTCACCGAGATTGTCGATGGTGGCGCCGGTGAGAACAGCAACACCCTGACCGACAATGGCTCCTTCACCATTGCCGATGTTGATCTGAATGATCAGCAGAGCGTCAGTGTCAGCGCCAGTGCCAACGGATACCTGGGCAGCCTCACCGCTACCGTAGCGGATGACACCCAGGGTGACGGCAGCGGCCGGATCGACTGGAGTTTCAGTGTCGATGATGCCGACGTCGATTACCTAAGTGCAGGAGAGACACTGAACCAAACCTACACCGTGACTGTTGATGACGGCAAAGGCGGTACTGTCGATCAGCAAGTGACCATTACTCTGACCGGTACCAATGATGCACCAACTATCAGCAGTGCCACCGATGTCGCCGGGATGGTCACCGAGATTGTCGATGGTGGCGCCGGTGAGAACAGCAACACCCTGACCGACAATGGCTCCTTCACCATTGCCGATGTTGATCTGAATGATCAGCAGAGCGTCAGTGTCAGCGCCAGTGCCAACGGATACCTGGGCAGCCTCACCGCTACCGTAGCGGATGACACCCAGGGTGACGGCAGCGGCCGGATCGACTGGAGTTTCAGTGTCGATGATGCCGACGTCGATTACCTAAGTGCAGGTGAGACACTGAACCAAACCTACACCGTGACTGTTGATGACGGCAAAGGCGGTACTGTCGATCAGCAAGTGACCATTACTCTGACCGGTACTAATGATGCACCAACTATCAGCAGTGCCACCGATGTCGCCGGGATGGTCACTGAGATTGTCGATGGTGGCGCCGGTGAGAACAGCAACACCCTGACCGACAATGGCTCCTTCACCATCGCCGATGTTGATCTGAGTGATCAGCAGAGCGTCAGTGTCAGTGCCAGTGCCAACGGATACATGGGCAGCCTCACCGCTACCGTAGCGGATGACACCCAGGGTGACGGCAGCGGCCGGATCGACTGGAGTTTCAGTGTCGATGATGCCGACGTCGATTACCTAAGTGCAGGAGAGACTCTGACCCAAACCTACACTGTAACTGTTGATGACGGCAAAGGCGGTACTGTCGATCAGCAAGTGACCATCACCCTGACCGGTACTAATGATGCACCAACTATCAGCAGTGCCACCGATGTCGCCGGGATGGTCACCGAGATTGTCGATGGTGGTGCCGGTGAGAACAGCAACACCCTGACCGACAATGGCTCTTTCACCATCGCTGATGTTGATCTGAGTGATCAGCAGAGCGTCAGTGTCAGTGCTGGAGCCAACGGTTACCTTGGCAGTCTCACCGCTACCGTAGCGGATGACACCCAGGGTGACGGCAGCGGCCGGATAGACTGGAGTTTCAGTGTCGATGATGCCGACGTCGATTACCTAAGTGCAGGAGAGACACTGAACCAAACCTACACCGTGACTGTTGATGACGGCAAAGGCGGTACTGTCGATCAGCAAGTGACCATTACTCTGACCGGTACCAATGATGCACCAACTATCAGCAGTGCCACCGATGTCGCCGGGATGGTCTCTGAGATTGTCGATGGTGGCGCCGGTGAGAACAGCAACACCCTGACCGACAATGGCTCCTTCACCATCGCTGATGTTGATCTGAGTGATCAGCAGAGCGTCAGTGTCAGTGCTGGAGCCAACGGTTACCTTGGCAGCCTGACAGCTACCGTTGCTGATGATACCCAGGGTGACGGCAGCGGCCGGATCGACTGGAGTTTCAGTGTTGATGATGCCGACGTCGATTACCTAAGTGCAGGAGAGACACTGAACCAAACCTACACCGTGACTGTTGATGACGGCAAAGGCGGTACTGTCGATCAGCAAGTGACCATCACCCTGACCGGTACTAATGATGCACCAACTATCAGCAGTGCCACCGATGTTGCCGGGATGGTCACCGAGATTGTCGATGGTGGCGCCGGTGAGAACAGCAACACCCTGACCGACAATGGCTCCTTCACCATCGCCGATGTTGATCTGAATGACCAGCAGAGCGTCAGTGTCAGTGCTGGAGCCAACGGTTACCTTGGCAGCCTCACCGCTACCGTAGCGGATGACACCCAGGGTGACGGCAGCGGCCGGATCGACTGGAGTTTCAGTGTCGATGATGCCGACATTGACTATCTGGGCGTCGGCGAGACTCTGACCCAAACCTACACCGTAACTGTTGATGACGGCAAAGGCGGTACTGTCGATCAGCAAGTGACCATCACCCTGACCGGTACTAATGATGCACCAACTATCAGCAGTGCCACCGATGTCGCCGGGATGGTCACCGAGATTGTCGATGGTGGTGCCGGTGAGAACAGCAACACCCTGACCGACAATGGCTCTTTCACCATCGCTGATGTTGATCTGAGTGATCAGCAGAGCGTCAGTGTCAGTGCTGGAGCCAACGGTTACCTTGGCAGTCTCACCGCTACCGTAGCGGATGACACCCAGGGTGACGGCAGCGGCCGGATCGACTGGAGTTTCAGTGTCGATGATGCCGACGTCGATTACCTAAGTGCAGGAGAGACACTGAACCAAACCTACACCGTGACTGTTGATGACGGCAAAGGCGGTACTGTCGATCAGCAAGTGACCATTACTCTGACCGGTACCAATGATGCACCAACTATCAGCAGTGCCACCGATGTCGCCGGGATGGTCACTGAGATTGTCGATGGTGGCGCCGGTGAGAACAGCAACACCCTGACCGACAATGGCTCCTTCACCATCGCTGATGTTGATCTGAGTGATCAGCAGAGCGTCAGTGTCAGTGCTGGAGCCAACGGTTACCTTGGCAGCCTGACAGCTACCGTTGCTGATGATACCCAGGGTGACGGCAGCGGCCGGATCGACTGGAGTTTCAGTGTTGATGATGCCGACGTCGATTACCTAAGTGCAGGAGAGACACTGAACCAAACCTACACCGTGACTGTTGATGACGGCAAAGGCGGTACTGTCGATCAGCAAGTGACCATCACCCTGACCGGTACTAATGATGCACCAACTATCAGCAGTGCCACCGATGTTGCCGGGATGGTCACCGAGATTGTCGATGGTGGCGCCGGTGAGAACAGCAACACCCTGACCGACAATGGCTCCTTCACCATCGCCGATGTTGATCTGAATGACCAGCAGAGCGTCAGTGTCAGTGCTGGAGCCAACGGTTACCTTGGCAGCCTCACCGCTACCGTAGCGGATGACACCCAGGGTGACGGCAGCGGCCGGATCGACTGGAGTTTCAGTGTCGATGATGCCGACATTGACTATCTGGGCGTCGGCGAGACTCTGACCCAAACCTACACCGTAACTGTTGATGACGGCAAAGGCGGTACTGTCGATCAGCAAGTGACCATCACCCTGACCGGTACTAATGATGCACCAACTATCAGCAGTGCCACCGATGTTGCCGGGATGGTCACCGAGATTGTCGATGGTGGCGCCGGTGAGAACAGCAACACCCTGACCGACAATGGCTCATTCACCATCGCCGATGTTGATCTGAATGACCAGCAGAGTGTCAGTGTCAGTGCTGGAGCCAACGGTTATCTGGGCAGCCTGACGGCTACCGTGGCAGACGACACCCAGGGTGATGGCAGCGGCCGGATCGACTGGAGCTTCAGTGTTGATGATGCCGACATTGATTACCTGAGTGCCGGTGAAACCTTAAACCAGACTTACACCGTCACTGTTAATGACGGGGAAGGTGGTACCGTTGATCAGCAGGTGACTATCACAATAACCGGCACCAACGATGCACCTACTATCACGAGTGCCACCGATGTTGCCGGGGCGGTCACCGAGATTGTCGACGGTGGTGCCGGTGAAAACAGCAACAGCCTGACTGACACCGGCTCGTTCACCATTGCTGATGTCGATCTTTCAGACCAGCAGACGGTCAGCGTCAGTGCCGGAGCCAATGGTTATCTGGGTAGCCTGACGGCTACCGTGGCGGATGACACCCAGGGTGATGGCAACGGCCGGATCGACTGGAGCTTCAGTGTTGATGATGCCGACATTGATTACCTGAGTGCCGGTGAAACCTTAAACCAGACTTACACCGTCACTGTTAATGACGGGGAAGGTGGTACCGTTGATCAGCAGGTGACTATCACAATAACCGGCACCAACGATGCACCTACTATCACGAGTGCCACCGATGTTGCCGGGGCGGTCACCGAGATTGTCGACGGTGGTGCCGGTGAAAACAGCAACAGCCTGACTGACACCGGCTCGTTCACCATTGCTGATGTCGATCTTTCAGACCAGCAGACGGTCAGCGTCAGTGCCGGAGCCAACGGTTATCTGGGCAGCCTGACGGCTACCGTGGTAGACGACACCCAGGGTGATGGCAGCGGCCGGATCGACTGGAGTTTCAGTGTTGATGATGCCGACATTGATTACCTGAGTGCCGGTGAAACCTTAAACCAGACTTACACCGTCACTGTTAATGACGGGGAAGGTGGTACCGTTGATCAGCAGGTGACTATCACAATAACCGGTACCAACGATGCACCTACTATCACCAGTGCCACCGATATTGCCGGGGCGGTCACCGAGATTGTCGACGGTGGTGCCGGTGAAAACAGCAACAGCCTGACTGACACCGGCTCGTTCACCATTGCTGATGTCGATCTTTCAGACCAGCAGACGGTCAGCGTCAGTGCCGGAGCCAATGGTTATCTGGGTAGCCTGACGGCTACCGTGGCGGATGACACCCAGGGTGATGGCAACGGCCGGATCGACTGGAGCTTCAGTGTTGATGATGCCGACATTGATTACCTGAGTGCCGGTGAAACCTTAAACCAGACTTACACCGTCACTGTTAATGACGGGGAAGGTGGTACCGTTGATCAGCAGGTGACTATCACAATAACCGGCACCAACGATGCACCTACTATCACCAGTGCCACCGATGTTGCCGGGGCGGTCACCGAGATTGTCGACGGTGGTGCCGGTGAAAACAGCAACAGCCTGACTGACACCGGCTCGTTCACCATTGCTGATGTCGATCTTTCAGACCAGCAGACGGTCAGCGTCAGTGCCGGAGCCAATGGTTATCTGGGTAGCCTGACGGCTACCGTGGCGGATGACACCCAGGGTGATGGCAGCGGCCGGATCGACTGGAGTTTCAGTGTTGATGATGCCGACGTCGATTACCTAAGTGCAGGTGAGACACTGAACCAAACTTACACCGTGACTGTTAATGATGGCAAAGGCGGTACTGTCGATCAGCAAGTGACCATCACCCTGACCGGTACTAATGATGCACCAACTATTAGCAGTGTCACCGATGTCGCCGGGATGGTCACCGAGATTGTCGATGGTGGCGCCGGTGAGAACAGCAATACCCTGACCGACAATGGCTCCTTCACCATCGCCGATGTTGATCTGAATGACCAGCAGAGTGTCAGTGTCAGTGCTGGAGCCAACGGTTACCTTGGCAGCCTCACTGCTACCGTAGCCGATGATACCCAGGGTGACGGCAGTGGCCGGATCGACTGGAGTTTCAGTGTTGATGATGCCGACGTCGATCACCTGGCTGCCGGTCAGACCCTGACCCAAACTTACACCGTCACTGTTGACGATGGCGAAGGCGGTACCGTCGATCAGCAGGTGACTATCACCCTGACCGGTACTAATGATGCACCAACTATTAGCAGTGCCACCGATGTCGCCGGGATGGTCACTGAGATTGTCGATGGTGGTGCCGGTGAGAACAGCAATACCCTGACTGACAATGGCTCCTTCACCATCGCCGATGTTGATCTGAATGACCAGCAGAGTGTCAGTGTCAGTGCTGGAGCCAACGGTTATCTGGGCAGCCTGACGGCTACCGTGGTAGACGACACCCAGGGTGATGGCAGCGGCCGGATCGACTGGAGTTTCAGTGTTGATGATGCCGACATTGATTACCTGAGTGCCGGTGAAACCTTAAACCAGACTTACACCGTCACTGTTAATGACGGGGAAGGTGGTACCGTTGATCAGCAGGTGACTATCACAATAACCGGCACCAACGATGCACCTACTATCACGAGTGCCACCGATGTTGCCGGGGCGGTCACCGAGATTGTCGACGGTGGTGCCGGTGAAAACAGCAACAGCCTGACTGACACCGGCTCGTTCACCATTGCTGATGTCGATCTTTCAGACCAGCAGACGGTCAGCGTCAGTGCCGGAGCCAATGGTTATCTGGGTAGCCTGACGGCTACCGTGGCGGATGACACCCAGGGTGATGGCAACGGCCGGATCGACTGGAGCTTCAGTGTTGATGATGCCGACATTGATTACCTGAGTGCCGGTGAAACCTTAAACCAGACTTACACCGTCACTGTTAATGACGGGGAAGGTGGTACCGTTGATCAGCAGGTGACTATCACAATAACCGGCACCAACGATGCACCTACTATCACGAGTGCCACCGATGTTGCCGGGGCGGTCACCGAGATTGTCGACGGTGGTGCCGGTGAAAACAGCAACAGCCTGACTGACACCGGCTCGTTCACCATTGCTGATGTCGATCTTTCAGACCAGCAGACGGTCAGCGTCAGTGCCGGAGCCAATGGTTATCTGGGTAGCCTGACGGCTACCGTGGCGGATGACACCCAGGGTGACGGCAGTGGCCGGATCGACTGGAGTTTCAGTGTTGATGATGCCGACATTGATTACCTGAGTGCCGGTGAAACCTTAAACCAGACTTACACCGTCACTGTTAATGACGGGGAAGGTGGTACCGTTGATCAGCAGGTGACTATCACAATAACCGGCACCAACGATGCACCTACTATCACGAGTGCCACCGATGTTGCCGGGGCGGTCACCGAGATTGTCGACGGTGGTGCCGGTGAAAACAGCAACAGCCTGACTGACACCGGCTCGTTCACCATTGCTGATGTCGATCTTTCAGACCAGCAGACGGTCAGCGTCAGTGCCGGAGCCAATGGTTATCTGGGCAGCCTGACGGCTACCGTGGTAGACGACACCCAGGGTGATGGCAGCGGCCGGATCGACTGGAGTTTCAGTGTTGATGATGCCGACATTGATTACCTGAGTGCCGGTGAAACCTTAAACCAGACTTACACCGTCACTGTTAATGACGGGGAAGGTGGTACCGTTGATCAGCAGGTGACTATCACAATAACCGGCACCAACGATGCACCTACTATCACGAGTGCCACCGATGTTGCCGGGGCGGTCACCGAGATTGTCGACGGTGGTGCCGGTGAAAACAGCAACAGCCTGACTGACACCGGCTCGTTCACCATTGCTGATGTCGATCTTTCAGACCAGCAGACGGTCAGCGTCAGTGCCGGAGCCAATGGTTATCTGGGTAGCCTGACGGCTACCGTGGCGGATGACACCCAGGGTGATGGCAGCGGCCGGATCGACTGGAGTTTCAGTGTTGATGATGCCGACATTGATTACCTGAGTGCCGGTGAAACCTTAAACCAGACTTACACCGTCACTGTTAATGACGGGGAAGGTGGTACCGTTGATCAGCAGGTGACTATCACAATAACCGGTACCAACGATGCACCTACTATCACCAGTGCCACCGATGTTGCCGGGGCGGTCACCGAGATTGTCGACGGTGGTGCCGGTGAAAACAGCAACAGCCTGACTGACACCGGCTCGTTCACCATTGCTGATGTCGATCTTTCAGACCAGCAGACGGTCAGCGTCAGTGCTGGAGCCAACGGTTACCTTGGCAGCCTGACGGCTACCGTGGCGGATGACACCCAGGGTGACGGCAGTGGCCGGATCGACTGGAGTTTCAGTGTTGATGATGCCGACATTGATTACCTGAGTGCCGGTGAAACCTTAAACCAGACTTACACCGTCACTGTTAATGACGGGGAAGGTGGTACCGTTGATCAGCAGGTGACTATCACAATAACCGGTACCAACGATGCACCTACTATCACCAGTGCCACCGATGTCGCCGGGATGGTCACTGAGATTGTCGATGGTGGCGCCGGTGAGAACAGCAATACCCTGACTGACAATGGCTCCTTCACCATCGCCGATGTTGATCTGAATGACCAGCAGACTGTCAGCGTCAGTGCTGGAGCCAACGGTTACCTTGGCAGCCTGACAGCTACCGTAGCGGATGACACCCAGGGTGACGGCAGCGGCCGGATCGACTGGAGTTTCAGTGTTGATGATGCCGACGTCGATTACCTAAGTGCAGGTGAGACACTGAACCAAACTTACACCGTGACTGTTGATGACGGCAAAGGCGGTACTGTCGATCAGCAAGTGACCATCACCCTGACCGGTACTAATGATGCACCAACTATTAGCAGTGCCACCGATGTCGCCGGGATGGTCACTGAGATTGTCGATGGTGGTGTCGGTGAGAACAGCAACACCCTGACCGACAATGGCTCCTTCACCATCGCCGATGTTGATCTAAATGACCAGCAGAGCGTCAGTGTCAGTGCTGGAGCCAACGGTTACCTTGGCAGCCTGACAGCTACCGTTGCTGATGATACCCAGGGTGACGGCAGCGGCCGGATCGACTGGAGTTTCAGTGTCGATGATGCCGACGTCGATTACCTAAGTGCAGGTGAGACACTGAACCAAACTTACACCGTGACTGTTGATGACGGCAAAGGCGGTACTGTCGATCAGCAGGTGACCATCACCCTGACCGGTACTAATGATGCACCAACTATTAGCAGTGCCACCGATGTCGCCGGGATGGTCACTGAGATTGTCGATGGTGGTGTCGGTGAGAACAGCAACACCCTGACCGACAATGGCTCCTTCACCATCGCCGATGTTGATCTAAATGACCAGCAGAGCGTCAGTGTCAGTGCTGGAGCCAACGGTTACCTTGGCAGCCTGACAGCTACCGTTGCTGATGATACCCAGGGTGACGGCAGCGGCCGGATCGACTGGAGTTTCAGTGTCGATGATGCCGACGTCGATTACCTAAGTGCAGGTGAGACACTGAACCAAACTTACACCGTGACTGTTGATGACGGCAAAGGCGGTACTGTCGATCAGCAGGTGACTATCACAATAACCGGCACCAACGATGCACCTACTATCACGAGTGCCACCGATGTTGCCGGGGCGGTCACCGAGATTGTCGACGGTGGTGCCGGTGAAAACAGCAACAGTCTGACTGACACTGGCTCGTTCACCATTGCCGATGTTGATTTTTCAGACCAGCAGACTGTCAGCGTCAGTGCCGGAGCCAATGGCTACTTGGGTAGTTTGACGGCGACCGTGGCGGACGACACCCAGGGCGATGGCAGCGGCCGTATCGACTGGAGTTTCAGTGTTAATGATGCCGACATTGATTACCTGGGTGCCGGTCAGACTCTGACCCAGACTTACACCGTCACTGTTAATGACGGGGAAGGAGGTACCGTTGATCAGCAGGTGACCATAACAATAACCGGCACTAACGATGCGGCGGTGATCAATGGTACGGACACCGGCAGTGTCACTGAAGATGCGGGTAATATCCTGACTGCCACTGGCAGCCTGAGTGTGAACGATGTGGATAACGGCGAAGGGAGTTTTACCGGAGAGACCATAACTGGCACCTATGGTTCACTGACCATGAACACCGATGGCAGCTGGAGCTACTCAGCGGATAATAGTCAGTCAGCTATCCAGTCACTGGGTGATGGTGACACTTTGACCGAGACGGTGATGGTGAAGTCCCTGGATGGCACTAGCCACAATATTGTTATTACCATTAACGGCACCGATGATGCTGCGGTGATCACTGGTGCAGACACCGGCAGCGTCACTGAAGACGTCGGCAACATTCTAACCACTTCCGGTAGCCTGAGTGTGACTGATATAGATGATAGCGTTGTTGGTTTCCAAAATCAGACTATCAATCGTGATTACGGTTCGCTAACTATTGACGCCAATGGTAACTGGAGCTATTCGGCAAACAGCAGCCAACCCGCTATTCAGGCTCTGGGAGTCGGTGACAGTCTGACCGAAACAATCACTGTACGAGCTGTGGATGGCACCACGCATGACATCGTCATTACGATTAATGGCAGCAACGACGCTGCAGTTATCACGGGCACCGACACAGGCACTGTTACGGAAGATGCCGGAGCGACCCTTACTACTTCCGGTGTCCTGAGTGCCACAGACACTGATAGTGGTGAGTCCGGCTTCACTGCAGCCACCCACACTGGTACCTATGGCGATCTGACCATTGATGCTAATGGCAATTGGACTTATTCCGCTAACAACAACCAGTCAGCGATTCAGGCACTGGGAGACGGTGACAGCCTGACAGAAACGATTACTGTCCAGTCCGCGGATGGAACTTCCCACGCTGTTGTGATCACTATAGATGGCAGTAATGATGCGCCCACCGCAGCCAGTAGTACTCTGAAACTGCACGAAGGGGCGCAACATACCTTTACGGAGTCAGAGTTTGGTTTTGGCGATGTCGATGCCGGAAGTGCCCTTGCTTCAGTTGAAGTTACTTCTCTACCTGCTACAGGTACTTTATCTCTCAATGGTAATCCTGTAACGGTTAATCAAGTCATCAGTGCGAATGATATTTCCAATCTGGTCTTTACTGCGGATGCAAGTATAAGCGGTAGCCGCCACGGTATTCTTCGCTTTAAGGTGAGTGATGGCGCTCTGGAAAGTAACATCTACAGTATTGACTTTGTCACGCCATTAAAAATCGATTCAGTTATTCTGAATAGCAATTTTGAACCAGTGATTAGTGGTAAAGGCCAACCCGGCAGCTCACTGGAATTTACTATCAACAGTAACAACTACACGGCAACGGCGGATGGTGATGGTAACTTCACTTACACAGCCCCTCTGGTTTTGGAGGATTCCGATGCATTATCAATCAGTCTGACCGCCAAAGATGCCAGTAATAATATACTTGCTACAACCAGCTATAGTGCCGATGTCTCTCGCGGAGACGGTGAGGATGATACCCTGTCGGGAGGTGCTGGGTATGACCTGATGGAAGGTGGAGCGGGCAGTGACCAGATCAGTGGTGGAGCCGGTGATGATATTATTCAAGGTAACCAGCTTAATACCGGTGGACGATTTGGTGAACTGCTGGATAACACCGATTTTAGTGACTACACAACACAGGCAAATCATGGCAATAATCGCGACGTTATTCTTGATGACTGGACAGCCGTAAATACCGCCTCCATCACCAGTACCAGCGAGACGGTTGATGCAACACTCCTGGCACAGATTACCTCTAAGTCCTGGGACGCCAGTGCTCTCGCCAGTCTCTCGGACCCCACCCCTCAGGTTGAATTAAACCTGCATGACGGAACACCGGACTCATTGGTGCAGGAAGTGACAACGGTTAATGGTGCAACCTACACCCTGGAATTCGAGAGCATTGGTCGTTCTGGTGTCAGTAACCCTCAGGTAGAGGTATGGTGGGATGGCTCGTACGTCACAACATTTACCGCCAGTTCAGACTGGGACACATTTTCACTCACAGTAACGGGTGATGGCACGGTACAGAGTCTGATGTTACGTGAGCCCGGTCATGGGAATGCTGGCCCAGTCATTAATAATGTCGTCTTGTCGGGTTTATTGCCGGATGGTTCTGGGGACAGTGGTAATTTGATCAAAAATGGCGATTTTAGTAATTATTCCGTTCAGGTTGACCATGGTAGTTGGCAAGAGGCGCGGATCGATCACTGGCGGAATCTGGATACCAGTAGCATAACCAATAATAATTATTCTACCGGTGTTGACATGAGTAGCCTCACCACCGAGAACAATGCAGAACTGGCTGGTTGGGCACCACTAAAAACAGATAATACTGCCCGGCTGGAGCTGGATGGTAATAGCACCAACATTGACGCTATGTATCAGCAAGTAGACACTGTGGATGGCGAAATCTATACCCTGACTTTTGAGGCTTACACACGTAAAGCTGGCTCTGGTGATGTAGAAATCTGGTGGGGTGACCAATATGTTAAAACGATAGCGATCGGTACCAGCTGGGCAGAACATACTGTTGATGTGACAGGTGACGGTTCCCGCCAAACCCTGATGATTCGGGAAGTGGCCGGGCAGAATGATGGAGAGGGAACCATTCTGAACAATATCAGCCTTCGGGGTGTCCTGCCCGAAGTGGATATTCTGGATGGTGGCAGTGGTGAGGACCAGATTTTCGGCTCCAGTGGTAATGATGTCATTACAGGTGGTGCCGACAGTGACACCATCACCACAGGTGCAGGTCGGGATCGTTTGGTCTGGCAGGCTGGGAATGAAGGCACGGCCAGTGCTCCAGCTGTTGACAAGATTACCGATTTTACCGTTGGTGCCGGTGGCGATATTCTTGATTTGCACAACATGCTCAGTGGTGAGGAAAACACGGCTGCTGACCAGTTCATCCATTTTCGTATCGAAGGCAGCGATACCATAATCGATATCAGTACGACTGCCAGTGGCCCAGTGGTACAGCAGATAGTTCTGGAAAATACTGACCTGTCGTCTCTGGGCAATACGGATCAGGAAATCATTGAGCAGATGTTTAACGATAGACAGTTAGTCCTGAACCGAAGCCTTGCCATTGACACCGTGATGGAAGACGACCAGATCGGTGCTGACGAGGAGAATGCAGTATTGGTTTCTGGTGTCGGTGAGCCCGGGGCCACTATTCAGATCGATATTGAAGACTCCTCGGCTACCACTATTTCTGCAAACATCTCTGTTGAGATAGATGGTACCTGGAGTCTGGCTGGTAATGTTCTGGATGTGAGCAGCCTGTCTGACGGCGAACTGGACATTACCGTTACCCAGACCGACAGTGCTGGTAATACCACAACGGATACTTCAACCGTCATCTTCTCCGGTACCGCCCCCACCTTGTCCTCTGCTGAAATCGTGGCCAACACCCAGAATCTGGTGCTGACTTTTAGTGAAAATATGGACAGGGACAGCATTCCTGACCTGGCTGACTTTGATGTGGCCATTGATGGTAGTGCCGTCAATGTTCTAAATATCTCCTACCTCAACGATACCCAGATTCGCCTCAGCCTGGACACTGCGGTCAGTCCCTCGGGTAATTTGACGCTTGATTACACGCCGGGCAGTAATGTTCTTCAGGAACAAGTAGGGATCAACCCGTTTGCGGCATTGAGCGGTTTTTCAGCCACGGTGACACCTGATGTTTCAGCAGCAGTCCGCCAGAATATGACCGTAGAGGGTGACCAGCTGATTATTGATTACAATGAAGCTCTTGATCCCGCCAGTGTTCCTGATGTCAGCGCTTTCAACCTGTCTCTGGTGGGTGGCGGTAGCCGCACGGTATCAAACGTCAGTATTTCCGGTAGCCGAATGACACTCACCCTGGACAGCCCGGTTGGCGATGCGGATATTGTTCAGTTGTCCTACAGCGTGGTGGATGCCAGCAATAATGGGGGCGGTCCCGTTCAAGACGCTCAGGGCAATGATAGCAGTGATTTCACCAGTGCCCTGGTTGAGAATAATACCGACACCTCAGTACCTATTCTCAACAATGCTGTGGTAGAAGGTGATACTCTCGTCCTGACTTACTCAGAGGATCTGAATGAGAGTGTCAGCCTGACCGGTATTCTGGATGTTGAGGTAGCGGGTACCAGCAGGTTGGTCAGCAGTGCTACGATCAGTGGCAATCAGGTGACGGTGCAGCTGGCCAGTCCTGTGGCAGATGGGGAGTCGGTGACGTTCAGCTACAGTCCGTCCAGTGCTGACAGCAATAGTAACAACGATCGGGTAGAAGACTTGCGAGGCTTTGATGCCGCTGCCCTCAACCATGGCGACGTGACCGTCAGCAATATCACGGATACCATTTCACCCAGCCTCTCCACCGCCGAGGTGGATGGTAACACTGTGACATTAAGCTTCAGTGAGGCATTGAATGCTAATGCCACCATCAACCCCTCCCTGTTCAGTATTGTCGTGGATGGGCAAAGTGAATCGGTCAGTAGCCTTGCGATCAATGGTCAACAACTGACCCTGACGCTTTCCAAAGCGATTACAGATGGCCAGTCGGTCACCCTGGATTACACTCCGCCCGCTGCGGGCAGTGCCCTGGACAATGATCGCCTGGAAGACCTTGTCGGCAATGACACTTCTTCGATAGCCAGCTTCTCTGTCGACAACGTGACCAACAGCGGTGGTAACCCGGAAGTCGTGCGCCTTTACAGTGATGACGCGGATCAGTGGTATCGCGATGGTGACACCATTACCGTCAAGGTAGAGTTTTCTGAGCCGGTTCAGGTGACAGGGGATCCAACCCTGCAGCTGGAAACAGGAACCATTGACCGCCTTGCTACCTACAGCGGTGGGACAGGAACGAATGTCCTGTCATTTACCTACACAGTGGCGAACCCTGATGAGTCCGCCGACCTTAATGCACTATCCACCTCCGCACTGGATCTTGGTGGCGGTACGATTACCGACCTTTTAGGTAACAACGCAGACTTGCTCCTGCCTGAGCTGAATGAAGCCGGAGCCCTGGCCCAACAAAACGACATCAGGATTGATACGGTGTCTCCTACCGTAGGACTGAGCAGCAGCTCAGCCAGTTCAGCGGGCATTTTGACGCTCTCTGGCGATGGTTTCAGCTCACTGTTGTCACCAGGTGAGTCTACCGATACCGATCTGACTGGCAGACTGGACTGGTCAAAACTTTCATGGCGGGTTGTTGACAGTAGCGGTAGTAACACGGATATCAGCTTTAGTGCTGCTGATATTGACTCCGCTCTGGCCGTGAACGATCAACAATTGAACATTAAGATCAGCAGTAGCAAGCTTTCCAGCATGCGTGCCACTTCAGGCTATGGTAATGAGGGAGGTATGGATCTGATCCGGATTACCAGTGATGGCTTCTTCCAGGATGCGGCTGGTAACACCATGAATGATGGCAACAGTGCTGGCGTGGAGATCTTCATACTGCCTCCTGATGGTATTGCACCTTCTGTCAACGGTATCACCAGCCTGACGGCCGATGGGGAATACGCAACGGGTTCCGTTATCCGTTTGCAGGTGAGCTTTGATGAAGCCGTGGAGGTGACGGGTACACCGGTACTGTTGATGGGTACTGGTGACAATATCTCTGTTGCCCGGTTCAGTTCCGGGTCTGGCACCCAGGAGCTGGTGTTTGAGTACACTGTTCAGCCAGGGGATGAGGCACCGGACCTGGATGTACTGAGTGCCAGCGCCCTGCAGCTCAATGGTGGCACCATCAAAGATTTATCGGGCAATGCCGCTGTGCTGACGGTTCCTGTTGCTGCCAATAGCGATTCGCTGGCCAGTACCGCGGATATCATGATCGACGGCTCCGCCCCAGATGTGTCTATTACCGGGGTTACTCTGGCTCCCGAGGGCGCCAATGATCAAAAACTGACCATCAATGGCAGTGGTTTTGATGCGTTATTGGGCAGTGGCGAATCCGTTGGCTTGAGCCTGACAGGAGATGCTCTGTCACGGTTTGACTGGAGCAAGCTCTCTATAAAACTGAAACAGCCTGATGGTAGCTTTGAAAGTGTCAGTCTTGACGCCTCCGATATTGGTTCAGTAGAGATTCACAATAACCGGCTTGAGATTGTTATTGATGAAGGCGTCAACAAGGTACTGGACAACAATGGTTTCAGTACCGTATCAGGGGACACAGCACTGGATATCAGTCAAGGCTTTATGGCTGACCGGGCGGGCAACCGATCTACTACCGATGCTCTTGCGGATCAGGCGGTCACTGTCACCAGCAACGGCGCTACGGTTCTTAATGTTTCCTCCGACACCGTAGATGGAAGCTATCAGGCCGGTGATGAAATTCTGATTCGCGTACGGTTCAGTGAAAAGGTCTCGCTGCAAAATTACGACCCTAATAATGACCCTCTCTTGTTGTTGCTTAATGACAGACAGCCGACCCAGGCCGATCCTTATGGGGGTAATGCCGTTTATGTCTCAGGCGATGGCACCAGGGAATTTGTGTTCCGCCATACCGTGAGTGCCGGGGAAAACATTGATGACCTTAACTATCGTGATACCAGTTCCCTGACGTTCAGTACCGGCATTTCTGCAGGCTCCCTGGTCAACGGTGCAGGCAGTAATGTCAGCCTGACATTGCCCGGAACCGCCAGCACTGAATCACTGGCCGGTAGCAGTGACATTGTTATTGACACAGATGCAGCTACCACCACCATCACCAGTGCCGCCTACGATGAAAACAACAACCAGCTCCTGCTGAAGGGAGCGGATTTTGATCAACTGCTGAACAACAGCGAAAGTGCCACCGCCGATCTTTCAGGCAGGCTGGACTGGAGCAAGCTGGTGATTGATATCGATAAGGATGACGGTATCACACAAAACGTCAGCTTCTCTGCCAGTGATGTGACGGTTGCCCGTCTGGCGGGAGCGGATACCCTGTCAATCCAGTTAACTGATGCCAAGGCCACCGAACTTGAGGGCATATTTGGCTATAAGGGTTCAGAGGATGGCGTTGATATCCAGGCAGGATTCCTGAGGGATTTGGCGGGTAACGAAGGTGCCGCAGCCACCAGTGACCTGACCCTGGATTACACCGACATTGCTGCACCGACGGTGTTGCAGGTACGCCTTGAAGATCCCGGTCAATTTATCACCGGAGAACAGGTGGTTATTCTCGTTCAGCTCAGTGAGTCAGTGAACATCAGTGGTATTGATGCTTCCGATGCCAGCACCTACCCAACGCTGAATCTGAATAACGGCGCCGTAGCCACCTACGACAGTGGTGCTGGTAGCGATATATTAAGGTTTGTCTACACCGTTGGTGCGGGTAACAGTGAAAACAGCCAGGGGCTTAACTACGCTTCAGATTCTGCGCTGACCATACCTGCCGGGGTCATGGTCTTTGATTCCGCAGGGAACAGCATGCTTGCCACGCTGCCTCCGGTTAACAGTAACGATGCGCTGGCCCAGACGGGCAGTGCCATCATAGATGTTAATGCTCCGGAAATTACCGCAGTCAACAGCCTGACCTCCGACGGCCCTTACAACGAGGGCAAGGTAATCCAGATTGAGGTGTCTTTCACTGAAGCCGTTGATATTTCTGGAGTTCCAGCCCTTAACCTGGATACCGGTGGCCAGGCCACCTACTCCAGTGGTGCCGGAACGGACAAACTGGTGTTCAATTATACGATTGGCAGTGGTCAAGACAGCTCAGACCTTGATGTCAGCAGCCTGGATCTGTCCAACGGCAGCATTACCGACCTGGCCGGTAATTCAGTGGATGTTAGCACCCTTCCGACGGGGGCTCAGGCCAACTCACTGGCAAGCAATGCAGCACTTGAAGTTGATACAACCAACCCTTCCTTACCGGGTCTGGGTGCGGTTAACTTCTGGGTTGGTAGCGACGGCTATTCGCCGGGCCGGATATTTATTTATTCAGATGGTAATCAAGCGCTTAATTCCAACGAAGTCAGCCAGATGACGCCTGACTGGAGCAAGCTGTACGTTGAAAATACAGAGACTGGCGAGCGGCATTATTTCAAGGCAGATGATTTTTCGGCCAGCAGTTTTGAACGGCACTCATCAATAAATCATGAGATGAAAATAGACCTGAACCAGAGTGGGGCTGATGCGTTTGAAAAAAACTTCCGGGGCTACAGTGACTGGCCAGACACTATGGTTGTACATGTTGAAGAAGGGTTTCTGGTAGACCGTGCTGGCAACGGCTATTCTTTTTCATCACCGTCAAACGGTCTGGATATGGAAATTCTCTCTCCTACGGATACGCCAACCGCGCAGGGGAGGCAAGGTAACAAAATTACGGATGTTCGTGTTGTCTCTGTGAATGACACTTATAAAGCCGGTGAAGAGTTGTTGATTCAGGTGGATTTCAACCATGTGGTTAAACTTGACTACAGTACAACACCTGAACTCCGGTTTAATATTGGCGGCACGCAACAAACCGCAGTACTGGACACGAATGCCCACTTATCCGGCGAGTACAACAACAGCTTTTTATACCGTTATACAATTCAGAGTGGCGATAATGTCACTGGCAGTATCTCCCTTGCGGCGTCCAACCCCATCGATACAGTATTCAAGGAACCTGCAACTTCTTCATGGACTAATGGCGCTATCACTGTCAATTCAGAGCAGAGTATCGCCCTGACAGCACCTTCAGGAGCAGGTTCCCTGGATAACAACAGTTCAGATCTGATTATCGATACGACTGCTCCGCTCACCACCATTGCCTCGGCCAGTTATGACCCCGATACCAATCAGCTGGAGCTGTCGGGTTCAAACTTCAATGATATTTTAAGTGGCAATACCGCCGCTGACAGTGCTGAGTTAAGGCTGGTGCTGGACTGGAGCAAGCTCAGCTATAAGGTCAACGGCTCACTGACCGAGAGCTTCAGTGAAGATGACGTGTTGTCTGCCAAAGTGCTGGATAACAATAAACTCATTATTGAGTTGGCAGCGGCCAAGGCTGACAGTATCGAAACCAACTCCGGTGGTGATTATAGCGATGATGCGCTGGATATCTCCGCCGGGTTTATCAAGGATCTGGCGGGCAACGTGTCAACCACCGATGCGCTCTCTGCAGGCAGTGTGACCCAGTCGGATCTGAAAGCGCCTGATTTAACCTCATCTCTGGCTTCCAGTAATGAGCTGGTGCTGGGCTTCTCCGAAGCCATTTCCGGCTCGCCCTCAAACTCTGACTTTACCGTTCAAATTGATGGCAGTGCACGTCTGGTGACTGGCGTTGCCATAAACGGCCAGGAAGTTACCGTGACCTTTGATGGCGCCCAGATTGACAGCTCAGAACAGTTACTATTCAGCTACACCGGCAGTAGCCTGAGTGACAGCAGTGGTAATGATGTGGCCAGCATCAGCGACCGGGTGGCAGGCTTTGACCATAGTTCCAGTGCCGGTTTGGACACTCTGATTGGCGATATCGGGGACGATATTTTCACCATTGACCATGACGACGTCACTGCTTCTGGTGGTTTGGGGGCTGATATCTTTGATTTTAATGCCACCGGCACAGCGCAAAACCCTGCCGAGCTGATTATTACCGATTTCAATACCGATGAAGGCGACGTGCTGAAGCTGGATGATATCCTGGTGGATCCAAGTGACAGCCTTGATGAGCATTTCCATTTTGTTGCCAGCGGCAATGATACCGTGATGGAGATCAGTGACACCGCCAATGGTGATGTCACCAAGAAAGTTACGTTCAAGGATGTTGATCTGTTCGCCCTGGGCGGAAGTGATGCTGATATTCTTAACAACCTTATGGATAACAATAATTTGGATCATGGCTCCTAAAGCCTGTTATTTTTCGATTGGCACATTTTGTCGTCTTGTGATCCTATCTATGATCTCACGGATCTGACGACAAAATGCTGTTATGTCGGGTAATTTCTAAATAGTGATTCTTTCCCATTTCCGGGCCTGCCAGACCATAACAAAAGCCAGTGAGCTGATAAGTCTCTGCAAAGCCTGTACCAGCCAGATTGCAGTCAGTCCCAGGCCCAGCACAGGTCCAACCAGCCAGCACAGTGGTAACAGGATTAACCACTGTCCGGCAGCTCTTATACCTAGCACCGTGCGATTTGCACCGGCACCCAGAAGGGCCTGTGTGAATACCAGAGAGGCCGCATCAAGGAAGATACTCAAACCGGTCAGCTGAAGCGGAATTGTTCCCATCTCCACAAGCGACTCCTGATGCAGGAAGAGACTCAGCAGGAACTTGGGAGCAAAAAGTAAGGGGATGCTCAGTAGTAGCAGTATACTGGCTGCGACCATGACAATATCCCAGCCCCAGCGCCAGGCTTTATCGGGTTTACCGGCTCCCAGGCTCTGGCTCACCAGGGTATTAGCAGCCATACCCATGCCCATACCCGGCAAAATCAACAACAGGGAAATATTCATCAGAACATGGGCTACAGCCAGTTCACTGGTTCCCATCTGGGCAATGATGGCAAATAGCATCATAAAACCAAGAGAGAACAGCATTTGTTGCAGAGAATCCGGAACAGCCAGTCGTATCAGTCGAAGGGTCTGCCCAAAGTCACGATTCATTAAAAACCTGAAGTCCATAAAACCTTGTTCTTTGGCGATCCCCAGAAGGCTGAACAAATTCAGCATGGTAGCGAGGTACATTGCGAGGAAAGTGCCAAGTGCTGCCCCGGCAACTCCCATTGCTGGTAATGGACCTATGCCATAGATAAGACCGAAACTCACCAGCGCATTGAAGAGGTGAGAGATGACCAGAATACGCAGAAAACCTGAAGGCCTCCCCGTGCCATTCCAGTAACCTCTGAAAGAGAGGCAAAGAGCGGCAGCAGCCAGGGACATGACACGAATCCGAAAATAGGTAACGGCAGTATCCTGCACCAGTGCACCCTGGTTAAAAATGTGCAATATCCATGGGGCTAACAGCATCAGCATAAGACTGACGGGCAGAGCAAAGAACAGGGCGATGATGATGCCATGGTTGACGGGCGTCGCACACAGACGGCCATGGTCAGCCCCCAATCGACGGGCTACTTGCGCCTGTACGCCGGCAGAGAGCCCTGCCACAAGGGAGAGACCGACAAAGTTTGCATAACTGGCGGCACCCACTGCCGCCAGCGCTTCTTTTCCCAAGGGACCCACCAGGGCAGCATCGACAAGATTCAGAAGGCTTTGAGACAGCATCGCCATGATGATGGGGGTGCCCAGTTTCAATATGGTAGTAACGCGCTGTTTCAAGTAAACCTCAGACTGTGTTATTCAAGATTTGGGCGTAACCAGCGTTCGGCTTCTTCCAGACTTATGCCCTTTCGCTCAGCGTAAGAAGCAAGCTGGTCTCTGGCGATCTTACCCAGACCAAAGTATTTGGATTCAGGGTGAGAGAAGTACCAACCACTGACACTGGCTGCGGGCATCATGGCAAAGTGCTCTGTCAGGTTGACTCCGGCATTTTTCTCGCCATTGAGCAGCTTAAACAGTGTTGCTTTTTCGGTGTGGTCCGGGCACGCCGGGTAGCCGGGGGCAGGGCGGATACCGGTGTACTTTTCCTTAATCAGTTCTTCATTACTTAAGACTTCATCCGGAGCATAACACCAGAATTCCTTGCGCACTTTTTCGTGCATATATTCGGCAAACGCTTCAGCCAGCCGGTCAGCAAGCGCCTTCACCATGATGCTGTTGTAGTCATCGCCCTTGTCTTCGTAGGTGTTGGCCAGTTCATCCGCACCAATGCCCGCCGTGGTGATAAAACCGCCGACATAGTCTTCCAGTCCAGAGCTTTTTGGTGCAACAAAGTCTGACAGGCAGTAGTTTGGCTTATCATCCGGTCTTGGGTTCTGCTGGCGAAGATGATGAAGCATGGCTTTGACTTCGGAGCGATCCTCGTCGGTATAAACCTCAAGGTCATCGTTGTTTACCTGGGATGCGGGCCAGAAGCCAATAGCCGCGCGAGCACCAATTTTCTTGTTCTCAACAAGATCTTTCAACATGGCCCTAGCATCATTGTAAAGGGTGGTGGCCGCTTCACCGACAATGTCATCTTTCAGGATATTCGGATATTTGCCCGCCAGATCCCAGGTGATGAAAAAAGGTGTCCAGTCGATGTAATCCACCAGTTTTTCCAGCGGGTAATCTTCAAACACTTTCACACCTGTGAAGGTTGGGGCGGGTGGTTGATAGTTGTTCCAGCCGGCATCAAAGCGATTATCAACAGCCTCCTCATAAGTCAGTAATTGTCGCTTATTACTGCGTTTCTCATGGCGTACTCGAATTTTTTCGTACTCGGCACGCGTCTCCTCGATCAGTCCCGGTTTCAGTTCTTTACTCATCAATCGTGTCGCAATACCAACACTACGGGAGGCATCGGTCACATAAAGTGCCAGATCATTTTGAAACTGTGGCTCTATTTTCACAGCCGTATGAGCTCTGGAAGTGGTTGCACCGCCGATTAACAGGGGCAGCTGCATGTTCTGGCGTTGCATCTCACTGGCGACATGCACCATTTCGTCCAGAGACGGTGTGATCAAACCGCTGAGACCAATGATGTCCACGTTTTCTTCCCTGGCTACCTGCAGGATTTTTTCGCAGGGTACCATAACACCCAGGTCGATCACCTCGAAGTTATTACAGGCCAGCACAACGCCGACAATATTTTTGCCAATGTCGTGTACATCGCCTTTAACGGTTGCCATCAGTATCTTGCCGTTGGATTGAACGTCGCCGTCTTTCTCTTCTTCAATAAAGGGAATCAGGTGGGCAACAGCCTGTTTCATCACCCGGGCACTTTTGACGACCTGGGGGAGAAACATTTTACCGGCGCCAAACAGATCGCCGACCACGTTCATACCCTCCATTAATGGACCTTCGATGACGTGAATGGGTCGGTCTGCCTGCTGACGGGCTTCTTCGGTATCCTCAACAATGTAGGTGGTTATCCCTTTCACCAGAGCATGTTCAAGGCGTTTGCCGACGTCTTGCTCACGCCAGGAAAGATCTTCTACTTTTTTCTGGCCGGTGCTGCCACCGCGATAGTCATCAGCAATGGTCAACAATGCTTCAGTGGCTTCGTTAGTGCGGTTGAGAATGACATCTTCAACCCGTTCACGCAGCTCTTTGGGGATTTCCTCGTAAATTTCCAGCTGTCCGGCATTGACAATACCCATAGTCAGGCCATCTTTGATGGCGTGATACAGGAAGACCGCATGAATGGCTTCCCTGACCGGGTTATTACCGCGGAATGAAAAGGAAACGTTACTGACGCCGCCAGAAATCATGGCATGGGGCAAGTTTTGCCTGATGTAGCGAGTTGCATTGATGAAGTCCACCGCATAATTATTGTGGTCATCAATACCGGTCGCGACAGCAAAGATATTCGGGTCAAAAATAATGTCCTGGGGCGGGAAGCCCACTTCATTAACCAGGATGTCGTAAGAACGCTTACAGATTTCTATTTTGCGGGCTTCGGTGTCAGCCTGACCGGTCTCGTCAAAAGCCATCACCACAACGGCAGCACCGTAATTACGGCACAGCCTTGCCTGATGGAGGAAAGCCTCTTCACCTTCTTTCAGGCTGATAGAATTAACAATCCCCTTGCCCTGGATGCATTGCAGGCCGGCTTCGATGACATCCCATTTAGATGAGTCCACCATGACCGGTACTTTGGAGATATCCGGCTCAGAGGCCACCAGATTCAGGAAAGTAGTGATCGCCTTTTTGGCATCCAGCATCCCTTCATCCATGTTGATGTCGATGACCTGGGCACCGTTTTCAACCTGTTGGCGAGCTACATCCAGAGCTGTGTCGTAATCTTCTTCAATAATCAGGCGTTTGAAGCGGGCTGAGCCGGTTACATTACAGCGTTCCCCCACATTGACGAACAGCGAGTCCGCAAAAATATTGAAGGGTTCAAGACCACTGAGACGACAGGCGACAGGAATTTCAGGAATCTGACGTCTTTCGATAGACGTCATTCTATCTGCAATTGCCTTGATATGAGCCGGAGTACTGCCGCAACAACCACCAATAATGTTCACCAGGCCGGATTCGGCAAACTCGGCAACAATGTCTGCCATTTCATCCGGAGTTTGATCGTACTCGCCAAACGCATTAGGCAAGCCCGCATTTGGGTGTGCGCTGATAAAAGTGTTGGCAATATTGGACAGTTCTTCCAGATACGGACGCAGCTCACTGGCACCCAGGGCACAGTTCAGGCCTACAGAGACAGGATTGGCATGTTGCACAGAGTTCCAGAAAGCTTCCGTGGTTTGTCCTGAAAGGGTGCGGCCGGAAGCATCGGTAATGGTGCCTGAAATCATGATGGGCAGTTCATAACCCAGCTCGTCAAACAGTTCTTTTACGGCAAAGATAGCGGCTTTGGCATTCAGGGTGTCGAAGATGGTTTCGATCAGAATAATATCGGAACCCCCCTCAATCAGGGCAAGGGCTGCTTCTTTGTAGGCAATAGCCAATGCTTCAAAGCTGGTGTTGCGATAGCCCGGATTGTTGACGTCAGGCGAAATGGAAGCGGTTCTGTTGGTTGGGCCTAGCACCCCTGCTACGAAACGGGGCTTATCAGGGTTCTGGGCGGTGGCTGCATCAGCCACTTCCCTGGCTATACGGGCTGACTCCCGGTTAATCTCTGGAACCAGATGTTCCATCTCGTAGTCAGCCATGGCAATGGTTGTCGCGTTAAAGGTATTGGTTTCGAGAATGTCAGCACCGGCATCCAGATAGGACTGGTAAATCTCCTTGATGATCTCAGGGCGTGTCAGGGAGAGGAGGTCATTATTGCCTTTGAGGTCACAGCCGTGACCCGCAAACCGTTCGCCACGGTAATCTTCTTCATCCAGTTTGTAGCCTTGAATCATGGTGCCCATGGCACCGTCAAGGATCAGAATCCGTTTTTCCAGTTGCTCTTTAAGAAGGTCTTTAAGAAGGTTTGCGTTTAGAAAGTGTGCTCTTTCTTGACTGTTAGGCATGGGTACAGATTCCGGACCAGTTCTCTCAATTGCCATGAAACGGGCCGTCAAGGTTTCAGTTTAACGGCTCACGGTTGCTTGTAGGTATTGTCAGGAGAGCGATGTTATCAGAAATGCGCCTCAGAGTGTTTATGCTTAAGCTCAAATAGTGTCATGGTTTTTTTTTGAAGGCAAAATCCCGCAACCAGGGCAGCAGCCACCGTGACACTGGCAAGTGTCAGTGTTCCCATCTCTGGCAACAGTCCCACCAGACCCGTAACCATTGTCGCCAGCAGCATTTCTATGAAGAAGATCAGGCCAGCGGCGGTGCCTACATTTTTACTGATGTGTTCAGTGGCTCTGGCCTGACATAGCGGCATAAAGAGACCCAGGCCCAGTTCAAATACCATGATACCGACCATGTAACCCAGAATAGAACTGCCATGGCTCCACCAGGCAGTGACAAAGGAAATGCCTGCACCTGTAGCCAGGGTGATCCAGGCAACCCGGGTGCTTTTCTTACGTCCTAATCGGTCATTTAATTTGGGACCAAATGATGCACTGAAGAGGTAGCTTGCGATGGCCAGGGCAAAAAGGAATCCATAAAATTTTGGCGCCAGACCTAACTGGCTGATCATGACAAAAGGACCTGCGGCGACAAAAACAAAAGCGCCGGAGAAGGCGGTGCCGGCAGCAATAGTGAATCGGAGATAGCGCCAGTCAGTCAACACTTCTTTGTAACCTGAAAGGATTGGATGACCAGAACTCTTGGAGACTTGATGTTTCTCCGGGATAAGTAGCAGGCTCATTATGGCGATAACGGCCATTGTCCCCATGGCCAGGAAGTTGTATTGCCAGCCTGCGTATTCTTGAATAAATCCACCGGCAATGGGAGCCAGCATTGGGGCTACGGTCAAACAGGCACTAATGTAGGACAGCATTCGTACTTCCATTTCGTCCCGGTAGTAATCTTTGGCCAGGATTCGGGCGACGGCAGTACCAAAGCAACCGAACAGGGCCTGAGCAAAGCGTGCGGCTATAAAAAGGTAAATGTTATCCGTCAGCAGGGTGGCAGCAGTGGCAAGCAGATAAAGGGTATAACCCAGGAACAACGTTTTTTTACGGCCCAGACGATCAGCCAGTGGACCAACTATCAGCATGGACAGTGAAAAACCCAGCATAAAAATACCGACACTCCACTGAGTCGTTGCACTGTTACTGCCGAAGTATTCTGTAATAGCCGGTAGTGAAGGTGAAAATATATCGATAGAGACGGGGCCAACAATGGCGAACAGTGTTAGTATCATCAAGATAGCAGTGGGATGTCTTTCTGTATTTAATGCGCTCATGGCTGCGACTCATTCTACTGAAATTTATGCTCTAAGGGGTGAGTCCGACAGGCTCTCAGGAGTCAATTGGACATTTGTTTTCAGGAAAGATTTGCCTGCAACCTGAAAAAAGAGCGCGAAGGGTACAGGCTTTTAAAAAGGGTAACAATCGTACGATTTCACATCAGATCTGAGGCTGGCGAAGCTCAGGAGAGATAACTACTGCGGCGAGATGTAACCTTCCGAAGTTTAAGCACAAATCCTTAAATACCTGAGTGGCTTACTGGGGATTTCAACGCAGCGCCGAATGGCATAGAATGTCGGCAGAATGATGAGAGGGTTCTTGAGTTGAATATTACATTCACGGAAGCAGCACAGAAGTACCTGGCCACCCTGCTTGAGAAGCAAAATGTAGAGGGTATGGGTGTGCGCCTGTTCGTTACCCAACCTGGCACTCCTTATGCTGAAACCTGCCTTGCTTACTGTAAGCCGGGTGAGGAGAAGGAAGGAGATCTGATTCTCGAACTGGAATACTTCAATTGCCACGTTGAAGGAAAAAGTGAGCAGTACCTGGAAGACGCTTTTGTTGATTTCTCAGAAGATAAGCTGGGTGGCCAGCTGACCATCAAGGCGCCGAACGCCAAGTTGCCGCAAGTCAGTGAAGACAGCCCGCTGGACGAGAAAATCAATTACTTCCTACAGACCGAAATCAATCCGGGTCTGGCATCCCACGGAGGTGTGGTTTCTTTGGTTGAAATCGATGAAGGTATTGCCATCCTGCAGTTTGGTGGTGGTTGCCAGGGCTGCAGTGCAGTGGATTTAACGTTGAAAGATGGCGTGGAAAAAACCCTGATTGAGAGAATTCCTGAACTCAAAGGCGTCAGGGATGTGACAGATCACAGCATTACTGAGAACGCGTACTTCAAGTAAGGCTGCCTCCCTGAAAAAGCCGGTTTATGGGCTAATGTCACTCGTTTAAAGAAGAGTTACATTAGCCCACAAACCGGCTTTTTTTGTGCGCCGGATACGGTGCAAAGAGCTAACCCAGAATTATTATGTATGGATTATATCCAATCATATTACCTGTTTGAGCAATGCTTTACGCCGGAGCCAATCAGTAGAATGGTTAATCAGGATGAGCTTGCCATAAGCGGTACTTTGATTGATGGCTATCTTTGATTAGGATGTCGTTATGAGAAAACTGGATTTCTGTGGATTGCATTAAATGAAGTCGAATCTTATTACTCAGGCTGGCAAAGATAAGCTTGAAGAAGAGCTGCATTACCTCTGGCGGGATAAGAGGCCTAAGGTGACTCAGGCGGTTTCTGAGGCAGCGGCATTAGGCGATCGAAGCGAAAATGCTGAGTACAAGGAAGGCAAGAGATTGCTGAGAGAAATTGATCGAAGAATTCGTTTTCTTACCAAACGGCTCGATATTGTCAAAGTGGTGAATTATTCACCTGAACAGGAAGGCAAAGCTTTTTTCGGTGCTTGGGTAGAGCTTGAGAATGAAGAAGGAGAGGTTCTTCATTGCCGGATCGTGGGGTCTGATGAAATTGATGTTAAGCAGGGGCATATCACCATTGATTCTCCGATGGCCAGGGCGGTAATCGGCAAGCAGGTCGATGATGAAGTGATGGTCAGGACGCCTGAGGGAAATAAAATCTGGTTTATCAACAAGATACAATATAAACCGTTCAATTGATTTTAATGGCTGTTTTAAGCATCTGGTTCCGTATTTTTACCTAATGTTGTTTTCTGGCGTATGGTATTCGTCCATATTCGTGTAAAGTGATGCGCCTTTTTTCTTCAGCGGTGTTTCTGGCTTTTCCAGTAAATAAGGAATCTGTGAAGCGTTATAAGCAAGCCATACTGTCAAATTTCTTCGTTGCTCATATCATCAAACCCTGTGGTTCCCAGTATATACATCTGGTTGAAGCCAATCTTGATATTGAGTCTCGTGCGGATCGGACACTGTGTACGGAAGTACTACACGGTGCGTATCGTTATGAAGTATTGACCAATCAGTTACTACCGGGAATTTGCCCTATTTGCTCCGCCATTTTGGACAGAAGAATCAGTAATATGCCGAAAAGTCGGAAGGTTTCTTCCAGTTTTCCTGATGAAATCTGTGCAGAAGTGCCGGAATCGCAAATGGATCTGTTGTCCGATCTCAATGAGGTGAGTGATACCAAGGTTGAAGAGGTGGGAAAAGGGTATCAATTCGATTTATTTTAAAGCGTTCTGACACAGCCATGAGGCGACCGTGTCAGACTGACCGCCGATTATTCTGAAACTCTTGCCGGAAGCACGGTTTTCAGCTTCTCCTTCATATCGCGCAGGGTTTTCTCCGTAGTTTCCCAGTCAATACAGGCATCGGTGATCGATACACCGTATTTCAGGTCTTCCAGGTTTGCGGGTACTTTCTGGGCGCCCCAGCCAATATTGCTCTCAATCATCAGGCCCACAATAGACTGGTTGCCTTCAATAATCTGATTGGTCACGTTTTCCATGACCAGAGGTTGAAGTGCCGGGTCCTTATTGGAATTGGCGTGTGAACAATCCACCATAACGTTTGGCTTGATGCCAGCACTCTCAAGTTCCTGCTCACACAAGGTTATGCTAACAGAGTCGTAGTTGGGCTTGCCGTTACCACCACGCAGAACGATATGGCCATACTGGTTGCCTTTGGTGCGGGTAACCGCTACCTGACCGTTACCATTAATCCCAAGGAAGCGATGGGGGTTTGATACGGAGTTCAGAGCGTTGATCGCTACTTCCAGACCTCCATCTGTACCGTTTTTGAAACCCACAGCTGAAGACAGACCGCTGGCCATTTCGCGGTGAGTCTGTGATTCAGTGGTACGAGCGCCAATGGCGGACCAGGACACCAGATCCTGCAGGTACTGAGGAGAAATAGGATCCAGGGCTTCGGTTGCCGAAGGCATACCCAGCTCAGCAACGTCCATCAGCAGTCGGCGGCCAATGTGCAGGCCTTCTTCAATTTTGAAGGAGTCATTAATGTGTGGGTCGTTGATCAGGCCTTTCCAGCCAATGGTGGTACGAGGCTTTTCAAAGTAAACGCGCATGACCAGGTAGAGAGTATCGCTTAGCTCATCTGCCAGTTTCTTCAGACGCTTGGCATAATCCATGGCAGCTTCAACATCATGGATAGAGCAGGGGCCTACCACAACAAACAGACGATGATCTTTGCCATCGAGAATATTGCGGATAACTTGGCGGCCTTCAGAAATGGTACGTTCAGCAGATTCGCTCAGGGGGATTTCCCTTTTCAGCTGCTCTGGAGTGACCAGTAAGTCCTGAGATTCAATGTTCAGGTTTTCAATTGGTAATGCGGCCATTGATTGCGTTCTCAACTTTAATTATTACTCCCTTTCGGGTTTGCGCCGTAGATGACTGGCCCGGGTATAGATAAGAGGGGGTTGCAGAGATCAGCGACGGCTGTTCACTCTAATCAAGAGCTGTGATTGCTGCAACCCCGTGAATCATAATTTTGCTGAATGTCAGGTTGGTGCCAAAGTAAGCATAAAGCCGAGGCAGGTAGTAAGTATCGGACTATAATGTTTGCCTCCGACGCAATCAAATGTAGAGCGATGTGTCCATAAATATGGTCTAAAGTTATAACTGGCTCAGGCGATGTTTGAATTCATGATTAAACCTGCATGATTCACTGGTAACTGTAGCGACCGACTTGTATTCTTAGAAGTAATTAAACGATATCCAATTATGCCGCTAAGAACTAAGAGTGCTCATATTTCTCACATCATGGGTAGACGTTAGCTCGATCGGAGGCCATCAATGAAGCTGCAACAACTGCGCTATATCTGGGAGGTCGCTCACCATGATCTCAATGTATCCGCCACAGCGCAGAGTCTATATACCTCGCAACCTGGTATCAGCAAACAGATTCGCCTGCTGGAAGATGAACTGGGTGTAGAGGTGTTTGCCCGCAGCGGTAAACATCTGACTCGAATCACTCCGGCTGGCGAAAAGATTATAGAAACTGCGGGTGAAATTCTCAGGAAAGTCGAAAGCATCAAGCAGGTAGCGCAAGAGTTCAGTGATGAGCGAAAAGGTTCCCTGTCTATTGCTACAACTCATACCCAGGCACGCTATGCACTGCCTGACATCATCAATAAATTTATTACCCAGTATCCTGATGTATCTCTGCACATGCATCAGGGGGCTCCTATCCAGATTGCCGAAATGGCTGCCGATGGCCTGGTCGATTTTGCCATTGCAACAGAAGCACTTGAACTCTTTAACGACTTGGTGATGATGCCCTGTTATCGTTGGAATCGCTGTGTGCTCGTTCCCAAAGATCATCCACTGGCACAAATATCTGAGCTGACACTGCAGGATGTTGCCCGATATCCGTTGGTCACTTATGTCTTTGGCTTTACGGGTCGTTCCAAGCTGGACGAAGCCTTTATGAACGAAGGTTTATCACCCAGGGTTGTCTTCACTGCAACCGATGCTGATGTCATCAAAACTTATGTAAGATTGAAGCTGGGCGTCGGGATTGTTGCAAAGATGGCTTATGATCCAGAGCTGGATTCTGATCTGGTTCCCCTCAATGCAGATCACCTGTTTGAACCCAGTGTCACTAAGATCGGTTTCAGAAGGGGGACTTTCCTGCGTGGATTTATGTACGACTTCATTCAGCAGTTTGCGCCGCACTTGACTAAAGAGGTTGTACAGGAAGCGATTTCAAGGCATAACAAAGTCGAAGTGGATGAGTTGTTCTCTGGTATTCAGCTTCCCGATCACTGAGTTTTTTATTCTCCGGGGCGGCGGCTGCATTATGCAGCCTGCCGGCTCAGCACTTCCTTAACTAACTTAAAGTAAGCCGTGTAAATTTTCGGCTCCTGACCTTCTTCCTCAACGACAAAAAAAGGGGCTTTGTCCACTTGGTAATAGTCGGCTAATAGTGCTCCTTCGCTTGCAGCTTCACCTTCTGTGGCAATCAGTATCTGATCAATTTGCTCAATATGGCCGGAAGTTTTCAGTCGTTCCAGAACTTCACTGCATTTTTTGCAGGGGTTACCGTCCGCCATTATTTTTTTGACCATGGTGATTTTCATCAACAGACTCCTGTGGGTGATCTGCAGAAAGTCTCCAGGGCGGTCATCAGGTTTTTTACCTTGGTTATGGATTCCTGATATTCCTGATGGCAGTCTGATTCTGCAACAATGGCACCACCGCCCCAGCAGTGAAGCTTGTGATTCTGTGCAACCAGGGTTCTGATGGTAATACTGGTGTCCATCTTGTCGTTACAACTGACATAGCCAATAGCACCGCAGTACACATTTCTGGCAACCGCTTCCAGTTCTCGAATGATTTCCATCGATCGGATTTTAGGTGCGCCAGTGATTGATCCCCCCGGGAAGGCTCCTTCCATGAGTTCAAGAATACGGTGTTCCTGAGAAAGCTCGCCAGTCACTGTACTGACCAGGTGATGAACATTGGCGTAACTTTCCAGCTCAAACAACCTGGGAACCCTGATACTTCCCGGTTTGCAGACCTTACCAAGATCATTTCTCAGCAGGTCAACAATCATCAGGTTCTCAGAGCGATCTTTCTCGCTGGTCAGCAATTCTTCAGCCTGAGCGAGATCTTCCCGGGGTGTCTTACCGCGAGGTTTTGTGCCCTTTATGGGGTGGGTTTCCACCATGCGATCGTTTACTTTAATAAATCGTTCCGGCGAGTGGCTCAGGACGGTAACGTCAGGATGAGATAGATAAGCAGAGTAAGGGGCTGGACTTACTGTTCTGAGATATTTGTAGGCCTGCCAGCAATCTCCACGGTATCGGCTGGTAAACTCCTGAGTCAGGTTAACTTCATAGGTATCACCGGCAAGTATGTAATCCTGGACTTTGTTAAAGGCAAGCTCGTATTCTGATTTGCTGATAGTGCTAGAAAATGCTTCCAGCAGCTGGAACGGTTTGGAGTCTTCTGGACTCGTCCTGTTATTAATGAGAGCAAGAATGCTTTCCCGTTCAATTTCCGGCATATCGGGGTGACTGAAAAAGACTGTTTTTTGCTGATGGTGGTCGCAAATAATGGCCCAGTGATAAAGGCCAACACTCATTAAAGGCGTTTCCACGTGTCGTGGCTGAATTTTTTCTGGCTCGGTCAGGCCGCACAGCTCATAACCCCAGAATCCCAGGGCGCCACCTGTGAAGGGCAAGTCAGGATGCTCTACCTTTGACATGGTGCTCAGTAAATCATCCAGAATCTTGAACGGGGACTGATCGCCCTTAACCTGATTTTTACCGGATAGACGATTGATGATCCTGATCTGGTGGTTGCTGTCTACAGTCACCACGGCCCAAGGGTCTGCCGTGATGATGTCATAGCGCTTATGTTGTTCTTTTTTGAAAGAGGAAGAACAGCTGTCCAGATAACATGCCCAAGGGTGTTTGGTAAAAGGCTCAAAATAGGGGCTGGAGTCACTCAGGTAGTCCAGTTCAACAATGGATAGCTCTTTCATAAACGACGTAAAAATCCCGGGTCAGATCAGACGCGCATTCTACCTTCAGAGTGTCGTTGGCGCCACGGGGTTTTCTAAAAGAAGACCTGAATGCTCGGCTTCACCAGTTTGTTGACTTCTTCAACGAGAAAATGGCGAAGCCATTTAAATGGACTTACAAAGGTCGGCCATTGCAGGTGTGATGCTGTATGGATATTAGAGCTTGGGTGCACTAGGCTCTTATGTCAGCAGAACTTGGTCAGGCAGGTGTTTGAATCATCCGTTAACAGAGTCTGGCAGTGGGCGGAAGTGCAGAGCCGGGTTTTGTTAGGACAAACTGCAGTAGATTCAGGTTCCGGCTGCGGAAAGCCCCGGCACAGGAAAGCAAATAATAGCGCCACATGCGATAGAACGTCTTGTCGTATTTATGGGCGATCTGTTCCCAGTTATTTTCAAAATTGTTACACCAGGCCATTAATGTTTTGTCATAATTGGGCCCGATATTATGGATGTCCTCAACATTGAAGAGCCCTTCCATTGATGCCGTTAATTGTGAAATAGAAGGAATAACTCCATTGGGGAAAATATATTTATGAATCCATGGGTCCGTTTTGTTTTGTGATACAGGGCTGCCAATGGTGTGCAATAAAAATATACCGTCATCTTTGAGTAACCGGTGAGCACGTTGAAAATATTCGGAGAAATTATCCGGCCCAACATGCTCAATCATGCCGATGGAAGCAATGCGGTCATATTGTCTCGTGGGCTCGTACTCTCGGTAGTCCTTCAGCATAAAGCGCACTGGCAGGGACTGGTTGTGTGATAGCTCCTGCCCTAGTTGAGCCTGTTCTTTTGAGAGGGTGAGGCCATCACACATTACGCCATAGTTCTCAGCTGCGTAGTTCATAAAACTGCCCCAGCCACACCCAATGTCCAGTACCCGCATATCAGGCATTAACCCCAGCTTTCGGCAAATCAGGTTGAGTTTAGCCGCTTGTGCTTCGTTAAGATTGGACGCTTCTTTCCAATACCCACAGGTATAGGTCATGCGATCATCCAGCATGATTTGAAATAAATCATTGCCAATATCATAGTGAAAGGGCACATCTTTACTGGATTGAGCAACACTTTGCCGATTGAACAGGTTGGCAATTTTCTTCTGGCCAATAGTAATACCCAGTAACAGCTTTGCTTTGACGCTGAGTTGGTCTTCTAACTTGTGGCGGAGCAGACGGTTAACGAGCTCATCGAGCTGCAAACAGTCCCATAGCCCTTTCATATAGGTTTCGCCAAAGCCTAATGACCCTTGTGCTAGGATCGTGTCCAGTGCTGATTCGTCGTGTAGTTGGATATCCCATGCCCGGTCACCATTGATTTGTATATCGGCGGGAGCAAGCAGGGTACTGAAGAGGTCTACGTTGTTCATATTGATCCTGGAATAAGGTGCAATGTTTGAGTAACGGTTTTAAATTGGGTCTATGGTGGATCCCACTGTCTAAAACGCATCCAGCTAGCAACGACCATCTTACTTATAGCGACGAACTTGGCATGTCGTAGCGGGCGCAGCTATACAAGTAAATGAACGACTGTGGTTACGCCTCTCCGCGCCAGGCGGCAGTCTATCAAACTCTGGTTTTCTTGCTGGATACGGTTTAGCCTTATGAGGAAAGCATCAAGCAGTGATGTGGCTGTTGAGCGTGTTAAGTTCGATATGCAGTTGATGGAGAACCCCGATACCTCGGGGGTTGAGTACCAACGAGGTGCGTCGTTTGGTACTGAGTTGAGACAGTACTTACTCTATAGGGATAGGCACAAATGTTCTTACTGTAAGGAAGTGAGTAACGACCCAATACTCAACATCGAACATTCCATATCTAGAGCTCTGGGAGGCTCAAATAAAAAGAACAAGCTGGATGCAGCAAGAGTCAGAAATGTGACCAACATCCTGAAAGGAAAGAAGGTAAATTGTCTGAAAGATGCTACTGCTGTCAATGCCACAAGAAACGAAAGCGCTAGACCCATTTCAACATCAAAATCACACTAGAAGTACGGGGTATTCAGTTGAGGAAAACGATGAAATGAGTGACAAAAACAACGCCCTCCACCGACTGATAGCTAAAGAAGGCATTGTGACTGCACCTGGCGTATACGACGGTCTCTCTGCCCGCCTGGGTGAAGAAGCAGGTTTTTCTGCCTTATACGGAAGTGGTGGTGCAATGGCCCGAAGCACAGGGGTCCCCGATATTGGTCTGCTGACGTTGACCGAAGTCGTTGATCGTGTTCGTCAAATCTGTGAAGCCACTTCACTGCCTGTGATTGCCGATGCGGATACCGGCTTCGGTAACGAAGTGAATGTTAAGCGAACCGTAGAGCTATTCAGAAACGCCGGTGTATGTGGCTTTCACCTGGAAGATCAAGAATTTCCAAAGCGGTGCGGACATCTTGATGGCAAGTCCCTGATCACCACTGAGGAAATGTGTAAGAAAGTGTCCGTTGCGGCAAAATACGCAGACCATGTCACGGTCATAGCACGAACGGATGCCATTGCGGTAACCGGTTTTGACGATGCCATCGAACGGGCCGAGGCGTACGTTGAAGCGGGAGCGGACATGTTGTTCGTTGAAGCGCCCCAGACCATCAAGCAGATCGAAGAGATCGCCAGACAGGCACCGGGACCGAAAATGATCAATATGTTTTACGGGGGCAAAACACCCGTGGTACCCACAGAAGATCTCAAAGCCATGGGTTATCAGCTTATCATCGTTCCTTCTGATCTTCAGCGAGCGGCAATGACCGCCATGCGGGAAGTGCTTGAAGTCATCAAGCGTGACGGCAACAGCGGTGCCCTTGCCGATGGCATGATGACGTTTCAGGAGCGTGAGCGACTGGTTAAGACCCAAGAGTTTCTGAACCCTTAATTGTGACATTCATTTAATAACAAGAACGGAGAACCATCATGGCAGAGAAAAAGCTTTCCAATGACAAGTTGGGTGGTGCGGGTCTGCGTGGTCAGTCTGCCGGTGAAACGGCATTGTGTACCGTTGGTAAAACCGGTTCGGGTTTGACTTATCGCGGCTACGACATCAAGGAACTGGCTGACAAGGCACAGTTTGAAGAAGTCGCCTATCTACTGCTTTACGGTAAACTGCCTAACCAAACCGAGCTGAATGCCTACCAAACTCGTTTGAAAAATATGCGTTCACTGCCTGATGCCCTGAAGTTGGTTCTGGAACAGATTCCTGCTGAAGCACACCCAATGGACGTTATGCGCACCGGTTGTTCAATGCTGGGTAACCTGGAAACTGAGCAGGATTTCTCCAGACAGCGGGATCACATTGACCGTATGCTGGCTGTTTTTCCGGGTATGATCAACTACTGGTACCACTTCAGCCATCATGGCATCCGCATCAATGTGGAGACTGAGGCAGACTCCATTGCCGAACAGTTTTTATGGACCCTGCATGACAAAAAGCCAGAACCTCTGCATGTGCAGGTTATGCATGCTTCCCTGATTCTGTACGCTGAGCACGAATTTAATGCTTCTACCTTCACTGGCCGTGTCTGTGCTTCGACGCTCTCTGACATTCACAGTTGTGTCACCGCTGCCATCGGTTCCCTGCGTGGACCTCTCCATGGCGGTGCCAACGAAGCGGCGATGGCAATGATTGAAAATTGGCGCTCTGCCGATGAAGCGGAAGCGAATATCATGGCTATGCTGGCTCGTAAAGATAAGATTATGGGCTTTGGTCATGCGATTTACCGTGAGTCTGATCCTCGTAACGCCATTATCAAGGCATGGTCCAAAAAACTGTCTGAGCAGGTGGGTGACCAGTGCCTGTACGCTGTTTCCGAACGTGTTGAAGCGGTTATGTGGCGCGAGAAGAAACTGTTCTGTAACGCCGACTTTTTCCACGCTTCTGCCTATCATTTCATGGGTATTCCAACCAAACTGTTTACCCCGATCTTTGTTTGTTCACGGGTGTCCGGTTGGACGGCACACGTTATGGAACAGCGTGCCAACAATCGTATCATTCGACCCTCTGCGGATTACACCGGCCCGGAAAGTGCTGAGTGGGTAGCGATAGCAGATCGTCGATAAAGCAGAAGGTCTGGTGTTATGAATACTGCACATCGCAAACCATTACCCGGCACCCGGTTGGATTATTTCGACACTCGTGCCGCCGTCGAAGCCATCCAGCCGGGTGCCTACGCAACCTTGCCATACACTTCCCGCGTTCTGGCTGAACAACTTGTTCGTCGCTGTAACCCCGAAACCCTGACGGACGCCCTGAAGCAGATCATTGAACGCAGGCGTGATCTGGACTTTCCCTGGTATCCAGCCCGTGTCGTCTGTCATGATATTCTCGGTCAAACAGCGCTGGTTGACCTGGCAGGCCTGCGTGATGCTATTGCTGAACAGGGAGGAGATCCTTCCGAAGTTAACCCGGTGGTTCCCACGCAGTTGATTGTTGATCATTCTCTGGCTGTGGAGTTCGGTGGCTCTGATCCTCAGGCTTTTGAAAAAAACCGTGCCATTGAAGATCGTCGTAATGAGGATCGCTTTCACTTTATTGAGTGGGCCAAAACAGCCTTTAAAAATGTCGATGTTATCCCGGCGGGCAACGGCATCATGCACCAGATCAATCTGGAGAAAATGTCTCCGGTGATTCAGACCCGTGAGGGTGTCGCTTATCCGGATACCTGTGTGGGTACAGACAGTCATACGCCCCATGTCGATGCCCTGGGTGTGATTGCCATGGGTGTCGGTGGGCTGGAAGCTGAAACGGTAATGCTCGGTCGTCCTTCCATGATGCGTCTACCAGAGATCATTGGCGTTGAGCTGGTGGGCAAGCGTCGGCCCGGTATTACTGCCACTGATATAGTTCTGGCCATCACAGAGTTCCTGCGAAAAAAACGTGTGGTGTCTTCTTACCTTGAGTTCTTTGGTGAAGGCGCTGCGGGTCTGACCATTGGTGACCGTGCCACTATTGCCAATATGACACCAGAGTTTGGTGCCTCTGCCGCCATGTTCTACATCGATGAGCAAACCATCGAGTACCTGACGCTGACCGGGCGTGCGCCGGAGCAGGTCGCGCTGGTTGAAACCTATACCAGGACAACCGGCCTCTGGGCGGATGATCTGAAGACTGCTGAATACCAGCGTGTGCTCAGATTTGATCTGTCCACTGTCGTTCGTAATATGGCGGGACCATCCAACCCTCATCGTCGTCTGCCTACCTCCGATCTGGCTGAGCGTGGGATTGCGATGGATCTTGACAAAGCCCGGGCCGAAGAAAAAGCCGGTCTGCTGCCCGATGGCGCGGTGATCATTGCGGCCATCACTAGCTGTACCAATACCAGTAATCCTCGCAATGTTGTAGCAGCAGGTCTTGTTGCCCGTAAGGCTAATGAGCTGGGTCTGGTTCGTAAGCCCTGGGTTAAATCCTCTTTTGCGCCAGGCTCGAAAGTCGCCAGACTCTATCTGGAAGAAGCAGGGCTTCTGACTGAGCTGGAGAAGCTGGGCTTTGGTATTGTCGGTTATGCCTGTACGACGTGTAATGGTATGAGTGGTGCCCTGGACCCGGCAATCCAGAAAGAATTGATGGAGCGGGATCTCTACACCACAGCGGTACTGTCCGGTAACCGTAACTTTGATGGCCGTATTCACCCCTATGCCAAACAGGCCTTTCTGGCTTCTCCACCTCTGGTCGTGGCGTATGCCATCGCCGGTACCATACGTTTTGATATAGAAAAAGAGGCTCTGGGGACGGATAAAAAGGGCAATGCCATCACTCTGAAAGATATCTGGCCCACTGATGAAGAGATTGATGCGATCGTAGCTGAGAGCGTAAAACCTGAGCAGTTCAACGAAGTTTACATCCCCATGTTTGACTTGGGCAAGGTAGAACAAGCGACAAGCCCTCTTTACGACTGGCGCCCAATGAGTACTTATATACGTCGACCTCCTTATTGGGAAGGGGCGCTGGCCGGTGAACGTACTCTGAAGGGGATGCGTCCTCTGGCGATACTCGGTGACAATATTACGACCGATCACCTGTCGCCATCCAATGCCATCCTGGCGAGTTCTGCAGCCGGTGAATATCTGACAAAAATGGGGTTGCCTGAAGAAGATTTCAATTCTTACGCCACACACCGTGGTGACCATCTGACCGCCCAGCGAGCCACCTTTGCCAACCCTAAATTGCTGAACGAAATGTGTCTGGATGACGAGGGAAATGTACAACAGGGTTCTCTGGCCCGAATTGAGCCCGAAGGCAAAGAAACCCGCATGTGGGAAGCCATTGAAACCTACATGAACCGCAGTCAGCCACTGATTATTATTGCCGGTGCCGATTACGGTCAGGGATCATCCCGTGACTGGGCGGCGAAAGGCGTCCGTCTTGCCGGTGTTGAAGCCATTGTCGCTGAAGGTTTTGAGCGGATCCATAGAACTAATCTGGTGGGTATGGGAGTTCTGCCACTGGAATTCAGGGAGGGCACCACCCGAAAGACTTTGAGCCTGGATGGTACAGAAACCTACGATGTTATTGGCGAGTGCACGCCACGGGCTATTTTGGTGCTGCGGATTCATCGTGCCAATAATGAAGTGTTGGAAGTACCTGTGATTTGTCGTTTGGATACGGAAGAAGAAATGTCGGTATACGCTGCTGGTGGTGTATTGCAACGATTTGCCAGAGATTTTCTGGAGAGCCAATAACGATGCCACATAAAACAATGCCACAAAAAACAATGTCGCATGTGCCCCAGATCAGGGTGCCCGCTGCTTATCTTCGGGGTGGCACCAGCAAAGGCGTTTTCTTCAGTCTGGAAGATCTACCGGAGCGCGCACAGGTTCCCGGTAAAGCCCGTGACAACCTGTTATTGCGAGTGATTGGCAGCCCTGATCCTTATGGCAAGCAGACTGACGGGATGGGAGGCGCTACTTCAAGTACCAGTAAAACCGTCATTCTCTCGAAAAGCAGTCAGCCTGATCACGACGTAGATTATCTGTTTGGTCAGGTTGCCATTGATAAGCCCGTTGTGGACTGGAGTGGTAACTGTGGCAACCTGACGGCCGCTGTTGGTGCTTTTGCCATCAGCAAGGGGCTGGTGGATCCCGGTCGTGTACCACAGAATGGTATTTCCGTGGTACGCATCTGGCAGGCCAACATCAAAAAGACCATTGTTGCCCATGTACCCATCACTGACGGAGTTGTTCAGGAGACCGGAGATTTTGAGCTGGATGGTGTGACTTTTCCGGCGGCAGAAGTTCAGGTGGAGTTTCTTGATCCGGCGGATGGCGAGGGTGCGCTATTTCCTACCGGAAACCGGGTGGATGATCTGGACGTTCCTGCCCATATAACAGAGAGTGGTTCGCTTAAAGCCACGCTCATTAATGCGGGTATTCCAACCATTTTCCTGAATGCACAAGAGCTGGGTTATACCGGAACCGAGTTGCAGGAAGCCATAAATGGTGACGAAAAGGCGCTGGCCCGTTTTGAAACCATTCGTGCCCACGGCGCTGTTCGGATGGGGCTTATTGATCATGTCGATGAAGCGGAGCAATATCAGCACACTCCCAAGATTGCCTTTGTCGCCGGGCCTGCCTCATATACCGCAGCCAGTGGTAAACAGGTCAAGATGGATGATATTGATCTGTTGGTGAGGGCTTTATCCATGGGTAAGCTTCACCATGCCATGATGGGAACGGCTGCGGTAGCCATCGCTACCGCTGCTGCTATTCCCGGAACACTGGTCAATCTGGCCGCAGGAGGCAGTGAACGGAATTCAGTTCGCTTCGGGCATCCTTCCGGAGTGCTGCGTGTTGGTGCAGAAGCTGTCCGGGAGAACGGCGAGTGGACAGTAAAAAAAGCCATTATGAGCCGCAGTGCCCGAGTGCTGATGGAAGGCTGGGTGAGGGTTCCGGGGGATTCTTTTTGACATACCTTTATGAGGACTTTCGGGAGCAGTTGAAGGCTGACCGAGAACAGTCAGCCTCTGGTCAGCATATCACTTCAACCGTCGTTTCAGATGCGCAAGATCCATAATTCGAGTCGAAATTTCTTCAACAGAGTAATCAGTACTGTTGATGCAGGGAATAGATTCCCGGCGATAAATCTGCTCAATCGTATAAACTTCAAACTGACATTGCTGGCTGGATGAATAGCGTGAGTTCGGCCGCCTTTCGTGGCGGATACCCGCCAGACGACCGGGATGAATGGTCAGTCCGAACAATTTGTCCCTGTGAGGTTGCAAGGGCTTGGGGAGCTTGAGTGGTTCATCCAGATCTTCTTCTGTGATGGGATAGTTTGCTGCGAAAATACCAAATTGCAGACCCAGATAAATACAAGTTGGGGTTTTGCCGCTTCTGGAGGCACCCAGCAGAATAATATCCGCCTTATCATAATTTCTTGTTTTTGCCCCGTCGTCATTATCAAGAGCAAACTGAACAGCTTCTATACGTCGATGGTAAATATGGCTGTGGGTGGTGGAACGCTTTTTGCCTGTTTTATAGAGAGGATGTTGACCAAACTCATGCTCAAGGCCCGGCAGAAACGTTTGGAAGAGGTCTATTATATAGGCACCACTGGTGTGGAGTATGTTGCTTACGTCTTCGTTCAGTACTGTCATAAAGACGATAGGTCGTATTTGTTCTACTTTGTGAATGTTGTGAATCTTTTCAATCAGCGGAATGGTTTTTACCGTGGAATCTATATAAGGGAAGGTAACGTGTTGAAACTCATAGCCTTCAAACTGAGCCAGGAGACTCTGTCCGAACGACTCTGCCGTGATTCCTGTGCCGTCTGAGACGAAAAATGCCGTTCTTTTCACTTTTTTTCCTTTAAGGTGTTTCATTTTATAACAAAATCTAACATAGTGTACCTGCCGAAACACGAGAGCGATAGGCTGGACTGAATCTTGTGTATCAGACGGTTGTTACAAAAAAGCCGTCACAAAAAGCCGGGAACTCAGCACCGGCCATAAGCATACAAGCACACCTGGCTAACTGAAACAGCCATAAGCAGATAGAAAAGAGCGGGGAATGCTGCTTTGAATAATTTTGTCGTTGGCCTGGAAACTCTGGGCATGGGTGACGTCGAAAAAGTTGGCGGAAAGAACGCCTCCCTGGGCGAGATGATCAGTGGCTTAAGCAAAGCCGGGGTCAAAGTCCCTGGTGGCTTTGCAACCACCGCAGAGGCTTATCGTGACTTTCTTGACGGCAACGGACTGTACCAAAGAATTCATGATCTGCTGGATGATCTGGAGATTAATGATATCAGGGCGCTGACCATGGCCGGTGCAAAAATCCGTCGCTGGATCATGGAGGAGCCTTTCCGGCCGGAACTGGAAGCGTCCATTATCAATGCTTACCAGTCGCTTTCTGAAGGTGATGACCTGCCCGTAGCGGTTCGCTCCTCAGCCACCGCGGAAGACCTTCCCGATGCTTCTTTTGCCGGTCAACAAGAGACTTTCCTGAATATTCGCGGCGCAGACAATGTGCTGGTGGCGGTTCGCGAAGTGTTTGCCTCACTGTTTAATGATCGAGCGATTGCTTACCGAGTTCACCAGGGCTTTGACCACAGGAATGTGGCGTTGTCTGCTGGCATTCAGAGAATGGTGCGAAGTGAGACTGGTTCTTCTGGTGTTTTGTTTTCTCTGGATACTGAGTCTGGCTTTGATCAGGCTGTCTTTATTACGGCTTCTTACGGACTGGGTGAGACGGTCGTTCAGGGTGCTGTCAATCCGGATGAATTTTACGTTTATAAGCCTGCAGTCAAAGCTGGGCGTCCGGGTATTCTGAGACGGACGCTGGGCAGCAAAGCGATCAAGATGGTCTACGGTCGCACCGGCTCTACCGGTCGTTCGGTAGAAACAGTGGATGTGGATCTGGAGGCCAGGGGGCAATTCTCCATCAACGATGAAGAGGTCACTGAATTGTGCCGACAGGCTATGGCTATTGAAGCGCATTACGGCTGTCCAATGGATGTCGAGTGGGCTAAAGACGGTGATGATCAACAGCTCTACATTGTTCAGGCCCGCCCTGAAACCGTGCAAAGTCAGAACAGTGGCAGAAAACTGGAAAGCTATATCCTGAAAGAACAGGGTGAATTGTTGGCTGAAGGTCGCAGTATTGGTCAGAAAATCGGTCAGGGTAAGGTGCGCCTGATTGACGATATTGATGAGATGGACCGGGTTCAGGAAGGTGATGTACTGGTCACTGATATGACCGATCCTGATTGGGAGCCGGTGATGAAACGGGCCTCTGCCATCGTCACCAACCGTGGTGGCAGAACCTGTCATGCGGCCATTATCGCCCGTGAGCTGGGAATTCCTGCAGTGGTGGGTTGCGGTGATGCGACCTCCAGGCTCAGTGAAGGTGCATCCGTTACCGTATCCTGTGCAGAAGGGGACACGGGTTTTATTTATGAGGGTCTGTTGAACTTCGAGCATAAGGTTCGTGATCTGGATGTGATGCCGGAACTGCCTTTCAAGCTGATGATGAACGTGGGCAATCCAGACCGAGCCTTCGGTTTCTCTCGACTGCCCAATAAAGGCGTAGGCTTGGCCAGGCTTGAATTTATTATCAACAAAATGATTGGTGTGCACCCCAAAGCACTGTTGAATTTTGACCGGTTGCCTGCGGATGTTCAGCGTCAGGTGAGTGAGCGCATTTCAGGTTACAGCAGCCCGGTAGACTTTTATGTTGAGAAACTGGTGGAAGGGGTGTCTACTATTGCAGCGGCCTTTGCGCCAGAAAAAGTCACTGTACGTCTATCTGACTTCAAATCCAATGAGTACTTCAATCTGTTGGGCGGGCACCTCTTCGAGCCCGATGAAGAAAACCCGATGCTGGGCTTCAGGGGCGCTTCACGCTATATCTCCGAAGACTTCCAGGACTGTTTTGAACTGGAATGCCGGGCCATGAAACGGGTTCGTGATGAAATGGGGCTGACCCATGTTGAGCTGATGGTGCCTTTTGTCAGAACGCCAGAGGAAGCGGCTCAGGTGACTGCCATCATGGAGAAGTTTGGTCTGAAACGCGGTGAGAATGGTCTGCGAGTTATGATGATGTGCGAGCTGCCTTCCAATGCCTTGATGGCAGAAGATTTTCTTCAATACTTTGATGGTTTCTCCATTGGCTCTAATGATATGACTCAGCTGACCCTGGGTCTGGATCGGGATTCGGGTCTGATTGCCCAACTCTTTGATGAGCGTAATCCTGCCATCAAACAGTTATTGTCCATGGCTATTCAGGCCTGTAGAAAGCAGGGTAAATACGTAGGTATCTGTGGCCAGGGCCCGAGTGATCATCCTGATTTCGCCAGATGGCTGATGGAAGAGGGGATCGAGACCGTCTCTCTGAATCCGGATTCTGTGTTGGAAACCTGGTTGTATCTTGCTGATAGTGAGTCGAAATAGCCATGACCCCGTTTACCACCCCGGATCTTTGCGATGAGTTTCCTGAACAGATCTCCGTTGCCGAACCCGGCTTCAAAAATTTTGGCGGCGTGAATGCTTTTCACGGACAAGTCGTGACCCTGAAATGTTTTGAAGATAATTCCCTGGTTCGTGAGTGGCTGGGGCAGCCGGGAGAAGGCAAAGTTCTGGTGGTGGACGGCGGAGGTTCCATGCGCAGGGCCATGCTGGGCGACAGGTTGGCTGAGCGTGCCATTAAAAACGGTTGGGCCGGGATTATTATCTATGGCTGTATCAGGGATGTCGATATCATAGCCGATTTGACACTGGGCGTTCAGGCGCTAGGCTGTCATCCCATGAAAACCGATAAAAAGGGCGTGGGTGAAAGCAACCTGGTGGTCTCTTTTCATGGTGTTGATTTTGTGCCTGGGGGGTATGTTTACGCTGATAATAATGGCGTTCTGTTCTCTCAGGAGCGGTTGGTTTGATACCTCCCTTCTGCATAGGTTTTGAAAATGCCTGATTGAGGAAGTAAAAAATGCTGTCAATGTGCTAGCATTTAAATCATAAGATAATGGAGATTCTCCTATGGCAACCCTAACCATCAGAAATCTGCCCGATGAGCTAGTTGAACGGCTCAAGTTAAAGGCTAAAGCAGCTAACCGTTCTATGGAGCAAGAAGTACGGGAACTACTGGAAACTCACTACCCGAAAAAGCTGGATACTCTTGAGCGCATCAGAAACCGCTGGAGCCAGTTACCGGAAATTCATCACGAAGAAATGAACGAGTGGCGCAACGAAGGGCGTCCTTGATGGTAAACACTAATATGAAGGATGCTGTTATTGACACCATGGTATTTGCCTATGGTCTCTTGAATGAAACAGAGTATGCTGTTGACTCCTTGGCCGCTATTGCCCGTACCGAAACCATTCACGTGCCGGATTCCATCAGGGCAGAGCTGACCAATGTCATATGGCAGTGGATAACTCTTGAAGCTATTCCCGTTCAGACTGGGTTGGATGTGCTCCAAGATGCCAACACACTGTTCAGTCAGGTGCACCCCACTGAGCAGTTATGGCGGGAAGCACTTATTCTGGCTTGTGAAGACAAACACTCTGCCTATGACACTCTTTTTATTACACTGGCAAAAAATCAGGAAATTCCCCTAATTACCTACGATAAAAAGCTGTTAAAAAAATACCCTGCCATCGCCATAAAGCCAGAGTCGGTATCCGGCCTGCCAAATTGATTTCACGTCATAAAATGCCGGTAAGTGCTTGAATATACTTGTTATTTTGGAATTTTACGACTTAGGTGAATCTTTGGTGCTTTGCAGAGCTTGCTATTACAGGGGTTTGGTCATTTAGCGGGAATTACTGGCGTTCTGTAGGCATAAACCACAATAAACCCGCCCAGGGAAACACAGTATATTTCAGCCAATATTAATTCTACAGGGCTGGGTACTGCATGCCACCTATCAATGATGAGCTTGATCCGCAGCAGATCATCCACTTTTCTCAAAAGAAAGCAATAAGTATTCTGGATCAACTCGAGTCTTATGCAGAAACGATGAGCTGGAGCGATCAGCATCAAAAAGAATTTCTCTCTACCATTAATCGTGAACGTTCCAACCTAGGTAGCCTGGATCTGAAAATGGCTGTGGTGGGAGTCATGAAAGCAGGCAAGTCTACTCTGATAAACAGTCTGGTTGGCCAGGAACTGCTGCCAAACAGAAGTACAGCAATGACCCTGCTTCCTACCTATATTCGTCATAGTGCATCTGAGAGTGCTGGTACTTATTACTTCAAGCATGCGGACTGGTTTAACCAGTTTATCCAGGATTATCAGGAAGAGTTTGAGCAGTATCGTCACAAAATGAACCCTGAGAAGGGTTTTGGCCCGTTAAATGCGTGCGAGTCGGTATCGGGTCTTGACGCTATCCAGCAACAATTGCTGCTGATCAATGATTTTGCTCGTTTTGCCTGCGAAGAAGGGCGCAATCCTGATATTTTAAACTGCCTGCAGGGAGATGAGGATTTTCCTGAGGTAAATATTGCCATGGCATGCCTTGAGAATCAGACCGGAATCAATCAGGTAGGTCAGCTTGTTTTGGTGGACAACCCGGGAGCCAATGAAGCAGGTATTACGAAACACCTTAACAACCTTGTTCATAAGCAGTTAGAAAGAGCAGGTGTTCTTCTGTGTACTCTGGACTATACAGCCCTTAACAATGTATCAGATCAGGAACTCAGGACAGCGGTTCAGAGTTATGCTGAAGCCTATAAGGACAGGATTATTGTTGCAGTCAATAAATTTGACCAGGAAGACTGTAACTCCATGGATGCTAAAGCAACCAGATCCTACGTGCAGGATAAACTGCTCAAAGGGTTAGATTTAGGGCAAGACCGGGTTTACCCTCTCTCTGCACGCCATGCTTATCTTGCTCTTAAAGCTCAGAAATCACTGAGCAATAAGCAATCCTGGCGTATTTCTGAGCAAGAAGGCTGGCAGGGTGACTTCTTGAAAGCTTCTATGGCAACTTTGTACGACCCAGAAAAGGGGTTGGAAGAACCTTATCTGGGTATGCTTCCTAAATTTGCCGGGAATCTGCTTTCTGCATCGAAGCAACCTCTGCTTGTGAAAGGAGCAATTGAGCGCGCTTATGCCAATGCAGGGCCCGACGCAATCATTTCTTCTCTGGCTAAGGTTAAAGTTCAGTTGATTGATGGTCGTCTGTTAATGACACTTCAAAACAAACGACAAGATATCGATACAACAGTTTATGAGCTGAGAGCGAAAATTGACCATTTGAGCTCTCTGTTGGGAGAGTTGGTTTCTTTTCGAGACAGCTTGAATGAAGTTCTTGATGGCTGGCCTGAGAATCAAATGCGTAACGTCAAGCAATGGGTTAAAGCTGAAACAGAAAAATTTGATTGGAAAGTTCAGACCCAGAATGACCAGAAACCAAGCTCATTTCGGCAGAGAAGCTCAAAGCAGCAGGCCGAGGAGCAAGCTAAGGGAGCGGGATTAGAGCTGTTAAAACTGCCTCAAGCAGATATAAATAGTTTTGAAAAACTAAGAAACTACCTGACTGGTAGACAAAAGGAGTTTAGCTCAAAGCGCGAGGCTAAGGAAGCGCGAAGAGATCTGTTTAAACTAGTTCAAGCAGATATAAATAGTTTGAACGAAAAACTAAGAAACTACCTGACTGATAGACGAAAGGATCTGGAATCAGACATTCAGCGAAGAATGTCTGAGTTTGAAGTGCGGTTTGGTCAAAAACTTGAAAAAGTGGCACATGTCAGAGTCAACCCTGCCACCTTTTCTCTAAATATTGATTCTGAGAGCTTGGGCGCCGACAGCCAAGTGCAGAAGGACACTAAACGATATTCTGTAAAGAAACCACCGAAGTTATTTGGTTTTTCACTGAATTTTTTACCAGACTTATTCTATCATACCGAAATTCGCACTGAGACATCCTATACGGTAAACATGAAAAAAATCCAGGAAGAAGTTGCCCAAAATATAGAACTCCAGCTGACAGACAATATTTCTGGTTTAAGCGAATCCTTAAAAAAGTATGTTGATGAATTTACCCGTAACCTGGAAGGCACTTGCCGGATTCTGGAAGCCGATTCTGAACAAAACCTGAAAAATCATGAGCTGTCTAAGGATGAGCAGGAGCAGTTAAAACAACAGGTATCATCTCAGCAAAGCGAGGTGGAACACATCAGCAGTGAGACTGATGAGCTATGCGAAGGCCTGAAGCTACTGAGAGTTAAAGCCGCATGACTGAACAAACGCTGTTAAACCCTATTCGTTCTCAGTTCAGCTTTCTCAGCGACAAAGCTGCTATAGAAATGTGGAATGTGTTGGCTGTAAGCAATGATCATAATAAAGATCTGGCTGATAGCAACACCTTCACCGGGCGGTTATGTGGCCTGGCGTTTGGTCACAGACAGCAGCAACAACAGGCTATCAATGATAACCTGCGGAGCGGAGTATCTCTGCTGATCGAATACTGTCAGCAGCACGATCAGCAGATAGCTAAAACTGCCAGAGGAGTCAGTAAAGTCGCTAAAGCGATTCATGATGCCCGGCAAAAAATAGCTCGCCATGATGATTTGCTTGCACAATTCGGAAGCCAGCTTTCTGATATTGAAAATCGACTGGAATACATTGACCAGCGTATAGAGGCTCGTGATCGCCTGCAGCAGATACTCGATATATGGAAATTAGATCAAACACCACTACCGATAATCAGCCAGCTACTTCTGGTTATCAATGAATTGAAGTGGAGCCAGTTTGGCGTAGTTGCCCAAAGTGATTCGAGCTTATTGGAACTCGGAAAAGTCCGTTTAATGACAGTTGCCTGTGAAAAGTTCGGCCTAAGCCCAAAGCAGCTAATGGCTCTACCTGTGGCAATGGCTGACTTACGGGAGGCTGAAACTGTTATTCAGGATGCGACCCTTTTAACGGTAGATGAAGTTAATCATCCATTGATGGAAGAATTGCAGAGAGTTTTGAATGGTAATCTGGTTGAGTGCAGTGTGCCTGTTATCTCTTTGCAGCGATTAACTCATGAATTTTACGATTCCAGTTTGAGGGAAGCGGCATGAAAACAGGGTTAGTATTATCTGGAGGGGCTGCCCGGGGAGCCTACCAGATGGGTGTCATTAAAGCCCTTGCTGAACAGCGCATTGAAGTGGACATGGTCAGTGGAGCAAGCATTGGGGCACTCAATGGTGTGCTGGTTGCGTCTTCCTCAAATATGCTTGAAGCGGCAGATAAAGTGGAAGCTGTGTGGGATGAATTATCCAAAAAAAATCCAATGCAGTACAACGAGAAAAGTCTTGCGCTAAATGCAGGCCTGTTGCTGTCGGGCATGGCTTCTTTCACACCAAACCCATTGATAAAAAATGCTGGACAAAAAGCTCATACCTTACTGAAGGCTATAGCTGCAGAACACGATGCCCCCCTGTTAGACGACACCCCTATTAGAGAGAAGTTTGATCAACATACGAATGTCTCTGAATATAAATCCTGGAAACCCATCTGGGTCAGTGTATTTGAAGGTTCATTGAAGGAGAGTATTGAGGAGTTCATCAAAGGTGATCTCTTGCGTATGTCTGGTAAAGAAGCAACCTATCTTCATTTGCAGTCATTACCCGCTGATGACGTTATCAACTCTGTCATGGCTTCTGCTGCTTTGCCTTTACTCTATCAATCTCAACAAATACAAGATGGGCAGTATTTTGATGGAGGGATACGGGATAACACGCCGGTTAAGCCGTTGTTGGGTCAATGCGATCTCTGCATTTCTATCCAGTTGAGTAACGGCAGCTTGTTTGATCGAAAAAATCATGAGCATCCCAGAACCAGAATTCTTGAAATTCGCCCGAGTGACCCGGTTGTCATCGAAGAGGGGTATTTTGGCGGTGTGCAGGCGATGGTTAATTTCAGTGCAGATAAAATTCAGTATCTGGCCAGAATGGGGTATGAAGACACTCTGAGGGCATTAGAATCTGTCGAGCATATGTCCAAAAATCGAGCAGCGGTTCACTCCGCCCTTGATGAGATGGATGAAGCTCTCGACTTGCTGTAAACAAGGCCTGTTTGTATGATCTGGTTCGTTTTATTCGGGGCTCGGCCTGCAAAATTGCTTTAAGGATATTCAAGCACTTATCGGCATTTTATGACGTAAAAGCAATTTTACAGGCCGGATACCGGCTCATCGTTGAATAATCCTGGCGTACTTTTCAATATCGATATTGCCACCCGAAGCGATGATCACGCTTGTCTTTCCCCTGAACTTTTCTGGATGCTGCAACAGTGCTCCGATGCCAATAGCTCCGCTGGGCTCGAGGACGAGCTTCATGTTATAAGCCGCGAATCGGATGCCTTCATTAACAAAGGCTTCATCAACGGCCAGCCCTGCGACCTCAGAATTCTGTATGATTGCGAGATTGGCTTCACCGGGGCTCAGGGCCTGCAGGGCGTCACAGGAGCTGGCGGTTTTGCCGTAGGCTCTGGCACGTTGCCCTTCTTCAATCGACAAAGTCATTCCTTCGTATCCGGACGGTTCAATCGCCAGCACTTGAGTGTCAGGATAATGAGCTGCGTTAAAAACCATACTGGAACCGGCAACCAGACTTCCGCCGCCAGTGGGGCATAGCAGGAAGTGGCAAGTCTCTCCCATCTGTTGAAGTTGTTCGGAAGCCTCCATGGCGACAGCGGACTGACCTCGAATCAGAATGGCATCATCAAAGGGGTGAAGCAGTGAGTAGCCGTGTTGTTGAGAGAGTTTTATGGCCTGTGCGGCAGCTGCCTCTTCTCTGGAAGGGGTCGATTCATAACACAGTTTAACTTCAGCGCCGTGGGCACGGGCATTGTCTATCTTGTTCTTTGGGGCGTCAGCGGGCATAACCAAGTGAACCTCAATGCCCAGGATCTCCCCGGCTGCCGCCAGTCCCCTGGCAAAGTTGCCAGAAGAATAGGCGACAACCCCTCGTAATTTTTCCTGTTCAGTTAGTTGAAGCAACCTGTAAAGCGCTCCCCTGAACTTGAAAGCGCCGGTTTTTTGCAGGGATTCAGCCTTTACAAACACCTTGCCCTGCACCCTGGCTCCTAACTCTTCGCTGGGGATCAGAGGTGTTTTTCGGGTGTAACTTTGCTGGCTTTGGTAGATTTCCTTCAGGGTTTTTAAGTCAGGGATAGCTTGAGGGGTCGGCATAGGGGTTCCATTTTGTACAGCTCAGTACAGAATAGACCCTATGCCGGGGGTAGGAGTTCCTACCGCTTTTTCTGAATCACGTGAGTGATATGGTCAAAGTAGCCTGTACCTACTTCTTTCTGGGGGCACACAAAGGTGTAGCCTCGTTCAAACGCAGCTTGCTCTGGCTGCTGAACCATTTCTGCGTAGTGTTTCATGCCCTGTCCCTGGCTGTAGTGGTAGGCCAGGTCGAACATGTTGTGCCACATGCTGTGAATGCCTGCCAGTGTGATGAACTGGAATTTGTAGCCCATCTCACTCAGTTCATCCTGAAAGCGGGCAATGGTTTTATCGTCCATGTTCTTTTTCCAGTTAAAGGACGAGGAGCAGTTGTAAGCCAGTAATTGATCCGGGTATTCGGAACGAATGGCCCGGGCAAAGGTTCTGGCCTCATCGAGATCCGGTGTCTCTGACTCGTACCAGAGAAGGTCGGCAAAAGGTGCGTAAGCCAGACCTCGGGCAATGGCCTGCTCAATACCCTTGCGGCTACGGTAGAAGCCTTCTTTGGTTCTCTCACCCGTCAGGAAAGGTTGATCATAGTCATCAATGTCGGAGGTGATCAGATCAGCGGTGCTGGCATCGGTTCTTGCTATCAGCAGAGTCGGAACGCCGGTAACATCGGCAGCCAGTCGTGCAGAAATCAGTTTGTCGATCGCCTCCTGAGTAGGAACAAGTACTTTGCCACCCATGTGGCCGCATTTTTTGACCGAAGCCAGCTGATCTTCAAAGTGAACGCCCGCAGCGCCCGCTTCGATCATGCTTTTCATCAGTTCATAGGTGTTACGGACGCCGCCAAAGCCATCTTCACCATCGGCGATAATAGGAGCGAACATATCCACATAACCTTTAACACCGGGGCCGATGCCGTTTTTCCATTGAATCTGGTCTGCTCTCATAAAGCTGTTGTTCATTCTTTTAATCAATGCCGGTACGGAGTCTACCGGATAGAGAGACTGATCGGGGTACATGGAGCTGGCTGAATTATGGTCGGCAGCCACCTGCCAGCCAGATAGGTAAACAGCTTCCAGCCCTGCTTTAACCTGTTGCAGTGCCTGACCTCCCGTCAGTGCCCCGAGGCTGTTAACGTAACCCTTGCGTGACTTGTTTTCATAGAGCAATGCCCAGAGTTTCTTTGCTCCCATTTGGGCAAAGGTATTTTCTACCTTAATGGAACCGCGCAGACGGACGACATCCTCAGCGTTGTAGGTGCGTTTTACATGGGTCCAACGAGGATTTTCTGACCAGTCCTGTTCGATGCGGGCAATTTCTTCAGCGCGATTATAAGTAGACATTGTATCGCCTCTCCTGAAAATCAAACGGTTGTTTGTCAAGGCAATTTCAATCTATAACAAAAGATAACAAACTTGATAATTTATTGTCGTTATAGTGATTATTCTTTTTGAGAATGACGCTCTGAGAGCGATTCTCAAAAGTCATACGTTTGTTTGACTTTGCGGTCTGGATATCTCTATTCTTGGCCACCCGCCGAACCGTTTCAGGATGTAAACAAGAATATGAACTTGACTCGTGTTGATCTGAACCTGTTGGTCTATCTGGATGTGCTTTTGAGAGAACGAAGTGTCACCAAAGCGGCCGAGCAGCTGGGCATTACCCAGCCAGCTATGAGTAACGGGTTGAAAAGACTCAGGAGTCTGTTTAATGACCCGCTGCTGGTAAGAACCAGTGAAGGTATGTCTCCTACGGAGAGAGCTCTCGCTCTGCAGCCCCAGATTGCCGATGCCCTGAAACTTCTGGAGCAGGCGGTTTTACCCAGGGACGCTTTTAATCCCGGGGAAAGTTCCCGGGTGTTTCGCGTCATGGCCAGTGACTATTCTGAATCGACTCTGGTTCCCATGGTGCTGAAGCGGCTCAGGGCTGAGGCTCCGGGTATTACTCTTGATATTCTCACACCCAGCGACGTGACCTTTCATGATGTAGAGCATGGTCGTGTTGATATGGCCATTAACCGTTTTAGTAATATGCCGCAATCTTTTCACCAGTCGCTGATCTGGGAAGACTCTTTCTCCTGTGTTCTGAGTCGGGGCAATCCGCTTATTCATCATTTCACCCTTGAGAGCTATCTTTCTGCCCAGCATATATGGGCAAGCAAAACCGGTATGGGCGTTGGGGTGGGGATTGACCCAAAGGATGTGCAACAACTCGGATGGGTTGATGAGGCGCTGTCGGCCATTGGCCACAAGCGTGATATCAGAGTCCTGACGAGACATTATCAGGTAGCCATGTTGCTTTCCTCCCAGAATGACCTTATTGCGACTCTGCCCAGTAAGTTGGCTGAATTGCACCGCCATGAAGAGGATCTGGTGGTTTTGCCGCCTCCTTTTGAGATTCCTCCTATTCAGCTTCGTATGGCGTGGAGCCCACTGTTGCACCACGATGCAGGGCACAACTGGTTACGGCAGATCATCAAAGCAACTACGCAACAAACCTGTCCGGCGGCTGAGCTTGTTTGATAATTGGTGATAATATGTGTGAAATAAGTGGTTTGTTGTGTAGCATCTTGTGTTTATAGATGTTAATCTTTGCTTGCTTTTGAGAAATGGCGGGAGCGAGTGGTTAAGTGCTCTGCCTATCCTATCCACACGAGATCCACCGGAAGGTAGAATAAAATGAACTGGCTAACCCAACTGAACACAGAACATACTTTGTACGCAGTGGCTGATGAGTGCATCGAGCACCTGTCAGAAAGTTACTACCTGGTCATCACTGAGCAAAAGCAGGAGTCTCATCCAGACGACTGAGTTCTCAGAATTTAGAAAAGCCGCCATTGTGCGGCTTTTTTGTGCGTAAATTTTGTCAACACTTGCTATTTATTGGAAAAATGCCGTATATAACTGTGTTGAATTGGTTATCTAACCTTGGTTCAAACAGAATATTGTCAAACTCGAGCCGCCGGATTTTTTAATAAAATCAGGCTTTGTCTTAAGAACAACAGCGTTTAGAAGGAAGACCCATGGCTGATCGCATCCAGATCGGAGGTTTGCAGATAGCAGCTCCTATCCAACATTTGTTAGTTGAAGCTATTGAAGGCACTGGCGTGACTCCACAGGTCTTCTGGTCAGGTTTTGAGCGTGTTCTGGATGATTGCGCTGCTGAGAACAGGGCTCTGCTGGAAAGGCGGGATACCCTGCAAAATCAGATTGATCAGTGGCATAAAGAGCATCAACAGCAGTCTCATGATCCTTCTGCCTATAAACAGTTCCTGTTGGAGATCGGTTATCTGCAACCTGAAGGCGAAGACTTTAAGATTGCAACGGAAAATGTGGATACCGAAATTGCCTCCCAGGCCGGACCTCAGCTGGTTGTTCCTGTTATGAACGCACGTTTTGCCCTGAATGCAGCCAATGCCCGCTGGGGAAGTCTTTACGATGCTTTGTACGGGACGGATGCTATTGCGGAAAGTGACGGTGCTGAACGTGGCAAAGGCTATAACCCTGTCCGGGGGCAGAAAGTGATTGCCTTTGGTAAGGCGTTGCTCAATCAGGCAGCACCTTTGGTGAAAGGAAACCATTCCGGGGTAACCGGTTATGCGGTCAGGGAAGGGGAGCTGGCTCTCTCCCTGGAAGATGGTAGCGTCACAACACTGGCCCAACCTGAAAAATTTGTGGGTTATACCGGCAGTGAAAAAAATCCCGACACAGTTCTGCTCAAAAATAATGGCCTTCATATAGAAGTGCACATTGACCGACAGTCTCCTATCGGAAAAACCGATGGGGCCGGAGTGAAAGACCTGGTGGTAGAAGCGGCTCTGACAACCATTATGGATTGTGAAGATTCCGTGGCTGCCGTAGACGCTGAAGATAAGGCGCTGGTTTATCGAAACTGGCTCGGACTAATGAAAGCTGACTTGCAGGAAACGTTCGTTAAAGGTGATAAAACCTTAACCCGCCAGTTGGTAGCTGATCGCACGTATACATCCCCCGCAGGTGAAGCATTTTCTCTGCATGGCCGCAGCCTTATGTTTGTTCGAAATGTCGGACATCTGATGACTACCGATGCCATTCTGGATCGTGAAGGAAATGAGATTCCTGAAGGTATTATGGATGGTATGTTTACGGCCATGATCGCCATGCACGACCTGAAAAAACAAGAAGGCATCCGAAACTCCCGCACAGGAAGTGTTTATATTGTTAAGCCAAAAATGCATGGGCCTGAAGAGGTAGTCTTCACCAATAAGCTGTTTGGCAAGATCGAAGAGGTTTTGGGTCTTAAACAAAACACTCTGAAAATTGGCATAATGGACGAGGAGCGTCGTACTTCTGTCAATCTCAAAGCCTGCATCCGCGCCGCCAGAGATCGTGTGGTTTTTATTAATACGGGTTTTCTTGATCGTACCGGGGACGAAATTCATACCAGTATGGCAGCAGGCCCGATGATTCCAAAAGGTGAAATGAAGCAGTCAGCCTGGATCAATGCCTATGAGAACCAAAATGTTGAGGTGGGTCTTGACTGTGGTCTGGCCGGTCGTGCCCAGATTGGTAAAGGTATGTGGGCTATGCCGGATGAAATGGCTAAAATGCTGGCGACTAAAATCGGACACCCCCAGTCGGGCGCCAATACTGCCTGGGTACCTTCACCTAATGCTGCGACGCTGCACGCTACTCATTATCATTCCGTCTGTGTCACTGAGGTTCAGGCATCCATAGCTGAGCGTCACAGAGCCAGTCTGGATGATCTTCTGACTATTCCTTTGTTGCAGAACAGATCTTCTTTGACGGAAGAAGTGATTCAACAGGAGCTGGATAATAACGCACAGGGTATTCTCGGTTACGTCGTTCGTTGGGTAGAGCAGGGTGTGGGTTGTTCAAAAGTGCCTGATATTCACGACGTTGGTCTGATGGAAGATCGTGCAACGCTGCGTATTTCCAGCCAGCATATGGCGAACTGGCTAAGGCATGGTATCTGTTCTCAGGAACAGGTAGTAGACGCCTTGAAACGCATGGCAAAAGTGGTTGATGAGCAAAACGCCGGGGATCCTGGCTACCGTCCCATGGCTGCTGATTATGATGCCAGTGTTGCCTTTAAGGCCGCGTGTGAGCTGGTATTGAAAGGTTGTCAGCAGCCTAATGGTTATACGGAACCGGTGCTGCATGCAAGAAGGCGTGAGTTTAAAGCCGCTGTACGATGAAATAACCGAAAGGTTGTCAAATAAATTCTGCTAAAAGCAACCGTCTCAAGTCCAGTAAAAAGAGAGACGGTTGCCATTTTCATCATTCCTCGTTCCCACATAGTCTATTCTTCCTGACTTCGACAATGAATAGCAGCTATCAGGGCGATATGAAAAAAAACGATTACACACTGACTGTTTGCAGATTTCTTTTTTTCTGCCTTACGGTGCAAATGGTAACGATACAACAGGCAGTGGCCGCGGGCAGTCTCGCTGAGCCCATGTCATTGAGTTCGTTGTTACCCTTGCTAGCCACTGTTTACCGGGGTGCGCCCGAAGCTAAGAATTCATTGCCTGATTTGAATCCACCACCCCAGCCCACCTTTCAGGATTCCATCGGGCTAAAGCTTGATGAGGAAGAATCGCTGGTTCTTGTACCTTCGGAGTTTCCTGCTGTAGCGAAAGTCAGCGATATGGCTGATGAAAACTGGCCGCAGCTTATTGCGGCTGAGTCTGTTGACACTGATGCCAGCGGTATCCGGTCTGTGTTCCGATGGGCTGATCAATGGCAGTTGAACGCGTTCCCGGATGACCCGTTATTAAGATTTCTCGCCTTTATTCACGGAGCCGCCTTTTGTGTGCAGGACAATAATAATGGGCAGCTGTCATACATTGTGCAGCACAACGGCAAACTGCTATCCATCAGCAGGTATGAAGCTTACTTGCGGTTTAGTCTGTATAGCCAGAGTTTCCTTGAATCACTGTATCCGGAGATTTTCGGCCCGTCGCTGCCAGCGGGTGGTGGCTGGCATGAATGGAACCGTTTTATTCGCAAGCAGCCTTTTCATCCTTATGAAAGGCCAGCAAACTCTAAGCGTGCCGTCGATCTTTCGAGCCGTGAAGTGACTGACTTGAAGACTCCTTCCAGACCATATCTCTATACTTCCAAGCGTTATAAAAAGTGCTGTGCGGATAATAGTCCACGAAGTCATTACTTTGCTACGTATGCCAATCTACCGAGCGTTAAACCGGAAACGGTGAGGATTGGCAACCAGGATCTGATTACCCTGGATACTTCGCAATCGTTTATTAACCCGGATCTGGCGAAAGGAAAAGACTATCTGGAAATGTATAACTTCAAGTTTTTGGCTGATTTTTTAAGCAAAAACAACGAGATCAAATACATTGTTGATATTGGCTGTGGTGACGCAAAGATATCTCTGTTATTGCAAAACTATCTTAATGAACGAAACCTCAAGATCAAAGTAATTCCTGTGGATGTGAGCAATGCTTATGATGATTATCCTGTCGGCGTCAGTCCACTGCCCATCAACCTGATTCCGGCTCAGGAAATTGTTGGCGCTACACCGGCAACTACTTTGTTTATCGCCATTCACCCTTTTACCGATAAGGGCGCACCAGCGAATCGGTTGATCTACGAAGTTGTAAAGGGAAAAATTGACTATTACCTCACCACACTCCTGAAAAACAATCCCGGCTGTTTTGTACTGGCCACCGAAGATTTCTATTGTTCCGCACCCCATCATTATATTCCTCCAGAAATGGTGTACTCCAAACATTACTATGCATACGCAAATAGCTTTACAAATGAGGATCGTGAGACAGAGCCTCGTCGCAAGGCAGAAGCCGCGAAGCTAAGTGCAGGAAAAAGTGACCTTTACCGTTTAAACCAGTTGCTGGCAAAACTTCCTGAAAACCGGCAAGAGTACCTGACCTGGATCCCACGAATGACGAAAACATTACAAAAGGATTTTCCCAAAGAGCCTACACGACTTTGGCCAGATAATATCTTCCAGCTTTATCTTCAACAGCGGACGTGTATTAAGCGTATAAAATCATGTTTTGAAATTCAAAGTGACTTATTAAAAAAAGAATTAGAGCCGCGTTGCTGGCATATCTATCGTCAGGATGCCGGTGCCGTGGATACACAGGCTGGGCTGCACTAGCACATCATTTCAATGAGTTTGATGTAAACAATCTACGTTCATCCTGAGCGCCCTTCGACTCCGCTCAGGATGCACGGTCGAAGGATGTGGACTCCGAACCAACAATGAAGACCGTGCCCGACACCCTTCGACTCCGCTCAGGGTGAACGGAGTTTGGGTGCCATTGATAGGGGAACCCGTCAATTACATTGAAACCGTGTGCTAGACCGCTTTGGCCTGGGCCGCTGCGTTACCCACATAGTTGGCAGGTGTCAGCTTCTTCAGTTCCGCTTTTACCTCAGCTGGCATGTCCAGGTTGTCAATAAAGGTTTCCAGAGTGGCCTGTGTGATACCGTCCTGGCCGCGGGTCAGAGCTTTTAGTTTTTCATAAGGCTGGTCGATGCCGTAGCGGCGCATGACGGTCTGGATAGGCTCTGCCAGAACCTCCCAGGCATTATTCAAGTCCTCATTCAGGCGGTCGGCATTGGCCTGTAGCTTGCCGATACCTTTCAGGGTGGAGCCATAAGCGATCAGGCTGTAACCCAGACCCGCTCCCAGGTTACGCAGAACTGTTGAGTCTGTCAGGTCACGCTGCCAGCGGGAGACAGGCAGTTTCATGGCCAGGTGCTGCATAACGGCATTGGCAATGCCCAGGTTGCCTTCGGAGTTTTCAAAGTCAATTGGGTTCACTTTGTGGGGCATTGTAGAAGAGCCTACTTCACCGGCCACGGTTTTCTGTTTGAAGTATCCCAGGGAAATATAACCCCAAACGTCACGATCAAAATCAATCAGGATGGTGTTGAAGCGGCAAATGGCGTCAAACAGTTCAGCGATGCAGTCGTGGGGTTCAATTTGCGTGGTGTAGGGATTCCATTCCAACCCCAGGCTGGTGACAAACTGTTCTGCATGCTGCTGCCAGTCAATTTCAGGGTAGGCGGACAGGTGGGCATTGTAGTTGCCAACAGCACCATTGATTTTACCCAGTGGGGTGATCCGGGTTATTTGCTGAACCTGACGGCGCAGACGGTAGGCGACATTTGCCATCTCTTTGCCAAGGGTGGTGGGAGAGGCTGTTTGTCCATGGGTGCGGGAAAGCATCGGCTGATCTGCATGTCGATGGGCAAGGCTTTCGATTTCCTTGATGATCTGCTGCATGGGAGGAAGTACCGCTTCTTCCATGCCAGTTTTTAGCATCAGGCCGTGGGATAGGTTGTTGATGTCCTCGGAGGTGCAGGCAAAGTGAACAAACTCGCTGATAGCAGCCAGCTCACTGTTATCCTGTACCTTTTCTTTGATCAGGTACTCAACGGCTTTAACGTCGTGGTTGGTGGTGCGCTCAATGTCTTTGACACGCTGGGCATCGGCAAGGGAAAAATTGTCTACCAGTTGCTGCAGAAGCTCGTTAGCGACCTGGGAAAGTGCAGGCACTTCGCTGATTTCGGGGTGGCTGGCCAGTGCCTGTAACCATTTAACTTCAACAGTTACCCGGAAACGGATCAGGCCGTATTCACTGAAAATGCTTCTCAGGCTCTGGGTCTTTTCCCCATAGCGACCGTCGACAGGGGAAACAGCAGTCAGTGCAGACAGCTCCATGGTTTACACGCCTTATGCTCGTAGAAAGGGCGCATCATACCGGAAAACTGCTAAGGATGCAGGGGGGTATGAATCGATTTACAGCTGGCTCAGGCCATCCAGCAGTTTTTTACGATTGAGTAATAGCTGCCAGCGACTGCCCCCTGTCTGGCGCCAGAGAATGGCTGCGCGTATTCCGGCAAACAAGATTGCGCGTATCTTGTCAGCATTGCCCGGATTTTGCAGGTGCCGGAGATCCCCCGAAACTTGCACTCTTGTCTTAAATGTACTGATGGTGTCCAGGTAAATACTGGCAAGGCTGGCAACCACATTTTCATGAACAATGCCAAAATGGTCTGCCTGCTCCTTGCAGCGTTGCAGACGCTGGGAGATTTCCCCCAACATAGTGCGGTTGCGGGAAAGTTTGCGTTCAAGGTGAATCAGGGTCAGGGCGTAGCGAACGGTGTCGGCCTGGATGGCGTTGGCCTGCCGTTGCAGGACATCTTTTAGAATTTTTCTGCCGGTCAGGAGGTTATGGTAGCCATTGAAGACCTCTTCAACACTGTCTGGAGAGGTGGCAAACAGACTGCCGATCAGTGGCTCCAGTGGTTCTTCGCTGATTTGTCCGCTTTTGGCCAGTCGTTCTACAAGACCAGCAGCCTGGAAAATAGCTGAGAGGGCCGCTGCCTGTTCCTTTACTGTGTATTGCACCTGAGTTTCTCTACCTTAATGCGTGCTTTCTCTATCCGGAAGATTCTGCTCCCGGATGTGGAGAGTTGGGTGTCAGCGAGCGGGTCAACAGCTCATTGCAGATCGACATCGCTCAGGGAGTGGTGTCTGGTTTCAATAACGCCGCCGCCCAGACAAATGTCATTTTGGTAGAAAACCACAGACTGCCCCGGGGTGACGGCTCTCTGAGGCTCTTCAAATAGTACCAGATACCTTCCGTCTACCGTTTGCTTAAGATGGCAGGCCTGATCCTGCTGCCGATAGCGGATCTTGGCGGTCAGCCTGGCAGGCAGTTCGGGCGCCGAGCCAGAGATCCAGAATAGTTCAGAAGCCGTCAGGGCCTGGGAAAACAACATAGGATGATTGTTGCCCTGGGCTACCACCAGCTGGTTGTTGTTAAGGTCTTTCTCAACAACATACCAGGGAGATTCTGAGGCGCCTTTCAAACCACCAATACCAAGCCCCTGTCTCTGGCCGATGGTATGGTACATCAGGCCGGAATGCTCACCAATAGTTTCACCCTGAACGGTGACAATGGCACCCGGTTGAGCTGGAAGGTACTGTTTCAGGAAATCCCGGAAACGACGTTCACCAATAAAGCAGATACCGGTGCTGTCTTTTTTGTTATGGGTGATCAGGTTGTGTGCTTCGGCAATACGCCGAACCTCAGGTTTTTCTATTTCCCCTACGGGGAACAATGTTTTGGCCAGTTGTGCGGCGCCGACCTGATGCAGGAAATAGCTTTGATCTTTGTTGGGGTCAAGACCCTTTTTCAGGCAGGCCTGATCATTAACGTAATCTCTGCGGGCGTAATGCCCCATGGCGATATAGTCAGCTGCCAGTACCTGGGCATAATCCAGAAACGCTTTGAACTTGATTTCTTTATTGCAGAGAATGTCGGGGTTGGGAGTGCGTCCGGCCTTGTATTCCTGCAGGAAGTGCTCAAAGACATTGTCCCAGTATTCGGCAGCAAAATTGGCTTTATGGAGTTTAATGCCAATTTTGTCGCAAACAGCCTGGGCATCTTCGAGATCAGTCATGGCGGTACAGTATTCAGTACCGTCATCTTCTTCCCAGTTTTTCATGAACAGACCTTCCACCTGATAGCCCTGCTGCTTGAGCAGAAGCGCAGATACCGAGGAGTCTACACCGCCGGACATACCCACGATGACACGGATGTCCTGAGGGTTTTTATCAGAAAAAAATGCAGAAGAATCCGTCATGGTTACCGTATCGCTGAATCAGGGATCGGGCATTGTACCTGTCTGGCGATGTCACTTCTATAGACTTTTTAGTAAGTAGGACTACGGTACTCAAACAGAGGATGGTGACGAAAAACTACATTTATTCCTTACGCACATTGGTATATCTTATAGGCCACAACGCCAAAAGCGTTATGGGGCTGTGCTTAAACGTGATAACAGTGGTCGTCAAACTCCACTTAAACCCCTCCGAGACACCACAGCCAGTTGTTTTTTTGGAGAGAATATGACAACAGATACAACCAAAATTATTTACACCATTACCGATGAAGCTCCTGCCTTAGCCACCTACTCTCTGCTGCCAATCCTGCAGGCTTTTACCCAGGCCGCGGGTGTAGCTGTTGAAACCAGGGATATTTCACTGGCTGGTCGAATCATTGCTAATTTCCCCGAGAAGCTGAGCGCTGAACAAAAACAGAATGACGCTCTGACTGAGCTGGGTGAACTGGCTAAGACACCTGAAGCAAATATTATCAAGCTGCCTAATATCAGTGCTTCCATTCCCCAGCTGACCGATGCGATCAAAGAGCTTCAGGAGCATGGTTATGATATTCCTGATTTTCCCGTAGAACCCGAAAATGCTGAAGAAGAGGTGATCAAGGCTCGCTACGCCAAGGTGCTGGGCAGTGCGGTGAACCCGGTTCTCCGTGAGGGTAATTCTGATCGCCGTGTTGCCACTCCTGTCAAAGAGTATGCCAGAAAGAATCCTCACTCCATGGGGGCCTGGACTGCCGATTCCAAATCCCACGTTGCACATATGCGCAGCGGTGACTTCTATGCCAGTGAGCAGTCAGCTGTCATGCCTGAAGCAACGGATGTAAGAATCGAGTTTGTTGGCAGGGACGGATCGGTGACTGTGCTGAAGCAAAACACCAGTCTGCTGGCCGGTGAGGTCATTGACAGTGCGGTCATGAATGTGAAGGCTTTGAGGGCGTTCTATGAAACCTCTGCCCAAGAAGCCAAAGAACAAAATGTTCTGCTGTCGCTGCACCTGAAGGCCACCATGATGAAGGTTTCCGACCCGATCATGTTTGGTCATGCAGTGACGGTCTTCTTTAAAGAGGTGTTTGAGAAGCACGCTTCTGTGTTCGCCGAGCTGGGCGTTGATCCGGACAATGGTCTGGGTGATGTTTACGCCAAAATTGCCAAACTGCCTGCTGAGCAGCAAGAAGAAATAAAGGCAGATATCCAGGCTGTTTACAAGGCTCGTCCTGAGCTGGCGATGGTGGATTCCGATCAGGGGATCACTAATCTGCACGTGCCGAACGACATCATCATCGATGCTTCCATGCCCGCCGCCTTGCGCTCTTCTGGCCAGATGTGGGGGCCGGATGGCAAGTTGCATGATACCAAAGCCATGATTCCTGATCGTTGTTATGCAGCTATTTATCAGGAAGTCATCGATTTTTGCAAGCAGCACGGTGCTTTTGATGTTACTACCATGGGCAATGTTGCTAACGTGGGTCTGATGGCTCAGAAAGCTGAAGAGTACGGCTCTCATGATAAAACGTTCAAGGCACCCGCAAGCGGCATCATCCGTGTTGTAGAAGAGTCCGGCAGCACGGTGTTTGAGCACCCCGTTGAAGAAGGTGATATCTGGAGAATGTGCCAGACCAAAGACGCACCGATTCGCGACTGGGTGAAGCTGGCGGTGAACCGTGCCCGGGCAACCGGTGCCCTTACTCTGTTCTGGCTGGACGAAAATCGTGCTCACGATGCCAACCTGATTGCCAAGGTTAACGAGTACCTGAAGTTTCATGATACTGAAGGCCTGGATATCCGTATTCTGTCTCCAGTAGACGCCTGTCGTCTAAGCATGGAAACCATTCAGGCGGGTAAAGATGCCATTTCCGTAACGGGCAATGTTCTGCGTGATTACCTGACTGACTTGTTCCCGATTCTGGAACTGGGCACCAGCGCCAAAATGTTGTCTATCGTACCTCTGCTGGCCGGTGGTGGTTTGTTCGAGACCGGTGCTGGTGGTTCTGCCCCCAAGCATGTTCAGCAGCTTGTTAAAGAGAACCACTTGCGCTGGGATTCTTTGGGTGAATTCCTGGCCATCGCTGTATCGCTTGAAGATATTGCGGTTAAGACCGGAAATACCGCGGCTCAGGTTCTGGCAGACACTTTAAACGCTGCCATTGGCAAATACCTGGATGCCAACAAATCTCCTTCCCGTAGAGTAAAAGAGCTGGACAACCGAGGCAGTCATTTTTACCTCGCTCAGTTCTGGGCAGAAGCTTTGGTGGCTCAGGCAGCGGACCAGCAGCTCAGCAGCAAGTTTGCCGGTCTGGCAGAAACGTTGGTTGAGAAAGAAGAGCAAATTATTTCTGAGCTGACAGATTGTCAGGGTGGCACTGCTGGGTTAGGTGGCTACTATGAGCCGAATCCCTCTAAAGCAGCAGCAGTCATGCGTCCAAGTACGACGTTTAATGAGGCTATTGATAGCCTGATTTAACTTCAGACCTTCTTGTTATCCAGCAAAAATGGCTGCAGGTATTTTTCCTGTGGTCATTTTTTCTGGTTCTTTTACTTTTATATGTTGATTATCAGTCGATGCTATTTATGAAATTAACAGCTTTTGAAGTGACGATTGACGTAAATGGTTTTTCTTTGCTCTCCACGTGTTTAGAATGGTAATCAGGGCGTTGTGCTTTTGACGTTTGTACGTCAGTCGACACCTGGTTATGGCGGTCCAGAGCCTGGTTGATTCAGCTGTAAATTCACCTGGAAGCGAGTGCAATGCAGCAGATAGCAGTTCATCACTACATGAGTAATTTCAAGTGGCTTCGTCTAAGCTTAGAGAATGAAAGGACAGAGCAGGAAGGCGATCATGATGTCGCCCTGGCACCAGCTAAAGCCAGAGTTAAACCGCCCGCTATGTATCAGGTACTGCTCTTGAATGATGATTTTACACCGATGGATTTTGTGGTTGAGGTCCTGGAGAAATTTTTCAGCATGGGTACTGAGCAAGCAACACAGGTCATGCTGATGGTTCATACGCAAGGCAAAGCAGTATGTGGAATATTCAGCAAGGACGTAGCTGAAACCAAAGCCCAGCAAGTTAACGAGTACTCCAGAGAATTCCAGCATCCCCTGTTGTGCAAAACAATTAAAGCCGATTAGTGTTCTCAGGGTAATATCATATGCTCAATAAAGACCTCGAACTGACTCTTAACAGTGCTTTCCGTGACGTAAGAAGCAAACGGCATGAATTCATGACCGTGGAGCATCTGCTTCTGGCACTGCTTGATAATGAATCCGCCGCCCGGGTATTAGCTGCTTGTGGCGTGGAAACCGAAAAGCTGCGCAAGGAGCTGATCGACTTTGTTGATTCAACAACCCCGTTAATACCTGCCAACGATACAGAGCGTGAAACTCAACCTACCCTTGGTTTTCAGAGAGTTCTGCAGCGTGCTGTTTTTCATGTACAAAGTTCAGGAAAAAAAGAAGTCACCGGCGCCAATGTTCTGGTCGCAATTTTCAGTGAACAGGAGAGTCAGGCCGTCTACTTTCTCAAGCAGCAAGATGTTGCCCGCATAGATGTAGTGAATTATATCGCTCACGGTATTTCCAAACTGCCGGGCAATGAGCTGGAAGAGCTGGGTGGTGAAATCATGGAGGAAACCACTGACTCTGATGCTGCCGGTAAAGATCCACTGAAGGATTACGCCACCAATCTTAATGAGCAGGCCCGCATAGGTAAGATTGATCCGTTGGTGGGTCGGGCAGAAGAAGTTGAGCGGGTATCCCAGATATTAACTCGCCGTCGTAAGAATAACCCTCTGCTGGTGGGTGAGGCAGGTGTTGGTAAAACCGCCGTGGCTGAAGGGCTGGCAAAAAGAATAGTGGATGGGGAGGTGCCTGAGGTGCTCTCCGAAGCAGTGGTGTACTCCCTGGATCTCGGTTCGTTGCTGGCTGGCACCAAGTACCGCGGTGACTTTGAGAAGCGGTTCAAAAAGTTACTGAGCGAACTTAAAAAACTGGATAACGCCATTCTTTTCATTGATGAGATTCATACCATTATCGGTGCCGGTGCAGCATCCGGTGGTGTTATGGATGCTTCCAACCTGTTAAAGCCGCTACTGACCTCCGGCGATCTTCGTTGCATCGGCTCAACGACGTTTCAGGAGTTTCGTGGTATTTTCGAAAAGGATCGTGCCCTGGCTCGCCGCTTCCAGAAAGTTGATATCACTGAGCCAAGCGTTGACGATACCATCGATATTCTTCGCGGACTCAAAAGCCGCTTTGAAGAGCATCACACCATTGAATACAAGGATGATGCCCTGAAGGCCGCAGCAGAGTTAGCCAATCGCTATATCAACGATCGTCACATGCCTGACAAAGCGATTGATGTTATTGATGAGGCAGGCGCTTATCAGCGACTGCTGCCAGAAAAAGAGCGCAAAAAAATCATCGAAGTGGGTGATGTTGAAAGCATTGTTGCCAAGATTGCCCGGATTCCTCCCAAGTCTGTCTCTTCATCCGACAAAGAGTTGCTCTCCAAACTTGAAAGAAATCTCAAAATGGTGGTTTTCGGTCAGGATGCAGCCATTGTTTCTCTTTCAACAGCGATTAAGCTGTCACGCGCTGGTTTGAAAGCACCGGATAAGCCAGTAGGCGCTTTCCTGTTCTCAGGGCCGACAGGTGTCGGTAAAACAGAAGTGTGTCGTCAGCTGGCCAAGTCCATGGGTGTTGAGCTGGTTCGTTTTGATATGTCCGAGTATATGGAAGCTCATACCGTATCAAGACTGATTGGTGCTCCTCCTGGTTATGTCGGGTATGACCAGGGCGGTCTTTTGACCGAAGCGATCAACAAGACTCCTCATTGTGTCCTGTTGCTGGATGAAATTGAGAAAGGGCATCCGGATGTGTTCAACCTGCTGTTGCAGGTAATGGACCATGGCACCCTTACAGACAACAATGGTCGTAAAGCTGACTTTAGAAACGTCATACTGATCATGACCACCAATGCCGGTGCTGAAACCATGACTCGCAGTTCTATTGGTTTCACTGAGCAGGACCATACGACAGATGGCATGGAGGCCATCAAGAAAACCTTTACACCGGAATTCAGGAACCGTCTTGATTCTATTATTCCCTTTGAGTCACTGTCTGAAGATACCATCAAGCATGTTGTCGATAAGTTTCTTACCGAACTTCAGGCGCAACTGGATGAGAGAAGGGTTCAGATTGATGTTGATGATAAGGCTCAAGAGTGGCTGGCAGAAAAAGGCTATGATCGTATGATGGGGGCTCGTCCGATGGGGCGTGTTATCCAGGAGCATCTCAAAAAGCCCCTGGCGGAACAGATTCTCTTTGGCAAGCTGTCTGAGAACGGCGGTTTTGTTCGTGTGACGGTCAAGAAAGGAGAGCTGTTCCTGAAATTCGAGCCTGCCAAAAGCCTGACTTCAGATCTTGAAGCGGTGGATGGTGAGCAGGGCTGAAAAATGCCAGAGGGGGACAGGGGCAAAGGAGCCCCTGTCAGCGAGAGCGATAGGTAATACGGCCTTTGGTCAGGTCATAAGGTGTCAGTTCAACTTTGACCTTGTCGCCGGTCAGAATGCGGATATAGTTTTTACGCATTTTGCCTGAAATATGAGCGGTCACGACGTGGCCGTTTTCCAGTTCTACACGGAACATGGTGTTAGGCAGGGTGTCGATGACAGTGCCTTCCATTTCAAGACTTTCTTCTTTCGCCATTTAAAGTTTGACCTCAGGAGTGGAACGTTGGCTGAATAAATCTGGCAGCATTCTGCCTGAAAACCAATTTTAAAGCAAAGTGAACCCGCTTTTATCGAATGTTCTCGTAATACCCCCACCGAATCAGGTGGGCAAGGATGTCAATCAGGTAAATTCGCCCGGCTACTTCAGGGTAACCCAGTGATTGTTAACATAGACTTCCAGAGGGCGGTATTGAATCTTGTAACTCATTTTTTTGCAGTCCTTGATCCAATAGCCCAAATGAAGGTACTTAAGTCCTAACTTTTTGGTTTCTTCTATCTGCCAGAGAATGCAGTAACTGCCCAGGCTTCTGGTCTGGCTGATTTCGGGGTCATAAAAGGTATAAATAGCAGAGAGTCCATTGGACAGCTCGTCTGTGACGGCAACCGCCACCAGCTTTTCGTCCAGCCAGAATTTGTAGTAGCAACTGAACTCAGGGCAACCTACCAGAAAAGATTGGAACTGTTCCATTGAGGGGGGATACATGTCGCCATCACGGTGCTGTATGGAGATGTATTTTTTATAGAGCTGGTAGGTTTCATCGTCATATTCGGCTTCGGATCGTGTTACTACAATATCCTGGTTTTTTCTGAACAGCTTTTTGTGCTTACGTTTAGGTTCGAACAGGTTGGCGACGACCCTGGCCGGGATGCAGGCATTGCAGCCCAGGCACTGAGGTTTGTAGACGTGTTGACCACTTCTTCGAAACCCGATGTCGGCCAGATCCCGGTAGAGTGCCGGATCCAAATCTTTGTCGGGATCCATAAATAGTGTTATGGCCTGCCTGTCTTCCAGGTAGCTGCAGTTATGTGGCTGGGTTGCATAGAATTTAAGGTTTTTTAGTGCGCTCATCAGCTTCGGCCATCCATTGCCCTGTCTACTTCCAGTGTGCACTGGTTGCAGGTGTTCGGCAACCGTCTTTCAATGCTTTGAGAAATGCGTCCCGACTGATCATTCTTGCGCCCAGGGACTCAAGGTGGGGGCTGTGTATCTGGCAGTCGATCAGATGGAAGTCTCTGTTCAGTAGTTCTTTGCACAGCATAATCATTGCAAGTTTTGACGTGTTGGTTTCGAAGCTGAACATGGATTCGCCAAAGAAAACCTTATCAATCGCCACGCCATACAGTCCGCCCACCAGTTTATGGTCAGACCAGACTTCCACTGAATGAGCTAGACCCTGTTTAAACAGTGCTGTGTAAGCTGCTTTCATCTCGTCAATGATCCACGTGCCTTCCTGGTTGCTTCGAGGAGATGAGCAGGCCGTCATGACCTCGCTGAAAGCTTCATCAAAACTGACTCGATAAGAGTGCTTTTTCAGAAACCGTTTCATTGAGCGGCTGATGTGAAGTTGATCCGGGTAAAGCACCATTCTCGGGTTGGGAGACCACCAGAGAATAGGTTCGCCTTCGTTGAACCATGGGAATATACCTCTCTTATAGGCATCAGCAAGGGTTTCAGGGGCAAGGTTGCCTCCCATGGCCAATAGGCCGTTAGGGTAATCCAGCGCCTCATGGATGGCTGGGAATTGAGGCTTATGTGGATCAAGTAGAGAAATGGTTTTGCGCATTATCTGGGTAATCAGCAGAAAAAGTAGATTAAGGTTTCGGTTGTATTGTTAATGGGTTCGGCAATCTCGGACTCTGGTTGGTGTATTCACCACTGGGCGTGAGCTCTCCCAGAGACTATGTTCATAAACTCCTCCCCCCATATCAACAGGAGATAGCTGTGACCCAGCTTGTTGAATTATCCCCTCAACCTATTTGGCGACACTTTCAGGCGCTTTGCAAGATTCCTCGCCCCTCCAAACATGAAGATGCCGTGCGTGAATACGTAAAGGCGTTTGGCGAGAACCTTGGGCTGGAAACGCTTGTCGATGAAGTCGGCAACGTGATCATCCGCAAGCCAGCTACCAGAGGAATGGAAAATCGCCTTGGCGTCGTGCTCCAGAGTCATCTGGACATGGTGCCCCAGAAAAACGCAGATACGAACCATGATTTTACCAAAGATCCTATCAAGGCGTACGTTGATGGTGAATGGGTGACTGCCGAGGGAACCACTCTCGGAGCGGATAATGGTATCGGTGTGGTAGCAGCGATGGCTGTGCTTGAGTCGACGGAGATTCCTCACGGTCCCATTGAAGCTCTGTTCACCATTGATGAAGAGAGTGGTATGACCGGTGCGCATGGCCTTAAGCCCGGTTTGCTGAAAGGTGAAATCATGCTGAACATGGACTCCGAAGATGAAGGAGAACTCTATGTTGGCTGTGCCGGTGGTGTCGATGTCTCTGTTTCTCATGGCTATCAGCAAGAGTTTCTGGAAGAAGGATACAGCGGCTTCAGCCTTTCCCTGAAAGGCTTGAAAGGCGGTCACTCTGGGGTTGATATCAAACTGCAGCGGGGCAATGCCAACAAGCTGATGGTGAGGCTGTTGAAAGCCTTGTCTGAAGTGGATGTTCGAGTGGCAGAATACTCCGGTGGTACACTCAGGAATGCCATCCCGAGGGAGGCCTTTGTTCAGGTGGCTATTCCTTCAGATCGCCGCGAAGAGGCAGCACGTATCGTTGATGAGCACCTGAACATATTCCGCGCAGAGCTGGCGGAAGTAGAGCCCGATCTGAGTCTTGTTATGGCAGCATCAGAACCTGTTCAGAAGGCCATGACCCGGGCGGAACAGAGTCAGTTGCTGAATACCCTGCATGTCTCTCCAAATGGCGTCCACCGAATGAGTCTGAGTGTGGAAGGGGTGGTGGAAACGTCCAATAATCTGGCCATTATCAAGGTCAAAGAGGGTCAGATTAGCGTTGAAAATATGGTGCGAAGTCTGATTGACAGTGCCAGGGAAGAACATGCCGAGAGCATTGCCGGTTTGTATCGGTTGATGGGGGCTGAGGTCAGTAAGCAGGGGGCTTACCCCGGGTGGAAGCCCAATACCGAGTCGGCTATTTTGAAAACCATGACAGGCATTCATGAGCAGCTGTTCGGTTACCAGCCTGAGATCAAAGTGATTCATGCGGGCCTTGAGTGTGGCTTGCTGGGCAGTGCTTATCCAAACTGGGACATGATCTCCTTTGGCCCAACCATACGGTTCCCCCATTCACCGGATGAAAAAGTCCATATTCCGGCGGTTGAAAATTTCTGGAACTACCTGGTGGCAACGCTGGCAGCTGTTCCTGAAGCCTGATTGACCAATGATTGACTAATAGTGCTGCCAGAATGCACAAATAAACTGGCAGCATGGCAAAAAATTGTGTAAATTACGCTTTCCTATGTGGGGTAAGTGTAATAGACTTGCCTCCGTCTAAAGTCAGTCTGCTTTTGCCAGCCATTGAATGAAGAACAATTGATCTCATTATCAAACATTCCCCATACATGTGTGGATGCCCTGCGCTGGCAAGGGCTTTTTCCTATTATCATCAGTTCAAACTCTTTCCGGAGGTAGGTAATTAATATGGGTACCCTGAGCGCGGGAGGCCGTTTCTTTAAAAATGAAGAACTGGACGTTATTGAGCAACAGCGCCTGCAAGCTCTCCTTGAAATCACTGATCAGCACGATAAAGAAGTGACTCAACTGAAGTCACGTCTCGATGCGGCTGAACAGAAAGCTGAAAAGCTGAACAAGCAGGTCAAGAGCGCTGATAACGAGCTGAAAACGCTGCGAGCTAGCAACCCTGATCGTATGAAGAAGCAGATCAAGCGTCTGCAGGAGCAGAACCGGACTCTGACTTCAGAGAACGGGACTCTGAAAACCAAGCAGAAGCAGCTGACTCAGCAGCTTAATGCCAGCAAGCAGGAGCTGGAACAGCTTCAGGCTGACAAGGTTGAGCAGGAAGAAAGTGTAGAGGGCTGATAGAAAAGCTCTTATAGGTTGCAGCAGGCTGTGCAGCGTATGGATATGAGGCTCACGCCATCAGGCAGTTATGTCTTGAACAGACATATACTGTATAGCCCTTGCTGATTGCCATATTCAGGCATCCAGTTGTTATTTCTTTCTTAGGGGTTCGATCAAAGCCCGGAATTCGTTTATCCTTCCACGGTTGTCTGTATAAATTCCGCTAGCACCATTACCGTGTTTTTTGGCCGTTAGTGCTCAATAGAGCAATAAACCACCAAGAGGATAATTTATGAGTCACTGGACGTTGTGTCAGTACGAAGGCATTGATCACCTTGAGAAATCCTATACCTTCAAAAAGTATTCAAAGTCCCTCTGTTTTCTGAATGCAGTAGCGGGACTGGCGGAATCCTACATACATCATCCAAGAATGGTTATTGAGTGGGGCAAGGTAACCGTTGCCTGGGGAACTCATGAGTCTGATGAAGGCTCAGGTGTCCTGGCCAGGGATCGACATCTCGCTCAGGAAACGGATCGATTGTTCGAGCTTTTGCAGGCCAGGGAGATATCGGGTGATATCCAGTTGTGACTGATCAACCTTCAACGAATTTCGACACAGGCACCCAGCCCATGTGTTTTTGCCGGTTTTCTACCCAGGCCCAGGCGTTAATTTCACGCAGGATTTTTAAATCTTCACCCACGCTGACACTGAGTTCTCTGGCGGTGTAATCTTCAATGGCTGTTCCCTGATTCTGGCTCAAACGTCTTATCAGGGGCAGAGGTGCCCAGCCTTCTTTGCCGCATGTCGCCGTGACCCAGATCCACCCGGGAAACTCATCATCACTTTTCCCCAACATTAAGCGGTCACCTTCACTAAACGTCACTGGATCCGGATAGCAGGCTTGATAATCTTCTATAACCTTGACTGTTTTCATCATTCAGCTTTTTGTGGACAGTGCTTTCATGCCTTCTTCCAGACCCTTTACTGTCAGAGGGAACATTCTGCCCTCGAACTGTTCATGGATGATCTTGGTAGAGTGGGTGAAAGGCCAGCTGTCTTTGTTGATGGGATTTAACCAGATGCTGTTGTCAAAATGATCCAGAACACGCTGCATCCAGCTGTGCCCCGGTTCATCATTCCAATGTTCAACACTACCACCCGGAGAGGTGACTTCGTAGGGGGACATCTGGGCATCGCCAACAAAAATCACTTTGTAGTCTTTGCCAAAGCGGTGAATGATGTCCCAGGTTTCGGTCTTGTCATTGTGTCGACGGAGGTTGTTTTTCCAGACACTTTCGTAGAGATAGTTATGAAAGTAGAAAAACTCCATATATTTGAATTCGGAGCGGGCACAGGAAAACAGCGTTTCACAGACTTTGATATGAGCATCCATGGAGCCACCGATGTCCATAAAAAGCAGTACTTTGACTGAATTGCGCCTTTGCGGAACCATCTTAATATCCAGCAACCCTTTATTGGCTGTGGAGCGAATGGTGTCATCAAGGTCCAGCTGGTCAGGAGTCCCTTGTCGTGCGAACTTTCTGAGCCTGCGCAGTGCCATTTTCATATTGCGACTGCCCAGTCTTTCATCGTCGTCGAGGTTCTGGAATTCCCGCTTATCCCAGACCTTGGTGGCGCGCTGGTTTCTGCTCTCCTGTTGACCAATGCGAACCCCCATTGGATTGTTGCCGTAGGCGCCAAAGGGGGATGTGCCACCGGTGCCAATCCATTTATTGCCTCCGGCATGGCGTTTCTTCTGTTCCTGCAGACGCTTTTTCAGTGTCTCCATTAATGCTTCGAGGCTGCCAAGGGCCTTGAGCCTTTCCTGCTCTTCTTCGCTGAGTTGGTTGATAAATTCCTTTCTGAGCCACTCTTCCGGTAAAGTGGCTTCAAGCAGGTCATCAATGCTCTCGATGCCGTCGAAAAAAGCCTTACAGGCTTTATCAAAACGATCGTAGTAACGTTCGTCCTTGACCAGTATGGCCCTGGACAGTTGATAGAATGCTTCGTTATCCGCAAAGATCACATGACCTTCCATAGCCCTGAGCAGGTCAAGATATTCCCGGGTGCTGGCTGGGATACCAAAGGCGCGAACTGTATCGAAGAAGTTAATCAGCATCGGTGCATCCTATCGACGGGTCATAAAGGCGAGTCGTTCCAGCAGTTGAACATCCTGTTCGTTTTTAACCAGGGCACCACAGAGTGGCGGTATCGCGCTGCGGGTGTCTCTGTTCCTCAGCACGTCGGCTGGTATGTCGTCAGAGTTCAGTAGCTTCAGCCAGTCAATCAGCTCAGAGGTAGAAGGTTTTTTCTTCAGGCCGGGGATCTCCCTTAATTCAAAGAACACTTGCAGAGCTTCGGAAACCAGATCCTGCTTCAGGGCAGGGAAGTGGACATCGACAATCTGTTTCATGGTGGCCGGATCGGGGAAGCGGATATAGTGAAAGAAACAGCGTCTCAGAAAGGCGTCCGGTAGTTCTTTTTCATTGTTACTGGTGATGATCACGATGGGTCGTTGTCGGGCCTTAACCGTTTTTTGGGTTTCGTATACAAAGAACTCCATCTTATCCAATTCTTGAAGCAGATCGTTGGGGAACTCGATATCAGCTTTATCGATTTCATCAATCAGCAGAACTATTTGCTCGTCGGCTTCAAAGGCTTCCCACAATTTGCCTTTGACGATGTAATTGCCGATGTCGTGTACTTTTTCATCACCCAGCTGGGAGTCTCGCAGTCTTGAAACGGCGTCGTATTCATAGAGTCCCTGCTGAGCCTTGGTGGTGGACTTGACATTCCACTGCAGCAATCGTTTGCCCAAAGATTCTGCCACTTCTTCGGCAAGCATGGTTTTTCCGGTTCCGGGTTCGCCCTTGATCAGCAGAGGGCGTTGCAGGGCAATGGCCGCATTCACAGCGGTTTTCAGTTCGCTGGTGGCGATATAGCTGTCGGTAGAATCGAATTTCATGATCACAGTCGGGTTTCTTGGCGTTAGAGTTTTGTCGGCTATTTGTGGCAATTTTCGAAGTCTGCTTACCCTAAACTCGAGTATACTTAACATTCCGCTACAACTATAGCCGCCTGGATAAACGTTATGAACGCAAAGAGAACACTCATCATCCTTGCTTCATTCGCTGGATTGTCATGCGCGCACGCTGACGTCTGTTCTAAAGCAGACATAGTAGTGAGTTTCAAGATACAAAACCACACCAATGAGGACATGCTACTGGATATGGGAAACCCCTCATATGGCGTCACCCAAGACGGCAAAAGAAAATTTGTCGTGTTCTCTCAAGAAACTGTCGAGGTAAAAGGATGTAGCGACTCGCCGATTGCCGGATTTGAGAGCTATGTGCGTCTGTACGGAAATAATTACCGTTATATGTTCGACTGGTATGTAGACATGCCTCTCTATGGAGATCACGGCGTTAACTTCCATCGCTACACCCCTAATCATAGCTGTGATGTGACCTACTCCTGTCAGCATCATAGTTACAAGAAAATGCAGGCGTATCAAAGCTTCGATGGTGAAGCTCTCAAGATAAAAGTGACCTGTCATGATTAATGGCACATGATGATACAACCAAGTACCATGCATAACCACGCAATAACCTGTATTGTCTTCTGCCTGTAAAAATAACGTCACACTTTATTCTTCGGCAAGCATGGTTTTTCTGGTTCCGGATTCGTCCTTGATCAGCAGGGGGCATTGCAGGGCAATTCTTCTGACCCTTTGCTTTGGATAAAAGTGTGCATTTGTCGAAACTTAAAAGTGTTTTTGATATACAGAAAGATTATTTCAGGTTAATTGAGCCGCCGGTACATCAGAGTTAAAATTTTCGGGACGATGCAAGCGACAACAGGGTATGAGGCCTCATGTCCTGACCGCTTTCAGCTACCCAGCAGGTGAAGAGTATGAAGTTAGTTTCCAGTCTGGCGGGGTCAGTGGTTCTTGCGTTCGCATTCGCAAGTGCTTATGCACTGGATGATTTCATTTATTTTATAAGAAACGAAGATTCCGACCATAGCGTGTCCTACTCTTTCAAGGCTGGGTCGGGAAGCTATTGCATGTACGGGGTTTATACTCCAACGACTGACTCGATGCCACCCTATTACTTAAACATCAGCAAACTTGGCCTCCATTACAAGGCTACAATACTTACAAAGTGTTCCTATGGCAATAAACCGCGATCTCAGGATATCGTCATATCCCGGGATACCCCGCCAAAGGCGACTGCTGTCGTTACGTGGTTTTTGTTCTGTCCCCGCTGTGATCCCTGGGTTGAGACTAAATATGATCCTACCAACATGTTGCAGTGTCCCTATGATCGTTATGGATATACTTCTAGTGTAATGGTCGTTGTGGGTGAGAATCTCGTCAGTTCAAGTGCTAGTTGCACACACAACAATTTCCGGGAATGACAGCGGAACAATTGCAGAGTCTGAGAGGATAAACATTATGAACGTAAAGGCAACCCTCATCATTTGCGCTGTATTCGCTGGATTGTCATACGCGCACGCTTCCCACGAATGTAATAACGCAGGCGTAGTCGCGATTTTCAAGATAGAAAACCACACCAATGAAGACATGCTCCTGGATATGGGGGATCCCTCACATGGCTTTATCGAAAACAAAAGAAAATCTGTTGTCTTCTCTCAACAAACTGTCACAGCAGTAGGGTGTAACGACTCGTTGTTTCACGGATTTGAGACCTATGTGCGTCTGTACGGAAATAATTACCGCTACATGTTCGACTGGTATGTAGAGATGCCTCTAATTGGAGATAACAGCGTTGAATTCCGTCGCTACGCCCCTGATCATAGCTGTGATGTGACCTACTCAAATAAACACCATGGTGCCGGAAAAAAAATGCAGTCGCATCAAAGCTTCGGTGGGGCTCTTCTCTACATAGAAGTGAGCTGTCGTAATTAATGGGACATCAACCAAGTACCAGACATAACTACGCAATAACCCGTATTGTCTTCTGCCTGTAAAAATAACGTCACGGTTTATATCACCTGCATTCGACAACTCTTCCCATATCAAGTCCCATATCAAGTTTGTCTTGTGGTTTTTTTCTGTCAGACTGTCTGCTGGATTGATATTACTTTTCAGACGAAGGAGTGACTAAGTGGGTTTTGAGATTACAGCTATTGCATTGGTAGTCCTGATTGCTGTGCTGATTAGCACCGGTGTCAGGATGATTCCACAGGGCTTTCATTACACCGTAGAACGTTTTGGTAAATACACCCGAACACTGCCCCCCGGTCTGCACGTCATCGTGCCAGTTGTTGACAGGATTGGTAAAAAAATCAATATGATGGAGCAGGTTCTTGATATACCCTCACAGGAGATTATCTCTTCTGATAATGCCCAGGTAACGACAGACGCCGTTTGTTTTTATCAGGTGCAGGATGCCGTTCGTGCATCCTATGAGGTTAATGAGCTTTATCGGGCCATGCAGAATCTGGTGATGACCAACATCCGTGCGGTTCTGGGATCCATGGAACTGGATGAGATGTTGTCCAACCGTGACCGCATCAACAATATGCTGTTGGTTAAGGTGGACGAAGCCACCAGCCCCTGGGGCGTGAAAGTGACTCGGATCGAGATTCGGGATATTGCGCCTCCAAACGACTTGGTGGAATCTATGGCTCGGCAGATGAAAGCAGAGCGGGAGAAAAGGGCTCAGATCCTTGAAGCAGAAGGGAGTCGGGAGGCAGCCATTAAAGTGGCAGAAGGTGAAAAACAGGCTCAGATTCTAAAGGCAGAAGGTGAGCTGGAAGCCGCCAAAAGAGAAGCTGAGGCCAGGGAAAGACTGGCGGAAGCAGAAGCAAGAGCGACAGAAGTCGTTTCTCAGGCTATTGCTAACGGAGATGCCAGGGCCATCAATTATTTTGTTGCCCAAAAATACGTGGAGGCATTACAGTCTGTTGCGGCCGCGGAAAACAGCAAGACCATCATGATGCCACTGGAAGCCGGTAATGTGATTGGTTCCCTGGCGGGCATTAAAGAGCTGATGGACGATTTGAAGAAAACCCCCTGACAGGACTCGCAAGCACAATGGATTTTCTAAATACTTTACAACCCTGGCACTGGCTGATTGTTGCGTTTCTGTGCCTGGGACTGGAAGCCCTGGGTGCCGGTGGTTTCCTGTTGGGCAGTGCGGCAGCGGCTTTTTTATTGGCGGCGCTGCTGTGGCTGCTGCCTGAAATCAGTTGGGCCTGGCAGCTGGTCTGGTTTGCCGTAGGCAGCCTGATCTTTACGGTGGCGTACTGGAAGTTTTTCCGCCGGGTGAATGAAAAAAGTGATTACCCTCAGCTGAATCAGCGTTCTGCACAATTGATCGGTCGGGTGCTGGTTCTGGAACACGACCTGTCGGGCGGACAGGGAAAGATCCGGGTGGGTGATACTCTCTGGTCCGTCAAAGCGTCCGGAGATCTTGAGAAAGGCTGCTCGGTGATCGTCACAGGTACAGAAGGGATGATACTTCTGATCGATAAACATAGCTGAATAGGAAGGATAGGTATTGGGACTACTAAAAACAACCCTGCTTTTTATTAATCAAAATCTGTTGAAGTTGAGTTGGCTGGCTTTGCTTGCCCTTTTGTTGCTGTTATTTTTTGGCAGCTGGTTGTTAATGTTTCTGGCCGGAGAGCCCGAGCTGGCGGCTCCACAGAACTGGTTTTATTTTTTTGTGACTTCGGCGACTACAGTGGGTTATGGCGATTTCAGTCCACAGACAACCGGCGGAAAATTGACCGCTTCATTTCTGCTCATGCCAGGCGGTGTCGTGGTTTTTGCCGGTTTTCTTGGCAAACTGTCTTCATTTTTTGTTGAGTTCTGGAGGAGAAATATGAAGGGGAAAGGCGATTATTCAGCATTGACTGGACATATTGTAATTTTGGGCTGGCATCCTGAAAGGACGCCCAGAATGATCGAACTGATTTTCGGGGATACCCGCAGAAAAGAGCGTCAGGTGGTGCTCTGTGCTACAGAAGAAATGGATAACCCTTTTCCTGATCAGGTGTTGTTTATTCAAGGCAAGAAGCTCTGCGAAGCGGAGCTACTCACTCGGGCAGGCGTGACCCATGCTGACCGGGTTATCATCTACCGCGCCACCGATGACATGACACTGACCAGTTGCCTGTCTGTTGCAGCGCTGACAAAATCCGCTCATATCGTAGCCTGGTTCGAACAGGAGCATGTGGTCAAACTGCTTCAGTCTCACTGTCCGCAAGTGGAGTGTCATACCAGTATTTCCATGGAAATGCTGGTGCGCTCGGCCCAGGATCCTGGTTCTTCACGCATCCAGGGGCAGTTACTGTCAACGCTGATAGGCCCTACACAATACAGCGTTAAAGTCCCTGAGGACTTTGGCGGCGTGCGTTTCAGCCGATTGCTGGAATTTATGAAGAAACAGCACGAGGCCATTGTCCTTGGCGTGGCTGAAACGGCCACCGGCGACGACCTTGTTCTTAACCCCAATGGTGAACAGCGGGTAACCGCAGGCCAGTTGGTGTATTACATGTCAGCAGAGAGAATTCGCACCGGGGAAATTCGCTGGTGCGATATTCAGGAATAGTGAGTTACCCCGACCAACATTTTACGCCTGATGATAATCAACCTGACCGTTCTGGAATACAATAAATTCTCCGGACTTCATAACGTTCCAGGACTCGTTGGTAGTCAGAGGTTCGGTGGCCACCACGGTGACAATATCGTTTTTTGTTGTCACCTTTTTAAAATCAACACTTAATGAATCATCCTTCAGCGTTGCTTTTTCAAAGGGTGCCCTGCGGGTGATCCAGCTTAATTTGGTGGAGCAGAAGCAATAAAGGTGTTTTGAATCCGTTAATAGCATGTTGAACACCCCCAGCTCTCTTAATTCCAGTGCCAGTTTATAGATATAGCGGTGCAGGGTTGCAGCCCGGGCAGGGGGCTTGGGAAAGCGTTTCCTGAGCTGGCACATTAGCCAGCAGAAAGCATGCTCGCTATCCGTGGTGCCTACTGGACGGTAATAGCAAAGTGGCTCTTTCTTGATACCTTTAAGCTGGCCATTATGGGCAAAAGTCCAGTTTCGCCCCCAGAACTCCCGGGTAAAAGGATGGGTGTTTTCCAGGGACACCCGCCCGGCATTGGCCTGGCGGATATGACTGATGACAATATCGCTCTTGATCGGATAATTCCTGACCAGTCTGGCTATTTCAGAATCGCAGCTGGGGTGAGGGTCGCGAAATTCACGGACACCTGCCCCTTCATAAAAGACGATCCCCCAGCCATCACTATGGGGACCGGTGCGTCCACCTCTCTGCATCAAGCCGCTAAAGCTGAAGCAGATATCGGTGGGTGTATTGGCGCTCATGCCCAGCAGTTCACACATCTCAACTGTCCGTTCTTATTGTTTCCTGATACTCGTTGTCCCGGTTACAAAAATACATCAGCAGGTGGGTTCCTGCCTTTTGGGCGGTTGCTGGTGACCAGAGGGCACCGGTGCTTTTTTGGCTTTTACCGGTAGGATAATGGCGATTAGAAGGGCTGCCCCAGCCGTTATCAAAGTGATCAGTCCTGCCCTGGTCATGGCTTCAACGCCATGGGTCATGCCATCATACATCATAGTGAACAGCGCGGGAGACAGCAGATCGGAACCTGCGGTTAACCACCAGGGTGTATAAAGCAGCGCCGCAGCTGCAAAACGCAGTGCCCGTTTGACGCGCACGGACAATCTTCTGGTGATCAGGATCAGGGAGACCAGACAGCCCGTTGCACCGACCAGGTAGGCAGCCCAGCCCAGAATAAAATGTGAACTTGTCATTCTTTCTCCTGAATGAAGGTAATTGAAAAGAAAATTCAGGTAGTCGATCCTGAGGTGCCGTCGATAAAAACTGAAACAATTGTCTATATTAATGCTGGTGTTAATAATTGGAGCCACTTTAACACATGTTTTCGGCATTTTGATCTTTGTCGAAGATCGCGGAATCAAATCACAACAATAACCCAAGAGGATGGACACTATGGCCAATCTATCTGGGATTGCCTCCTGGTTTGACTGGCTGGCACTCCTCTCGCTGATCGTACTTTGGGCAGGATATACCTTTTTTGCCTATCGAAAAGGGCAGGCGACTTCCTGTCTGGCCAGCGTACTGGCACTCTACAGAAGAGACTGGATGTACCGGTTGCTGGGCAGGGACAATCGAATAGCTGACGCCAGTCTTCTGGCCAGTCTTCGGGCATCGGTCAGCTTCTTTGCTTCCACCAGTATTCTGGTCATGGCGGGCCTGATTACGGGCATCGCGGCATCAGAAGAGGCGGTCGGTGTTTTGTCCAGCATGCCTTTTGTGACAACCAATACCCGTGAATTATGGGAACTCAAGGTATTGGTGATGCTGATTATCTTTGTCTACACCTTCTTTGAGTTCACCTGGAGCCTCAGGCTGTACAACTTTACCTGTGTGCTGATGGGCAGTGCTCCCCTGATGCAGGATATCAGTGGCAATAAACTGGAGCAGAAAGAGTTTGCAGACAAGGTGGGTTATATCATGACCCTGGCGGCCAACCACTTTAACTATGGTCTGCGAGCCTATTATTTTTCCCTGGCCACACTGTCCTGGTTTATTCACCCGTCCCTTTTCATAATCAGCACGGTCACGGTGGTGGTGATTCTGTATCGTCGGGAGTTCCATTCCAAAGTGCTTGATGCGCTCTCTGTTGATACCAAAGAATAGCGTTTAAAAAAATCCAATAGTCTGCCTTGAAATCCAAAACCCTGTCCCCACATTAGTTTCAAAGTAATTTGTAATCAGGCTGACTGCTCAGAAGAACCTTCTGAACGGCGGCCTCTGCCAGAAAGCAATGTAGAGGGTCAAATGACTGTCGAAGCCAAAAAAGAAACACTGGGTTTCCAAACCGAGGTCAAGCAACTCCTTCACCTCATGATCCACTCCCTGTATTCCAACCGTGAAATCTTTTTGCGGGAGTTGATCTCCAACGCTTCCGATGCTGCGGACAAACTGCGCTTTGAAGCACTGCATAAGGATGGCCTGCTGGAAAGCGATCCCAACCTGGATATCCGTGTTGATTTTGACAAGGAAGCCAGAACCATCACCCTGGCTGACAACGGCATTGGTATGAACCGTGAGGATGTCATTGCTCACCTGGGCACCATCGCCAAGTCCGGCACCGCTGACTTCCTGAAACAGCTGACCGGTGACCAGCAAAAAGACTCCCAGTTGATTGGCCAGTTCGGTGTCGGTTTTTACTCTGCTTTTATCGTTGCCGACAAGGTCACTGTTGAAACCCGCAAAGCCGATGTATCGGCTGATGAAGCCGTTCGCTGGGTGTCCGATGGTTCGGGTGAATTCACGGTTGAAGGCATCAGCAGGGAAAAGCGTGGCACCGCCATCACCCTGCACTTGAAGGATGATGCCGAAGAGTTTGCTGACAGCTGGCGCCTGCGTAACATTATCCGCAAGTACTCTGACCATATCTCCATGCCGATTCTGATGGTCAAGCAGGATATGCCTTCAGAAGAAGAGGAAAAACAGGAAGACAAAGCGCTTGAGTGGGAAACAGTGAATACCGCCAAGGCGCTGTGGACCCGTTCCCGTTCCGATATTTCTGACGAAGAGTACAAAGAGTTCTACAAACACATCAGCCACGACTTTGCCGATCCCATGAAGTGGAGCCATAATCGTGTTGAAGGCAAGCTGGAATACAACAGCCTGCTGTTCATTCCTGCCAAGGCGCCTTTCGATCTGTATAACCGCGATATGCAGAAAGGCCTGAAACTCTACGTTCAGCGCGTTTTCATTATGGATCAGGCCGATGAATTCCTGCCCATGTACCTGCGCTTTATCAAAGGTGTGGTGGATTCTAACGATCTGTCCCTGAACGTCTCCCGTGAAATCCTTCAGAAAGATCCTGCTGTCGACAGCATGAAAGCGGCATTGACCAAGCGTGTTCTGGACATGCTGGAAAAAATGGCCAAAAAGGAAGAGGAACAGTATGCACAGTTCTGGCAGGAGTTTGGTCAGGTACTGAAAGAAGGTCCTGCCGAAGATTTTGCCAACCGTGAGAAGGTCGCCAAACTGCTGCGTTTTGCTTCCACCGAGAGCAAGGGCGCTGATCAGGATCAGTCGCTGGAAGGCTATGTTTCCCGCATGAAAGATGGTCAGGACAAGATCTACTACATCACTGCTGAAACCCACAATGCGGCGGCTAACAGCCCTCACCTGGAAGTGTTCAGGAAGAAGGGCATCGAAGTGCTGTTGCTGAGCGATCGTGTTGATGAGTGGCTGATGTCTCATCTGAACGAATTCGATGGCAAGCAGTTTGCCGACATCGCCCGCGGTGACCTGGATCTGGGTCAGCTGGACGATGAAGACGACAAGAAAGCCCTGGAAGAGAGCGCCAAAGAGAAGGAAGACCTGCTCAAGCGCGTCAAAGATGCCCTTGGTGATCAGGTTGAAGAAGTTCGGGTAACGCACCGTCTAACGGATTCACCGGCCTGTCTGGTCGTGGGTGAGAACGATATGGGTGCCCAGATGCGCAAGATCATGGAAGCTGCCGGTCAGGCCATGCCTGAAGCCAAACCGATCTTTGAGATCAACCCGGAGCATCCTTTGATTACCCGTCTGGATCAGGAAGCCGACGAAGATCGTTTCGTTGACCTGTGTCGTGTGGTCTTTGATCAGGCTAACCTGGCTGCAGGTGGCCAGCTGGATGATCCTGCCAGCTACGTTCAGCGTTTGAACAAGCTGCTGTTAGAAATGTCAGCCTAAGAACGGTGGGAACTGGAACTTGATGTAAGTTCCAGTTCCCAACAGTTCAGTTACTTGACCCGTTTATTCCATCCTGCCTTAACGTCGTCCTTAAAGTCTGACCAGCCTTTTTTGACACGGTGCTCTAACTCATTCAACTCTTTTCTCGCTTTCAATTTAATGCGCTCAGATCTTGAGTCCGTGTACTCCAGTTTGACATCAATGCTGGCCTTTTCTGACTTGTGCCTGAGATCACTGGCGGTTCTCATCAAGTTCTTAAGGGTGAGTACCTGACACAGGTATTCAGTGATGGGCTTAAACTCTAGAGCCACGTCTTCTAAAAACTCGGCCAGTTGATTAAGCAGACTGCCCAGGGTGGGGGTGAATTCGACATCCCAATTCTGAAAATGTCCCCTGTCGGGTTGTTGTGGGTTCTTAGTCTCAGACTGATGCGTTCTCCCTGAGGGTTGTTGTCCTTCTACTCTCATAAACGATACCTCCCTGGTCGTTTGAATGATGCATGACTCAGAATAGGTGAGAGAACTCCGGGGGTAGTACACGACTATAGTCGATAAGACAAAAGGCTAACTTGACAAAATTATTGCCAGTTCAGTCCATTGTCTCCAGTTTTGATCTACGCTGTACTGAGGCTAGAACCGGTTTTTTTGATCGACAGTGGCATTCATACATGAAGTCCGTCCGTGCTGTGTATTTGTCAAAATGGCTGACTATTTTGTTAGCGCTGCTTCTGATATCGGGCTGCAGTTTGCAGTCGTCTCCCATTCTTTATCCAAAAGGACCGGTTGCCGAAACCGAGCGGGATTTAATGTTTCTGGCGACAGTCATCATGCTGTTCACCTTGCTACCCGTTTACCTGATTACTTTCTGGTCATGCTGGCGTTATCGAGCCAAGGGTAAGGGGAGCTATCGGCCAGACTGGCACAAGTCTGTTTTCGTTGAGCTGTTTATCTGGGTCGGCCCGCTGGTCATTGTCGTTGTAATAAGTATTCTCGTTGTTATTTACACCTACCGACTGGATCCCTACAAACCCCTGGCCAGTGATAAGAAAGCGTTCAGGATTCAGGCAGTGGCACAGAACTGGAAGTGGCTTTTTATCTATCCAGACCAGCAGGTAGCGGTGGTCAATGAGCTGGCTTTTCCCAGTGACAGAACCCTGAATATTGAAATTACTTCAGACACCGTTATGACATCGTTCATTATTCCTGCCCTGGGTGGCCAGATTTATGCCATGGCCGGGATGACCACCCACCTGAATCTCAAGGCCTATGAACCTGGTCGTTTTTCTGGAAGAAATACTCAGTTCAGTGGTCGGGGCTTTCCCCATATGGTGTTTGACGTTCAATCGCTGTCTGAAGGCGATTTTAAACAATGGCTCGATAAGGTCAAAAAAGCGAATAAACGACTGGACTCGATCAGTTATCAGGAGCTGATCAAACCTGAGGAAAAACACCTGGTTGAGTATTACTCCTGGGTTGAACCGGAGCTGTTCAGTCAAATCATTGCTAAATACACCGGCGCAAACGGTGCCTTACCTCTGCAAAAACCCCGAAGTCTGGAGTAAGCCATGTTAGGCAGATTGACCATTGACGCACTGCCACTCTACAGCGGGATTGCTATGGGAGGCGCTGCTGTTGTCGTGATGGCCGTGCTGTTAACAGCTCTGGCCGTAACCTGGGCAGGTAAATGGCGCTATTTATGGGAAGAATGGCTGACCAGTGTCGATCATAAGCGAATCGGCATTATGTATATCCTGCTGGCCCTGGCCATGCTTGCCCGGGGGGTTATTGAAGCGATCATGATGCGAGCCCAGCAAGCCATTGCCCTGAATAATGGTGGGTATTTGCCGCCGGAGCATTTTGAGCAGATTTTTACTACCCACGGCACCATCATGATCTTTTTTGTGGCCATGCCGTTTCTTACCGGTCTGATCAATGTCGTCGTTCCTCAGCAACTGGGTGCCAGGGATGTCGCTTTTCCCTTCATGAATTCGGTCAGTTTATGGCTGACTGCGGCTGGGGCCGGGCTGGTGAGCATTTCTCTGGTTCTGGGCAAATTCTCAACGGCGGGCTGGACCGGGTACCCACCTTATTCAGGTGTTGGCTTCAGTCCGGGAGTTGGGGTGGATTACTGGATCTGGGCACTGCTGGTCAGTGGTGTGGGCAGTACCCTGACTGGCATCAACTTCATAACGACCATTTTGAGATGCCGGGCTCCGGGCATGAAACTGATGCAGATGCCGTTGTTTGTCTGGACTACTTTCTGCACCAGTATCCTGATGGCCTTTGCCTTTCCAGCCCTGACAGTAGTAGTAGCTCTGCTGGGACTGGACCGGACACTGGGGATGCACTTTTTCACTAATGAGCTGGGTGGCAATATGATGAACTTTGCCAACCTGATCTGGATCTGGGGGCACCCTGAAGTTTACATTCTGATTCTGCCGGCATTCGGCGTTTATTCTGAAGTAACGGCGGTATTTTCCAAGAAAAGGCTGTTTGGTTATCGTTCGTTGGTCTACGCCACCATGGCTATTGGGCTGTTGTCGTTCACAGTATGGTTGCATCACTTCTTTACCATGGGCGCCAGTGCCAACGTCAATGCCATATTTGGTATTGCCACGATGATTATTGCCGTTCCCACAGGCGTTAAAATATTTGACTGGCTGTTCACCATGGTCAGGGGACGGATTGTTTTTCATCCCGCGATGCTGTTTACCATCGGTTTTATTATTACCTTTGTGATAGGGGGAATTACCGGAGTATTGCTGGCTATCCCTCCGGTGGACTACCTGATGCACAACAGTACCTTTTTGGTGGCGCATTTTCATAACATGCTGATACCCGGTGCCTTGTTCGGCTACTTTGCTGGCACTCAGTTCTGGTTCCCCAAGGCTTTTGGTTTCAAGCTGAATGAGTTCTGGGGCAGGATGGTGTTTTGCTTCTGGTTTATCGGTTTCTATCTGGCCTTTATGCCACTCTATGCCCTTGGACTGCTGGGGATGCCAAGAAGACTTGAGCAATACACCCATCCCGATTGGCAGCCTTTTCTGCTGGTGGCCTTTATCGGCGCCTGTTTTGTGCTGGTGGGTGCTTTCAGTGTCTTTATGCAGTTTTACGTCAGTATCAGAGACCGTAACGAAAACCGGGACCTGACCGGTGACCCATGGGATGGCAGAACCCTTGAGTGGGCCACCTCCTCACCGGCAGCACCTTACAACTTTGCTGTCATTCCCAGGGTCAACGCCGTTGATGCTTTCTGGGAGATGAAAAAGAAGGGGGAGGCCTATCATTTTCCTGGCCAATATAAGCCTATCGTCATGCCCGCTAACACCGGAGCAGGTGTGTTGATCGGTCTGTTCGGGTTTTTGGTGGGGTTTGCTTTCGTCTGGTATCTGTGGTGGCTAGCCATTCTCGCCATGATTGGTGCTATGACGACAGTGGTCGTCAGAAGCGGTAATGATCACAGTGAGGAGATTATTACGTCGGAAGCAATCATGGCCATTGAGAGTCAACGTAAAGCTCAGTTGATGTCCGCAGGAAAGCCCTTATGAATCAGGAAATGCTTCAACAAGCCTTGATTGAACACCATAAAGAATGCCTGGATAACCGGGAGTTCGGGTTTTGGCTTTACCTGATGACAGATGCGATTATCTTTGCTCTGCTGTTTGCCACCTATGTCAGCATGTTCAGAAATACCGCTAACGGTCCTGAACCCATCAATCTTTTTGATCTCAGGCATGTTTTTCTTGAAACCGCTTGTCTGCTGATCTCCAGCGTTACTTTTGGTTTTGCCTGGTTGGCTGCAATCAATAAAAAACGACCATCAGTCATCTTCTGGTTAATCATCACCGTCGTTTTTGGTGTTTCTTTTGTCCTTCTGGAAGTCGTTGAGTTTTTAGAAATGATCCGGGAGGGAGCAGGCCCCCAGGCCAGTGGTTACCTGTCGTCTTTTTTTACTCTGGTTGCCACCCATGGTATCCATGTAAGTATTGGCATGACCGGTATCCTGATGATGGCTCTACAGGTCGTCATAAAAGGGCTGACGCCTCAGGTCTGCTCCAGATTGTTTCGCCTTGGCCTGTTCTGGCATTTTCTGGATATTGTCTGGATCGGGATCTTTTCTGTGGTTTACCTGCCGGTATTCATTTAGGAGGCCGTCGTGCAAGCACATGAACATAGCCTGAAGGACTATCTCACAGGGCTGGTACTGGCGATCATCCTGACGGTTATTCCTTTCTGGGTCGTCTGGTCCTCGGCTTTCCCGGCAAAACCACTGTTTGCCATTATTGCGCTGTGTGCTTTGGTTCAAGTGCTGGTCCATTTACGCTTTTTTTTAAACATCAGCCTCAAGCGCACGGGCAAGGACTATCTGACAGCGCTGTTTTTTGCCGGGGTCCTGATTTTTATCATGGCAGGTGGAACCATCTGGATACTGTTTGATCTGAACTTCAGAATGATGTGAGTAAGAGCAGGCAGCAGCGGTTCTGCTGCCTGTAGAATCAGGCGATAATCAAGCGACAATCAGGCGACAATCAGGCAACAATAGCGTTATATTTTTTCGCTTCCTTGGCGTGAATAGCCAGTCCTCCCAGTGAGGTTTCACGGTATTTGGCCTGCAAGTCCAGACCGGTTCGGTACATGGTTTCGATGCAGCTGTCCAGTGATACCGCGTGAGTACCATCACCACGCATGGCCAGGCGAGCCGCGGTGATCGCCTTGATGGCCGCCATACCATTTCGCTCAATGCAGGGGATCTGAACCAGACCGGCAATAGGGTCACAGGTCATACCCAGATGGTGCTCCATGCCGATTTCTGCGGCATTTTCCACTTGTTCAATGGTTCCTCCCTGAACGGCTACCAGGGCTGCTGCCGCCATGGAACAGGCCGATCCCACTTCCGCCTGACAGCCCGCCTCTGCACCAGAAATGGAAGCATTCATTTTGATTAATGAGCCGATGGCTGCCGCGGTAGCGATAAAGTCACGGATACCCTGAGTATTATTTCGAGAAATAAACCGGGTGTAATAAGCCAGTACCGCCGGGATCACTCCGGCTGCACCATTGGTTGGTGCAGTCACTACTCGGCCACCACAGGCATTTTCTTCATTGACGGACATAGCAAACAGGGTCACCCAGTCCATGATGGCAAAATGGTCGCTCAGCATCGCTTCGGGATTGGCCATCAAGTGTTTGTGCATATTGGCAGCCCGACGTTTAACACCACTCACAGGCAGGTGACCTTCCTGGGACAGTCCGCGATCAATGCAGGCTTTCATAACCGCCCAGATGCTGTCGATTTTGTTATTAACCGTATCAATATCGCCATTGTGTCGGGCAAGCTCATTGGCCAGGGCCAGCTGGGCAATGGACAAGTTATGCTTACGACAGAGTGTTAACAGTTGTTCGCCTGAACGGAAAGGGTAGGGAATGTCAATCGGGTCAGGGCTTTCTTCAGAGTGGCTGGACGTTTCGGGCTGGGAAAACTCCTCCAGCGTCTTGATAAAACCACCACCAATGGACAGGTAAGTATTCTCATGAATAACCATACCGTCGCTGTCTCTGGCCAGTATTTGCATGCCATTGGGGTGCTCGGGCAGACAGGTTTCGTTATGAAAAACCATCTGGGTGTCGTAGTCAAAACTGACAGTGTGTTCTCCAGCCAGCTTGATTTGCTGCTTCTGTTTGATCTGCTCGACGATATTATCGGCCTCATCGGGGTCAACCGTGTCAGGCTGAAAGCCAGCCAGGCCCAGCATAGTGGCCTTGTCAGTGCCGTGACCGTGGCCTGTCAGGGCAAGAGAGCCGTACAAGTTGACTTTAACGGTGGCAGCTTTATGGATACTTGTTTTTTCACGAAGCTCGGACAAAAAACGCTGGCCCGCCCACATGGGGCCAACCGTGTGTGAACTGGAAGGACCAATACCAATCTTGAAAATGTCGAAAATACTCAGCATGACGCTCTGTCAACTTTTGGTTATTGTCGTCTAGTGTGATGGATAGCCAGACGTTTATCAGTACGAATATGTACACAGTCCGCCGAGAGTAACCGAGATCAAATCAGCTGTGAATCGCCATCTCAGCAATGGCAAGAGTGACACCCTGAACGGGGTTTGGGTGCCATTGATAGAGGGGGCAGCTTCCATTCTCCTGCTGACTTAATGATAAAAAAATGCAGCCCAGCGGGTAGGAAAGGTTTTTCTTTCCTTAATGAATTGCAGCAGGGTTTTCAGAGGCATTAATTTCAGGGAAGCCCTGGCTTTCTGAAAGCCAAGACCGTAGACAGGGTCATCACTGTTTTCTATCGCCATGATCCGGAACTGTGCGTTTTTTGTATCCTGATTTTTCAACCAGATGTACTCCATCATGACACACATACCTTCTTCGACTTCCAGGGGCAGATCACGATAGTTGTTGTAGAAGAACCAGGCATGGGTTAATTCATGGATGGCTACGGTCTGAAAATGCTCTTCCGGCAGATGCTTTTGAATCAGAATATCGTTGAACTCTCTGGCTATGACCTGACCATTTGCTGCCGTAGAAGTGCTCCATCGGGTCAGGCCCAGTATTGGCCTTTCATTATGGAAGTTATGTCGGCTGGCTTCCCGGAGTTCATTTCGGCCACACAGTGTTAACGGTGTGCTGGATTGATGTAAATTTAATCCTACAGAAGCGAGGGCAGAGCGCATCTGTTCCATGATTTTGTCCCCCTGTTCCTGACTGATAACACCGCGAAGATTGCAGAGGTTGCAGATCACCAGTCCATCCGGGAAGGACATGCCACCATCGGTAATGTTTTTGCAGACTATCCGGCTGCAACTTGAGCACTGGGTGTAATCCTCGTGCAGTTCACAGAAGGCATTACCCCAGAAATCCATCAAATAATGTTTACTGAGGGGTTTGCGGCAGACTTTACAGAGGGGATTATTCTGTTTTTGGTAACAGTCTGGATGCCAGGGCATACCATCGTTTTCTATGTATCTATCTTTGATGGTTTTTCGGCATCCGGGGCATTTCAGGCACCGTGGATGAAAAGGACGGCCATTAAAGCCAACAAACGATTTGTTCAGTAGCGGCTTTTTACAGGTTCGGCAGTTAAAACAGTGTGGATGCCAGTGACTGCCAAGGGCTTCCAGAACATTTCCATGGATTGGCTTTCGACAGCTCTTGCAGATATTCATGTCCTTCCCTGGCATGTGATGCTTACTCAATCATTTTAGCGGCAGCGGGTTAAGGCTGTTGATGATTCAGAGATAATGATTTTCTGTCATTTTCCTTAACCGTCTGGCCTCAGTGTGGTAGTACTGGCTGGTGGTATTGATAGAGTCATGGCCTGCAAAGATAGCCAGATCTTCTATATCCATCTGATGGGCAAGATGGGTCAGCGCCGTATGTCGCAGGGCGTGAAAAGGCATGGTTTTAAATCGACTTGCCCGTTGGCAGCCAGGGTTGTCAGCCCCACCGCAGAAATCCATAAAATTTTGCCACCAGAAGCGTAAACCTCTGGAAGAAAGCCCGCCTATTTTACCCTGGATTCTGCGTGCTCTTGGGGCCAGTGGAAAATCATTCCCCAGCAGCCCTTCATAGTGAAACCTTTGTCTGAATATTTTGATCTCTTCAATAAGCTTATTATTCAGTGGCAATTGACGACGCTTTCTGCCTTTTCCCAGGATGCTGAGAAAATAGCCGCCCTCACTATCTGGATGAATATCATTACAACTATGCCCGGTCAGTTCAGACTCACGAAGTGCGAGACTGTAACCCAGCATGATGATATAGCGTGTTCTTGCCGACTCTGATTCAGAGACGTGCTCACTTTGTCTGTGCAGTTCAAGGCAATTCAGCAAGTGTTGCCATTCCCCTTCATGGAAGAATCGAATAGTGGATGTGCCTCTGGCCAGCTTTTCTCCGGAACGGATCAAGGAAACAGCAGGGTTACCCAGTGTGTATCGATTTTTCTCCAGGAAAGAGAAGAAAGATGAAAGTACGTCAATGATCTGGTCGGTGCTTTTCCCTGGTTTGATCGATGTTTTAAACAGTATTCTTTCCGGTTGTCCGGGGAGGACTCCTTTTTTTAACCAGCGGTCCGGCAGATTTTGCACATGGTGAAGATACATCTGAAGGTGCTTCAGACGTACTTCCTTATAATTCAGACCCATATCCTGGTACAGCCAGGCGCTGAAACGCAAGATTTCTCGTTCGTAGCGCCTGAGTGTCTCGCTAGAGCGGGCGGCAGATTTGTTCAAAAACAGAGTCAGAATTTCACTGTCATTGACAGCGCCTGTCATATCAGTGCTTAACGATGATAGGTCGTATTGATGGTCAGGATGAGGCAGGCGCAGAAGTTCTGAAAGGGCAGGCAAGCTCATGACCTGGCCTCTTTGTTTTGTTCAATGTTTTGTTCAATGGTGAGCTTTAGAGCATCGTTATAGCCTTTAAGTCGTTCAACTTCGCGTTCTAATGTTTTTGTTGAATCAAGCTCTTCTTGCAACGTCTGGTTTTTGAGTTCAAGGGCAGCCTGGTGTTTCTTAGACGCCTTAATAGCATCCTGGTCATGTCGGGCCTTTTGTTCTGTATCCATCAGCTGTCGTACGGCATTGGAAATAGCCTCGGTGGGCAGGTTCAGAAGTAATGTCAGCTCCTTGATGACTTGCAGCTGTGGTTCTGATTCTTTGACGATGGCCTTGTAATGATTCCTTTCTTCGCAGGCTTCCAGATGGGCCCTGGACTTGGCTTCCAGTCGATATTGGATTTCGTTATGGGCCTTCTCAGTGGCCAGCCCGCACTCTTTTTGCTTCTCAAGCTTTGCTTCGATATCGGTTCTTAGTCGACGCTCACTGTCGACCGTTTTGATCCAGTGATTGACTTGTGACTGGTACTGGCTGTCGAGTTTGGTTTCAAGGAAGGTGAGGGCGTTGGCGTGTTCTTCTTTGCTGGCAGCAAGGGCTTCCTCGTGCTTTTTATTCTTTTCAATCTCTGCGTTTAGCTGTTCCTTTAATTGAATAATGCTTTTCTCACACTCTGAATGTTGCAGGCTGAGTTTCTCATTGTTTGCTTGTAACGCCTCATTTTCACCGGCTAATTGCTCCAACTGTTGCTTCAAACCCATTTTTTCTTCAGTCAGTTGTTGTACTACCTGTTGAAGCTCATCAATTTCCTGATTGGCCTGGTCTTCAAAGTCACGCTGCGAGGCGGTTGCATCATGTTTCCATTGAATGAGCGAGCGCTTCAGGACACGCACCAGGTCAGCAGGTAATTCTTCATCTGCTTCCTTCTGGGCATCATCCAGAAAGCGCCATTCATTGTAATAAGGCAGAACCGTCTGTTTCCCCATTTTGGCAATGCGGGCCAGCTTATCGGCATTGATGCGCTCACCCCGGGCCTTGAGGTCGTCCAGGACTCTGAAAACCAGCTCTCTGCGCTGAATATCCTTCTGATTCTCGCTATCGGCCTTGTTATCCATGATTGTTTATCCAAAACTGAACTGTTAATACCAGTATTATAATACTGGTATTAATAGTATTAAAGTTATTCTTTTACTACCGGTAACTGAACTTACCGGTAGTAAATAACGGTTTTTTATGAAAAATCTAAAGATCTGCTTTGAGTCCGATTGCGTACAAAGACACTCTGCCAAACGACACACGATGAGGGTTGAAAATGGATAGAAGAAGGTTCATGCAGCTTGGCTTGGCTTGCAGCTTAATCCCTTTGGTTGCACTGGATACCGGGGCAGCCCCAGCAGCCACTGATGAGGTTCAGGAAGACGATCCTCAGGCTAAAGCGCTTAACTATGTGAAGAAGGCTTCCGAGGCCAAAGGCAATCCAAAATATAAGGAGGGGCATATCTGCAAAAACTGTATGTTCTTTGAGCCCAGCAAGAATAATGGTTGTACACTTTTTGCCGGTCGCAGAGTAGAGGAGGGGGGGTGGTGCGCAGCCTGGGCTGCAAAACCTGAGTGAGGTCAGACCCTGTTGAACGCTTTTAAACGACACACTTTTAAACTACCAGAGTCAGACAAGTAATAAACCGCAATGTGGGCTCAAGCTGGGTGGGCTCAAGCTGGGAAAGCCGTTCTGGCGACAACTCCCATTAGCAGCATTACTGAGCCCAAAGGGAGTCTTCATCTAATATTGCGCGCTTTAGATTTTATTTTTTCGACCAGCTTTTTACCTTTGGGAGTCAAGGTCAGCTTGAAATAACGACCATCGTCTTCATGTTGAGCCTTTCTAATAAGACCCAGACCAGGACGGTCATGACGGCCTTCGCCCAGACGCTTGACACTGACAGCAATATCACTGGGTGTGCCACAGGTCAGCTTTTCAGCATTTACCAGGTCGGTTATAGTCTCACCAGGATTTTCAGCCACTACCAGCAGGATCTGCCATTGGATGATAGTAAGTGGGTATTCCTGAAGCAGGTGGGTAAGTTTAATCAGACCTTTTAGTGTCATTATTAATCTACCTTTTGGTTAAGTTATAGGTACGTTGTGAGCTGAGGGCGTCGTATACTTCTTGTTCGCCAGCCTCTAAAAGCGTATCGCACAACGGGTGCGACAATAGAGGTACCAGAACAAATATTAGACAGTTTTATACTGATCTGGCAAATTTTAAGAGTCAGGTCGTCTATTTTAATGCAAACGTAACCCCGTTGTTACACTTCGAAACAAGTAAGGCCGTTATTGACCCATGATTAAGAAATGTCTTTTTCCTGCTGCTGGTTACGGGACACGCTTCCTGCCCGCGACGAAATCCATGCCCAAGGAAATGATGCCCATCGTCAACAAACCCCTGATTGAGTACGGCGTTGATGAAGCCCTCCAGGCCGGACTGCAAGAAATTTGTATCGTGACAGGTCGTGGTAAACGGGCTCTGGACGACCATTTTGATATTAATTATGAACTGGAACACCAGATTCAGGGAACAGCCAAGGAAGAAACCCTTTCGGGTATCCGGGGTTTGATGGACGAATGTACCTTTTCCTATACACGACAGCGTGAAATGAAAGGGCTGGGCCATGCCATTCTGACCGGAGAAACCCTGGTCGGAGATGAACCATTCGCTGTCGTTTTAGCCGACGATCTCTGTGTTAACCTTGATGGCCAGGGTGTTCTGTCCCAGATGGTTGAACTCTACAAACAGTTCCGTTGCAGTATTGTCGCCATTGAGGAAGTACCTGCCGAAGAGGCGTACAAGTATGGTGTGATCAGTGGTGAAATGATCAAGCCAGGGCTCTACCGTGTCGAGGATATGGTTGAAAAACCTGCTCAAGGTGAAGCGCCCAGCAACATGGCCATTATTGGTCGCTATATTTTAACGCCGGATATCTTCGATATTCTCAGAGAAACCCCGCCGGGCAGTAATGGTGAGATCCAGATAACAGATGCCCTGCGTGAGCAATGCAAGACGGGTCTGGTGCTCGCCTATAAGTTCAAGGGAACACGCTTTGATTGCGGCAGTATTGAAGGCTACATAGAAGCAACTAATTTCTGCTATGAGAATATCTATAAGGCGGAGGTCAGGTAAATACAGTTTGTAAATACAGTTTAAGGAGACCGGCTTGCAGAGCCGGTTTTTCGATAATTATAACTACGCATAATATATATTATGTTAAATGCGAAATATGATCCAAAAATTGATTCAGAGGCATTGATCATTTCTGCGTCAGCTTAACGTAAGATGTTTTTTCCTTGGAACTATTCAGGATTCAAGACCCTCTTCCTCTGTTTTATGGAACTTTTTTTTATTCACTGGTCAAAGCACAAGTACCCGTAGAGGGTGACTTACCTGCATCATGGGTAAGGCTAGGAAAATAAAGCGATGGACAGATTAACTAACACCTCATGTTCGGGATCAAGCCAGTCTGGTTATAGTGCTAAAAGCGATGCAAATGGGAATTACGGCACTGCCTAATGCAGAACCGTCAGACCTCTGAGCGGTGAGCCATCTGGAATCCTTAAATATAGATTGCACTCTATATAGATTGCGATCTATAATCACGTCAGAGATAATTAAGCGTCAATTATGTGGGCAATACTTAACCGACCACTCTTTGTTGATTGGTTTAAAACGTTAGATAGTAAAGACAAGGTTAGTGTCAGGGCATCCCTTGGATTACTACAAGAAATAGGGCCGACTCTACCTCGACCATACGCTGACACTTTGGAAGGCTCCAAAATCAGCAACCTGAAAGAGTTACGCGTGCAAAGTAGTGGAAAGCCTATCCGGGTTTTCTTTGCTTTTGATCCCGAACGCCAGTGTGTTGTCCTGTGTGGAGGAGATAAAACTGGTGACAAGCGTTTTTACAAGAAGATGATCCCTATCGCAGAGAGTGAATTTGAGGAGCATCTAAAGGAGCTAGAGAATGAAAAGTCAGCCACTAAGCGCACTTGACGATCTAATGACAGAGGACGAACTGAGACAAGCTCATCAGAAAACTTCTGAGATGTTGCTTGAACTCAATCTGGCTGAAATACGCCATAGTGTTCAAATGTCACAGGCACAAGTTGCCAAAACTATGGGTGTAAAACAACCCACCATTGCCAGTCTGGAAAAGAATGGCAAAGACGTAAAATTGCTTTCCCTAAAGCGATATGTAGAAGCACTCGGTGGCCAATTACGCATCGATATTGAGATGCCTGATGGCCATCACTTTGGTATGAAAGTTTGACATCCTGCCCGCCGTGAACGACGGGGATTCCTACTATTAGATGGCAATGCCCTGCCGCAGTGTATCCCTTACCAATAACGGGATACACCTTATTCGACAATCTGCTCTACCTTTCGGATTGTCTGGGAAAGTAATAGTCATCGAACCTGAGATGCATGTTTCTGCTGAAGATACAACAGCCCGAATGATAGTACAGCCAACGTTGAGGCGTCAATAATCAAAGCCCATGCGCTTTGATAGCCAAAGTCTTCAATAAATGACCCCATAAACATGTACGTTGGCATCAGCCCTATATTTCGGATGGTGAGCAAGGTGCCGCTGATTCTTCCCCGGTGACTGGCTGGAGATTGATTGGCAATGTAAACGCCTTCTTTGGTTAAGAGTAAAACCTCAGCAGCTGCAAGGAAAAACCAGGCAAAAAACTGCATGGGTATATTGGCATATGAGATGACCAAACCATAGCCGATCACAAAGAGGACTCCTGACATAGCCAAGCTGTTCAGTTCGCAATGACGAGAAGTCAATCTCATCAGAACAGGCGTGATAAGCACCACGGAAATACTTGCAAAGGTCATCAACTGACCAAACAGAATAGCTCCTTCTTTATCAAAGATAAGGCTGTAATATAGAGGACTGGTCAAGGTCATTTGGTTCAGGGTAAACCAAAGCAAGGTACATAAAATTCCAAACACTAGCAGACGAGGTCGCTCTTTGAGTATCGGCCAAACTCCTCCATCTGTACTCTTTTCCAGCTCAGATATCTCTTGCTCATCCTCAATGTGCTGAGGCTTGTCTTTGACGTAGATTATAGGCAAGATAGCTCAGCGACATAACGGCATCACGATTTTCAGGATTAGAATGGTCGGCAACCAAGGCATTGCTGGCCGGTACTGCGATACCTATGAAAAAGTACCCCAGGAACAATAGCCCCGGTGCAACCAGATGGTGCTCTGCAAAAAATCCGCATGAGATAAGAACCAAAGCACCAAGCAGTTCGCCAATCACCATAATATTTTTATGGCCGTAAGCATCAGAAAGTTTGCCACCCAAGAGGCTACCAGCCATGTAGGTACCTGTCACAACCATGACTAACGTACCCGCCTCGGAGGTTGAATAACCCTGTTTTTGAGTGAGCAGGAGTACCATGAAAGGGATAATAAAATTGCCCAATCCCAGAATAAATCTCGCAATGGCAAGATAATAGATGTGCTTCGGCAACCCCTCATATAATGAAAAAATAGTACTGATCCGTTGTAGCATGCTTAAGCCTTTGTTTTCTGTTGTTGTCATGATTTTTCAGTGGTCGTTAACCCTACTATGCTTCGGCTTTTACACCCTACGCTTATCTTTCTAGCTGAGATAAAAATTTTCTCAATAGCTGATCCAGCTGCTTTCTCTCTGCCTTCGACATTCCCGATACGAGTTTCTCTTCATTCTTTAAATGCTCAATAACGGCACTTGAGATGAGCCTATGGCCCTCGGAGGTCAGTTGAACGAATTTGCTTCTGCCATCATTTGGATTATCTGTTCTCTGAACAAGTCCCCGTTTTTCTAGTTGGTTCATGCGGTGGGTCATTGTACCCGAGGTTACCATCAGAGAAGAAAACAGATCGGTTGGCGCAAGACAATAAGGTGCCCCCGCTCTTTTTAAAGTGGCTAGTACGTCGAACTCCCAGCTATTGATAGAAAATTGTGAAAAGACTTCCTCCAGCTTTGGTTGCAACAATGAAGAGCAACGTTTCAGTCGCCCTATCGTTCCCATGGCTGCCGTGGCCAGCTCCGGGCATTCTTCTTTCCATTGATTGAGTATCTCATCTACGGCATCGGTCTGATATTTCAAAATGCATCCTTTTGTTTTCATTTATCTTGAAGTTAAGATAAAAACGCTTTAAGGTGCATTATATCTTAACTTCAAGATAAATGAGAAAAACAATTTAACCATGAAAAGATTACCTCTTTTATTAGCGACAGCATTGGCTCCGGTCATTTGGGGGTCTACTTATATTGTCACTACAGAGTTTTTGCCAGCAGACAAACCCTATATGTCAGCTTTTATACGGGCATTTCCGGCTGGGATAATTTTGATATTGATAAGTCGCTCTTATCCAAGAGCCAGAGAGTGGGGAAAAATCATTTTATTAAGTGCCCTGAACATCACTATTTTTCAGGCAGCTCTGTTTATTGCCGCCTATCGACTTCCAGGTGGGATTGCAGCCGTCATTGGAACTATACAACCTTTGATTGTGATTTGGTTGATCTGGGTTATGGACAAAAAAGCACCATCCAGTTTAACCATTCTCGGTTGCATCTCATGCATCGTTGGCATGTCATTGCTTCTGCTTACGCCTGCCGCATTAGCAGAACTGGATGCTTTAGGTGTAATAGCGGCTTTTACAGGGGCAGTCTGCATGGGTCTGGGAACATTTCTTGCGAAAAAGTGGACTTTTTCTATCAGCATCACTGGCTTTAGCGGCTGGCAGCTTTTCCTTGGCAGTCTGATGCTGCTGCCTGTTGCTGCGTATGAGGATCTACCGCTGCCAGCATTGACGGCAGAGCATATTGTTTCTTACGTTTATCTGTCTGTCATTGGAGCGGTGGTTGCCTATTTTCTTTGGTTCAACGGTGTTAAAAAACTATCAGCTGTGGCTGTTTCAGTCCTGGGTTTACTGAGTCCGCTGACCGCAGCGTTATCAGGCTGGTTCTTCCTGAATGAAAGCATGTCGTTTATATCACTGCTTGGTTTTGTAATAGTTTTGACGAGTATTCTGCTGGTTCAGAAGTCAGTTACTGATTGACTGTTAAACCCCGTTCATCCTGAGCGGAGTCGAAGGGCGCTCAGGGTGAGTTCCAGAAGCGTTCGTATTTGACGTGGACTATGTACGCTTTTATTGCGTACAACTTGCTAATAGACGCTACTATGATGTACAATTTGAATACGTACAAATAGGAGGGTTTTAAAATGCCTCAGATCCCAGTAGAAACTAACGACCGTATGTCACTACGTATTGCCTCAGACGAAAAATCGCTGTTAATGCGTGCAGCTGCTTTACAGCACACCAACTTGACTGAGTTTGTGCTCCGCAATGTGATGTCAGTAGCCCGGAAGATTATTGAAGAGAATGAGCGACTGGAGCTGACCGAAATAGACAGTCTGCATGTTCTGGATCTTTTAGATAATCCGCCGGCGCCCAATGATAAATTGATGGCCGCAGCATTTGCTATGCCGAAACCATCATGACATTACCCATCTGGCACGAAGAACCCATTGGCAAACATCATGATCGCAGTGCTTTCGACTGTGGAGATGGGTCGTTGAATCAATTTCTATACCGCCACGCTAGGCAAAGCCATGAAAAAGGAGGAGCCAAAACCTACCTTGCTATTAGCGAGCACAATGAAAAGATATTGGGCTACTACAGCCTAAGTCCCGCTTCCATTGCCTATGAACGTGCACCGGAGGTGATTAAACGCGGTCTGGCTCGACATGATGTGCCGGTATTTCGGCTTGGCCGTCTCGCGGTAGACACCTCAGTTCAGGGACACGGGCTGGCCGGCCAATTATTGCTGGCAGCTGGAAGGCGTTGCTTGTTGGTAGCGGCTCAGGCTGGCGGGGTTGCATTGCTGATTGATGCCAAGAATGAACGTGTTGCCGGGTGGTACGCCAGCTATGGGGCTGTTCCATTGTTAGATGCTCAATTATCTTTGCTTTTACCATTCAAAACGATACATGCAGCGCTAACCACAGCGGGGAAGCTTTGAATGAATACAGGGCAGGATTCTGACCTAAGCAGCCACCAAGGGGTAAGCGTGCTTTAGTTTCTCCGCCAGAACCTCATTGTGCTTCGCCAACCACATGTCATTCATAAACTGAAGGTTCAGCCAAAACTCTGGAGTCGTTCCTAAAACCTTTGCCAGTAAAAAAGCGGTTTCCGCAGTCACCCCGCGCCTGCCGCCGCACAGTTCGTTGACTGTCTTCCGGCCAACGCCCATCGCTTTTGCCAGTTTGCCCTGGGTGATTCCAAGGGGTTCCAAAAACTCTTCTTTGAGCATAGTGCCTACGCTGGTAGGTTGATGAGCTGGGATTTTCAGTGCTTTAGCCATGGCTTTACCTCTTATCTGTATGTATGGGGATCCAGATGGAGACCGTGAGCCTCTCCCGCTTCCCATTGGAATATCAGACGGTACTGTTTGTTCACACGAATTGAGCACCAGATTTTTAGCTTTCCTTCCAAATGTTCAAACCAGAAAGAGTAGTTCATATTCAACTGGGCAAGGCACTTAGTTATTGAGATGAGTCTATGGCCCTCAGAGGTCACTTTCAGTTATGGATAGAAATAACTGTGGATTAAGTACCAGATAATCTCGAGATATCTGTAGACTAAGGCAATAACTCTAGACTAATCCTACTTCGATCAACTTAGAGCACCTTTTTTACGCGCCTGCCATTTCCCAGAGACCATCAACAAACAGGGAGTCACCAGCAACGTTAACACAGTGGCAAAGGTCAGCCCCCCTGCTATCGAGGTTGCCAGCTGATTCCACATCTGGGTCGAAGGTGCGCCAATCTCGATGGAATGGTCAAACACATTGATGTTCATGGACAACACCATGGGCATCAAACCCAATACGGTGGTGATGGTTGTCAGCATAACCGGTCTCAGACGCTGGGCACCGGTTCTGAGAACGGCTTCCCTGGTACTGTGCCCTTCTTTTCTCAAACTGTTGAAGGTATCGATCAAAACAATGTTGTTGTTAACAACGATACCCGCCAGGGCAATAACGCCGATGCCACTCATCACGATGCCAAAGCTCTGGTCGGTAATCATCAGTCCCAGGAAAACACCGCCGGTGGCCAGTACCACGGCTGACATAATTAATGCCGCCTGATAGAAGCTGTTGAACTGGGTCACCAGGATCATGGCCATGACAAACAGCGCAACACTGAAGGCCTGCATCAGGAACTGTCCGCTCTCTTTCTGGTCCTCTTCTTCGCCCTTAAAATCAAAGCTGACGCCGTCGCCTAAATTGGCCGCTGCCAAGGCTTCGGTCAAGATCGGGATTTGTTGTGAAAGCAGTGCGCCATCCACCAGGTCGGCTGAAAGCGTGATGGTTCGTTGGCCATCTTTACGTTTGATATTGTCGAGCTTGCTGCTGACTTCCCGCTCTGTAAAGTTGCCAATAGGCACCAGTCCGGCAGAGGTCATTAGACGAAGCTGGTCAATACTTTCCAAGTGTCGTTCACTTTCCGGGTAACGGATGCGGATATCCACTTCATCGTCGGAATCGTCCGGGCGATAAGACCCCACGGTTAATCCTGAGGTTACCATTCTTACCATGCTGCCAGTGGTGGCAACGTCGGCTCCGTATCGAGCTGCTTCAGCACGATCAATACTCAGGCGCCATTCGTAACCGGGTGCAGGTCCTGAATCCTCAATGTTGGTAAAGGAGCCCAGGTTCTCCAACAGGTTTCTTGTTTTAGCCACGGCATGGTAGAGGGTGTCAAGATTATCAGCTCTGACAATCAGCTCCAGCGGCTTGCTGCCGGGAGGGCCATCCTTGACACGCTCAACCGCTATATCCAGCCCTGAGAAACCGGCCAATCGCTGTTCAGCATCCTGAGCTACGGCCAGCGTTGTGTCACGGTACTGCCAGTCTTCAAGATTGACTCTCAAAGTCCCCACCACCTGATTATCTCCGGTTCTGGCATAGAGGGTTTCCATGCCCGGCAGATCCAGCAGGCGGGCTTCTATTGTTTCCATCAGAGCGTCTTTTTCATAAACAGAAAGATTCCCTGAGTTCACCTTGACGGTGATGATGATGGCATCGGTATCCACATCAGGAAAGAACTCAACACCCCGGGAAGTCTTGATAAAAAGCGTAAAAATCAGCGCTACCGTCATGCAGGTAACCAGCAGCACCCTGCCGGGGTGATTGATGGTCCGGGCTAAAATCGACACATAGCGTCCGGTGAAACCGGTTGCCTGGTCAAAGTCGCCTGACTCAACAGCCTCCATGGAAGCTTTTTCTCTGGCACCCAGCGAGCGGGGTTTGCCAATCATGGCACCCAGGGTCGGGATAAAAATCAGCGCCATCAGCAGAGAAGAAGCCAATGTCGCAATCAGAGTCAGGGGCAAGTACTTCATAAACTCCCCCATTATTCCCGGCCAGAACATCAGCGGGAAGAAGGCGGCCAGCGTCGTCGCCGTTGAGGCGGTGATGGGCCAGGCCATTTTGCGGGAGGCTTCCAGATAAGCCTGCTGGCGATGAATCCCCTCCCCCATTTTCCTGTCCGCATATTCGGTGACAACAATGGCGCCATCAACCAGCATACCCACCGCCATAATCAGTGAGAACAGCACCACCATATTAATGGTCAGTCCCATTATCTCCAGAATCAGAATACCCGACAGGAAGGAACCCGGTATTGCGATACCCACCAGAAAGGCACTTCGAGCTCCAAGAGCGCCAATAATAACCACCACAACAAGAATCACCGCCGACAGAACGTTGTTCTGCAAGTCAGTCAACATTCTTTTTATTTCTTTGGACTGATCACCGACGTAATCGACTTTCAACGTTCCTGGTGCGCTAGCAATGCCTTGGTCGATGATGGTTCTTGCCACTTCAATGGCTTCAATAATATTCTCACCGGGTCGTTTTTTTATTTCCAGGGCAATACTGTTTTTGCCGTTCAGCCGGGCATAACTTCCACCTTCTTTAAACGTACTGAGAACCGTAGCGATATCGGCAAAAGTCACCACCCGGTTTTCTTCTACCTTGACCGGTTGGGAAAGAATATCAGCCGGGGTTTTGTAAACGGCAGGTACCTTAATGGAGTAACTCCCCTGCCCGGTGTCGACACTGCCTGCGGCAACCAACTGATTATTCTGTGACACCAGATGGATGACATCGGCAGGAACCAGACCATAACTTTCCAGTTTCATGGGGTCGATGATAACGTCTACCACTTCTTCCCTGTCACCGGCGATGTCTACTTCCAGGATCGTCTTTTGGGCTTCCAGTTTATCCTTTAAGGCCCGGGCAACCTTTACCATGGTTCTTTCGGGGAGATGGCCCGAGAGAATAGCCGTAATCACAGGGTTTACACTGGCCATGGTAATCTGTTCAATAACCGGCTCATCGGTGCCGTCGGGCAGCTTGCTTTTTGCCAGGTTTACCTTGTCGCGGACATCGGCGAGTGCCTTATCCAGTTCGACCCCGGCCTCAAACTCAAGGGTAACAGAGGCGTGGGATTGTGAGGCGGTTGCCGATAGCTCCTTGACGCCTTCCAGCCCCTGAAGCTCTTTTTCCAGGGGCAGAACCAGCAACCTTTCTGAATCTTCCGGTGAAATGCCTTCGTAGCCAACGGAAACATACACGTAAGGAATAGGAATATCCGGCGAAGATTCCCTGGGAATCGTCAGATAGGAGAGCATCCCTGAAATAAGAATCAGGATAAACATCATCAGAATCGTACGACTACGGTTCAGTGACAAACCAATCAGACTGCTCATGGTGTCTCCCCTGCAAGCTTGTCTCCTTTCACCGCTAAGGCCTCTTTCACCGCAAGGGCCTGCGCCGGTTCAACCATTACCCGGTCCCCTTCCCTGACAAAACCCTGCCCTCTGGTGATCAATCTGGCACTGGCAGGAATACCGGTAAGCCAGATGCCGCTGGCTTCAGATTTGACAATATCGACAGCCGTGAAGTGCACCTGGTCCTTGTTATCCACCCATTTGATGCCAGGGTTACCGGTCTCATCCAGACTTAATAACGCCGGTGACACCTTGATGGCTTCAACCTGTTCCAGTTCCAGTTCAGCCTCAACACTCAAACCGGCTGGCGTCTCCATGGCGGCATTAGGCAGGCTGAGCTCTACCTTAAAGGTACGGGTGCCTGATTCAGCCAGCCGGGCTATGTTGCGAACTTCAGCAGAGGCTGTTGCCCCGGAAGCAAAACGAATATCGGCACTGTCACCCAGGGCAACGGATGCGATGTGTGACTGGGGCACATCGACAGAAACCACTAAAGGATCAAGGTCGAGTATCTCGGCAACGGGTTTTCCTATTTCAATATAATCACCCTGCTCGACAAAGCGGTCATTGAGGATGCCGGTCACCGGAGCACGGATTCGGGTGTTGTCGAAGTCGATTTCCAATGTTGAAAGTGCTGACCGGGCTTCGCTCAGGGCCACTTCCAATTCGGGCAATTCATTCTCAGCAATCAGGTTTTTATTTTTCAGGGACAGTGCTGAGTCGTAGTCAAGTTCCGCTTTTCGGACTCTGGCTTTGGCGGTGGCGATCTGGGCCGGTAATGCCCCCTCTTTTAAAGTAACGATGGCGTCTCCGGTTTTTATAAACCGCCCTTTCTGACCCGTTGCGGCTATGACTCTGGCAGAGATTTCGGCACTGATGGTCACGATCCTGTCAGGCTGGGTTTCGCCAAATAAAGTCAGGGTTCGGTGAATGGATTCAACAGGAAACACTCTGGCTGAGACCCTGGCCAGTGGTAATTCAACGGATGTGTTTTCCTTACGAGATGATGACTTACCGGTATCGGACATGGAAGTCACGTCTGCTGTCAGCAGATAGACGCCCAGAAGCCCCGCCATTCCTCCAGCAAGGATCCAGGATCGATTAATATCAGGCATAGAATATTCGCAGTGTGTTTTGGTTGTTTTTATGGTGTCGTACAACCTTGTACGGTTCTGTAGTAAAACTATAAAGAAGCTGACCATCAGGCAGCAAGTAAAGGCTGAAATTTTTGTATTTTTCTGACCTTTGAGCCTCGTAATGCAGCTTATAACCCACTGGCTTTTCAGCTATGATGCAGCTCACACAGCCAAGGAAGCCCCTTCAAAGTTATGAAAGTCATCACATTCAATGTCAATGGTATCCGTGTTCGCCTGCATCAACTCAAGGCCCTGATCGACAAGCATCAGCCGGAGGTCATTGGCCTGCAGGAAATCAAAGTGACTGATGAAGATTTCCCGGTCGAGGCTATTGAAGCCTTGGGTTATCACGTTGAGTATTTCGGGCAGAAAACACACTACGGCGTTGCGCTGATGAGTCGTAAGAAGCCTCTCAGGGTTGAAAAAGGTTTCAAAACCGATGCCCCTGATGCCCAGAGACGCCTTATTACCGCAGAATACCAGACTGACAGTGGTCAATCCTTCACCGTCATTAATGGGTATTTCCCCCAGGGTGAGAGCCGTGACCACCCTACCAAGTTCCCTGCCAAGCAGTCGTTTTATCAGGATTTGATGACCACCCTGGAAACCGGCTATTCACCGGATCAACCTTTACTGGTCATGGGCGACTTCAATATCTCCCATACGGACACCGACATTGGCATCGGTCCCGATAATGCAAAACGCTGGCTAAGAACCGGAAAGTGCAGTTTCCTGCCGGAGGAAAGAGCCTGGTTTGATCGTCTCCTGGGCTGGGGATTCACGGATTGCTTCCGTGTCTGCCCTGAAAAGAACCGTGAAGAACTCTACAGTTGGTTTGACTACCGCAGTCGTGGATTTGATCGTGAGCCTAAACGGGGTCTTCGCATCGATGGGGTTATCGCAACGGACTGTTTGATGGCGCACTGCAAAGCAACGGGCATTGATTACGATATTCGTGGTTTGGAGAAACCTTCAGACCATGCGCCGCTGTGGGTGGAGTTTGACGTCTGATTATTTGTATCTGACAAGTGCCTGTGCAACGGGTCTGATCGTAGCATGTGATTCTGGCGAAATCATTCGATTCGATTATAATGAACGAATCGAACGATATTATGGAGATTAATGACTATGCAAGCTCTTTCTGCCAATGAAGCCAAAACTCATTTTGGCGATATGTTGCTCAAAGCACAGCGAAGTCCTGTTCAGATCAGTAAGAATGGTAAGCCCGTTGCCGTGGTTATCTCAGCCGATGAATACCAAAATATTGAGGCGCTCAAGTTACAAATGTTGCAGTTAAGAGCTGCCCAGGCCAAAACTGATATAGAAGCAGGCAAGCTGGCTGATGGTGATGCATTTTTTGATGAGCTGGAGGCGGGCAAGCACGACTGATGGCTACTTATCGCTTAACTCCCGATGCACAATCTGATCTGGTCGAGATTCGCCGATACACAGTAGCACAATGGGGTACTGCTCAGTCCGGAAAATACCTATCTGAGCTCCGGCAAACAATCCATCTACTTGCTGAAACGCCATCCCTTGGCAAACATAGGGCAGAGGTCGGATCAAATGTTTTGAGTTTTCCCCATGCGAGCCATGTCATCTATTACATGATGCATGAGGAAGTATTGGTTGTATTTGGTGTGTTACACAGACGCATGGTTCCGCTCAATCACCTGATCAAACGACAGAGCATTTGTACCTGAGCACCCAAACTCCGTTCATCCTGAGCGGGGTTTGGTTGCCACCCATAACCCACAGCCCCTGAAAACCAGTCAGCCAACTTGCACCCGCCTCTTCAACTGCTATCCTCAAACCTCAAACAAAAAACCACACAGGATAGGCCGTATGAGTAATTTATACGAAACCGATTATCATCAGTGGCTTGGTCAACAAGCAAACTTGTTAGCTAATAAACAGTTTAATGAACTTGACCTTGAGAATCTTATTGCGGAGTTAGAAATGAGCAGAGAGGATGAAATTGACAAGCTTGAATCCTTTCTCCTTAACTTAGTTCTTCATTTACTCAAGTGTGACTATCAGACGACCGTGTTGAAAGATGGGTGTAATACACACTTTATTCCTAGCTGGTTAACCAGTATTAGCAACAGAAGAAGGGATATACAACGTATTATTAAGAAACATAAAAGTGTGGAAAAAGCTTGTGAAGAAGCGTTGGTAAATATTTATCCAGAAGCCAAACAGGGCGCTATTGAAGAAATGAATAAGTATGCTCGTAGTGAGGATCAAAAACTAACTACTGATAGTTTTCCAGACACTTGCCCCTGGAGTTATGAAAAGATAATGGATAGTAGCTGGGAACCGCTTAACGGAGTAGATCTCTTCAGCTAGTGTTGACTCGCTCCCATGCTTCAGTGTGGGAGCGTGACGCACTACCGGTATGCATTCTCACGCAGAGCATGGGAACCAGAGTTTTGCGACAGCCTCATTCGAGCCTAATCAATAACCTCAACACTGTCGCCTACCCGGATAATCCCTTCTGACTCATGGATCAGGTCTTGCCCAAAGATAACGCCCATCTCTGTTCTTCTATAACCCGACAGTGTCATCAACGGATCTTTTCCTGTCTTAACCCCTGTTGCCGGATCAACCGTTGTCATAACACAGCGACTGCAAGGCTTGGCGACACGGAAAACAACCTCACCTATTTTGATTCTTTGCCAGTGATCTTCTGCATAAGCCTCCGTGCCCTGAACAACAATATTGGGTCTGAAACGATCCATAGTGACCGGAGTATCAAGACGGCTGTTAAGCTCCTGTAGTGAAGCTTCGGTGGTGAGCAGAAAAGGGAAACCATCAGCAAAACCGGTGCGGTCTCCTTCATTGGCAAAACGAAGATCCACCTGGCGGTGCACCTGCTTTGAGAATTTCACCAGTCCGCATGGCAGGCCAAGACATTCACTGAGCCATTGCGATGCCGCATCACCGGCATCAAGCGCCTGCAGTTCATCCTTCCAAACCACCACCTGTTTTTCAGAAACTTCAGCCTGTTGCTCCGGGTCTTTGATAATGAGATCAGACATCCCTGGTGCTGACAGGGTTAATCCATGAGCATCTGGCACAGCGGAAATCAATGCCATTTTTGGATACTGGCGCTGGGTCATAAATTTGCCATCGGGCTCGACGACCAGCCAGCGCCGGTCATTAACGAATCCCATAGCATCAATGGCCGCCTGATCGACTGAAATCTTCTTGAGGGATTTCACCGGGTGAATGGCAAGATGGGAAACAATCAGGGAAGTGTCAGTCATTAGAGTCTCACTATGATGTTGCCGATTGGGCAAAAAGCCTGATGGCCATGCCCTCTGGATTTCAGAAAGAATGTACCAGATTTTTACTCATAACTTCGAGGAAAGCGTTACTTTGCGGCTGCCTGTTCTGGACTGGTAGGCACTTGAATATCGCCGATATCTTTCTGAAATTTGTTTTACAATGTATAACAATGTAGTACATATTTAACCTATGGAGAGTAAAACATGAGGCAAGAAACGCTCAGTGCCCGTATTGATCACGATACTAAGGCTGCCTTTACTAATATCTGCGAAGCCGTTGGTTTAAGTACTTCTCAGGCTATTAATCTCTTTGCCAAGGCGGTAATCAATCACGGTGGAATCCCCTTTGAACTGCGAGTTCAGCAGCCCAATAAAACCTCGGTGGCTGCGATGAAAGAACTGGATGAAGGCAAAGGTCACAGCGCCGAAACCGTCAGTGCTTTAATTAATGAGCTGACTGACGGGAAGGTGAATGATGTATAGCCTGGAATATGTCCAAGAACCTGCTTGCCATAATCCCTCAATTCACCATCAGGCCCGACGTAACGATAAAGTGTTTGACGGGATACGCCCAATTCTCGACATAATTCACTAACATTGGTGTCTTTGACTTTAAAAGCAATTTTGCAGGCCGGACACCAAAACTAATCACATCTGATAATGCTATTGACTTAATCACAATTAATCACTATTTTTCATAGTTATTAAAGCATAATGAGGATTCTAATCATGGCTCAAACAGATACAAAGGTACTTACTGCCCATGTGCCATTGTCCTTGGCTGAAAAAGTAGAGCAGCTTGCACAGAGACTTGAGCGATCAAGGGGGTGGATTATCAAACAGGCTCTATCCGCCTGGATTGACCAGGAAGAGGAGCGGGACAGGCTAACCCGAGAAGCTCTGGCAGACGTAGACGCAAATGCTGTGATTGATCATCAGGCCGTTCAAGAATGGGCAGAAAGTCTTGGAACTGAAAACCCCCTACCGGTGCCGCGCTAATGGAAATTAATTGGACGAGTAAAGCACTCTCTGATTTATCGCGACTGTATGATTTTTTAGCTCTTGTGAATAAGCAGGCCGCAGCTAAAACAGTTCAGTCTTTGACATCCGGCCCTGCGATTCTGTTGGAAAATCCAAGGCTCGGTGAAAGAGTTGAAGCTTTTGACCCCAGAGAAGTCAGAAGGGTTCTAATCGGACAATATGAAATGCGCTATGAAATCCAGCACTCAACCATTTATATTTTGAGGTTCTGGCATACACGTGAAGAGCGATGAGTTTTTCAGCCCACAACGCAATCTATACGCTTTTTACCGGTGTCGTTTAGATAGTCCTGAAAATCTTTTGGTAACCGGCCAGAGGAGCTACCGTACCAGAGCACTGCTTCGCCGTTAACCAGGTATTCGAAGGTGTGCTTTTGAGTGCTGCGAACAGGCCTTTGCAAGAATTACTTTACAGCTGCCTGTTCTGGACTGAACAACATAGAGGGTCTATTGTTTTTTAGCGAGGAAGTCTGCCAGCTGTTCATACCAACCACACGACACTGGGTGACTGCATCACAGTCTTCGCTGCATCAAAGTCTCCGCCTTCAGCCACTTCGGCTATGGGGATCATAACCGCCCTGTTCGGGTTATTGGCTCTGTAACCTGATAGCTTTTCCAAGGAGTCTTGTACGTGATGAAGAAGTTGAAGCATTACCTGGTTTCGTTAATCGCTACTGTCTTCCTGCTACCAGCTCTGAGCTTACAGGCTCAGCTCTTGCCTACCAATTCAAGCATTCCTCTCGCTAACCTTACCAGCTTGCTCTCTACTGCCAGTGATGGTTCGTCCTCTATTGAAAGTACTGATGCATCATCGTTTGGGGGTCGGAGCGCTCGGGCAGCACCCTCGTTCAATAGGCAGACATGCTATAGTCGTTATCTTAGTAATCGTCATAATCAGGGGGTGAAGAAATTTTTTGAAGCCAGTGGGCTTTCTTCCCAACGGAAACGGAGTTGTGTGGTTCGTGAACCCGAAAACTCGGTAAATATAAATGAGCTGGTAGCAGCTATTCCCGAGGACACCATTATAATACTTGGCTCCCGTGCTTGGCATAGAGCGAGACCGGGTGGGGACAACTTGTCTAAGCACTATATTAGTGGCCCCATCCATTTGAAGTACGCTCAAGCCCTTTTTGGGGCTCCTAATGACGGTCTTCAAGTCGTCATCGAGAACCGGGCAGGGTCTACAGCCCAAACAATGGTCGAGTTCGGAAGTTCCAGCAGCTTCGATTATTCGAAAAAAAAACCTAGTAACATAAAGTTCATTACCTTCAAACCAGCATCCGCGGGGACTTTTTCCAGCATTATCAACATAAAATGCTTTAACCGGGGACTGGGGATAGATAACAACAAATTCGAAACGGGTAAAGCCGAGCTGGGAGCCATTAACGTTGTTTGTCATCAACCTCTGGATGCCAGCCTCAGTGCCAGCCGCCGGGGCCCGTACATGAGGATCAAAGGAAACACGATCACAGGCCAAAGCTTCACAAAAAACTCAACAGCCTATATTCCCGAGCAAGGAATATTGATTGATTTTCCTTTTATTGCGAACCATACAACCCGGCTCTTTGTTGATGGGAACACATTCCAGGGCAACATGTCAGCAGCAGGTCAGTTTTATCTTGGCCACGGAAGCAATTTAGGTGTCTTCAGAAACACTATCAACATTGGCAATACCGGTGAAGTATCGACTGGAAATGGGCGAGCAATACAACGAAGTGGTTTTACATTTGCAGGTCCCGTAGACGCTAATAAAGGTCGTGTTCACTATAAAGTGGCCAACAATAATGTCACAGTGACAGGCACAGCTATCGTTCTCTCGGGACATATGGATCTGGACTTTGCCTGTAATAACCTGAATTCTTACCAGCCTTGGAAACAAACTCAAAGTAATCTCACTCTGGAAGCCATTCAGCCATCACTGCTGCAAGCTGAATGCAACCCAAGATCACTCAACAATACCTGGACTGCCAGAAGCAATAACCCTTGTGCTACTGCCTGCGATGGCTTGGTTAACGTTGAAAATCAATTCTTCTTCTTTAACTGTGTCGCCTGTCCAGTCCGAGTCCCCCCTGGTCCAAGCGTGTCCGTTCCTACCTGTCCAAGCGTGTCGGTTCCTGTTTGCCCAAGTGTGTCGGCTTCTACCTGTCCAAGCGTGTCCGTTCCTGTTTGTCCAAGTGTGTCGGTTCCTACCTGTCCAAGCGTGTCCGTTCCTGTTTGTCCAAGTGTGTCGGTTCCTACCTGTCCAAGCGTGTCCGTTCCTGTTTGCCCAAGTGTGTCGGCTTCTACCTGTCCAAGCGTGTCCGTTCCTGTTTGTCCAAGTGTGTCGGTTCCTACCTGTCCAAGCGTGTCCGTTCCTGTTTGTCCAAGTGTGTCGGCTTCTACCTGTCCTATCTGCCCAAGTGTGTCCGTTCCCACTTGTCCAAGTGTGTCGCCTTCTGTCTGTCCCGCCTGCCCAAGTGTGTCCGTTCCCACCTGTCCAAGCGTGTCGGCTTCTGCCTGCCCTGTTTGTCCAAGCAGGTCTGCTCCTGCCGCTTCCGCGTCCGTTGCTACCAGTCCGGGCATGTTCACCCCTTCAAGTACCAGCACACCCACTACTGCCAGTACCAGCAGCCCTCCTCAGCTTTTCTTATGCGATTTTCTTATAGGGCAGTCTGCGGGCGTTCAACGGCGGCTAGACCAATATAAAGACCTGGTGAGTGGACGACAGTGTATGGTTCTTAGTGCCGACCCGGCACAAGATTTAAGTGAGTTAATCACACACATTCCCGAGAACACTGTTCTATTGTTTTCTTCCGACACCCACCCCGGAGTGATGCCTTCGCCATCGGCTACCTCTATTACAGGTAAAATCCCGGTCGAGTACTTTACTGACCACGAAATAATTCTAAAGAACGGTCAGGACATGATTGGCGCAGCTGACGACGGCTTTGAAATCGTCATCAGGGATCGGCCAGAATTTAAACACAGGCATTTGATCAGGGTTGGAACTGCTAAAAACTTCCAGTATGGTGAGACCAAAGGCAGTCATATCAAACACATTACTTTCCGACCCACCGGCAATGATAAACGCGACCCCCTTGACGCCATTGTTTTTGCAGAGTGCTCTAACCGGAAACTGATTATTGAAAATAACCGGTTTCATTCTCCTTTCCGGGCAGCCACTGCCCTTGATTGCCGGCAGTCCCTGGATGCCTCTGCTGCTGACTGGCTTCAGGGGCCGGCATTGCGGTTCGCTAATAACAGGATCATCGGTAAAGAGTCCAACCCGGTTATCGCCAAACGTTCTACCCACGTGATTCCCAATCAAGGGCTATGGATTAACCTTCCTGCCATCACAAGTCAGTCAGGGCAGTTGTCTGTTATTGGCAACACATTTGAGGGCTATATGGCAAAGGCGGGTGAGTTCAGGCTTGCGTCCGGAACCCATATTAAGGTGTTCAAAAACAAGATAGATATTGCCAATGCCTCATCCTCCGACGGGGGACTCGTTCTTGAAGGGCCTGCAAAACCAGTAACCTCCCCGGCTTTTTTCCTGGCTGGCAATCAGATCCGGGCAACACAAACAGCGATAACCGTCAGGGGGCAGCTTGGTCTTACCCTGGCCTGTAACCACCTGCAGGCAGTTATTCCATGGTGGCAACCCCAAAAACAATTCAGCTTGCAAGTACCTCTGAAAACACCGGGAGAAGTGACAAACGTGTGCGACGACATTGTCAGTTCAACCGTTGCCTCGTCAACGCCCAATACACTTGGAAGCAGTCGGCTGACAAATACCTGGACAGCCATAAAGAATTCCGTTGCCACGGCCTGCTCCGGACTGAGCCACCTCGAAGGCCAATTGCTCTTTGACACAGAAGTCTGTCAGCCAGTCACGCCCTCCACTTCAGCAGCGGGTACCACTGCTGTGACTATGGGTTTGGGTGTCATGGCCACCCTGGCCATGTTGCTGAATCTGTAACACAAGCGCAGTCACTACAGGTTTGTGGATCATAGCTACTCTGTCCTATTATTGGCACTGTCCTATTATTGGCTCTGTAATTTTTCCAGGGAATCCTGAACATGACAACATTCCTCCCCGCATTTATGCCCTCGGGTACTGGCAGTAGGCGGTATCCAGTTAAGGTAAAACGATGAAGCCCAACCTGATAGACATCGGTGTCAACCTCACCGATAAGCAGTTTTCAAAGGATCGGGACGAAGTCGTGGAGCGTGCCATTGAAGCTGGCGTGCAGACGATGATTCTTACGGGAACCTCTGTTGATGAGTCTCAGCACGCTTTGGAACTAGCCCAACAGTATTCAGGCCACTGCTATTCAACGGCAGGGATTCATCCTCACGACGCCAAAAACGCCACGGAGTCCTGTTATCAAACACTGAAGGACCTGTTTAAAGCGCCACAAGTGGTCGCTGCCGGTGAAATGGGCCTGGACTTCAATCGGGATTTTTCTCCCAGACCGATTCAGGAAACGGTTTTCCAGCAACAGCTACAACTGGCCGCTGAATCAGGGCTTCCCGCTTTCTGCCATGAGCGTGATGCCGCAGATCGTTTTGCAGCCATTGCCAGAGAGTTCAGGGATTCTATTAATGGGCTGGTGGTTCACTGTTTTACCGCTGATAAAAAAGCACTGTATAAATACCTTGATCTGGATCTGCACATTGGTATCACCGGCTGGGTCTGTGATGAAAGGCGTGGCACTCACCTGCTGCCATTATTGAAAGATATTCCCGCAAACCGTTTGATGATAGAAACGGATGCCCCCTGGCTTTTGCCCAGAAGCATGGGCAAAAAACCAAAGAACAAAAGAAATGAGCCTGCTTATTTATCCTGGGTAGTGAAAACCATTGCTGAGCAAACGGGAAAAAGCGATGAGCAAGTGGCCAGAGAGACATCAGAAACGGCCAGAAGCTTTTTCAATTTGGATCCAGATGGACAATGACATCGGCATTGGGAAGGAACGTCATAATGGCATCTTCCGCTGCCTGGCCAATATCATGGGCTTCGTGCAGGCTTTGGTCACCATCAAGATCGATGTGCATCTGGATAAAGGGAACCTGACCGGAAATGCGGGTTCTCATCTCATGAATGCCCTGAACCCCTTCAATAGCCAGCACAATACGCTCAATGTCCTGAACCTGCTGCTCTGGTAATGAGTGGTCCATAAGCTGTTGAATCGCAGCCCATGCCATTTTGCCGACACTGAGCAGCATGTAAATCGATATCAGAAGCGCAAACCCCGGATCAAGATAGAAATAACCCTGACTGGCCCCGTAGAGCGCAATAATGACCGATACGTTGGTGAGCAGGTCTACCCGGTAATGTATGGCGTCTGCGGCAATGGCGGCCGATCCGGTTTTCTTTACGACATAAGTTTGTATCAACAGGAGTATGAGAGTCGTCACAATCGAGAAAAGTATGACGGTTATGCCCACTGATTCATTGTCAACGCTCCCGCCCTCCCCTAACAATTGATCTGTCGCACTGAGAAACAGAATAATGGCAGAGCCGGAAATAAAGGCTGATTGTGCCAGAACAGCGAGATACTCTGCTTTGCCATGGCCAAATCGATGCTCTGCGTCGGCGGGTTCAAGGGCGATTCTGACCGCCACCAGGGTGATCACCGAGGCAATCACATCCATGACTGAATCCAGCAAAGTAGCCAGGACGCTCAGAGAGCCGGTCATAAACCAGGCGGCCATTTTAACCAATATGAGGATAGCGGCTGTCGCGACAGAGGCGATCGAAGCCAGCTTCATCAACTGTTCGTGGTTGTCGGATATTTTTTTATGGGGTGTAGACATACGATCCATCAATGTTAAATAAGCTGACTTTTTGTTTCAGAATACTGAAACGGCACTGAAAATCCTAGTGCAGCTAAGCCTTACTTCGAGGTGTTCAAAAAAATGAGGGTTTTCTTTACATCCTGTTGAAGTGGTGCAGTATTAATAGGCAACACCTTTTAACACCAAAGGAGAAAAGCATGGCCACCACTTCACACCGATCAGCCCACTGGATTATGTGCGAGGCAATTCGCCACTATGTTGCTTGTGAGGAAAAGAAAGAAGCCTTCAAGCAGGATGCCCTCAATGCGTGGGAAGTCTATCAGGAAAATGGCAAGCACTTGACGTTTGAAGAGGCAGATGCCTGGCTAGCCAAACTTGAAGCCGGAGAAGATGCGGAGATTCCTAAGTGAGCGCCCTTCCACTCCGCTCAGGGTGAACGTAGTTGGTTAAAAATCCACTCACCGAGCTGCTCCATCGCAAATGGCCAGCCTATCTCGTCCCCCTTTTCAGAAGCGATCACCGGGATTCTGACGCCATATCGTTCAATCAAATCATCGGATGTACTGATTTCAACCGTTGACCACCGGAATTGATTATGAAGTTGTGGGTGTTGGCCGAGAATATTAAGGAATTCTTCGGCGTGATCACACAGGTGACAACCCGATGTGGTATAGAGAGATAAGTGCAACACAAATTTTCCTGAACAGCGGAAGACTAAGTCGGATACAATTGTAACGGTTCATCCGGCTCATCCCAAACGATTGAAGTGCTTTGGAGCTGGGATCGCTGAACTTTCACCGTCAAAAAGAACAATCAGGCCTGAAAACCATGGATTTTACCTTTTTCAATCAATTGATGTTAATTCTGGCTCTCTCCGTGGGAGCCATTGCGCTGTTTCATCGCCTGAATTTACCAGAGAGCCTCGGCTATCTGGCGGTAGGCATCGTGGTTGGCCCCACCGCCACGGGACTGATTGACCATAGCTTTGATATCAGTCTGCTGGCCGAAATTGGCGTGGTGTTCCTGCTGTTTACCCTGGGTCTTGAGTTTTCGCTCAAGCGAATCAAGTCCATGAAGCGAGAAGTGTTCGGGCTTGGGGGTGGGCAGGTCCTTTTGTGTGGTGCCGGTATATTTGCAGTGCTGCTGGTGGTTGGAACGTCGGTAAAAGAAGCCCTGATCGTTGCCGCAGCCCTGGCTCTGTCTTCTACTGCGATTGTTTCTAAAGAGTTGACCCAAAGTAATGAAATCCGCAGTCGTCAGGGCCAGATGGCCATTGGCGTGTTGCTGTTCCAGGACATTGCCGCGGTTCTGTTCCTGATTCTGGTGCCGGCGCTGGCAGGTGCGGGTGATAAATCCGTCTTCACCACCATCAGCATGGCTTTGGCTAAAGGCCTTCTTTTTGTGCTTATGATGATGGCTGTTGGTAAATGGGTGTTACCGAGAGTCTTTAACGAAGTGGCAAGGACTCGTTCTGAAGAGTTGTTTGTATTGACCGCTCTCATGATTGCCCTGATGGCAGCCTGGTTAACCCATGTCCTGGGTTTATCTATGGCCCTGGGTGGCTTTATTGCCGGCATGATGATGGGAGAAAGTAACTATAAACATCAGGTGGAAGCCGATATCCGGCCTTTCCGGGATATTTTACTGGGGCTGTTCTTTGTCTCCGTCGGGCTGATGCTGGATCTGAATATCCTGTTGGTATTCTGGCCTGCGATTATCCTGGGTACAGTGGGTCTGGTGATCTTCAAACTGGGGGTCATTACGCTTTTGGCAAGAATGCTGAAAGAGAAAAAAAGCATTTCGCTTAAAACCGGCCTGACTCTGGCTCAAGGGGGCGAATTCTGTTTTGCCCTGATTGCTCTGGCGACTCAATATGGCCAGACAGGCGGAGAAAGAGCTTCCGTAGTGCTGGCCATCACTATTCTTTCCATGATCCTGGCACCACTGCTGATCAGAAACAGCAGCAAAATCGTCAACTTCCTTTATAAGAAACAAGAAGCTATGCAGTCTCAAATTGACCAGGGCGATATTGAGCAACAGGTCTCTCACATCAGGCAGCATACGCTTATTTGCGGTTACGGTCGGGTGGGCCAGACGATCAGTCGATTCCTCGGGCAGGAAAAGCTGGCCTTTGTCGCCATAGATAATGACCCTCTGCATGTTCATGAAGCCGGGCTGGCAGGCGAACCGGTCTTTTATGGTGATTCCCGTCGACTGGAGCTGTTGGAGTCCGTTGGTTTGAACCGCGCCAGACAGGTGATTATCTGCATCGATCGCAGTGAGAATGCCCTGGAAATCGTCAAAACGATTCGTTCTCATTACCAGGACATTCCCATTCTGGTCCGAACTCAGGATGACAGTCTGACAGGCACGTTGAAAGACGCGGGTGCCACAGCGGTTATTCCTGAAGTACTCGAATCCAGTTTGTTGATCGTGAAGCATGTCCTGTTAATGCTGGGCATGGATCGCAATCAGGTCAGGGGCAAGATTCATAAAGCCAGAGAACAACAGTACGACATCCTCAATGGTTACTACCCGGGCTATGAAGATGTTCTGGTGGACAGTGAGGAAACTTCTTTACGCCATGCCGTTAACGTTTGCCGCGGTAATTCCTGTGAAGGATTGAATCCTTGCGATTTACCGCTTGAACCCGATGTGTCTGTTGTTGAAGTGAAACGGGGTGGTCAAAGTCTGGATCCGGCCGATGTGGATGCCCTGGAACAAGACGATATTGTTATTCTCACAGGTCCACTTGCACCGATGCAGCAATCTGAAAAAAACCTTATCTGATCTTTTGGCAGCCCTGAAATAGGGGCTGCTGTTTTCAAGTGAGATCACTGTCTGACGATAGGAATAATCATATAAATAATAAAAATAAGCTCATTAATTTCAATATGATACAAGAACAACCTAATAAACATTTGAAAAGACACTATAATGATCACGCAAAGGACTATTAGAAAAAAAACAGGCAGTTAACAGAAATCTATATAATACAGGTGAATATATGGTTACTCGATCGACTCAGTGGTCTCTCTCTATGTGTTTTATGCTGACGTTGATTCTGATTATTAAACCTACCAATAGCCACGCCGTTTTGCTTGAATTTTATATGCCTCCCCACTATCCGGGAATGGAAGCCGGCTTCGGTGCTCATAAGGCAGAACCCCCTCAGAATGCAATTCTCATTCAGCAGGAAGAACCTTTTTTCTGCAATGACTACGAGACTAACTTTAATTATTTTAAAGATCTGCCATCGACCTCATTAATCAAGTTTGCTGGTTTTGCATTATTGGGAACCGCTTTGACCCGTTCAACAGAAGGTGGAGTCGATCCTAATAATTACTGGCACAAACCTGTTTTTCTATTGAATCTGGTTGCCCTTCTTTCCTGGTCTATTCCCCAGGCTACCCTCACCAATGAATACGCCCTGCCTCCTGCACAATACCGTGATGTTGAAAAAGTGGACGATCGCACAGCAACGACAAATAGCAACAGCACACTGCGCTACAAGGAAGAACCAGTGGCCGGTCATGCCATAACAGGCCTCTCATTTGCAGGACTCAACCTGCTTGCTGAAATTTATAATGCCAAAAACCCGTCTCCGGGCCCCGGTGTGAATGTATTGGAAAATTTTGCCATCGGAGCTAAATCCATCGGTGTTACCAGCAATATGGCGGCAGCCCTGAGAATTCAATTAAAGAATAACTACCTGAGCAGGGGTTATACAGACTACGAAGCCACTGCGGCGGCATCAAGAGATGTAACCTTTCTCTATATTGCCGCTCTTGCTGGCGTGGTTAATACGGGTCTGCTTAACTCTGCTGCCATGGACGGTATAAACGCCAGGGATATTGAGCAATATTCATGGGCGATGGCTGATTATGTTGGTCGCAAATACTTTCATGTAGCACTCCCGGCAGGCCTGATGATCAGTGCCGCCTATGAAACCGTGGGCTCTCTTGAAAATTACTGCATGGCAAACTTTGATCAGGTTTTACCCCATGCCCACTACGAAGAGTCAGAAAAACTGGTTATATGTAAAGGGATAGCTTCTGTCTCTTTGGCCAGTATCAGCGGTCTGGCCTTCTCGAAACTCTCCATCGGCTTACCCTGGGGAATTTATGTAACCAATAGTATTGAAGCAGCTGGGCTGGTGGGTGGTGAAATGGCGATTACTCTGGGTCGAAATCTGTTCAATCACCCTGCCGCCAAAGATGCGGCGGGGCTTACCTTGGGAGGAACTGTTACGGCAGGTTCGCTCCTCCTGAACCTTTATTATTTCCGTGGATTACCCATGACGAACCTGTTTCAAGGCTCCGGGTTAATCATGATCTATGAGGGTGGTTCTGCGCTGGTCAGTCATTCTTACCCTGCTGTAGGAAAGATATTGGCACTTGGGCACACCCTAATGGGCAATTACGACTACGTGTGTAAACCAAGAACTAAAAGTCCCATCCATCCTGACCCATAACCATCTGGGCGTTTCTGTTATTAAGGATGCTCCATGCAATCACTGATCAAGCAGCTCTTTTTTCTGGTTTTATTGGCTTGCCTCACTCCTTTTGGTATTGCTCAATCAAACTCGAATTTCAGCGACCCTCATTTAGCTTCTGACTCGAATTTTGAGTTTGACACGGAAATGAACATCAATGCTGACTGGTTACAACAGCAGTACTTTGGTATTAAAACTCAAAAGCAGCAGGAATCCGGAGAATTTATTATCACTGAGCTACCGGATATGGATTCGAAAGAGGCAAGACAATTTCTGGAGGTGACATTACCCGGCCAGCTTAAGGAAAGAAGTCTGGATCATGAAATTCGGGCTCCTTGTAATCGACAAAGTCGCAAATGTGATGTTGAGATTTATCTGTTCAGTCAAAAAGAATCATCAAAACAGCTGGTAGAGATCATGCGATTGACAGTGCTCCTGGGGGCAAAACCCGTTGCAGAGCCTGATCATTCATCGAAACCGGCTATAGAAACAGAAACGGCCTCAATACAGGAACCAGATCTGCCCGAACTTGAACCAGATTGGATAGAAAAAGTTCATGTCTATCGAAATCAAGAGACTGGAGACAATCTGGTTATACGGGATAATATTGTTTACTACTCAGGTCAATCGCTTTATATACTTCTAAGGCTGTTCAATGTCCTGCTGTTCCAGTCAGGCCCCGTTGATACCACTGACGGATATTACGGGCATTTCTCTAACGCCCAGATATTGGCAGAAACCCTTGCTGCTGGCGATATGCTACCGGCTTTGATCAGGGACCATGGCATGGCTTATGTCTCACCTCAGCTAGATGCCACCGGCTACGCTCTGGCCCTTGCTATTTATGGCACTTATGTACACTACTGGGATAAGCTGGTTCTGAACAAAAAAGAAATGACCGCATCGGATCTTCGGATGTTCTATGCCTGGAAGCTGTTCGCAAACATCGCAACCAAAGCGATTAACGAGTTTGCAAGCCAGAACGTATTTACCAACGAAACCGACGACGATATTCATAAAATGAAATCTTCGCTGTTCACCAGTCTGGTAATAGCCCTTCCCTACGGGACCAAGTTACTGGTATCCGCTTTTACGGGGAATAACTACGCCAACCATATATTGAAGGCTGTACCGGCAGACCATTTGCTGTCCTGCTCGATCAGTGTCAGTGGTGTCTGCCTGCAATTATTCTTCCATCGTATCCTGGGAGAAGCTGATACCACCATTGTTCCCGCCACAGCACTGGAACCAGCCAAAAAAGTAACATCTGGCCTTTCTTATATTCCATCAGCGATCACACAGGTTGCCATGGGCAAAGCATTTAATGCCCTGGGAATGACGGTATGCGGTGGACATTACATAAAAGGAGCCGGATATGCCTTGGTTGACGGTGTCGATAAATATCTGATAGCTCAGGGCGCCAGCGACCTTTCCCGGTATACTGCCTTAACGATTGGCGCTCTTTTTATGAGTTACAGTAATTATTCATTCAGCAAAGCCTTTGCGTCTGGATTCAGTTTCCGTTATTCAAAGTATTTGATGATTCTGGCAAGCACCGCTGTTATGACATGGTTTGAGCTTTACTTTCATACAACGACTTTAAGGTAATCTTTATCGTCGCCCTGTAATGCCATAAGATGGGAGAGGTTTACAGCACAGAAGATTATTATGGCAAAGGGTACGGGCTTTCGGTCAACATTACATAGCGTTCTGGCGTCGGCATTTGGTGTACAAAGTGAAAAAAACAGAGAACGTGATTTTTCACAGGGTAAACCGGCGCACTTCGTCATCGCCGGCGTGATAGGAACGCTTGTTTTTATTCTGATTTTACTGCTGGTGGTGAAGCTGGTGCTGGGTCAGTTCGAGTGAGCTATTGATGACTGACCCAGTACACAGTGGTAACAACAATCAGCATTACGATTGAAATAGCCGCAATCGCATCGGCAGTGCTGTCTTTCATCGGTTTTCCCTGAGCCATCCCACTTCCTCTTAATCAGTTATTTGATGGAGCCACTCCAAGCTAGCTGATTATTGCCTTTCGGGCAAGCCCCGCCACTGTGTCGGCGGTCCTGACTTTATCTTCTTTACCTGATTCATAGCCTTGGGTATATACTTGGTTTTTTAGTGTCGGTCAAAATGTGGACTGGAATAGTCCTTCTACACACAATCATTTATTTGGCGAGTCTAATGGAAAGTGGTTCCCTGCTATTCTCTTTTTTTCTTATTTTCAGTGGTGCTGCAATACTCGCTACTGCTGCGTTATTTACCCGTCAGCCTCTGCTGGTCGCCTACATTGTATTGGGTGCTTTTCTGGGCCCTTATGGCATGGAGCTGGTCACGGATACAGGGCTTTTGAATGATATTGCTCACGTTGGCATTATATTTTTGCTGTTTTTGCTGGGACTGGATATGCAGCCCAGTCATCTCGGTCACCTGCTTAAGAAAACAGCAACGGTAGGATTGGTCAGTTCTATCATTTTTGCACTTATGGGTTATGGCCTGGGGCTGGCATTTGGCTTCACTCAAAACGAAGCCATGATCACCGGTGCGACAATGATGTTCTCCAGTACCATCATTGGTATCAAATTGCTGCCAACGACGGTACTGCACCATAAGCATACCGGGGAAATTCTTGTTAGCCTGCTGCTTTTGCAGGATCTGCTGGCGATTCTGGTTCTGCTGTTGCTCTACAACTTTGATGGCGGATTAGCCAACAGCAAAGTGGATGTTCTGATGGCCCTCGCCGCACTACCCATGATCATCGCTGTGGCTTTTCTGGCGGTTCGTTATGCACTCTTGCCATTAATGGCACGCTTCGACCGGTTTCACGAATATATGTTTCTGTTAGCCATTGGCTGGTGTCTTGGCTTCGCTGAACTGGCCCATGCTTTACATCTTTCCTACGAAATTGGCGCTTTTATTGCCGGAGTCAGCATTGCTACTAGTCCCATCTCCCAGTACATCGCTATTAACCTCAAGCCTTTGAGAGATTTTTTTCTGGTTCTGTTCTTCTTCTCAATCGGTGCCAGCTTTAACCTGAATCTGTTTGGTGATGTGTGGCTGCCGGCGGTTATTATGACTATCATCTGTTTGCTTCTGAAACCGGCCACATTTGGTGTCTTACTGAGAGTCAATGAGAAAAAATCAACAGCCTGGGAGGTGGGGTTCAGGCTGGGCCAAACCAGTGAATTCTCTATTCTGATCGCGGTGCTGGCAGCAGGACAGATGCTGATGGGCGAGATTGCAGCCCATGTCGTACAAGCTACTGCCATCATGACGTTGATCATCTCTTCCTATGTCGTGGTGTTTAATTTTGAATCGCCCATAGCGGTATCAGAAAAACTGAGAAGGGACTAAAACAGACTGAAGATTTGTCACGGTTACGGGCCACGTGCTTTCTTTCTTTTCTGGTTAGATGGCGGCTGGTCGTCGGCTTTCCTTTTGAGTCTCCTGGGTTTTTTGGGTCTCTGGTCGGCAGGCAGGTGGGTCTGTTTGTGCGCTTTCAGATCGCCCACTCGGTCAGTACGGTAGTTGCAGTCCCCATGGTCACACAGATGTACCCTGGCTCTCTGGTCGGCAGGCAGGTGGATCTTTTTGTGCGTTTTCAGATTGCCCTTTTGTTTGCTGATGTAATTGCAACCCTCATGGTCACACTGGTGCACCTTGAGTCTGAGTCTTTCTGGCTTCCTGGGTCTCTGGTCGGCAGGCAGGTGGGTCTGTTTATGCGCTTTCAGATTGCCCATCAGATCGGTACGGTAGTTGCAGCCCTTATGATCACACTGGTGCACCCTGGCTCTCTGGTCGGCAGGCAGGTGGGTCTGTTTATGCGTTTTCAGATTGCTCGTGTAAGCGGTGCGGAACTTGCAGCCTTCATGGTCACACCGGTGCACTTTGGGTCGCTCTCGCTTCTTGGGTCTCTGGTCGGCAGACAGATGGGTCTGTTTGTGCGCTTTCAAATGGCCTGGCTGCTCGGTTCTGTAGTTGCAACCCTCATGGTCACACTGGTGCACCTTGGATCTCTCTGGTCTATTGGGTCTCTGATCAGCAGGTAGGTGGGTCTGTTTGTGCTTATTCATATCTCCCATCCGGTAAGTACGGTGGTGGCAGCCCTCATGATCACACTGGTGCAGCCTGGGTCTCTGGTCGGCAGGCAGGTGGGTCTGTTTATGCGTTTTCAGACTACTCATATAAGCGGTGCTGAAGTTACAGCCTTCATGGTCACACTGGTGCACCTTGAGCCTCTCTGGTTTCCTGGGTCTCTGGTCGGCAGGCAAGTGGGTCTGTTTATGCGGTTTCAGATTGCTCACGTAAGCGGTGCTGAAGTTGCAACCCACATGGTCACACTGGTGCACCTTAGGTCTCTCTGGTCTCTTGGGTCTCTTGGGTTGCTGGTCGGCAGGCAGGGGGGTCTGTCTCAGAGTCGCACAATACTGACTGAATTCATTTAATATCAGAAAAGGATCAGTTGTCGTGTTTGCACACTGAACATCCGTTTCGGTATCAGCTTCGTCTTCCTCTTTGTTTGAACTGTTGTCGCTGCTTTCATCAGAAGTACTGCTGTCTTCGCTGCCAGAACCCTCATCAGGGGTTGCCCGAGTGTTAGCTTCGATGCCTGGGTCAGGAGAAAAGCAATAGCGAGTGTCTGGCTTTAAGAGGATGTCATCACCGAAGTAAACTCGTATCATGTCGCCGTGGTTATCCATGGCCTCGTCCTCTTCTTTAATGACCTCCTCTTCAGGTTCATCAAGCCCTTTGTTGCCTCTAAAGCGAGACAGCATCAGACTCCTCCTTTGTTTGGCTGTTGCAATAATTTCACGTTGCTGATCGACTCCTTGCTGTATCTCAGTAGCGATCGCTTTAACCGTAGAGTCAAGCTCCGGTAACGCATCCCGGACTGGGAAAAGAAGCCTTACCCGGGTCGGCCATTTATTTCCGAAGCATACTTGCTCTTGCGGTGTTTCAGTGTGCCAACACTGTGTGTCAGAGAGTGGTAAGGCATTAGCCTCCCTAAGGTAAACTCTGTTCGTGGATGAGACCTCAATGAAGGGGTGTGGGGTGTTAATAATCGCCTTGCCGACAGCCAGGGCGAAGAGCAAAGGCATACTATTTTCATGAGCGTGACTATGATAACAATCCACAGAAAAGACAATGACCAAGGTCAAAATCAATGATTTTTTAGATAGCAAAGCCTGGCTTCCCAATCGTTGAAATGCTTATTGGAAAATCAGGTTAGTAAAAATCTGGAAACGCACAAACAAACCCACCTGCCTGCCGACCAGAGACCCAAAAGGAAAGCTTATGACCAGCCGCCATCTAACGATTTTGACCTTGGTCATTGCTATTTGTGTGCATTGTTCTCGTGGCCACGCTCAGGAAAATAGTATGCCTTTGCTCTTCGCTCTGGCGGTCACCCGGATAATGCTTCTACCTGACGGTAACCTGAAAATTGGTTTTCACTCCCCGAGCCTGTCACAGGTCGAAATTGAAGAAGAGAACGGGGCTATTGACTGGTGGGAGTTGAAGCATGGTGTCAAAGCTAAGGCTTACGGTCAGGCAGCCTCTGATGAGGTTTCTGACGGTGAAGACAGCAGCAACTCTGATGAAAATAGCGACAACTATGCCGATGAAGTCGAATGTGATGCCGATGCCGAATGTGATGTTCAGTACGTAACCACGACACTAAATCCTTTTCGAGCATCAGATGAAATCAGCCAGTATTGTGGGGTTCTGGCACTGAAAAAGATTAAGCAAGAGCCTGTTTCAGACAGTGAAATAAGCATTGAGTCAGAGGTAGATACGAAAACGCACAAACAGATCCATCTGCCTGCGGACCAGAAAGCTAAAAAACTCAAAGTGTATCGGTGTGACCACGAGGGATGTGACTACAGTACCGATCACACGAGCCAATTGAAAAGGCACAAACAGACCCACCTGCCTGCGGACCAGAGAGCTAAAAAACTCAAAGTGCATCGGTGTGACCACGAGGGCTGCGACTACAGTACCGATCACACGGGCCATCTGAGAACGCACAAACAGATCCACCTGCCTGCTAACCAGAGATCCAAGGTGCATCAGTGTGACCATGAGGGTTGCGATTACAGCACCGACCGGGAGTGGCATCTGAAAAGACACAAACAAACCCACCTGCCTGCCGACCAGAGATCCAAGGTGCACCAGTGTGTCTATGAGGGCTGCAACTACAGCACCGATCACAAGGGCAGTCTGAAAACCCACAAACAGATCCACCTGCCTGCCGACCAGAGACCTAAGCTACACCAGTGTGACCATGTAGGCTGTAACTACAGCACTTACCATGGGAGCCATCTGAAAGCGCATAAACAAACCCACCTGCCTGCCGACCAGAGACTCAAGATGCACCAGTGTGACCATGAGGGCTGCAACTACAGCACTCACCATGGGGGCCATCTAAAAAAGCACAAACAGACCCACCTGTCTGCCAACCAGAGGATCAAAAGGAAAGCGTATCACCAGCCACCATCTGACGAGAAAAGAAAGAGAGGTGATAAAGAATGATCCACCTTCCATCCTGAGCGCCAGGTTAAGAGAAGTAACGACCCTGAGACAATCTTTCCCAGATTTTCTCAAAGGCGTTATCAAGCGTCGTTTCAGCAGCCAGACCCAGTTTGCTGGCCATTCCCTTCTTCACTTCATAGCTGACTTGAACAATGTCTGAGGTGTCCACCTTGCTGTAGATGTACTCATCACTGGTCATAACCTGATCAATCAGCTTTTTCTCAATCGCCTGACGGCCATACCAGATTTCACCGGTGGCGACCTCGTCTATGTTGACCTGCTCGCGTTCTTCTTTGATGAAATCTTTAAACAGTTGATGTGTGTCCTGGATGTCCTGCTTGAACTTATCACGGCCCTTTTCAGTGTTTTCACCGAGAACCGTCAAGGTGCGTTTAAATTCACCGGCAGTGTGCAGCTCAATATCAACGTCATGTTTCTTAAGAAGCTTGTTGATATTGGGCAGTTGCGCCATAACCCCGATAGAGCCAATCACTGCAAACGGTGCAGCAACGATGTGATTAGCCGTACAAGCCATCATATAACCGCCACTGGCAGCCACTTTGTCGACTGCAATAGTGAATTTCACACCACGATCCCTGATACGCTGAAGCTGAGAAGCCGCGAGACCATAGGCGTGAACCATGCCACCGGCACTTTCCAGTTTCACAAGCACTTCGTCTTCATCCCTGACAACAGACAACACCGCTGTGATTTCTTCCCGTAGGGACTTGACTGCCGAAGCCTTCATATCGCCGTGAAAGTCAAGGACATACAAACGAGGTTTGACGTCTTTATCCTTTTTCTTATCCTTCTCGCTTTTTTTCTTTTCCTTTGCCAGTTGCTTCAGCTCTTCCTTATCAAGCACGACATGCTGAAGATCATCTTTCAGGTGTTGAAAGTGTTCATTCAATTTTTTGGTTTCAAGATGCCCTTTACTGATCTTTTTGGATTTTTGTCCCATTGCCGCTGCCGCAGCAATAACAATCAGTAGAGCCACAACAAATGTGACTACTTTGGCAAGGAATAAGCCGTATTCCGCCAGATACTCCAAGAGAGCCTCCCATAATACATTTCAATAAGAGTGGTTAAGGATACCTGAAAAAGACAGACAGAGGCGCACTGATAACCATTGGCCTCATATTATTAATCGATGTTTAGAGTTTGCACGATCCAGAGGTGTTAAATTACACTGAATATGATTGTATAATATTACAAATCAATCAACTTCCTGGATATAGTGAATTCCGGTGGCAGATCTGGCAAAGCGTCTCTACGGAACCATTGGGCACTCACCAGCTCTTCCTCTTCCAGGCAAATATCGCCTGACTTATATTCAGCGTGATATCCCAGCATCAAGGCATGGGGGAATGGCCAGCTTTGACTTAATTGATACTTTACTTCACCAACCTCCAAACCCACTTCTTCCCTGATCTCCCTGATAACCGCTGCTTCTGCTGTTTCCCCTGGCTCAATGAAACCGGCAATTACGGTATGCATTGTGGTATTGCGTAAATGTCGTCTGTGTTTGACTAACAACACTTCATTGCCTTTATGAATAAGAACAATGATGCACGGGGATATCCTGGGGTAGTAAGACATCTCACAGACTGAGCAGACCATTGCCCAGTCACCTTCACCTGGCCTGCATGGATGACCACAGCGTCCACAGAACCGGTGATCTCTCCTTGATCTCAGGATTTGAACAGCATGGCTGTAAAACGCCACCATCGATTCAGGCTGTGTTGCCATATAGTGTCGGGCATTAACAACACTACCCTCTTTGGGACTCTTTTCGGGACTCTCTTCGAGAACGGTATCCGTTTTTATCACCGAGACTGAATATTGATCCAGATTTCCAGTTCTTACCGCGTCCTGCCCATCCATCCAGGGCCGTTTCTCCCAGAGAAACCCACCCTCAGAATTCATCAGGATGTCATCACCAATGAGAATCAAAAAACGATCAGCCAGGTCGTCTTGCGAAATCCAGCCACCTGCAGGTTGGTATTGATGCATGAATGTCCTGCTCTCACCAGTCTTGCTGGCCTATTTTTTCCAGTTTCTCCCGATGCAGTTGTAATTCAGCATCAGTCGGTTTAGTGACTTTCAACGCAGGTCTGTCAGATGATAAACGTCTGATGACCGTTACATCATCAGCCTCCTCGCCCGTTCCCCCCAAAAGCAGGGATGTCTGGCCACCGGTCATGGCAAGATAAACTTCAGCCAGTATCTCGGAATCAAGCAGAGCCCCGTGAAAGGTACGGGCTGAGTTATCAATAAAATAACGTTTACACAGTGCGTCCAGGTTATTTTTCTGACCCGGGTGCTTTTTTCTGGCAATCACCAGAGAGTCGGTAATTTTACTGTAGTCCTCAACCTGCCCAAGGGACGAGTCCAGCCACTTCAACTCATGGTTAAGAAAGTTAATATCAAAGGGCGCGTTATGAGCAATCAGTTCAGCACCCTTGATAAAATCCAGAAAGTCTTTAGCCACCGCGGCAAAGAGTGGTTTGTCCCGAACAAACTCGTTGGTAATACCGTGAACCTGAATAACCTCATCGTCCATGTGCCGTTCGGGATTGATGTAGACATGATAGGTATTACCCGTCAGCTTCCTGTCAATCATTTCCACACAACCAATTTCGACAATCCGGTGCCCCTGTGAAGGGTCGATCCCGGTTGTTTCCGTATCCATTATGATCTGACGGTTCATCGCTTCTTACCTTTAATGATCTCTTTGGCACCGCGGCAGGCAAGTTTATCAGCCATCTCATTTTCCCGGTGTCCGGCATGACCTTTCACCCAGCACCACTCAACCCTGTGACGGCTATTCTGAATATCAAGACGTTCCCATAAGTCCTTGTTTTTAACGGGTTTACCGGCTGCTGTTTGCCAGCCCTTACGTTTCCAGCCAGAGAGCCACTCAGTAATACCTTTGCGCACATACTGGGAATCGGTCGTGACCCGTACCTTACAGGTTCGGGTCAGTGTTTCCAGTCCAACAATGGCTGCCATTAATTCCATTCGATTATTGGTGGTTTCCGCTTCGCCACCATACAGCTTTTTTTCAGCGGTACCATAGCGCAGTACTACTCCCCATCCTCCGGGGCCAGGGTTGCCTTTACAGGCTCCATCTGTAAAAAGCTCCACGAGCTTGCTCAACGATTATCTCCCATTCGGCTTGATCCTGTAATCGGGTTTCCGACCAGGGGTTGTCTCAGTGAAGACCAGACCGGCTTGACCGGTGTCATGCCTGGCACTTCCCGGGTAGCAACAATGATATAAAAGCTGCCAAAAGGCAGCATCCAATTACGACAGCGCTGTTCAATCAGCTCCGATTTCAACCCCATGGCTGAAGGTCCAGAAGGAAGCAGGTAGCCACCATAAAGTACTTTCTCAACACTAAACCCCAACAGGGTTAACCAATCTCTCATTCGGCTGGGACTGATAAACTGGACACCACTGAACAGCTTACGATACCCCGGAAACATCACCCGCTTGATATTACAAAGACTTAATGGATTGAAACCAACCACCATCATCTTGCCTCCGGGAATGATAGTATGCCCTGCTTCGCTGAGCAGCCGATGCGGACGGTCAGACACTTCCAGCATGTGGTGCAGCAAGACCAGGTCAAGGCTGCCCGGAGCTACCGGCCAGTGGTTTAGATCCATCATCAATGAGGGAGCCGGTTCCGTGCTTAACGGATGAAACTGAAAGTTTCGGTTAACCTGAGAGCCTGACAGCAGGGTCACTGTCGGGGACACCGATAATTCGACAGCATGATAACCAAAGATATACTTTAACTCATGCTCTATGTGTGAGCGTTCTGCCTGGAGCAGAAATTCTCCTGCACCGGAGTTCATCCACTCCTGCAGAGCCCGCAATCTTTGCGGCATCTCAGACTGGGTCGACTTTTTAAACCATTCCATCAGGCTTTTTCCATGAATGCCGGATTTATATCAGCAAATATCTTGAGCCAGGAGCCTGACCGAGAATCTTGCCCTGCTCAACCACACATATTATCTGGCACAAAAGGATTCGACCAGCGTCGGTATGCTTCCCTGACAATCGTAAAGAAAATACTACAGACTTTATACGCAAAGTCTGTAAAATGTTGCCTGACTATTCTTCCGACAGGTTGACTGGGCGTACACTCCCATCCTCAGTCAACCTTCTGAATATTAGAATGTCATTGACTTTTATCCGGCGGAATGGCCCATGCTCCACATTCAAGCGATCCCAGCTTTTCAAGATAACTACATCTGGTTGCTCTCTGAAGAACACACTGGGCACTGTCTGGTTGTTGATCCGGGTGATGCCGACGCGGTCGAAACAGCATTGGCCAGACTGAACCTGACATTGTCGGGTATTCTTGTTACCCATCATCACTGGGACCATACCAACGGTATTGAAGCGCTCACAAAAAACCGCAATATTCCGGTCTATGGCCCTGATAATATTGAAATTTCCGGTATTACTCAGCCTCTGAATGACGCTCAGACGCTGACTGTACTCAATACCCGATTCCGTATTCTGAAAACTCCCGGTCACACGCTTGATCATATTGCCTATTTCGCCCACCCGGATCAGGATGACCCCATATTGCTCTGCGGTGATACTTTGTTTTCAGGCGGTTGTGGTCGACTGTTTGAAGGGACTGCTGAACAGCTGCATGAGTCACTTAATAAACTCTGCTCACTGCCCAAAAACACCCGGGTATATTGCGCACACGAATACACTTTGGCTAACCTGGCTTTTGCCCGGACGGTAGAACCCGGAAACCGCTCAATTGAAGAATACCGCAACAGGGTAATCCAACTTCGCAAGGAGAACAGGCCAAGCCTGCCTTCCAGTATCGAGTTGGAATTAGCCATTAATCCATTCATGCGTACTGACCAGCACAGTGTCATTACCGCAGTCAGGGAGCACGCCCCACAAGCTGTCTTGTCGGGCGATGCAGAAATATTTGGGGCATTACGTCAGTGGAAGGATCACTTTTAATGACGATAGATCCTGTGTTCCTACTAGATAACTAAAGTTTTTATGTCTGAACCGTTGATTACAGAACAAGCATCTGCTCCATGTACCAGATCTGAAGTTAAACCCCTGGTTCGATTCCTGGGTGCCGCTACACTCGCGCTCACCCTGTCGGGCTGCCAGAGTCTCTCTACAGAGCAGACTGGCATGGCGCAATCTACCGAAGCCGAACAGGAAGAAGTGACCAAAGAGCAGACGGTCAGTAAAACACCGAAGAAAGTGCTGGCCGAAAAACCCGTGAGCAACCTCTGGGAAAGGACCCGCCGTGGTTTCGCTATGAATCTGGATAACAATCACCCCCGAATACTGGCAGAGCTGCGTTGGTACAAAAACAGTCAGGTTTACTTTGATCGGGTTTCTGAACGCGCCAGCCCCTATTTCTATTTCATCCTGTTGGAGGCCGAAAAACGCGGCGTCCCCCTGGAACTGGCATTAATGCCTATAGTGGAAAGCGCCTTCGACCCGTTTGCCTACTCCCATGCCGGTGCATCCGGCTTATGGCAATTTATGCCAGCTACCGGAGAGCATTACGGACTGGAGCAAAACTGGTGGTATGACGGTCGTCGTGATGTAGTGGCTGCTACCCGTGCAGCACTGGACTATATGATCAGGCTACACAAAATGTTCGATGACTGGGAGTTGGCACTGGCGGCTTTCAACTCCGGGCCCGGGCGCGTTCTGAATGCGGTTAACAAGAACAAGAAACTGGGTAAGTCCACCCGTTTCTGGGACCTTGACCTGCCCAATGAAACCACAGCCTATGTGCCAAAGCTGATTGCCCTGGGCAAGATTGTTCGTAACCCGGCTAAATACGGTATCAAGCTGCCGCCGATCCCCAACAAACCTCATTTTGCCAAAGTGAATACCGGCGGCCAGCTGGATATGGCCAGGGCCGCCCAACTGTCAGGCGTTACCATGAATGAGTTATATCGCTTGAATCCTGGCGTTAATCGCTGGTCAACCCCCCCTTCGGGTCCACACTATCTGCTGGTTCCCATTGACAAGGCCGAATCTTTTCAGACAAAACTGGCTCAATTGCCGGCAGAGAAACGTATGCAATGGCGTCGTTACACCGTGAAGTCCGGAGATAGCCTGATCAAGATTGCCAATACTTTCCACACCAAGACCAGTCTTATCAAGGAAGTGAACGAAATGGAGGGGGACTTGATCCGGGCAGGAGAAAGCCTGTTGATTCCTGTCCCCGCCAAAGAGAAGGAAGAATACGCCCTGACCGCAGCGCAGCGCCGTATCGCCAAACAAAATACCCATCGTGCTGGTCGGCACAAACTGAATTACTCCGTTAAATCCGGAGACAGCTTCTGGAGCATCGCCAAACAATACCAGACCGGTGTTCAGGAACTGGCCCGCTGGAACGGCATGTCACCCAGGGATACTCTGAAGATCGGACAGAAACTGGTGGTCTGGACTAAAACCAAGGCGGCTCAGGACAGTGTTGTTCGCAAGGTCCATTACAAGGTTCGCAGTGGCGACTCCCTGTCTGTTATTGCCGACAAATTTAATGTAGCCGTATCCCAGATCAGAACCTGGAACACCTTTGACAGTAAATACCTGCAACCTGGTCAACAGTTGACGCTCTATGTGGATGTGACTCGGGCTTACGACTGATCGGTCACAACTGATTTTATGTACAATCTCCGTTTACCCTGAGCGGAGTTTGGGTGCCCATGGTGAACAAGGTTTGGATGCTTGGTAGAATCTCCGTTCACCCTGAGCGGAGTCGAAGGGTGGTTGGCACGATCTTTATTGTTGGTTCGGAGTCCGCATCCTTCGACTCCGCTCAGGATGAACGGGGTTTGGGCGCCCATGATGAACGGGGTTTTGTCTGTAAAATCGAAAAAAGAGGTCGCTGAAATGGTTGAAAAAATTGACTCTCATGATGCAAAAACCAAACTCCCGGAAATTCTTCGTCGTGTTGAGGCTGGAGAATCTTTTACAATAACTAACCGTGGCAAGCCTATTGCTGACCTTAGCCCCACTCAAGCTAAAAGCCGTTTGGAGGTTCAAGCAGCCATCAATAATCTACTGAAAATCAAAAAACCGACAGTATCTGATGCTGACTTGGAAGCTATGCGTCGAGAAGGTCAACGTTAATCAGGCGCTCAGCCGTACACTGAGGCTTGCCAAAAATTATAATTTGCAAGCCAGGCACCATCTCAGAAGAAAAAGAATGACTATAAAACAATGGGCGAGCACTCTTATAGCTCTGAACACGGTCTGGTTTAATCTTTCTACTCAGGCCAATGTTCAGGAACCCTACCAAACCCATCACGCCATCAGCCTGATCGGCAATCCCAAATACCCTCCCAATTTTCAACACTTTGCTTATGTAAACCCTGATGCACCCCGTCAGGGCAAGGTCAGGCTGGCTGCTCTTGGCACCTATGACACTTTTGACCTCTTTAGTGCCAAAGGCGTCCCTGCCGCGGTTGGCTCCTATATCTATGACAGCCTGATGGTGGCCAGCCGGGATGAGCCCGGCAGCCTTTATCCTCTGATTGCAGAGCGTGTCGAATACCCCGACGATCGTCGCTGGGTACGCTTTGTTATTAACCCCAACGCGCGTTTTGCCGATGGCAGCCCGATTACTGCCGAGGTGGTAAGGGATACCTTCCTTCACTACAAAAACGGCGACTTCTCCAATTTCAAGCTGCTGTTAAAAGATGTTGATCAGATAGAAGTTGAACCTGGCAACCGGGTAAAACTCACCCTCAATGTTCCTGAAGATAAAAAGCTACCCTTTCGACTGGCCCAGTTACCGGTGATACACAACAGCTACTGGCAACCACCTCAAGAGGATAACCCTAAGGTTCACGTTCCCGTCAGCTCAGGGGCTTACAGCATCCAACACTATGAACTTGGCCAGAGCGTTGTTCTTGAGCGAAACAAGGATTACTGGGCTGAAAAGCTGCCCGTGAACATTGGCCGGAATAACTTTAAACACATCAGACTGGAGTATTTCAGGAACTCGACCCTCTCTCTGGAGGCTTTTCTGTCCGGACACTACGATATCCGCATAGAGAACCTGGCCAAAAACTGGGCCTACGCCTACCGGGGAAAGGACATAGAGAATGGCAAGATCATCAAGAAAAACTTCCCTCGCAAGAGCTTTCAGGTCCAGTCTTTTATCTTTAACACTCGAAAAGGCCTCTTCAAGGATCAACGGGTCAGGGAAGCAATCAGCCAGGGTTACGATGCAGCCTGGGTCAACGCCAATCTCCTTTATGATATTTATTCAGTGCCCAAAAGTCTTTTTGCCAACTCTGAGTTTGCCCAGACAGGCATACCCGATAAAGCTGAAATCGAACTGCTGAACCCTTATCGGAACCTCCTTCCCAGGCAACTGTTTAAACAACCCTGGACCGGTACCCAAACCGATGGCACGGGCAATATCCGCAAACAGCTCAGTGTTGCCAATAGACTGCTGAAGCAGGCAGGCTGGGAACTCAAAAACGGCAAAAGAATCCATAAGGAAACCGGTGAACCCTTGCAGTTCGAACTGATGCTGGCGGTGCCGGAGCAGGAACGTGTCGCTATCCCCTTCAAGAACAATCTGGCCATACTCGGCGTTGATATGCAGATTGTCTCGATGGATGTCTCCCGGTACATCCAAAGAATGCGCAGTCACGATTACGATATGCTGCTCAGAACGTTCCACCAGCCAGATCTGCCCGGCAACGAGCAAAGGGAATACTGGAGCAGCCAAACAGCCCATGAACAGGGTAGCCAGAATCTGGCAGGCGTCCACCACCCTGCTGTTGATGCCATGATTGAACACATTATCAAGGCGGAATCCATCGACCAGTTACAGGCAGCCACCCGGGCTCTGGATCGCATTTTACTCTGGGAAAATTACACCATTCCCCAGCTCTATCATCGTTACTGGCGAGTGGCGCACAGAAGCCATTACAACTACCCTGACAACGACGGCCTGTTTGGCTCCATAGACCTCAGTATCTGGTGGGAGGAAGGGCGACAATGACACGTCTGATTGCGGGTATATTTCTGGCATTAGTGACCTGTTTCGCATGGGGTTCCGACACAATTCCACTGAAGCATGCCATCAGTCTTTTTGGTGAACCAAAGTATCAGAAAGACTTTAAACACTTCGACTACGCCAACCCAAACGCCCCAAAAGGTGGGGAGTTCAGGCAGGCCGTGATCGGCCAGTTTGACAGTATCACACCTTATGTTGACCGCGGTTCGGCGGCGGCTGGCAGTTATTTGCTGTACGACTCATTGCTGCAAAGGTCCTGGGATGAACCGCTCAGTAAATACGGCCTGATTGCCGAAACCATTGAGCTGGACCCGGATAACCGCTGGGTGGCCTATCACATTAATCCCAAAGCCCGCTTTAACGATGGTCATAAAGTGACAGCCCGAGATGTAAAATTCTCGTTTGATCTGTTGCGGGAAAAAGGCTCAACCTTCTACCGCCATTTCTACGATGATATCGAAAAAGCGCAAGTCACCGCGCCCATGAGGGTTCTGTTTACCTTTAAAACCAATAAAAACCGGGAGCTGCCGCTGATCCTGGGACAAATGCCCATACTGCCTGAACACTACTGGCAAGACCGGGATTTCCCGGCACCGGGGTTTGAAGTGCCCGTCACCAGCGGCCCTTACCAGATAGATAAAATTAATCCCGGACGCTCCATTATTTATAAAAGAGACAAAAACTACTGGGGTCGGAATCTGGCAGTCAACCGGGGTCGGTACAATTTCGACCGTATGGTGTTCGAATATTACGGAAACGAGTCTGTGCTTTTACAGGCCATGTTCGACAATCAATACGATTTCAGACTGATCACCGATCCAACAATATGGAATACCCAGCTGAGCGAGAGCAAAATTAAAAAGCACCATCTGATACAAGAAATCATCAAGAACCATAATCCCCAAACCCTGACGTTAACCTACAATACCCGCCGACCTTTTCTAAAGGATGCCAGAGTCAGGGAGAGCCTGGGATACGCCTTTAATTTCCAGCAGATTAACCACAACCTGTTCTTCGGAATGTATCGACGTGCAGAAAGTTTTTTTGCAGGCTCTGAACTGGCCGCCACTGGCATCCCCTCTCCTGCTGAACTGAAATGGCTTGACCCCTGGAAAAAAGAACTGCCAAAAGCCCTCTTCCATGAACCCTTCAAGGCACCGGATAGCCAACTGGCATCGGGTGACCGATTAAATCAGGCAAAAGCGCTCAAGTTATTAAAACAGGCAGGCTGGCAGATAAAAGACAATCGTCAGGTTAATGCTCAGGGCGAACCACTGATCCTCAATGCCCTGGTCGCCACTGAAGAACATGAAAAAGTGCTGCTTTCTATCAAGGATGGCCTGAGTCGTCTGGGTATTACTTTAAATGTTCAGCGCATAGACCCACTGCAAATGGTAGCCAGAGTACGGGAGCTGGATTTTGAAATCATCCTGCATATCTATCCACACACCCCTTCACCGGGTACTGAACAGGCCTCTTTCTGGGGATCTCAAACCGTTGATCAACCGGGTACCAGAAACGTATCCGGTGTACATTCACCAGTCGTCGATCACATAACTCAGCAGATTACATCGGCCACCAGCCGCAAAGAACTGCTTTCCCTGATTCATGCGCTGGACAGGGTTCTTCTGTGGGGACACTATTCACTGCCGCTCTGGTACCCACCTTCCTGGAACGTCTTGTACCGGGATACCCTGAAGCATCCTGAGACGGCACCATTGTACGCGCTGGACCTGAGTACCTGGTGGCATAAAGCAAAAAAACCACCAGCAGCCAAAGCTACCGGTGGTCAAACACATCACTAAGAGTCTGAACTCAGCCTGTTACAGGCTGAAAGGCATGGTGAAAGACAGTTTGAAGTCTTTGTCGTCCTGGAAGGCATTCGGGAATGCTGGTGAGTAGCTGTCTACGTCGTTCTTCAGGTCGAAGTAAGTGGCATGAAGGGCGACAGTAGCACCTTTCAGGTTACCGCTCTGGAAGGTGTGGCTAACATCGACACTGTAACCAATTTCTTCCAGTTCTTCGGTAGTGATATTGGTATCCTGAGATTCAGCACCCCAGCCATAAGCAACGGAGAAGCCTGTTTTCCAACCTGCATAACCCATTTCAGTGAAGTCATACCAAGCACCGGCAAAGGCCGCTTTTTCACCGTGATGGTTGAAGTCAGAACGCTGATCCCACCAGATTTCGGAGGAACCGTTAGATTCACCAGATGCAAGTGTAGGACGGAAAACAAAATGACCAGTCTGGCCTTCTGCGTGGGTATAAGTAGCTTCTGCACGATAAGTCCAGTTGCCGTGAGCCAGGCTGGAGGTAATAGCGTGCTGGTAAGCTAAGCCGTCATAGAGATCATTAGCAGACAGATCATCGGCTTTATCACTCATGCCGTAGAACTGGTAGCTCAGAGCCAGACCTTCGTTGCCATAGCCCAGCTTGAACTTATACATGTCAATATAGTCTTCGCCCTGTCCGAAACCACCCAGAACGCTGACACCGTTAGCAAAGTCATAGCTGGCACCCAGACTGTGCACGTAGCTCATGCTTGAACCGTCTTCACGCATCATGCTTTCCATGTCGTAGCTCCATGGGCTTTTGTATTCATTCGCCCAGAAGTAAGCCAGGTTCAGGCCACCTTTGCTGTAGGTGAATTCATTACCGGTGTAAGTGCCAGGCATAAAACTCATGTTCACACCCAGAACACCCGGGCCACTGGGTTGCAGGTAACCGGAACGAGCCTTGAAGGCACCAAAATCAAACTTGGCGTTGGCTTTATAAACGCTGAAACCGTTTTGGATTTCTCCGGTATTTTCATTTCTCAGAGAGAACTCACTGTCATAAGATGTTCCGGAATTCCAGATGTCATAGGTACCAAAAACACCCATATCAACACCGAACCAACCGCCAATCAAACCCGAGTTAAACTCAAGGCTGGCCACCGCTGTGGAGTGGTGGAGGTTTTCTTCGAAGCTGCCATCGGGACCACTCTTACGGTCACGAACGCGTGTCATGTTATAGATGCCACCCGAAATGGTTGCATCATCAAAGAAAGGATTGCCGGTCTCTACTTGTTCAGCCTGAACACCGGTGGTGACAAAGGCAGCAGCCATCACAGCACTGGCCAGCATGGTTTTCTTGAACATTAATGTTCCCCTGTGTACTCGAGTGTGTTGTTTGATCTGTTATGTTTCAACACCACAATGTAACCGGTTACATTGTGATATTAAAAATCAGGAACTCTTAGGTTCCCTGATTTGTCTGAGCTCATTCTACAGCCCCATAGGTATTTTTAATTGCTTCAGATCAATTTTTACTGTCATCTAAGATATTAATTATTTTTTTGCCACCCATCAGACCTTGCCTGAGAGGTTTGACAGGTGTTTAAAATGGCGTCAGGCATTCAAATAACACGAAGGAATTAGTGCCTGTAGTCAGAGAGCCGACTATAGTTTCGAGGCGATAGTTATAACAATGCAATCCAGGCCAGCTATGAACCAAACAATGATGATAAAAAAATCGTTGAGATCAACGATAGTCAGAGTCCTCCCTGTTGCGACGCTCTTCCTTTCCCTGTCGATGATAACCGTACCGGTAAAGGCAGAAGACGCCATCAATAAATCCCCTTCCCTTTCCCTGTACGGCGACAGCAAATACCCAAAGGATTTCAAGCATTTTGATTATGTGAATCCCGATGCTCCCAAGGGTGGAACCTTGCGAATGGCCAGCATGGGGACTTTTGACAGCCTCAACCCTTTCATCGAAAAAGGCACTCCGGCTGAGGGTTTAAGTTTGATTTACGATACGCTGATGACCAGCAGCGCCGATGAACCTTTCACCATGTACGCACTGGTGGCTGAATATGCAGAGCCTGCCATTGATAACAGTGGCATCACTTTTCATCTAAATGCAAAAGCCCGGTTTCACGACGGACAGCCGATCACCGCTGAAGACGTGGTTTACAGCTTTGAGTTACTCAGGGACAAAGGCTCACCCCTTTACCGGGCTTATTATGGCGATATTGCCAAGGCAGAAGCCCTGTCCAAGCGCAGTGTCCGCTTTGTTTTCAAACACAACCGCAACCCGGAACTGCCTTTGATCATTACCCAGCTTCCCGTCCTGCCAAAGCACTTCTGGGAACAAGACTCGAATCACTTTGAACAAGCCAACCTGACCCACCCTCTGGGCAGTGGCCCCTACAAAATCCATTCAGCCGAACCGGGTCGCAGTATTGCCTACAAAAGAGTGGATGACTACTGGGGTAAAGACCTGCCAGTTAACAAAGGTCGCTATAACTTTGATGTGCGCCGTTATGACTATTACCGGGATTCCAACGTAGCAATGCAGGCACTGAAAGCCGGTGAATACGATCTCCACTTTGAAAATATTGCCAGAAACTGGGCCACCGCTTATAACACCCCGGCGGTTCAAAAAGGCCAGCTGATCAAGGAATCCATTGCCACCAAAGCCCCTCAGGGAATGCAGGGCTTCGTCTTTAACCTGCGCCGAGATATTTTCAAAGACATCAACGTTCGAAAAGCGCTGAATTACGCCCTGGACTTCCAATGGCTCAACAAGAACCTGTTCTATAACAGTTACGCCCGGACAGAGAGTTATTTTGCTAACTCTGATATGGAAGCGACGGGCATTCCCGAGGGTAAAGAGCTGGCCTACCTTGAGCCCTGGCGGGAGCAACTGCCTGCTGAGTTATTCACCGAACCCCATCAACTGCCAGTCACCGACGGCAGCGGCAGAATCCGTAGTCAGCTGAGCCAGGCTTTGACCCTTATGAAACAGGCAGGCTGGAAACTGGAAAACGGCACGCTCAGGAAAAATGGCAAGCCCTTCGAATTTGAAATTCTGTTACACGATTCAAGCATGGAGAAAGTGGCCCTGCCTATGAAGAAAAACCTTGAGGCCATGGGTATCAAAGCCACTCTGCGTATCGTCGATGTTTCGCAATATATAAACCGGCTCAGAAGTTTCGACTTTGATATGGTGGTCAGTCGCATTCCCCAATCCAGCTCCCCCGGCAACGAGCAAAAGGACTTCTGGAGCAGTGAATCTGCTGATCTGCCAGGCAGTCGTAATCTGGCGGGAATTAAAAATCCGGTGGTTGATGGCCTGATCAAGGAAGTGATTAATGCTGAATCCAGAGAAAATCTGGTGGCTGCCGTCAAAGCACTGGACCGGGTTCTGCTCTGGAACGAATACATGATTCCTCAATGGTACCTCGACAGTAGGCGGGTGGCCTATTGGCAACCCCTTAAACACCCTCTCAGCGATCCTGATCAGGAACCTCTTTACCAGTTTGATCTGGACACCTGGTGGATGGCACCATGAAAAGCTATATCCTGCGCCGACTGGCATTAATGATTCCGACACTGTTCGGTATTCTGCTGCTGAACTTTGTCATTATCCAGGCGGCACCGGGTGGGCCTGTTGAACAGATGATTGCCAAACTGGAAGGGTTTGAAATCAATGCCATCAGCCGTATCGGCGGTTCCAGCGGTGCTGAGATTCAGCAGGTCAGTGTCGATGAATCCGGTGAGTACCGGGGACGGCGGGGACTGGACCCGGAGCTGATCAAAGACATCGAAAAACTGTACGGCTTCGACAAACCGGCCTACGAACGGTTTATCCAGATGGTGGTCAACTATGCCCAATTTGAATTTGGTGATTCCTTTTTCAGGGATGCCAAGGTCATTGACCTTATCAAGGAGAAATTACCGGTCTCCATCTCGCTGGGTTTATGGAGCACCCTGCTGATCTATCTGATCTCCATTCCCATGGGGATTCGAAAAGCATTGAAACACGGCAGCCCGTTCGATGTCTGGACCAGCGCGGTGATTACCACGGGCTACGCCATTCCCAGTTTTCTGCTGGCCATCCTGCTGATTGTTCTGTTTGCCGGCGGCAGTTACTGGAACTTTTTTCCGTTACGTGGATTAACGTCAGAACATTTTGACCAGCTCAGTTTGCTGGGAAAACTGGCGGATTACGCCTGGCACATGGTACTCCCGGTTTTTTGTATTGTGATTGGTGGTTTTGCCACACTGACGATGCTGACCAAGAACTCATTTCTCGACGAGATTCATCGCCAGTACGTGCAGACAGCCCGGGCCAAGGGTCTGGATAACCATCAAGTGCTGTACGGGCATGTTTTCAGAAACGCCATGCTGCTGGTGATCTCCGGTTTTCCTGCGGCCCTGATTGGCATACTGTTCACCAGCTCCCTGCTGATTGAAATTATTTTTTCACTGGACGGCCTTGGCCTGCTCGGCTACGAAGCCGCCATCAACCGCGATTACCCGGTGGTCTTCGGATCGCTCTTTATCTTTACGCTGATTGGTATGGTGGTAAAACTATTGGGCGATCTGACCTACATGCTGGTTGACCCGAGAATTGATTTTGAGGCGAGGGATTAATATGGCAGCGCCTCAAACCCTGAAACCGTCTTCGATGAGCCCACTCAACCAACGACGCTGGAAAAATTTCAAAAGTAACCGACGGGGCTATTACGCGCTCTGGATTTTCGGCTTTATTTTTTTCACCACGTTATTTGCCGAGTTTATCGCCAACGACAAACCCCTGCTGGTTTATTATGAAAGCGAACTCTATACCCCCATCTTCCACACCTACCCTGAAACCACCTTTGGTGGCGAGTTTGAGCTGGAAACGGATTACCGCCAGGACTACGCAAAAGAGTTGATTGAGCCCCATGGCTGGATGCTCTGGCCACCGATTCATTTCAGCTACGACACCATCAATTATGCCCGTATCGCTCCGGCACCGCCTTCCTCAGAAAATCTGCTGGGCACCGACGACCAGGGCAGAGATGTACTGGCCAGAGTCATTTACGGTTTCAGGATATCCGTGCTTTTTGGCCTTATCCTGACACTGTTCAGCTCCCTGATAGGTGTCGCCGCAGGTGCCATGCAGGGATTTTATGGCGGACGAATCGATCTTATAGGACAACGGTTTATTGAAATCTGGTCAGGTATGCCCAGCCTCTATCTATTGATCATTCTTTCCAGCTTTGTCGAGCCCGGCTTCTGGTGGCTGCTGGGAATTATGCTGCTGTTTTCATGGATGGCACTGGTGGATGTGGTCCGTGCCGAATTTCTGCGAGGTCGCAACCTTGAATACGTCCGTGCCGCCAGGGCGCTGGGGATGAGCGATGGCCGATTAATGTTCCGTCATATTCTGCCAAACGCCATGATTGCCACGGTCACGTTTATGCCCTTTATTCTCACCGGTGCCATTACCACCCTGACTTCACTGGACTTCCTGGGCTTTGGCCTGCCAGCGGGTTCGCCATCACTGGGGGAACTGATCGCCCAGGGTAAAAACAATCTTCAGGCACCCTGGCTGGGCATTACCGCCTTTCTGGTAATGTCAGTGATGCTGACCCTGCTGGTGTTTATCGGGGAAGCTACCCGTGATGCCCTGGATCCACGCAAATACGTTACAGGTCACTAAACAATGACAACTCCCCTGCTCGAAATCAAAGACCTGAAAGTCCGCTTCCATCAGAGCGGTGTCGGCAACGATGCGGTCAAAGATGCGGTCAAAAACGTCAGTTTTGAACTGTTTCCGGGTGAGACACTGGGCCTGGTGGGCGAGTCCGGCTCGGGTAAATCCCTTTCTGCCCTGAGCATACTGCAACTGCTCCCTGATAACGCTCAGCACCAGGGTGAGATACTGTTTGACGGCAAAAACCTGTTGGCCCTGTCAGAAAAAGAGATCAGAGGCGTTCGTGGTAACCAGATCGGTATGATTTTCCAGGAACCCATGACCGCCCTTAATCCTTTGCATACGATAGAAAAGCAAATCTGCGAGGTTCTCAGCCTGCACCTGGGGATGCGTCCGCAACAGGCCAGCCAGCGCACTTTGGAATTGCTTGAACTGGTGGGCATTCAGGAGCCCGCCAAAAAGCTTTCAGCCTATCCCCACGAACTGTCCGGCGGCCAGCGTCAAAGAGCGATGATTGCCATGGCTCTGGCCTGCGAACCGAAGATCCTGATTGCTGATGAGCCCACCACCGCTCTGGATGTGACGGTACAAAGACAAATTCTGTCGCTGCTGGCGGAATTACAGCAGAAACTGGGCATGGCTATTTTGTTTATCAGTCATGACCTCAACCTGATCCATCATGTATCCCATCGAATCTGCGTTATGAAAGACGGAGAGCTGGTTGAAACCGGTGCCACCCAGGCGGTTTTTAATCAGCCAGAACATCCCTACACGATAGAGCTGCTCAATGCTGAGCCCTCAGGGGCACCAGTTCCCGTTTCTGATGAGCAACATAAAGTGATTGAAGGACGGGACGTCCGGGTCTGGTTCCCGGTCAAGGCCGGATTCTTTCGCAGGACGGTTGATCATATAAAAGCCGTCACCGATCTTTCTATCTCAGTAGCAAAAGGGGAAACGCTGGGGATTGTTGGTGAATCCGGTTCCGGGAAAACCACCCTGGGCATGGCCCTGCTGAAGTTGCAGGAGAGTCAGGGCCAGATCTACTTTGAAAGCAATCCCCTGCACTCCCTGAACCAGAAACAGTGTCGTCCATACCGACGACAGATGCAGGTTGTTTTTCAGGATCCCTACGGCAGTCTCAGCCCAAGAATGACCATAGCCGACATTATTGGTGAAGGACTGGATATCCACCAGCTGGCCACCAGCGGTGAACGGGACGACCTCATTATAAAAGTCATGACCGAAGTCGGCCTCGACCCTCAATGGCGACACCGTTATCCCCATGAATTTTCCGGCGGACAGAGACAGCGTATTGCCATAGCCAGGGCTCTGGTTTTGAAACCAAAGCTGATTATTCTTGATGAGCCCACCTCTGCCCTGGACAGAACCGTCCAGTCGCAAGTTATTGAACTGCTAAGGAACCTCCAGGAAAAATACAATCTCAGCTACATCTTTATCAGCCATGACCTTGCGGTAGTAAAAGCCATGAGCCACCGGATTCTGGTGATGAAAGACGGCGAGATTGTTGAGCAGGGTGCAACCGACCAGATCTTTCTCCAGCCTCAGACAGGATACACCCGCAAGTTACTTAAAGCGGCTTTCGAAAGTCACCGGTAGTTCCAATTGATAGTTCCAGTTGATAGTTCCAATTGATAGTTCCAATTAATTGTTACCACCACCGGCTTTTCAACTATCTTCACTTCAACGGCAAAAGAATCCCGTCGGAGTGAGCAGCATGTCCCTGTTTGAACATTACCAGCAACGATATGACTCTATTCAGGAAGAAGAGATCAGCCTTCAGGATTTCCTGACGCTGTGCAAGCAAGAACCCAAAACCTATGCCAGTGCTGCCGAACGGATTCTTGAGGCGATTGGCGAGCCGGAGATTATCGATACTTCCAGAGACCCGAGACTCAGCAGAATATTTTCCAACAAGTTGATTAAACGATATCCGGCGTTTAATGAGTTTTATGGTATGGAAGAAGCCATTGAGCAGATTGTTTCTTACTTTCAATACGCGGCCCAGGGACTGGAAGAGAAAAAACAGATTCTCTATCTGCTGGGTCCAGTGGGCGGCGGTAAATCCTCTCTGGCAGAAAAACTGAAGGAACTGATTGAAAAAGTCCCCTTCTACGCCATCAAGGGCTCACCGGTCTTTGAATCCCCCCTGGGCCTGTTCAACCCTGAGCAGGACGGAGCACTGCTGGCGCAGGAGTACGGCATACCTGGCCGTTGTCTCCGGTACATTATGTCCCCCTGGGCCGTTAAACGACTGGAGGAGTACAAGGGTGATATTTCCCAATTCAGGGTCATCAAACTTCACCCCAACCGACTGAAGCAGATTGCCGTTGCCAAAACCGAACCCGGCGATGAAAACAATCAGGACATCTCCAGTCTGGTCGGTAAAGTGGATATACGACAACTGGAAGAATATTCCCAGGATGATCCCGATGCCTACAGCTTCTCAGGGGCACTCTGTAGAGCCAACCAGGGCGTTATGGAATTCGTCGAAATGTTCAAGGCCCCCATCAAGGTGCTTCACCCTTTGCTGACCGCTACCCAGGAAGGTAATTACAACAGTACCGAAGGCCTTGGCTCTATTCCCTATGAAGGCGTTATTCTCGCCCACTCCAACGAATCGGAGTGGCAGGCGTTCAGAAATAATAAAACCAATGAAGCCTTTATTGATCGCGTCAATATTATCAAGGTGCCCTATTGCACCCGCACCAGTGAAGAGATCAGAATTTATGAAAAACTGCTTGAACACAGTTCTCTCAATAAGGCTCCCTGCGCCCCGGACACATTACGAATGCTGGCCCAGTTCAGCGTCCTGTCCCGAATCGCTGACCCTGAGAACTCTTCTGTTTACTCCAAAATGCGGGTTTATGACGGCGAGAATCTCAAAGACACCGACCCTAACGCCAAGTCGCTCCAGGAATACAAGGATGCCGCTGGCGTTGATGAGGGGATGGAAGGCTTATCGACCCGCTTTGCCTTCAAGATTCTCTCAAAGGTCTTTAATTTTGACCCCACTGAAATAGCCGCCAATCCGGTTCATCTGTTGTATGTTCTTGAACAGCAGATTGAACAACAACAGTTCCCTAATTCGATGGAAGAGCGATACATCGGCTTTATCAAAGAATATCTGACGCCAAGATACGTTGAGTTCCTGGGTAAAGAAATTCAGACTGCCTACCTGGAGTCCTATTCAGAATACGGCCAGAACATTTTTGATCGCTACATCACCTACGCCGATTTCTGGATTCAGGACCAGGAGTACCGGGACCCTGATACCGGACAGATTCTAGACCGTTCGGCACTGAATGAGGATCTGGAAAAAATTGAAAAGCCAGCGGGCATAGCCAACCCGAAAGATTTCCGTAATGAGGTGGTGAACTTTGTGCTCAGGGCCAGGGCTGACCTGCAGGGCAAGAATCCCAGCTGGCTGAGTTACGAGAAAATGAGAGTGGTGATTGAGAAGAAAATGTTCTCCAACACCGAAGACCTGCTGCCTGTCATTTCATTCAATGCCAAGGCTTCCCATGACGATCAGAAGAAACATGCCGACTTTGTCGACCGTATGATACAGCATGGCTACACCGAAAAGCAGGTCAGACTGCTGTCTGAATGGTACATCCGGGTCAGAAAGTCGCAATAATCTATGAGTATCATCATTGATCGACGCCTGAACAGCGGCAAAAAAAGTACGGTTAACCGGCAACGCTTTCTACGACGGTATAAAAACACCATCCAAAAATCGGTTCAGGAACAGATCAACCGTCGTTCAATTACCGATATGGAGCGTGGTTCGGATATCTCCATTCCCAGAAAGGATGTCTCAGAACCCGTTTTTCACCATGGCGAGACTGGCCGTCGACAGCGTGTTCATCCGGGCAACAAGGAGTTTCACTCCGGTGATCGGTTCAATCGTCCCGACGGCGGCCAGGGTCGTGGCTCAGGTGAAGGTGAGGCCGGTCATCAGGGGACCGGTACCGACGACTTTGTCTTCCAGATTAACCGGGATGAGTTTCTCCAATATCTCTTTGAAGATCTTGAGCTGCCCAACCTGATCAAAAAAAACCTGATGGATACCACCGAATACGCGCTCAAACGAGCCGGATTCACAACCTGTGGCTCACCGGACCGGTTGAATGTGGTTCGCTCACTCCGGGCAGCCCACGCTCGAAGAATTGCCCTTTTTGGTAAAGAGCGCAAGTTGATCAGGGAGTTGAAGCGTCAACTCCGGGAGCTGGAGGTACAACCGGGTCAACATGATAGTGAGAAGGAAGAGGAGCTACGCCGCCAGATTAACGAATTGAATAAAAAACTACGCCGACTGCCGTTTATTGATGACTTTGACCTGCGTTTTAACAACCTGGTCAGGGTGCCTCAGCCTTCGTGCAAAGCCGTTATGATCTGTATTATGGATGTGTCTGGCTCCATGACCCGCGAAATCAAGGATATCGCTAAACGCTTCTTCCTGTTGCTTTACCTGTTCCTGAAACGAAATTATGAAGCCACTGAGGTGGTTTTTATCCGGCATCACACTGAAGCCAAAGAATGTAACGAACACGACTTTTTCTACGCCAGGGAAACGGGAGGCACCATTGTCTCTTCAGCACTGATGCTGGCACAGCAGATTATTGATGATCGTTACCCACCGGAAAAATGGAATATTTATGTAGCCCAGGCCTCGGATGGCGACAACTGGGACAGCGATAACCTGCTCTGTCACGACACTATCACCCAGAAGATTCTGCCTCTGGTTCAATACTTTGCTTACGTAGAAATAGCCCAGCGACATCAGCACCTGTGGCGTACCTACAAAGAGATTGAAAAAAACTTCAGTGACCAGTTTGCCCAGCAGCAGATCCATGACCAGAGTGATATCTACCCGGTCTTCCGTCGTCTGTTCGAAAAGAAAGTGGCATAACCATGACTCGCCAGTACCTTTCAACCCAGTACCCTTCAACCCAGTACCCTTCAACCCAGTACCTCTCAACCGGCTCCGAATGGACCTTTGAGTTACTTGACGCTTATGACAGGGCTATTGGCCGACTGGCAGAAAAGTTTGAGCTGGACACTTATCCGAACCAGATTGAAGTCATTAACACAGAACAGATGATTGACGCCTACGCCTCGGTAGGGATGCCCCTGATGTACCAGCACTGGAGTTTTGGCAAAAAATTTCTGACCAACTTTCAAAACTACCGGCGTGGCCGAATGGGGCTCGCCTATGAAATTGTCATCAATTCCAACCCCTGCATTGCCTATCTGATGGAGGAAAATACCATGGCGATGCAGGCACTGGTGATTGCTCATGCCTGTTATGGTCATAACTCTTTTTTCAAAGGCAACTATCTGTTTCGCCAATGGACCAATGCTGACTCCATTGTCGACTATCTGCTGTTTGCCAGAAACTACATCAATCAGTGCGAAGAGAAGTACGGTGTGGAGGCCGTTGAAGAAGTGCTGGATGCCTGTCATGCCCTGATGAACCAGGGAGTCAATCGTTATATGCGCCCGTCTGTTATTTCTGCCGAAATGGAGAAAAATCAGGCACGGGAGCGAGCCGAATATATCCAGAGAAACATTAACGACCTTTGGCGTACCGTCCCCACCAGAAAGGAAGACCCGGACAAAAAGAGAAAACGTTTTCCCCGGGAACCGGAAGAAAACATCCTCTACTTTATTGAAAAAAATGCGCCGCTGCTCAAGACCTGGCAACGGGAAGTGATTCGAATTGTTCGGAAAATAGCCCAGTATTTTTACCCTCAGCGGCAAACACAGGTCATGAACGAAGGCTGGGCCAGCTTCTGGCATTTTACGCTAATGCATGAACTCTATCGGGAAGGTTTGATCAACGAAGGTTATGTGCTCGAGTTTCTGCATTCCCATAGCAATGTCGTATTTCAGCCGGATTTTGATGATCCACGTTACCAGGGCATTAATCCTTACACGTTAGGCTTTAATATTTACCGTGATATTCGTCGTATATGCGAGCAACCTACGCCAGAAGACCGGTTCTGGTTTCCTGACCTGGCAGGCAGCGACTGGCTGAAAACCCTTCACCACGCCATGACCCAATACAAGGATGAAAGCTTTATCCTCCAGTTCCTTTCTCCTAAGGTGATGCGGGATATGCGGCTGTTTTGCATTGATGACGACCACCGGCAAGCCTTTCTCGAAGTCAGTGCCATACACGATGATTCCGGTTACAAAGCGCTCAGGGAGTCGCTCTCCAATCAATATAATCTGGGCAGCCTGGAGCCTGATATCCAGATTTATAATGTCGATGTGAAAGGCGACAGGTCCCTGACGCTCATTCATTCCATGCACATGGGTCAAAACCTCCATGGGGATACGGCCATGGAAATTCTCAAGCATCTGCATTTGTTATGGGGGTTTGATGTACGGTTGAATTCTGTCGATGCTAGCGGCGAAGTACAGCACAGTTTCTGTAATTCAGAAGCTTGCTAGCATCTTCGTTCAGGATGCACGGTCGAGGTCTCCGTTCACCCTGAGCGGAGTTTGGGTGCTATTGAACCGGCAAAGTCCTGTGATGATTCCCGGTCATGTGTTGCAAGATACGGTTAACCTGGCAGCTATAACCAAACTCGTTATCGTACCAGACGTAAAGAACACAACGATTGCCATCAACAATGGTGGCCCGGCTGTCTATGATACCGGCATTGCGGTTACCGACGAAGTCACTGGATACCACTTCAAAAGAGTTTACGTAATCAATCTGCTTCTTCAGGTCTGAGTACAGCGCCCTGTCACGGAGATAGCTGTTCAGCTCTTCAACAGTGGTGTCCTTAGACAGGTTCAGGTTCAGAATCGCCATGGACACATTGGGTGTGGGAACCCGGATGGCATTACCGGTCAACTTGCCCTGCAACTGCGGCAGTGCCTTGGCAACAGCCCTGGCCGCTCCGGTTTCGGTGATCACCATATTCAGGGCGGCACTGCGACCACGACGGGAACCACTATGGTAGTTGTCAATCAGGTTCTGGTCGTTGGTGTAGGAGTGAACGGTTTCCACATGACCATTCTCAACACCAAATTTGTCACAAACTGCTTTCAGTACTGGCGTAATAGCATTGGTCGTGCAGGAGGCGGCAGAGATGATCTGGTCTTCATCGTTGATGATGTCATGGTTAACACCAAACACAACATTTTTAAGATCGCCCTTGCCGGGTGCTGTCAGTAGCACTCTGCTAACCCCTTTGGACTGAAGATGCTGACTCAGCCCCTCCTGGTCACGCCAGACACCGGTGTTATCGACGACAATGGCATTGTTAATGCCGTAATGAGTGTAATCGATGGAATCCGGAGCATTGGCGTAAATAAACCGGATCGCGACACCGTTGGCATAGATAATATTATTCTCTTCATCGACGCTGATAGTGCCATTGAAAGACCCATGGACGGAATCACGTCTGAGTAAACTGGCACGCTTTTGCAGATCGTTGTTCGCTTTGCCTTTACGCACCACCACCGCTCTCAGGTTCAGGCCAGAACCCCCTGCCCGCTCAACAAGAATACGGGTCATCAGGCGACCGATCCGGCCAAAGCCATAGAGGACGACATCTTTATCATCATGGCCATGGCCATTCTTACCATCCACCAGCTCTGAAACCTGGCTGCGCACATACTCTTCCAGAGTCTGATGACCTTCACTCTGCTCATAGCCCGATGCCAGTTTGCCAATATCAATGCGGCCCGGAGCCAGGTTCAGTTTGCTGAGCAATTCAATCACGGGAAATGTCTGACGTACACACAGGGCAGAACCTTCTACCTGGCGGACATACTTGTGAGATTTGAGAATATCAATCACCGAACGATTGATAATTGAACGACCATAGATTGAGGTCACAACGTTGTTTTCACGATACAAGCGGCCGATCAATGGAATCATGGATTCGGCTAAGGCTTCACGTTCTCTCCAGTCCTGAAAATGGTCTTTTCCCACGGTTCCAATCCTGTGTTTTTTATCTGCTTAAAGTTGCTATGAGTTGCTATGCCCTTCGGCTCCGGGGCTATTATCCAGAGTTCAGCCCCAGTTAGCAACAAAGTACAACAAACTTTAACACGACGCTCAGTCGTTATTTCCAATAAAGAAAGCTGCAAGGGCGCTATTGCATGGTATCTGCCGCTATGAACAGCTAGAATTGCCGGACTAGCGTATTCAAAATAAGTCACCCTTCATGTCGCAGACCAATTTGAACTCATCTTCTTTTCAGCTTCCAGAGACTCCGGGACATAAAACCTTCTGGGGTCAGCTAAGCCAAACAACAAACTCATACGCCATAGCCAGTGCCGCCCGGTCAACCTGTCGCCCGCTGCTGGTCATTACCCCGGACTCGGCTCAGGCCAACGCCCTTGAAGAGGAGCTGAGGTTCTTTCTGGAAGGGGATCAGTCCACCCGTACCATGCATTTTCCTGACTGGGAGATACTGCCCTACGATGCCTTTTCTCCCCATCAGGACATTATTTCCCAGCGACTGAAAACCCTTTACCGTCTTCCCCGTTGCGAAAAGACCGTCCTGATTATCTCGGTGTCCACCCTGCTGCACCGACTGTGCCCCCGGGATTACCTGGAGTCCAACTGTCTGGTTCTGAAACGGGGTGAAACCTTTGTTATTGCCCATAAAAGGCAACAACTGGAGCAGGCGGGTTATCGTTGTGTTGAAACTGTCTATGAGCATGGTGAATTTGCTATCCGGGGCTCGCTCATGGATATCTTCCCCATGGGCTCCGACACGCCCTACCGGATTGATCTGTTTGATGATGAAATCGATACCCTGCGAGAGTTTGATCCGGAAAGCCAACGCTCCATTAACCAGGTGGATTACATAGAACTGCTGCCGGGCCATGAATTCCCCATGGATAAAGCCGCCAGGGATCAGTTCCGAAGCCGTTTCCGGGAAGTGTTTGATGTTGATCATCGTGACTGTCCGGTCTATCAGGATATTGGTCAGGGACTGGCCAGCCCAGGTATTGAATACTATTTACCGCTGTTTTTTGAGCAGACGGCCACCCTGTTTGATCATCTTTCCCCTGAAACTACCATCATTCAATACCAAGGGGTTCAGGAAGCCATTGAACAGTTCTGGCAGGACCTGACGGAACGCTATGAGAACCGGAAAGTCGACCCTAACCGTCCGCTGCTGGCTCCGGCAAAGGTTTTGATGCCTTCAGAAGAAATCAACCGGGCCCTGAAAAAGTACCCTCGTGTTGTCCTGTCAGCAGAACGCGTTGACGCCCCTGACAGCTTCAACCTTGATGACCAGCCACTGCCTGAGCTGACACTGAATATCCGTGCCGATCATCCTTTGCAGCCGCTGGAAGACCTGATTCAATCAGGACCGAGGGTGCTTCTGGTGGCTGAAAGTGCGGGCCGCCGGGAAGTGCTGCTGGAAGTGCTGGCTGAGTCCGACATTAAACCCACTCATTTCAACAGCTGGGCCACCTTCCTGAGCAGAAAAGAAACGCTTGGGATTACGGTGGGTTCGCTGGCATCAGGATTCCTGCTCAAAGATCTCAATATTGCCCTGATTCCAGAATCGCTGCTGCTGGGCCAGAGAGTCATGCAGCGTCGTCGGCGAAAAGGGGAAACAGAACCCGACACGGATCAAACCATTCGCAACCTGACTGAGTTGAGAGCAGGTGCTCCTGTGGTTCATATTGATCATGGTGTCGGACGGTATCGTGGTCTTGATACTCTGTCCGTTGATGGTCAGGAGACCGAATTCCTGACTCTGGAATACGCCAGCGAAGCCAAGCTCTACATTCCTGTAGCCTCTCTGCACCTGATTGCCCGTTACACCGGCACCGATGATGAGCATGCTCCCCTGCACCGTCTGGGCAGTGAACAATGGAGCAAAGCTCGTCGCAAGGCGGCTGAAAAAGCCAGGGATGCCGCAGCAGAGCTGTTGGATATCTACGCCCGACGGGAAGCCAGAAAGGGCTTTGCCTTTGCAGCGCCGGATCAGCACTATCACGCCTTCTCTGCAGGCTTCCCATTTGAGGAGACCCCAGACCAGCAGCAGGCCATTATCAACGTCATAAAAGACATGTCTGAAGGCAAACCCATGGATCGCCTGGTTTGTGGAGACGTCGGTTTTGGTAAAACAGAGGTGGCCATGAGAGCCGCCTTTCTGGCGGTTCACGGTGGCAGGCAGGTAGCGATCCTGGTGCCAACCACCCTGCTGGCGCAACAACATTATGAAAGCTTTCGTGACCGTTTTGCTGATTGGCCCGTTGAAATCGACGTAGCCTCACGCTTCAAGTCGGCTAAACAGATTCAGGGACTCAAGGAGAAAGCCTCGGATGGCAGGCTGGATATTATTATTGGCACCCACAAACTGATTCAGAGTGATTTCAAATTCAAGAATCTCGGTCTGTTGATTATTGATGAAGAACACCGTTTCGGGGTCAGGCACAAGGAAATGTTGAAATCCATGCGTTCAGAAGTCGATATTCTGACCCTGACGGCTACCCCGATTCCACGCACACTCAATATGGCTATGTCCGGTATTCGCGATCTCTCGATTATCGCAACGCCACCGGCACGACGCCTGTCAGTCAAAACCTTTGTCCGACAAAGTGACACATTGCTGGTCAAAGAAGCCATTCTCCGTGAGTTGTTACGGGGAGGTCAGGTCTATTACCTGCACAATGAAGTTTCCAGTATCGAGAAGGCGGCCTCGGATCTACAGGAACTTATTCCTGAGGCACGTATTGCCGTGGGCCACGGACAAATGCGTGAAAGAGAGCTGGAACAGGTGATGTCTGACTTTTATCACAAGCGACATAATATCCTGGTCTGTACCACCATTATTGAGACAGGTATTGATATACCCAATGCCAACACCATTATCATCCACCGCTCGGACAAATTTGGTCTGGCACAACTGCACCAGTTGCGAGGACGGGTGGGCCGATCTCACCATCAAGCCTACGCTTACCTGCTGACACCTCCGCAGAAATCCATGACCAAAGACGCCCTGAAAAGGCTGGAAGCCATTGCCGAAGCCCAGGATCTGGGAGCGGGCTTTATGCTGGCATCCAATGACCTGGAAATTCGCGGTGCGGGTGAATTGCTGGGTGAAGAACAGAGTGGGCAAATTCAGAATGTTGGCTTTACGCTCTACACCGAAATGCTGGAAAAAGCGGTGGCAGCCATCCGTAACGGTGAAACGCCGGATCTGGACAAACCTCTGCAACAGGGCAGCGATGTCAACCTGCGCCTCCCTGCCCTGCTGCCAGAAGACTATATCCATGATGTCCACAATCGACTGATTCTCTATAAACGCATTGCTGCAGCAAAAAACGACGAAGGTCTGAAAAATCTCCAGGTTGAACTGATTGACCGCTTTGGCCTGCTGCCGGAACAGGCCAAAAACCTGTTCCGACAGACCCGCCTCAGACTAAGAGCTGAAAAGATGGGCATTATTAAAATTGATGCCGGTGCTGGCAGTGCCCGAATCGAATTCAACAGTCAGCCGGATATTGACCCCATGGCCATCATTCAGCTGATTCAGTCAGAGCCACATCTATACCGACTGGAAGGCAGCAGTGTCTTGAAGTACAGTGGCGCCATGGAACAAGCTGAAGCACGATTCAAGCTTCTGGAACGATTACTGGATCGGTTGGCGGCATGAGTGAGAAACCCAGAGCCAACCAGACTGAAGGTCAACGAGGTACAGGATTGAAAACGAGTGTTAATCACAACGCCACTTTTGGCATGATTCAGAAGGTGACCGCCAGCCTGCTTTTGAGCACAATCGCCATGACATCCATGGCCAGTACAGATGCTCAGAAAACCCAGACCCAGTGGTATCAGGCCGATATGATTGTATTTCTGAACGAACAGAGCATGAATGGCAGTGAGAAATGGCCTGAGGTCACTGCACATCCTCAACCCGCTAACGTGATCAAACTGAAGTCCTATAAACCCGGGGCGGACGAGACTTCTTCTGACCTTGGTAGTTTTCTGAATCGGCCTGAAAAGAAACCTGTGGTTGATCTGGAGCGGGACGCCTTTGTGTCGCTACCCTACCCATCCCATTTGCTGCAGAAAGAAAGCAGCAACCTGTCCAAAAATGGCAGCTACCGGATTCTGGCGCAAAAAGCCTGGCTGATGCCGGTCAAGGAAGGTGAAAGCACCTTGCCCGTCAGCATTCAAACTTACAACACACAAAGTGAAACGCCCAGTATGCTGAAAGGCACCGTTGCGGTCAGTTCCAGTCGTTTTCTGCATGTGGACGTTAATCTCTGGTACAGTGAGTTGGCCTGGGAAGCACTGGCAAAAAACAGGGGTGATTTACAGTCACTTCCAGAGTCGCTACCAGAGTCGCTACCAGAGCCGCAACAGAAACCTGAGGTCAATGAAGCACTGCCACTGGTCACAACTCCGGATGGGCAGTCCATGAAAATTACCCGTAATTTTCAATTGCAGGAAAGTCGCAAAATCACCAACAATGAGGAGATTCAGTATCTGGACAGCCCAGTCATTGGCGTGCTCTTCAAACTCACGCCTTACCAAAGACCTGACCAGCCTCCTCTACCTGAAATAACGACTGATCAGGAAGAAAAACCGGAGCTGGGAACTCTGCCCGGGATCGTCGATCAGAAAGACGGTTGATTCGGAGTCCACCCTTCGACCGTGCATCCTGAGCGCCCTTCGGCTCCGCTCAGGATGAACAGAGTTTGGGTGCCACTTTTCCACCACTTTTCCAGATTTTGACTAACCTGATTTCCCAATAAGCATTTCAATAACTGGGAAGCCAAGCCTTGCTATTCAAAAACCCGATAATTTTGATCCTGCCCGTTGCCATTGCCTTTTCCGAACCGGGCATATCACAGATCGAAACTGTTTTTTTACCTCTTTTACCCGTCCGGGGTGCACTACCAGAACCAGAAGAAGAGGGTACGTGGCCCGTAACCGTGACAAATCTTCATAAAAATCACGTAACCACATTGTTTTTCTTAGGAAAAATATCAAATTCTAACGGTCGTGCCTTTTGGTTCAGATCCAGCCGGTAATCCCCCAGAAGATTGGTGTGATGGTCACGGTACGGTGAGAGGTGACTCATCATTTCATCCGTGATTTCATGCCTTCTTTTTGTAGTTCAGTCAATGTTGGGATATTGGGTGAGTAGACCTACTCGAAAAAGTGTCCAGAAATGGAAAATTAAACTCTATTCTTACAGTTTTCAGCGCGTCGCTTGACGTAAATTATGAGTATGCCCTATCTGGACAATCCAGCAATATCAAGGGCTTGCTGCTTATAGCAACTTTTCGTTCCAGTCCAGTGGAACTCATACCTCATTTTCAGCTGTTCATTGTTAACACAAGACCAGTGGTGCTTTAGTGTTAGCTACTAAATGTATATCATAAAGGCTGTTGCTTATGTCGCTCAAATGCTGCAGGCTATTTTCAATTGGTGTATACACCGATGCAGCACACCAATTGAAAAAGCATAGCCCAAGCCTTAAGTCACAAGGGTAAACCAGGAAACTGTCCTCAAAATCCCGGATAAACTCGATCTATATGGTGTTTTTCTTGGTACTAACAATAAGGACTTCAGACCCGGTATACTATCGAAAAATAAAAAAACTAAGGAGTATAGGAAACGATATGGAAGCCCACACTCTGCTGATTCAGCCTATTATCGCTCTGGTTATATGGTCTTTGGTAATGTGGTTATGGATGTACCTGACTCGGCTCCCTGCCATTGCCACAATGAAAATGAAGATGGATCCGGACACGCCGTCCGGCGTGCAGATGTCGCTGTTGCCGGCCAGAGTACGTTGGAAGGCCGACAACTATAACCATTTGATGGAACAACCTACGGTGTTTTACGCCGTAGCCATTTCACTGGCGGTTATCGGCGAGCCGACCGATGTCACGGTTATGGCCGCATGGGTTTATGTCGGACTAAGAGTTGTGCATAGCCTGGTTCAAGCCCTGGGCAATAAGATTGAGCTGCGGTTTCTGGTGTTTATTATGTCCAATATCCCACTGATGCTGCTGACATGGCAAGCAGCCCGTGCGGCTTTTGGCGGCGGATCATAAACATCTCCCACACCCGCTTACCCGGCGGGTGACTGACATTCCCCTTGCTTCCTTTCCTTATCTTTCCATGCCCGCCCGTAAAGGAAAAACGCCGGCCATATGGAGACATTCCGCCGGACGGGTTGAAACCGTCGTTTCCGGATTTTCATGGCCATATTCCGATCAGCCAACGTGCCCAGCACCCGATCCATAATCAGTTTTCCGTAATGCATTCCGACACAGATCCTCCGGCCCGTACCAAAGGGAAAATACTCCTGAACCCGATGGGAATGCTGAAGGAATCGCTGCGGATCAAAGCGATCAGGATTTTGGTAAATATCGGGATTATGATGAGCCCGGTGTACAAAGGGGCAGACCATGGGGCCCTGCTCACCGGCCTGGTTGAAAGCTTCGCTAACCGAAGGAATAACACTACGCGCTTCGGACACCTTTTCCGGATCAATTCGCCGGGGCAGAATTTCCACCGGCGGGCAGTAGCGCAGCACCTCGTCCCGAAAGGCCTTAAGAGGTTTTTCGTCTCCTTTTCGCCAGGCGCGGCAGAAACGGGCGAAGATACCCGTCTCCTTTCCCGCCCAGAACAACGACCAGCTTAAGGCGCATCCGGTGGTGTCGTAGCCGGCTGCCAGCAGGGATACGAGATTGTCCCGAATAAAACCGTCATCGTACTGGTACTCCTTCTGTCCCCGGATCAGAGCCAGCAGAACCGGTGGCAGGTCGGCTTCAGGGTTGTCACGGTAAGATTCCCTAGCTGGGTGGATAACAGAATATATTTCCCTGTCGATCTGCCTGACGAGGTATGCGGCATAACCGCCGGGAGTCAGCCGCCTATCCTCCCAGAAATAGCTGCAGTAACTAACAATATTGGCCAGTAGCCCGGTGGTCGCTTCAAACTTGCGAAACAGACGGTCGATATCCTCCTTCCGTTCCAGGCCCAGTACCATTTTCCCGAGGATGCGCATGGTCAGGTAGCGAGACCAGGTACCGATGTTAATATTCCGGTTTACACTCAGTTTCGGCAGTTCCTCGGCAATAATGTCATCAATCACCGGCTGGAACTGTCGGCTAAGGGTATGGGATAGAGGAGGAGCCAGAATACGGCGGGCCATTTTGTGGCGGTCATGATCCAGCAGGAACACGCTTTGTGAACCCAGCACCATACCCAGAAAGGTATTGCCCTGACCTCCCAGAAACATGTCGCCGGTTTGCTTGCGTACCGCCTCCAGTTCACCGGGTTGATCGATAAAAGCCAGGGTTTCCCACCCCGGAACTTTCAGCCATGATTGTTTACCCCGCATGGAAAAAAAACGGCGCGGCCAGTATAGCCAGGCTATGTAGTCTCTCACTGTCGACAGCATCGGTCTCAATCCTTTTTTATAATTGTTTTTCACAGACTATTAGTCGCTCTCAACAAACCCCAGAGAGATTTCATGGCCTTCCCTTTGGGGAAGGCAAAATATTCCGGCTCGATTTGCTGCGGTCGCCAGCCCATCTTGTACTGTCGCTGGGTACGGGCCGGATACACGACACCGCCATGGCGGGCCAAGATTCCGACCACGGAGGCGAACACTGGTGATTGCAGCTCTTTTGATACAGAATCGGGATCAGGAATATCGGCCAGAGGGGTAAAACCGAAGTGCAACCAGTCCGCATTCTCTTCTTCACTCCTCCTTATAATCTCCATGGCTTCCACGTTGATAGCCTGCATCACTCCGTTCGGGGTATCCGTTCTCTTCCTGGACAGATCGTGAAACCACCCGCTTTGGGCGGATAACACCCGGCTGTAAACAATGTAACCCAGTAATTGCCCCTCCCGTTCCGCAACCAGCAGGCGGTAACGGGATGACGGAATCCGGATACCGCTGAAACCCGTGACCAGATGTTTGAGCAACTTGGTTTTTTTATCCGCCAACCACTCGCTGTTTATCCGTTTCATCTCGGGCAGAATCGCGAAAAAATCGTCCCGATTATCAATCAGGCGTACGGTCACACCGGCTTTACGGCTCTTATTGACCTTGTTGCGCAGCTGCTGGAAACGTTTGCCGGCCAGCGAGTACTTCCGCAGGTCGATGCTGTAACTCGAGCCGATCCGGTTAATGTAATAACCCCGCTCGGCGAGCAGGCGATAATCTTCCGGGTCGGCGTGCAGAAACACTGTTATCTTCCCCTGCCGTTTCACCCTGGTCAGCCACGCATCCAGCAGAGCCGGTTTGCGCTCCGGGGCGCACAACAATCCACCGATAACAAAACGGATCTTTTGGTGCACAAAATAACCCAGGCAGCCTTGCTCCGGCTCTTCGGGAAAAAACAACCTGATATCCCGATTATACAATAAGGGCGACAACGGGTGCTTACCATAGCTTGAGATCCAGTGATCCCTGTCCCGGCAGCACTCCCGTTCCCGGCTATCTTCGACCTGACGACCCTGTCCGTTTTCCGATAAAGCCTCGACAACATCCGTCATTCACCCACCTCGATTTTTTGCTCGGACTTCTTCCATAACATCGGATGAAAATCATGCGCTCCGGCCTGTTGGCGAATAGCCTTAGCTTGACCGTGGTCGAGTGATTTGCCGATGCTATAGTGGCCCGATGCTCGGCCCAGGGCCAGTACGATGGTTTCCGACAAGCAGGCCAAGTTTACGCCGGGTTTACTACCAGTCATATTGTTGTCGCCATAAACATGGGGATTAGGCTGATGAACCAGCCCCCCTTCCACAACCAGGGCCTGGGAATGGTCGGACATAATAAAGTCGAACGGCCGGGCCACATCAACAGCTACGGCTCCGGGTTTGAGGCAGTCGCTGCGCAGGAACGGTTTGCCCTCACTTGTGGCGGCAATCACATAATCGGAGCAAGCAAGTGCGTGCCGTTGGCCGGTTGCCGACAGGCCGGGCAAGTTGGCGGCCGCCTTTCTAGCCAGAGCTTCCACATCCTTCTCGCAGGCACCTTTTGTTATGTGCAGGCGACCGGCCACGGAACGAATCCGGTTGATAAGGGAACCGGCCAGGGCCGGGTACTCGCCCTCCAGGGATAAACGACAAAGATGGTTAACAATTTCCTTATGCACAGCTTCTTCACTACCCGGCCGACCGATCAGCTCAATGGTATCGGCGTAGTGGGCCAGCTCCGACACCACCAGTTTTCCCACCGCTCCCCTGGCCCCGATCACTGCTAACCGTTTACCCAGCAGGTTATGATCCGCCATATCCAGCACCATTTCACTACAGGATATGGCGGTCAGGCTGTTGCCCGTGGTCAGGGTGAGGTCGCGAGCCTGCTCAAGAATAGACTCGCCGCCCCGGCTGATCACCGACGAATAAGCTCCTAGCCCCACCACTTCAACATTTTCCTCGCGTGCTACATCCAGCCAACTCTGTAAAAGATTGTGTTTTTCCGCCGGTGGCAGTTTCAACATATCCTGCGGGCTGATCGGGCTGTAAATCATAATGCCGTTGGCATAAGAGTGGTTGCTGCTAACGGCAAAGCGCAGGGCGACGGCCGGCGAGAAGTCGATCCTGCCAAATTCCATCACCTTGTGAGCCAAAGCTTCCTTTTGTTCCCGGGAATAATTGCAGGTTATGGCTTTGGGAAAACTGCGGATAACATCGGCAACGGAGGTGGTATGGATCAGAAAGGCGAAAGTTTTACCCTCGGTCTTGCTGCTATCGACTAAAAACTCAGGGGAATAAGGTTTGTCCTCAGAGACCGGATAGGTTTGTTCGAGAGCGGGTAGACTAACACGATCCACATCTATCAAATGGGCCAGCAGCAGATCGTACCGCCCTTGCCGCAATAACCGGCAAACCTCTTCCAGCGCCTCAAAGAGATCATAAATATCCCGCTCCGGAGTATTCAGGGACGGTTCAAAACGGATGGAGCAAGGATCCGACATCAAGGGCACCATATACCACCGGTGTCGTTTGAACAGGTAACTGCACAATATCCACGCCAGAGTGCCGCCGTTGTGCATATAGTTCAGCAGATAGTTATTGCGCACCTGTTTGTCTACAAAACGGAACGAACGCATCAATCCGCACCCGCGCCAGGAAAAATGTTGGGGCTGACACTCCCCGCCCTATCGGGCGAGGGTTCTTAGATCGCTCCAAGAACCTTCCTGCTTCAACACGCCTTCCCTAGATAGGGGCTTTAAGCCTCTATCCCCGTTCCAGTCGCTCCACAGGCTAACCCCGCCAGTCCAGCGGTTTTGATATTCTTTGCTGCGTTAATGTCCCGGTCGTGATGGGTTTTGCATTCCGGGCATTCCCATTCACGAATAGACAACGGCAGACTTTCATGGACAAATCCGCAACCGGAACAGCGTTTAGAGCTTGGAAAGAATCGGTCAATCTTAACCAGATCTCTGCCTGCCCATTCAGCCTTGTATTTCAACTGTCGGACAAACTCTCCCCAGTTTGCATCGGCTATATGCTTGGCCAGCTTTGGATTTTTGATCATACCTTTCACGTTCAGAGACTCTACGCAAACAACTTGGTTCTCGTTAATGAGTTTGCGTGATGCCTGGTGGGTGGCATCCATCCGGCAATCGGCAATCTTGGCATGAAGTCGTGCAACCTTGAGCTTTGCTTTGGCTCTGTTGCTACTGCCTTTTTGCTTTTTTGACATCTGACGCTGAAGATAGGCGAGCTTTATCTCGTAGCGTTTGGTGTGCCTTGGGTTACCGGATTTTTCACCCTCTGAAGTGATGAACAGATCATTCAAACCTAAATCAATGCCTACTGTTTTGTTACTAATAGGCATTGGTTTAGCTTCAAACTCACACAGCATGGACACAAAGTACCGGCCTGCCCGATCCTTGCTGATGGTAATACTGGAAGGCTCAGAAGCCAGTGGTCGGCTCCACCGGATATTCAGCGGATCTTTGCTTTTGGCAATGAAAAGCTGACCATCTTTGTATCTGAAAGCGGCCTTTGTTAGCCGGATACTTTGTCTTGAGTGTCTTTTCTTGAATTTAGGGTATTTGGCTTTTCCATTACAAAATTTCTTGAAAGCCTCTTGCTGATCTCTAAGCTTTTGTTGAAGAATCACGCTGGATACATCAGCCAGAAATGGAAACTCTGTCTTGAGCGAGACAAGCCTTTTTTCTACCTCAGAGTGGGATATGGATTTCCCGTCTTTGTAGTAGGCATCAGTGCGAAAACGAAGCGTATTGTTATAAACAAATCGAGCACAACCAAACGACTGAGCAAGTAGCTGAGTTTGCCCAGGTGTTGGGTAGAATCGTTCTTTGTAGGCTCGCTTAGTCTTCATGCGAAATATTTTACAGAAAGCATTGCCTTTCGTAAACCTTGATGTTTATTATCAGTCCTACGGACTGACCGCTTGTATCACCGCCCGATTGGGCGATGCTTTACGCGGGAATTGGTAACGCCTCTGCAATCTATAACACAGAGCATCGGTTAAGGACGACAGTTGTTTGACATATTCCAAGGTGCCGCCCTTGTTCCCGCCAGCATCGTGCTCGCCTTTTTCCGGTTTATACAGCCGCTTCAGCATGGCCCGCCCGACGCTGGCCGCCAAGCCGTTGTTGGCAAAGGTCGAGCTGTGCTTGCGTTCAAATTCGCGACAGTTGGCCCTGGTCGTGTAAAGCATAGCTCCGGACGGTACCATTCCAGCACCCAGTGCTTTGGCCAGCAGCAGGATATCGGGAATCACGCCGATACCGGAAGACACCGTGATCTCCCCGGTTCGGCCAAGCCCGGTCTGGATTTCGTCAAACACCAGCAGAGTGTTGTTCCGGCGACATAGCCGCTGTGCCAGCAGTAACCACTCGGTATCGGCCCGGTGCATCCCGCCCTCTCCCTGCACCGGTTCTACAATAAAGGCGGCGTACTTGCCGCTGTTCAGCGTCTGTTCAAGCACCTTCCCATCGTTGAGGGGAATATGGGCATGGCGGTTATCATCCAGACTCGGGGAGGTATAACGGGTTGAACCGGTACAGGCCAGAGCCGATGAGGTTTTGCCATGGAACGAGTTGGTGACTGAAAGAATATGGCGACGCCGTGTTTTCATGCGCGCCAGCTTGACCGCCGCTTCCACGGTTTCGGCTCCACTGTTGGTAAACACGCACTTCCGGTATTTTCGGCCCAGCGCTTCTATCAACTCTTGGGCAAACTGTTCGGAATTGTCCTGCAGGACGGGCTGGCTGAAAACGGGGGATCGGCTCTCCATATGATCCGTGAGGGCCTTGACAGCAAAACTGGGATTATGACCGAACGGCAATGCCCCGTATTGGGACAGACAATCCCGGAACGACCAACCCTCACGGGTGGTCAGGGTGTTGCCTTTGGCCGAAACAATATCCGGGTTCATCCCCAGCAGACCCAGGATATGCGCCCGATAGTCGTTTATATGACTCATGGGTCATGGTGCTCCACGCTTGATTTTTGAATTCTCAATATTGGTGGTGAAACTACGCGAAGAGCTCCGTACAATTACGGGATCGCATTCAACCAGTCCAGGGTCTGTTTCCAAAACGTATTTTGATGAGTCACCCTGAAGAACCCCGTATGACCAACGGGTTTTAACCCCTGCTGGCGGACTGCAATAAAATGTTCATCCACATCCTGCGAGCCGTAAGCGGCCAGCAGTTTGTTAATTGATGCCCTTGGCACCAGGACGTCATCATCAAAACCGTAAACCCGCATGGGGCAGGCCAGCCTGCGATACCTTTCCGGTGAGAAACCGAATTTTTCATCAAGCAGATAATCGTCCCGGCGAATCCATTCGGCCCAGTCCCTGATGAGGCTGGACGGCAGATCGATACTGCCCAGCCCAAGACGTTTACCTGGAAACACGGGACTGACGGCCCCGATAACGGGCACCAACACATTGAACAGCAGCTGCAACATCAGCCGCCGGGGATAGAACCATCGTTTTAGATAAGGGAAGGAGGCCGCGACCATCACTATTCCCTTTAGCCGGTCTGCCTGTGATGCCAGACCAACCAGCTGTCCGCCAATACTGTGCCCCACCAGGAACACCCTCTCTTTACCAGGCAGAGTCAGGGCATAATTGATAGCCATATTGATATCCAGAGTTCCCCACTCCGCCAGTCGGGGGGATTCCGGCTGGGGAGCACTGCCGCAGCCACGATAATCAAAAGTAAGCACCTGATACCCCCGGCTGGCAAAATAACTGGCAAAATGGCGGTAGAACCTGCGAGGAACCGCCACGGCCGCCGCCAGAATCAGCATGCCCCGGGGGGGGGTTGCCGGACTGAACAGGGTGGCCGACAGGTTGACGCCGTCCGGACAGGACAAGGTGCAATCCCGCTGCCGTACCGTTCTCCCTGCCTGTTCTTGCTGTAATGTGCCGGTCATCTGTTGTGGTTGTTCAGTGATCATAGACTTAGTCCAGGATCAGACCGATATCGGCCATACGAGCGTACTGTAATTCATGGCTCCATTTTGTGGCAAGCTCGATGCGCTGTTCCGGTGAAGACTTCAACAGCGGCAGGTTGGCATCCAGGTAATAGTCCCGGGCCAGCTCGGCGAACCGCTCCATACCCGCCTGGTAATCCAGTTCCCGCCCCATCATCATCTCGCCCACAGGCAATCGTTCCCACAGCCGCAATCCTTCTTGCACGCACTCGGTCACATCTTTACGCACACGGTCACTGGCATGGATCTCCCGGCGAACGATATCGGCACACACCGCCAGGTGCCTGATTTCGTCGACATTGGCAAAATGCTGCACTTGGGCCGTCCCTTGGTCGAAAGGCCGCCACTTGCGCTCGCCCAGCTCCGCCGACGGCGCCAGAATCCCTTCCAGCACAATACTGACAATGGCAACGCCACAGGCATAACCGCTTTCCATCCCGGTGTTATCCACATAGTGCTCCCAGAATGCTTGTAATGGTGTAATAATCTCCCGCCAGACCGAGTGGTTGACCTCTTCGATCAGCCGATCCACTGTGTCCGATTCTGCAATGCCAAGTGTGACCAAATGATGACGAAACGCGGCAGTATGACGCGCTTCATCGAAAATCTGGGTCATCCAGTACTCGAAATCCTCATGGCGGGTAATCAGCCTGACCAGCTGACAGATACTTATGGTCGCCTGCTTTTCGCTCAGGGCCTTGAATGAGTATTCCTTCAGCAGCGCGGAACGCAGAGGGGTGTCTTCCAGAAGACAGGAGGGCGGAACATAGCCTGCACTGCGGCCATGCTCCAGCCCGGCCAGCGAGCCCTGACCGACCTTCTTCAGCCAGTTATTGATTGTCCACTCCCCCGGCGACATTTGAACTGTTCCGCCCGTCTCGATTAGATCCGACATACCGTTATTCCTTTAGAAGATGAAGTGTTGATTCGTTGAAAGGGTTATTTTTGTTTTTATGAAAATTCCCCAGTATGGCCCGGTCGGCAAACTGATGCATAAACAATGCCAGAAATGCAGGATTGTGGTCGACCAGGAACCAGTACAGCGCTGAAACCGCCAGGGCGAAGCCAAGATGGTGACTAAAGTTGTAGGCGTAATAAAATCCGGCTGGCGCTATCTCCTCCTGTTTAAACCGGCACCAAAAGTAGCCGGGCAAATAACCAATGACGTCTATCAGGGCGAACAACGCCACAAAGGCAAACCAGTCAATGGAGGCAGCCTGCCAAGTAACGACGCCTGTCGTTAACAGCAGCAGAACGGCATACTCCGCCCGTAGGTGGCTGAACTCCAGGCGAAACCCCAGCGCTTCCCTCTTTTCAGGCATTACTTTTCTCCCTCCATACTGGCACGGTGTCCGTGGCGCAGACTGTCAACTCGTCTCTGACGACTCGGCCGGAGCCGGTATTCGCCAGGATCATATCCACGGCTTTCTCTGCACGGAACCGCAGGTTGAGCCGTTTCCTTGCGTTGGCAAGAAAGACATGAGAAGTACTGCAGCGCCATCCTTTTTTCTGGGTTAGCTGATATAGACCGACGCCCTCCTGAGAGAAGCCGTTGAAATCCGGGTTATCCTGATGTTGGCTTTTTTTAAAGTACGGGAGCAGATTCAGGAAACTCGGGCCTAGATTGCCGTTGTCCGCCCAGCTGTCGTAATCCTCCGGATGACCCCGGATATAGATCATCGCGTTGCTGGCACTGCTACCCCCGAGGGTACACCCTCGCGGAGGGAGTTTAATTGCCGGATTCCGATTCGCCGAACCCGCTTTAAAAAGACAGACATTAAGGGAGGAATTTTCCGACAACCTAGAGGCAAGAACACATCCAGCAGAACCACCGTCTTCGATAATACAATCGTACATAACAGAACTTTATATTCTTATTTTATAAGTATTATGCCGTATAAAAAATTGGTAAACAAATCAAAAATGGGGCCAATACCCTTCAAAGTCTTCTGATAGAAACCCACTGGCATGAGCGAAGTCATTACTCTCCATAGCTTTCCAAAAAGCCAGTACAACTTCTTTTTCGTCCATTTGATACTGCTTAGACTTTCTTGGGATAGTGCAAAAAAACGGTCGTTTTTTCAGACTGTGGTACGGAAGTTCGACCAACCTCTGTACCTCTCGCCAAATCGTGCATTTTTGCCGTCTAACTATTTATCGTCTACTTTTCTTCTTTGGTGTTGAGAAAAGCAGACGGCTTTGACCGATAGTATGAAAATTGGGTATGCCCGTGTCAGTACTTCAGATCAGAATCTGAATTCACAAATTGATGAGCTGCGAAAAGCAGGTTGCGAGAAAATTTTTCAGGATGTTGCCAGCGGAGCAAAATCAGACAGACCTGGTCTTGAAGATCTTATGAAAGCAATCCGACCTGGTGACATGCTGGTCATCTGCAAACTGGACCGACTGGGACGATCACTCCAACATCTTGTCTCTCTGGCCAGCGAGCTGATTGAGCAACAAATCGGACTGATGAGTCTGAATGACCCCGTGGATACATCAACACCACAGGGAAGGTTAAGCTTTAATCTATTTGCAGCACTGGCTGAATTTGAACGAGAGATTATCAGGGAACGTACCCGCATCGGTCTGGCCTCCGCAAGATTGCGTGGCCGCAAGGGCGGGCGGCCAAAGGGGCTACCAGAGCGGGCGCAGAAGATCGCCTGTGCTGCAGAGACTCTATATAAAGAAGGCCAATTAACCGTTGATGAGATTGCGTCTCATCTGGGAATTTGCAAATCGACACTTTATTCCTATTTGCGGTACAGGGGTGTACCTATAAGCGGAAAAGTTGACTGAAGGGAACTTTTTCAGTCCGAACATTAATAATAAGACGAAGTATCAATGGTTGCAGTTCATGAAACCGCTTATCCCCGGTTGCGTTCGAGAACGACCTTCAAAGACTTGAAGGGGTCTATTTGGGAGCCCTCCCTAGGCGAGCTGAAATGGGTTAAGCAGGTCGTTACCAAGCTCCTACACCAACATGTATTGTTGATCCATCTTAAAATGTTCCAGCATCTGGGGTATCACATTGCTTTCAAAGATATACCAGCTGGTTTTATACAATACTACGGTAAGAAATTGCGTAATCGTTCTACCGTTGAATCCGTCAGACGCGATGCTCACAGCTCTCGGCGGTCGTTTTACATTGAGCAGATCAGACAACATTTGGGCTTAAGGCCATTTGATACTGATCTGGCAGAACAAGCTATGGCGACATCGGCAGAAACACGCCACTACCAGCAGGATATGATCAATGAAGTCATTGAACTTCTGTTGAAATATCGGTGTGAACTCCCAGGCTTTTCAACACTGAACAAAATGGCCATCAGTGCCCGACACAAGTTCAACAGCAACCTCTACTCAAGCTATTGGCAGAAGCTTTCAGCGGAAAGTAAAAAGCAACTAACCGGGCTGCTGGTGCAGGAATCCTGGGATCGACTTAAGCCCATCAACAGAAAGGTGAGTCGCAATAATGCTTCCGCTCTTCTCAATCAACTGCAGTGGTACCAGAATATTCGGAAAAATCTTCCGAACCTGCCGGAAATGACACCTGAAAAGTGCCGGGCACTGGAACTTGAAGCTTGCGCCCAGAATCGATCTGATATGGAAAGCATACAACAGGAGAAACAGGCTTTATTGCTTGCTTTGCTATTGCGCTACCGACACGCCCAGGTGCTCGATGACATTGCCAGTATTTTTTTGAAATTGCTTCGGAGCATTCATAACAGGGCACAGACCAAACTGCAAGAGTGGCAGAAAGGCAAGACGAAGCAACAGGAAAAGCTCATTGCCCAGCTAAAAGCGGTCAGTCAGGCTTACCAGCAGGAAAGCACAAGCTCAGACCCTACCCTTGAATCCATTGGCCAAGCCCTGAAAAACAAACCACAGGAAGTCATCAAAGCTTGCAATGAACTGCTGGAATACTCTGATGGCAACTACCTGCCTTTCACCATTCCTTCTTACAGATACCATCGGGCCAGCCTGCTTACCGCAATGTCGTTATTCACTCTGAGGACGGCCTGTAATGACTATCGACTGATACAGGCATGGCATTTTATCAACAAGCACCAGAAGTCACGCAAAACCTGGCTGGATGTAAGCGACACCCAAATCAGTTGGGACTGGATACCGGCCAGAAAGTGGTGGAAGCTGGTTACCGGCACCGATAAAAAGACAAAACAGGTCGTAAAGGTGCACCGGCTTTATCTGGAATTATGCCTCCTGACTCTTGTTGCTGAAGGCCTGCAATGCGCAGATCTTTTTATTGAAAACAGTACCGAATTCAGTGACCGGCGTCTGCAGCTCATCAGTGATGAGGAGTATCGAGATGGTGTGGCGGACTACTGCAATATGGTCGGATTTTCTGCTGATAAAATCGTCTTCTGCCAGGGTCTAAGACAGCGCCTGAAAGCTGTATGTCAGAAGACGGATATGGCCTTCCCAAGCAATACTCAGGCAAAGATAAAGGATGGCGAACTGGTCATCTCTCCGATTCGTGCCGAAGAGAAACCCGCTGAACTGGAGACTCTTGAGACTCTGATTCAAGAACGAACACCATCAATCAATATTCTTGATTTACTGACCGAAACAGAGCAATGGCTCAATTTAAGCCGACATTGGAGACCGCTATCAGGGCAGCAAAGCCGCATCGACAACCTTGAGGAACGCTTTGTATTGGCTCTACTTTGCTATGGCTGCAACCTGGGATCGGCTCAGTTATCACGATCCGTCAAAGGAGTCAGCCGCAAGCAGATTGCCCGCATGAACCTAAAATACAGTTCAGAAGAAGGCCTGAGCCAATGTATTAAAGAGGTGATTAACGCCTATAACAAGTTTTCTTTACCCAGCTACTGGGGAACAGGAAAGAGTGCATCAGCGGATGGAACAAAATGGGATCTATATGAAAATAATCTGTTATCTGAATACCATGTTCGCTATGGTGGTTACGGTGGCATCGGTTATTACCATGTCTCTGACACCTACATAGCCCTGTTTAGCCGCTTCATCCCCTGTGGAGTCTATGAAGCGATTTATATCCTGGATGCCCTGCTGGAGAACCAGTCAGATATACAACCAGACACATTGCATGCCGATACCCACGGGCAAAGTCTTGCAGTATTTGGCCTGGCACATCTACTGGGAATAAAGCTGATGCCCCGCATCAAAAACATAAAAAGGCTTATATTTTATCGCCCTGAAGCTGGGCTAAAGGTTGATAACCTTGGTTCTTTGTTCCGGGAAACTCTGAAATGGGAGCGGATCGAAGCTTGCTGGGATGACATGCTGCGAATTGCCATGTCCATCAAAGCCGGGAAGATCTCAGCATCGACCATCATCAAGCGGCTCAACAGCAAAAGCCGAAAAAACTCTGTGTACTATGGGTTCAGAGAGCTGGGCCGGGCTGTGAGAACACTCTTCCTTCTGGAGTACATTCAAGACACGGGAATGCGGAGGATGATCAACGCCGCAACCAACAAAAGCGAGAAGTTCAATGACTTCTCTGACCTGCTGTTCTTTGGTAACAAAGGCGTCATAAGGGAGAATGACCGCAGCCAACAGAAAAAAATCATCAAGTATAATCACCTGACTGCCAATATGGTCATACTTCATACTGTCGAAACTCTGAGTCGCACACTGACTGAGTTGCGGAAAGAAGGGCATGAAATATCGGATGAAATTCTAAGTCATCTCTCACCTTACCGGGACCATCACATCAATCTTCTGGGGGATTACCGGCTGGATCTGAATCAAAAAGTACGACCGTTATAATTTGATATTTTTCCTAAGAAAAACAATGTGGTTACGTGATTTTTATGAAGATTTGTCACGGTTACGGGCCACGTACCATAAGGGCTGCAACTACCGCACCGACCACAAGGGTGATCTAAAAAAGCACAAACAGACCCACCTGCCTGCCGACCAGAGAACCAAGGTGTACCAGTGTGACCATCAGGGCTGCAACTACAGCAGTGACCGGACGAACAATCTGAAAACGCACAAACAGACCCACCTGCCTGCCGACCAGAGAACCAGGATGCCCAAAGTGCACCAGTGCGACCATGAAGGCTGCAACTACAGCACCTACCACTCGGGCCATATGAAAACGCACAAACAGACCCACCTGCCTGCCGACCAGAGACCCAGGAAACCCTGGAAACCCAGGACATCCAGAGTGCACCAGTGCGACCATGAAGGCTGCAACTACAGCACCTACCACTTGGGCCATATGAAAAAGCACAAACAGACCCACCTGCCTGCCGACCAGAGACCCAGGAAACCCAGGAAACCCAGGATATCCGGAGTGCGTCAGTGCGACCATGAAGGCTGCAACTACATTACCTACCACGCGGGCCATATGAAAGCGCACCAACGGACCCACCTGCCTGCCGACCAGAGACCCAGGAAACCCAAAGTGCGCCAGTGCGACCATGAAGGCTGCAACTACAGCACCTACCACGCGGGCCATATGAAAGCGCACCAACAGACCCACCTGCCTGCCAACCAGGGACACCAGAGGCCAAAGGTGCACCGGTGTGACTATGAGGGCTGCAAGTACATCACCGGTCAGGCGGGCAATCTGAAAAGGCACAAATCGACCCACCTGCCTAAGGAGCCCAAGGTGCACCGGTGTGACTATGAGGGCTGCAACTACACCAGCTATGCATGCAATCTGAAAAAACACAAACAGACCCACCTGCCTGTTGAGCAGAGAACTAACGTGCACCGGTGTGATTTTGAGGGCTGTAAGTACATCACCGACCTGACCTGCAATTTGAAAAGGCACAAAATGACTCACCTGCCTGCTGACCAAAGACCCAAAAGAAAGGCATATGACCAGCCGCCATTTAACGAGAAAAGAAAGAAGGAGGATAAATAGCCGGGTACTAAAAAAGAGCTGTCAGTGGCGCAGCTCTTTTTTCATGATAAAACTGTTCTTGTTCTGGTTTGACTCATAGGCCACATGATCCATCAACTTCTTAACGATGTGCAAACCACGACCACTGCATAACCAGATTTCCGGATGCTCTGGATCAACCACCTTTTCAGCCTTATCCTGCATCACTTCATCAGGGATAGTCTGCCCCCAGTCACTGACAGAAATATTGATCATGGTCTTGTCCAGGCTGACACACACTTCCACCGGATGACCCGCTTGATTGTCGTAAGCATGCTCAATGGCATTATTGACGATCTCTACCAGACACAACTCCAGGCGATTAACCTCAACAGGAGAGAGAGTCGTCATGGCGCAGAGACCTCTGACCGCCATGGCCACCAGCCTGGTATTGGCTAACTGGCTATCAATTTCCAGCTTCAGCTCCTGTGACATATCAATTCCCTTTTACCGCCTCAGCCACTGAACCATGGAGTTTGAACAATTTATCCATGGACGTAAGATCAAACAGATCTTTCACCGCAGGCTGAGCAGAAGCCAGGCTGAATGAACCGTTACCCGACAATTTCTTCAGACCTGCCACCAGCGCGCTCAAGCCACTGCTGTCCATAAAACGCACTTCAGCAAGGTCGACGACAAGGTCGGACCTGCCCTCCTCAATCAGATCAAACACGTAAGTTTTAAACGCTTCAGCAATGGAAGCATCAAGACGGGACTCATCAATCCGGACCACGGTCAAGTGGCCTTCCTCGTGGTGTTCAAATGCCATGCCATCCTCCTGGCTTTCAGGGTTTCCATTCCAGTAACAGGTAAGTCACGTCGTCTTCAAAACGATCCAGTTCATTCCAGTCTCTGACATTTTTCTCTACCCGGTCAATCACTGATTTTAAATCATCATTGGCCGTATCCTGCAAACATTGCAGCAAACGGGCTTCACCAAACTGCTCACCTTGAACATTTTCACATTCCGTCACGCCATCAGAATACAGAAACAGCCGGTCACCCGGTTGAAACTGCAAAGTGCAGGAGGTGTATTCCATATCCGGCATCATACCAATGGGAACGCCTCCGCCCGCTACCGGTTCCACAATGGCTTCTTCACGATGAATCCATAAGGGTGGCGGATGACCTGCACGGGATAATGTCACTTGGCCAGTGCGCGTATTAATGACGCCATAGGCAATGGTGAAATAAAGCATTGATTCCGGCGTCGCCTGAAACCGCCTGTTCAGTGAGGCCAGAACCGTTTCAGGGGCTCGCACTTTATAGAAGGGCTCGTGATCCAATGTTTCCCTGACAAGTTCCCTGACAATGGAGCCTCTGCCGGATGTTTCCGAAAGAATAGTATTCAGGGTAAATGAGAAAAGTGCTGAGGGAATACCATGCCCGGCGACATCCAGTTGATAGAACCCGAGCGTTTCGCCATCAATCGCCTGGTAACCAAACATATCACCGCCCAATATTTTGCTGGGCTTGAAAAACCAGTCGAAGGAAACCTGTTGAATGGTGGCTGGTTGAGCCAGTAAAACGGCCTGGGCTTTGGCCGCGGACTCAAGATCTTTCTCAACCGTCTTGATCGCTTCAACCAGCTGCTTGTTTTGTTGTTCCAACTGCTTCTCAAGTTCGATGATACGAATACCGGCTTTCAGGCGGGCGGCCAGCTCATCAAAATTAACCGGCTTGGCAAGAAAGTCATCAGCACCATCATTCATGCCTTCTACCACGGCATCGTGATCCGTCTTACCGGTGAGCAGGATGAGATAAATATAACGACCCAGATCCGTTTTTCGGATTTTCCGGAGCAGTTCCAGGCCATCCATCTCGGGCATCATCCAGTCACTGATGATGATTCTGACATCCTGATGTTCCTGCAAAATCGCCAGGGCCTGTAGGCCATTTTCGGCCTCAAGCACCTGGTGTCCCTGCTTTTTCAATACGACAGAAAGCATCAAACGCTGGTCACGGGCATCTTCAACAATAAGAATATTCATCCAGGAGTTATCGGCCTGCCGTTATGTCATCTTAATCACTTTCATCACCGGGTAGGCGAACTCTGCCCCCGCTTGTTGCACGGCAGAAGCAATAAGCAACATGACACTTTCCTGTACTCTGACAAAGTCTACCCTTCCCTTGGGAATCACATGCACCCTGATCTGACACTCCAGTGACGAGTCTCCGTATTTGAGAAACCGTGCATAATGGGGCTCCGAGCAATCCAGCTCAGGGTGTTGCAGAAATCCGGCAGTGATTTGGGCCATGATGGCAGGAATCTTGTCCAGATCCTCATAGCGAACACCAAAGTTTTCAATAATCCGGCGGTTCCGCATCCTGGATGGATTTTCCAGAACAATACTGGTAAAGACCGAATTGGGGACGAACACCGGCCTGCGGTCAAAATTTCTTATCTGGGTCAGTCGCCAGCCAATATGCTCTACGTGCCCTTCTATCTGTCGGTCAGGAGAACGGATCCAATCACCTTCCTTAAAAGGTTTATCCAGTATCAGCATCAGGCCGCCAAAGAAGTTGGCCAACCATTCTCTGGCCGCCATACCTACAATCAAGCCACCTACCCCGCCAAAGGTCAGCAGTGCAGAGAGCGAGTAGCCTAATTTTTGTGCCAGAATCAGTAACGCCAGAACAATCAGAACGATATGAAAAAAACGGGACAGGGTTCTGGCTAAGTCGAGATCGTTATCCTTCACCCCTGAGATCACAGCAATATTTGGTAACTGATGGCTGAGTCTCAGAAGGAGCCAGAGAGGGAGCAATACTGAGGAGATAGTTTCTGAAACGGCCAGCCAGTCGTGACCTTCCTCTTCAATATGATCAATAAACCAGTGAGCAAGATAAAAAAAACAGAAGACCCAGGGCAGCAGCAGCAGAGGTGGACGAAAAGCCGTGGCCAGGCAAGCCCTTACCGGTTGGTTCTCCGATTGGGCCCACCGGCTGAGCCAGAACCGGCTAATCCAGGAAGCAAGAGTGGCAGCCACAGGCGCGGTCAGTAAAAAGATATTATCTCCTTTCAGAAGATCTTCCCAGAACATTGCCTGCCCCCTCGCGCAAGAATAACCCAATGGTAAGGTGGGTATCGGCCACCACCCGCCTGATTATATTTAGACCATTGAAGTGGGCTTTTGCTCAATTTTACTCAACCATTCTTCCGGAAGATCAAGAGTCTGGGTTGGAAAGGCAATATCAGCATCATGGGAATGGATAATATTCATTACCTTGATGAAAACATCCTGCTGGATCCTGAGCCACTCTGCCCAGTCAGTCGTACAGGTAAAACAATAGATCATAATATCGAGACTGGAGGGACCAAAGGCATTAAACGACACCAGGATGATCTTGTCTTTGGCAATTTCATTGTTATCTTCCAGATACTGTCGAATTTCCCCGACAATCACTTCCACCTTGCTGCCATCCTGGTATCTCAGGCCGACCGTTGTCTTGATCCGCCTGTTTTCCATTCGTGATGGATTCTCAACAGAAATACTGGAGAAAGTGGCGTTGGGAACATAAAGAGGACGCTTTTCAAAGGTCTTGATACGAGTTTGTCGCCAGCCAATATATTCGACAGTGCCTTCGATGTTTTTATCCGGTGATCGAATCCAGTCACCAACACCGAAAGGTTTATCCAGGTAAATCATCAGGCCACCAAAAAAATTGGCCAGCATATCTTTGGCGGCGTAACCCACTGCCAGACCACCAACGCCACCAAATGCCAGCAGACCTGAAAGGCTATAGCCAAGGGACTGTAAGGCCACCAGGACACAGGCAATAATCACCACGATTCTGATAAGCCTGCCAATGGCCACTACGGTCGTTGGGTCATTGGGTTTATTATCCGTCAGAGCAGGATTCAGAAAATTTCGTTCCAGCTGACGAATAAAACGAATAATGCTCCAAGCCACCAGAGTGATGATAATGACATCCCTGAAATGACTCAGTCCATCAAACAGGGCTGACTCCGTAACCTTGGCAATAACATCCACAGACCAGCAGGCTCCGACGATCCAGATCAGCAGGGTGACTGGCTTTCTGAGTGACCTGATAACCGCATCATCCCAGGGGTTCCGGGTTGCTCGAACACTTTTGCCCAGACGGTTGAATATCTTGGAGGAGATCAGGTTGAGAACACCTGAAATCAACAGCACAATAACGACCTGAATAACCCATTTAGGAATATTCAGGTCCTGAAAAAAAGTGGCTAAAATAGGCATTAGTTAAATCGTTCAGAGAGGTAATCCAGTCTGTCCTTGCAGCTAAGGTATCGATCCATGGTAACCAGTTTTTCCAGGGGGCGGCCGCCGCTGGCCTGAAGGGGTGACAGATCAGGGGTTGAGAAAGAACACTGTTCAAGCCAGGGCAGTACTTCCCGGACACCTTCCCTGTTACTGAGTAACAGCAGATCACAGCCTGCGTTCAAGGCTTTTTCAACCCGGAGAGAGTAACTTCCGGCGGACGCTGCACCCTCCATAGTCAGACAATCACTGATCACCAGCCCATCGAAGCCCAGTTGTTTTCTGAGAATATCCTGCAACCAGATTGAAGAAAAACCACAAGGTTGATCATCCACTTCAGAAAAAACAATGTGAGCAGGCATAATCGCTTCGATCCCCTGCTCTATCAGTGCCTTGAATGGCAGCATATCTCGCTGCCGGATGGCATTGAGCGAACGATTGTCCCTGGGCAAGGTTAAGTGAGAATCTTCATTAACACTGCCATGACCGGGAAAGTGTTTACCGACGCAGGCCATTCCTGATTCATGAACACCACTGCGCCAGGCTGTGGCCAGTTTAATAACGATTTCGGGTTCACTGCCCAACGCACGATCGCCTACTATATCAGTCAACCCAAGATTCAGATCCAGTACCGGAGCCAGGCTCAGGTCAAGACCGCAGGAGAGAAGTTCTTCGGCCATCAGCCAGCCACAATCTTCAATCAACTCCAGCGCTTTTTGAGGGTCACAATTGAAATATCTGGCATAGCTTTCTGCCGGTGGAAGACGGGTAAAATCGGTTTTGAAACGTTGCACCCTGCCACCTTCCTGATCCACCATCAGGATCAGGTTCTGTCTGATACTTCTGATATCGCTGACCAGCTCACTCAACTGTTTACGATCACGAAAATTCCGGGCAAAAAATAACACACCGGCAACACCGGGGTGCAGGAGTAACTCCCGCTCTTCAGGCTGAAGAGCCTGACCTTCAAGGTCGATTATTAAAACGCCATTATTTTTTCCATTGTTCTGATCACGCGTATTCATACTTTCATTGCTCTCCTGACCCAAAAACCGGTAAGACTATTCCGGAAGAATATCAATAGTAGTTCCCGGCAGAACCCGGTCAAATAAATCTATCATGTCGTGACCGTGCATCCGCACACAGCCTCTTGATCCCGGCTCGCCCATCACGGCAGTATCGGGTGAGCCGTGAATATAGATATATCGCCGCATAGTATCGACATTTCCCAAACGGTTATAACCGGGTTCCAGGCCACTTAACCAGAGAATTCTGGTTAAGATCCAGTCCCGTCGATCAGGATATTGCTGTTTTAGTTCGGGAGAATAAATCTCCCCTGTGAATCGCCTGCCAACAAACACAGCATGGACAGGCAGACCCTCGCCGATTTTAGCGCGAATAACATGGCGTCCAAGAGGAGTCTGCCAGCTACCCTCCTGCTGCCCCGTTCCCTTACTCGCAGTTGATACAGAATAACAGGCTGTCACCTTTCCCTCTTGCATCAGCTCCAGGGTTTGTGAGGCAATTCGAACATTAATATGCACAGATCAATCCCGTGTTGGCTGGTTTATCGGCCCTTGTCGTAAGTAGCATGAGCTCGTAGGCCAGCAGCCATAAATGGCACCATTCTTCTCATGATCTTCTCAAGGTTGTCATCAATGGCAAAGTCTCTGCTGGCGATGGCGAGGAGTGCATCAGCACCGGACATTGAGAAGATAGCAGAGCCAAGGATAAAGTAGGTGCGCCAGAATTTATCGGCAGTGGGCAGGTCAGGACAGGCCCTGAACAGCAACTCAAAGTATCGGCTGAAGACGGTTCCATAAGTTTCAGTCAGATAACGCTTCAAGTGCCCCTGGTTCTGAGTGAAGGCCAGCCCCATGAGTTTCATAAAAATAGAAATATCATCGGGTCTTCTGGGTTTCACAGCGAGAATATGGTCGACCAGTATCTCAAGCACCGCTTCAAGGTCGGGTTGTTCACTCTGGTCTGACCACTCATCCAGCGTAGTATTCAAACCCTCCATGAAAGGAGCCAGGAAACGGGCGAAGACCGCTTGTATCAAAGCTTTTTTAGAGCCGAAATGATAGTTCACGGCAGCCAGGTTCACGCCTGCCTGACTGGTTATTGTTCTTAAAGAGGTTTCTGCGAAGCCATGTTCGGCGAAAAGCAGCTCGGCTGAATCCAGAATTCTATCGATAGTTGAAGGTTGCGCCATGATATAGGGAGTTTTATAAGGATTAATAAACGACCGTTTAAAGCTACGTTTCTAATCCTGCAGTGTCAAGGTTACACTTGCCACGACCATCATACTGTATATAATCACAGATACTGTATAAAAAAACAGATCGCACTCTTATGAATAAGCTCACTAAACGACAATCTGAAATACTGGACCTGATCAAATCTCATACCGCAGAGACAGGTTTCCCACCCACCAGGGCCGAAATTGCCAAAACCTTTGGCTTTCGCTCAGCCAATGCCGCAGAAGAGCATCTCAGGGCACTGGCCCGTAAAGGCGCTATTGAGATGACCCCCGGAACCTCAAGGGGTATCCGAATTCCAGACAGCCAACCAGAAGGGCTTCCTATTGTTGGCCAGGTGGCTGCCGGTAACCCGATCCTTGCCCAGGAACATATAGAGGATCACCTGATGCTCAACCCGGGTTTCTTTAACCCATCCGCTGACTTTCTGTTAAGGGTCAAAGGCATGAGTATGAAAAACATCGGGATTCTTGATGGTGACCTGCTGGCGGTTCACAAGACAGCAGACGTTCGAAATGGTCAGGTTGTCGTGGCCCGGATTGAAGATGAAGTCACCGTCAAAAGATTCGAGAAAAAGAAAAATAAAGTCTTGCTGCATCCGGAAAACGATGAGTTCGAAACCATTGTCGTTGACCTCACACAGGATACGTTCGCGATTGAAGGTTTAAGCGTTGGAGTTATAAGAAATGAAACCCATTATTAATGAGCTTATTCTCTCAGGAAAGCCATGGCAGGCCGAACAACTCCTGAACCCCATGCTCAGTCAACTTTCCAGTGACAGTGAACGTTGGTTAACGCTTATTCTGGCAGACAAATCAGATACCCGAACTCTTCACTGGTTAAAGAGTTGTGACCTGAATCATGACAAGGTGCAAATCTTTAGCTCCAGCAATACTAATCAGACACTGGAGCTTACCCGGAAGGCTCTCGCATCGGGTACCAGCCACACCGTTATCAGTTGGCTGGGAGATCTGGATAAAGGATGGTTAGGTAAACTTGAAAGCGCTGCCCAAAATGGACAGTGCCAGGGGTTGGCTATTCGTAGCAGACAGGTTGCCTGAAACCTGTCCATCAAAATAGAGTTAATGCAGTACTCTGTTTTCAGGGATCTCTTCATCAGCAGGCTGTGGACGAGTCAGTTCAGCCACCTCCTGCATACCCGCATCAAACATGACCTTTGCCACTTGCAGATGCCCGCCTTCGAGAAATTCTATAGCTTCCTCAGAAAACTTCATGGTCAGCAGAGGCTCACCCTCGTCATCACTGCGTCGCAGAACAATCTCGCCCGTTGGAAGCTCCACAATTTCCAAAAACGATGCAGCCATATTTGGTTCCATATAAGTAGCGTGTATGAGGGGGAAATCATGCAGCATTGTGCCCAATGATGCAATAGGCCAAAACATTGTGATCTGTGTTCTTAGGGGATTGTGGGGAGGATTCTGGTGATAGAAGAACGAAAGCTTGTGTACCTGTTGCAAAACAGGCACACAACATTCTTTGATGAACCTTTAATAAATCAGGCTTTTAGCGACAGGGCAAATTCCAGTACTTTTGCACCATTCATAGTGCCGTAATCAATAGGGCTGATGGCTTCAACCGGTATTTCATACTCAGCAGCACGTTGCCTGAGGTCGTTCAACATATATTTAACCTGAGGCCCCAGCAGGACAACATCGTAGCTGGCTACCTGTTCGTCGAAATCGGTAGCGCCAAAGGCTTCAATCTCTACTTCTTTACCCTGACTTTCAGCAGCTTCACGCATTTTCTTTACCAGCATACTGGTAGACATACCTGCAGAACAGCACAGCATGATTTTAGTCATCGCTTTACCTCAACTGGATGCCCCGTCCTGGGGTTCCTTGACTGTTTGAACAATTCGAAAAACAATATATACCAGTGACAAACCAGATGAAACCGGTTTCAGTGTGGATAAATCACAAAATTACTCAGGTGTTGACCTTAATCAATAAAAGACTATGTACTGGTATCCGCTACCGGTAAATATCGATCCATTATCGTTTATTCACCACTCAAGATTAAAATTTCTGAAATGCCCTACCAGCTCTTTAAGAGCAGCAAGAACTGCTCTGCCACTTTCCGGTGTTTTAACACCTCTTGTGGATTCTCCTCTGTCCGAAGCAATCATTATTGAACCGACTTCACTTGAATATGATTGGATATTATCATTTAATATTGAAATACCATCATAAGCCTCAAGTAAATCTGCCAGCCAGCTATCCGACGACTCAAGCTGCTTAAGCTGCTCGAGTTCAGACACACTGCCCTCCTGCTTCTTGTCCACCAGCTTCGAGACTTCTTCCAGAGACAGCAACCGGGTCAGCTGCTTACCGTAAGGAAAAAGAATCTCTGCCAACAGAGAGAAATAGGCATGGCGGGCATGCATCAGAAACGCGTCTCGAAAAGCGTCCTGCTCAAAAGGCTCGGCACTTTCCCAGGCATCCAGTTGTAAACGGGCATAGTGCAGTTTTTTATTGGTATGGGAACGCCATTGCTCAGACATTATCGTTCTCTCAAATAGAAAGACCTCCACGAATCAACGTGAAGGTCTTGTTTTTGACCCGGCCAGATCAGGTTTTTTTGCGCTTTTTGGTGGTTTTCTCTTCCCACTTCCCTTCCTGGAAAGTAGCACTCCACCCCGTCGCCTTACCTTCAGACTCACTCATAACATACTGAGTTTTGGTCTTACGACTGTAGCGGATAATGGCAGGATTGCCTTCAGCATCCTGCCTCGGCGCATCCAGAAGATAATGATATTTCGGATCAATAGCTGCCTGATGAGGAATCAGCTCACTGACCAGGGGAGCACGGGTTTCCCGGTTCTTTGGAAACTGGCTGGCGGCCAGGAAAAGACCCGCAGCACCGTCCCTGAGAATATAGTGATCGTCCACCTTAAGGCACTTAAGCTCAGGCATAGGCACCGGATCCATTTTTGGCGGGGCCGCCTCACCACTCTTCAGCAGCTTACGGGTGTTTTTACACTCACTGTTGGTACAACCAAAGTATTTACCAAAACGCCCGGACTTGAGCTGCATCTCCGATCCACACTTGTCACACTCAAGCACGGGGCCATCATAACCCTTGAGCTTGAACTGACCTTTTTCCACTTCATAGCCAGAGCAGTCCGGGTTATTACCACAGACATGAAGCTTGCGCTGCTCATCAATCAGATAGCTTTCCATCGCTGTAGAGCACTTGGGACAACGATGCATAGCACGCAAAGCGTTCACTTCAGCATTTTCGTCATCAGCATCTTCCACTTCTTCGCCGGGCACCAGATTAATAGTGCTTTTACAACGCTCTTTCGGAGGCAGCGAATAACCGGAGCAGCCCAGGAATACCCCGGTACTGGCGGTACGAATCATCATATCCCTGCCACATTCAGGGCATTTGATGTCGGTTGGGGAAGGATCGTTGGATCGCATACCACTACTGTCGTTTTCAGCCTGCTCCAGCTTGTGACTGAAATCGCTGTAGAAGCTGTCCAGAAGATCTTTCCAGTTCTTGCCCCCCTCAGCCACTACATCAAGATTTGACTCCATATTGGCGGTAAAATTGTAATCCATCAGATCATAGAAATTTTCAACCAGCCGGTCTGTGACAATATCGCCCATTTTCTCAGCATAGAAACGACGATTTTTCAGAGAGACATAACCACGATCCTGAATGGTTGAGATAATGGAGGCATAGGTCGAAGGCCTGCCAATTCCGCGCTTTTCCAACTCTTTAACCAGAGCCGCTTCACTGAATCGGGCTGGCGGCTTGGTGAACAGCTGTTTCGGATCCAGTTTCTTCAGATCCAGCGGATCACCTTTCTCCAGGGCGGGCAGAATGATGTCCTCCCCTTTCTTGGCAATGGCGGCCATGACACGGGTATAACCATCAAACTTCAGGGTTCTGCCCCTCGCCTTCAGATCAAAGTCATCTACCCGCACCGTCAGGGATGTGCTGAGGTACTCCGCAGGTGTCATCTGACAGGCAACAAACTGTCTCCAGATCAGCTCATAAAGGCGCTCTGCATCTTTCTCAAGACCGGAAATAGAACCCGGCTCAGCGGTTACCGAGGAAGGACGTATCGCTTCGTGAGCCTCCTGGGCGCCTTCTTTGCTGGAATACCGGTTTGGCTGCTCGGGCAAATACCTTGAACCATAAGTACCATCAATAAATTCACGGGCACTTTCTACCGCCTCCTGACTCAGATTGGTGGAGTCGGTACGCATGTAGGTAATATGACCCGCTTCATAGAGGCGCTGGGCCATCATCATGGTTTTCTTGACACTGAATCCCAGGCGGGTACTGGCTGCCTGTTGCAGGGTGGAGGTAATAAAAGGGGCCGATGGGCGACTACGGGTCGGTTTGTCTTCCCGCGCCGTCAGCGTGTAATCAGCCTGTTTAAGCTTTTCAAGAACAACCCCGGTGGCAGCCTCACTGGTAGGCCTGAAGTTGTCTCCGGCTTCTTTTGCCACCTGAAAACGAATGACTTCTCCGTCTTCGGTGGTCAGGTCAGCGTACACCTCCCAGTACTCTTCCGGGATAAAACTTCTGACTTCACGCTCTCGCTCAACAATCAGCTTAACGGCCACTGACTGCACTCGCCCTGCCGACAGGCCACGGGCAATTTTCGCCCAGAGCAACGGCGAAACCATATAACCCACTACGCGGTCGAGGAACCTTCTCGCCTGCTGGGCATTGACCCGATCGATATTGAGAATACCAGGCTCTTTAAAGGCTTCCTGGATAGCATTTTTGGTAATTTCGTTGAACACTACCCGCCGATATCGACCTGGCTCTCCACCAATCGCTTCCTGAAGATGCCAGGCAATGGCCTCTCCCTCGCGGTCCAAATCGGTTGCGAGATAGATCGTGTCAGCCGATGCGGCAAGACGACGAAGTTCATCGACCACCTTTTCTTTGCCTGGCAATATCTCGTAATGGGCTTTCCATCCCTGTTCAGGATCAATACCCATTCGCTCAATCAGCTGCTCTTTGGCTTTGCGCTTCTTGTGAACGATTTTCTGCTCAGGAGATAGTTTACGTGTCTCAGCAGCGGCCTTTGCCCGTGCTTTGGGATCCACAGGTTTCCTGGAGCCACCCGCGGTGGGCAGGTCACGGATATGACCAACACTGGACTTAACAACAAAGTCCTTACCCAGATATTTGTTTATTGTCTTCGCCTTGGCAGGCGATTCGACGATAACTAAAGATTTACCCATGCTACCTTACACATCCTGTAATCAGCTCCATTGTCCCGGTATAGCTGACCAGCCTGAAAAAAAATCATAAAACACTCAGCTCGGCCTGCCACCAAAACAAGAAAGGTCGGGAATTGAAAATTGTTTCAATATATAAGGTCAAGAAAAACATCGGTCAAGGAAAACCCTCCAATGACCCTGATTTTTTCTCGAACGACCCTCTTTTTTTATCGTTTCACAGCCACAATGATTAATCCAGCCCGTTATGAGCAATAATTTCCTTGAATATCAAAAGATTATTTAATGACTGTGAACACTGGCAGGCGGAACAGGAACACCCCGGAATAACATTCCGGGGCAAAACTCTCAAGCAGGATACTCCAGACAAACACAGGTCCGGACAGTGGTATTACAGACGTTCGAACACCGTAGTAATACCCTGACCCAGACCCACACACATAGTGGCTACACCCAGCGTACCGTTATGCTGCTTCATAACGTTCAGCAGAGTACCGGAGATTCGGGCGCCGGAGCATCCGAAGGGATGGCCCAAAGCAATAGCACCACCGTTCAGGTTTACCTTTTCATCCATCTTGTCCAGCAGGTTCAGGTCTTTCAGCACTGGCAGAGCCTGGGCAGCAAAAGCTTCATTCAACTCAACATAATCAATATCATCCATGGTCAGGCCGGCACGCTCCAGCGCTTTTTTGGTGCTGGGTACAGGACCATAACCCATGATGGACGGATCAACACCAGCAACCGCCATGGAACGAATCACAGCCATTGGCTGAAGACCCAGGTCCTGCGCACGCTGTGCAGACATAACGATCATGCAGGAAGCGCCATCGGTAATCTGGGACGACGTACCGGCTGTCACTGTCCCTTTCGGGTTAAAGGCAGGCTTTAACTGGGCCAGCCCTTCGAGCGTGGTATCAGGACGGATTGTCTGATCTTCGCTGAAGACCGCCAGGTTGCCGTCCTCATCGTGCCCCTGCATAGGGATAATCTCATTTTTGAAGTGACCGCCTCTGGTCGCTTCCCAGGCTCTCATGTGCGATCTGACACCAAATTCATCCTGAGCTTCGCGGGTAATACCGTGCATCAGGCCCAGCATTTCAGCAGTCAGACCCATCATACCCGCGGCTTTGGCGGCGTATTTAGACAGACGTGGATTGGGGTCCACCCCATGCATCATGCCCACATGCCCCATGTGCTCAACACCACCTACCACAAAAACATCACCGTTGCCGGTTTGAATCGCCTGAGCAGCAGTGTGCAGCGCACTCATGGAAGAACCACACAGACGACTGACAGTCTGGGCAGAAGAAGTATGAGGAATGGGAGTCATCAAAGATGCCATACGGGCAACGTTCCAACCCTGTTCCAGGGTCTGGTTGACACACCCCCAGATCACATCTTCAACTTCTTCAGGGTTAACACCGGGGTTACGGTCTAAAACGCCAGTGATGAGGTTGGCGGACAGATCATCGGCACGGACATTTCGATACATGCCCCCCTTGGAACGGCCCATTGGGGTCCGGCCAAAGTCTACGATTACGGCATCTCTCGGATTAAGGCTCATAGTCAATTCTCTCTTAAATCGGTTGATCGTGATTAGCTAACTCTTGTGTGGCCTGAGGCTGTTTACGCGCCGTAAAACGTTTTGCCTTCACGAGCCATTTCCCGCAGCTTGTCAGTGGGCTGATAGAGCGGGCTGATATGAGCGTACTGGTCAGCCAGCTCAACGAACTTGTCGACCCCCATGCTATCGATGTACTTCAGGGCACCGCCACGGAAAATCGGGAAGCCGATGCCATTGAGCAAAGCCAGGTCAGCTTCAGCCGCGGTATCAACAATGCCATCTTCCAGCGTGCGGACGGTTTCCATACACAGAGGAATCATCATGCGATCAATAATTTCCTGTGCTTCAAACTCACGGCTGTCACCCGCCACTTCGGAGAGAATCTTATAGGCCGTTTCGTCAGCCACTTTTTTAGGCTTGCCTTTCTTGTCCTGCTCGTACTGATAGAAGCCGACATTGGTCTTCTGTCCGTAACGCCCCTGTTCGAACATCACATCAATAGCACTCTTCCAGTCACGGGACATACGATCCGGGAAACCTTCCGCCATCACTTTTTCTGCGTGACAGCCGGTATCAATTCCGACAACGTCAAGCAGGTAAGCAGGACCCATTGGCCAGCCAAATTTCTCCATGACTTTATCTACTTTCTGGAAGTCAGCGCCGTCTCTCACCAGCGAAGCGAAACCACCAAAGTATGGGAAGAGTACCCGATTGACCAGGAACCCGGGGCAGTCATTGACAACGATAGGCACCTTGCCCATTTTCTTGGCGTAAGCCACCACCGTTGCCACCGTTTCTTCACTGGTCTTCTCACCACGAATCACTTCAACCAGAGGCATTGCGTGTACCGGGTTAAAGAAGTGCATGCCACAGAATTTTTCGGGTCTTTTCAGATCCTTAGCCAACTCTGTTATAGAAATGGTTGAAGTATTGGAAGCCAGCACAGCGTCTTCACGGACATGATGTTCGACTTCGCCCAATACGGCTTTTTTGACCTTGACGTTCTCAACCACCGCTTCCACCACCACGTCAACGTCAGCAAACTCACTGTACGACAGAGTTGGCACAATGTGATTGAGAATCTCACCCATTTTCAGAGGATCCATACGACCACGGTCCACTCGCTTGGACAACAGCTTGCTGGCTTCCGTCAGACCCAGGTTCAAACCTTCCTGAGCAATATCTTTCATCAGGATGGGAGTGCCCTTGTAGGCAGACTGGTAAGCAATACCGCCACCCATAATGCCAGCACCCAGAACAGCGGCTTTCTCAACCTTACCCGCCTGTTTGGTCAGAGCTTTGGTCTTCTTCTTAAGCATCTGGTCGTTCAGGAACAGCCCCACCAGAACATCAGACTCAGGAGATTTGGCCAGCTTGATAAAACCTTCTGCTTCTACTTTCAGGGCTTCGTCCCTGGGCAGCTCAGCATGCTTCTGGATCGTTTTGACAGAAGCCACTGGTGCTGGCATATGAGGGCCAGCCTGCTGCTTAACAACGGCTTTAGTTGTTTCAAAAGCCATCAGCGATTCAAGCATGGGCAATTTCAGCGGTGAGCGTTTTTCATCTTTGCGGGCATTAAAGTCCAACTCACCGGCCAGACAACGTTTGATGATAGCTACCGCTGAGTCCACCAGCTTTTCGGTTGCAACGACTGCATCTACAGCGCCTACTTTCAGGGCTGCATCAGGCTTCTGCTCACGACCGGCAGCAATCCACTCGACTGCATTATCAACACCGATCAAACGCGGTAAACGAACAGTCCCGCCCCAGCCCGGGTAGATACCCAGTTTCACTTCAGGCAGACCAACACCACCTTTATTGGACAGCACCCGATAATCCGCACAGAGGCAGATCTCGAAACCACCACCCAAAGCACTGCCATTGATCGCGGCAACGGTTGGCATATCCAGGTCTTCAAAACTGCTGAAGATACGGTTAGCACCCATAACCATTTCCATCAGTTCAGCCTCGCCCTGACGGAAGGTTGAGGTAAACTCCATGATATCGGCACCAACAATGAAGACCCCTTCCTTACCACTGGTGAGAACGACCCCCTTGATGGAGTCTTCCGCCTTGATCGCCTTGATCGCATCATTCAGATCTTCTATGGCCAGCCGGCTGAACTTGTTCACCGACTCACCTTCGAGGTCAAACCTTAACTCGGCGATACCGCTTTCAAGTGCCAGAACCTTGAACGCTTTCCCCTGATATATCATTTATCTCTCTCCGGACGGATTGAAAAAGGTTGTTTTGATAACTGACTTGCCAGACATTCATACAACCGTTTGAATTTTTGTGCCTACCTTCATTGAATTTTGTGGCAAAGTCAAGAATATCAAGCGCTTTAAATCCGCAAAAATACTGATTAAAGTCAAATACCTACTATAAATAGGCTTGGACAATATAACAGACCACCGTAAACTATAGGCGTTTAATCCACGATGTTTGCAGTTAATCGCAATCCGGGCATTGAGCTGCAATTCGCTATAAAACAACCAGGAAGAGAGATACAGTCTATGAGTCAATATAACCATATTCTCGTTGCTATTGACCTGTCTGATGAAGCGGACGATGTGCTGGATAAGGCCAAGTCGCTTGCCGAAACCTATCAGGCCAGACTGACACTGGTGCATGTGGTTGAGCCACTGAGTGTGGCTTATGGCAGCGATATCCCACTGGATCTCACAACCCTTCAGGACGAAATCACCCAACAGGCCAGAGAGCGCATTTCACGTCTGGCAGACAGTATTCATCTGGACAAGGGTGAGCAGCACGTCGTTTATGGCCGCCCGGAAAGGGAAGTGCATCGCATCGCTGAAGAGACCGACGTTGACCTGATCGTAGTGGGGAGCCACGGCAGACACGGCCTGGCCCTGATTCTCGGCTCAACGTCCACCAGCATCCTGCATGGTGCCTGCTGTGATGTGCTGGCGGTAAGAGTGGGTAAAAACAACAGCCATAAGCCATAACAGTAACACCGGGTGAGTTAACCGCGGGGCGTGACCGAATACCCTGATTATGTAGCTGAGTTTCGTAGGATGTAGCTTAACTCACTGAATCACGCCCTCTGACATTTCATCATCACTAATGTCATAATCATTAATGTCATAATCACTTGTCTCAGGTTCACTGCTGTCATTATCGCTTGTCTCAGATCCACTGCTTTCATCAGAATCTTGAATATCAAGATAATACCTGAGCCATTCTACAAAATCTTTAATGTAATCAATCCGTTCCTGGAGGTGTTTGTTCTTCCTTTCTCTTTTACTAATCTCATTTTTAGTGAGTTTGGAATCAATAGTTGTATCAGAAAACACTTCTAATAAATGACACGACTGTTCCATAAGGTCATTAAATCCCGACCAGAGAGTTTGCAGTATAACGTTGCGATGATGCTCGTTAGTAAAAGTTAAGTGTAATTGTTGCGTCAAATAGGTTTTAATGTGCGCAATCATTTTTTTAAATAATTTATGCTTTTGATTTTCCGGGTGAAATATTGCGTGTACTGCCACACCATTAATTTCTTCAAGTAATTCTATTCTCCTGTTTGAACCAGAATAAAAGGCTGTGCTCTTACCTGCTCTTCCAAAATAATCAACCATATTAGCAATATGTACATTCAGATCTGCGTATTCTGCAGCGAAAGGGTCAAGCATCTGGCTTATGATATCTATTAAATTCAAGAACTGATTATTCCAGGCTACTAATTCAGGCTCATTTTCACCGTATTCTTCTATAAGATCCAGCATTCTTTGTGCTGATTCTATCTCTCGCTCATAAATCGGCATTCCGCTCCTATCAATGCCATTGTTGAGCAGTCTGGCAGCATCGATTAGTAATGTATTAGTTTGATCAGCCTCCGCTGAGTCGTCCTTGCATGGGTGCAAAAAATCAATGCGCTCCATCCCTAGAGAGCTCAGGGCAGAGAATACTAATTTGGATGTTGCTAGATTTCCTTTTAAAATTTCATTATCTGTTATCGGTTCCTTATCACCTAATAATTTATGTTTTTGTTGGTGAAGTCTTGATATTCCAGCCATTTCAGCGGCGTGAAGCAGGAATGAATTTAAAAAACGAGAAGCTCTTTTACGCGAAACACTACTTGAATATTTAGCTGTATAGTAAGCCAGCATCAAATAGGCGAGATCCTGTTGATCTTGTGAGTTGTCGAGCTTAACAGGAGACTCGGTATCCTGAATATGCGATAGCGCTTTCAGGATTGTATCCTGAGATCGGTTAAGTTTAATGCCAAGAAAATCCTGCACTTGCTGAATCATGTCAGCAATTGTCAGGTTATCAACGGTAGGCGTTTCCGGAATATTACCCAGAAGAGCGATTATAGTTTCTTCTGAGAGCCCTGGATTCAATGTTCGGATAATTTCAGCAATCTGTTCACGGGACATGGCCGGGAGTGGGAAGTCCGCTAAAGGTTGCATCTGCTGTGCTTCAGCACCCTGCGATTCTGCCTGATACTTTCTCTTTGCGCCTCGCCTGTCCCCAGGGTTCATAGCAAAGATAAGATCGGTACTATTCGGAGTGACTAAAGGATACCTCCCCGAAAGGGCATTAAGGTTAATCAATTCAGATAGGAGGTCAGAGTCTTTTGTTCCCTTTTTTTCAACCAACCCCTCATCCATTGGCGTTAATAAACGGTTTGCTGCCAACAATGTTGAGCAGGGGAAAATCATAACAAAGAGACCAAAGGCACCTGCAATGAGCTGATTAGACTTGTTATGATGGAAAAGTATCGATAATCCGATTCTTTTCAATATTCGATACATAAAGCAAGTGTTCACTCTAACTCCTATGATATCTCTATGATATTTGAATGACCCTCATAAAGTAGTCCAAGGGTCACAGCTATGCTCAATTTAGATTCGTCAGATTCAGCTTAACTCACTGAGTCACGCCCTCTGGTATGTTAAGAGTCAGAGTCACTGCTGAAAGAATCACTGCTATCAGATTTATTGCTATCAGCTTCACAACTTTCAGCTTCACAACTTTCAGACTCACTACTTTCAGACTCACTACTTTCAGATGCACTACTTTCATATTCACTGCTGTCATCACAATTAGGAATATCAAGGTAATAGTCGAACCATTCCACAAGTTCTTTTATGTAGCCAATCCGTTCTTGCAGGTGTTTTTTCTTCCTCTCTTTTTTTCCAATCTCATTTTCAGTGACATTGGAAGCAATAGCTGTATTAGAAAACACTGCCAATAAATAATATGATTGTTTCAGAAGGTCTCTAAATCCCAACCTGAGGGTCTGCAGTATGACTTTGCGATGATGCTCGTTAGTAAAAGTTAAGTGTAATTGTTGTGTCAAATAGGTTCTGATGTGTTCAATCATTTCTTTAAATAATTCATGATTTTGATTTTCTGGGTGCAATTTTGCGTCTATTGCTACCTCTTTGATTTCGGCAAGTAACTCCCTTCTCGTGTTTGAACCAGAATAAAAGGCTGTGCTCTTACCTGATTTTCTAAAATAATCCTCCATGTTGACAATAAGTGCATTTAGCCCTGCATATTCTGCAGAAAAAGGGTCAAGCATCTGGCTTATGATATCAATTAAATTCAAGAACTGATTATTCCAGGCTACTAATTCAAGCTCATTGTCACCGCATGCGTTTATAAGCCTCCACATTCTTTGCGCTGATCGTCTATGTCGCTCATAAATCAACATTCCGTTCCTATCAATACCATTGTTGAGAAGCTTGGCAGCTTCCATTAGTAATGTATTAGCTTGATCAGCTCCCGATGAGTGATCCTCGAATGGGTGTAAAAAATAAATGCGCTCTGTTTCCAGAGATTTGAGAGCAGAGAATACTATTTTGGATGTTGCTACATTTCGCTTTAAAACTTCTTTATCTTTTATCGGTTTCTTTTTACCTAATAATTTATCTTTTTGTTGGTAAAGCCTGGATATTCCAGCCATTTCAGCAGCGTGGAGCAGGAATGAATTAAAAAAACGATAAGCACTTTGACGCGAAACACCACTTGAATATTTAGCTGTATAGTAAGCCAGCATCAAATAAGCGAGGTTCTGTTGATCTTGCGAGTTGTCGAGCTTAACAGGAGACTCGGTATCCTGAATACGCGATAGAGCTTCCAGGATTGTATCCTGATATCCGTCAAGTTTAATGCCAAGAAAATCCTGCACTTGCTGAATCATGCCAGCAATTGTCAGGTTATCAATGGGAGGCGTTTCTGGAATATTGCTCAGCAGAGCGATTATAGTTTCTTCTGAGAGGCCTGGATTCAATGTTCGGATAATTTCAGCAATTTGTTCACGGGAAATGGCCGGGAGTAGGAATTCCGCTAAAGGTTGCATCTGCTGTGCTCCAGCACCCTGCGGTTCCTCCTGATACTTTCTCTTTGCGCCTTGCATATCCCCAGGGTTCATAGCAAAGATAAAATCGGTACTATTCGGGGTGAGTAAAGGGTACCTCCCCGAAAGGGCATTAAGGTTAATCAATTCAGATAGGAGGTCAGAGTCTTTTGTTCCCTTTTTTTCAACCAATCCCTCATCCATTGGTGTTAATAAAGGGTTTGCTGCCAACAATGCTGCCAACAATGTTGAGCAGGGGCAAACCATAACAATGAGACCAAAGGAACCTGCAATAAGCTGGTTAGACTTTTTACGATAGGGTAAGTTACGATGGGAAAAGATCGATGATCCGGCTCTTTTCAATAATCGATACATAAAGCTATTGGCCACTTTACCTCCTATAATATTTCTATAATATTTAAATGCCCCTCATAAAATAGTCCAAGAATTGCAGCTGTGCTCAATTTTACGAGCTTGCCGCCAATATCATCCAATCCAATACTGAGTCATTGTCGTTTTTCTCTTCAACCTGATTCTGTAGCTGAGATTTTCCTTACCGCTTCCGGCTGAGCTTCGTTGAATTTACTCAGTCACACCTCCTGGCATGTTAACATCAGTCATGTCTGAATCGTTTCTATCAGAATCACTGCTGTCAGAACCACTACTGTCAGAACCACTACTGTCAGAACCACTACTGTCAGAACCACTACTGTCAGAATCACTGCTGTCAGCACAATCATAATAAGGAATATCAAGGTAATACTCGAGCCATCGCACAAGCTTTTTTATGTAATTGATCCGTTTTTCCAGGTGTTTTTTCTTCCTCTCTATTTTGCCAACCTCATTTTCAGTGATATTGGAGTCAATAACTGGTGTGTAATAAAACACCGACAATAAATGATACGATTGTTTCAGAAGGTCTTTAAATCCGAGCCGTAGAGTATTCAGTATAACTTTGCAATGATGCTTATTAGTAAAATTTAAATGTAATTGTTGTTCCAAATAGGTTCTAATGTGTTCAATCATTGTTTTAAATAATTCATGCCTTTGATTTTCTGGGTGCAATATTGCGTCTACTACTACCTGATTGATTTCGCCAAGTAACACCCTTCTCGTGTTTGATCCAGAATAAAAGACTGTACTCTTACCTGATTTTCTAAAATAATCCTCCATGAAGATAGCAAGTAAATTTAGCTCTGCGTTTTCTGCAGCAAAAGGGTCAAGCATCCGGCTTATGATATTAATTAAATTCAAGAACTGATTATTCCAGGCTACTAATTCAGGCTCATTTTCACCGTATTCATTTATAAGATTCAACATTCTTTGTGCGGATTCTCTATGTCGCTCATAAATCGATATTCCGTTCCTATCAATGCCATTGTTGAGCAGTTTGGCAGCGTCACTTAGTAATGTATTAGTTTGATCGGCCTTCGATGAGTGATCTTCGAATGGTTGCAAAAATTCAATGCGCTCTCTTTCTAGAGATATGAGAGCAGAGAATACTAATTTGGATCTTGCAACATTTCCTTTTAAAACGTCTTTATCTATTATCGGTTCCCATTTACCTAATAATTTATCTTTTTGTTGGTAAAGCCTGGATATTCCCGCCATTTCAGCGGCGTGAAGCAGGAATGAATTAAAAAAACGAGAAGCTCTTCGATGCGAAGCGCCACTTGAATATTTAGCTGTATAGTAAGCCAGCATCAAATAGGCGATGTCCTGTTGATCTTGCGAGTTATTGAGATTAAAAGGAGACTCGGTACCCTGAATACGCGATAGAGCTTCCAGGATTGTATCCTGATATCGGTTAAGTTTAATGCCAAGAAAATCCTGCACTTGCTGAATCATGCCAGCAATTGTCAGGTTATCAACGGGAGGCGTTTCCGGAATATTGCTCAGCAGAGCGATTATAGTTTCTTCTGAGAGGCTTGGATTCAATGTTCGGATAATTTCAGCAATTTGTTCACGGGAAATGGCCGGGAGTAGGAATTCCGATAAAGGTTGCATCTGCTGTGCTCCAGCACCCTGAGGTTCTGCCTGATATTTTCTCTTTGCGCCTCGCCTATCCCCAGGGTTCATAGCAAAAATAAAATCGGTACTGTTCGGGGTGAGTAAGGGGTACCTTCCTGAAAGAGCATTAAGGTTAATCAATTCAGATAGGAGGTCAGAGTCTTTTATTCCCTTTTTTTCGACCAACCCCTCATCCATTGGCGTTAATAAAGGGTTTGCTGCCAACAATGCTGCCAACAATGTTGAGCAGGGACACACCATAACAAAGAGACCAAAGGCACCTGCAATGAGCTGATTAGACTTGTTATGATGGAAAAGCATCGATGACCCAATTCTTTTCAATATTCGATACATGAAGCTACTGTTCACTCTACCTCCTATAATATTTCTATGATATTTGAATGACCCTCATAAAGTAGTCCAAGGGTCGCAGCTATGCTCAATTTGGATTCGTCGGATTTCGCTTAACTCACTGAGTGACTCCGCCTGGTATGTCAACATCATCTGTGCCAGAATTATTTCCGTCAGATTCACCGCTGTCAGTATAATCAAAAATATCAAGGTAATACCCGAGCCATTGCACAAAATCTTTTATGTAATTTATCCGTTCTTGCAGGTGTATTTTCCTTTTCTCTTTTTTGCTAACGTCTTTTTCTCCTGCTCCCTTTGCAATATCGGAATCAATAGCTGTATCAGAATACACTGCCAATAAATAATTCGATTGTTTCAGAAGCTCTCTAAATCCTGACCAAAGAGTTTCCAGTATGACTTGGCAATGATGTTCGTTAGTAAAATTTATGTCTATTTGTTGCGCTAAATAGGTTTTCAAGTGTTCGATCATTTTTTCAAATAATTCATGTTCTTTATTTTCTGGGTGATATATTGTATGTACTATTACACGCCTGATTTCGACAAGCAATTTCCCTATCGTCTTTGAACCGTAATAAAAGTTTGTACTCTCACCTAATTCTCTAAAATAACATTCCATATGCCATATATTCAGTTCTGCGCTTTCTGCAGAGAAAGGGTCTAGCATCTGGCCTATGATATCAATTAAATTAAAAAACTGATTATTGAATGCCACTAACTCAGGTTCATTCTCACCGTACTCGTCTATAAGCTCGAGCATTCGTTGAGCTTTTTTTCGCTGTCGCTGATGATTTGCTATTCCATTCCTGTCAGTGCCACGATTGAGCAGTTTGGCAGCATCTCTTAGCAATGTATTCACTGGTTCAGACTCTACTGAGGGGTCAAGTAGATCTCCAAATAGTTTCTCAGCTGGCTCCAAAAACTTAATACGTTCTGTTTCTAAAGATTTCAGACCAGAGAATACTGAAGAAGATTTACCAACATTTTCTTTTAAAAGTTCCCTATCTTTTATTGGTCTAAGTGAACCTAATAGTTTATCTCTTTGTTGGTGGAGTCTGGATATTCCAGCCATTTCAGCGGCGTGAAGCAGGAATGAAGTAAAAAAAAGATAGGCCCTTTGACGAGAAGCTGTTCTCGATTTTTTGGCCGTATAGTAAGCCAGCATCAAACAAGCAAGGTTCTGTCGATCTTTCTCGTTGTCGAGCTTAACAGGAGACTCGGTACCCTGAGTATGCAATAGAGCTTCCAGAATGGTATTTTGATATCGGTCAAAGCTAATACCAAGACTAACCCGCACTTCATCAATCAAGTCGGCAATTGCCAGGTTAATGGGAGGCGTATCCGGAATATTGCCCAGCAGAGCGGTTATAGTTTCTTCCGAGAGGCCTGGATTCAATTTTCGGATAATTTCAGCAATTTGTTCACGGGACATGACCGGGAGCGGGAATTTCATTAAAGGTTGCATTTGCTGTGCTTCAGCACCCTGCGACTCTTCCTGATGCTTTCTCTTTGTGCCTCGCTCATTCTCAGGGTTCATAGCAAAGATAAGATGGGTACTATTCGGGGTGACTAAAGGGTACCTCCCCGAAAGGCCATTAATATTAATCAAATCAGACAGAAAGTCAGACTCTTTTGTTCCCTTTTTTTCAACCCACCCCTCATCCATTGGCGTTAATAAAGGGTTTACTGCCAGTAATGTTGAGCAGGGGCAAACCATAACAATGAGACCAAAGGAACCTGCGATGAGCTGACTAGCCTTGCGACGATGGATTAAGCTATTGATCACTCTGACTCCTATGATATTTCTATGATATTTGAATGCCCCTCATAAAGTAGTCCAAGGATCGTAGCTATGCTCAATTTTATGCGCTAGTCACCAACATCCAATCCAATACTGAGTCATTGTCGTTTTTATCTCGAGTCTGATTATGTAGCTTAGCTGTTCTTTTCGCTTCCGGCTGACGTTCGTCAGATTTAGCTTACTTACTGAGTCACGCCCTATGGTATGTCAGAATCACTTCTGTCAGAATCACTTCCGTCAGAATCACTTCCGTCAGAATCACTTCCGTCAGAATCACTCCCATCAGAATCACTCCCTTTAAAATAATAAAATCTAACAGGATGATCATGGAGATAGCAGAGCCATTGCACAAGTCCATTTATATAATCTATCCGTTCTTGCAGGTGTTTTTTCTTCTTCTCTTTTTTGATAACTTCTTTTTCTTCTGATCCCTTAGCAACCTCGCCATGCACGGCTTCGTCAGTTTGTTCAGCAGCATCGGAACCAATGGCTGTATCAGAAAGCACTGCCAATAAATGATTCGATTGTTCCAAAAGGTCTGTAAATCCTGCCCTAAGGGTTTCCATTATGACTTGGTGATGACATTCGTTAGTAAAATTCAGGCGTACCTCTAGCATCAAATAGACTTTTATGGATCGAATCATTTCTTTAAATAATTCATGATCTTGATTTTCTTTGTGAAGCATTCCGTCTACTATTACATGTTGGATTTCGCCAAGAAATTTTCCTATCGTCTTTGAACTGTAGTAAAAGGTTTCACTCTTACCTGATTCTCTAAAATAATCCATAATATGAGCCATAGGTACATTCAGGTTTGCGTATGCTGCATCGAAAGGGTCTAACATCTGACTTATGATATCAATTAAATTCAAGAACTGATTGTTCCATGCTACTAACTCAGGTTCATTTTCACCATGCTCTTCTATAAGTTTCAGCATTAATTCAGCTGATTTTTGCTGTCGCCTATAAATTGATATCCCATTCCTGTTAATGCCATGGTTGAGCAGTTTGGCAGCGTCTCTTAGCAATGTATTGACTGGCTCAAACTCTACTGAAGGGTCTTCAAATGGATCCCCAAATAGCATCTCAGGTGGCTCCAAAAACCTAATGCGCTCTTCTGCTAAAGATTTGAGGCTAGATAATACTGAAGAAGATTTACCAACATTTTCTTTTAAAACTTCTTTATCTTTTATCGGTCTTTGTTTACCCAATAGTTCATCTTTTTGTTGATGGAGTCTGGATATTCCAGCCATTTCAGCGGCATGAAGAAAGAATGAATTAAAAAAAAGATGAGCCCTTCGAGGATGAGCAGCCCCTGATTTTATGGCTGTGTAGTAAGCCAGCAACAAATAGGCAAGGTTTTGTTGATCTTGCGAGTTGTCGAGCTTAACAGGAGACTCGGTATCCTGAATATGTGATAGTGCCTCCAGGATTCTATTCTGATAACAGCCAAGGCTAATACCAAGAATTTCCTGCACTTTCTTAATCATACCGGCAATTGTCAGATTATTAACGGGAGGCGTATCCGGAAGATTGCCCAGTAGAGCGGTTATGGTTTCTTCTGAAAGGCCTGGATTCAATGTTCGGATAATTTCAGCAATTTGTTCAGGGGACATGACCGGAAGCGGGAAGTCCACTAAAGGTTGCATCTGTTGTGCGCCAGCACCCTGCGATTCTTCCTGATACTTTCCCTCATTTACGCTTTGCTCATTCCCAGAGTTCATAGCAAAGATAAGATGGGTACTGTTCGGGGTAACTATAGGGTACTTCCCCGAAAGGCCATTAAGGTTAATCAAGTCGGATAGGAAGTCAGACTCTTTTGTTCCCTTTTTTTCAAACCATTCCTCATCTATCGGTGTTAGTAAAGGGTTTGCTGCCAGCAATGTTGAGCAGGGGCAAACCATAACAATGAGACCAAAGGAACTTGCAATGAGCTGACTGGCCTTGCGACGATGGGTGAAGCTATTCTGAGTCATTTGTCGTTTTTCTCTTCAATCTGATTATTTAGCCGAGCTTTTCTTTTCGCTTCCGGCTGGGTTCGTCGGATTTAGCTTACTTACTGAGTCACACCCTCTGGTATGTCAGAATCACTTCCGTCAGAATCACTCCCGTCAGAATCACTCCCGTCAGAATCACTTCCGTCAGAATCACTCCCGTCAGAATCACTCCCGTCAGAATCACTCCTGTCAGAATCACTCCCGTCAGAATCACTCCCGTCAGAATCACTTCTCCCAGATTCACTGACGTAATCTGAATAAACAGTAGGATGATCAAGGTAATACCCGAGCCATTTGACAAGTTCCTCTATATGAATTATCCGTTCTTGCAGGTGTTTTTTCTTCTTGTCTTTTTTGTTAACCTCTTTTCCTTCTGATCCCTTTACAACCTCGCTATGCATGGTTTCCTCCGCTTGTTCAGCAACATCAGAACCAATGGTTGTATCAGAAAACACTGCCAATAAAGAATACGATTGTTCCAGAAGGTTAATAAATCCCTCTATAAGGGTTTCCAGTATAACTTGGCGATGACATACGTCAGTAAAATTCAGGGGTAATTGTAGTGCTAAATAGATTCTCATGTTTTTAATCATTTTTTTAAATAATTCAGGATCCTGATTTTCCGGGTGACGTCTTGCTTCTTCTATTACATGTTTGATTTCGCCGAGAAATTCTCCTATCGTCTCTGGGCTGTAATAAAAGATTTCACTCTTACCTGATCCTCTAAAATAATTATGAATATGAACAATATGTAATTCCAGAGCTTCGTATTCTGAGGCGAAAGGGTCTGGCATTAGCATCTGGCTTATGATGTCAACTAATTTCAAGAACTGATTAATAAATGCTACTAACTCAGGTTCATTTTCACCATGCTTGGCTATAAGTTTCAGCATTAGTTGAGCTGATCTTTGCTGTCGCCTATAAATTGATACCCCATTCCTGTCAATGCCATGGTTGAGCAGTTTGGCAGCGTCACTTAGCAATGTATTCACTGGCTCAAACTCTACTGAGGGGTCTTCAAATGGGACCGCACCTCCTTTTGGAGGTGGCTCCAAAAACGTAATGCGCTCTTCTTCTAAAGATTTAAGGCTAGAGAATACTGAAGAAGATTTAGCAATATTTTCTTTTAAAAGTTCTTTATTTTTTACCAGTCTGCGTTTACCTAATAGATTATCTTTTTGTTTATAGAGCCTGGATATTCCAGCCATTTCAGCGGCATGAAGAAAGAATGAATTAAAAAAAAGATGAGCCCTTTGAGGTTCTGCAGCTCCTGATTTTATGGCTGTGTAATAAGCCAGCAACAAATAGGCAAGGTTTTGTTGATCTTGCATGTTGTCAAGCTTAACAGGAGACTCGGTATCCTGAATATGTGATAGCGCCTCCAGGATTCTATTCTGATATCGGGTAAGCGTAATACCAAGAATATCCTGCACTTTCTCAATCATGCTGGCAATTGTCAGGTTATTAACGGGAGGCGTTTCCGGAATATTGCCCAGCAGAGCGGTTATCGTTTCTTCTGGGAGGCCTGGATTCAATGTTCGGATAATTTCAGCAATTTGTTCACGGGACATGGCCGGAAGTGGGAAGTCCACCAAAGGTTGCATCTGCTGCGCTCCGGCACCCTGGGATTCTTCCTGATACTTTCTCTTTACGCCTCGCTCATTCCCAGGGTTCATAGCAAATATAAGATCGGTACTGTTCGGGGTGACTGAAGGGTACCTCCCCGAAAGGGAATTAAGGTTAATCAAATCAGATAAGAAGTCAGACTCTTTTGTTCCCTTTTTTTCAACCAATCTCTCATCCATTGGCGTTAATAAAGGGTTTCCTGCCAGCAATGTTGAGCAGGGGAAAACCATAACAATGAGAGCAAATGAACCTGCAATTAGCTGACTGGCTTTGTTACGATGGGTGAAGCTATTGGCCACTCTGACTCCTATGATATTTCTATAATATTTGAATGCCCCTCATAAAGTAGTCCATAGATCGCAGCAATGCTCAATTTTAGATGGTAATCACCCATATCTGATACTGATCCATTGTCGTATGAATTAAGTTAACAGTCGGCAGATAGCCGTTCCTGAGACAGCACACTGACCACTGTTAACAAACGACTGAAAAACGCTTAACTCATATTTTCGAGTTCTTCCCAACGCTCCATTTTCTCTTCAATGTCCTTATTAACGGTTTCCAATCGTGCCAAAGTGGTTTGAACCACTTGCTGGTCGCCCTGATAGAAAGCCGGATCGGCGATGGTTTCTTCCAGCTGAATTAACTCTTCTTCCAGTTTTTCAAGCTCTGCGGGTAAAGCATCCAGTTCACGCTGAAGCTTGTAACTGAGCTTTTTCTTTTTCGGTTCCGGCTGAGACTGAACGCCGGGGTTAGTTTCTGGTTTCTTGTCAGGCTTGCTGGTTTGAGGTTCAGCCACCAGCTGATTAACCGCCCCACCCTGTCTGAGCCAATCTTCAAAACCACCCACATACTCGTTAATCTTGCCGTCAGGCTGGAATACCAGGGTACTGGACACGACATTATCGAGAAATTCACGATCGTGACTGACCAGCAGTACTGTACCCTGAAAGTCCACCAGCAATGACTCCAGCAGCTCAAGGGTTTCGACATCAAGATCGTTGGTCGGTTCGTCCATGACCAGCAGGTTGGCAGGTTTACTGAACAGTCTTGCCAGCAACAGACGGTTGCGCTCTCCCCCGGACAGCGCCTTAACAGGTACACGACAACGGTTAGCCGGGAACAGGAAATCCCCGAGATAGCTGATCACGTGTCGGCTGGCTCCGTTAATCACGATACTCTCGCGACCTTCAGCTACGTTATCAACCACGGTTTTTTCAAGGTCCAGCTGATTCCTCAACTGATCAAAGTAGGCCACTTCCAGTTTGGTACCTTCCTTGATGGAACCGGAATCCGGTTTGAGCTGCCCCAGCAAGATGCTCAACAGTGTGGATTTACCCGCACCATTGGCGCCAATCAAACCCACCTTGTCGCCCCGGATCACCCTGAAATCAAAGTCTTTAATGATATGCCGACCTTCCCATGACTTTGAAATCCTCCTGGCTTCCATCACCAGCTTGCCAGAACTGCTGCCCTGCTCCAGAGAGAAACTCGCCTTACCCTGAACCTCCCGACGTTCCGTTCTTTCACTGCGAAGTGCTTTCAGCGCCCTGACACGGCCTTCATTGCGGGTTCTTCGAGCTTTGATGCCCTGCCGAATCCAGGCCTCTTCCTGCGCCAGTTTTTTATCAAACAGCGCATTCTGTTCAGCTTCCACTTCCAGTGCATGCGCTTTTCTTTCAAGGTACGTTTTATAATCACAGTCCCAGCTGGTCAGGATACCGCGATCCAATTCGACAATTCGGGTAGCCAGGGATTGCAGGAATGAACGATCGTGGGTGATAAACAAAAGCGCACCCTGAAAATCAAGCAGCTGTTTCTCAAGCCAGTCAATGGCAACAATATCCAGGTGGTTAGTGGGTTCGTCCAGCAGTAGCAGATCCGGTTCGCATACCAGCGCCCGAGCAAGCTCCACCCTTCTGCGCCAGCCACCGGAGAGTTCCTTCATTTTCTTCTCTTCAGGCAGGCCCAGCTTCTGGATGACTGTGTCTACCTTCTGCTGAAGACTCCAGCCATCAGCCGCCTCCAGTTTTTGCTGCACTTTTTCCAGAGCTTCCAGAGCCTTCATATCGTCATCAGACTGAATATTCTGGGACAGTTGGTGAAACTGACTGATCCAGTCTCCCACTTCTTCAAGGCCAGAAGCTACGACATCGTAGACCTTTTTCTCGTCCTGCTCGGGAAGGTCCTGATTCAGAATCCCAATGCGCATACCTGGCTTTCGCCAGATACTGCCATCATCCGAATCAATTTTGCCGGACACCAGCTTCATCATGGTGGACTTGCCAGCACCATTCCGTCCCAGCAAACAGACCCGTTCACCTTTGCGTATCTGGAACTCGGCCCCATCCATCAGCGGCTGGTCACCATAGGCAAGGCTTATATTGTCAAATCTCAGTAATGGCATTCTCAGGTTAACCTGTGCTTTCCAACATCTTACTCGCAACACACCCCCGTTTTCAGGGCTTTATCATCTCAACCCATGTTGCCAACCCCGGTCCGGGCAGTTCCATTTCAAGTACCGCCGCATTGCCGGTCATAAAACCAGGCCCTTGATTACCGACCCCTTCACAGAGTAAACCGGTTAAGCTGCCAACCAGGGGCATATGACTGGCAAGAGCGATATTTCCCTGGGTTGGGAGTTCTGAAATAACGGCCATCGGATCATCATCGGGAGTAATGCAACCCAGGGTTTCCAGCGTGCAATCCAGCGTTTCAGCCAGAATTCTGCCGGACTGCTGCGCCCTGAGATAAGGACTGGCAAATACCCTGCTGATCCCAAGATGGGTCAGTTTCGAAGCGGTACTGAGCACTTCCTGTTGACCCGTTTCCGTTAACGGTCTCTCCTGATCAGATGGCGCTGACCAACTGGCCTGCCCATGACGCATTATGATCAGTTTCATTATTCCGTATCTCCAGGCCATTCACTGAATGGGTAAGGCTTGGTGTCAACATTATAAGTAACAAACTGGATAATCTGATAAAAGTATTGATTCAGGCTGGCACTGAAATCCAGCAACCGCCTGTTTGGCTCAGATTTAACAAAGCCGTGGAATACCTGAACAATGGCAATCAATAAAATCAGCAGTCCGGCAATGTGAGCCACCATGTAAAACAACACCATAAACAACAGCCTGAGCCAACGGGACTCTGATTTCAGATTATCAATTACTTTCTCATCCATAAAAAACCTCTGTATTCTTGTTTGTTCACTCAGGACGCTCACCTGACCATAAATTCAACGTCCGTTTTTTGCTCCCGCAGCATCATACCGCGCACCAGCTGATTCACATCAAAATGCTCAAAAATGACCTGGTGCAGACCTTCGACGATCGGCATATAGACTTCCAGTTCAACCGCTTTCTGTCTCACCTGCTGCAAGGTATTTACGCCCTCGGCTACCTGGCCCAGTTCCGCTTCTGCCTCTTTCAGGGTTTTCCCCTGACCCAGAGCGTAACCGACCCTGAAGTTCCGGCTAAGGCTGGAAGTACAGGTAGCCACCAGATCCCCTACCCCGGACAAACCCAGGAACGTCATGGGATCGGCACCGAGCCTGACAGCAAAACGACTCATTTCTGCCAGGCTGCGGGTGATCAGCATACTCTTGGTATTCTCACCCATCCCCATCGCCGCCCCAATGCCTGAGACAATGGCGTAGATATTCTTCAGCGCTCCAGCCAGTTCGACGCCATAGACATCCCGGTTGGAATAAACCCTGAAATAATCCGAGTGCAATACCTTCTGGACAATCTCACACAACTGATCATCTTCACTGGCAATCACGGTGGCCGTCACCGCCTTGGCGACAATTTCCTTGGCCAGATTAGGGCCACTGAGAACGCCGACTCTGACTGAGTTAAGCTCTTCATTCAGGATTTCACTCATCAGATCAAAGGTGACTGGCTCAATGCCTTTTGTGGTACTGATCACCATTTTTCCTTCCAGCGCATCCCCTGCCAGTTGCACCACTGAACGGAAGGACTTGCTGGGAATGGCAATCAGAACCAGATCTGCAGATGAGACAGTGGCCTTGATATCGGTAGAAGCCTGAACCGAGGGATGAATAGTAAAATCTGGCAGATAGCGATGATTGATATGGTCCTGATTGATTCCCTTTACCTGCTCTTCACTGCGCATCCAGAGTTTAACCCGATGACCGTTGTGAGCTGATATATCAGACAGTGCCGTCCCAAAGCTGCCCCCACCGAGGATGGCTATGGTATACTGCTTGCTACCGTTGTGCGGTGTCATCATGTTAGTTCCGGCTGTATTTCTCTTGGTCCGGTTACCGGGAATGTAAGGTAATCTTCACCGCCCGGTGACAGTCTGCCACCGGGACACCGGATTCTCAGATAGATCATACAATACCTGAAGCAACCAGTGCATGAAATCAAATTCTGGTCACCCGGGACATGATCAAGATCGGCCTCCTCTGTTGTTTTTTTGTTAATTTCGACAGAATACGCTGATGAGCGTCTGAGACCGATGGTATAGTGCACACCGGAACGATAGTAATGAATTCCCGTGGTCAGTGGTCAGTCTGACAGAGCGTCGACATATCCATGTCACCCCTGCCTTAACGGGCGGCCATGGCATTTTCCAGGAATAATGAACGAATGAAGCAACAATCCTACGATAAAGAAGATCTGCTCCGCTGTTCACAAGGTGAGCTTTTCGGGCCAGGCAATGCCCAACTGCCAGCACCCAACATGCTCATGCTCGACCGTATCGTTCGGATCTCTGAGGAAGGCGGTAAATATGGCAAGGGCGAAATCATCGCCGAGCTGGATATCACGCCAGACCTGTGGTTCTTCGACTGTCACTTTCCGGGCGACCCCGTCATGCCGGGCTGCCTTGGCCTGGACGCCATGTGGCAGCTGGTTGGTTTTTACCTGGGCTGGATGGGTAATCCGGGTCGTGGCAGGGCCCTGGGCAGTGGTGAAGTCAAGTTCACTGGCCAGATTCTGCCAACCAATAAGAAAGTGACCTACCAGATCAATATCAAGCGTGTTATCAGTCGCAAGCTGGCACTGGGTATTGCTGATGGCAGCGTCAGCGTCGACGGGCGTGAGATTTATACGGCTGAAGGGCTCCGGGTAGGCCTTTTCCAGAGCACCGACGCATTCTGATTCATTCGGATAATTCAGGTTTAGAGAAATGAAACGTGTTGTAGTTACAGGGATCGGCATTACTTCCTGCCTGGGTAACACCCAGAGCGACGTAGCCGACAGCCTCAAACAGGGAAAATCCGGCATCAGCTTTAATGAAAGCTACGCTGAAAAGGGCTTCCGCAGTCAGGTTTCCGGCTCTGTCGACATCGACCTGAGCGAACATATTGATCGTAAAACCCAGCGTTTTATGGGTCTGGCAGCTTCCTACGCCTACATCGCCATGAAGCAGGCTGTTGAAGATTCCGGCCTTTCAGAAGATCAGGTTTCTAACCCGAGAACCGGCCTGATTGCCGCCTCCGGTGGTGCCTCTTCTGAAAACATTGTCGAAGCCGCCGACATTATGCGCGAGAAAGGCGTCAAGCGTGTGGGCCCATACCGTGTGACCCGCACCATGGGCAGCACTGTCTCTGCCTGCCTGGCCACGCCATTCAAAATCAAGGGCGTAAACTACTCTATTACTTCTGCCTGCGCCACCAGTGCTCACTGCATCGGCAATGCCGTTGAACAGATCCAGCTGGGTAAACAGGATGTTGTCTTTGCCGGTGGTGGTGAAGAAGAACATTGGTCACAGACTGGCCTGTTCGACGCTATGGGCGCCCTGAGCACCAGGTACAACGAGAGCCCGGATAAAGCATCCCGCGCTTACGATGCTGACCGCGATGGTTTTGTCATTGCCGGCGGTGGCGGCATGGTGGTCCTGGAAGAACTGGAACACGCCAAAGCCCGTGGCGCCAAGATTTACGCTGAAGTTGTGGGTTATGGTGCGACTTCTGACGGCTATGACATGGTTGCTCCTTCCGGCGAAGGGGCTACCCGCTGTATGCGTCTGGCGCTGGAAACCGTTGACGGTCCGGTTGATTACATCAACACCCACGGCACGTCGACACCCGTTGGCGATGTGGCAGAACTGAAAGCCCTGAAAACAGTGTTTGGTGACGAAATGCCCACCATCAGTTCCACCAAGTCCCTGTCTGGTCACTCCCTTGGCGCAGCTGGTGTGCAGGAAGCTATCTACTGCCTGCTGATGATGAAGCACCACTTTATTACGGCTTCCGCCAACGTAGATACCCTGGACGATGAAGCCCGGAATCTGCCTATTCTGGTTGGTGAAGCGCGGGAACAGAAACTGAATCGCGTTATGTCCAACAGCTTCGGTTTTGGTGGCACCAATGCCTGTCTGGTATTTCAGAGCTATGAAGACTGATTGAAAGGGATTAAAAACTTACCACTCGTTCCCATGCTCCTGCATGGGAACCAAAACTAATCAACAATACTAAGACAACGCTTTAAGGCTTCCTCTTCTGCTTCAACGACCATTGTCAGGTAATCTTGATAGCACTGGCTGGTATGGGCTTTATCCAAAGCTTCATAATAGGCAAGACGGTCTTCCACCTTAATAATGACCGGCAGGTAACCACTGCTCATTAAGTCAAAATTCATCAGCAGGCGCGCAGTTCGGCCATTGCCATCAACAAAAGGATGAATCCCTACAAAATCAACATGCAGTCTCGCTGCCCTCTCAACAGGGTGATACTTTTGATTTTGATACCTGTCGACCAGTTCTACCATTAATGGCTGCAAGTGCAGGTGGTCAGGAGGCCTGTGCTCAGCACCGGCAGTGATTACATTTTCTTGCCGGTAACGACCGGCGTTAGTGTCATCAATATTTTTTAATACCAATTGATGAATAGATTTAATCAGTCGTTCATTGAAGGGCTCATGTCTCGCCACTACCGACTCTAACCACTCAATAGCCTCACGGTGATTAATCGCCTCAAAATGCTCCCTGATTGACTTGCCTCCTACAGTAATACCCTCAAGAACCACCTTTGTTTCTTTAAGTGTCAGGGTATTCCCCTCTATGGCATTGGAGTGATAAGTCCACTCCAGCACCGTTGCCTCGTGAAGTGACCGAACACTGTTGGTTGGCAAGGGTCTGAGGGCGTCCAATTGAGCTTTAAGGACATCAATAGTTTCAAACATACTGTAGGTAATCCATTGCAGTCGTACTTGTGCCCATTGTATGGCAATCAGAATATTTTAAGAATCGTTCACCAAAAATTCACACAGCGAATCCAAATTCACGCTGCTCAAAAATTCTTTAGCCATGTTTGTCAGCTTATCGGATCTGAGTACCAGTGCATCACTGACGTTAAGTGTCTGCCGTAAGTAATCATCCTCAACAGATTTCTCAAAATCTCGAGAACCTCTAATCTCAGAAAACATGGCATATAGCTCTTCTGGTGAAGATGGATCATGAATGCCAAAGCTGGCCTGTTTCCTGGTTATCCAGGCGTTGCTGCCGATGTCAGAACTGCCCCAACAATGCGCTAAACGACCACCCATCGAGTGTGACACTTCATACAGGTAATAAGTGAAAGCCTGCGTAATCGCACCGTAGCATTTGGAGCTTAAATCAGACAAAATGCGTCGCTCGTCTCTCAGCACCCTATGAGCGTTAGGATCGAACTCTTGAGGGGCTTTAACATGAGCAAGCATTTCATCATATTGTTTGACGTTTTCCGACATCTGTTTCAGGTTCGGGCTGTTTTCAACCACTCGTTGAAGCAGTTCGTTTCTCTTTTGATCAATAACTGTGTCCCACCAGAAAGGGCACCCCAGGGTAATCACTGGCCGGTGGTTCGTCTTACCTGAGTTTAACTGCACAAACGCAGGATGGCGCACCAGCATTCGCTCTATATTCGGAACGCCCTCAGGTTTGTACGTCCAGGCGGTTTGTAAAGATGGACAGAGAATGTCACGTTCAAGGGATTGCGAAAACCCACTACAAGGATCAGTGATGATAAAGCGTTGACCTTTTTTCCCTTGGCAGTTTTTATAAGCACGCTGCCATTCTTTGATACCTTCTTCCCGCAACAATAATGTCTGATACCATTTTTTCAGACAATGTGTCGCTTTAACCTTCAGTTCATCACAGCCTCGCAGACGCACCAATAAGTTGTGATGATCTGTGGCTTTTATTATATTGCAGTTATAGGCTGAAAATGGATCCAACCAGCCCAATTCCAGAGCTTTACGGGCAAAGCAAATAAACGAAGGTTTAGTTAAGCTGTCACGTCTTCCCAGCACATCCACTATTGATTTCAACCACAGCAAAGGCTCTGCTACGCCCTGAACAATCATTTTTGAGTACAATAACTTGAGTGGTTCAATGACCTGATCAACATCACCGTCGTGCAATATTTGTTTGACTACATCCGACATCTTCGACATCGGTGAACAGCCCAACCGTTTGCCCTTATCCACCTTAAAGATCAATTGACTCTCCTCCTTGCCTAATGCTTTTGTCTCCGACGACACCAGCAGCGAGACCCCCATGGAAAAACCGGTTAAATTTTTTCTCCTCCAAAGCTTCCTTACTGCATTGGCGATACTTGGACTGGGTACGGCTAACAAAGTGTCTGTCTCAAGAGCTTTTTTCAGTTTTTTAAGATTAATGCCACAGGCTTGGGCCAGAGCTTGCTGTTGCGCTGAATCACTCTCTTTTATGAGATTCATAATCTTCCTTGACTCAGTGCCAGAAGCACTGACCTGTCTGGTAAGCTGGAATTCAGGCAGGATTTCTGTTGCCTCGACAGGTGCCCCTCCCAAATCCACAGACTCCCAGCTTTGGCCGCCATCCAATGAACACTCTGCAAAGGCGTGAGTACGGTTAGAAATTTGCCGACAGGGAATCCCGAAATAACGACACAAAACCACAAAAACAGGCACACGATGACGACACCTCCCTTGCTGCTGTTTGACGAGGAATTCAAACAAAGGTTGATTGCGCTGTGGCATGGCATCACCGGAAAACGCTTGACAATAGTCCCTGATCGCCTCCATGCGTTGCCACGTGTTTTGGGCATCTTTTATTTTCCGCAAAGGCACCTGTATTTCGGAGGGTTGATGGTCAATGTTTTTGAACATTTCGTTCAGTAGTGTTTTCACATATTCTGAGCAGCGAGTGTCAAATCGTGTTGATGGTTCTGGTCGGGTTCGTATTTTTTTGCCCGGTTTTATGCATTCTACGACGTAGGCAAGCTTGATATTTCTGGCTGTGGGCTCATGCAACTGCAGTGAGTGAAGACCGGTATGCAGGTCCCTGAACAGGGAAAACCGAACTTCGGGTTCTACACGCATAGCCACAATACGCTCATATTTATTCAGGCTCGGCAACGGATATCGACCATTATCCAATCTCCATTTCGGTTGCCAGTCAAAGGTCGCCAGCGTTTGATTTTTGGCTAATATCACTTCCTGGTCATGTTTTGGTAACCGGGCAGGTATAAGGACTTCGGTTCCCTGCATGGACAGATGACTAATGTTGATCTCTTTGATGTCGCCTTGGGCAGTCACATAAATATCCTCTGCCGACCAGCGATAAATCCCGGGAAAATGGTCAGGCAACTTAAAAATGATATAATCGTCAATTCGTGACATAGCCTGGTTCTGATAGCTCGTTAACCGATCCAATGCCGGAACCTTTTTTTCGTGGTCTTGTGGCTTGTATTGTTCAGGAGCCTTATCACCACCAGTAGTCAACGCTCCATCCATAGGCTGTGGCTTGTATTGTTCTGGAGCCTTATCACCACCGGTAGTCAACTCTCCATCCATAGGCTGTGGCTTGTATTGTTCAGGAGCCTTATCACCACCAGTAGTCAACGCTCCATCCATAGGCTGTGGCTTGTATTGTTCAGGAGCCTTATTACTGCCAGTAGCGGATGCTTTGTTAATAAAATCGTCAACCAGATGCTCTGGCACATCACTGAGCTGATGCCAAAACGCAGTCCACAATTGAACTCCATTGGCGTTCCATGCGCTTATCCGCCGATCAGCCTCATCAAGGTAGGGCCGGTTAGCCGATAATTGCAGCGTTTGTTGCTGTTCTTCTGTCATGGGAAAGACGCTATTAGCGTCCACGCCCGTCTTGCCAAACCTATGAGTAAACCAGCGTTGCTGCCAGTGTCGGTAAAGTCCCCCGGTGAGAATATCGTCCGACTCATCCGGTTGCAGGGAAAGACCGGATTCCAGCCATTGAGTCTGGGCCAGACTTTTGATTATTTCTGTTTTGGCTTCCTCATTATCCGTACGAACCTTAATACGTATTTCATGGTTTTTTTCATCAATACTGTTGTGATCACCGCGTCGTATCAACCATGGACGATTCATGCCCGATGTTTCATTGAACCAACGGCACAGTTCAGAATAAATCTCTCCCTTGCCTATGACGAGAGCCGATGATCCGGACAGTTTCTCCAGCGATGTTTCGGCAGCCATCAGGTAAAGCCGATAGTGCTTATTGAGGCACTGATGAAGGCCTTGGTCGCTAAAATCGCAGCCTCTGAGAACAGCCCTGGCAACATCTTGTAAATCACCACTGGACGGCAGTAAAGGCAGGTTTTGCTTTGCTAGCTTATCTCTCAATTGACAGTGCAGCTGGGTCAGCCGTTTAGCCACGTTTTTCCCCTCCGGGGACTCCGGCAAGACTTTCTCAGCAATGGCCTGCAATTCTGTCGGGTTATACTGGCGGATTGGCAAATGTCGAAAACGTCCTTTCAGTGCCGGTGATAAGGGTTTTCGCCCACTGTACTGGGGTGGGTTGATGGTGGCGAACAAGTGAAAACCCGGATGGGCATCACCGGCCAGATTACCGTTTAACTCACCTTCCAGATGCTGGCTGTCGATCAGGTTCATTTCTGAAATCACCACGATGCCGCCTTCGAGTTTTGCCTTCTGGATCGTTTTACACACTTCGTCCCAAGAGCAATCGCAGGCATTCAGGTAAAAGACTTCCGGCATCAATTCATGCCGTTTCTCAGCCTCTTTTCTGACACTTTCAATCATCAGGTTCAGCGTGGCATCCTTACCCCGGCCAGCCGGGCCTTCAATCAGTGTCGCCTGTCTTCCGCCGTGTTTTCTGTCGTGATGATGAGCCTGCTGAGCGCGATTTAAATCCTGTCCAATCTGTTGTACCAGTTCACAGACGGCTGAGCCGGAGGTATCAAAGTCAGGTTGTATTTCTTGGGTGACTGCTCGGAAGGTCTCCTGAATATCGGGCAGGGTATGGTTATGCACTTTGTCTCTCAGGGTGTTGTCCGCCTCATAACGGGCAGCAAACCAGATATCCAGTGCGAACAGGGCATCCTGATGAACCTCGCTGATTTCGGGGCCCAATACATCCCGAAAACTTTGTTGGATCAAACCGTGCACTTGTTTGCAGTCAACACGGTCACTTGCGGATAACGAACGATCAAGATACCAACCCACCCAACTGCATATATCCGTTAAATCCCTGGGGGTAAACTCATGCTCTGGCAGCAGTTCCTGATAAAACTGCCAGAGTGTCATTACACTTTTGCTGGCACTGTGTGCAATGTCGTCTATATCAAGCTCTCTTAATTGAGACTCCGTCAGATGCCGTTGTTGTAAATGATTAACCAGAGCCGGTTCCACGACCCTGTCCCTGAGGAATGCCTGATCTAACCGTGGGTAGTAAGCCTTGGGCAGTTTCTCTTTCAGGGCCGGGTCCAGCTGTCGTCCGGCGTAATGATCCGGGTTACCGGTGAGAATTACCCGATGTTTTGCGCTGACCGGGACAGGATGACCATTAACATAGATGCAGGGTTCCGGTTCCCATAAACCATTCAGGGACGCCAGTAACCCGGTTTGGGTCAGGTTGGCTTCATCCAGCACCAGGGTGAGGTATTCCCCGTCTTTATCAGATCGGGCCCCGGCCCATTCCATCAGCATCCTGTTTTGCTGCTTCATAGAACGGTCGCCATCGGCCTGTTTTTGCCATTGCCAGCGTTTCATCAGGCTCTGTTCGTCATCAGAAGGGCCAAGGGACAGCACCGCAGCCGGTCCTGAAGCCTTTGCTATTTTGGCGGAAAAGTAACTTTTCCCGGTACCGGTTTCTCCCTGCAGGAAGATAACTGGAGAGTCTTTAAGCCGGTCATGGAGTCGGGATAATCGACGGCTTTCACGATCCTGCTGATTGATCTTACCCTGATAAAGATCCTCGGCCAGTGCTGACCAGGTCTTATCATCAGCGTCCTGCAACACCAGTGTTCCGGACAGTCGATGTTTTATACGTTCAATGCCTTCTGTTTTAGAATTCGCTGTTCTGGCCATGTAAAAACAATCAATAGCCAGCGCCCCAATAGCATCGGATCGGGTCTGCCCTGGTGGCAAAATTAATTGCCAGCCAGAAGCCAGTGCATCCTGCAAACGTTTCATCTGTCTTGTGGGTCTGATGGCTAAGGATTGCCAGAGTTTTGCTGCCGCCGGATTAATTTCTAACTGATACGCTATAGCCTGTCGTTGTTCTTCGGGCTTTTGAGCCACAATCAAGGCGCAAAGTCTGTCCAGAACTTGTTTTTCAAACCAGGATTCAAAGTGATCTTTATAGGCCAGTAATTTGATATCATTAAATACTGCCGGGTCAAGGGCTCTGGCCAGTGGCCATAGGTTTTCCTTGATAAACGCTCTATCCAATCGTTGGGCACTGTTGATGATGTCATTTAACCGATCCGGGTCTACCGAGGCCGTTTGAGCCTCATCAACATCCGGCTCTTTATACGCATCCGGCTCTTTATACGCATCCGGCAGTAACCTCCAACAAGTCACTTTCATAAAATCACGCACGGACGGATGTTGACGGGTACCGTGGGTAATGGTGCTATTGATGGCCTTGCGCCAGTGGCAGGGTAAAAGCTGCTGAGATTTGTCTACCTGCTGTGCCCGCCGGGCGGCCAGTATCAGGTGATTCAACAAGGCTTCGGTCATTTTGGGCAAAGGGCTACAAAGATGAGCAGGTACGGTTTTAAACGCTTCGTACAGTGAGTGAAGTGCTTGTTCTGGCAGTTCAGACCGGGGGATTTTATGCTTGTCGGCATTGAGATCCCAGAAATCAACTTCAGGACACGGTTTACCTCTGGTCACCAACGAATTGAATAAAGCCGATATGCTTTTCACAGACTCAGGCCAGAGTATTGTGACATGAGCCTGGGGGTAGGTCTGTAATTGGCCATTCACCAACAGAGGTTGCCCAACCACCAGGGGTTCCAGAAGCTGCTGAAGAGCTGGATTAGTTTCCAGCCCCCGGAATACGACGGGTCTGCCATCGGTTAATGCCTCCTGCAAGCCACTCTGGCATCGCCCAAAATACGCCTTTTGTTCCGAGGTGATATGGATATTATCAAATAGCTGGCTGAAGCTAGTCTGGTCATTGACCTGAATAACCAGAGGTGCCTGTGGCTGACTGTTTAGCTGACTGTTTAGCTGACTGTTTAGCCAACTATTTATCCAACGACTGGCCTGAGCATGTTCCTGAAAAGTGACGGCATTAAAACCCTTGGCTTTTTCACATAGGTTGGACAACGAGTGTTTATCGTTTTCTACCAGTCCCAAGGCCTTCGGCTGTTCTTTGGTATGAGCCACCTGAAGTCGAGGCTTCAAACCGGTCGTCTCGCTAATAGCGCGCAATGAACCCAGTAAACGAAACCAGAGTGCTTCAGTAAGAGGAGATGTTACGGTAACTGCACCACCTGCCCGAACCTGTTCTAGCAGACTGGTGCTGGGGATCGCATAACCTTCCGGGCTAATGGCAATCGGGTTCAGCCATTGGCTGATATTACTCTTGTTGATGATGACCGGGTTTCCTGCTGCGTCACAGGAAAGTCCTTCCTCATTAGCATCAGACAAGCTTTGGAACAAAGAATGAAGCTCACCCTTCCCTACCGGCATCTGATAAAACTGAACATCGTCGGGTAATTGGCAGACCTTGCCATTACTCTCGTAGCTCTGTTGCACCAGCATCTGTCGGATCGTCTGTTCAAAGGCCAGGTCCTGCCAGTCGGCTCCTTTCAGAATCACCCGTTGTCCGGCTCTCAAGGTTTCAAGCCTGCCGGGGAGGTGCTGAATTCGTCCCTGCTGATCTACGCCGGGGCCGCCCAACAACAACTGTCGCCAGTTGCTGTGCAAGTGACAGTCAATAACAACCGTCGTATCGTCGTCCATAGCACTTTCGGCAGGAGGGAGTTCGGCCAGCAATGATGGAACCTTGTCAATATCCATTGGCGAGGCCTTGCCGGTCTGTGCGTCAAACTGCCAAGTGTTGTCCGGTCGATTAATTCGTCGCCAGAAATCAGCACCCGGCGCTTTGTCATCACGGCCAACCGATGTCAGTTGTACGGGGTCTGCCAAAACCAACAGCGAAACATGCTCACCCAGCGGACGTTTCTCATGGCTGATTTTGTCGTACAGGCAAGGGTTATCGGGGTCCAGCAAATCGTTAAATTTCGGCAGTTCTTCGCTGGTGAGTTTGCGAATATCGATCACCAGGGTCAATGGTTGTGAGCTTTCAAACAGCTTGCCTGGAGACAGTGTGTGACGACCGTCGCTGGCTATGCTCAACCGGCTCACCAGGTTAGCCTGTGAGAGGTCATCGGGGTGGGAAATAACAGTGACATCCTGATTACCATCGCCAGTCTGGTCAATCAAAAGCTGGCGAACCTGATCATCACTGGTGACAAAACGGAAATCGAAGGCATGAGAGGGCTTTTGGAGCGAGAAACCCGTTAAGGATACCGTTCTCGCTTTGTCAGACGGCTTCACCGGAGTTGACGATAGATTGAGTTTGGGAGCTACACCAGGTACCTCTGCAATCTCAGATGATTCATTCAGCTTTGGTCTCTTGGGCAGGGATCCACTATAAGAAACGGGGTCGTTTATTTTTGCGCCAACCTGACCGTCCATAGCCCATCTCTCTCCTGTCATTTGAAGAACTGCATTGAAATTGCTCAATGATATGACCTTCAGACAGGAAGAAAGTTCTATTTGGATGGTGTAATCGCCGATCCCGGAAGTTTTCTGGCTGGCAGTGCAACATTTTAGTCTATGCTCGTATTCGTTTTTCTTATTAATGGCGAATTGAGATATGCATCGTTATTTAATTCATCCATTGAGATGGCTCTTTGTATCTGTTTTGTTATTCAGCGTGCAAGTGCTGGCTACCCCCTGTAAGCATTGCGGTAAAGAGAATGAGCCCGGTAAGGACGGGCAAACGCTCTGCCAAACCTGTGATTCCGGGAAGTCTGCTGATCCTGATCCTTCACCCTCAGCTGATGAAGCTTTGAAAAGCTCTGCTGCTCAAAACGCCACCGCAGCAACAAACTCTGTGACGCCTTTTCCCGATTCTTGGCCGTCCAACTATAAGGTCTTGTCGACGGACAAAAATGAAAATGGTGAGTGGGTTAATCGATATCAATTCAGAGGCTCGGTTATTGATACTATTGAGCAGGAAGATGGCGACGAAACTGCCAGTGCATGGGCTGAGATCATTGCTCACGATCTGATAGAAGTTGCCCGTATCATGGGTTTGGCTTATCCGCTGGGATTTGAGTTCCAAGAGGAAGATCGTCTGCAAAAGCTACGGAAGATGGTAGAGCAAAAGCAAAAGCAGTTGCATTTTTTGCAAAAAGTGCATCTGGCAGTACGGGATGCAGGAGCTGAACCGGCAATAATAAAGAATCCAATTCATGAAAGGGCAGAAGCTTTGACTCGTGAAAGAGCCGCAAAAGTAGACCTGTCTCAATGGGCGGACCTGTCAGCTATGGGAATGCATCACCTGCTCACTGCTGAGTTTCACGACTCTGCCATGACGATGGATCTTACTCCTGTTTTTCAGGCTATTCAGGACGGGAATATGATACAGCTGATCATTACTCAAACAGCAGCAGATGAGGGCAATCAGGCTGCCGCTGCCACAGCCTCACCGGTGATGCTTGCCGCTATTATTCCAACAGCCCTCAACAGGTGTCCAGACGAGCAGACAGAGTCTACGGATATGCATCTGTTATTGGGAACCCTGCCACTGCATCTCAATCAACAGCATTTAATGAATGCACTCACAGCCATTATGAATACAGTCGCTGAAAACGAGCAAAATGCCGATTTATCTTTACACTTTTTTATGACCCCCAATACGTATATTTATCGTGACGACGATTTTCGATTATCCTGCTTGCATCACGCACATCTGATTAATCGTAATCTTCCCGTCGGCGGATTGTCATCGATGCCGCAATAATAATCTCGTCTCCAATAAGTCACACAGCGAATCCAAATTCACAGTGTTCAAAAATTCCTGAGCAATTTTTGTCAACTCATCGGATGTGAGCACCAGGGCGTTTCTGGCGTTGTGTGCCTGCTGCAACAAGCGGACATCCAACACGGGTTCCTGAAAACAGAAAGAGCTCTTAATTTTACCCATCATGGTATACAGCTCTTCTGGTGAAGATGGATCATGAGCGCCATAGCAGTCTGTATCCCTGATGTCTGCAATTTCAGTTTCATAACGACGATACTTGGATTCTTTGACAGAAGCTTGAGCCCAACAATAGGTTAAACGACCGCCTTTTGAGTGCGTCACTTCATAAAGGTAATGACTAAACGCCTGCTGAATCGCTTGTTTGAATTGGTCTCTTGCAGAACCCAAAAAGCTTTCGTAAGTCGATGACAGAGCAAGGCGCTTCAGGGTGAGTTTGTCGCTGCCTGTGATAGCAAAACGTTTTCCCTCATAGTGTTTGACTTGTTCTAACAACTTTTTCAATTGCGGGTTGGACTCAATTTTTCGTTGAAACTGCGTTTCGAGCTTTTCATCAAACAGCGCACTCTCCCATGAAGGCTGCCCAATGATAATCACCGGACGGTGGCCTGCGCTGCCTGAGTCTGACTTCATAAACGCGGGCTGGTGCACCAGCATTCGTTCTATATTCGGAACGCCCTCAGGTTGGTGTGTCCAACCGACCTTTACCGATGGACTAACCATTGCATTGTTGAGAGTGGATGAAGAACCATCATGACAATGGGTGATAAAAAAGGCATCACTATGACTTGCTTGGTGGTGATTGTAAGCTAACTGCCATAACTTACTGTTTGTTCCCCTGGACAGTAGTGCCTGATACCATTTTTTTAAACAACGGGTGGCCATAACTCTGGTTTTTTCGACACCTGCCAGACGCGCCAATAGCTTATAATATTCAACAGCCCTCATTTCATAAAAACCGTACTCCGACAATGGATCCAGCCAACCCAATTTCAGGACTTCATAGGCAAACTCAATAACCGAAGGGTCGGCTAAATCACTTATTTCCAGTGTTTTCACTATTGAGCTTACCCACTCGAAACGGTTTGTCCCCCCCTCAGCAGTCATTTTTGAGTGCAATAACTTGAGTTGTTTAATGACCTGATCGGCATGACCCTGGGCCAATAATGCTGCGGCTGCTTCCGACATCGGTTTACGGGCAAAATCATTAATAGGACACACGACAATGCTCAATCGCCCCTTTTTATCGCACGCGGTTTTTCCCGCTAACTCATTTAAGATTGAGATGGCCATGGAAAAACCGGGCAAATCTTTTTGCTGCCAAAGTTTCTCTACTATTTCGTGAAGACTCAGATCGGCTTCTGGCAATGCACGGTTTGTCTCCAGGACTCTGTTCAGCTGCTCAAGACTCATACCAGAGGCTTTAGCCAGGGCTTGCTGTTGTGCTGAATCAGCCCCTTTCAAAAAACCCTTCAAGAGACCCTTAATCTTACTGTGGTCAGTGTTGGAGCCGCTTCCCATGGGCCTCAAATCAGGGAGAATTTCTGTTCGCAGTCCAAAACCCCCACCCAAATCCACTGACTTCCATGTCTGGCCTCTATCCGGAGAATACTCAGCAAAGACGTGCGTATAGCTACCGATTTGCCGACATGGAATCTCGAAATAACGACAAATAGCCACAAAAACGGGCACAGAATGACGACAGGAACCTTGCCGCTGTGTTACGAGGAATTTAAAGAAATTTTCTCCGTCCTTTGGTGGAGCCTCGCCGGAAAACTCACTGCAATACCGCGTGATCGCCTCAATTCGTTGGATGCCTTGATAGACTTTTATTTGCCGCAAACGAAACTGTATTTCAGCCGGTTGGTCCTCAATGTGATCAAACACTTCCTTCAGTACTGCTTTCATACCTTCTGAACAGTAGGTATCGAGCTGTGTTAATCGTTCTGGTCGGGACTCCGGTTTCCTGGGTTCTACGACATAAACCACTCGAATACGCTGGTTGGCTTCGGACTCAGGAATGGAAAGTGTGTGAAGCCCGGTATACTCGTCCCTGGTCAGGGTAAATGGACAACCTGCACGCTTGGCAATAATACGCATGGCGACGATACAGTCGTCAGGCCTCAGGCTGGCCAATGCGTACTGACCCTTGCCCGGTGGTATGTCCAGAACCCCCAGCGTTTGACCCCTGGCTAACGGCTTCTGACCAGCTAACGGATCCGGCCTGAGTATTTCGATCCCCAGTATGGCTTTATTATTGAGATTGATCACTTTGACATCACCGTTGACGGTCACATAAATATCTGCCGCCCGACAACGATACATGCGGGAAGAAAAATCCTCGTTAGGAAAAACTTTATAATCGTCATAATGTGGTATCGACTGGTGATCAATGTCTGTGTTCTGGTCTAATGCCTTAATCTCTTTCTCGCAGACCTCTGGATTGTAGGGTTCAGCAGCGTTATGACCGCCAACAGCCAAGGCTTGCTTAACATCAAGAGCTAAGACTTGGTTAACAGGTTTCAGATCCCTTATCTGGTCCCGGAACGCAGGCCAATCTTGAACGGCATTAGCGTTCCACGCCCCTATTCGCTGATCAGCCTCCCTGAAACAGGGCTGAAAAGCCGGTAATATGAGCGTTTGTTTCTGTGCTTCCGTCAGTGGAAATACGCTGTTAACGTCCACACCCGTCTTGCCAAACCTATGAGCAAACCAGCGTTGCTGCCAGAGTCGGTAAAGTGTCTGGGTGGGCGTATCGTCCGACTGATCTGGTTGTAGAGAAAGACCGGATGCCTGCCACTGGGCCCAGGCTACTCTTTTGATGATTTCCGCTTTGGTTTCCTCTTCATTCGGACGAACCCTGATACCAATTTCATGGTTTTTTTCATCAATGCTGTCGAGGTCACTGCGTCGTATCAACCACGGTCGATCCATGCCCGATACCGTTTGGTGCAACCAGCGACACAGTTCAGGCTCAAACGCTCCTCTATCTATGACAGGAGCCGAGGTCCCGGGCAGTTCCTCTAACGATGTATTGGCGGCCATCAGATACAGCCGGTAGTGCTGATTGAAACATTGATGGAGGCTTTCCTGGCTAAAATCCTCCCCTCTCACAACGACTCTGGCCACATCCTGTAAATCACCACTGGTGAGCTGTAGCGGCAGGTTTAGCTTTTGTAGCTTATCCCTCAATTGACAATGCAGCAGGGTCAGCTGTTTAGCCGCGCTTTTCCCCTCCGGGCTCTCTGGCAATACTTTCTCAGCAATGGCCTGTAATTCTGTCGGGTTGTACTGCCGGATCAGCAAATGGCGAAAGCGCCCTTTCAGTGCCGGTGATAAGGGTTTTCGTCCGCTGTACTGGGGTGGGTTGATGGTGGCAAACAAGTGAAAACCCGGATGGGCATCACCGGCCAAAATATCGTTTAACTCACCTTCCAGATGCTGGCTGTCGATCAGATTCATTTCTGAAATCACCACGATGCCGCCTTCGAGTTTGGCCTTCTGGATTGTTTTACACACTTCGTCCCAGGAACAATCACAGGCATTCAGGTAGTAGACCTCTGGCATGGATTCTTGCCGATCCCAGGCCTGCTTTCTGATACTTTCGATCATCAAGTTCAGGGTGACATCCTTACCCCGCCCGGCTGGACCTTCAATCAGTGTCGCCTGTCTTCCGCCGTGTTTTTTGCCGTGATGACAAGCCTGCTGAGCGCGGCTTAAATCCTGTCCAATCTGTTGCACCAGTTCACAGACGGCTGAGCCGGAGGTATCAAAGTCAGGTCGGATGTTGTCGGTGACTGCTCTGAAGGTTTGCTGAATACCAGGCAGGGTCTGGTTATGCACTTTGTCTCTCAGGGTGTTGTCCACCTCGTAACGGACAGCAAACCAGATGTCCAGTGCTGACAGGGCATCCTGATGCGTCTCGCTGATTTCAGGCCCCAGTACATCCCGAAAACTTTGCTGGATCAAACCATACATCTGTTTGCAGGTTACGGTATCACCTGCAGATAACGAACGATCCAGATACCAGCCTACCCAACTGCAGATATCCGTTAAATCCCTTGGGGTAAACTCATGTTCGGGCAACAGTTCCTGATAAAATTGCCAGAGTGTCATAACACTTTTGGTGGCACTGCGTGCAATGTCGTTTATTCCAGAGTCCTTCAAATGCCGTTGTTGTAACTGCTTGACCAGAGCCGGTTCTACCACCCTGTCCCTGAGGAATGCCTGATCTAATCGTGGGTAGTAAGTCCTGGGCAGTTTCTCTTTCAGGGTCGGGTTCAGCTGGCGTCCGGCGTAATCATCCGGGTTACCGGTAAGAATCACCCGGTGTTTTTTGCTGACCGGGACAGGATGACCATTCACATAAATGCAGGGTTTCGGTTCCCATAAACCGTTCAGGGACGCCAGTAATCCGGTTTGGGTCAGGTTGGCTTCATCCAGAACCAGAGTGATGTATTCGCCCTCTTTGTCGTGTGACGTGTTGGCCCATTCCATTAGCATTCGGTCTTGTTGCTTCATAAAACGGTCGCCATCGGCTTGTTCCCGCCACTGCCAGCGTTTCATCAAAGTCTGTTCGCTGTCAGAAGGGCCAAGGGATAGTACCGTAGTCGGTCCTGAAGCCTTCGCCATTTTGTCGGAAAAGTAACTTTTCCCAGTACCGGTTTCTCCTTGCAGGAAAATAACGGGAGAGTCTTCAAGCCGGTCATAGAGTCGGGATAATCGACGGTTTTCACGATCCTGCTGATTGATTTCACCGTGATAAAGATTCTCGGCCAGTGCTGACCAGGGCTTATCATCAGAGTCCTGCAATTCCAGTGTTCCAGACAGTCGATGTTTTATACGTTCAATGCCTTCTGTTTTAGACGTTGCGGTTTTGGTTATGTGAAAACAATCGGCAGCCAGTTCCTGAATAGCATCGTATCGGGTCTGCCCTGGTGGCAAAGTTAACTGCCAGCCACAAGCCAGTGCATCCTGTAAACGTTTAATCTGTCTTGTTGGCCTGATGGCTAAGGATTGGTAGGGCACCGCGGCATTCAGATCAATTTCCAACTGCTTCGCCATGGCCTGCTGTTGTTTTTCAGGCCCATGAGCCACGATTAGAGCGCAGAGGCTTTCCAGGAAAACTTTTTCACACAGCTCCGGAATTGGCCTTTTATAGGACAGTCGTAATGCCTCACCCACATCCAATGGCCTTTTACAGGACAGTCGTAATGCTTCATTCAAAATTTCCGGGTCAAAGGCTCTGGCCAGTCTCCACAGGTTCTGCTTCAAAAATGCTCTATCCAACCGGGGAGCCCCGTTAATAATGGCCGTTAATTGATCCGGGTCAACCCAAGCGGCTTGATCCGGCGTTTTATCAGCATCCGGCTCTCTATGAGCATCCGGCTCTCTATGAGCATCCGGCAGTAACAGCCAACAGGCCACTTTCATAAAATCCCGCACGGACGGATTCTGGCGAGTACCGTGGGTGATGACGCTATTGATGGCCTCACGCCAGTGGCAGGATAAAAGCCGCTGAGACTGATCCACCTGCTGTGCCCGCCGGGCAGCCAGTATTAGTTGATTCAACAAGGCTTCGGTCATTTTGGGCAAGGGATGACAAAGGTTGCCAGGTACGGTTTCAAAGGCTTTATAAAGTTGATTAACGGCTTGTTCTGGCAGTTCAGCCCGGGAGATACCATGCTTCCCTGCATTGATCTCCCAGATATCGACTTCAGGACACCGCTCCCCCCTGGCAATCAACGAATTGAACAGGGTCGATGAGCTTTTTTCAGACTCAGGCCAGAGAATGGTGACACGAGCTTGTGGGTAGGCCTGTAATTGGCCATTCACCAGCAGAGGTTGGCCAACCATCAGGGGTTCCAGACGCTGCTGAAGGGCTGGATTAGTTTCCAGCCCCCGGAATACAACTGGCCTGCCAGCAGTCAATGCCGCCTGCAAGCCACTCTCACGTCGACCAAAATACGCTTTTTGTTCCGAGGTGATATGGATATTATCAAATAGCTGGCTAAAGCTGGTCTGGTTATTGACCTGAATGACCAGAGGTTCCTGTGGGGGACTCTTTACCCAACTCTTTATCCAGTTCTTTATCCCACCATTTGTCCGACCATTTACCCAACCATTTATCCAATGACTGGCCTGGTCATGTTGCTGATAAGTGACGCTATTAAAACCCTTGGCTTTTTTACGCAGGTTGGACAACAGGTGTCCATCGTTCTCTGCTAACTCCAGGGCTTTCGGCTGCTGTCTGGTATGAGCCACCTGAAGTCGGGGCTTCAGGCCGGTTGTCTCGCGAATGGTTTGCAATGAACCCAGTAAACGAAACCAGAGTGTCTCAGTAAGAGAGGATGTTACGGTAACGACACCACCCGCCTTAACTTGTTCCAACAAACTGGTGTTAGGGACTGCATAGCCTTCCGGGGCAATGGCAATGGGGCTCAGCCACTCCCTGATATTACTCTGGTTAATGATGATCGGATGTTGTGTTGCCTTGTGGGAAACTCTTCTCTTATTAGCATCAGTCAGGCTTTGGAACAAAGAATGAAGCTCATCCTCTCCTGCTGGCATCTGGTAAAACTGAACATTGTCGGGTAACTGGCAGACCTTGCCATTACTCTCAAAGCTCTGTTGCGCCAGCATCTGTCGGATCGTCTGTTCAAAGGTCAGGTCCTGCCAGTTGGCTCCTTTCAGAATCACCCGTTGTCCGGCTCTCAATAGCTCAAGCTTGCCGGGAAGGTGCTGGATTCGCCCCTGCTGATCGACACCGGGGCCACCCAGCAACAATTGCCGCCAGTTGCTGTGCAAGTGACAGTCAATAACCACGGTCGTGTCGTCGTCCATAGCACTTTCGTCAGGTGGGAGTTCAGCCAGTAACGGTGGAACCTTGTCGATATCCATGGACGGGGCGCTGTCGGTCGTACTGTCGGTCTGTTCATCAAACTGCCAGGTATTACCCGGTCGATTAATTCGCCGCCAGAAGTCAGCACCTGGCGCTTTGTCATCACTGCCTACCGATTCCAGCTGTCCGGGGTCTGCCAAAACCAACAGCGAAACATGCTTGCCCAGGGGGCGTTTCTCCTGTCTGACTTTGTCGTACAGGCAGGGGTTATCGGGGTCCAGCAGATCGTTAAATTTCGGCAGTTCTTCGCTGGTGAGCTTGCGGATATCCAGCACCAGGGTCAATGGCTGTGAGCCTTCAAACAGTTTGCCTGAAGACAGTGCGTGACGACCGTCGCTGGCAATGCTCAACCGGCTCACCAGATTAGCTTGTGAGAGGTCATCGGGGTGGGAAATAACAGTGACATCCTGGCTTCCATCACCAGTCTGGCCAATCAAAAGCTGGCGAACCTGATCATCACTGGTGACAAAACGGAAATCGAAGGCATGAGGGGGCTTTTGGAGCGAGGTATCCGTTGAGGATACCGTTCTCGCTTTGTCAGACAGCCTCACCGGAGTTGACGGTAGATTGAGTTTGGGAGTGACATCAGGCACCTCTGCGATCTCTGATGACTCATTCAGCTTTGGTCTCTTGGGCAGGGCGCCACTATAAGAAACGGGATCGTTTATTTTTCCACCAACCTGACCATCCATAGTCCATGTCTCTCCTGTCATTTGAAGAACTGCATTGAAATTGCTCAATGATATGACCTTCAGACAGGAAGAAAGTTCTATTTCAATGGTGTCATCGCCGATCCCAAAAAGCTTTCTGGCTGGCAGTGCAACATTTTAGTCTATGCTCGTATTCGTTTTTCTTATTAATGGCGAATTGAGATATGCATCGTTATTTAATTCATCCATTGAGATGGCTCTTTGTATCTGTTTTGTTATTCAGCGTGCAAGTACTGGCTAGCCCCTGCAAGCATTGCGGTAAAGAGAATAAGCCCGGTAAAGACGGGCAAACGTTCTGCCGAACCTGTGATTCCGGTAAGTCTGCTGGAGCAACCAACTCTGTGACGCCTTTTCCCGATGTTTATCCCCTCAACTATAGGGTCTTGCCGATGGTCAAGAATAAAAATGGTGAGTGGATTAGTCGATATCAATTCAGAAGCTCGTTTATTGATACTATTGAGCGGGGAAATGGCGATGCAGCTGCCTGGGCATTGGCTGTGGTCATTGCTCGTGAACTGGTAGAAAATGCCCGTCTCATGGGTTTGGCTTATCCGCTGGAATTTGAGTTCCAGGAGGAAGATCGTCTGCAAAAGCTACGAAAGATGGTAAAGCGAAAGCAAAAGCAGTTGCATTTTTTGCAAAAATTACATCTGGCAGCAAGCAATGCAGGAGCTGGACCGGCAATAATAATGAAGAATCCAATTCATGAAAGGGCAGAAGCTTTGACTCGTCAAAGAGCCGAGACAGTAAACCTGTCTCAATGGGCAGACCTGCCAGCTATGGGAATGCATCACCTGCTCACTGCTGAGTTTCACAACTCTGCCATGACGATGAATCTTACTCCTGTTTTTCAGGCTATTCAGGACGGGAATATGATACAGCTGATCGTTACTCAAACGGCGACAGATGAGGGCAATCAGGCTGCCGCTGCCACAGCCTCACCGGTAATGCTTGCCGCTATTCTTCCAGCAGCCCTCACTACGTGTCCATACGAGCAGAGAGAGTCTACGGATATGCATCTGTTATTGGGAACCCTGCCACAGCCTATCAATCAACATCATTTAATGAATGCCCTCACAGCCATTATGAATACAGTCGCTGAAAACGAGCAAAATGCCGATTTATCTTTACACTTTTTTATGACCCCCAATACGTATATTCAGCGTGAAGACGATTTTCGATTATCCTGCTTGCATCACGCACACCGGATTAATAGTAATCTTCCCCTCGGCGGATGGTCATCGATGCCGAAATAATAATTTCGTCTCCAATAAGTCACACAGCGAATCCAAATTCACAGTGCTTAAAAATTCCTGGGCAATTTTTGTCAACTCATCGGATGTGAGCACCAGGGCATTGCTGGCGTTGTGTACCTGCTGCAACAAGCGGACATCCAACACGGGTTCCTGAAAACAGAAGGAGCTCTTAATTTTACCCATCATGGTATACAGCTCTTCTGGTGAAGATGGATCATGAGCGCCATAGCAGTCTGTATCCCTGATGTCTGCGATTTCATATTCATAACAATCATACGTGGAGCCTTTGACGGAAGCCTGAGCCCAACAATAGGTTAAACGACCGCCTTTTGAGTGCGTCACTTCATAAAGGTAATGACTGAACGCCTGCTGAATCGCTTGTTTGAATTGGTCTCTTGTAGGACCCAAAAAGCTTTCGTAAGTCGATTCCGGGTCGGACTCAATTTTTCGTTGAAACTGGGTTTCGAACTTTTCATCAAACAGCATACTCTCCCACGAAGGGTGTCCAATGATAATCACCGGACGGTGGCCTGCGCTGCCTGAGTCTGACTTCATAAACGCGGGCTGGTGCACCAGCATTCGTTCTATATTCGGAACGCCCTCAGGTTGGTGTGTCCAGCCGACCTGTACCGATGGACTGGCCATTGCATTGTTAAGAGTGGACGAAACTCCATCATGACAATGGGTGATAAAAAAGGCATCACTATGACTCGGTTGGTGGTGATTGTAAGCTAACTGCCATAACTTACTGTTTGTTCCCCTCGACAGTAGCGCCCGATACCATCTTTTCAAACAATGGGTGGCCATAACCCTGATTTTTTCGACACCTGCCAAACGCACCAATAGCTTATAATGCTCAACAGCACTCATTTCATAAAAACAATAGTTCGACAATGGATCCAGCCAACCCAATTTCAGGGCTTCATAGGCAAACTCAATAACCGAAGGGTCGGCTAAATCACTTATTTCCAGTGTTTTTACTATTGAGCTTGCCCACTCGAAACGATTTGTCCCCCCCTCAGCAGTCATTTTTGCGTGCAATAACTTGAGTTGTTTAATGACCTGATCAGCATGACCCTGGGCCAATAATGCTGCCGCTGCCTTCGACATCGGTTTACGGGCAAGCTCAGCAATGGGGCGTACGACAATGGTCAACTTCCCCTTTTTAGGGCACACGATTTTCCCCGCTAACTCATTTAAGATTGAGATGGCCATGGAAAAACCGGGCAAATCTTTTTGCTGCCAAAGTTTCTCTACTATTTCGTGAAGACTCAGATCGGCTTCTGGCAATGCACGGTTTGTCTCCAGGACTCTGTTCAGCTGCTCAAGGCTCATACCAGAGGCTTTAGCCAGGGCTTGCTGTTGTGCTGAATCAGCCGCTTTCAAAAAACCCTTTAAGAGTCCCTTAATCTCACTGTGGTCAGAGTTAGAGCCGCCTCCCTTCCCGGTGAGCTCCAAGTTAGAGGTGATTTTTGTTACCCGTATATAGAATGGACCCAAATCCACTGACTTCCATGTCTGACCTCCATCTGGAGAATACTCAGCAAAGGCGTGCTTATAGCTATTGATTTGCCGACATGGAATCTCGAAATAACGACAAATAGCCACAAAAACAGGCACACGATGACGACAGAGACCTTGCCGCTGTGTTACGAGGAATTTAAAGAAATTTTCTCCGTCCTGTGGTGCAGCCTCGCCGGAAAACTCACTGCAATACCGCGTGATCGCCTGAATTCGTTGGATGCCTCGATAGACTTTTATTTGCCGCAAACGAAACCGTATTTTAGCCGGTTGTTCCTCAATGTGATCAAACACTCCCTTCAGTACTGCTTTCATACCTTCTGAACAGTAGGTGTCAAGCTGTGTTAATCGTTCTGGTCGGGACTCCGGTTCCCTGGGTTCTACGACATAAACCACTCGAATACACTGGTTGGCTTCGGACTCAGGAATGGAAAGTGTGTGAAGCCCGGTATACATGTCTCTGGTCAGGGTATATGAGCAAGGCAGGGTATATGAGCAGTCTACACGCAGGGCGACGATATAGTCGTCAGGCCTAAGGCTGGGCAATGCGTACTTGCCCTTGCCCGGTGGTATATCCAGAACCCCCAGCGTTTGACCCCTGACTAACGGGTTATGACCAGGCAACGGGTCCGGCCTGAGTATTTCGCTCCCCAGAATGGCTTTATCATTAAGATCGATCGCTTTGACATCACCATTGACGGTCACATAAATATCTGCCGCCCGACAACGATACATGGAGGAAGAAAAATTCTCGTTACAAAAAACTTTATAATCGTTATGGTGTGGTATCGCCTGATGATCACTGTCTGTGGACTGGTCTAATGCCTTAGTCTCTTTCTCGTAGACTACTGGATTGTAGGGTTTAGCAGCGTTATCACCGCCAACAGCTAAGGCTTGGCTAAGTATTAGCTGATCAGCCTTCCCGAGACAGCGCTGATGTTGATGTGCTTCTGTCAGTGGAAATACGCTGTCAGCGTCCACCCCCGTCTTACCAAACCTTTGAGCAAACCAGCGTTGCTGCTGGTGTCGGTAAACTGTCTGGGTGAACAAACCGTCCGACTTACCTGGTTGTAGAGAAAGACCGGATGCCTGCCACTGGGCCCAGGCTACTCTCTTGATGATTTCCGTTTTGGTTTCCTCTTTATTCGGGCGAACCCTGATACCAATTTCATGGTTTTTTTCATCAATGCTGTCGAGGTTACTGCGTCGTATCAACCACGGACGATCCATGCCCGGTACCGTTTGGTTCAACCAGCGACACAGTTCAGGCTCAAACGCTCCTCTATCTGTGGCAGGAGCCGAGGTCCCGGGCAGTTCCTCCAACGATGTTTTGGCGGCCATCAAATACAGCCGGTAGTGCTGATTGAAACATTGGTGAAGGCTTTCCTGGCTAAAATCGCCTCCTCTCACAACGGCTCTGGCCACATCCTGTAAATCACCACTGGTGAGCTGTAGCGGCAAGTTTAGCTTTTGTAGCTTATCCCTTAATTGACAATGCAGCCGGGTCAGCTGTTTAGCCGCGGTTTTTCTCTCCGGGCTCTCTGGCAATACTTTCTCAGCAATGGCCTGTAATTCTGCCGGGTTATACTGCCGGATTGGCAAATGGCGAAAACGTCCTTTCAGTGCCGGTGATAAGGGTTTCCGACCGCTGTACTGGGGTGGGTTGATGCTGGCAAACAGGTGAAAACCCGGATGGGCATCACCGGCCAGAATATCGTTTAACTCACCTTCCAGATGCTGGCTGTCGATCAGGTTCATTTCTGAAATCACCACGATGCCGCCTTTATCTTTTGCCTTCTGGATTGTTTTACACACTTCGTCCCAGGAACAATCACAGGCATTCAGGTAGTAGACCTCTGGCATGGATTCTTGCCGATCCCAGGCCTGCTTTCTGATACTTTCGATCATCAGGTTCAGGGTGACATCCTTACCCCGCCCGGCTGGACCTTCAATCAGTGTCGCCTGTCTTCCGCCGTGTTTTTTGCGGTGATGACAAGCCTGCTGAGTGCGGCTTAAATCCTGTCCAATCTGTTGCACCAGTTCACAGACGGCTGAGCCGGAGGTATCAAAGTCAGGTCGGATGTTGTCGGCGACTGCTCTGAAGGCTTGCTGAATGCCAGGCAAGGTATGGTTATGCACTTTGTCTCTCAGGGTGTTGTCCACCTCGTAACGGACAGCAAACCAGATGTCCAGTGCCGACAGGGCATCCTGATGCGTCTCGCTGATTTCAGGCCCCAGTACATCCCGAAAACTTTGCTGGATCAAACCATACATTTGTTTGCAGGTTACGGTATCACCTGCAGATAACGAACGATCCAGATACCAGCCTACCCAACTGCAGATATCCGTCAAATCCCTCGGGGTAAACTCATGTTCGGGCAACAGTTCCTGATAAAATTGCCAGAGTGTCATAACACTTTTGGTGGCACTGCGTGCAATGTCGTTTATTTGAGAGTCCTTTAGATGCCGTTGTTGTAACTGCTTGACCAGAGCCGGTTCTACCACCCTGTCCCTGAGGAATGCCTGGTCTAATCGTGGGTAGTAAGTCCTGGGTAGTTTCTCTTTCAGGGTCGGGTTCAGCTGGCGTCCAGCGTAATTATCCGGGTTACCGGTAAGAATCACCCGGTGTTTTTTGCTGACCGGGACAGGATGACCATTCACATAAATGCAGGGTTTCGGTTCCCATAAACCGTTCAGGGACGCCAGTAATCCGGTTTGGGTCAGGTTGGCTTCATCCAGAACCAGAGTGATGTATTCGCCCTCTTTGTCGTGTGACGTGTTGGCCCATTCCATTAGCATTCGGTCTTGTTGCTTCATAAAACGGTCGCCATCGGCTTGTTCCCGCCACTGCCAGCGTTTCATCAAAGTCTGTTCGCTGTCAGAAGGGCCAAGGGATAGTACCGTAGTCGGTCCTGAAGCCTTCGCCATTTTGTCGGAAAAGTAACTTTTCCCAGTACCGGTTTCTCCTTGCAGGAAAATAACGGGAGAGTCTTCAAGCCGGTCATAGAGTCGGGATAATCGACGGTTTTCACGATCCTGCTGATTGATTTCACCGTGATAAAGATTCTCGGCCAGTGCTGACCAGGGCTTATCATCAGAGTCCTGCAATTCCAGTGTTCCAGACAGTCGATGTTTTATACGTTCAATGCCTTCTGTTTTAGACGTTGCGGTTTTGGTTATGTGAAAACAATCGGCAGCCAGTGCCTGAATAGCATCGTATCGGGTCTGCCCTGGTGGCAAAGTTAACTGCCAGCCACAAGCCAGTGCATCCTGTAAACGTTTAATCTGTCTTGTTGGCCTGATGGCTAAGGATTGGTAGGGCTCCGCGGCATTCAGATCAATTTCCAACTGCTTCGCCATGGCCTGCTGTTGTTTTTCAGGCCCATGAGCCACGATTAGAGCGCAGAGGCTTTCCAGGAAAACTTTTTCACACAGCTCCGGAATTGGCCTTTTATAGGACAGTCGTAATGCTTCACCCACATCCAATGGCTTTTTACAGGACAGTCGTAATGCTTCATTCAAAATTTCCGGGTCAAAGGCTCTGGCCAGTCTCCACAGGTTCTGCTTCACAAATGCTCTATCCAACCGGGGAGCCCCGTTAACGATGGTCGTTAATTGATCCGGGTCAACCCAAGCGGCTTGATCCAGCTTTTTATCAGCATCCGGCGTTTTATCAGCATCCGGCAGTAACAGCCAACAGGCCACTTTCATAAAATCCCGCACGGATGGATTCTGACGGGTACCGTGGGTAATGACGCTATTGATGGCCTTGCGCCAGTGGCAGGGTAAAAGCCGCTGAGACTGATCCACCTGCTGTGCCCGCCGGGCAGCCAGTATCAGCTGATTCAACAAGGCTTCGGTCATTTTGGGCAAGGGATGACAAAGGCTGCCAGGTACGGTTCCAAAGGCTTTATAAAGTTGATTAACGGCTTGTTCTGGCAGTTCAGCCCGGGAGATACCATGCTTCCCTGCATTGACCTCCCAGATATCGACTTCAGGACACCGCTCCCCCCTGGCAATCAACGAATTGAACAGGGTCGATGAGCTTTTTTCAGACTCAGGCCAGAGAATGGTGACACGAGCTTGTGGGTAGGCCTGTAATTGGCCATTCACCAACAGAGGTTGGCCAACCATCATGGGCTCCAGACGCTGCTGAATGGCTGGATTAGTTTCCAGCCCCCGGAATACGACTGGCCTGCCAGCAGTCAATGTCGCCTGCAAGCCACTCTCACGTCGACCAAAATACGCTTTTTGTTCCGAGGTGATATGGATATTATCAAATAGCTGGCTAAAGCCGGTTTGGTTATTGACCTGAATGACCAGAGGTGCCTGTGGGTGACTCTTTATCCAATGACAGGCCTGGTTATGTTGCTGATAAGTGACGGTATTAAAACCCCTGGCTTTTTTACATGGATTGGACAACAGATGTCCATCGTTCTCTGCCAACGCCAGAGCTTTCGGCTGCTGTCTGGTATGAACCACCTGAAGTCGGGGCTTCAGGCCAGTTGTCTCGCGAATGGTTTGCAATGAACCCAGTAAACTAAACCAGAGTGTCTCAGTAAGAGAGGATGTTACGGTAACGACACCACCCGCCTTAACTTGTTCCAACAAACTGGTGTTAGGGACTGCATAGCCTTCCGGGGCAATGGCAATGGGGCTCAGCCACTCCCTGACATTACCCTGGTTAATGATGATCGGATGTTGTGATGCCTTGTGGGAAACTCTTCTCTTATTAGCATCAGTCAGGCTTTGGAACAAAGAATGAAGCTCGTCCTCTCCTGCTGGCATCTGGTAAAACTGAACATTGTCGGGTAACTGGCAGACCTTGCCATTACTCTCAAAGCTCTGTTGCGCCAGCATCTGTCGGATCGTCTGCTCAAAGGCCAGGTCCTGCCAGTTGGCTCCTTTCAGAATCACCTGTTGTCCGGCTCTCAATAACTCAAGCTTGCCGGGAAGGTGCTGGATTCGCCCCTGCTGATCGACACCGGGGCCACCCAGCAACAATTGTCGCCAGTTGCTGTGCAAGTGACAGTCAATAACAACGGTCGTGTCGTCGTCCATAACACTTTCGTCAGGAGCGAGTTCAGCCAGTAACGGTGGAACTTTGTCGATAGCCATCGACGGGGCGCTGTCGGTCGTACTGTCGGTCTGTTCATCAAACTGCCAGGTATTACCCGGTCGATTAATTCGCCGCCAGAAATCAGCACCTGGCGCTTTGTCATCACTGCCAACCGATTCCAACTGTCCGGGGTCGGCTAAAACCAACAGCGAAACATGCTTGCCCAGGGGGCGTTTCTCCCGTCTGACCTTGTCGTACAGGCAGGGGTTATCGGGGTCCAGCAGATCGTTAAATTTCGGCAGTTCCTCGCTGGTGAGCTTGCGGATATCCAGCACCAGGGTCAATGGCTGTGAGCCTTCAAACAGTTTGCCTGAAGACAGTGCGTGACGACCGTCGCTGGCAATGCTCAACCGGCTCACCAGATTAGCTTGTGAGAGGTCATCGGGGTGGGAAATAACAGTGACATCCCGATGTTCATCGCAGGTCTGGTCAACCAAAAGCTGTCGAACTTCATCATCACTGCTGACAAAACGAAAATCGAAGGCATGAGAGGCCTTTTGGCACGGGGAATCGGCTGAGGATACGGTTCGTACTTTAGGAAGCATCGACACCGAAGGTGGCGATATTTGCAGGCTGGACATTACTTTAGAATAGATTTCTACCTTCTTTTCCCTGGGCGATGAATCCAGCTTTGGTCTCTTGGCTGGCACACCAGGCTCAACAACAGGTTTGTTTATGTTCCCATCGATCTGACCATCCATAGTTAATGTCTCTCCTGTCATTGGAAACACTGCATTAAAATTGTTTAGTGATATGACCTTTATTAAGTAAGAAAGTTCTATTTTCACATAAGTGCCTGTCTATAGGCCTGATCGAAAGTGAAAGTTCAAATACTCATCTATCCTTGCGTATGCCGAATCATCAGTGCTTAAGGGCAGAACCATTGAAATTTTTATCAACCACCCTATTGTTTTTCCTGTTTTCTATTACTCCGCTTATGGCCATCTCTTCCGACCCTTCTGGCCTGGTACCTGAATACGCCCCCATAGGAAAGCCCCCTGCCCTGCCTGTATCCTTATCAGTGCTTGGTCTGATGGCTATCGGTCAACATACCTGGCAGTCATTTTTTTCTAATCTGAAACAGGTTGATCCAGAGAGAAACATCATGCTTCCACTGAGCCATGGTCGCTTTGTTCATGTTCTGTCGGATTACGCGCTGATCATCAGCGGGGCTGAACCCTCGTCTGGTGACCATACCAGGTGTCAACGCATACCCGACCCTGACACGAACACCGCCTGGCAGTGTTTTGGCCTGGATCAGCACATAACCAGTGTCACGCTCAACATCGAGCAGTCTCGATACCTGAAGAGCTATGCTCAGCAAACGGTCTATATGCAGTACTCTCTGGAACCCCGGCTGACATTTCCAGAGTACGACCAGCATAATTTCAGGTCTTTTTTCGCACAGCAGACCCGACGACGTGACGAGATTCTTAAAAACAGCTCCCGCAGAGAGTCCATGCTAAAAATCACCCGAACCACAGCAGGCGGTCAAACTTACTGGCATCTTGAAAAAACCGAGGGGATATCAGCAACAGAATTAAAGCGGAATAAAAAGGAATTACAACGTATCCGTGAGGGTGCTTACGAGAGGGTGTCTGGTTCTACGGTTTATCTGTCAGACGTTGATTTCGAACTCTGTTCAACAGCACACCCAGAGCCTTGTCAGGATATTTTCTCAAAGATGCTCTCCTGTACCGGAGAAAATAAAGATCAGGGTTCTGGCTCATCTTCTTCAACGCCCGGCAGTAAGAACGTTGCAGGTTCCCATCATCCAGAACAAGACAATACAAGGGCAACTCTCAAACGAAATCATCAACGCTTAAGTCAACCGGAAACACGCCATATATTTGACGAAAAACACTTTCCATTTACTATAAAAAATATCCTGGCATATATACCTTTATACGAAAATGTTGCCGCTAAGCAGGCAGTATTGAGTCAAAAACCTTCCAGTCAGAACCCTGGGTCCAAGCCTCCTGTAAAAAAACAAAAGCTCTCTGATGGTAAGAAACAAAGCTTTATATGCTCCTTTCAGGGCTGCGGGTACGTAACCAATAGAGGGGACAGTCTGAAAGCACACGAACTCACTCACAGCGATGTGAAGCGCTATAAATGCCACTATTACCCTTGCTCCTACCAATCCAACCGGAAATGCCACATGCAAACACACATACTTGCCCACAAGGGAGTGAAGCAATTTAAATGCGAACATGAAAACTGCACCTTCTCAGCCACTCGAATCGACAACCTGAGAGCACACGAACGCACTCATAACAAGAATAAAGTCTTTCAATGCACATTTGCTGGATGCTACCACTCAACCCACATTGAGCGTTATATGAGAAAACACATGCTCACCCATGAAACAGTGAAACCCTTTAAGTGCCAATATGAAGGTTGCTCCTACTCAACTACACGAAACCATGACCTGTTGAGACACAAACGCAGAAAACACCCGATTCTCAAACTGCATTGAGTTTTTGAGTCAACAGCGTTGAGAGTTGATCACCAATTTCCCGGAACCCTGAATGTTTCTCTGAAAGCTCTGCAACAAGAGGCAGTGTGGCCTGTGCCGCCAGTTCCACCTCTTCAAGAATGCGATTGATCTCACTGGTGTTCAGACCGCATTGCGTTCTGGCGAATTTCTGCAGCATCTTCCATTTTGGCCAGCGTTTTGAGCCACCGAGTGTCAGCGCCATGGTGTCATTGGGTATATAGGGTGTGGTACTGACCACATCGAATACCGGTGCCAGTGAACGGGTAACCGCTGGTATTACTCCGGGTTGATGACCCTCAAGATGGTCATACAAAACCCCCATGTTCTTTAGATGAGCATCACCATTACGAACCAATACATTGACTAACAGCAGTTTGAAAAAATCGGCTAATGCCCTTGCCTGCAATTCAGGTGAAAGAAATTGTTTAATGGTACGCACACAGGACTCAACACTGGCGTCGTACTTTTCCCGTGTTGTCCTTCCCTGCAGTACGCATAAATCTTCAAACCCCAGCGGGATACCTTCCGGTGTAACGTCAAATCGCCGAGTAATCAGCAGACGTCCATTGTCGCTGATGTAAAAAGGCGCTACGTTCAAACCGGCCTTCTGGCACAGTGTCAGACAGATGAATTCATTACAGGCCAACTCGGGAAATTCATTGCCCCAGCTTTTGACAATGTAAGAGTGAGAAGGAAAAGTGATCCGGTCAAACGCATCTTTGGACGCTATCGTCTCCACTAGTACTTTCGGCTGCACACCGGCCACTGCTGACCGCAGGGCAAAACGACTGAGCAGATGATCAAACAACTGTGCGTCGTCACTCGCCAGTAGTGATTGCAAGTCGGGGGCGTTATCACTGTGCTCAGGCATTGACTGACCGGACAATGTATAACCCAGACGTCCGATATGATTTTGGCCGAGAATAGCCAGCATGGACAAATCGTCGCTGCCGTATTGTTTTGCCGTGTACCGTTCGATCGTCTCACGCAGATGCCCTTCCGGGAGGTTCATCTGGAAAACCGGGTGCAAATCTTCGTAACTGTAGCTTTCAATTCGCATCGGCATGGTCAGGGATAAGGCCTCATTCGCGCCCTGATTGTAGGTAAAAACATGCTTTGAACCACTTCGGGTCAGACGGCCAGTAAATGTCTGTGCGGTATAAACATCGATATCAGCCATTATTTCATCCCTTTCAGTTCATCCAGGTCAGGAAGGCCATAGGGTTTAACGGATAAAGTAAGCCCCAGCACTTCAAGGATTCGCTGAACCTTTCTGATGCCAATATCGGAATAGTCATCCCTTTCGATTGCTCCGATCGTGGTTCTGTCCAGGCCTGACAGTTGGGCCAGCTGTTGCTGACTCCACTTTTTCTGTTTGCGCTGAGTACGGATCAGCTCGCCGAGTTCTTCCAACATGGTGTTACTGACAAAGTAATGATGAATATTTTCATCACTATAGCATGTTTATTGTTTTTTTGATGGATATATACATCATTAAGATCTGATACTGGGTTAGCCTCAGTTAGTTCTTAAATAATCAGCCAGGTCGTCCAGAGAAAAGCCCCTGTACTCAATTTCATATCCTCTGAGTTGCTGAACCAGCTTCGCTGATTTCTCCTGCAAATGGGTTTTGCGGATATTTTTCGGGTTACGCTTAATTTCAGCAATCAGGGCCTTTTTATCCAGCTCATTGATAGCAACAAGGTCAATTTCATTCTGGTTTCCTCTGTCCCAATAACTGCCCACGATGTTGTATTCGCCCGTTTCGGCAATGACTTCCCTGAAAATTTCTTCCAGCCAATGACCACTCCAGGTTGGGTAATCTCGCTCAATGACTTTATGGATAAACGGAAAGTTCCCTATCTCTACTGCGCTACGGTACTTGTAAATAAAGCGAAACCAGAAGGCCAGGAACGCATCGGCAATGCGATACTTAACTAACCTCGTTCCTGGCTTAGACAACACTGATCGGATTCGGCGAATAATATCAAACTCCTTTTCCAGACGATCAAGCTGTGGCCCTACGGAAATGCCAAGCAAAGACTCAATATCAGGCCTGCTCGTGCTACCGGAAGCGATCGCAGCCAATATGGAAAAATAGGTACTATGTTCAGGCCCAAACTCTTCGGCCAGACGATAATGCCCTTCTTCAATCAGAAGACTGTGCTCGTTTACAAGCTGCGGCCAAAAATCGGCTGTCGAATCAAGGCTGAACAGCCACTCCAGGTATTTTGGAACGCCGCCACTGAGCATGTACCACTGCAATAATTTTTCAGATGTAAATGCCTGCTGGTCATTAAGCATCTGAGCAATATAACGGCATGACAATGGCTGAAGATGAATACGATGATCGGCTCGACCAAACAAGGGTTCATGTCCATCCTGAAACAACCGGGTCATAAGGCTGTACAAGGAGCCACAACAGATCAGATGCATACGGCTTTGTTCTCTGTACCGGTCCCACAAATCCTGAAGTTCAGAAAAAAATGCCTTGTTGACCCGCTGAATATCCTGAAACTCATCCAGTATGACCGTAACAGGCGTAGTGATGCTGAACTGCAACAGGATTTCCATAACCTCCCTAAGGCGTGTGGGCTGACCAAATACGGGAATATTTAAAACCGTTCTGATTTGCTCTATAAACTCCTCACACAGCAATGACTCTTGTTTTCTGGAGACAAACAGATAAATGGAGGCTCCCAAAGTGCTGCCCTGGGGAAAGGTTTTATTTAACAGTGCTGTTTTACCTACCCGGCGCCTTCCTACCACGGTCGTCAAATAGGCAGTTCCTTTAGAGGCTTGTTCACTCCATTGTTGGAGCCGTTCGAGTTCATCTTCCCGGTTGTAAAATCTCATAAAATGTTACCGTAATAATTATTACAGTAACTATATCATAGTTTATTTATTTCCATCTATTAGACAGGTGCACTTCAAGCTATTTGTGACAGTGAGAATCATTCATACTTCTGCAGGACTGTATGCTAACTTGTCTTGAGTGACTTGTTCTCTGGATCCAATCCCATGACACAGAAAAAATACTTTTGTTGCGCTGTGTTGATTGCTGCTCTGACAGTTAGCATGGCTGCACAGGCAAAAACCGCTGATTTACGTTTTAAAAGCAATACGGATAACAGCTACAAGGTCTGGCACTCGGATAACGGTCATTGCATGGATAATAATCCTATGGACAATATTGGTTTCAATGGGCTTAGAACGCGGATTTCGCCGGGGGCTATAACGCATATATACTATTCTTCGTCATTTTTTTACTGCGCCTGGCATCAGTCCTGGTTTGATTTCATTGTCCTTGATGCTGAGGGACATGAGGCAAAAATAAGATGGTACAAGACCGCCAATAACAACCCACCTCGCCTATGGGTGCGTAGTGACCCCCACAAACTGATTGAAGACTGGAAGTCAGAGTTTTGTGAAAGTATGTCACGAGGAGGATATTACTCTACGACTATTACCCTGGGCTACTGAAGTTATTCTGCCATGTGAAAGCCTCATCCGTATCAGGCATGATCTGCCAGAGTGAAAAAACCTGTTGCGCATTCTCTATTGTTGGTGCGGAGTCCACATCCTTCGACTCCGCTCAGGATGAACGAGGGGGCTGTATGGATATCAAGGCTTGGTTGCACTAGTTCGATTTACCCCGTTGGAAAAGAAATAGGTCTAATATATCTTGTTAGAAATTAATAGACTGATAACAGTATGCAAACCTTACGAACCAACCAGCATAGACCGGTTACGATTCCCGCAAGCACTCGGGCCAAGCTGGGTGTCACTCAGGAAACTGGAATCAATGTTAGCGTCAGTGATCATGGGGATATCACACTGACTCTCGCAAAAAGTCGGAAAGTCGACATTAGCGGTCTGCATGGTAAATACACCCTTGATATGAGCCGGAAAGAATTCAACCAGCTCATTAATGACAGCCGCTCGGATGTCTGACATGCTTTCCAAGCTATTGTCCAACACTGAGTGTTATCTGTCCGAACCAAGATAAAAAACTTTACGAGAGAGGTACAACTAATATGCCAGTGATTACTTTATTAGAAGGAACTCAAACCCAAAAGCCGGTAAAGATTTGGACAGACGAAGTCGGCCCAAAAGAACTTGAGCAGATGCGTCAGGTCGCCAGCTTGCCCTTTATTCACAAACATGTGGCTGGCATGCCTGATATCCATGTGGGCAAAGGCGCAACCGTGGGGTCTGTTATTGCTACCACTGAGGCCATTATTCCCGCCGCCGTCGGCGTCGATATAGGCTGTGGAATGAATGCGATTCAGTTATCACTGAAAGCCTCTGATCTGCCGGATAACCTTCTGGCTATTCGCCGTGGTATTGAAAAAGCTATTCCCCTGGGGGCAGGTGGTCAGCATAAAGAAGCGCAAATAGCCGGAGATTCATCGGTCGCCCTCAGCTTACAACGTATTCTGGAAAAGCATCCAGATATCATCCATAGAGGGAAACCGGATAAATTTGTTCGTCAGATGGGCAGCCTGGGTTCTGGTAACCACTTTATTGAGCTGTGCCTGGATGAACACGACAACGTCTGGGTAATGCTGCATTCCGGAAGCCGGGGCATCGGCAACCAGATCGGTCAGTACTTTATTCAGCTGGCTCGAAAAGACATGGAAAGGCAGCAGATTCATCTGCCCGACAGAGATCTCGGTTATCTGAAAGAAGGTTCAGACTATTTTGATGACTATGTCGAAGCCGTGGCATGGGCACAAAACTACGCCCTGCTGAACCGGGAACACATGATGAACAACATTCTCAGTGTACTGCAACTGCACCTGAAACCGTTCACTGTCGTCAATGAAGCCATTAACTGTCATCACAACTTTGTGGAGCAGGAGTTCCATGATGGTCAGCAAGTCTGGGTGACACGTAAAGGAGCCATCCGGGCCAGAAACGACGAACTGGGTATTATTCCCGGCTCTATGGGAGCCAAGTCCTACATTATTCGTGGCAAAGGCAACCCCGAATCCTTTTGCAGCTGCGCTCATGGTGCAGGACGAATCATGTCCCGTACTGCTGCCAGAAAAGCCTTCTCTGTCCGTGATCTTGAAGATCAGACGTTGGGTATAGAGTGCAGAAAAGACAAACGCGTACTGGATGAAATTCCCGCCGCTTACAAAAATATCGATAAAGTAATGAGCCTGCAAAACGATCTGGTTGAGGTCGTGTTTACACTGCGGCAGGTCGTGAATGTGAAAGGCTGAGGGTTGGTATTTCTCCCCCCCCCCGCTTGAACGCTCACTCTTTAGAGGACTGGGAAGCGGGTGATGCTTTATCAATCATCTTTCTGTTCTTGTTAGATGGCGGCTGGTCGCACGATTTCCTTTTGGGTCTTTTGTTGGGTCTCCGCTCAGCAGGCAGGTGGGTCTTTTTGTGCTTTTTCAGATGGTCCGCCCGGTCAGCGCTATAATTGCAGCCCTTATATTTACACTTGTGCGCCTTGGGTCTCTGATTGACAATCCGGGCGCTCTCAACTCTGAGACTTTTAACGCTCTCAATACAGACACTGCAAACAACAGAGCGTGTACCGTTTTCTGATTGAGTTTTATCATTCAGTGGCCCCGTGCAACTCAAACATTTTCGGGTTTCTTCTGTGGCTCCTCCCACTGCTCCTTCTGACACCCCGCTGTTATCATCTGGTACCACTGCTCCATGGGAATCTGGCCTATCATCCTCCACTAATACAGGCAAGGATGCGACGTCAATACCCAGAATTAAGAGCATAAACTCTTCCGTGCTTTCAAGGCTTTCCAGGGCCGCGGGCATAGAAAGTATTTTGCTGACGTCGTTGATTGCCATAAACAGGTAGCTCATGCCCAGAAAGCCACTTTGCAAATATCTTTGCAGCAATTCTTCCAGTGATTTTGGCCAAGCTCGTCCTACTTCGATGTAAAAGTGAGAAGCTCTTCCCATTGCCCATAAAGCAATCAAAAGAGCCGTTTTACTGTCCAGATTTGCTGCGTTAAGCTGATTGGCAAAGCCTTGCGGAGAGTGATATTCGCTGATATTACCAGACATCAGAGAATTGGATACCGCTTGATGGTAGCTGTTTCGGGTAAAATGTTGGTGCACCTGAGCAAAGTACAGTTCAAATCTTTCCATGGAAAGAGCATGGGGGCTAAGAAAAGCAAGAAATATCAGGGCAAAAAGATCATTTGCATTGTCATAATCAGGTCGGATTGCTGCCGTAGTTATAGTGAAATAGTTATAAAGAGGGTTAGCCCTGCCATCGATGGTTGGAGACTCAAACAATTGTTTGAAGAGTCTTCTTGCCATTGCATTCATTCTTATTCGATCTATCTCTCTGGTTTTCGTGGCCACATTTACAGTGAATATACGAAACATCAATCTCAACATTCTCTGAATACGCACGTGCCGATAATGAGGGTTCCCTATGTTCACGTAATTAGAGAAAAAGTTTGACATATATCTAAGGTCTTGCTCATCGAACAGAAAGTCATTAAGGGTTTCCAGCCGATCATCTCCATATACATCATCAGTCGTTAGATTTAGTCTGAAAAAGCCAATACGAATATTTTCAAATGGGTTCTTGGAGGAATTGTCTGCGTCTTTTTGTTGTTCTTTTGAAGCGGGCTTCCAGTTTTTTTTATAATACTGACGAAATTCTTCAAGTTTGTAGGTGTCGTTTGCCAGCCCATGCTGAGAAATAAACAAAAAAACTGAAAACAAAAGTACCTTAAAGGCCTGCTGTATGGTCATTGCTTTCTCTGCATTCTTAAAAACAATTCAACTAGAATAGTCAAAATAAAAAATCCTGCAGGATTTTTAGTCAGACCTCCACCCCTTGTCATCCCTGAGCGTACTAAAACTGCACCTGAAACCATTCACGGTCGTCAATAAAGCCATAAACATTGGGCACAAAACCAGATTAGTCGCCGGTTACCACAAAGAGCCATGGAAAAACGTGACTGCCCTGATGGTCTACCTTGTTATCATGCATCGGATTGGTTATGGACTGAATGCATCCATAGCTTGAGAATCAATGGAAGATGAAACCGTGCAGTGTCTATTACCGAAAGTTTATCGGCAATAATTTTTATACTCATACCTACCAATCAATTTATTAGCGATTGGAATGGTGGATTACGGATATCAGGTTAATTATGAAAAAAACCTATATAGGAGGTGATCAATATATCAGCAAGTATGGAATATGCCATATGTTTTTCCATTCTTTCGATGCTGCTAGAATGTTTTACCCTTCAGACTCAGTAAGAATCGTTAGATTGTTGCCTGAATATTATTCAAAACAAATACCTTTTAAAAAAAATTACTGAATCTCCTGCCTGCCTCCCGGTATCAGGTGGTCGGGCTTTAAACAGCCAGCGCGTCATCCAGAACATCCGGTTCAGACGACACAAGCCCACTGCTCTCTGCCAGTGCTCTCTGGATGAAATCTACCCCGTAGCCATAGGTCTGATCTATCTTTTTCGGGACAGCTATCTTTTTCGGGACAGCTATCATGAAAAACACCGTCATCGCCCTTTTCCATGGTGACTTTGGTTAGCGGTCGCAACCACCTGATGCAAATTGCGATTGTTCACTATCATGCGCGGTACTTTACAGGCTTTGGCCAGACTTAACATAGCGCCAGCTAAATCAGAAGCAAAAATGGGTTGGTAATTTTTTAATCTGCCGCGCCAGCACCAGGATAAATAATGGTTCATTTTTATCCCGAAATCTTCGGCTGATCTACTCTCATTACGCTCCCCAAGCAGTAAGCTGGGCTGACAAATAATCAGCTGGCAGCCGCTGTTGTGAAAGAGTGCGCTGAGTTTATTTTCCATTTCGGCTTTACTGCGGCTGTAAAAGAACCACGACTTTTCGCTTGCACCCTGGCTGCTGATCACGACAAACTGCTTCGCTCCCGCCTGCTTAGCAGCTTGCCCGACTTGCTCAACCAGGTCGATATCAATATGGCGAAATTTGGCTTTACTGCCAGCTTTTTTAATCGTGGTACCTAAGCAGCAATACACGGTATCTACTGCTAAATCACGATGATGTTCGGTCAAGTCAGCAAAATTCACTATTTTTTCAATGAGTTTTGGGTGCTTGAGCGGTAGCGGGCGACGAGTAAAAACCACGATCTGGTTAATACTGCTGTCGTCAATGGCCTGTTGAACCAGGTGACTGCCGGTTAAGCCAGTGGCACCAAAGATCGCAATCGAAGTCATAGGCGGTAGTTCGATAAATGAGTTAAAACGCCACAATACACGACTGGTTTCAAAAAGTATTGCTCCAGCTTTAACGCCACCAGCTCCTGCACCAGCTGATGTAAAGTATCATGTTGTTGTCGTGAAGTGGCATATTTCACGGGCGACAAAAATGCAGGTAATGGCTTATCAGAGGTTGTGTAAATAGTGTCTGGAGGACTCTTGCCATATCACTTCGGGGTGTTGATAAGCGCCTTGTCAACAGCCAGAGCAAAGGCAACCTGTTTTCCTGGGCGCGGCCATTAGAGCAATGAATAGAAAAAATAACGGCCAAGGTCAAAATCAATGGTTTCTTGGATAGCAAAGCCTGAGTTCCCAGTCGTTGAATTGATTATTGGTAAATCAGGTTAGTCAAAATCTGGAAAGAGGTCGGAGGTTTCTATTCTTTATCACCCTTCTTTCTTTTCTTGTTAGATGGCGGCCGGTCACACGCTTTTCTTTTGGGTTGCTTGGGTTTCCCGTGTCTCTGGTCGGCAGGCAGGTGGGTCTGTTTGTGCCTTTTCAGATACAACTCGAAAATCAGTTTAAGCCTTTCACCCGGTGCAGCCTGTGCAATGATGTTATAGAACCTGTGGCAGAAGAACAGAGTACCAGTCCTCTCAACGACTGCTACGGTTTGAATTCAAATAATCTTTAAGGCTTTGATCACAGGCATTTTCAGCGTTTTTGTCGATATCTTCAGGATTCGCCCGTTTCAGGTTCAGCTCTTTATTGCTGCCTGAAAGTTTGAGTACCAGGTTATTGCCAGTTTTGGTCGCTGTAGCCCAAAGAGCAGGCTTACCGTCCTCATCAATAAAAATCTGCCATTGTCTGCTATCAGGGTTCTGCTTTACTTTGCCTGTCCCCACATAGTCAGTACAGCCATGCCCGGTATTCCGCTCAAGCAGTACCAGCATGACCTCTTCATCGCCACAGGATGCTTTTTCATCTTGTTTACACACCATCAACCCGCCTGCGATCAGGTTTGGCTGCGAGGCTTGTGGATTGAGTAACCACCAGTGACCATAAGGTGGCTCACTGACGTGTGTTATTGGACTTGAGACACTGTTAAAAGAGACCAGAATCAAACAGGCCGTCATAATCCTGAAAACATTGAAGATAACTTTCATTATGCCCTCCACATCATGCCCTCCACATGTCACTATAAACTTATCGACTGCTACCAATATAGCTTGCCACCACGCTCTTCCTCCCATGCTCCAATTCGCGGGAGATGAGCTCGCTTACCTTTCGGTCTAATGATTTCAGGCACTCACGCTTTCCTGCCGCTCAACCCGATTATTTTTCCATTACACGACACACAAACGCCAACTTGCAGTGCACTCTATTACTACATACATACCTCCCGATTTTCAGTACTCTATACAGTTGAAAATTCTATTTTGAGCTATCGAGAACCATGCTCTGTCAGTTCTGACTGGAACTATGACCTCATCTCCGGGCGGTAGCGTCTCTGCAAAGCGTATCGGGGGCGCTTAAGCCCGATTCACAAGGGTAAGATTGAGGTAGGAAGCCTGAAGATCAGCACTCGCTAATAACAGGAGCCGCAAGTTTTAAGGCTTTGTTTTTGGTTTTTTCTATAGACTCATTAGATGTCACGCATACAAATGAGTTAATATCAACTAGAATACAGAGTTTTGCATTTTCTTAAAGAAACCAAACTTTATAATTTAATAGGACTTATTCATGCACAAACTTGAAATACATAACTTTGGGCCTTTAAGGCATTGTGATGCCACACTAGATGAACTCGTAATATTAATAGGTCCTCAATCATCAGGAAAAAGTACAGTAAGTAAGCTTTTTTTCTTCTTTCTTCATATTAGAGATGAATATGTCAAATTTTTATTAAATTCAACAGAAAAAAAGAATACTAAATATCTATCAAGAGATTTCTCTAAATTGATAAGGAAGAGATTTATTGAATTCTGGGGGCCTACACCTCAAGGTAGTGACTTAAAATTAAAATACCAATATAGTGAAGACGTATTTATTGAAATACAATTAGATTCAGCAAGGCATAGATATATTGAGCCAATAATTTCAGATAAAATCGAGAATAGTTTAATAGAAAGCTATTCTTCTTTAAAAAGTGGTATTTCAAGAGATAAGGAGTCATCCAATCTTTTTAACAGTGCATCAGCTATTGCAAATGAAATAAGCGATAGTGAAAAAGTAAACAGATTAATAAATACATCAAAAGAATTATTTAACTTTGATGAAGAACTATTATTTATTCCTGCCGGCAGAAGTTTGCTATCAACTTTATCTGATCAGTTGCAGTATATACATCCACATCAACTCGACTATCCGATGAGGAGTTTTATCGAACGCATTAATAATACAAAATCTTTCTTTGGAAAAAGTCTTGATGACATAATCAGAGAAAAACAATTATTGGGAGAGGGAGAAATTTGGTTCTCTGCAACCAGGAAGGTTGCAAACATCATAAAGAGAATATTAAAAGGTGAATATATTCATGATAAAGATGGGGGTAAACTATATATCAGTAAGAACTCATATACAAAGATAAATTTTGCATCATCTGGTCAGCAAGAATCAATCTGGATACTACTTTCACTCTTCTTAGTTGTTCTCGAAAAAGTAAAGGTTCAAATTTTTATTGAAGAGCCTGAAGCACATTTGTTTCCAGTAGCTCAGAAAGAGGTGGTTGAACTAATTAGCTTTCTTCATGCTTCAATGAAAACAAAATTTGTTTTGACTACTCATTCTCCATATATTTTATCAGCTATCAACAATCATATTTATGCTAATGAACTTTCAAGAATAAACCTAAGCGAAACATCATCTGTTATTAATAAGAATATGTGGATTGATTTTGATAAGGTATCAGGGCACTTTGTGAATAATGGGTCTCTTACAGACCTTGCTGATAACTCTCTAAAAATGCTCAAAACAGAGATCATCGATACAGCATCTGATCTAGTCAACGATGAGTATGATAAACTGTTCGACATTGATGTAAGGGCACAACAAAATGATTGATGAGCTTGGTGAGAAAGGCTTAATAGGAGTGAGTTAAATGCGACGTGAACTAGTAAGTATTAAACGAGAAGAATTGGATCCAAATAAGATCCAAGGTTTCGTTTTAAGGGAATCTGAACAATTGATTCTTATCAGCTATGTTTATGATTTCAAACTGGATGGCCTTATGGTTTTAAGAAAAGGCGACATTACCTTGTTAGAGGTTTCTGAGACGGATAAATTCCAGACTCAGCTCCTTAAGGATGAAGGTGTTTTTGAAAAGGTAAATTTTGATGTTGATTACAATCTAAGCTCTTGGAAAGAGTTCATAGAGAGTGCGATGGAAACTCATAAATATTTCATAATAGAAGAGGAAGAGTTAGAGTCACCAGGATTTACAATCGGAACAATAGAGTCGCTTGATAATGAATCCGTTTCTATGAGGTACTTTACTGGAGTCGGTAGATGGCTTGAAGAGCTTGAGGTATTAAATTTCGAGGATATCACTTCTCTTCAAATAGGCAGTAACTATCTTAATGTGTATGAGCGGTACTTTGACAGGTGTGGCGCATAACGAATAAGGATAGATTGCGCTCAGGCGCAATCTTATCCTGTTGTTGCACAAGCCTGTTATGCAAAGGCTATGTTTCTAAATTTTCAGGCCCTCAGCGACCAGAGCCTGATGTGTCTGGCGAACCGTTCCGGGTTATCAGAATCTGAAGCTATTCAAAATGCAATAGTGACTTCTCAGCCTTAGCAGGACTTCATCCAGAGCTCAAATATCTCCATCGACTGTGAAAGCCGGATATAAACACATCCCTGTTGCATTTCCAAAATACATTATTTACTCTCTAATGCATTCGTATGCAAAATTATACAAATAATAACTCAGGGTAAATTATCTGCGAGTTGGTAAAGACCCTGCTTTCGTATGCAAAATGGAGATCATCATGGCTCGATACCTGAAGAGCGGCATCACTGAAGAAGTTTCAGCCTCCAACGATGCTAAGGTTCGCACGACCGTTGAAGGCATTCTGTCAGACATTAAATCCAGGGGGGATTCTGCTGTCAGAGCACTCTCCGAACAGTTCGACAACTGGTCTCCGGAAAGCTTTCGACTCAGCGAGTCCGAGATCCAGGCTTGTATTGACAGTCTGAGCAACCAGGAACGTACCGATATTGAATGGGCCCAAAAACAAGTAAAAAACTTTGCCCAGATTCAGAAAGATGCTCTGCAGGATGTTGAGGTGGAAACCATGCCCGGTGTCATTCTGGGTCATAAGAACATCCCAATGAACAGTGTCGGCTGCTATATTCCGGGTGGAAAATACCCTCTGGTCGCGTCAGCCCATATGAGTGTCCTGACGGCTAAAGTCGCTGGCGTAAAAAGAGTTATTGCCTGCGCTCCCCCCTTTAACGGTCAACCTAGCCCAGCCGTTGTAGCAGCCATGGCTATGGCGGGTGCCGACGAAATTTACTGCGTGGGCGGAGTTCAGGCTGTAGGTGCAATGGCACTTGGCACTGAGTCGATTGAACCTGTTGATATGATAGTCGGCCCCGGAAACGCCTTTGTTGCCGAAGCTAAACGTCAGCTATTCGGTCGTGTTGGCATTGATCTGTTTGCAGGCCCCACTGAAACACTGGTGATTGCCGATGAAGAAGGTTGTGACCCTGAACTGGCTGCTGCTGATTTACTGGGTCAGGCAGAACATGGCTATAACTCTCCAGCGATACTCCTGACAAATTCGGTTCACTTCGCTGAAGCCACCATCGGAGAAGTTCAACGACAATTGACCACTCTCCCTACCGCCGAAGTGGCAGGAAAAGCCTGGGAAGATTACGGCCAGGTCATTGTTGCTGACAGCTATGAAGAAATGCTGGCAATAGCAGACGACATTGCCTCAGAACACGTCCAGGTAATGACCAGAGAGCCTGATTACTTCCTCGAAAACATGACCAATTACGGAGCCCTGTTCCTGGGCCGGGAAACCAATGTCTCCTATGGCGACAAGTGCATTGGCACTAACCACACCCTGCCCACTAAAAAAGCAGCCCGCTACACGGGTGGACTCTGGGTAGGTAAATTTATTAAAACCTGTACTTACCAACGCGTCACTCCGAAAGCTTCACTGATAGTCGGTGAATACTGCTCCAGACTCTGTGCCCTGGAAGGTTTTTCAGGACACAAAGAACAGGCGGATATTCGTGTACGCCGTTATCAGAAACTGGAAGACGAAGGTCAGCTATGATCAAAAAAAGAGCCCTTGTCACCGGCGGCAGTGGCGGACTGGGAGCCGCTATCTGCCAGAAGCTGGCAGTCGAAAACTATCAGGTTTTTTTAACCTATAACAGCAATGCCGCAGCGGCACAGGCAACGCTTGAAAGTCTGCCGGCTGAAGGTCATCAAGCCTTTGCGCTCGATATCAGCAACAGCCATCAGATCAATGAGCTGGCAAAACAACTTACTGAAGAACATGGTCGTCTTGATCTTCTGGTGAACTGTGCCGGGACTACACGCTTTGTAGAACACCGAGACCTTGACGCCCTTGATGATGAACTGTTCGACAACATCTTCAGAGTCAATGTCCGGGCCCCTTTTGCAATGGTGCGAGCCTTTAAACCGTTGCTTGTTGAAGCCCGGGGATGTGTGATTAACATTACCTCGATTGCCGCACAAACCGCCATGGGCAGTAATATTGCCTACTGTGCCAGCAAAGCTGCGGCTGAAAATATGACCCGCTCACTCGCCAGGGCGCTCTCTCCTGCGATCCGGGTATTAGCGATAGCACCGGGTCTGGTGGATACCGAATTTGTCAAAGGCATTGATCCACAATGGCGAAATAAACAGGAGCAGATCACGCCACTGGGTCGTCTCGCCAGAGCGGATGAGGTCGCCAGCGCTGTGTTTTACGCCGCAGAACAAATGACCTTCTCTACCGGTACAACTCTGGCAGTAGACGGCGGCCGACCACTGGGCATTTAAGTGAAATAAGAATGATCAGGTGTAGAAGTTATCTTCAATGCCTGATTACAAAAAAATAAAACGGAAATGCTATGACTTTTCAGAAAACACTGAACAACAGCCTGGTGCGCTACATGGAGTTAATTCCAGGCACCAGCGCGTTTATTGATGCCAGAACCCCCGGCAGTCACTTAAAAGACAACTTTTGTATTATTGGCGCTGGTGTTGCCGAGAATAGCAAACAACACGTTCACATCCGTGAGACTGCCGGTTTTAATATTGGTGCCGCTGGCCAGCCCCCTGGTATTAAAAACTCATTACACTCACACAACAGCGCTGAACTTTTTATTATTTTCAAAGGTGAGTTCCGTTTTTACTGGGGCAACGAAGGTCAGTACGATACGGTTCTGAGCCCGGGTGATGTCATCTCGATCCCTACCAACCTGTTCCGTGGTTTTGAGGTAGTGGGCAGAGATTATGGTTTTATGTTCTCTGTTCTGGGCGGAGACGACTCTGGTGGTGGCGTGGTCTGGCACCCTGAAGTGCTAAGCCAGAGTGAAGGGCACGGCCTTTATCTGAAATCCGATGGCTCTCTGGTTGACACACTGGCAGGTGACCCGGTTCCTGAAAGCTCAGAGTTAATGCCAAAGCTGACAGACGAAGAAATGGAAAACTTTGATCAATACAGCGTTGAGCAGATGCAGCCTTTCGTAGTGGCTAAATCCAACTATCGCCCTGTCGTGTCTTCATTTAATAGCCTGAACGAGAACCCTGATTACCAGGAGTATGCGCTCACCGGAAGCCCGCTGGCACAGGATGATTTCCAGGTAAAAAGCGAAGACAAGGTCAGCATTTTCGCCTATGAACTAAACAACCGGGCAGGCTTACCAACACATAGCAGGAAAGAAAAACAAGTTCTGATCAACTATTCAGGAGACACACTGGTAAAGGTTAACAATGGCTTAGAACAGGGGCAGATCCTGATGACGCCTGGTGATGTTTTCAGCATCCCTGAAGGTACTGCTATCAGTCTTGAAAATCAGCGTGGGGAGAGCCTCGTTTACAGCATCCTGAGCAGTGATCAACCTGTCAAACCAGAGCTTCAATCTGGAAAAAAGGATCTTAAACTTGGATAAAACACCCATTCTCTGGTTACCCGGTTTACTGTGCGATGAGCGTCTTTTCTCTCCACTCTACCCTTGGTTACCTGACGATACATACAACGTGTGTCCGGTGTTACCCGCTGAGAACTCTATGGCAAAAATGGCGGCCCAGATTTTGAAGGATGCACCGGAGACGTTTATTCTGGCCGGTCTTTCCATGGGTGGAATACTGGCATTTGAACTGTTCAGACAAGCGCCCCAACGGGTAAAAGGCCTGATTCTGATGAACACCAATGCCGCCGATGAAAAGCCTGAAGTCAGTCAGAAGCGCAACCTCTTGGTGGCCAGGGCACAAGCCGGTGAGTTTTCCAATATTACACCGGAGAACATTTTTCCTGTTCTCATTCATCCTGACCGTCAGATTGATGAAAGGCTGAAACAAACCATCTGCGAAATGGCTGAAAGCGTGAGTGAACAGGCTTTTATAAAGCACGCGCAAGCTTTGGCGGAAAGACCGGACTCAATTCCAACGCTGGCAAAAATTAAAGTCCCCACGCTGGTGATCTGTAGCCGGGAGGATGCGCTTTGCCCGGTCAGCAATCACAGCCTGATGGCCGAACGACTGGAACAGGTTACTTTTTTGCAGATCAGTCACTGTGGTCATTTATCTACGATGGAGCACCCTGAACGGATAGGTCGAATGCTGACCACTTGGCTGGCGACAGCCGTAAACAAAGAAACCTCTGACAACTCATGATTCAAGGTGGCAAGGGAAGGCCACCTGACCAAAGGATAAGCATTTTGAAAAACCTGAAAGAACTGATCACAAATCCCGGTTGCCTGGGGACCTTTGTCAAAACCCCCCACCCTCATATTGTTGAAGTGCTGGCACTGACAGGGCTGGATTTTATTATTCTGGATGCTGAACATGCACCCTTTGATCGTCAATCTCTCGACCTGTGTATTCTAGCCGCCCGCGCAGCAAACCTGCCCTGTCTCGTTCGTGTACAGAACGATCAACCCAGCAGCTTGCTGAATGCCTTGGACAGTGGTGCTGACGGTGTTCTGGTGCCCCATGTTTGTAGCCCTGAGCAAGCTCGCAATATTGTTAAAAGCTGTCACTATGGTCATGGCGGACGTGGCTATGCAGGTTCTACCAGGGTTGCCGGCTACACGACCAGATGCATACCCGATCATTTAAGACAAAGTCGTACTAATACGACGGTTATTGTACAAATTGAAGATCCTGAAGGCGTTGATAATGTAGACAGCATTGCTGCTACAGAGGGTGTTGATGCCCTGTTTATTGGTCAGGTAGATCTTGCTGTCGCTTATGGTGAACATTCCCTGACAGCCCAGTCGGTGACAGAAGCCAGCCTCAAAATCTGTTCAGCCGGTCGACAGTACAGTAAGCCCGTAGGCATGTTTCTTGGCAACCATTCAGATATACCTCACTGGCAGGAATCAGGTGTACAGTTTTTCGGTTATTCTTCTGAACAGAAAATAATACTGGATCACTTCAAAGCCCTGACGTCTGAAAAGTCCCATTGATAAGTTTGAAAGATTAACACAAGCTCTCATCCTGCCTTTTACCCACGACTGCTTAATAGGTAAACTATGTCACAGTCGTGTTTGCAAGCCAGGAGCAGAATATCAAAAACAAAGTAACGTCAAGTGATGTGGCCCGTATGCTGGGAGTATCCCAATCTATGGTTTCCAGAGCCTTTACCCCCAGCGCCAGCATCAGCGAAAAAAAGCGAAAAATGATTCTTGAAGCAGCCACTAAGCTTGGTTACACCCCCAATGCCATTGCCAGAGGACTCATTTCCAAACGTTCCGGATTGATTGCAATCGCCATTGATAATAAAAACAATCCTATGTACGACCTCCTGACTCGTGAGCTTTCGCTGTATATTCAACAGCAGGGCTATCAGGTAGTACTTTGTTCAATTGATCAGGATGATCTGGAGCTGGCCGTTCAACGAGCCATTGAATATCAGGTGGATGGCCTCATAATTGCCACCAGCCGCCTGACCAGTCGCGCACTGGCAAGGTGCGAAACTTATGGCATCTGCTTGTGTCTGCTCAACCGTTTTATTGATGATCTGCCCGCTAACAGTATCAGTCTGGATAATTATCATGCCGGTGAACTCGCTGCCAGGCACCTGACTGAACAGGGATTCAGGCAACTGGCGTTCATCAGTGGTGAAAGAAATACTCTGACCAGTGAAAAGCGCTGGTTGGGCTTTTCTGAATCACTCAATCGTCAGGGCTATCCCGCGCCTCTGTTTGTGCAAAGTCAGTATGATTTCAATGCGGGTATGAAAACAGCAATGGAGTTACTCAATCAATCTTCCCTGCCTGATGCGCTCTTCTGTGCCAACGATATCATTGCGCTTGGCGTCATTGACGGCTTGAGATCCAGGGGGCTGAGTGTTCCCAAAGACCTGGCCGTTATGGGTGTAGATGATATTCCTATGTCCAGTTGGCCTGCCTATCAGCTGACGACTATTCAACAGCCTGTTAGACATCTGGTAGAACTGTCTGTAAACGACCTTTTGAAACGCATTAAAGAAGAGCAGGAAATAACGGGCGACTATATCATGGTGCAGGGTTCGGTTATTAAGCGGGAAAGCACTTCAAATGCATCGTCATCCTCAACTATATAACCCATGTCGCTCATAAGAAAAACCGGGAGTGCCATGCTCCCGGTTTTCAATTCTCTAAAAAGCTTTATAGCACCGCTTCTGATTTGACCTCGCTTGATGTTTTACCGATAAAGCCTTGCACCAGCTTGACAGCCAGAACACTGATACCTGCACCGGCAACGAAGAACCAGCTACCTGACAAGGCCAGCGTTTTGAGCATCATAATCATGATCAACGCGCTGATAACACTGCCAGCCAGATGACTGTTGCCGCTGATCTGCACATTCCGCAACCCTAGTAATGTCATGAAAATAGCTGCCCCTGCCAGATAGGCACAAGCCCGACCGAACAGGATCAGCGCTTCATCCTGTCCAATCAGATGGTTAAAGAGGTACAGGAAAGCCAGGGACGCTACGAACATCACCAGCAAACCATAGCTTGCTTTGTCAATTTTGCCCGGCACCAGATACCAGCCATTTTCTTTTTCAGGCCAATTTTTACGTTTAAACTCTGCCTGCTGACCCTTAACACTGTAAAGGTGAACTTCAACTTTACGGTTCCCCAGAAAGAAACTGGCAACCCAGGCCACCACACTGTTGACAACGACACCAATCACACAATACCACGGCCAGGAAATATCGGTTTGCACGGCCACATACCAGATGCTGAGGAAGCTGGCGCAAACACCCAGGAGCAGACCTTTTTCAGTAATGCTTTTTGAATAAAAGCCCAGCACAAACATACAAAAGCTGGCGCCGACAAAATAAGAACCCGCCTTGCTAAGCATTTCCAGAACAGAGCCATTACTGGTCGCAAACATCAGCGCAGGAATGATCACCAGCATAGACCAGAGAACCGTAAAGATACGGGACGCTTTCAGGTAGTGTTGCTCAGACTCGTTTTTCCTGAAGTAACGCTTGTAAAAGTCGACCACAGAAACAGTAGCCATTGAGTTAAAAGCAGAATCCAGACTGGACATGCTTGCGGCCATGATAGCGGCAGCCAAAATACCCATCAGACCTGGCAGGCCGTACTCACTGGCATAAGCCAGTATGATGGTGTTACCGTTCTCAAATGACTTCCCACCATAGTAAACATTGAACAACACACCCAGCATAATAAACAGGAAGTAAATAAAGAAGGCGACATACCCCATCATCAACATGGACTTCTTGGCATCGCCCATACTTTTGGCCGCCATGCAGCGCTGGACCATCATCTGGTTGCCACCATAAACCGTCGTATGAAACAGGGTCATGGCAATAACGCCGGCCCAGAGCGTAGTGACCTCACTGAGATCCATGGAGGTTTTCAAAGCATCGGTCATTCCCTGATCTTTCAGGCCGACCAGAACATCGGTCATAGGAGCTGGCAGATCTCCCCAAACGGCCTGCATGATAATAAAGGCACCGATAAAGAGAATGCCTGCCTGGATAACATCGGTCCAGATAACGGCGGCTATCCCTCCCATTACGGTATACATCAGGGCAATCAGAGTGACAATCACGATCGCATAAGCCACATCAATCCCAATGATGAACTCCAGGATCATTGCAGTAGCATAGAGGACTGCTGCCGAACTGATTGCTTGCTGCAACAAAAAGATCAGAGACAGAACCATTCTTGACGAAGGGCCAAAACGTCTTTCCTGATACTCATAAATAGACGTCAGCCCACTCTTATAAAAGAAGGGCATGAACACGGAGACAATGAAAAAAATCACCAAGGGATAATTCAGGTGAATCGCCACTACTGAAAGCCCTTCGGTGTATGACCATGCAGGCCCGCCCAGAAAGGACATAGCACTCACATAAGTACAGACGACAGACAGGCCAATGGCCCACCAGGGAATTTTACGATCGCCCAGGGCAAACTGTTGCGCGGAACTAACCCGTTTGCCAACGAGCACGCCCATCAGCAATGTCAGAATAATATAACCGACCAGAATGACCCAGTTCAGGGTTCCAAACTCAGACATAGCCCGCTCCTTCAGTCTGCTCCTTGAGCTGCCCGAAGACATCCAGTCCGAGCTGTTTGAGCATATGGATAATATCAATGGCTACCCAGTTTTCTTTCAATAGCTCACCTTCCCTTCGCCAGATATCCATCACCCTCAGCTCAATGGCCTTGCCTGTTGGTGCCAGCCCCAGCCAGCCACTGTTCCCTGTGTGCGTACCATGCATATGAGGCCAACCACCGGTTGCTACATAATCACCCCGGGCCAGAATATTGAGTTTGATGTCGACACTGCGATCCGGAAATGCAAAAACAAATGGCCCCTGATGATGATTTCTAAATCCTTTGATGCCACGGGTTGTCCCAATACCTGAAGGTCCGTACCACATGAAATCATCATGCCAGTAGCTCTCCAGATCCATGGTCATCAAATCCTTGCCATCGAACCGACCCAGACAGGCCAGCATATCTTCCACCAATTTCTGGCTTTTTCTGCTTTCCGCCTGATCGGAAGAACGTTCATTTGCTCCATCACTCACCCCATCAAGCGACATTGGCGGCAGAATCAGAACAGCATGACCCAGACTGTTTCTTAATGGATTCACACCGGCCTGATTCATGGCATCAATAAAGTCGGGAATCAGATAGGACTCTGTGATTTTTCCCTCTTCCAAGCAGACCATCTCGGTATAACGGAGGAAAAGTGTTTTGCCCGTTGCCGGAATGCCAAATAAAGAGGACTGGAAGGTACCAACAAAATAACCTGTACTGTTAAACCATGTACGACCTTCATATTCTCCATCAATAATAATCAACGGTCGTCGTTCAATATCGGGTAATGCCTGTTTCAGCGGTGCTAAAAAATCACTCACTGCCGATTCTGGCCCGACAAGATCATTGACTGGATGGGCAACAGACCATACTACCTGGCTGGCCAACCACTCACTGGCGACATAGTTAAGTGACGTGTCAGGGGAAGAAAAAAGCGTGGAGTAGAAAGTCTCTACCGGACTATTGTTATGATTTTTCATAGTGCATTGTGGGGAAGCCCCCTATCCTCTTGTTGTTATTATCGTTTTTAGCGACTCTTCAGCAGAAGCCTGACAACTATCAGCCAGCCCCCTTAACAGCCATGATCAGAAAAAGGAGGTCAACCCTTATGTATCAATATCTGCTTCCAGACTGCTGTTTCGTCGAACAGAGTGAACTCTCTGTTCAAGCCCCAGGGGCCAAACTCAGCATGGGTAATCCCCATAACATGAACCTCAGCCCCCGTGGCTGTACCAAAAGCACCACTGCCTTCATGCTTGCCATGCAGAGACCAACGGATAGCTGATCGAGGCGGTCTCAGGTCATCCTGTCGACCGATACGGTGATGTACAGTAAAGCGGGCCTCAGGGAAAGCGGAACGCAACTGCATCCAAAAGTCGTCGGCACCTTTGTGTGAGACGGTGCGTTGCCCACCGGGAAGTTCGAGCATACAGGCTCGATCATAGGCTTGGGGAATCACAGAAAACTCCGCATTCATTATACGACTGAGTATGTCTTCATGCTTCAGTCCCCACTCATTGTCATTGCCAACGCCCTGATAGGGGCCCTCAACATCCTGATCTGGAGTAAAGGGTCGTAGACATTTTTCCAGCCCCCCTTCACATTCAATCTGCCAGCGAGCGTATTCACAGGCACTCATACCCAGCTGTCTGGCAATATCCCCCTGATCACGTACCAACCATTCATCGTCAATCTGATTATTCTTTGCATGACAGTCGGCAATCACCCGATATCTCAATGATTTGCCGGTAGCATTTCCGTAAATGCCATTGCCAGTGTGTGTTGCTGTGGTGGTGATTCGATGGGAGGAAAGCATGCCCTGCTCCGGGGTTCCGCTCCAAATGACATCCTCACCCAGCAGGGTTCTGTCAGGAAATTCAGCCAGAGTCGACATAGTGGCACTGATAACCTTGTCACAACCCGTCACAATTGAACTCGGGGAACGGACAATCACATCCGGGGCGTAATAATCTTTGAGAGTATGCAGCTTCCGTTCTTCCCAGATTTCACGAGTGATCCCCAGGATATAGTGAGAAAAATCACGCCATCTGGGGTCGAATCCGCTCATAGCCATAAATCATTACTCCTGCTTTTCGCCATAGGTGTCTTGCTCTTTTCATACACGCTATGGACGTTTGTTATCATCAATCAAAAATGGCAATTACTCTACAAAGGCCGGGTTGGCTATTTGCCGGGATCGTTCAAGAACATCCACCCGCTGCTTCGCCCCGCCCAGCAATAAAAATATCCTGGCGACGCTGAAACTTTTAAAAACTGCAACCGGGGTGACCAAAAATGCTTTGCTGAACGGATAGACCCCAAACCATTCATAAGACCCGCTTGCATACGATCTCAAAACAGTTTTAACCGTGTCAGGTGTGGCAGATTCTATTGCCGTAAACAGTTCTGGAACCCGCTGTTTTTCTTCAGAATATTGACCCAAAACTTAACCTTTCTTCGTTTTTTTAACATAAAAGGCCGGTTAACCGGGAAGACAGAGCTATAAGAACAGATTTTTGCATACGCAGTCAATAAATTTCACGAAAGGTTACATTCAAGAAAAGTAAATCAACAACAACTCCTCAGACAAATGAATACTTTACGATTTTTGACTAACCTGATTTCACAATAAACAGTTCAACGACTGGGAGTCCAGGCCTTGCTCTCCAAAAAACCATTGACTTTGACCTTGGTCGTTGTCTTTTCTATGCATTGCTTTAATGGCTACGCTCAGGAAAATAGGTTGCCTTTGTTGTATGCTCTGACCGTCGGCAAGGCACTTTTCAACACCCCGAATCCTTTTATTGAAGTCTCATGCTTCGGAAACAACCTCCCCGCCCGGATAAGCCTTCTACCTGACGATATCCTGAAAATTGGCATTCACTTCCCGGGCGTCAAAACTACTCTTTTCCCAGTCCGGGATGGGCTACCAGAACTTGACTCTATGGTTAAAGCTATCGCCACTGAGATACAGCGAGGAGAAGATCATCAACGTGAAATCGTTGCAACAGCCAGACAAAGAGGGAGTCTGATGCTCCCCCGCTTTAGAGGCGACAAAAGCTCTGAGGAACCAGGAGAAGAGAGAATTGAAGAAGAGAGCGAGGCCATTGAATGGTACCACACCGACACACCACATGTTTGCTTCGGTGATGACATCCTCTTAAAGCCAGACACTCGCTACTGCTTTTCGCTTGACTCTGTCGTCGAAGCTAAGACTTACCGTCGGGCAGCCTCTGATGATAGTGCCTACAGCGAAGACAGTGGCAGTGAAGACAGCGGCACCTCTTATGAAAACAACGACAACAGCTCTGAAGAAGACGAAGCTGATGTTCAATATGTAGCCACAACACTGAATCCTTTTCGAGTATCAAATGAAATCATTCAGTATTGTTCGGATCTGAAACTGAGAAAGATTAAGCAGGAGCCCGTTTCAGACAGTGAAATACCCACTGACTCAGAGGTAGACGTGACAAAAGCAGGCTCTGTTAACCACCCGGAAATCACCTCACCTGCTCACAGCACCGATCAAACTGGCCATCTGAAAAGGGACAAACAGACCCATCTGCCTGCCGACCAGAAACCCAAGAGAATCAAGGTGCACCAGTGTGACCATCAGGGCTGTAACTACAGCACCTACCGGGCTGGCCATCTGAAAAATCACAAACAGACTCACCTGCCTGCTGACCAGAGACCTAAGAAACCCAAGGTGCACCAGTGTGACCATGAGAGTTGCAACTACAGCACCGACAAGGCGCACAATCTGAAAACGCACAAACAGACCCACCTGCCTGCCGACCAGAGACCCAAGAGACCCAAGGCGCACCATTGTGACCATCAGGGCTGCGACTACAGCGGCGTTAAGGCGAACCATCTGAAAAGGCACAAACAGACCCACCTGCCTGCCAACCAGAGACCCAGGATGCACCAATGTGAACATGAGGGCTGCCACCACAGCGCCTACCGGGCAGACGACCTGAAAAAGCACAGACAGACCCACCTGCCTGCCGATCAGAGACCTAAGGTTCACCACTGTGACCATGAGGGTTGCAACTATAGCGCCTACCAGGTGAACAATCTGCAAAGGCACAAACAGATCCACCTGCCTGCCGACCAGAAATCCAAGATGTACCGGTGTGACCATGAGGACTGTAACTACAGCACAAACTACACGTTCAATCTGAAAAAGCACAGGCAGGCCCACCTGCCTGCCGACCAGAGGCTCAATGTGCAGCACTGTGGCCATGAGAGCTGCCAATACAGCACCAACCAGACGGAGCACCTGAAAAGGCACAAACAGACCCACCAGCCTGCCGACCAGAGACCCGAGGTGCAACAGTGTGACCATGAGGGCTGCAATTACAGCACCCGCTACACGAGCAATCTGAAATCGCACAAACAGACCCACCTGCCTGCCGCCCAGAGAGCCAAGAAGCACCGGTGTGACCATGAGGGCTGCAACTACAGCACCAACTACACGGGCAATCTGAAACAGCACAAGCAGACACACTTTCCCGCCGACCACAGACTTAAAAGGAAAACGTATGACCAGCCGCCATCTAACAAGAAAAGAAAGAAGGGTGATAAAGAATGACCCGCCCTCCAACCTGCCTAAAATTTCCCTGGCTCTCATGCTTTAGGTTCTGTGGTCACGGCGTGGGAACCCATACGTATTTTTGTTGATTTACGGCCTTAATCCTATACAAAGGTTACGCACTTATGGTACCAATGCAGAAAAAATAAAAGAGTGGATTCTGATGAAAAGCATACGGTCAAAATTAGTCACAATAACACCTCTAATAGCTTTGACTCTGGGTATTTTTTCAAGCTCTGCCCTCTCTCAGGCATCAGTGGAAGAAAAGCGGATTGATAATGCACAGAAATCAATCGCCGGGAGCATAGGGGTTTTGGACCATCACCACCAAGAATTTACCCGGCAATGGTCAGGTTCCTCCAGTTATGCGCAAGCCAAACGCTTAGTTGATAACCGTGGCGATTTGCTGTGGCAGGATGCCAAAAAACAAATCCATAAACTGGCCAACTATGATGACAGAAGCTTGTACTGGCAAAGATTGAAGTTGAGTAAAGTGATTCGGGCAAGTAAACCGAATTTCGCCATAACACCGACCCAAAGAGAAGCGCTCCTTGCCCGATTAGAAGGCGCTAGTCGTGGAATCTATGATCTCAGCTATCATCAGCCAGCGGATAAGAAAATTTTGCTTTCTGGATTTGACCCTTTCCTTCTCGACCGTAATATTAGTCAAAGCAACCCTTCTGGGGTAGCCGCTTTAGTGCTTGACGGATTGGTCATTGAACATCTGGGGATCACCGCAGAAATCAATACCTTCACCGTGCCGGTCAGATACGGCGACTTTGACCAGGGCTTAATTGAACAGACTTTAGCACCTTTTTATTCACTGAATAATGTTGATCTGATAGCTACCATCAGTATGGGACGATCTGATTTTGACTTAGAACGCTTTCCCGGCAAACGACGTAGCGCGGAAGCACCAGGAAATTCGAATGTTTATTCAGGAGGAAGTAAAGCTAATCCAGTGATCTCGAAATTGCAAAGCCAACCGTTACCCGGTCCCGAATTCGTTGAGTTTAGTTTGCCAGTGAATGCCATGATAAAAGCGAAAGGCCAATATAAGATTAACGATAATCGCCAAGTGAGCACCTTGCAAAAAACCTATTCGGCAACTTCGCTGGGTCAACTGGAAGGTCAGGTTGCGGTGGCTGGTTCCGGTGGTGGTTATTTATCGAATGAGATATCGTATCGCAGCATTCGCCTGAGAAATGAGCTCAATTCCAAGATCCCTACCGGGCATATCCATACACCAGCCATTCAGCAGTTTGAACCCGAGTCAAGCCAGGCTATTATCGCGCAAATCACTGAAATGCTTAAGTTGTCACTCTCGACGCTTTGATTAATCAGGCAGTGTTACTCTGGTTCCCACCCTCTCCAGAGTGGGAACGAGTTACGACGTTATTATAATGCCAGCGCCTTCTTCCTACGGCGAAGAATAAACAGTGACAATATGCCCAGCCCCAGCATCGGGAATCCGAAGCTGCCTCCCTCAATCTCTTCTTCTTCGGTTATGCCCGCATCGTCTCCGGCACTGACACCGGAGTCTAACCGGATGTCAATGATCACTGGATCATGGTCAGAAGAGCGGAAAGGCGAGTCAGGGTTTACCATCCGGTCGTACCAGCTGACGCCGTTACTATCGACCTCATCTTTGAACTCGGCATTATAATCATGGGTAATCGTCTCCACGCTGTTGATGGCCCACTCCTGTCCCTGGGTTATTTTTTCCAGTATTTCCGGACTGGCCAGCACATGGTCCAGAGCGCCCACTTCACCATCAAAAACATAGGAAACCGGTGACGTTCCATGCAAATATTCAATGACCTCCTTATAGCCCAGGCGGTGCGAGGTTGTTGCTACTTCATATTCACCGTCAGTGTTACGAACCACTTTTTCAGTTTCCCGATTTTCACCTTCGGTTAACACCAGCATCGGATCTTCCTTGGCGTAGGCGTTCAAGTCACCCATCACCAGAACATTTTTACCAGCGTAATTTTCTTCAAGGTACAGACCCAGGGTTTCAGCCGCAGTCACCCGCATACGGTTGCAGTTGCCCTGGCCATGTTCATCTTCGGGATCCGCCAGAGCTTCACAACTGGAGCCTTTGGATTTGAAGTGGTTAATCACCACCGTTAACTCTTCACCGGATATCTTGTCTTTAAAGGTCTGAATCATCGGGGGGCGATGTTTGGCGGTGGTATTATCAAAAGGGTACTCAGTTAACACCACTGGAGCCCCTACCAGCTCAAAGGCAGACTCGTTATAGAGCAGGGAAACCTTGATCGCATCAGTGCCGACGTATTCATCGCTGGTTTTGACGAATGAATACACGGCTCCGGGTGTTTTTTCAGCAGAGGCATTCAAGCCGTTCACCAGATCATGAATGGCGCTCTGCTCATCCCAGCCATCATTCTCCATTTCCAGGATACCGATGATATCTGCATCCATTCTGGCAAGGGCCGAGATGGTTTTTGACCGCTGCACCTGAAATTCTTCAGCGTTATCTGCACCACGGGACTCAGCAAGATCCGACTGACTCCAGTCAATAGAGCCATCAGGGTTCACCAGTCCGTTAAAATAATTCAGTACGTTGAAGCTGGCTACACGACGATCACCGTTTGCCCGAACTTCAGGATCTTCCGGCCTCGGAACTTGACTGCCATCGGCAATGATCTGGTCATCCGGAATCAGGCGAAAACTGCCATAGCTGTACTGAAGAACTCCTTCCATGCCGCTTGCTATCTTACTGCCAACCCGCAGTGGATACTGGTCAGAAAGGTTTTCAAGATAAGTGATTTCGCCAGCATTCTGATCGCTAATGCCGTCATCGAGAACAATAATGTTGGCATCATTTTCCTTCTGAAGGGCAATAGCCTCTTCACTGGCAGCCGTGTACAGGTTGGTGGGTATTTGACGGACCCCGCCAATGGCCAGCATGGTCTCACCATAACGGTTTAGTTTGTAGGTCTCAGTGACATAAAAGTCGTCAGTAGCATTTAACGCCACCGTCATGCCCTCATAAGGCTCAAGGTCATCGCCCTTTTCCATGGTGACTTGGGTTAGCTCAAGGGTATTGCCAGAGCTACAGCTGCCATCAAAGTCAGCGCCAATATCAACCAGCTGGGTCATACCGTAGTATTCATCGACTACGCCTCGTATATAAACTTCGTCGCCGGGTTCAGGAGTATTTATATTGTCGTATACCTGAATGGCCACAGAGGCACCCTCAGTATCGGCAGCAGAAGGTGACTGTTGTACATAGTAGAGGTTAGAGCCAGGGAATGTCCGGGTCACAATACCTTGCACAGTCACCAGGTTCCCAACCACTGGAGAGGTGTCGCCTGTTCCCTGAATAGCGGATATACGTGAGCTCTCATCACCACACTGGCCAAATTCAGGCCTCGGGGTACTGTCGCTCCCGTCTTCAGGAGATGCGACATTAAAAGTACCCTCCGGGGTATAACCAAGACCGTCAATGTAATCTTTGGCAAACTGATCCCACTCTTCCTGCTTCCAGACTGAAGAGCCCGTTAGTACCTCTGCTTTTCGGGCAAAGGTTTGGTCTTCAAAATCAACCTGATCAGAGCCCGACCCGCTGCCAATGGTATCAACCACAACACCCTCAGCGTTTTGCAACTGCATGGGGTCATCGCCATTAAAATCCATAGCATCATTGGTCACCAGCGATGCATTTTCCTGCATTTCATCCGATGCCTGATTGTTAACGATCAAATACGTCTGGTTGCTCTCCAGCGTTCCTGACAAGTTGAGAGTCACCGTATTATCAGCCGCACCGTTGCGCAATAGCACCAGCTTGTAACCGGATAAGTCAATGTTATCTGAGTCACTGGTGTTGTAGAGCTCAATGGCTTTATTGTATGAACTCCCTTCAACGTATTCACTGATAAGCAGGTCGGCATTGGCCGTCGACGAGACCGTCATCATAGTGGCAAGCAGGGTTCTCGGAACCAGAACCCCAGTGTTCTTTATAGACACGTTAATCCCCCTTTTTTTATATATGCAACAATTGTCGTGTTTATACCAACAGCCTTGTCTTTTCAATAACGATTTATACGCTTTGGGCACTCCAGCCCCACTCAGATAGCCTGATTTCAAGCATCTGGAGCACGACAATTTTCGGTTCGGTAAAGAAGCTGATACAGTGGATAGAGGTTTAAAATACTAACGACGTTGTGTTACAGAATTGTTGTATGTCATTCAATATGGAATCTTTGATTTACAGTGGTCACTTGATTGAGCAGGGGCAGTGGTGGCGACTGTTTACCGGGCACTTTGTTCACCTTAACGCTTACCATCTGCTCATCAACCTGGCGGGTCTTGCCTGTATCCTGATGATTAACCGGTCGTTTATTCTCGGCACTCAAGGAGTCCTGACCACTTGCTTTCTGTGCTTGTGGGTCAGCGCCGGGTTATGGCTTCTAAACCCGGATTTGGCCGGTTATGCCGGGTTCTCAGGTGTTTCACACGGACTGTTTATTGTGGCTGTCACCCGACAGTCTTTGTTTCCAACGGGATGGAAAGCACTGCTTATTTTAACCTGTGTCGTAAAGGTCGTAGCCGAGCAAATCGATCTCTATAGTACTTCGTCTCTTGCTATGAACATTGGTGGTAAGGTCATGGTTGACGCCCATTTTTATGGTTTGGTGGGTGGTTGTGTTGTTTCGACCTTTTACCTGGTGAAAACACCATGCCCTAAAAAGGGCGGCACCGGTTCTTCAGGCAAATAAACCTCCGACCTCTCTCCAGATTTTGACTAACCTGACTTCCAAATAAACAGTTCATCGACTGGGAAGCCAAGCCTTGCTGTATAAAAAACCATTGATTTTATTCATGGCTGCTGCCTTTTCTGCGCATTGCTTTAATGGCTACGCTCAGGAAAACAGGTTGCCTTTGCTGTTTGCTCTGGCTGTCGACAAGTCGCTGATCAACACTCCGGAGCTCTTTATTGAGGTCTTATCCACGAAAGGAGTCTACCTTAGAGAGGCTGATGCCCTGCCGCCTATTCTTCTCCCTCTTTTCCCAGTCCGGGATGCGCTACCAGAACTCAAAAGGCCTGAGGAACCAGGAGAAGAGAGAATTGAAGAAGAAAGCGCGACAAACGACAGTGACACGCCACGAGTTTGCTTCGGTGATGACATCCTCTTAAAGCCAGACGCTCACTATTGCTTTTCCCCTGCTCCTGACGTCAAAACTAAGGTTTACCGTCGGGCAGCCTCTGATGATAGTGCCTACAGCGAAGACAGTGGCAGTGAAGACAGTGGCAGCGAAGACAGTGGCAGCGAAGACAGTGGCAGCGAAGACAGCGGCAGTGAAGACAGCGGCACCTCTGATGAAAGCAGTGACAACCCTTCTGACGAAGACGAAACGGATACCGAATCTGATGTTCAGTATGTAACAACGTCATTAAATCCTTTTCGAGGATCAAATGAAATCAGTCAGTATTGTGCGGCGTCTCTGTCACTGAAAAAAATTAAGCAGGAACCCGTTTCAGACAGTGAAATGCCCATTGAGCCAGAGGCAGACGTGACAGAAGCGGATTTTGTTAACTACATGGAAATCACCTTATCTGCTTGCACTGACCAGGCGGGCCATTTGAAAAGGCACAAACAGACTCACCTGCCTGCTGACCGGAGCCCCAAGATGTATCAGTGTGACCATAAGGGTTGCACCCACAGCACCGACCACTCGGGCCATCTGAACAGGCACAAACAGACTCACCTGCCTGCCGACCAGAGACCCAAGAAACTCAAGGTGCACCACTGTCACTATGAGGGCTGCAAGCACAGCACCGACAACCTGGGCAATCTGAAAGCACACAAACAGACCCACCTGCCCGCCGATCAGAGACCCAAGGTACACCACTGTCACTATGAAGGCTGCAAGCACAGCACCGACCACCTGGGCAATCTGAAAGCACACAAACAGACCCACCTGCCCGCCGATCAGAGACCCAAGGTACACCACTGTGACTATGAGGGCTGCCACTACAGCACCGGATACACGAGCCATCTGAAAGTGCACAAACAGACCCATCTGCCTACCGACCAGAAACCCAAGCTGCAGTGTAACCATGAGGGCTGCAACTACAGCACTAACCAGGCGTGCCATCTGAACAGGCACAAAGAGACCCACCTGCCTGCCGACCAGAGGCTCAAGAGACCCAAGATACACCAGTGTGACCATGAGGGCTGCAACTTCCGCACTCGGCTGACCGGCAACCTGAAAAAGCACAAGCAGACCCACCTGCCTGCCGATCAGAGACCCAAACTGCACCGGTGTAACCATAAGGGCTGCAACTACAGCTGCGAACGGGCGGAAAATCTGAAAAGACACAAACAGAGCCACCTGCCTGCCGACCAGAGACCCAAGAGTTTCAAGGTGCACCAGTGTAACCATGAAGGCTGCAACTACAGCAGCGAGTACGCGAGCAATCTGAGAAAGCATAAACAGACTCATCTGCCTACTAACCAGAGGCTCAAGCGACCCAAAAGGAAAGCGTCTGACCAGCCGCCATCTAACGTGAAAAGAAAGAAGGGAAATAAAGGATAATTCGCCTCCCAACCCGTTTCAAAGAAACCTACGACCTCTCTCCAGATTTTTACTAACCTGATTACGAGATAAACATTTCAACGACTGGAAAGCCAAGTCTTGCTATCTAAAAAACCATTGATTTTGATCCTGGTCATGGCTTTTTCTATACATTGCTCTAATGACCTCGCTCAGGAAGACAGGTTGCCTTTGCTCTTCGCTCTGGCTATCGACAAGGCGCTTATTAACAGCCCGGGGTCTTTTATTGAAGTCTCATGCTTCGGAAATAACCAACCCACCCGGATCAGGCTAGGTGACAAAAGGCCTGAGGAACCAGGAGAAGAGAGAATTGAAGAAGAGAGCGAGGCAAACGACAGTGACACGCCACAAGTTTGCTTCGGTGATGACATCTTCTTAAAGCCACTCTTAAAGTCAGACAGTCGCTATTGCTTTTCTCCTGACTCCGGCGTCGAAGTTAAGGTTTACCGTCGGGCAGCCTCTGATGATAGTGCCGACAGCGAAGACAGTGACAGCGAAGACAGTGGCAGTGAAGACAGTGGCAGTGAAGACAGTGGCAGTGAAGACAGCGGCACCTCTTATAAAAACAGTGACAACCATTCTGACGAAGACGAAGCTGATGCCGAATCGGATGTTCAGCATGTAAACACGTCGTTTAATCCTTTTCGAGGATCAAATGAAATCAGTCAGTATTGTGCGACTCCGGCACTGAAAAAGATTAAGCAAGAGCCCGTTTCAGACGGTGAAACACCCACCCCGAAAACGCACAAACAGACCCACCTGCCTGCTGACCAGAGAGCCAGGATGTACCAGTGTGAACATGAGGGCTGCAACTACCGCACCAAACACAGGTGGCATCTGAATAGGCACAAACAGACCCACCTGCCTGCTTACCAGAGAGCCAGGATGTACCACTGTGAACATGAGGGCTGCAACTACCGCACCAAACACAGGTGGCATCTGAAAAGGCACAAACAGACCCACCTGCCTGCCGACCAGAGAGTCAAGGTGTACCAGTGTGAACATGAGGGCTGCAACTACCGCACCGAACACACGGGCCATCTGAGAAGGCACAAACAGACCCACCTGCCTGCCGACCAGAGAGCCAAGATGCACCAGTGTGGCCATGAGGGCTGCGACTACAGGAGCGACCGGGCGGACGATCTGAAAAGGCACAAACGGATCCATCTGCCTGTCGACCGGAAAGCTAAGAAACCCGAGGTGTACCTGTGTAACCATGAGGACTGCAACTATAGCACCTACCGGACGAATAATATGAAAGTGCACAAACAAACCCACTTGCCTGCTGACCAGAGACCTGGGAGCGTTAAAAGGAAAGCGTATGATCAACCATCCTTTAACGAGAAAAGAATGAAGGGGGATAAAGAATGATCCGCCTCTTAACCCGCCTCCAAGAAACCTCTGACCTTTCTCCAGATTTTTACTAACCTGACTTCCCAATAAACAGTTCAACGACTGGGAAGCCAAGCCTTGTTATCCAGAAAACCATTGATGTTGATCTTGACCATTGCCTTTTCTGCGCATCGCTCTAATGGTCATGCTCAGGCAAATAGCATGCCTTTGCTCTTCGCTCTGGCCGTCGGCAAGGCACTTTTCAACACCCCGAAGCCTTTTATTCAAGTCTCATGCTTCGGAAATAACCTCCCCACCCGGATCAGGCTTCTACCTGACGATAACCAGAAAATTGGCATTCACTTCCCGGGCGTCGAAACTATTCTTCTCCCTCTTTTCCCAGTCCGGGATGGGCTACCGGAACTTGAAATACCAAATAGATACTTCAAGGCTGGAAAGAATAAGGATTCGATCACTTGCAACACTGTGATACTATCACCTTATTTTTATTTGGTTAGAAAGAGTATTATGGAAAAGCGCCTACAGAGAGAGTTTGACAAACTCATGCAGAAAAATCAGGGAAGGTGCTCTATATGCAAGAGCCATTATAGTGAGAATGACCTTGTCTATATTTGCATGGGTTATGATAAACGTCGTAAGCTTCAGACAACCACGAGATGTTGCTATCACAAGTTGGAAAAGGTTCTGCAGATTGGGTTTTGCGGGTATGCTGGCCTCGATGATATGGATGAAATTATGAAAGGCCATCCTCTGTATCACGAGTTTCATGGGAAAAATGTGGAAGTGGAAACCTAAACGTTAAAAACAGACAGCTCTTGTGTGTTAAATACAAGCGAGGTTAGGTTAAAGAACACAACCATGTAAGCGCAGAAAACTCTGCAATTTTCGCAGTTGGGTAGCAGCAGTTAGCCTTGTGCAGTATCGTTTTCCTTCCAATTAATCGCGCCAAAACAATGGCGCAATTATGGCGCAATTAGATATAATGCGTCATAATCGCGCCAAAGATCTTCAAAGTTGCGCCACATTCATGAATACTCTCGATGATTTATACCAGGCTATCATGCAAGCCAACAAGCCAGTCTCTATCTCTGAACTGCTGGCTGCTCACCCAAACCTTACCCGCCGAACAACCCAGCGCTGGTTAAACAGTTTACTGGCCGAAAACAAGATAACTGCTCTTGGTGAGGGACGGGGCAGGCGATATCAGGCATTAAGTCTATCTCAGGCAAATCAGGATAATGATCAACCTGGCAATTTTCCTGCATTTATTCCACTCTCTATTCCACTCTCGCCAGACAGTAAGGATATTCTGTCTTATATAGAGCAACCTGTCGAAGCCCGACAACCCATTGGATACCAGCGAGAATTTCTGGACACATACCAGCCCAACAACACCTACTACTTACCAGCTCCCATACGCCATCAGCTCTGGCGTATGGGCGACACTAAACAAACATCACAACCCGCTGGCACATACGGTCGTGCAATTCTGAACCGTTTCCTGATTGACTTATCCTGGGCATCCAGTCATCTGGAGGGTAATACCTACAGCCGTCTTGATACTGTTCGGCTTATAGAAGACGGTCATGCAGCCCGAGGAAAGGCAGCTATTGAGACACAGATGATTCTGAATCATAAGTCAGCCATAGAGTTGCTGGTTGATAATGCAGAAACCGCTTCATACAATCGCTTTACCCTATTAAACCTTCACAGTTTACTGTCCGAAAACCTGTTGCCTAACCCTGCTGATGAAGGACGAATTCGACAGCATCAGGTAGAAATAGGTAACAGTGTTTTCAGGCCACTGGCTGGCGAAGTCATTATCAGTGAACTGCTTGATATTCTGTTGCAAAAAGCCAGTCAGATTGAAGATCCGTTTGAGCAGTCTTTTTTCATGATGGTCCACCTGCCCTATCTGCAACCTTTTGCTGATGTGAACAAACGGACATCACGTCTGGCAGCTAACCTGCCATTAATCCAGGCCAATCTCTGCCCTCTTACTTTTCTGGATGTACCGGAACAAGCCTATAGCTGTGCGACTCTGGGCGTCTATGAAATGACCCGGATTGAATTGTTACGTGATCTCTATCTATGGGCTTATGAACGCTCAACGCAGGAATATCTGGCGATTAAACAACAGCTGGCTGAGCCTGATCCGCTGCGACTTAAACATCGGGACTTGATTAAAAAAACGGTCAAAGAAATAGTTCTCACTCCGGACTCTGATCCTGTAGATCTGATTAAAGCCCTGTTACCAGAAGACATTGAAGAAGCCTCACGCTCAGATTTGTCATCGCTGATTATTGAAGAACTCCGTCGTTTACACGAAGGTGTATTAGCTCGTTACGGTCTAAGACCATCCCAGTTTAAACATTGGCAGGAAGTACAAAAAGAAAGTTAAAGAGACACGAGTTTTTTTTTCTGATCAGCTGGCAAGGACTGACAATGAATAAAAAGGACATCCATATAAAATATAAATACAGCCTACAAACCGTAAGCCCACCCGGCCCATCAAACCCTGACAGCCACTAAAAGGTAAACATTAATCGTTTATCAGAGCTGCAACTACAGCACCAACAAGGCGAACAATTTGAAAACGCACAAACAGACCTACCTGCCTGCCTACCAACCTACCCCAAAGAAACTTCTGACCTCCCTCCAGATTTTGACTAACCTGATTTCCTAATAAACAATTCAACAACTGGGAAGCCAAGCTTTGCTATCCAAAAAACCATTGATTTTAATCTTGGTCATGGCCTTTCCTATGCACTGCTCTAATGGTCATGCTCAGGAAAACAGGTTGCCTTTGCTCTTCGCTCTGGCCGTCGGCAAGGCACTTTTCAACACTCCGAAACCTTTTATTGAAGAGAGCGAGATCATTAAATGGTGGGAGTTGAAGCAAGAATCCGAGGAAAACGACAGTGACACGCTACGAGTTTGCTTCGGTGATGACATCCTCTTAAAGCCAGACACTCGCTATTGCGTTTTCCCTGCCACTGGCGTCGAAGCTAAGGCTTACGGTCGGGCAACCTCTGATGATAGTGCCGACAGCGAAGACAGTGGCAGTGAAGACAGCGGCACCTCCGATAAAAACAGCGACAGTCATTCTAGCGAAGTCGAAGCGGATGCCGAATCTGATGTTCAGTATGTCTCCACGACACTTAGTTCTTTTCCGGTATCAAATGAAATCAGTCAGTATTGTGCAGCTCTGGCACTGAAAAAAATTAAGCAGGAACCCGTTTCAGGCAGTGAAATACCCACTTACAGCACCGACCACATGGATCACTCGAAAACGTCCAAACAGACCCACTTGCCTGCCGGTCAGCAACCCAAGATGCACCGGTGTGACCATGAGGGTTGCAACCACAGCAGCAAACGAGCGGCCGATCTGAGAAAGCACAAACAGACCCACCTGCCTGCCGATCAGAGACTCGAGAGACCCAAGGTGCACCACTGTGACCATGAGGGCTGCAACTTCAGCACAAGCTACACGGGTAATCTGAACAAGCACAAGCAGACACACTTCCCTGCCGACCAGAGACTTAAAAGGAAAGCGTATGATCAGCCGCCATCTAACAAGAAAAGAAAGAAGGGTGATAAAGAATGATCCGCCTCTTAACCCACCTCAAACTGGAGGAGTGCGGATAACCAAGAAACCTCCAACCTCTCTCCAGATTTTGACTAACCTGATTTTCCAATGAACAGTTCAACGACTGGGAAACCAAGCCTTGCTCTCCAAAAATCCATTGACTCTGACCTTGGTCGTTGCCTTTTCTATGCATTGCTCTAATGGCTACGCTCAGGAAAATAGTATGTCTTTGCTGTTTGCTCTGGCTGTCGGCAAGGTGCTGATCAACACCCCAGAGCCCTTTATTCCTGCCACCGGCGTCTCTCCTTACCCCGCCATCGAAGCTAAGGCTTGCCATTGGGCAGTTTCTGATGAAGATTCTGAAAGTGAAGACAGCGGCAGCTCTGATGAAAGCAGCAACAATGGTTCAGACGAAGACGAAACGGATACCGAATCGGATACCGAAACAGATATTCAGTGTGTAAACACGACACCTGATCCTTTTCGAGCATTAAACGCAATCAGTCAGTATTGTGCGACCCTGAGACTGAACATGATTGGGCAGGACGCCATTTCAGACAGTGAAATACCTACTGACAGCACTGACCACACAGGTCGGCTGAAAACGCACAAACAGACCCACCTGCATGCCGACCAGAGACCCAATGGACCTGAGGTGTACCAGTGTGACCATGAAGACTGCAACTACAGCACCGACCGGGCGGGCAGCCTGAAAAGGCACAAACAAACTCACCTGCCTGCCGACCAGAGACCCAAGCCGCACCAGTGTGACCATGAGGGCTGCATCTACAGCACCAACCGCACGTACTATCTGAAAATGCACAAACAGACCCACCTGCCTGCCGACCAGAGACCCAAGGTGCACGCGTGTGACTATGAAGGCTGCAACTACAGCAGCGACCTGGAGCGCGGCCTGAAAAAGCACAAACAAACCCACCTGCCTGCCGACCAGAGACCCAAAAGACCCAAAGTGCACCAGTGTAAACATGAGGGCTGCGACTACATCACCAACCGGACAAACGATCTGAAAAAGCACAAGCAGATCCACCTGCCTGCCGACCAGAGGGCCAAGGAGCACCAGTGTGACCACGAGGGCTGCGACTACGACACCTACCGGGCAGGCGATCTGAAAAGGCACAAACAGACCCACCTGCCTGGCGACCAGAGACCCAAAGTGAAGTGTGACCATGAAGGCTGTAACTACAGCACCTACGAGACGGGCCAGCTGAACAGACACAAACGGATCCACCTGCCTGCTGACCAGAGACCTAAAAGAAAAGCCTATGACCAGCCATCATCTAACAAGAAAAGAAAGAAGGGTGATAAAGAATGATCCCATGCGATGCCGCTTTTAACCCTAAACCTCGACGGCACCTGGGAACATTTTATTTTCTACCATGTCCAATCTGCGTGTCCTGAATTATCCCTTAATCAAAGATTGATCAGCATGACTAACCCCGATAGCTCAAACAGCCCCAGACAAAGTTATCGCCTCAGTCCGGAAGGTTTGTTGCTGGCTTCAACTGAATAACCCTTTATTAGCCCGCCAGGTTTCACGTAACTGTTTACCTATCAGCTTTTGGGTATCAGCCTTAATGTCGAACAATCCGGCCTGATCACTCCAGCTTTGCACAGACTCAACCACTTGCTCAATCACTCGTCTGGCTTGATTCCAGTTTGCAAAATTTGCCTGGCTGGCCAGTTTCTGTATGACCTCTAGTGGCGGCTGGGAACTGTATCCCATATAGGCTGTCATGTGGTTGTTGTAGGGTGTTGGGCTGAAGGTTACGTCATAAAAAGGTGCCAGTGACCAACGACCATGGTCATCCATTAAAAAAGACCAGTTTTTCGTATGGTCATCCTGATTCATAGCAAACAAGTTGAACATAGCCCTGGCAAATTGCTCCTGTGCCACTGCCGGATTCTGGCACAAAATCTGGCTCACTTTCAGCAAATCCTCATAATCCATTGAGGGTTGTCGGAAATCGGCATCCATAAGACCACACAGTGTTTGCATATGAAAATGCCCCCGCTGAGACGGGTGGTTTGAACAATCAAATCGCTTCAATGCCAGCCAGGCTTTTGCACCAGAGTTTCCGGTATCATGAATGAGGTGCCATTGCGGTGTCGTCAATCCAGCTTGTTTTGCCAGAGTTAACCAGAGTGCTTCACACAGGCTTTCTTCATGCCCGAGGGGAAGACTCTTGGCAGTAAATTTTACCAACCAGGGGGTTAGGTGACTTTGTGGCTTAATGCTGACATAGCGGGCATTATCGGAATCAAGCCATACCGACACCTTGGGTCTGGCCCCCCCCGAACCACCAGCCTGAGCCAGAACAGGTAATATCTCTTCAACCTCACCTTCAAAAATTTGTTGAGCCTCCTGACCCAACAGCGCAATGTCTGATAAAGAGTGATCATTCTCAGTGGCATGATCCATAGCCGGTGTATAACTCAGGCTACCCATCCCCCTCTCACCGATGAATGCCAAACGATCCATCGGGGTTACCTGATGTGGAAGTATGCCCTGTTGCCGGAAGGCTCTATCCATTAACAGCAAGCCCCAGCCATCAGGCAGAGAATCGGCAAAAACTCCCTGTAACCCTTGGTGTGGCTGCCTGGGCCCGCGACTCAAGGTAGCGTCAAAGGGCAAGGTGAAAGGAGACAGGCTATGAAAACGACTGAGATAGCTTTCATCATATTGAAAGAAAATACCCTTTTGATTCTGAGCCAACTCACCGACTTTATGCTTTGTCCCGTCACTGAACCTGCGATGTACACTGAGTTTTCGAACCCTCATGTTTTTAATACCTCGCTGATACTACCAGGCATAGACTCAGCTTTTTCTGTCAATGCAACCAGGGCTTCCAGCTGATCAACTGCCTGCCAGAGCAAAATGAACTGCCGCAACGATATCTGCCCGGTTGATTCAAATTTTTTGATCGTTGATGCTGGCACAGAACTCCGCTCTGCCAGACTTTGACGGGACCATTTTTTTGCCTTTCTTCTGTCCATAACCGCAGTGGCTAGCTGCTGCTGAACATCATTGGGTGTTAATAATGACAATAAGCTCATCGTGGTGAGTCACATCCATGAAATATGGATACTATTATAGCTTTTTTTAGGTAAAATACGATATTTTGGACATTATTGTATCCAATCAAATTGAAAGAAAATCATCACCAGAACGGGCAACCCATCTACGAGCTGGTTCTTTCCGCTACCTGAGTGAGCAATACCCTGTCAAAAACGCTACAGTAACCCAGTTACGTAAATAATGAGATGACAAACTAATGGCAACAAACTACGGCCAAACCTGGTGGGGCGAACAATGGCTGGAAGCCTTTAACGGCATTGATTACAGCAACCGCCTGCCCCGTGGGCGCCGCTATGCCGGTAACGGCTCGGTATCCAACATTGAGCTTAAAGGCACCTCAACCCATGCAGATGTTCGGGGAAGACGACCAAGACCCTACCAAGTCAAGGTTCATCTACCGGGTTTTACCACCCACCAGCAACAAAGCATTTTAATGGCCGTCAGCCAGAGCCCGGCTCTGCTTGCTAAATTACTGAACCGGCAACTCCCCGCTCAGATGCTGACGTTGATGGAAAAACAGAACATCCCCCTGTTTCCCAAACGCTGGGATGATATGAAAGCCAGCTGCTCCTGTCCTGACTGGGCAATGCCATGCAAACATATTGCTGCCGTCATCTATCTGATCGCCAATGAGATTGATAAAGACCCGTTTATGGTGTTCAGGCTTCATGGTATGGATTTACCCGGAGCCATTGAGAAACAAACCGGCATGTCCCTGGCGAAAGCCGACACACCGCCACAGGTGATGTCTTTCTGGCAGCGCGAGCCAGTGTCTGAAGACTGGCAGTTGCCAAAAACCCCAACCTTTGAGTTGCTGGACCTGGCCACTATTGAGCCATTGGGTGAGAGGATTCAGGGCATTCTCACACCAAAACCCTTGTTTTATGGCAAAGAATTTAAAACCGTATTGACTGACTTTTACAAACGCAGCGCCCGTTATGCCAACCAATACGAAAAACAACAGGCGACGGAAAATACACTGGATATTGCTGACTTCAGCCTGACCCAGCTGGTGATCGACCAGAATGGCTGTTTCCACTCGGCCCGAAGCAAGGATAATGGACAGACTGTATCGGAACCGAACGAATGGATCAGCCTGCTGGCATCGTTACGCAATATTCACAGCCCTGAACGTAGCCGATATTTTCACAAAGCGCTGCTCTGGCAATGGCTTTATCGCCTAAGTGTCAAGCTGGTGCAGCAACATGCTGCTATTCCGGCCGTCTTTATGCAACAGGATGACCTGACGCTGATACAGTGGCAACCAGCACTGCTTAGTGAACCGGTGAAAAAGCAGCTACAGATATTCTACGACGTGTGTCCACCGGATTTCGTGGTATTAGAAACAACCCAGAAAAACCGCAAAAAGCCTCAGCTGCATTATGCAGACAGCCAAACCCAGATTCATCTGGCCATCAACGCCATCATCAGCTTCTTTATGGAACAAGCCATGGAAGCAGGGCCCGATAAATACTGGGAAGAAGATGTCTGTCGTCTGTTTTTTGCCGGATCACCCTGCCTGTTTAACGAGTTTGAAACGCTTGCTTACCCCAAGGTCATTCGCAACTGGCTGAACCGACTATCACTGGGAGAGCGAGCGCACCGTCTGCACCTGCTGGTGGCAGAGGTGGAGAGCCCGGAAGCAGATGATCAGATAGCTGACCAGCTATCAGTAGATATCAGGGTTGAACAGAAGCAGACCATGTTGACGCTGCCCGAACTGTTTAAAGAGGGTTCATTATCTGAAACCAAAATAAGCGTGCTGACCGACCTGGCATTACTGGCAGATTATATGCCTGCTATAGAACAGCTTTACCAGACCCAAAAAAAACATCGCCCGCTGCATTACACACTTCAGGCCTTCACTCCCATATTCAGGGAAACCCTCCCTGCCCTGCAAATGCTGGGTATTCAGCTGATACTGCCTAAACGACTGCAAAAGCTGGTGTACCCTCAGCTCAGTTTGTCATTGTCAAAAAGTGACAGTGATAATGCTGTCAGTTATATGAACCTTGACCAGCTTTTGCAGTTTAACTGGCAAGTGGCTTTGGGCGACCAGCGCATTGAAGTCAACGAGTTTAATCAGTTGCTTCAGGGCGCCGATGGTCTGGTTAAAATGCTGGATCAATACGTCATGCTGGATGACAGCAAATTGCAGCAACTGCTTAAAAAACTGGACAATTTACCGGAAACCCTGTCACGCACCGATCTGTTAAAAGCTGGCCTGTCTGGTGAACTGGATGGTGCCAAAGTGGATTTAGGCGACAGTGCCAGACAACTGTTTGAACAGCTGCTCAAAGGCGAACCCGCACCTCTGCCTGCCAGCCTGAATGCTGAACTACGCCCCTATCAGCAGCGCGGCTACGAATGGATGGCGCAAAATGCCCGCATCGGTTTTGGTTCATTATTGGCCGATGACATGGGTCTGGGTAAAACCCTGCAAGTCATTGCCCTGCTGTTGCACCAGAAAGAAAACGGCCAGCTTGATCAACAGAAAGCCCTGGTGGTGGCCCCTACTTCCCTGCTGACCAACTGGCGCAAAGAAATTGAACGTTTTGCCCCGGATTTAAACGTGCAGGTCTATCACGGCAGCAAACGACAGCTAAAGATCAGTGACCATGACGTGATTCTCACCAGCTACGGCCTTATCCGCACCGACAGTGCCTCACTGGCTAAACCACGCTGGCGCACATTGGTCATTGATGAAGCCCAGAACATTAAAAACCCGGGCACTCAGCAAACCAAAGCCATCAAAAAGCTGAAATCCGATATCCGCATTGGCATGAGCGGCACACCGGTTGAAAACCGCCTGCGGGAATACTGGAGCGTGTTCGACTTTACCAATAAAGGTTATCTTGGCACCCAGAAGAAGTTTCAGGAAGAGCTGGCCACCCCCATTGAGAAAGACCGTGACCAGAACTGCCTGGACCGCTTTCGCAAACTCACCAGCCCGTTTATTCTCAGACGACTGAAGACGGATAAAACCATCATCAGCGACCTGCCGGATAAAGTGGAAAGCAACCGCTTCTGCAACCTCAGCAAACAGCAGGCATCCCTTTACCAGAGTACGGTTAACACCATTATGAAAGACCTGCACTCCAGTGAAGAAGGAATTGAACGCAAAGGCATTATTTTCAAACTGCTCAATGCCTTAAAGCAGATATGTAATGCACCGGCGCAATTCCTGAACCACGATCAGGCCAGTGTCGAAGAGTCCGGAAAACTGGCGCTGTTTATGGAGCTGATGCGTGAGGCAATGGATGCTGATGAGAAAGTGCTTATTTTTACTCAGTACACGACCATGGGGGAGTTACTGGTGAATACGCTGCAACAGGAAATGACCCTGGATGTTCCTTTCCTGCACGGCGGCCTGTCCCGCAAGAAACGGGACGAAATCGTCGAAGACTTTCAAAACAATGGACGCACCCGCGCCATGATCCTGTCCCTGAAAGCCGGGGGTACCGGTTTAAATCTCACTGCGGCCAGCCAGGTTGTTCACTACGATCTCTGGTGGAATCCGGCGGTGGAAGCCCAGGCCACCGACCGGGCTTACCGTATTGGCCAGAAACGCAATGTCCAGGTGCATCGCCTGATTACCGAAAACACCTTTGAGGAAAAAATCGATGCCATGATTCAGGGCAAGAAAGAGCTGGCCAACCTGACGGTTGCCAGTGGCGAACAGTGGATTACCGAGTTGTCGGACCAGGAAATCAAGGAGCTGGTGGCATTGGGGTGACTAGCCATTGGTGGAGCTGGGTATGAGACACACCGCCAAACTATTTATGAACGGTCGAAGCCAGACCGTTCGGTTGCCCGCTAACTACCGGTTCGATTGCGATGAGGTATATATTTGGCGTGATCCTGAAACGGGTAATCTGATCATTTCCAAAAAGTCTTGACCAGACTCAGCAACCACAAAAGCCTTTTTTGCCCAGTGCCTGATCGAAACTTCCGACCTCTCTCCAGAATTTGACTAACCTGACTCTCCAATAAACAGTTCAACAACTGGGAACTCAGGCCTTGCTATTCAAAAAACCATTAATTTTATCTTTGACCATGGCCTTTTCTGTGCATCATTCCAATGGCCACGCTCAGGAAAAGAGCATGCCTTCGCTCTTCGCTCTGGCTGTCGAAGAGAGCGAGACCATTGAATGGTGGGAGTTGCAGCAAGAACCTGAAGCGAACCACAGCGACATGCCACGAGTTTGCTTCGATGGTGACATCCTCTTACGGCCAGATACTCGCTATTGCTTTTCTCCTGCCACCGGCGTTTCTCCTGCCACCGGCGTTTCTCCTGCCACCGGCGTTTCTCCTGCCACCGGCGTTTTTCCTGCCACCGGCGTTTTTCCCGACCTTGGCGTCGAAGCTAAGGCTTACTGTAAGGCAGCCTCTGATGATAGTGCCGACAGCGAAGACAGTGGCAGTGGAGACAGCAGCACCTCTGATGAAAATAGCGACAGCAGTTCAGGCGAAGACGAAGCTGATGCCGAATCTAATGTTCAGTATGTAACCACGACATTTGGTCCTTTTCCAGTATCAAATGAAATCAGTCAGTATTATACGAATCTGATACTGAAAAAGATTAAGCAGGAGCCCGTTTCAGACAGTGAAATGCCCACTGAGTCAGAGATACACGTGACAGAAGTGCAGTCTGTTAACCATCCGAAAATCACCTTACCTGCGGACAACACCGACCAGAGACCCAAAGAACCCAAGATGCACCAGTGTGACCATGGGGACTGCAAGTACAGGACCTACCAAATAGGTCACCTGAGAAAGCACAAACAGACCCACCTGCCTGTCGGCCAGAGACCCAGGGTGTACCAGTGTGATCATGAAGGCTGCTACTACAGAACCTACCGAACGTACGATCTGAAAAGACACAAACATACCCACCTGCCTGCCGACCAGAGACCCAAGGTGCACCATTGTGACCATGAAGGCTGCTACTACAGCACCGACCTAAAGAAATATCTGAAAAGACACAAGCAGAGCCACCTGCCTATCGACCAGAGACTCAGGGTGCATCAGTGTGACCATAAGGGCTGCAACTACAGAACTAACCAGACGGGCAACCTGAAAAAGCACAAACAGACCCACCTGCCCATCGACCAGAGACCCAACAAGCTGCACCACTGTGAATATAGGGGCTGCAACTTCAGCACCGACTACACGGGCAACCTGAAAAATCACAAACAGACCCACCTACCTGCCGACCAGAGAGCCAAGGTGCACCAGTGTGACCATGAGGGCTGCAACTACCGCACCCACCTGATGAACAATCTGATAAGGCACAAACAAAGCCACATGCCTATCGACCAGAGAGTCAGAAAGCACCAGTGTGACCATGAGGGTTGCAACTTCAGCAGCGACCGAACGTCCGATCTAAAAAGGCACAAAGAGCTCCACCTGCCTGCTGACCAGAGACCCAAAGCGCACCGGTGCGACCATAAAGGCTGCTACTACAGCACCTACCTGCTGGGCAATCTGAATAGGCACCAACAGACTCACCTGTCTGGCAACCGGAGACCCAAGAGAAAAGCGTATGACCAGCCGCCATCTAACAAGAAAAAAAAGAAGGGTGATAAAAAATGATGACCCCCAACTAACCTCAAAAAAACTTCCGGCCTTTCTCCAGGTTTTGACTAACCTGATTTTCCAATAAACAGTTCAACGGCTAGGAACTCAGGCCTTGCTATTCAAAAAACCATTGATTTTAACCTTGGCCATGGCCTTTTCTGTGCATTACGCTAATGGCCACGCTCAGGAAAAGATCTCCGACACACAGTGCTGGCTTTTTCACGTCAGGGATGCGCTGCCAGAACTTGACGCCACTGGCGCCTCTCCTGCCACCGGTGTCGAAGCTGAGGCTTACAGTCGGGCAGCCTCTGATAATAGTGCCGACAGCGAAGACAGTGGCAGTAAAGACAGCCGCACCTCTGATGAAAACAGCGACAACAGCCCAAGCGAAGACGAAGCGGATGCCGAATCTGATGTTGAGTACGTAAACACGACACTTAATCCTTTTCCAGTATCAAATGAAATCAGTCAGTATTATACGACTATGGTACTAAAAAAGATTAAGCAGGAGACCGTTTCAGACAGTAAAATGCCCACTGAGTTAGAGGTAAACGAGACAGAACCGGACTCTGTTAACCAACAGGGAATCACCTTACCTGTCGACCAGAGACTCAAGATGTACCACTGTGACCATGAAGGCTGCAACTACAGCACGGATGTGACGAAATATCTGAAAAAACACAAACAGACCCACCTGCCTATGGACCAGAGACCCAAAGTGCACCATTGTGACCATGAGGGCTGCAACTACAACACCGACAACACAAGCCATCTGAAAAGGCACAAACAGACACACCTGCCTGCCGACCAGAGACCCAAGATACACCAGTGTGACCATAAGGGCTGCAACTACAGCACCCACCAAATAGATCCCCTGAAAAGGCACAAAAAGACCCACCTGCCTACTAAACAGAAAACCAAAGTACACCAGTGTGACCATCAAGGCTGCTACTACAGAACCTACCTGCCGCCCGATCTGAAAAGACACAAAAAGACCCACCTGCCTGTCGACCAGAGACTCAAGAAGTACCACTGTGACCATGAAGGCTGCAACTACAGAACCGACCGGGCGCACGATCTGAAAAAGCACAAACAGACCCACCTGCCTGTCGACCAAAGACTCAAGATGTACCATTGTGACCATAAAGGCTGCTACTACAGCACCGATCTAACGAGATATCTGAAAAGACACAAACGGAGCCACCTGCCTATAAACCAGAGACCCAAGGTGCATCATTGTGACCATGAGGGCTGCAACTACAACACTGACTACACGAGCAAGCTGAAACAGCACAAACTGACCCACCTGCCTATGAACCAGAGACCCAAGGTGCATCATTGTGACCATGAGGGCTGCAACTACAACACCAACAACACGGGCAACCTGAAAAAGCACAAACAGACCCACCTGCCTATGGACCAAAGACCCAGCAAGCTGCACCCCTGTGAACATGGGGGCTGCAACTACAGCACCGACTACACGAGCAGCCTGAAAAGGCACAAGCAGACCCACCTGCCTATCGGCCAGAGACTCAAAAAAACCAAAAGGAAAGCGTACGACCAACTGCCATCTAACAAGAAAAGAAAGAAGCGTGATAAAAAATGATCCCCCCTCAAACTTGTCTCAAAGAAACTTCCGACCTCTCTCCAAATCTTTACTAACCTGAATTTCCAATAAACAGTCCAAAAACGGGTAACTCAGGCCTTGCTATTCAACAAACCATTAATTTTGACCTTAGCCATTGCCTTTTCTATGCATTACGCTAATGGCCACGCTCAGGAAAAGAGCATGGGTTTGCTCTTCGCTCTGCAAGTATGCTTCGGAAATAACCCCCCCACCCAGATAAGGCTTCTACCTGGCGAAAATGAAGAGAGTGAGGTCATTGAATGGTGGGAGTTGAAGCAAGAACCTGAGGTGAACGACAGCGGTATGGCACAAGTTTGCTTCGGTGATGACACTCTCTTAAAGCCAGACACTCGCTATTGCTTTGCTCCTGACTCTGGCGGCAAAGCTAAGACTTACCGTCGGGCGGCCTCTGATGATAGTGCCGACAGCGAAGACAGTGACAGCGAAGACAGTGACAGCGAAGACAGTGACAGCGAAGACAGTGACAGCGAAGACAGTGACAGCGAAGACAGTGACAGCGAAGACAGTGACAGCGAAGACGGCAGCACTTCTGATGAAAGCAGCGACAACAGTCCAGGCGAAGACGAAGCGGATGCCGAATCTGAAGTTGAGTATGTAAACACAACACTGGATCCTTTTCGAGTATCCAATGAAGTCATTCAGTATTGTGCGGCTCTGGCACTGAAAAAGATTAAGCAGGAGCCTGTTTCAGACAGTGAAATGCCCACTGAATCAGAGGTAAAAGCGACAGAAGCAGACTCTGATAACAACCTGAAAATCACCTCACCTGCATGCAGCACCAAGCGTATGAGCCGTCTGAAAAGACGCAAACAGACCCACCTGCCTGCCGACCAGAGACCCAAACAAACCAAGGTGCACCAGTGTGAGCATGAGGGCTGCAACTACAGCACCAAACTGGCAGGCAATCTGAAAAGGCACAAACAAATCCACCTGCCTATCGACCAGAGAGCCAGAAGATACCCGTGTGAGCATGAGGGCTGCTACTTCAGCAGCACCTACTTGTGCACTCTGAAAGAGCACGAACAGACACACCTGCCTATCGACCAGAGATCCGGAAGACAACAGTGTGACCATAAGGACTGCAACTACAGCACCGTCCGAACGCACGATCTGAAAAGGCACAAAAAGACCCACCTGCCTGCTGACCAGAGATCCAAAGTGCACCAGTGTGACCACGGAGGCTGCTACTACAGCACCGACCGGATGATCGATCTGAAAAAACACAAACAGACCCACCTGCCTGTCGATCAGAGACTCAAGAGGTACCAGTGTGACCATGAACACTGCTACTACAGAACTAACCTGAATAAGCTACTGAAAAGACACAAACGGATCCACCTGCCTATCGACCAGAGACCCAAGGTGCACCAATGTGACCATGAGGGCTGCATCTACAGCACCGACATTAGGGGCAATCTGAAAAGACACAAACTGAACCACCTGCCTCTCAGCCAGAGACCCAAAAGACCCAAAAGGAAAACGTATGACCAGCCACCCTCTAACGAGAAAAGAAAAAGGGATGATAAAGAATGATCCGCCCCTCAAACTTGCCTCAAAGAAACTTCCGACCTCTCTATAAATCTTGACTAACCTGACTTCCCAATGAACTGTTCAACGACTGGGAACTCAGGCCTTGCTATCCAAAAAACCATTGATTTTGATCTTGGCCATGGCCTTTTCTGTGCATAGTTCTAATGGCCACGCTCAGACCGACGTCTTTCCTGCCACTGACGTCGAAGCTAAGGCTTACAGTCGAGCAGCCTCTGATGATAGTGCCGACAGCGAAGACAGTGACAGCGAAGACAGTGACAGCGAAGACAGTGACAGCGAAGACAGTGACAGCGAAGACAGCAGCACCCCCGATGAAAACAGCGACAACAGTCCAGGCAAAGACGAAGCGGATACCGAATCTGATGTTGAGTATGTAAACACGACATTTAATCCTTTTCGAGTATCAAATGAAGTCAATCAGTATTGTACGACTCTGATACTGAAAAAGATTAAGCAGGAGCCCGTTTCAGGCAGTGAAACAGCCACTGAATCAGAAGTAGACTTAACAGAAAGGGACTCTGTTAACCACCCGAAAATCATCTCACCTGATCACAGCACCCATCAGACGAACCATCTGAAAAAACACAAACAGACTCACCTGCCTGCTGGCCAGAGAGCCAAAGTGCACCAGTGTGACCATGAAGGCTGCTACTACAGCACCAACCGGGCGTACGATCTGAAAAAGCACAAACAGACCCACCTGCCTGCTGACCAGAGAACCAAAGTGCACCAGTGTGACCATGAAGGCTGCTACTACAGCACCGACATACAGGGCAATCTGAATAGGCACAAACAGACCCACCTGCCTGCCGACCAGCGACTCAGGAGTTACCAATGTGACCATGAGGGCTGCCACTACGACACTGACCGGGTGAGCTCTCTGAAAGAGCACAAACAGACCCACCTGGCTGCCGACCAGAGACTCAAAAGACCCAAAAGACCCAAAAGGAAAGCGTATGACCAGCCGCCATCTAACGTAAAAAGAAAAAAGGATGATCAAGACTGATCCTCCGACTTCTTCTCCAGATTTTTACTAACCTGATTTCCCAATAGACCGTTCAACGACTGAGAAGCCAAGCCTTGCTATCCAAAAAACAACTGATTTTGACCTTGGCCGTGACCTTTTCTATGCATAGTTCTGATGTCCACGGTCTAGAAAAGAGCCTGCCTTCGCTCTTCTCTCTAGCTGTCGGCAAGGCACTGATCAACACCCCGAAGCCTTTTATTGAGGTCTCAGTACGTCTGGGAAACAACCCACCCACCCAGATAAGGCTTCTACCTGACGAAAGTGAAGAGAGTGAGGCCATTGAATGGTGGGAATTGAAGCAAGAGCCCGAGGCGAACGACAACGATATACCGGGAGTTTGCTTCGATGATGACATCCTCTTAAAGCCAGGCTATTGCTTTTATCCTGCCACCGGCGTTTATCCTGCCACCGGCGTTTATCCTGCCACCGGCGTTTATCCTGCCACCGGCGTTTATCTTGCCACCGGCGTTTATCCTGCCACCGGCGTCGAAGCTAAGGCTTACAGCAGGGCCGCCTCTGATGATAGTGCCTACAGCGAAGACAGTGACAGTAAAGACAGCGGCACTTCTGATGAAAGCAGCGACAGCGGTTCAAACGAAGACGAAACTGATAGCGAATCTGGCATTCAGTATGTAAACACAACACTGGATCCTTTTCGAGTATCCAATGAAATCATTCAATATTGTGCGACTCTGGCACTGAAAAAGATTAAGCAAGAGCCTGTTTCAGACAGTGAAATGCCCACTGAATCAGAGGTAAAAGCGACAGAAGCAGACTCTGATAACAACCTGAAAATCACCTCACCTGCATGCAGCACCAAGCGCATGAGCCGTCTGAAAAGACGCAAACAGACCCACCTGCCTGCCGACCAGAGACCCAAGGTGCACCAGTGCAACCATAAGAGCTGCGACTATTGCACCACCCATGCGTCCCTTCTGAAAAGGCACAGACAGACCCACCTGACCGCCAACCAGAGAGCCAGAATACCCAGAATGCACCAGTGTCTCCATGAAGGCTGCAACTACAGCACCAACAACACGGGCCATCTGAAAGATCACAAACGGACCCACCTGCCCGCCGACCAGAGGACCATGAGACTCAGGGTGCACCAGTGTAACCATGAGGGCTGCCACTACAGCACCGACATTACGGGCAATCTGAACAGGCACAAACAGACCCACCTGCCTGCCGACCAGAGACTCAAGATGCACCAGTGTGACCATGAGGGCTGCCACTACAGAACCGACCGGGCGAGCGATCTGAAAAAACACAAACAGATCCACCTGCCTGCTGACCAAAGACCCAAGAAACCCAATAAACCCAATAAACCCAAAAAAACCAAGAAACCCAAGCGACACCGGTGTGTCCATAAAGGCTGCCACTACATCACTAAAAACACAGGCCATCTGAAAGATCACAAACAGACCCACCTGCCCGCCGACCAGAGAGCCACGGGGCCCAAGGTGCTCCGGTGTGACCATGAGGGCTGCTACTACAGAACCGACCGGGCGAGCGATCTGAAAAAGCACAAACAGATCCACCTGCCTGCTGACCAAAGACCCAAGAAACCCAAGAAACCCAAGCGACACAGGTGTGTCCATAAAGGCTGCCACTACATCACTAACAACACAGGCCATCTGAAAGATCACAAACAGACCCACCTGCCCGCCGACCAGAGAGCCACGGGGCCCAAAGTGCTCCGGTGTGACCATGAGGGCTGCCACTACAGAACCGACATGACCGGCAATCTGAACAGGCACAAAAAAATCCACCTGCCTGTCGGCCAGAGGCCTAAGGGACCAAAGATGCACCGGTGTGACTATAAGGGCTGCGACTACAGCACCGATCGGTCGGGCAATCTGAACAGGCACAAACAGGCCCACCTGCCTGCTGACCAGAGACTCAAGAGAAAAGCGCATGACCAGCCGCCCTCTAATAGGAAAAGAAAGAAGGTTGATAAAGAATAGAAACCTCCGACCTCTCTCCAGATTTTGACTAACCTGATTTCCTGATAAACATTTCAACGATTAGGAACTCAGGCCTTGCTATTCAAAAAACCATTGATTTTGACCTTGGCCATGGCCTTTTCTGTACCTGGTTCTAATGGCCACGCTCAGGAAAAGAGCATGCCTTTGCTCTTCGCTCTGGCTGTCGGCAAGACGCTTATCAGCCCCCCGAAGCCCCTTATATGCTTTGGACATAACCAACCCACCCGGATAAGACTTTTACCTGACGATAACCCGAAAATTGGCTTCCACTCTCCGGGCGTCGAAACGATTCTTCTCTTGACATCTGTTGAAGAAGAGAGCGAGGCGATTGAATGGTGGGAATTGGAGCAGGAGCCGGAAGCGAACCACAGCGACATGCCAGGAGTTTGCTTCGATGATGACATCCTCTTAAAGCCAGGCATTCGCTATTGCTTTTCTGCCAACCCTGGCATCGAAGCCAGGGCTTACAGTAGGGCCGCCTCTGATGATAGTGCCTACAGCAAAGACAGTGACAGCGAAGACAGTGACAGTGAAGACAGCGGCACTTCTGATGAAAGCAGCGACAGCGGTTCAAACGAAGACGAAACTGATGGCGAATCTGGCATTCAGTATGTAAACACAACACTGGATCCTTTTCGAGTATCCAATGAAGTCATTCAGTATTGTACGGCTCTGGCACTGAAAAAGATTAAGCAGGAGCCTGTTTCAGACAGTGAAATGCCCACCCCAAAAATGCACAAACGAACCCTCCTGCCTGCCGACCAGAAACCCAAACAAACCAACGTGCACCAGTGTAACCATGAGGGCTGCCACTACCACACCGGCCGGGCAGATCATCTGAAAACGCACAAACAGACCCACCTGCCTGCCGACCAGAGATCCAAACAAACCAAGGTGCACCAGTGCAACCATGAGGGCTGCTACTACCGCACCGGCCGGGCAGACCATCTGAAAAAGCACAAACAGACCCACCTGCCTGCCGACCAGAGACCCAAACAAACCAAGGTGCACCAGTGTGACCATGAGGGCTGCCACTACCGCGCCGGCCGGGCAGGCCATCTGAAAAGGCACAAACGGATCCACCTGCCTGCCAACCAGAGACTCAAAAAAAACAAGGTGCACCAGTGTGACCATGAGGGCTGCCACTACCGCACCGACCGGGAAGGCCATCTGAAAAGGCACAAACAGACCCACCTGCCTGCCGACCAGAGAGCCAGGGTGCACCAGTGTGACCATGAGGGCTGCCACTTCAGAACCGACCATTCGAGCAATATGAAAATGCACAAACAGATCCACTTGCCTGCCGACCAAAGACTCAAGGTTCACCACTGTGACTATGAGGGTTGCCACTACCGCACCGACTACACGTCCCATCTGAAAGAGCACAAACAGACCCACCTGCCTGCCGACCAGAGACTCAAAAGACCCAAGAAGCACCAGTGTGACTATAAGGGCTGCAACTACGGCACCGACCGCAGGGGGCACATGAATAATCACAAACAGACCCATCTGCCTGCCGACCAGAGACCCCAAAAAAACAAGGTGCACCAGTGTGACCATGAGGGCTGCCACTTCAGAACCGACCGGACGAGCAATCTGAAAATGCACCAACAGACCCACCTGCCTGCCGACCAGAGACCCCAAAAAAACAAGGTGCACCAGTGTGACCATGAGGGCTGCAACTTCAGAACCGACTGGCCGTGCAGTCTGAAAAAGCACAAACAGACCCACTTGCCTGCCGACCAGAGACCCAAACGGAAAGCCTGTGACCAGCCACCCTCTAACGAGAAAAGAAAGAAGGTTGATAAAGAATAGAAACCTCGGACCTTTCTCCAGATTTTGACTAACCTGATTTCCCAATAAACATTTTAACGACTGGGAGGCCAGGCTTTGCTATACAAAAAAACCTTGATTTTGACCTTGGCCGTTGCTTTTTCCGTGCATTGCTCCAATGGCCACGCTCAAGAAAATACTATGTCTTTGCTTTTCGCTCTGACTGTCGGCAAGGCGCTTAGCAAGACCCCGAAGCCCTTTATTGAGGTCTCAGTACGTCTGGGAAACAACCAACCCAGCCAGATAAGGCTTCTACCTGGCGAAAGTGAAGAGAGTGAGGCCATTGAATTAAACGACAGCAACATAACAAAAGTTTGCTTCGGTGATGACGTCCTCTTAAAACCAGACACTTACTATTGCTTTACTCCTGACTCTGACGTCGAAGCTAAGGCATGCTGCCGGGTAGCCTCTGATAACGGTTCTGACAGTGAAGACTCTGATGAAAACAACGACAACTGTTCAAATGAAGACAAAACTGAGACCAAAACTGATGCTCAGTATGTAACCTCGACATTTAATCCCTTTCGAGTATCAGATGAAATCAATCAGTATTGTGCGACTCTGGAACTGAAAAAGATTAAGAAGGAGCCGGTTTCAGACAGTGAAATAGCCACTGAGTCAAAGGCAAAAGTGACAGAAGCGAACTCTGTTAATCCCTCGGAAATCACCTCACCTGATTACTGCATCGATCAGACAGGCCATCTGAAAGCGCACAAAGAAAGCCGCCCACCTGCCAACCAAAAACCCAAGAAACCCAAGAAACCCAAGGTGTACCAGTGTGACCATGGCGGCTGCAACTACAGCACTGACCACACGGGCAACCTGAAAAACCACAAGCAGAAGCATCTGCCTGCCGACCAGAGACCCAAGGTGCAACACTGTGACCATGAGGGCTGCAACTTCATCACGAACCGGACGGGCAATCTGAAAGCGCACAAAAGGACCCACCTACCTGCCAACCAGAGATCCAGGCTGCACCAGTGTGACCATGAGGACTGCAACTACCGCACCGACAACATAAGCCATCTGAAAAGGCACAAACAGGCCCACCTGCCTGCCGACCAGAGACCCAAGCCGCATAAGTGTGACCATGAGGGCTGCAACTACCGCACCGACAAGGTAGGCAATCTAAAATCGCATAAACAAACCCACCTGCCTGCCGACCAGAGACCCAAGCCGCATAAGTGTGACCATGAGGGCTGCAACTACGGCACCGAACACGCGGGCAATTTGAATAGGCACAAACAGACCCACCTGCCTGCCGACCAGAAACCTGAAAGGCCCAAAGTGCACCAGTGCCACCATGAGGCCTGTAACTACATTACCGACCGCCCGAACCATCTAAAAAGACACAAACAGACTCACCTGCCTGCCGACCAGAGACCCAAAAGGAAAGCGTATGACCAGCCGCCACCTAACAAGAAAAGAAAGAAGGGTGATAAAGAATAGAAACCTCTGATCTTTCTCCAGATTTTGACTAACCTGACTTCCCAATAAACAGTTCAACAACTGGGTCCAGGCCTTGCTATCCAAAAAATCCTTGATTTTGACCTTGGTCGTTATTTTTTCCGTGTATTGCTCCAATGGCCAGGCTCAGGAAAACAACCAACCCACTCGGATAAGGCTTCTACCTGACGAAAGTGAAGAGAGTGAGACCATTGAATGGTGGGAATTGAAGCAAGACGTCGAAGCTAAGACTTACCGCCGCGCAGCCTCTGACAACGGTTCTGACAGTGAAGACAGCAGCAACTCTGATGAAAACAGCAACAACCGTTCAAATGAAGACAAAACTGAGACCGAAACTGACGTTCAATATGTAACCACGACATTTAATCCTTTTCGACTGTCAAATGAAATCGGTCAGTATTGTGCGACTCTGGAATTGAAAAAGATTAAACAGGAGCCGGTTTCAGACAGTGAAAGACCTGTTGACTCAGAAATAGACGTGACAGAAGCGGACTCTGGTAACGATCCGGAAGTCACCTCACCTGCTGACAGCACCGACCAGGTCGGTCATCTGAAAAAACACAAACAGACCCACCGGCTTGTCGGCCAGGGACCCAAGGTGCACCAGTGTGACCATGAGGGCTGCAACTATAGCACCGGCTACACGAGCCATCTGAGAGTGCACAAACAGACTCACCTTCCTGCCGACCAGAGACCCTGGATTTACCAGTGTAACCATGAGGGCTGCAACTATAAGACCAACTTCCTGAGCCATCTGAAAATGCACAAACAGTCCCACCTGCCTGCCGACCAGAGACCCAAGAGAATCAAGGTGCACCAATGTGACCATGAGGGCTGCAACTACAGCACCGACCGGACGCGCGATCTGGAAAGGCACAAACAAACCCACCTGCCTGCCGACCAGAGAGCCAAGATTTACCAGTGTGACTATGAGGGCTGCAACCACAGCTCCAACTACTCAAACAATCTGAAAATGCACAAACAGACCCACCTGCCTACCGACCAGAGACCCAAGCCGCACCGGTGTGACCATGAGGGCTGCAATTTCTGCACCGACCGCACGAACGATCTGAAAAGGCACAAACAGATCCACCTGCCTGCCGACCAGAGACCCAAGGTGCACCAGTGTGACCATGAGGGCTGCAACTACGGCACCAACCTGACGGCCAATCTGAAAATACACAAACAGGTCCACCTGTCTGCCGACCAGAGACCCAAGAAACCCAAGAAACCCAAGCGACACCGGTGTGTCCATAATGGCTGCCACTACAGAACCAACATGACCGGCAATCTGAACAGGCACAAAAAAATCCACCTGCCTGTCGGCCAGAAGCCTAAGGGATCAAAGATGCACCAGTGCGACTATAAGGGCTGCGACTACAGCACCGATCGGTCGGGCAATCTGAACAGGCACAAACAGGCCCACCTGCCTGCTGACCAGAGACTCAAGAGAAAAGCGCATGACCAGCCGCCCTCTAATGGGAAAAGAAAGAAGGTTGATAAAGAATAGAAACCTCCGACCTCTCTCCAGATTTTGACTAACCTGATTTCCTGATAAACATTTCAACGATTAGGAACTCAGGCCTTGCTATTCAAAAAACCATTGATTTTGACCTTGGCCATGGCCTTTTCTGTACCTGGTTCTAATGGCCACACTCAGGAAAACAACCAACCCACTCAGATAAGGCTTCTACCTGACGAAAGTGAAGAGAGTGAGGCCATTGAATGGTGGGAATTGAAGCAAGACGTCGAAGCTAAGGCTTACCGCCGGGCAGCCTCCGATAACGGTTCTGACAGTGAAATAGCCACTAACGGCACCTCTGATGAAAACAACGACAACCCTTCAAACGAAGACGAATTTGATGCTCAGTATGTAACCACGATATTTAATCCCTTTCGAGCATCCGATGAAATCAATCAGTATTGTGCGACTCTGGAACTGAAAAAGATTAAGGAGGAGCCGGTTTCAGACAGTGAAATAGCCACTGAGTCAAAGGCAAAAGTGACAGAAGCGAAACCCAATACACCCAAGGTGCACCGGTGTGACTATGCGGGTTGCAACTACAGAACCCACCACAAGGGCAATCTGAATGCACACAAACAGACCCACCTGCCTGCCGACCAGAGACCCAGGATGCACCAGTGTGACCATGAGGGCTGTAACTACAGTGCCAACACGATGGCTAGTCTGAAAAAGCACAAACAGATCCACCTGCCTGCCGACCAGAGACCCTGGATGTACCAGTGTAACCATGAGGGCTGCAACTATAGGACCAACTTCCTGAGCCATCTGAAAATGCACAAACAGTCCCATCTGCCTGCCGACCAGAGACCCAAGAGAATCAAGGTGCACCAATGTGACCATGAGGGCTGCAACTACAGCACCGACCGGACGCGCGATCTGGAAAGGCACAAACAAACCCACCTGCCTGCCGACCAGAGAGCCAAGATTTACCAGTGTGACTATGAGGGCTGCAACTACCGCACCGACAAGGCAGGCAATCTGAAAATGCATAAACAAACCCACCTGCCTGCCGACCAGAGACCCAAGGCGCATAAGTGTGACCATGAGGGCTGCAACTACAGCACCGAACACGCGGGCAATTTGAAAAGGCACAAACAGGCCCACCTGCCTGCCGACCAGAAACCTGAAAGGCCCAAAGTGCACCAGTGCCACCATGAGGCCTGTAACTACATTGCCGACCGCCCGAACCATCTAAAAAGACACAAACAGACTCACCTGCCTGCCGACCAGAGACCCAAAAGGAAAGCGTATGACCAGCCGCCATCCAACAAGAAAAGAAAGAAGGGTGATAAAGAATAGAAACCTCTGATCTTTCTCCAGATTTTGACTAACCTGATTTTCCAACAAACATTTTAGCGACTGAGAAGCCAGGCTTTGCTATCCAAAAAACCATTGACTTTGACCTTGGCCATTGTCTTTTCTTTGTATTGCTCTAACGGCCATGCTCAGGAAAACAGGTTGCCTTTACTTTCCGCTCTGACTGTCGGCAAGGCACTTATCAAGACCCCGAAGCCCTTTATCGAGTTCTCATCCACGAATACCCGGATAATGCTTCTACCTGACGAAAGTGAAGAGAGTGAGGCCATGACTTACTGTCGGGCAGCCTCTGATGATAGTGCCAACAGCGAAGATAGTGACAGCGAAGACAGTGGCAGTGAAGACAGCGACACCTCGGATGAAAACAGCGACAACCGTTCAGACGAAGCTGATGTTCAGTATGCAACCACGACACTTAATCCTTTTCGAGTATCGAATGAAATGACTCAGTATTGTGCGACTCTGACACTGAAAAAGATTAAGCAGGAGCCCAGTTCAGACATTGAAATAGCCACTGAGCCAGAAGCAGAAGTGACAGAAGTAGACTCTTCTAAAAATCTGGAAGTCACCTCACCTGCTTTCAGCAGCGACCACATGGGTCACCTGAAAACGCACAGGCCCCGTCTGCCTGCCGACCGGAGACCCAGGGCGAGCCAGTGTGACCATGAGGGCTGCAACTACAGTACCCGCTACACGACCCATCTGAAAAGGCACAAAAAGACCCACCTGCCTGCCGACCAGAGACCTAAGGTGCACCAGTGTGGCCATGAGGGCTGCAACTTCAGAACCGACCTGACGGCCAATCTGAAAACGCACAAACAGACTCACCTGCCGATCGACCAGAGAGCCAGGGTGTACCAGTGTGACCACGAAGGCTGCAACTTCAGAACCGACCTGACGACCAATCTGAAAATGCACAAACAGATCCACTTGCCTGTCGGCCAGAGACTCAAGAGACACCAATGTGACCATGAGGGCTGCAACCACGGCACCAACCGGGTGGGCGATCTGAAAAGGCACAAACAGACCCATCTGCCTTTCGACCAGAGAGACAGGATGTACCAGTGTAACCATAAGGGTTGCAGCTACAGCACTAACTACCCAAGCAATCTACAAAAGCACAAACAGACCCACCTGCCTGCTGACAAGAAACCCAAGAGACCCAAGAGATCCAAGCTGCACCGGTGTGACCATAAAGGCTGCAACTACATCACCAACAACACAGGCCACCTGAAAGAACACAAACAGTGCCACCTTCCCGCCGACCAGAGAATCAGGAGACCCAGAGTGCACAGGTGTAACCATGAGGGCTGCAACTTCAGCACCAACATGATGGGTAATCTGAAAAAGCACAAACAGACTCACCTGCCTGCCGACCAGGACGAAGCTGAACCTGGTGTTCAGTATGTAATCACGACACTTAATCCTTTTCGAGTATCCAACGAAATCAGTCAGTACTGTGCAGCTCTGGAACCGAAAAAGATTAAGCAGGAGCCCGATTCAGACAATGAAATACCCACTGAGTCAGAGGTAGACGAAACAGGCCCGGACTCTGTTAAACACCAGGAAATCACCTCACGTACATACAGCACCGACCAGACAGGCCGGCTGAAAATGTACGAACAGATCCACCAGCCTGCTCACCAGAAATCAAAGCTGCACCAGTGTGACCACGAAGGCTGCAACTACAGCACCAACAAGTCGTGCAATCTGAACAGGCACAAACAGACCCACCTGCCTGCCGACCAGAGACCTAAAAGACCCAAGAGAAAAGCGTACGACCAGCCGCCATCTAACGAGAAAAGAAAGAAAGGTCATCAAGAATGACCCGCCTTCCAGCCCCCTCAAAGAAATCTCCAACCTCTCTCCAGATTTTGACTAACCTGACTTCCCAATAAACAGTTCAACGACTGGGAACTCAAGCCTTGCTATCCAAAAAACCATTAATCTTGACCTTGACCTTGGCCATGGCCATGGCCTCTTCTGTACATAGTTCTAATGGCCACGCTCAGGAAAAGAGCATGCCTTTGCTCTTTGCCCTGCCGCTCTTTGACACCCCAGTCCGGGATGGACTACCGGAACTTGACTCTACGGTTAAAGCTATCGCCACTGAGATACAGAAAAGAGATGCTCAGCAACGAGAAATCATTGCAACAGCTAAACAAAGGGGTCTGATCCTCTTTTGCTTTAGAGGCGATAACAGGCCCGGGGAACAGGGAGCAGAGGAAAGTGAAGAAGAGAGCGAGGCCATTGAATGGTACCACACCGACACGCCACGAGTTTGCTTCGATGATGACATCCTCTTAAAGCCAGACATTCGCTATTGCTTTTATTCTGCCACAGGCCTCTTTCCTGCCACAGGCGTCTTTCCTGACCCTGACGTCGAAGCCAGGATTTACCTTCGGGCAGCCTCTGGTGATAGTGCCGACAGCGAAGACAGTGGCAATGAAGACAGCGGCACCCCTGATAAAAACGGCGACAACCATTCAAATGAAGACGAAGACGAAGCTGATGCCGACTCTGATGTTCAGTATGTAAATTCGACACTTAATCCTTTTGGAGTATCAACTGAAATCATTCAGTATTGTACCGCACTGGAACTGCAAAAGATTAAGCAAGAAACCGTTTCAGACGGTGAAATACCTACTGAGTCATGGGTAGACGTGACAGAAGCCGACTCTGTTAACCACCCGGGAATCAACTCACCTACTGACAGCACCGACCACACCGGCCATCTGAAAAAGCACAAACAGACCCACCGGCCTGCCAACCAGAGAGCCAAGATGCACCAGTGTAACCATGAAGGCTGCAACTACAGCGCCAGCCGGGCGGGCCATTTGAAAGATCACAAACAGACCCACCTGCCTGCCGACCAGAGAATCAGGAGACCCAAGGTGCACCAGTGTAACCACAAAGGCTGCGACTATAGCACCGCCCGGGTGAGCTATCTGAAAAAGCACAAACAGGCCCACCTTCCTCCCGACCAGAGACACAAGATAGCCAAGGTGTACCAGTGTGGCCATAAGGACTGCAACTACCGCACTTACTACACGTGCAATCTGAAAACGCACAAAAAAACCCACCTGCCTGCCGACCAGAGACCTATGAGATCCAGGAAACCCAAGATGCACCAGTGTAACCATGAGGGCTGCAACTACAGCACCGACCAGGCAAGTAATCTGAAAAGGCACAAAGAGACCCACCTGCCTGCCGACCAGAGAGCCAAGTTGTGGTGGTGTCACCATGAGAGCTGCAACTACAGCACCGACCTGGCAAGTAATCTGAAAAGGCACAAAGAGACCCACCTGCCTGCCAACCAAAGAGCCAAGTTCCAGTGTGACCATGAGGACTGCAACTTCAGCACTTGTCACAAGAGCAATCTGAAAAAGCACAGACAGATCCACCTGCCTGCCGACCAGAGGCCCAAGCTGCACCATTGTGGCCATGAAGGCTGCAACTACGGCACCAACAACCTGGGCCATCTGAAAGGGCACAAACAGACCCACCTGCCTGCCGACCAGAGACCCAAAAAAACCAAGGTGCACCAATGTGACCATATGGGCTGCGACTACAGAACCGATCGAGCGAACTCTCTGAAAAAGCACAAACAGCTACACCTGTTTGCTGACCAGAGACCCAAGAGAAAAGCGTACGACCAGCCGCCATCTAACGGGAAAAGAAAGAAGGTTGATAAAGAATAGAAACCTCGGACTTCTCTCCAGATTTTGGCTAACCTGAATTATCAATAAATAGTTCAACGACTGGGAACTCAGGCCTTGCTATCCAAAAAACCATTGATTTTGATCTTGGCCATGGCCTTTTCTGTGCATAGTTCTAACGGCCACGCTCAGGAAAAGAGCATGCCTTTGCTCTTCACTCTGCAAGTAGGCTTCGGAAATTACCAACCGACCCGGATAAAGCTTTCACCTGACGATGGCCTGAAAAAAGAGAATATTGAAGAAGAGAGCGAGGCCATTGAATGGTGGGAGTTGAAGCAAGAACCCGAGGAAAACGACAGTGACACGCTACAAGTTTGTTTCGATGATGACATTCTCTTAAAGCCAGACATTCGCTATTGCTTTTATTCTGCCACAGGCGTCTTTCCTGCCACAGGCGTCGAAGCTAAGGCTTACAGTAGGGCAGCATCTGATAAGGGTTCTGGCAGTGAAGACAGCGGCACCCCTGATAAAAACGACGAAAACTGTTCAAATGAAGACGAAGCTAATGCCGACTCTAATGTTCAGTATGTCACCACGACACTTTATCCTTTTCCGGTATCAAATGAAATCAGTCAATATTATACGACTATGGTACTTAAAAAGATTAAGAAAGAGCCTGTTTCAGATAGCAAAATGCCCACTGAGTCAGAGGGAGACGAGACAGAACCGCACTCTGTTAACCACCAGGAAATCCCCTCACCTTCATACAACAGCGATCAGGCGGGCCGTCTGAAAATGCACGAACAGATCCACCTACCTGTGAACCAGAGACCCAAGGTGCACCAGTGTGACCATGAAGGCTGCGACTACAGCACCGGCCGGACGAGCAATCTGAAAAGGCACAAACAGACCCACCTGCCTGCCGACCAGAGACCCAAGGTGCACCAGTGTGACCATGAGGGCTGCAACTACAGAACCGATCAGCCGCACGCTCTGAAAAGGCACAAACAGATACACCCGTTTACTGACCAGAGACCCAAGAGAAAAGCGTACGACCAGCCGCCATCTAACGAGAAAAGAAAGAAGGTTGATAAAGAATAGAAACCTCGGACTTCTCTCCAGATTTTGACTAACCTGACTTCCCAATAAACAGTTCAACGACTGGGAACTCAGGCCTTGCTATCCAAAAAACCATTGATTTTGATCTTGGCCATGGCCTTTTCTGTGCATAGCTCTAATGTGCATAGCTCTAATGTGCATAGCTCTAATGTGCATAGCTCTAATGGCCACGCTCAGGAAAAGAGCGAGACTATTGAATGGTGGCAGTTGAAACAAGAACCTGAGGCGAACGACAGCGATATGCCACGAGTTTGCTTCGATAATGACATCCTCTTAAAGCCAGGCACCCGCTATTGCTTTTTGCCTGCCACAGGCGTCTCTCCTGACTCTGGCGTCGAAGCTAAGACTTACTGTCGGGCAGCCTCGAATGAGGACCCTGGCAATGAAGACAACGGCACCTCTGATGAAAGCAGCGACGACCATTCAAACGAAGGCGAAGCTGATGCTCAGTATGTCACCACGACACTTTATCCTTTTCCGGTATCAAATGAAATCAGTCAATATTATACGACTCTGGTACTTAAAAAGATTAAGAAAGAGCCCGTTTCAGTCAGCGAAATGCCCACTGAGTCAGAGGGAGACGAAACAAAACCGGACTCTGTTAACCACCAGGAAATCACCTCGCCTGCATACAGCAGCGACCAGGCGAGCCGTCTGAAAATGCTCGAACAGATCCACCTGCCTGTGAACCGGAGACCCAAGGTGCACCAGTGTAACCATGAGGGCTGCAACTATCGCACCTTCCGGGCGAGCCATCTGAACAGGCACAAACAGACCCACCTGCCTGCCGACCAGAGACTCAAGCAGCACCAGTGTAACCATGAGGGCTGCAACTATTGCACCGGCCAGAAATGCCATCTAAAAAGGCACAGACAGACCCACCTGCCCACCAACCAGAGACTCAAGCAGCACCAGTGCGACCATGAGGGCTGCAACTACAGCACCAGCCGGGCGGACCATCTGAGAGAGCACAAACAGAACCACTTGCCCGCCGACCAGAGAACCAGGAGGAGACTCAGGGGGCACCGGTGTAACCATGAGGGCTGCAACTACAGCACTTACCACATGGGCAATCTGAATAGGCACAAGCAGACCCACCTGCCTGCCGACCAGAGACCCAAGAGACCCAAGGTGCACCAGTGTGACCATGAGGGTTGCAACTACAGCACCAGCTACACGACCCATCTGAAAATACACAAACAGACCCACCTGCCAGCCGACCAGAGACCCAGGAGACCCAGGAGACCCAGACCCAGGAGGCCCAAGGTGCACCAGTGTGACTATGAAGGCTGCAACTACAGCACCGACCAGACAAATAATCTAAGAAGGCACAAAGAGACCCACCTGCCTGCCAACCAGAGGCCCGAGAAACCCAAGGTGCAACAGTGCGACCATGAGGGCTGCAACTACAATACCAACCTGCTGACTAATCTAAAAAGGCACAAACAGACTCACCTGCCTGCCGACCAGAGAGTCAAGGTGCACCGGTGTGACTATGGGGACTGCCACTACAGCACCAACCTGAAAGGCAGTCTGAAAAAGCACAAAGAGATCCACCTGCCTGCCAACCAGAGAGCCAAGTTGCAGTGTGACCATGAGGACTGCAACTACAGCACTTACCACACGAGCCATCTGAAAAGGCACAAACGAATACACCTGCCTGCTGACCAGAGACCCAAGAGAAAAGCGAACGACCAGCCGCCATCTAACAAGAAAAGAAAGAAGGTTGATAAAGAATAGAAACCTCGGACCTTTCTCCAGATTTGGACTAACCTGATCTCCCAATAAACAATTCAACAACTGGGAACTCAGGCCTTGCTATCCAAAAAACCATTAATTTTGATCTTGGCCATGGCCTTTTCTGTGCATAATTCAAACGGTCACGCTCAGGAAAAGCGCATGCCTTTGCTCTTTGCCCCGCCACTCTTTGACATACCCGTCCGGAATGCACTACCGGAACCGGACTCTACGGTTAAAGCGATAGCCACTGAGATACAGAAAAGAGAGGCTCAGCAACGAGAAATCATTGCAACAGCCAAACAAAGGGGGAGACTGATACTCTCTTGCTTTAGAGGCGATAACAGGCCTGGGGAACCTGCCACAGGCGTCGAAGCCATAGCTTACGGTTGGACAGCCTCCGATAGTGGTTCTGGCAGTGAAAACAGCGACACTTCTGATGAAAACAGCGGCACTTCTGATGAAAACAGCGACAGCCATCCTGGCGAAATTGAAGCTGAAGCCAACTCTGATGTTCAGTATGTCAATTCGACACTTAATCCTTTTCGAGTATCAAATGAAATCAGTCAGTATTGTGCAGCTTTGGAACTGAAAAAGATTAAGCAAGAGCCCGATTCAGACAGTGAAAGAACCACTGAGTCAGAGCTCGACGAGACAGAACCGGACTCTGTTAACGATCAGGAAATCACCTCAACTGCATACAGCATCGACCAGACGGGCCGTCTGAAAATGCACGAACAGATCCACCTGCCTGCTGACCAGAGAATCCAGATGTACCACTGTGACCATGAGGGCTGCAACTACAGCACCGAACACGCGGGCAATTTGAAAAGGCACAAACAGGCCCACCTGCCTGCCGACCAGAGACCCAAGAGTTCCAGGCTGCACCAGTGTGACCATGAAGGCTGCAACTACAGCACCGACCAGGCGAGCAATTTGAAAAGGCACAAACAGGCCCACCTGCCTGCCGACCAGAGACCCAAGAGATCCAGGCTGCACCAGTGTGACCATGAAGACTGCAACTACAGCACCGACCAGGCGAGCCATCTGAAAAGGCATAAACAGACTCACCTGCCTGTCGACCAGCGATCCAAAAGACCCAATGAGCAAGAGTGTGACCATGAAGGCTGCAACTACTCCACCTGGCTGGCAGGCAACCTGAAAAGGCACAAACAGACCCACCTGCCTGCCGACCAGAGACCCAAGAAACCCAAGAGACCCAAGCTGCACCAGTGTGACCATGAAGGCTGCAACTTCATCACCGACAGCACGAGCCATCTGAAAGAGCACAAACAGACCCACCTGCCTGCTGACCAGAGATCCAAAAGACGCAAGGTGCAAGAGTGTGCCCATGAAGGCTGCAACTACAGGACCACCATGAAAGGTAATCTGAGAAGGCACAAACAGACCCACCTGTCTGCCGACCAGAGATCCAAGGTGCACCGGTGTGACCATGAGGGCTGCGACTTCAGAACCGATCGGGAGCACTCTCTTAAAAGGCACAAACAGATACACCTGTTTGCCGACCAGAACGAAGCTGAACCTGGTGTTCAGTATGTAAACACGACACTTAACCCTTTTCGAGCAGCCAATGAAATCAGTCAGTCCTGTACGACTTTGGAGCCGATTAAGCAGGAGCCTGACTCAGACAGTGAAATACTCACTGAGTCAGAGGTAGACGTGACAGAACCGGGCTCTGTTAACCACCCGGAAATCCCCTCACCTGCTCACAGCACCAACCAGACGTGCCGTCTGAAAATGCACAAACAGACCCACCTGCCTGCTGACCAGAGACCCAAGAGAAAAGCGTACGACCAGCCGCCATCTAACGAGAAAAGAAAGAAGGTTGATAAAGAATAGAAACCTCGAACCTCTCTCCAGATTTTGACTAACCTGACTTACCAGTAAACAGTTCAACGACTGGGAACTCAGGTCTTGCTCTCCAAAAAACCATTGATTTTGATTTTGATCCTGGCCATGGCCTTTTCTGTGCATAGTTCTAATGGTCACGTTCAGGAAAAGAGCATGCCTTTGCTCTTTGCTCTAGTTGTGGGCAAGGCACTGATCAACACCCCGAAGTCTTTTATTGAGGTTTCATCCACAGAAGGAGTTTACGTCAGAGAGGCTAATGCCCTACCCCTCTTTGACGATCCGCAACGGGAAATCATTACAACAGCCAAACAAAGAGGAAGTCTGATGTTCTCTCGCTTGAGAAGCGACAAAAGGCCTAAGGAACCAGAAAAAGAGAATATTGAAGAAGAGAACGAGGCCATTGAATGGTCTTACCGTCGGGCAGCCTCTGATGATAGTGCCTACAGCGAAGACAGTGACAGTGAAGACAGTGACAGTGAAGACAAGGGTACCTCTGATGAAAACAGCGACAACTGTTCTGACGAAGACGAAACTGATGTTCAACCTGTCTACAAGGCACCTGATCCTTTTCAGGCATTAAACGAAATCAGTCAGTATTGTGCGACTCTGAGACTGGAAATGATGGATCAGGAGTCCATTTCAGGCAGGGAAATACCCACCGCGCCAGAGCCCCAACTGCCTGTCGACCGGAGACCCGGGAAACTCAAGGTGTACCCGTTCGACCATGAGGGCTGCAACTATAGCACCGGCTACACGAGCCATCTGAGAGCGCACAAAAAGACCCACCTGCCTGCCGACCAGAGAGCCAGGGTGCACCAGTGTGACCATGAGGGCTGCAACTACAGCTCCGACAATACGTACCATCTGAAAAGGCACAAACAGACCCACCTGCCTGCCGACCAGAGAGTCAAGGCGCACCAGTGTGACCATGAGGACTGCAATTACAGCGCCGAATGTGCGAGTGATCTGAAAAAGCACAAGCGAACCCACCTGCCTGCCGACCAGCGGCCCAAGATGCATCGGTGTGACCATGAGGGCTGCGACTATATCACCGACTACAGGAGCAGTCTGAAACAGCACAAGCAGACCCACCTGCCTGCCGACCAGCGGCCCAAGGTGCACCGGTGTGACCATGAGGGCTGCGACTATATCACCGACCACAGGGGCAGTCTGAAAAAGCACAAACAGACCCACCTGCCTGCTGACCAGAGACCCAGGGTGCACCAGTGTGACCATGAAGGCTGCAGCTACAGCAGCGACCAGAAGGGCAATCTGAAAAAGCACAAACAGACCCACCTGTCTGCCTACCAGAAACCCAAAGGCCCCAGAATTCACAAATGTGACTATGAGGGCTGCGGCTACAGCACCCGAAACACGAACCATCTGAAAACACACAAACAGACCCACCTGCCTGCCGACCAGAGACTCAGGGTGTACCAGTGTGACCATGAGGGCTGCGAGTTCGGAACCGACCACCGGAGCAGTCTGAAAACACACAAACAGACCCACCTGCCTGCCGACCAGAGACCCAGGGTGCACCACTGTGACCATAAGGACTGCAAGTACAGTACCAACCGGGCGGATCATCTGAAAGTGCACAAACAGACCCACCTGCCTCTCGACCAGAGACCCAAGGTGCAACACTGTGACCATGAGGGTTGCAACTTCAGCACAGACCGGACGGGCAATCTGAAAGCGCACAAACAGACCCACCTGCCTGCTGGCCAGAGATCCAGGGTGCACCACTGTGACCATGAGGGCTGCAAGTACGGCACCGACCGGAAGGATCATCTGAAAGTGCACAAACAGATCCACCTGCCTGCCGACCAGAGACACAGGATGTACCAGTGTGATCATGAGGGCTGTAACCACAGCACCGACCGGAAGGACAATCTGAGAAGGCACAAAGAGACCCACCTGCCTGCCGACCAGAGACCCAAGAGAAAAGCGTACGACCAGCCGCCATCTAACGAGAAAAGAAAGAAGGTTGATAAAGAATAGAAACCTCGAACCTCTCTCCAGATTTTGACTAACCTGACTTACCAGTAAACAGTTCAACGACTGGGAACTCAGGTCTTGCTCTCCAAAAAACCATTGATTTTGATTTTGATCCTGGCCATGGCCTTTTCTGTGCATAGTTCTAATGGTCACGTTCAGGAAAAGAGCATGCCTTTGCTCTTCGCCCTGGCTGTCGGCAAGGCACTGATCAACACCCCGAAGTCTTTTATTGAGGTTTCATCCACAGAAGGAGTTTACGTCAGAGAGGCTAATGCCCTACCCCTCTTTGACGATCCGCAACGGGAAATCATTACAACAGCCAAACAAAGAGGAAGTCTGATGTTCGCTCGCTTGAGAAGCGACAAAAGGCCTAAGGAACCAGAAAAAGAGAATATTGAAGAAGAGAACGAGGCCATTGAATGGTCTTACCGTCGGGCGGCCTCTGGTGATAGTGCCTACAGCGAAGACAGTGACAGTGAAGACAGCGGTACCTCTGATGAAAGCAGCGACAACTGTTCTGACGAAGACAAAACTGATGTTCAACCTGTATATAAGGCACCTGATCCTTTTCAGGCATTAAACGAAATCAGTCAGTATTGTGCGACTCTGAGACTGGAAATAATGGATCAGGAGTCCATTTCAGGCAGGGAAATACCCACCGTGCCAGAGCCCCGACTGCCTGTCGACCGGAGACCCGGGAAACTCAAGGTGCACCCGTGCAACCATGAGGGATGCAACTACAGCAGCAACCTGCCGGGCAATCTGAAAAAGCACAGGCAGACCCACCTGCCTGCCGACCAGAGACCCAGGGTGCACCACTGTGACCATAAGGGCTGCAAGTACAGTGCCAACCGGGCGGATCATCTGAAAGTGCACAAACAGACCCACCTGCCTCTCGACCAGAGACCCAAGGTGCAACACTGTGACCATGAGGGCTGCAACTTCATCACGGACCGGACGGGCAATCTGAAAGCGCACAAACAGACCCACCTCCCTGCTGGACAGAGATCCAGGGCACACCACTGTGACCATGAGGGCTGCGAGTACCGCACCAACCGGGAGGATCATCTGAAAAAGCACAAACAGACCCACCTGCCTGCCGACCAGAGACACAAGCTGCACCAGTGTGATCATGAGGGCTGTAACCACAGCACCGACTGGAAGGGTAATCTGAAAGCGCACAAACAGACCCACCTGCCTGCCGACCAGAGACCCAAGGTGCACCGCTGTGACCATAAGGGCTGCAAGTACCGCACCGACCGGGAGGATAATCTGAAAGTGCACAAACAGACCCACCTGCCTGCCGACCAGAGAAACAGGATGTACCAGTGTGATCATGAGGGCTGTAACCACAGCACCGACCGGAAGGGCAATCTGAAAAGACACAAAGAGACACACCTGCCTGCTGACCAGAAACTCAAGAGACGCAAAAGGAAAGCGTATGATCTGCCGTCATCTAGCCAAAAAAGAAAGAGGAGTGATCAAGAGTGATCCGCCTCACAACCCACCTCAAAGAAACTTCGAACCTCTCTCCAGATTTTGACTACCCTAACTTCCCAATAAACATTTCAACGACTGGGAACTCAGGCCTTGCTATCCAAGAAACCATTAATTTTGACCTTGACCATGGCCTTTTCTGTGAATAGTTCTAATGGCCACGCTCAGGAAAAGAGCATGCCTTTGCTCTTCGCCCTGGCTGTCGGCAAGGTAATTATCAACACCCCGAAGCCCTTCCCCGACCTATCACGGGTCGAAGAAGAAGAGAGCGAGGCCATTGAATGGTGGGAGTTGGAGCAAGAACCCGAGGCAAACGACAGTGACACGCCACGAGTTTGCCTCGATGATGACATCCTCTTAAAGCCAGACATTCGCTATTGCTTTTCTCCTGCTACAGGCGTTTCTCCTGCCACCGGCGTCGAAGCTAAGGCTTACAGCAGAGCAGCCTCTGATGATAGTGCCAACAGCGAAGACAGTGGCAGTGAAGACAGCAGCACCTCTGATAAAAACGGCGACAACCGTTCAAATGAAGACGAAGCTAAAGCCGACCCTGATGTTCAGTATGTAAATACGACACTTAATCCTTTTCGAGTATCAAATGAAATCAGTCAGTATTGTGCAGCTCTGAAACAGAAAAAGATTAAGCAAGAGCCCGATTCAGACAGTGAAATAGCCACCCTAAAAACGCACAAAGAGACCCACCTCCCTGCCAACCGGAAACACAAGGTGCACCAGTGTCTCCATGAAGGCTGCAACTACAGCACCAGAAAGTCGTGCAATCTGAAAAGGCACAAACAGACCCACCTGCCTGCCGACCAAAGAACCAGGGCGCATAAGTGTGACTATAAAGGCTGCAACTACAGCGCCGCCCGGGCGTTCAATCTGAAAACGCACAAACTAACCCACCTGCCTGATGACCAGAGACCTAAAGTGCACCAGTGTGTCCATGAAGGCTGCAACTACAGCACCTGCCACAAGAGCTATCTGAAAGAGCACAAAAAGACCCACCTGCCTGTCGACCAGAAACACAAGGTGCACCGGTGTCTCCATGAAGGCTGCAACTACAGCACCAGCAAGTCAGGCAACCTGAAAAGGCACAAAGAGACCCACCTGCCTGCCAACCAGAGAGCCAAGTTCCAGTGTGACCATGAGGACTGCAACTACAGCACTTATCACACGGGTAATTTGAAAACGCACCAACAGAGCCATCTGTTTGCCAACCAGAAACTCAAGAGAAAAGCGCATGACCAGCCGCTATTTAACAAGAAAAGAAAGAAGATTGATCAAGAATGATCCGCCTCACAACCCATCTCAAAGAAACCTCGAACCTCTCTCCAGATTTTTGACTAACCTGATTTCGCACTAAACAGTTCAACGACTGGGAACTCAGGTCTTGCTATTCAAAAAACCATTGATTTTGACCTTGGCCATGGCCTTTTCTGTACATAGCTCTAATGGCCACGCTCAGGAAAAGAGCATGCCTTTGCTCTTCAATCAGCCCACCCAGATATGGCTTCTACTTGACGAAAGTGAAGAGAGTGAGGCCATTGAGTATTGCTTTTCCCCTGCCACAGGCGTCTTTCCTGCCACCGGCTTCAAAGCTAAGGTCTACAGTACGGCAGCCTCTGATGATAGTGCCGACAGCGAAGACAGTGGCAGTGAAGACAGCAGCACCCCTGATAAAAACGGCGATGACCGTTCAAATGAGGACGAAGCTGATGCCGACTCTGATGTTCAGTATGTAAATACGACACTTAATCCTTTTCGAGCATCAACTGAAATCAGTCAGTATTGTGGGACTGTGATACTGAAAAAGTTTAAGCAGGAGCCCGTTTCAGACAGTGAAACACTCACTGATTCAGAGGTAGACGAGACAGAAGCGGACTCTGTTAACCACTTGGAAACCACCTCACCTGCTTACAACACCAACCAGACGGGCCGTCTGAAAATACACGAACAGATCCACCTGCCTGCCGATCAAAGACCCAAGCCGCACCGGTGTGACCATGAAGGTTGCAACTACCGCTCCAATCTGGCGGGTAATCTGAAAAAGCACAAATATACCCACCTGCCTGCCGACCAAAGACTCAAGATCAAGATGCACCGGTGTGACCATGAAGGTTGCAACTACAGCACTGAGTATGTGAGTAATCTGAGAAATCACAAACAGATCCACCTGCCTGCCGACCAAAGACTCAAGAAGCACCGGTGTGACCATGAAGGCTGCAACTACAGCACCGCGCGCTCGTGCTATCTGAAAAAGCACAAACAGACCCACCTACCGGCCGACCAAAGACCCAAGAGGCCCAAGAGACCCAATGTGCACCGGTGTGACCGTGAAGGCTGCAACTACAGCAGCGACCAGAAGGGCAATCTGAGAAGGCACAAACAGACCCACCTGCCTGCCGACCAGAGACCCAGGAGGCACCAGTGTGACCATGAGGGCTGCAACTTCAGCAGCAACCAGAAGAGCTATCTGAAAGAGCACAAACAGATCCACCTGCCTGCCGACCAGAGACCCGAATCATGCCAGTGTGACCATGAGGGCTGTAACTACAGCACCAGTCATATGGGCCATCTGAAAAAGCACAAACGGATCCACCTGCCTGCCGACCAGAGGCCCAAGGTGCACCAGTGTGACTATGAGGGCTGCAGCCACAGCACCGAAGCTTCGTACGATATGAAAAGACACAAACAGACCCACCTGCCTGCTGACCAGAGACCCAGGAAACCCAAGGTACACCAGTGTGACTATGAGGGCTGCAGCTACAGCACCGACACCCCGCGCTCTCTGAAAAGGCACAAACAGACCCACCTGCCCGCTGACCAACGACCCAAGAGAAAAGCGTATGACCAGCCGCCATCTAACAAGAAAAGAAAGGTTACCCATCGGTAACCTCTCTGGCCAATGGTTTTATTCACCCATCAAAGGATCGGAATAGCCGTGCGTCCCATTTTCAACCCTGCCACAATAGCGCCTGAACATATCACCGCTTTCATCCCTTACCACCAGGTCGTACCAATTGGATGCGGGTTTAATAAACTGCTCGACAGCGGTTTTTCCGCCCGCTTCAAGGGTAACGGTTTTCTGGTAGCCTGGCTGGTAGGCAGAAAAGTCCACAGTCACCTGTTTCTCTGAATCGCCATTATTTTCCAGCCTGACCAGAACCGATGGCGTTTCCTTGTTGACGCCGTAGCATACAGAGACTTCCTGATTATGCTCGTGCTTGCAGGTTCCCTTAAACTGACGATGGAAACCGTTGGCAGAGAGCACCCACAAGTCATACTTGTTGTCCTGAAGGGATACTACCCATGTTGCCCGAACGGTATCCCCGGCACCGATGACAAACCGGCGGGGTATCGCATCCAGATTCAGTTGATCATAGACATGGATCACCGCACCCTGCTGACCACTGTTGGTCATCGTCAGGAGAACGGTGTACTGGTCAACATCAACCGTGGCATTGACGTGCAACTCATAAGGAAGCGCCCTTGATGGCCGGGCTCCGGCAGGTGCCACGGGTGGCAGCTGGTCATCTTCAAGCGGTGGCTCAACCTGTGGCAGTAGTTCCTGCTCGGCTCTTACCTCATCCGCTTCGCATCGGGTCGTTTCCGGCAGTGGTGGCAATGGCTCGTCATTCGGGTTTTCAAAATTAAACGCCGATGTTAAATCACCACACACCGCACGGCGGAATGGCGAAATATTCTCTTCGATCACTCCAAACCGCTTTTCCAGGAACTGTAACACTGACGTATGATCGAACACCTGTGAGTTTACCCAGCCGCCCCGGCTCCATGGCGAAATAATTAACGCCGGAACTCTTGGGCCCGGGCCATAAGGCTGATTATCGGTATGATATTCCCCGGTGGTATCAACCGTACTATCACCTTGATAAGCACCTTCGCTCAAAGTAGGTGGGCAAGGTGGAGGCATATGGTCAAAGAAACCATCATTTTCATCAAAGTTGACGATCAGTACGGTTTTACTCCAGATATCCTCATCACGGGTTAAGGCATTCAGGACTTCCTGAGTATACCAGCCTCCCTGTACGGGTGATGATGGCCCCGGATGTTCAGAATAGGCCGCTGGCGCTACAATCCACGACACCTGTGGTAAAGTCTTATTGGCGATATCCGCATTAAGGCTTGCTAAGAAGCCACCGTCGTCCATGGTATTGGCAACGCCCTTCAGTAAGGGGCTAATATTGTTATCCTCTTCCGTCCATGTTGGATAAGGATCGCCATTGGATTCATTCCCTTTTAATTCGTTGGCCTCACGATACTGCCTGAAGCCAGCCAGAGGGTTATCCGTATAATTATCAGGTAAGTTTTGATAAACCTTCCAGCTAACACCTGCCTGCTCCAGACGCTCCGGATAAGTTGTCCATGTGTAACCTTCACTGGATGGACCCAGACTGTCGTAGTCGTTAAAAATGGCGGGTGGGTTAGGGTCCAGTGGGTGATTGTTAGTACCCGTCCAATGATAGAGACGGTTAGGATTAGTCCCCCCCTGGAATGAGCAATAGTATTCATCACAGATAGTAAAAGCATCAGCAAGAGCAACCTGAAAAGGTAATTCAGCCTCGGTGTAGTAGCCCATGGACTGCTGTTGCTTATAGGTTGGCCAATCACTCATGCGTCCCTGATCCCAGGCTTCATGAGCATCCGGATAAGTATGTGGCGTTCCATACACGCGCTGGGCATTACCCTGATCCGCATCCAGATGGTAGGGATAAATAATACGTTCATCCCGACGCTTTTCGTATTTTTGTTGCCAGACATCACCATACACCGTAGGAATAGGATGACGATCAGCAAAACCACGAACCCCGGCCAACTTTCCAAAATAGTTGTCAAAAGCCCGGTTTTCCTGCATCAGAATAACCACATGCTCAACATCATTGATGTTGCCATGAACATTATTTGCCGGAATGGCTAAAGCCTTGGCAATCGAAGCTGGAAACAGCCCCGAAGCTGTCGCACCAGTCAAACCTACACCTGACGCCTTTAAAAACTTACGACGACTCAACGAAGTTTTCATAATAAATACTTCCCTTTACGATTTATTCAACTGGGCAGTGATATTCACTTGTTTTAATCGGGTCGCCGTTGGACTCTGTTTCATCCTCGCAACCACTCAGCAATAGTGAAAAAACAATCACCGGTATCAAACTCAGAACTTTCACACGTGCTCCCGTTTCTCGTGGGCTATTTTTCGCGAACACATGCTATGAAAGAAATAAGTCAGAGTGATGTAAGAAGGGTTTCAGTTTGATGATAATTTGATGACTGGCAGTGGACGGTCGAATGTTTTAACTGCGCGAGTACGTCACTTCAATAAGTTTGAAATGCCGTACCAATTTGTCAGGTGAGGTATGCATTCCCACGCAGAGTGTGGGAACGAGGGGAAGGTTCTCTTTGGTAAGAATGCCTGAAAGCTGATCGTCTTGGGTCAATGCATATTGGCTGAGTAATTCGTCAGCGAGACTGAGATATTCTGGACTAAACTTGTTCATGGTTTGCTCAGGGGGAAGTTAATACCTATGACTTTTTATAGTCGTTTTTTCTCCTTGGGCAATCCTTGGTATTTCGGGGGTGAAGGCTTAAGTCAGTGCCATTGGTCTGTGGGTGGTTATTGTTACAGCTTGCTCTAACGGTCTGGGCGACCCCAGCAAGTCAACATTCCTCCCCGCATTTATGCCCTCGGGTACTAGAAGTACGGGGTATCCAGTTGAGGAAAAACGATGAGCAACATCTTTTTAAAAAATATTTTTGTATGTGTTTTTTCTCTATCTGTTTCAGCGGCTTTTGCAGAACCTTCTGTTTTTAACCCTTATCCAGTGACCAGCAACAGCATTCCTGGTAAACGATTCCATATGAATATATATAATCAAGAAATTCCTAAGGGAGAGATATCATTACAAAACTTGGGTAATATGCAGTATTACGGTGAATTAAACATTGGATCTGAAAATCAGGTATTTAAAGTTGTTTTCGATACTGGTTCCAGTGATATCTGGATTCCCGGTACAACATGCATCTCTGCCAACTGCTCTAACAAAAACCGCTTTGATCCGCAAAGCAGCAGCTCATTTAAATACACTAGAAACATCCTGAAAGTTGTGTACGTCACAGGCGAAGTATCTGGTCTTATCGGTTATGATGACATTACCATCGGAGGCATAAAGGTAGCATCTCAGAGATTTGGTGTAGCCAACGCTGTTTCAAATGATTTCCGTAAAAGCCGGCACGATGGCATTTTTGGCTTGGCTTATAAGGGGGCAGGTGGTAGTAAAGCCACTCCATGGCTAGATAATGCCGTACAACAGGGTTTGATCGATAAGGCTATTTTTTCGTTCTACTTGTCCAATACACCAAGCAAGGGCGGCAGTGTTATGATTATTGGTGAACCCGACCCTTCCTATTATCAGGGCCCTATATCCTGGCACGAACTGACCTCGCTCGATGATAAACATCCTAAGGGCATTTATTCTTACATTATTTCTTTTGACAGCATCTCAGTTGGAGAAAAAAATATTACCTTAAGCTGTCAACCAGGACAGTGCAAAGCCAGTGTTGATTCAGGGGCATCCTTTATTCTAGGTCCAAAGAGAGATGTGGAATCCATTCTTCAATCTCTTGATGTGAAACCAGATTGTTCAAATGTCAGCCAGCTCCCTTCTCTGAAGTTTTCTATTGATGGCCATATCTATGAGGTTCCCCCACCATTTTATATAGTCAAAAAGAAAAACTACTTTGGAATGGTTGAATGTCTTGCTGGGATTACCGGTTCAGATGAGCCATTTTGGATTTTAGGTTATGCATTCATGAGAGCGTTTTACACCGTTTTCGATAAAACCAACGATCGGGTTGGTTTTGCCAAATTGCATGACAGACTCAATGCACCAAAACTCTAATCCTCGTAACCACTCAGCAATAGTGAAAAACAATCACCGGTATCAAACTCAGAACTTTCACACGTGCTCCCGTTTCTCGTGGGCTATTTTTCGCGAACACATGCTATGAAAGAAATAAGTCAGAGTGATGTAAGAAGGGTTTCAGTTTGATGATAATTTGATGACTAACAGGCTTTTATCTGTACAAATTTTATACTTCCTGTAGGTTGTATAGACGTCAGAAGTAATATTTTTGACAGCCGAGTTAATAACCTATACATTCGCTCTGACCATCCTAAAAGAATGGCTCACCTAATAAAAGTGAACAATAGCAGGGATAAAAAAACTATGATCCCAATTACAAGTAAAAAACCATCCGGCAGCGCAGTTGGAAAGATTATTTGTGTAGGTAGAAACTACCTGGATCACGTTAAAGAGCTTAACAATGAGGTCTCTCAATCTCCATTATTGTTCATAAAACCATTCTCTTCTCAGGTACCTTTTTCAGGAAATCTCAACCTTCCTAATGAGTATGGTGAAGTTCATCATGAACTGGAGATCTCCGTCTTGATCGGTGAGGGAGTAACCCCTAAAAGTTACAGCATCAGAGGAATAGGTCTTGCTCTCGATTTAACCTTGAGAGATCTTCAAAATAAAATTAAAAAGTACAAATGAATAAAGTATTTATTACCGACAGAATCGTTAACGCTAGCATAGAGAAAAAAATCCTTGGTGATTTCTTAGTTAGCGAACCACAAAAAAACATTACCGTCTTACTAGTTTGGCATCAAATAGTAGATGAAGAATTTCTTAATGACTTTCCTCATGCAGAGGTGATCATTCGTTATGGAGTAGGCTTTGACAAAATCGATCTGGAAGCATGTAGAAAAAGAGGGATTACGGTGTGTAATAATCCTGATTACTGTACCGAGGAGGTAGCTGATACTGCCACAGCTATGCTGCTTAATGGAGCACGTGGAGTCACGCGCTATAATGCACTCGCCCCTCATTACAGAAAAGGTTGGCAAGAAAATGTAATGCCGGGCATTAAGCGCACCTCCTCAATTAAAGTAGGTTTTATAGGCCTTGGTCGTATTGGAAGTTTGACGTTAAAAAACTGTCAGGCAATTGGTTATCAAACTCAATTCTTTGATCCTAATATAGCCGAAGGCTACGATAAAGTGCATAACACAAGCCGCTGTTATAGCCTTGACGAACTACTCAGCACTAGCGACATGGTTAGCCTGCATTGCCCTTTAAACAAACACACTATGGGCATGGTAAATCAAGAATTTATAAACAAAATGAAACCGGGTGCCAGCCTGATCAACACTGCAAGAGGACAGCTAGTGCAAGATATCGAAGTGATTTATCAAGCACTTAAAAGCCATCACCTGAGTTATGTTGCTCTGGATGTACTCCCTGAAGAGCCGCCCCAACCTCACGCAATATATGACTCATGGAGAAGGAATGAACCTTGGTTAGCAGGACGCTTAATCATTAATCCTCATGCAGCTTACCACTCTTATGAATCAGGACAGGAGCAAAGAAAGAAAGCGGCTAAAAATGCCTTGTTAGCGGTAACAGGAAAGAAGCCAGTCAATATTGTCAGCTGATGAGAAACAGCCACCTGAAGCAGGATGACAGCCACGCTGGTTACAGACTCTCTGGAGATGGCAATGTGGAGGCGAAGACCCAGCGCAGGCTTGCTGGTCCATAGCGACCCTGGTAGCCAGAATGTTTCAGATCGGTACCAGAAGCTCCTGAGGGTTAATAACTTCACTTGCAGCATGAGTCACAAGGGTAACTGTTGGAACAACGCTATAGCTAAAAGTTTCTCCCGCACTCTGAAAACAGAGCTGATTCATCATGAAGGTTTTCAGACGAGGGAGGAGGCACAGCAAGAAATTTTTGAGTATATCGAAGTGTTTTACAATCGCCAGAGAAAGCACTCAAACAATGGCTACCTGGCACCGTTTAAGTATGAACAGAAACTTGCCGAGGCAGCGTGAAAAAGTGTCCGGAAAACTCTTGCCATATCAGTCAGGTGAGATCGGGATAGGGCGTAGCCTCACAGCTACGCTCCTCCCACAACACCCAGCATACGGGTCCGTACTGGCGTTTCGGTCAGTTAAGCAGCCAATAATCTAATCAAACCTAATTCATCGAACCAACTATTCGGCAATGCTAAGTGCAGCGCAGGACTCCGGCTTATCCGCCAGTACCCTTTGCTCGATCCTACTGTCTGCCTCGTCAGCTCTTCACTGACTCCTCGCCTTCTTAGCTCCGCATATCGCTTCGGACTTTTCTTCCATTGATACCAGAGCAAACTTCTCAATCGTCGCCTGATCCAGCAGTCAAAGTTTTCAAACTCCGAACGGGTTTCAACTTCTCGAAAGTAGTTCTTCCAGCCCCGTAAATAGCGATTCAGAGACTCCAATCTCTGCTCCAGTGACCGCCCGCCTTTGCGGGTTAGTTGTTTGACCTTGTCCCTGAACCGCTTGCAGGTTTTATCTGCCAGCTTCTTCCTGCCATCTCTGGTAAAGCTGTATCCCAGGAACGCCCGCCTCCATGCCTTGTCAACTGCACTTTTCGCAACGTTGACTTTCAGCTTCAGCTTACTTTCGATGTAACGAGTCAAACTTGCCATCACTCTCTCGCCTGCTTTCTTGCTTCGCACAAACACCCGACAGTCATCAGCGTAACGTACAAATCGTAAATCACGCTTTTCTAACTCTTTATCGAGTTCATCCAGTACGATGTTAGACAACACAGGTGAGAGCGGCCCTCCCTGAGGCACTCCTTCCGTCTGCGGTTTTACCAGCCCGTTCTCCATCACTCCGGACTGTAGGAATCGTCGAATTAAACGTAATACATCCTTGTCATCTGTGTGAACTGCCAGTTTTGCCATCAGTCGATCATGGTTAACCCGATCGAAGAATTTCGACAGGTCAATGTCCACAACCCAGTTATATCCTTCTCGGATATACGACTGAGCCTGATTAATCGCCTGATGAGCTGACCGGTTCGGCCTGAACCCGTAACTGAAAGATGAGAACCTTAGTTCCCACTCGGCCTGCAATACTTGCTGTATCGCTTGCTGCACCATTCGGTCTAAGGCGATTGGTATACCCAACTGCCTTTCTCCTCCGTCCGGTTTGGGAATCAGTACTCGCCTTACGGGAGCAGGACGCCATTCTCCCTGCAAAAGACATTGTCGCAGTTCATGACCATGTTCTTGTAGATGGGTGTACAACCCTTCCACTGTCATACGGTCGATCCCTGCTGCGCCTTTATTGCGTTTAACTCGCTGAAAGGCTCTTGTTAAATTATTGGGGTTGGCGATACGCTCCATCAGTCTAGTACCACCCGCCGGGCTTTCGTAATCCTGTGATACCGACACGACCTCAGCTCTCATAGCCTTGCAGCCTCCGGTTCCGCCGTGACCACTTGGCATGAGTTCCAGTGTTTGCTGGATTTGTCTGCGTCCAGTGTATCGAATAACAGAAACTACTCACCACTCTGTACCGTTCAGGCCTTCACTGACATACGCCAGCTACTATGCCATCTGCTGACTTCTGTGTGGCGGTCAAGTCACCTTACGATGACCTCAGTCCGAAATATCAGACACCACACAGACCTCCCGAGGTAAGTCACACCGCCTTCGCCGCACAACCGCCAGATCTACTGCCTGAATGTCCGGATGAGTATGGACTTCGTCATCATACGCTGACTCGTCCTCACGCAAACAGCCTCATATCTGATTTCTGTTCGTCGGCTCGCGGTTTTGCTCCACACTGCCTTCAGCCTGCACCTCACGATACAAACCTTGTGCTTCACTAGTCCTTCGCCCTCATCTGGCTGGACAGGGGACTTTCACCCCCAAGCTGTGTGACATGCTCGGCACACGTATGCATTCCCACGCAGAGCGTGGGAACGAGGGGAAATCCACGAGTCCTTTTATTGGACAAGTAAAAATACGCCGTCTACGCTACTCGTCTGAACATCCGGGTAAGCTGTTGCGTCCGGACAATAACCTTTTTTCGTTTTTTAACCTCTTCAGGTGGTTACCATAATTTATGAAGATACTTTCAAGCCTGCTTTTGGCTCTGCTGCTACCTTTTTGTTCTTCTCTTTGGGCTGAGAATGATAAGATCAGGGCAAATAGTTTGTCGCCATACGACTCTCATGAGTACGACGTTCCTGAAGAAGGTGACGTTGTTTCTGAAAGGGATAAAAGGGAAGCGCGATTAGCATCAGGAACCGGAGTTAAAGTCACAAAATTCTTGAAAGGATACTCCCTGACCACCGCTAAAAAAATATTTGTCTCCGTAAACCCATTGGGTCAGTCCCTGCGTGGGAGTCAGTCAATAAACAAAATTGAGTCAAAAGTCCGCTTTCAAAGTAAAGAGTCTGATTTTCTTTACTACACACTCAGGGGGTATTCATTACAGGAGGTTTTGTTCCATCTGGTTTTAATTGAAAACCCGGAAGATTCCTCAAAATTGTATCTTGGTTACTATGAAGAGGATGAAGACAGTGTTATTGATAAAGCTGTTTTGAGTTCAACGGCTGCACCCATTTATTTGCAGGACGTTTTAAATAAGTCTGACACGCCGGTTTCAAATGGTTCTGGCACCAATAGCACGGTTTTACCACCTCATTCAGCTCAGACTTCAAACGACACTTTTATAAATGCTAATTTGACTTCCCACAATACCACCAGGTCGCCGGGTTTGCTGCCAAAAAGGGGTAAGCCCTTCAAATCCATTCTAAGTTTGGAAAAGGAGCAGGATTATTCAATCGAAGTGGCCTGGAAATCAAAGTCTGAAATAACCTCTGTTGCCATGCCTGATACCAGTACAATGACGTATACAACAATCAACCCTTCACCAACCCGGTCTTTATCATCACAATCTTCATCAATAACCTCTTCGACGAGAGAATCACTGCCAGACGCCTCAGCGGCTATTCCTGAAAATGTTGGTACACAGATTATTATCAAAGATCAAAAGGGGATGGCTCTGGCAACATTAAATCTTGACCTGGAGCCGAATTACTTTTCGTTCAGCGATGAAAAAGGATATTTGCTGGAGTACAGGATCGATAGGTTCGGGATTCATCAGCTAACTAAAATTCACACTGAAACTAAAAATATGAACAAACACAATGATAAACATGATGATCAGCACTATCCTTATTTACGCTTTAATAAATATCGTACCAGTACAGGAGGGGGGGGCTCGGCTGCCGGAGCGTCATTTGGCGGGCTTGCAATAATCCTCGGTGCTGTGTTTGTATATTATAGATACAAGGGTAGGACTTCGATATTTTATCCAATAAGACTCTGAGTTTCTTTATTCGCTTCCCTTTTTCTCCAGTTGCAGCATAAGTACGCAACAGCTTATGCTGCCAGTTTTAACCCAAGCAACCTGGTATTTTTTTCCAACAGCCTTCCACCCGCAGCATTGCCTGCAAAATTATTTTTAACGTCTATAGTTACTGCTTTTGATAAAACGTCAGGTGTTTCTGATGCGACAAACTGTAAGTCTTCTGATTGTTATGGCAATGGTGCAACCGGTTGCGGCGCAGACATCCATAGCGTTGCTCCCCGGTATTCTGGCGAAACTTACCGGTAATTTAATAACTGCCCTTGCTTTTGAACCTGAACGATATACCAGCCTTGCTCAATTTTATAAAGGTAAAGCCGAACAGCCGCTCTACTTGTCATCGCTGAATCTTGTTGTGCGGCCACCCGAGCACATTGCCACTACCTCTGTTGTTTCAGTGGGTCTGCCCGGCACCAGGATTACTTACCGGTTTAATTCGACGCCAATGGTATGGATTCATCCAGAATCCAAGGAAAAGGCTTCGTTCAGTTGGTCAGAGGATGGGCGATCTTTTATTGTCGAGCGTTTGTTATCGGAACATTCACCGGGCAAATCTACCAGCCGGGTCGAGTTTGAATATTCGGGCTGTCTCCTTAACGTCTATACGGACGATGATTTTCAGCATCTGTTTACCAGGTACAACAATATCAACCCTGAACTCTTCGATTATTTAGCCTATCCGGCTTATGTCAAGGTGGCCGGTGATCATCGCAGCGGTGTCAGAAACAGAGCCTTATTGAGGCTGGAGTCCATCTCTGGCTGCTCTACACCCTCAACATCACAGGATGCTCCTTTTGACAGCACAAGCCCGTTGCATCCCGATTATAAACCCAGCCAGAAAAGTAAACTGGCACCCTTGGCTACCAACCCAAAAGAGAAAAAAAACCCTTCGGATCAGCCGCCAAAAGCACTGAACAAGTATCAACCACTTCCCCCTATCAAGAAAGAGGAAAACAAGGATATCCAAAGTTGACTCGGTGATTACCACTTTTATGGCAGGTTATCTTCCCGGAGATAAACGAATATTGCCGTACACCTATGCCAACAAAGCATTAAAAAAACCAGGAACCAACTCAGTAGCAGGCCCGGTAAGACTGCGATCAAAGCGGGAGGCGTTGGAGCCGGGCTCCAGATTTAACTCAACGGTCTCGGCCCCCGCCGCTTTGGCTTGCTCAAAAAAGCCAGCAGCCGGATATACATTGCCGGAAGTGCCGATAGAAACGAAAAGATCACAGTGCGACAAAGCCTCGTAAATACGATCCATCTCCAAAGGCATTTCACCAAACCAGACAATATGCGGCCTCAAATTGCCCGCCTGATGACAACATGGGCAAAGTGTTTCAGTGGTTAAATCGTCATACCAGTCAAAAACCTGTCCGGTATCCTGACAACGGACTTTATACAGCTCGCCGTGCATGTGAATCAGGTTCTGACTGCCCGCCCGGGCATGCAAATCGTCAACGTTCTGGGTGACCAGCAGAAACTCGCCAGCAAAGGATTTTTCAAAATCGGACAGTGCTTTATGGGCAGCATTGCAAGCCACTTTAGTCAGTTGTTGGCGTCGGTCATTGTAGAAAGCCTGCACCAAAGCGGGGTTGCGATAATAACCTTCCGGCGTAGCGACCTCTTCAACCGGATGGTTTTCCCAAAGGCCGTCGTGAGCCCTGAAAGTACGCAGCCCCGACTCGGCAGAAATACCGGCACCGGTCAGAACGACAATAGATGGGTAATCAGGCATGAGTATTACCGGGTGTACAGCGAAGCATAAGAAACCGTTTTCTTGCCATTAGCGGGGACTTTAACCTTGATGCTATCGGTCTGTTCCAGAGTACCGCCTTTCACGTCTTCCAGTTTAATCAAAGACTGATCACGATCTGTGATCATCACGGTCACTGCTTCATCACTGTCGTTGAATACGGTGGTCTGCCAGCGACTCACCAGCCTCTTCTCACTGTGTTGACTATCGAGGCGCTTCCTCTCAACTCGCACCGTCAGGGCTTCCCCCATGGCAAGATGAGCATAGTCCCCCTGGATGGTCTGAGGAATCACGGCATTGCCACTGATAATCATGGTGCCATCGCCGGCAGGTTCCAGAATTCTCACCTTACCGGCGGGAAGATCCCGCTCTGCCTTAAAGCGATAATGCAGTCTGGGTCTGAGAAGGTCAGAACTGTTGCCCGAATACGAACGACCATAAACATCTAACTGATAGTACTGCTCAAGCGCTATCTGGTCATCCTTGTAGAGTGTCATCTGCTGCCATGAAAACGGGGTCAGTTTCGTTTGATCCTGTGGCAAGGGTATGACCATCACTTCCCCCACCCGCTGACTCTCCTGACCAGACATGGCGGCAGCATTCATCTTCACCATTTTACGGGCATAGCCAACATCAGGCCGTCCGGTATCACCGGCTATCAGCTTGACATCTGCGTTACTGTAATCGGTCTCGGTGTTGTTGTTTAGCAGAGCCGTCAGTTCAATACGGGCTTTGCCACTGTCATCCAGGGTCATTCGATAATGGCTTGAGTAGCGAATGGAAGGCGTGATGTAGGACAGACGCAATTGGTCGGTGCCATCGAGATTCGGGAAGCGTGCTATCAACCGGGTCTGATAGTCTTTTTCCAGAAAAACCTGCTCCCGCGAGGCCAGCCTGATGCCTTGCGGATCATTCCAGTCCACCAGGTATTGTCGACCATTACTGCCCTGCACCAATGCCATGCCACTGTCGTAAGAAAGCATGACCCCCTGTACCGGAACATTCAGTCCCCCACCCACCAGTTCCACCGACTTGCCGATCAGCCTGTGATAAAGATGATCGCGGTCCAGCCCACCTCGGTGCCAGGTAAGGCTGTCGGGCACCAGGCCTTGTTTGTCTTTGAGGTATTCCAGCTCAAGGCTGTCGTCTTCCCAGTCATCGGCCATCCCCTCAACCACCAGGGTGCCTTCCGGTCCGGGCAGCACATTGAACTGCTGGCGGACCAGGGCTTTATCCGGGTACAGGGTTAAGCGGGTACTGTTGGCGTGGCTGACCTCCACACGCCCTGCCTGCTCATCGGCCATCACCATTTGGGTACTCATGGCAGTCAGTACCACGGCACTACTCAGTATTCCGGTCAGATTGAGTCTGGCTCTCATTTTCAATTTCTCCCTCAAACACTTTTGCTGAGAATGCCTGCAAAACAGGCCACAAATCAACTGCAAACCTTCGTCAATATGGCCAGAGGTTCAGAAAGACCAGAAAGGGTTGTCGACTTCCAGATTCACCGGGCAGCCAAAACCGGGCACTTTAATGGATCGATCGGTGTACTCCAGGTCGCCTTCATCGAGCACCCCTTCACCAAACTGATAAATAGGCTCGGCCTGACCAGAAAGCTGTGCCGACTCATAGGCTTCCTGACGACGGGCCGTATTTTCATAACCCTGCTGCCAGGATGACAGTGCCTGTTCGCCATGTCTGGCTTTTAACATATCACGGGTAATTTCAGGACTCAGAACCAGCGCCGTAGCATTGTTGCCCCCAAAACCCTTGGCATTGATCAGCGACATAGCCATGTGCGATGGCTCCATCTCTTTATGTTCCAGACTGATGTCCAGGTGCGAATGATGAACGTCTTCCGCAATGCCGGAAATCGTTCTGATCCCGGGAATAATGCCCCGGTGCCAGACCCCCAGCGTTGACATCAGCTGATCACCAGCAGCGACGCCAATAGAATGACCAAGATAGCTTTTAACGGCGGTGACTGCCCAGTTGTCCATCCCGAAAGTACGGGCCGTTTCATTGAGGATGTGGGACTCTGTCACCCGGTTCTGCGGGGTACCGGTACCATGGGCCTGAACAAAGCTTCGCTGCCTGAGCGCGTCTTCTCCCAGGATCGCCCTGCCCAGGGCAGCGGCCCTGGCCACTGTTAGATAGTTACCGGCACCGGGGGCTGAAATAGACTTTTTATAGCCATCGGCATTCACAAAAACATCCGCCACTGCCCCCAGAATTTCGGCACCCGATTCCAACGCCAGGGCATCGTCCATCAAAACAAAGTATTGGGAAGATTCGGCAATGGTAAAGCCGGCATTCTCAGCAAAAGGACGGCAGGCTTTTCGCCAATCGGGGTTGCTGCCAGAGGCAAGACCATCCAGTTTTCTCAGGGCATCGTCCGTAGCCAGAGCCCCCATGGTGCTGTAGCCATCCATGATTTCCGGGGTAATGGGCGCCTCACTGTTGCCAACGATCACCACACGACGCTTACCGGAACGAATGTCGTTCACGGCCAGCTGCAAGTTATAAAGCAATGTGGCACAGGCTCCCATGGAGGTACCGGTATTACCCAGTGAGCCCAGGATATAAGCATTGATAAAGTCAGCGGACATTTCAGCAAAACCCAGCGGGCATTGCTTGGAAGTCACCCTTTTACCCAGCAAACGGGCTTTCAGCAAACCGCCATAGCCGTTGTAGTCCAGCTGACTCATGGCACTGCCTGAATAGACCGCAATCTGTTCGGGAGACAGTTTCTCTTTCAGCAGCAGCCAATCCAAACCTGAAGACTGCAAGGCATCCGATGCACCATAAACCGTCATGGCCAGTGACCGGGGGTGGTTCCTGGACTGATAAAGATCAGCAGGATCAAAACCGCTGGGTAACTGGCCTGCGGCATTCACCGAACCCGCCCTTGTCGAAGGCAACATCAGGGATTGCACACCACAAAAGCGAACCCTGACATTTCGGCCATCGGCCAGTTCTTCTACCTGCCAGTTTTCCGGTAATGGCCTGGGCAGCCTGCGCTTGGGCAAAACCAGCTCCGAGCCTTCAGCGGCTTTAAGGGGTCGGTGATAATACAGGGCATTATTATCAAACAGGTTGGTTTCGAGCTGTCTGATTAAGGTGCCTGAAAGAAGGCTGTCTGCCGGAGCATCGTCCGCCAGCCCTCTAAGCCTTGCTATAGCTGTCAATGTTTGCTGCTGCTGCCGGGCACTTAACTGATCAAATACCAGGCGATGGTAGCCATGAAATCCTGAACTGCGTCCCGCCGGGCTGATGCCCCCCTGCGCGACAATGACCGGCAATCTGCTCACGGTAACAACTCCATTGATTTGAGGGATATGGCGGTAGTTTAATAGAGAGCTTAATAGGACATCCATCAGCACACCTGTACATTTGCGACAATCAACCTGATAATTACGCCACACTACCGGATTCGCAGGCCAACACATTGGTACAGAGTAAGAGTACGATCTCACTGAATAAGGTGCTGATTCCTCTTGTGGATCACATGCTGTCAACCAGCATCAGTTTACCTCTTGAAATCATTCAGGCCGGGGTGACCTACAGCCGCCTGAAACATCAACCGTCCAGCGTAGAAATCTGTTTTTGTGCCGAACAACTGAACCCGGTCATCAGTATGGGTGGGATACCTCTGACCCCCGAAGCAACCTTTTCTGAAACAGGCCCCGGCGACCTGGTGATTGTGCCCGGCCTCTGGCGAAACCCCCTGCCCATAGCCAGGCAGTCCAAAGCACTGGTGCAATGGTTAAAGTATCAGCATCAGCAGGGCGCTATCTTCTGCGTGGCAGGAACCGGGGTCTCATTTATGGCTGAAACCGGTTTACTGGATCACCAGCCCGCAGCCACTCACTGGTATTTTCTTGAACGACTAAAACGACACTATCCAGAGGTTGATTTTAAACCCCACCACCTGATTACCCGCTCAGGCAGAATCTTCTGTGCCGGAAGTGTCAACTCGGTGGCTGACCTTATGGTTCATCTGATTGAACTGAGCATGGGCGAGCAGATCGCCCATAAAGTCGAGCAACAGTTCTCCCATGAGATCCGTCGCCCTCTGGATCAGATACTGTTCGCCGAAGATCACACCACCGCCCACAACGATGAAATCATCATCCAGCTTCAGGAATGGATAAGGCAGCATTATTGTGAAGATATTAAGATGGAGCACCTGATAGCCGCTTCAGGTTTAACACGAAGAACGCTGCACCGAAGATTCAAAGAAGCAACCGGCTTCTCTCCCGCCGCTTATATTCAGCGAATGCGATTAACCCAGGCCTCCGACCTTTTAAAAAGCACCGACCTGTCCGTCAGGGAAGTGGCCTATCAGGCCGGATACGCCAACCCTGACTACTTCAGCCGAGTGTTTCAAATGCACTTCCAGCTCACGCCACGTGACTTTAAGCGCAGCGTTCGAGGCAAACTTTTCTATCTTGAGAGCCCCTGAAACATTTTGTATCAATATACTGACGGATCTACAGTGCCTACGCCTTTTCCACTCTGCCGGTTTTGGATAAGCTTGCCCCTTTATTGTCAACCGGAGCCAACAATGATTATCAAGCCAAGGATTCGCGGATTTATCTGCACAACGACCCACCCTGTCGGCTGCGAACAAAACGTCAAAGAGCAGATCGCTTATACCAAGGCTCAGGGTGAAGTGACCGGAGGACCTAAACGGGTTCTGGTCATTGGCTCTTCCAGCGGTTACGGCCTTGCCTCTCGAATTACCGCTGCTTTTGGTTCAGGTGCCGCCACCATCGGTGTTTTCTTCGAAAAGCCTGCCACCGAGAAAAAACCCGGCACAGCAGGCTGGCACAATTCCGCCGCTTTTGAAAAACTGGCCCATGAAGAAGGTCTGTATGCGAAAAGCCTGAATGGTGATGCCTTCAGTCACCAGGCCAAAGCCAAAACCATCGAGCTGATTAAAGAAGACCTTGGCCAGATTGATATGGTGGTTTACTCCCTGGCGTCCCCTGTTCGTAAACTACCAGACAGTGGTGAAGTAATACGCTCTGTGCTCAAACCAATGGGACAGCCTTATAAGGCAACTGCCGTCGACACCAACAAAGATCAACTGTTTGAGGCCTCTGTTGAACCAGCTACTGAAGAAGAAGTGGCAGCCACGGTAACAGTGATGGGTGGTGAAGACTGGGAGCTCTGGATAAAGACCCTGTCAAAAGCCGGTGTCCTGGCAAAAGGTTGTAAAACAGTAGCCTACAGCTACATTGGCACCGAAATCACCTGGCCTATTTACTGGCAGGGTGCACTCGGTCAGGCCAAAAAAGATCTCGATCGTGCCGCCCACGCCATTGATGGGCAAATGAAAAACCTGGACGGTTCAGCCAACATTGCCGTACTGAAAAGTGTTGTCACCCAGGCCAGCTCCGCCATTCCGGTCATGCCACTGTACATCGCCATGGTCTTTAAGAAGATGCGTGAAGAAGGTGTTCATGAAGGTTGTATCGAGCAAATCAACCGAATGTTCCGTGACCGCCTCTACAGAAAAGACGGCAAGGCTCCGGAATTAGACGACAACAATCGTCTGCGTCTGGACGATTGGGAACTGAGGGACGACATTCAAACACACTGTCAGGCACTGTGGCCGACCCTGACCAATGAAAACCTGGCCGAACTGACTGATTATGTTGAATACAAGGAAGAGTTCCTGAAACTCTTTGGGTTCGGTGTTGAAGGTGTGGATTACGAGGCAGATGTGAATCCGCTGGTACCCTTTGATGTGATTGATATCTGAGCAATCGATCCACCCCGCGCCATCCTGACAGAACCATTCTTTGTGAGGCGGGTTGAGAGGCAAGTCATCCTTTATTGCCCCTCTTTACCGCCCTTCTTTACCGCCCTTCTTTATTTTCTTGTTAGATGGCAGCGGGTCATACGCTTTTCTTTTAGATCTCTTGGGCCTCTGGTCGGCAGGCAGGTGGGTTTGTGTGTGCTTTTTCAGATTGCCCTTCCGGTCGGTGCTGTAGTTGCAGCCCTCATGATCACACTGGTGCACCTTGGGTCTCTGGTCGGCAGGCAGGTGGGTCTGCTTGTGTGTTTTCAAACTGTTCGCCACGTCGGTTTTGTAGTTGCAGCCCTCATGGTCACAGTGGTGCACCCTGAGTTTCTGGTCGACAGGCAGGTGGGTCTGTTTGTGCCTTTTCAGATTGCTCGTCTGGTTGGAGCTGTAATCGCAGCCCTCATGGTCACACTGGTGCACCTTGAGTCTTATGGGTATCTGGTCGGCAGGCAGGTGGGTTTGTTTGTGCTTTTTCAGATCGTTCGCCCGGTCGGTGCGGTAGTTGCAGCCCTCATGGTCACACTGGTGCCTCCTGCGTCTCTGGTCGGCAGGCAGGTGGGTTTGTTTGTGCGTTTTCAGATTGCCCTTCCGGTCGGTGCGGTAGTTGCAGCCCTCATGGTCACACTGATGGTCTTTGGGTTTCTGGTCAGCAGGCAGGTGGGTCTTTTTGTGTGTTTTCAGACTGTTCCTGTAGTCGGTTCTGTAGTTGCAGCCCTCATGATCACACTGGTGCACCTTGGGTCTCTGGTCAGTAGGCAGGTGGGTCTGTTTGTGCGTTTTCAGACTGCCCTTCAGGTCGGTGCGGTAGTTGCAGCCCTCATGGTCACACTGATGCTCTTTGGGTTTCTGGTCGTCAGGCAGGTGGGTCTGTTTGTGCCTTGTCAGACTGCCACTGTAGTTGGTTCTGTAGTTGCAGCCCTCATGGTCACAGCGGTGCGCCTTAGGTCTTATGGGTCTCTGGTCGGCAGGCAGGTGGATCCGTTTGTGCGTTTTCAGATTGCCCTTCAGGTTGGAGCTGTAATCGCAGCCTTCGTGATCACACTGGTGCACCTTGGGTCTTATGGGTCTCTGGTCGGCAGGCAGGTGGGTTGGTTTGCGTAGCTCGGTGGCCATTTCACTGTCTGAAGTGGACTCCTGATTAATCATTTGCAGTCTCAGAGTCGCACAGTACTCACTGAATTCGTTTAATGCTCGAAAAGGATCAAGTGTTGTGTTTACACACTGAACATCCGTTTCGCTATCAGTTTCGTTTTCTTCAGAACTGTTGTCGTTGTTTTCATCAGAGGTGCCGCTGTCTTCACTGCCACTGTCTTCGCTGTAGGCACTATCATCAGAGGCTGCCCGACTGTAAGTCCTGACTCCGAAGTCATCATCAGGAGAGACGCCTGTGGCAGGCAAAAAGCCATAGTGGGTGTCTGGTTTTAAGAGGATGTCATCATCGAAGCAAACCCGTGGCATATCGAAGTGGTAGCATTCAATAAGAGCCTTGCCGACAGCCAGAGTGAAGAGCAAAGACAACCTGTTTTCCTGAGCGTGACCATTGAAGCAGTGCGCAGAAAAAGCAATGGCCAGGGTCAAAATTAATGGTTTGTTGGATAGCAAGGCCTGGCTTCCCAGTCGTTGAGATGTTTATTGGGAAGTCAGGTTAGTCAAAATCTGGAAAGAGGTCGGAAGTTTCTTTAGGGCGGGTTCGGAGACGGATCATTCTTTATCATCCTTCTTTCTTTTCTTGTTAGATGGCGGCTGGTCACAGGCTTTTCTTTTGAGTCTCTCGAGTCTCTGGTCGGCAGGCAGGTGGGTCTGTTTGTGCCTTTTCAGATTGCTCGTCTGGTTGGAGCTGTAATCGCAGCCCTCACGGTCACACTGGTGCACCTTGAGTCTTATGGGTATCTGGTCGGCAGGCAGGTGGGTTTGTTTGTGCTTTTTCAGATTACCCTTCCGGTCGGTGCTGTAGTTGCAGCCCTCATGGTCACACTGGTGCACCTTGGGTCGCTGGTCGGCAGGCAGGTGGATCTGTTTGTGCGTTTTCAGACTGCCCTTCAGGTCGGTGCGATAGTTGCAGCCCTCATGGTCACACTGATGCTCTTTGGGTTTCTGGTCGTCAGGCAGGTGGGTCTGTTTGTGCCTTGTCAGACTGCCCCTGTAGTTGGTTCTGTAGTTGCAGCCCTCATGGTCACACTGATGCTTTATGGGTTTCTGGTCGACAGGCAGGTGGGTCTGTTTGTGCCTTTTCAGATTGCTCGTCTGGTTGGAGCTGTAGTCGCAACCTTCATGGTCACAGTGGTGCACCTTGGTTCTTATGGGTCTCTGGTCGGCAGGCAGGTGGATCCGTTTGTGCGTTTTCAGATTGCCCTTCAGGTTGGAGCTGTAATCGCAGCCTTCGTGGTCACACTGGTGCACCTTGGGTCTCTGGTCGGCAGGCAGGTGGGTCTGCTTGTGTGTTTTCAAACTGTTCGCCACGTCGGTTTTGTAGTTGCAGCCCTCATGGTCACAGTGGTGCACCCTGAGTTTCTGGTCGACAGGCAGGTGGGTCTGTTTGTGCCTTTTCAGATTGCTCGTCTGGTTGGAGCTGTAATCGCAGCCCTCATGGTCACACTGGTGCACCTTGAGTCTTATGGGTATCTGGTCGGCAGGCAGGTGGGTTTGTTTGTGCTTTTTCAGATCGTTCGCCCGGTCGGTGCGGTAGTTGCAGCCCTCATGGTCACACTGGTGCATCTTGGGTCTCTGGTCGGCAGGCAGGTGGGTTTGTTTGTGCGTTTTCAGATTGCCCTTCTGGTCAGTGCGGTAGTTGCAGCCCTCATGGTCACACTGATGGTCTTTGGGTTTCTGGTCAGCAGGCAGGTGGGTTTGTTTGTGCGTTTTCAGATTGCCCTTCCGGTCGGTGCTGTAGTTGCAGCCCTCATGGTCACACTGGTGCAGCTTGGGTCTCTGGTCGGCAGGCAGGTGGGTCTGTTTGTGCGTTTTCAGACTGCCCTTCAGGTCGGTGCGGTAGTTGCAGCCCTCATGGTCACACTGATGCTCTTTGGGTTTCTGGTCGGCAGGCAGGTGGGTCTGTTTGTGCCTTTTCAGACTGGTCCTGTAGTTGGTTCTGTAGTTGCAGCCCTCATGGTCACAGTGGTGCACCTTGGGTCTTATGGGTCTCTGGTCGGCAGGCAGGTGGATCCGTTTGTGCGTTTTCAGATTGCCCTTCAGGTTGGAGCTGTAATCGCAGCCTTCGTGGTCACACTGGTGCACCTTGGGTCTTATGGTTCTCTGGTCAGCAGGCAGGTGGGTTGGTTTGTGTAGCTCGGTGGCCATTTCACTGTCTGAAGTGGACTTCTGATTAATCATTTGCAGTCTCAGAGTCGCACAGTACTCACTGAATTCGTTTAATGCTCGAAAAGGCTCAGGTGTCGTGTTTACACACTGAACATCCGTTTCGCTATCAGTTTCGTCTTCTTCAGAACAGTTGTCGCTGTTTTCATCAGAGGTACCCTTGTCTTCACTGTCACTGTCTTCGCTGTAGGCACTAGCATCAGAGGCTGCCCGGCTGTAAGCCTTAGCTTCGACGCCAGAGTCAGGAGAGACGCCTGTGGCAGGCAAAAAGCCATAGCGGATGTCTGGTTTTAAGAGGATGTCATCATCGAAGCAAACCCGTGGCATATCGAAGTAGTACCATTCAATATGCGCCTTGCCGACAGCCAGAGTGAAGAGCAAAGACAACCTGTTTTCCTGAGCGTGGCCATTGGAGCAGTGCACAGAAAAAGCAATGGCCAGGGTCAAAATCAATGGTTTTTTGGATAGCAAGGGCTGGTTTCCCAGTCGTTGAACTGTTTATTAGGAAATCAGGTTAGTCAAAATCCAGAGAGGTCGGGAGTTTCTTTGAGGCGAGTTGAGAGACGGATCATTCTTTATCATCCTTTTTTCTTTTCTTGTTAGATGGTGGCTGGTCATGGGCTTTCCTTTTGAGTCTCTGGCCGGCAGGCAAGTGAGTCTTTTTGTGCCTTCTCAGATTACTTATGTATTCGGAGCTGTAGTCGCACCCCTGATGATCACACTGGTGCGCCTTGAGTCTTTTGGGTTCCTTATGCAGATGGGTCTGTTTGTGCGTTTTCAGATGGCACGGGTAGTTGCTGCTGTAGTTGCAGCCCTCATGGTCACACTGGTGCATCCTGGGTCTCTGGTCAGCAGGCAGGTGGGTCTCTTTGTGCCTTTTCAGATGGTTTGGCCGGTCGCTGCTGTAGTCACAGCCTTTATGGTCACACTGATATATCTTGGCTCTCTGGTCGGCAGGCAGATGGATCTGTTTGTGCTTTTTCAGGCTGCTAATGTAGTCGGTTCTGTAATTGCAGCCCCCATGGTCACACTGGTATATCCTGGATCTCTGGTCAGCAGGCAGGTGGATATTTTTGTGCTTGTTCAGATCGCCCGCCCGCAGGGTGCTGTAATTGCAGCCCTCATGTTCACATTGGTGCATCCTGGATCTCTGGTCGGCAGGCAAGTGGATCTGTTTGTGCGTTTTCAGACTGCCACTGTTGTCGGTTCTGTAGTTGCAGCCCTCATGGTCACACTGGTGCACCCTGTCTCTCTGGTCGGCAGGCAGGTGGGCCTGTTTGTGCCTTTTCAGATGGTTTGGCCGGTCGGTGCTGTAGTCACAGCGGTCACATTGGTGCGGCCTGGGTCTCTGGTCGGCAGGAAGATGGATCCGTTTGTGCTTTTTGATATAACCCGCCAGACCGGAGCTGTAGTTGCAGCCTTCATGGTCACACTGGTACACCTTAGGTCTTTTGGTTCTCTGGTCAGGAGGCAGGTGAGTCTGTTTGAGTTTTTTCAGATCGCTAATGTGGTCTGTGTTATGAGCGAGTGAGCTGATTTCCGGGTTGTCAGCAGGGTCTGCTTCTGCCACTGGCTCAGTGGGTATTTCACTGCCTGAAATGGAGTCCTGCTCAATCATTTCCAGTCTCAGAGCCGTGCAATACTGACTGATTTCGTTTAGTGCCCGAAAAGGATCAACTGTCGTTTTTAAACACTGAGCATCAGTTTCGGTATCAGTTTCGTCTTCGTTTGAATCCTTGTCGCTGCTTTCATCAGAGGTGCTGCTGTCTTCACTATCGGAACCCTCATCAGAAGCTACCCGACAGTAAGTCTTGGCTTCGACGCCAGAGTCAGGAAAGACGCTTGTGGCAAGCAAAAAGCTAGCCTCGCTCTCTTCACTTTTGTCAGGTAGAAGTCTTATCTGGGTAGGTTGGTTGTTTCCCAGATGTACTGAGACCTCAATAAAAGGCTTCGGGATATTGATAAGCGCCTTACCGACAGCCAGAGCGAAGAGTAAAGGCAACCTGTTTTCCTGACCGCGGTCATTAGAGCAATAGACAGAAAAGGCAATGGTAAAGATCACAATCAATGGTTTTTTCAATATCAAGGCTTGGGTTCCCAGTCGTTGAACTGTTTATTGGGAAATCAGGTTAGTCAAAATCTGGAAAGAGGTCGGAAGTTTCTTTAGGGCGGATTCGGAGACGGATCATTCTTGATCACCCTTCTTTCTTTTCTTGTTAGATGGTGGCTGTTCGTGCGCTTTTCTTTTGAGTCTTTTGAGATGCTGGTCGGCAGACTGGTGGCTCTGTTTGTGCCTTCTCAGATTGCTCGACAGATCGGTCTTGTAGTTGCAGTGCTCATGTTCACACTGGTACACCCTGAGTCTCTGGTCGGCAGGCAGGTGGGTCTGTTTGTGATTATTCAGATGACCCAAACGTTCGGCACTATAGTTGCAGCCCTCATGGTCACACTGGTGTGTCTTGGATCTCTGGTCGGCAGGCAGGTGGCTCCCTTTGTGCCTTTTCAGGTGGTCCGCCCGGTCGGTGCTGAAGTTGCAACCTTCATAATCACACGGGTGCAGCTTGGGTCTCTGGTCGGCGGGCAGGTGGGTCTGTTTGTGCCTTTTGGTATTACCCGCCTGATCAGAGCTGTAGTTGCAGCCCTCATAGTCACACTGGTGCACCTTGGGTTTCCTGGGTCTCTGGTCGGCAGGCAGGTGGGTCTGTTTGTGCGCTTTCAGATGATCCACACGGTTGGAGCTGTAGTCGCAGCCTTCATGGTCACACTGGTGAGGCTTTGATCCCTGGTTGGCAGACAGGTGAGTCTGTTTGTGCCTTTTCAGATGATCCCCCCGGCTGGTGCTGTAGACGCAGCCCTCATGGTCACACGGGTGCAGCTTGGGTCCCTGGTTGGCAGACAGGTGAGTCTGTTTGTGCTTTTTCAGGTGGCCAATGTGGTCTGTATTGTGAGTGAGTGAGCTGATTTCCGGGTTGTCAGCAGAGTCTGCTTCTGCCACTGGCTCAGTGGCTATTTCACTGTCTGAAAGGGAGTCCTGCTCCATCATTTTCAGTCTCAGAGCCGTACAATACTGACTGATTTCGTTTAGTGCCCGAAAAGGATCAACTGTCGTGTTTAAACATTGAGCATCAGTTTCGTCTTCGTTTGAATCCTTGTCGCTGCTTTCATCAGAGGTACTGCTGTCTTCACTGTTGGAACCCTCATCAGAAGCTACCCGACAGTGAGTCTTATCTTCGGCGCCGGTGGCAGGCATGTCGCTGTCGTTCGCCTCGGGTTCTTGCTTCAACTGCCACCATTCAATAGCCTCGCTCTCTTCACTTTCGTCAGGTAGAAGCCTTATCTGGGCAGGTTGCAACCTGTTTTCCTGAACGCGGCCATTAGAGCAATAGACAAAAAAGGCAATGGTAAAGATCACAATCAATGGTTTTTTCAATAGCAAGGCCTGGCTTCCCAGTTGTTGAAATGTTTATTGGGAAGTCAGGTTAGTCAAAATCTGGAAAGGGGTCGGAAGTTTCTTTACGGCGGGTTAGGAGACGGATCATTCATCTTGATCACCCTTCTTTCTTTTCTTGTTAGATGGCGTCTGGTCATGCGCTTTCCTTTTGAGTCGCTGGTCGGCAGACAGGTGGGTCTGTTTGTGCCTTCTCAGATTGCTCAACAGATCGCTGCTGTAGTTGCAGTGCTCATGTTCACACTGGTACACCCTGAGTCTCTGGTCGACAGGCAGGTGAGTCTGTTTGTGCTTATTCAGATGACTCGGACGTTCGGCACTATAGTTGCAGCCCTCATGGTCACACTGGTGTGTCTTGGATCTCTGGTCGGCAGGCAGGTGCGTCTGTTTGTGTGCTTTCAAATTGCCCACCAGATCGGTGCGGTAATTGCAGCCCTCATGGTCACACTGGTGCACCCTGAGTCTCTGGTCGGCAGGCAGATGGGTCTGTTTGTGCTTTTTCAGATGGCCAGAGTGGTCAGTGATGAAGTTGCAGTACTGGTGGTCACACTGGTGCACCTTAGGCCTCTTGGGTCTCTTGGGTCTCTGGTCGACAGGCAGGTGGGTCTGTTTGTGCTTTTTCAGATCGTTCGCCCGGTCGGTGCCGTAGTTGCAGCCCTCATGATCACACTGGTGCACCTTGGATCTCTGGTCGGCAGGCAGGTGGGTCTGTTTGTGCGTTTTTGGGGTGGCTATTTCACTGTCTGAAACAGGCTCCTCCTTAATCTTTTTCAGTGCCAGAGCCGCACAATACTGAATGACTTCATTTGATACCGGAAAAGGAGTAAATGTTGTGGTTACATACTGAACATTAGTTTCGTCCTCGTTTGAATGGTTGTCGCTGCTTTCATCAGAAGCGGCGCTGTCCTCACTGCCACTGTCTTCGCTGTCGGCACTATCATCAGAGGCTGCCCGACGGTAAGCCTTAGTTTCGACGCCAGGGTTAGGAGAGACGCCGGTGGCAGGAAAAACGCCGGTGGCAGGAAAAACGCCGATGGCAGGAAAGACGCCGGTGGCAGGAAAAACGCCGGTGGCAGGAAAAACGCCGATGGCAGGATAAAAGCAATAGCAAGTACCTGGCTTTAAGAGGATGTCATCACCGAAGCAAACTCTTGGCATGTTGCTGTCGTTCGTCTCGGGTTCTTGCTTCAACTGCCACCATGCAATAGCCTCGCTCTCTTCACTTTCGTCAGCGTCAGGTAGAAGCCTTATCTGGGCAGGTTGGTTGTTTACCAGATTTTCCTGAGCATGACCATTAGAGCAATGCCCAGAAATAGCCATGGCCAAGATCAGAATCAATGGTTTTTTGAATAGCAAGGCTTGGGTTCCCAGTCGTTGTAATGCTTATTGGAAATTCAGGTTAGTCAAAATCTGGAGAGAGGTCGGAAGTTTCTTTAAAGCGGGTCGAAGGTGGATCATTTCTGATCACCCTTCTTCCTTTTCTTCCTGGATGGCAACTGGTCATACGCTTTTCTTTCGGGTATCCCGGGTCTCCTGGTTTTCTGGTCAGCAAGCAAGTGGTTCTGTTTGTGTTTTTTCAGACTTCCCACCCGGTCGGTGGTGTAGTCGCAGCCCTCATGGTCACACCGGTGCCTTTTGGGTCTCTGGTCGGCAGGCAGGTGGATTCGCTGGTGCTTTTTCAAATTGCCCGGATGGCCGGTGCTGTAGTCGCAGCCCTCATGGTCACACCGGTGCTTTCTGGATCTCTGGTCGGCAGGCAGGTGAGTCTGTTTGTGTGCTTTCAGATGGTACGAGCGGTTGCTACTGTAGTTGCAGCCCTCATGGTCACACTGGTGCTTTCTGGATCTCTGGTCAGCAGGCAGGTGGGTTCGTTTGTGCACCTTCAGATTAATTGGAGATTCGGTGCTGTAGTTGCAGCCCTCATGGTTACACTGGTGCACTCTGGGTCTCCTGAGTCTCTGGTCAGCAGGCAGATGGGTTCGTTTGTGCGCTTTCAGATTGCTCAAATAGTCGGTTCTGTAGTTGCAGCCCTCATGGTCACAGCGATGCACCCTGGATCTCTGGTCGAAAGGCAGGTGGGTTTGTTTATGCAGTCTCAGACTCCTCGTGTAGCAGGTGCTGAAATTACAGCCCTCATGGTCACACTGGTGTAGCTTGGATTTTCTGGGTCTCTGGTCGGCAGGCAGGCAGGTCTGTTTGTGCGTTTTTGGGGTGGCTATTTCACTGTCTGGAGCAGGCTCCTCCTTAATCTTTTTCAGTGCCAGAGCCGCACAATACTCACTGATTTCATTGGCTACTCGAAAAGGATTAAGTGTCGTGGTTGCATACTCAACATCGGGGTCGGCATCCGCTTCCTCTTCGTTTGAACGGTTATCGCTATTTTCACCAGAGGTGCCACTGTCTTCACTGCCACTGTCCTCGCTGTCACTGTCTTCGCTGTCACTGTCTTCGCTGTCGGCACTATCATCAGAGGCTGCCCGACGGTAAGCCTTGGACTCTTGCTTCAATTCCCACCATTCAATGGCCTCACTCTCTTCACTTTCGTCAGGTAGAAGCCTTATCTGGGTGGGCTGGTTGTTTCCCATCGGGGTGTTGATAAACAGCTTGCCGACAGCCAGAGCGACGAGCAAAGGCATGCTATTTTCCTGGGCGTGACCGTTAGAGCAATGCCCGGAAAAAGCCATGGCCAAGATCAAAATCAATGGTTTTTTGAATAACAAGACTTGGCTTCCCAGTCGTTGAAATGTTTATTGAGAAATCAGGTTAGTCAAAATCTGGAGAGAGGTCGGAGGTTTCTTTAAAGCGGGTCGAAGATGGATCATTCCTGATCGCCCTTCGTCCTTTTCTTCTTGGATGGCAACGGGTCATGCGCTTTCCTTTTAGGTCTTTTGAGTCTCTGGCCGACAGGCAGGTGGGTCTGTTTGTGCCTTTTCAGATTGCCCACCAGATCGGTTCTGTAGTTGCAGTGCTCATGCTCACACTGGTGCACCCTGGGTCTCTGGTCGACGGGCAGGTGGGTCTGTTTGTGCTTATTCAGATGCTTCAAACGATCGGTACTATGGTCGCAGCCCTCATGGTCACAATAGTACAGCTTGAGTCTCTGGTCGGCAGGAAGGTGGCTCTGCTTGTGCTTTTTCAGATTGCCCAGATGGTCGGATCTGAAGTTGCAGCCCTCGTGGTCACAGTGGTGCACCTTGGATCTCTTAGGTTTCTTAGGTCTCTGGTCGGCAGGCAGGTGGGTCTGTTGGTGCCTTTTCAGATTGCTCACCAGATTGGTGCTGTAGTTGCAGTGCTCATGTTGACACTGGTGCACCCTGAGCCTCTGGTCGACAGGCAGGTGGCTCTGTTTGTGTATTTTCAGATTGCCCTGATGGTTGGAACTGTAGTTGCAGCCCTCATGGTCACACTGGTACATCTTGAGTCTCTGATTGGCAGGCAGGTGGGTCTGCTCGTGTATTTTCAGATTGCCCGGATTGTTGGAACTGTAGTTGCAGCCCTCATAGCCACACTGCTGCCTCTTGAGTCTCTGGTCGGCAGGCAGATGGGTCTGTTGGTGCTGTTTCAGATTGCCAAGATGGTCGAAACGGTAGTTGCAGCCCTCGTGGTAACACTGGTGCACCTTGGGCCCCTTGGGTCTCCTAGGTCTCCTGGGTCTCTGGTCGGCAGGCAGATGGGTCTGTTTGTGCAGTTTCAGATTGCTCGTGCGGTCGGTGCGGTAGTTGCAGCCCTCGTGGTCACACTGGTGCACCTTGGGTCTCTTGGGTCTCTTGGGTCTCTGGTCGGCGGGCAGATGGGTCTGTTTGTGCCTTTTCAGATTGCCCTTCTGGTCGGAGCTGTAATTGCAGTCCTCATGGTCACACTGGTACACCTTGAGTCTCTGGCAGGCAGGAAAGGTAATTTCCAGGTGGTTAACAGAGTCCGTTTCTATGATCAGGTCTGCCTCTGAGTCAGTAGCTATTTCACTGTCTGAAACAGGCTCCTCCTTAATCTTTTTCAGTACCAGAGTCGCACAATACTCACTGATTTCATTGGCTACTGGAAAAGGATTAAGTGTCGTGGTTGCATACTCAACGTCGGAGTCGGCATCAGAGTCGGCATCCGCTTCGTCTTCGTTTGAACGGTTGTCTCTGTTTTCATCAGAGGATCCGCTGTCTTCATTGCCACTGTCTTCGCTGTCGGCACTATCACCAGAGGCTGCCCGAAGGTAAATCCTGGCTTTGACGTCGGGGTCAGGAAAGACGCCAGTGGCAGGAAAGACGCCAGTGGCAGGAAAGACGCCAGTGGCAGGAAAGACGCCAGTGGCAGGAAAGACGCCAGTGGCAGGAAAAACGCCAGTGGCAGGAAAAACGCCAGTGGCAGGAAAAACGCCAGTGGCAGGAAAAAAGCAACAGCGGGGGTCTGGCTTTAAGAGGATGTCATCACCGAAGCAAACTCCTGGCATGTCGCTACGGTTCCACTCAATGGCCTCGCTCTCTTCTTCAATACCTGCTTCTGCTGGTTCCTCAGGCCTTTTGTTACCTCTAAAGCGAGAGAGCATCAGACTCCCCCTTTGCTTGGCTGTTGCAATAATTTCACGTTGCTGATCGTCTCTTTGCTGTATCTCAGTGGCGATAGCTTTAACCGTAGAATCAAGTGTCGGTAACGCATCCCGAATTGGAAAAAGCGGATCTGCAATAGACGTCAGAAGAAGAATATTTTCGACGCCCGGGGAATGGCAGCCAATGCCGACAGCCAGAGCAAAGAGCAAAGGCAACCTGTTTTCCTGAGCGTAGCCATTAGAACAATGGACAGAAAACGCAATACCCAAGATCAGAATGAACGGTTTTTTGGATAGCAAAGTCTGGCTTCTCAGTCGTTGAAATGCTTATTGAGAAGTCAGGTTAGTCAAAATCTGGAGAAAGGTTGCAGGTTTCTTCAAGGCAGGTTGGCAGGCGGATCATTCTTGGTCTTTTCTCCTCAGATGATGGCTGGTCATGTACTTTTCTTTTGGAATTTTTGAGTCTTTTGATTCTCTGGTCGGCAGGCAGGTGGGTCTTTTTGTGCTTTTTCAGATTCCCCACATGGTCGCTGCTGTAGCTGCAGCCCTCATGGTCACACTTCACTTTGGGTCTCTGCTCGGCAGGCAGGTGGGTCTGTTTGTGCTTTTTCAGATTGCCCGACGAGTCGCTGCTGTAGTTACAGCCCTCATGGTCACACTTCACTTTGGGTCTCTGCCCGGCAGGCAGGTGGGCCTGTTTGTGCTTTTTCAGATTGCCCGCCGAGTCGCTGCTGTAGTTACAGCCCTCATGGTCACACTTCACTTTGGGTCTCTGGGCGGCAGGCAGGTGGGTTCGTTTGTGCCTGTTCAGACTGCTCCTGAGGTCGCTGCTGTAGTTGCAGCCTTCATGGACACACTGGTGCACTTTAGGTCTCTGGTCATCAGGCAGGTGGGTCTGTTTGTGCATTTTCAGATGACCCACATGGCCGGTGCTGTAGTCGCAGCCCTTATGGTCGCACTGATGCACCTTGGGTCTCTGGTCGGCAGGCTGGTGGGTCTGTTTGTGCCTTTTCAGAATATGCGCGCGGTCGGTTCTGTAGCTGCAGCCTTCATGGTCACACTGGTGCACTTTGGTTTTTTTGGGTCTCTGGTCGGTAGGCAGGTGGGCCTGTTTGTGCATTTTCAGGTGATCTTTGTGGTTGGTTCTGTAGTTACACCCCTCATGGTCACACTCGTATCGCCTGGGTCTCTGGTCGGCAGGCAGGTGGATCTGTTTGTGCCTTTTCAGATTGCCCCTGTGGTTGCTGCTGTAGTTGCAGCCCTCATGGCCACACTGGTATACCTCGGCTTTTTTGGGTCTCTGGTCGCCAGGCAGGTGGATCGGTTTGTGTTGTTTCAGGTGACGGCCGGTACTGTATGCAGGTGAGGGGATTTCCGAGTGGTTAACAGAGTCCGTTTCTGTCAGATCTGCCTCTGTCTCACTGGCTGTTTCACTGTCTGAAACGGGCTCCTCCTGCTTAATCTCTTTCAGTGCCAGAGTCACACAATTTTGTCTGATTTTATTTGATACTCGAAAGGGATTAAATGTGGTGTTTACACACTGGACATCAGCGTCGTCTTCGTCAGAACGGTTATCACAAGAGGTGCTGCTGTGTTCACTGTCAGAATCCTCATCAGAAGCTGCCCGACGGTAAGCTTTAGCTTTGACCTCAGGATCAGGAGAGACGCCTGTGGCAGGAAAGACGCCTGTGGCAGGCAAAAAGCAATAGCAAGTGCCTGGCTTTAAGAGGATGTCATCACCAAAGCAAACTCGTGGCATATCGCTGTGGTTTGCCTCGAGTTCCTGCTTCAACTCCCACCATTCAATGACTTCGTTCTCTTCTTCAATGCCCTCTTCTGCTGGTTCCTTAGACCTTTTGTCACCTTTATAGCAAGAGAGCATCAGACTCCTCCTTTGTTTGGCTGTTGCAATGATTTCACGTTGCTGATCAGCACCTCTCTGTATCTCAGTGGCAATCGCTTTCACCATAAAGTCAAGTTCTGATAGGAAGAACAAAGGCAACCTATTTTCCTGAGCGTGACCATCAGAGCGATACACAGAAAAGGCCATGACCAAGATCAACATCAATGGTTTTTTGGATAGCAAGGCTTGTCTTCCCAGTCGTTGAAGTACTTATTCCGAAATCAGGTTAGTCAAAATCTGGAAAGAGATCGGAGATTTCTTTAAGGCGGGCTGGGAGGCGGATTCTTTTTTATCACCTTTCTCTTTTTTCTCGTGAGATGGGGCTGATCATACGCTTTTCTTTTGGATCCTTTGGGTCTCTGGTCGGCAGGCAGGTGGGTCTGTCTGTGTGTCTTCAGATTGCCCGAGTGGTCGGAGCTGTAGTTGCAGCCCTCATGGCCACACTGAATCTTAGGCCTCTTGCGTCTCTGGTCGGCAGGCAGGTGGGTCTGCTGGTGTTGTTTCAGATTGCCCGAGTGGTCGGAGCTGTAGTTGCAGCCCTCATGGTTACACTGAACCTTAGGCTTCCTGGGTCTCTGGTCGGCAGGCAGGTGGCTCTCCTGGTGCTTTCTCAGATTGCGCGGGCGGTCGGAGCTGAAGTTGCAGCCCTCACGGTTACACTGAACCTTAGGCTTCCTGGGTCTCTGGTCGGCAGGCAAGTGGGTCTCCTGGTGCATTTTCAGATTATCCAGGCGGTCGGAGCGGTAGTTGCAGCCCTCATGGCCACACTGGTTCACCTTGAGCTTCCTGGGTCTCTTGTCGGCAGTCATGTGGGCCCGTTGGTGCCTTCTCAGATTGTTCGTGTAGCCGGTGCTGAAGTTGCAGCCCTTATGATCGCACTGGTGCACCTTGAGCTTCTTGGGTCTCTGGTCGGCAGTCATGTGGGCCCGTTGGTGCCTTCTCAGATTGTTCGTGTAGCTGGTGCTGAAGTTACAGCACTTATGATCACACTGGTGCACCTTGAGCTTCTTGGGTCTCTGGTCGGCAGGCAGGTGGGTTCGTTTGTGCTTTTTCAGATTGCTCAACTGGTCGGAGCTGAAGTTGCAGCCCTCATGGTCACACTGGTACACCATGAGTCTCTGGTCGGCAGGCAGGTGGGTCTGTTTGTGCTTGTTCAGACTGCCCATACGGTTGGTGCTGTGGTCGCAGCCCTCATGGTCACACTGGTACACCATGAGTCTCTGGTCGGCAGGCAGGTGGGTCTCTTTGTGCTTTTTCAGATTGCCCGAGTGATTGGTTCTGTGGTCGCAGCCCTCATAGTCACACTGGTACACCTTGGATCTCTGGTCGGCAGGCAGGTGGGTCTGTTTGTGCGCCTTCAAATTGCCTGTATGGTTGCTGCTGTAGTTGCAACCCTCATGGTCGCAATGGTGCCGCTTGAGTCTCTGGTTGGTGGGCAGGTGGGTCTGTCTGTGCTTTTTCAGATGATTGGTTTGGTCGGTGTTGCCAGCAAGTGAGGTGTTTTCCGAGTGGTTAACAGAGTCCGTTTGCGTCACGTCTGCCTCTGACACAGTGGATCCTTCACTGTCTGAAACAGGCTCCTGCTGAGTCCTTTGCAATTCCAGAATCGCACAATACTGGCTGATTTCATTTAATTCTCTAAAAGGATCAAGTGCCGTGGTTAGATACTGAACATCCGATGCCGCACCAGCTCCGTCTTCGTTTGCACAGTTGTCGGTGTTTTTATCAGAGGTGCTGCTGTCTTCGCTGCCACTGTCTTCGCTGTCGGCACTATCATCAGAGGCTGCCCGACGGTAAGCCCCGGCTTTAACGTCAGGAGAAAAGATATAGCGAGTATCTGGGTTTAAGAGTGGGTTTAAGAGTGGGTTTAAGAGTGGGTTTAAGAGTGGCTTTAGAAGGATGTCATCACCAAAGCAAACTCGTGACATGTGGCTGTCGTCTGCCTCGGGCTCTTGCTTCAATTCCCACCATTCAATGGCCTCAATCTCTTCACTTTCGTCAGGTAGAAGCCTTATCTTGGTGGGTTGGTTGTTTCCCAGACGTACTGAGACCTCAATAAAGGGCCTCGGGATGTTGATAAGCGCCTTGCCGACAGTCGTAGCGAAGAGCAAAGGCAACCTGTTTTCCTGAGCGTAGTCATTAGAGCAATGCACAGAAAAGGCAATGGCCAAGGCCAAAATCAATTGTTTTTTGGATAGCAAGGCTTGGCTTCCCAGTCGTTGAAATGCTTATTTGGAAATCAGGTTAGTCAAAATCTGGGGAGGTCGGAGGTTTCATTCTTGATCATCCTTCTTTCTTTTTTTGTTAGATGGTGGCTGGTCATACGCTTTTCTTTTGGGTCTTTTAAGTCTCTGGGCGGCAGGCAGGTGGATCCGTTTGTGCACATTCAGATTACTCTTGTTGTCGGTGCTATAGTTGCAGCCTTCATGGTCACACTGGTGCACCCTGAGTCTCTGGTCGGCAGGCAGGTGGGTCTGTTGGTGCTTTTTCAGACTAAACGCCTGCTCGGTGCAGTAATAGCAGCCTTCGTAGTCACACCGGTGCACCCTGAGTCTCTGGTCGGCAGGCAGGTGGGTCTGTTTGTGCTTTTTCAGATTACCCGCCAGGTTCGAGCAGTAATAGCAGCCTTCATAGTCACACTGGTACACCTTGGGTTTCTTGCGTCTCTGGTCAGCAGGCAGATGGGTCTGTTTGTGCGTTCTCAGATTGCCCGCATGGTTGCTGCTGTAGTTGCAGCCCTCATGGTCACACTGCACCTTGAATCTCTTGGGTTTCCTGGGTCTCTGGTCGGCAGGCAGGTGAGTCTGTTCGTGCCTTCTCAGACAGTCCATCCGGTCGGTTCTGTAGTTGCAGCCCTCGTAGTTACAGTGGTGCATTTTTTGACGTCTCTGGTCGGCAGGCAGGTGGGTCTGTTGGTGTCTTTTCAGGTTGATTGACCGGGCGCTGCTGTAGTTGCAGCCCCCATGGTTACAGTGGTGCACTTTTTTGCGTCTCTGGTCGGCAGGCAGGTGGGTCTTTTCGTGATTTTTCACATGGCTTGTGTAGCCGCTGCTGTAGTTGCAGCCCTCATGGCTACAGTGGTGCACTTTTTTGGGTTTTCGGTCGGCAGGCAGGTGGATCCGCTTGTGCTTTTTCAGATGATTCGTTTGGTCGGTGCTGCAGGCAAGTGAGGTGATTTCCGGGTAAACATAACCCGTTCCTATCACCTCTACCTCTGATTCAGTGGGTATTTCACTGTCTGAAACGGGCTCCTGCTGAGTCCTTTGCAATTCCAGAATCGCACAATACTGACTGATTTCATCTAATTCTCTAAAAGGATCAAGTGTCGTGGTTAGATACTGAACATCGGATGCCGCACCAGCTCCGTCTTCGTTTGAACAGTTGTCGGTGTTTTTATCAGAGGTGCTGCTGTCTTCACTGCCACTGTCTTCGCTGTCGGCACTATCATCAGAGGCTGCCCGACGGTAAGCCCCGGCTTTAACGTCAGGAGAAAAGATATAGGGAGTATCTGGGTTTAAGAGTGGCTTTAGGAGGATGTCATCACCAAAGCAAACTCGTGACATGTCGCTGTCGTCTGCCTCGGGCTCTTGCTTCAATTCCCACCATTCAATGGCCTCAATCTCCTCACTTTCGTCAGGTAGAAGCCTTATCTGGGTGGGTTGGTTGTTTCCCAGACTGTTTTCCTGAGCGTAGTCATTAGAGCAATGCCCAGAAAAGGCAATGGCCAAGGCCAAGGCCAAAATCAATTGTTTTTTGGATAACAAGGCTTGGCTTCCCAGTCGTTGAAATGCTTATTGGGAAATCAGGTTAGTCAAAATCTGGAGAGGTTGAAGGTTTCATTCTTGATTATCCTTCTTTCTTTTTTTGTTAGATGACGGCTGGTCATACGCTTTTCTTTTGGGTCTTTTGAGTCTCTGGGCGGCAGGCAGGTGGGTCTGTTGGTGTCTTTTCAGATTGTCCCTGCGGTAAGTGTAATAGTTGCAGCCCTCATGGTCACATTGTTGCAGCCTGGGTCCCTTAAGTTTCTTGGGCAGGTGGGTCTTTTTGTGGGCTTTCAGATTGACCGCCTGGACGGCGCTGAAGTTGCAGCCCTCATGGTCACAATGGTACTCCCTGAATTTCGCAGGCAGGTGGATCTTTTTGTGCATTTTCAGGTTGCTCGCCAGGGTGGCACTGAAGTTGCAGCCCTCATAGTCACACTGATGTGCCCTGGGTCTCTGGTCGGCAGGCTGGTGGGTCTGTTTATGCGCTCTCAGATGGCCCCTCTGGGCACTGCTGAAGTTGCAGCCCTCATGGTCACAATGGTGCGCCTTGAGTCCCGCAGGCAGGTGGGTCTGTTTGTGCACATTCAGATGACCGGTATGGTTGGTTCTGTAGTTGCAGCCCTTATGGTTACACTGGTGCACCTTAGGTTTCCTGGGTCTCTGGTCGACAGGCAAGCGGGTCTGTTTGTGCGTTTCCGGGGTGGGTATTTCGCTGTCTGAAACGGGCTCCTGCTTAATCTCTTCCAGTGCCAGAGCCGCACAATACCGACTGGTTTCATTTGATGCCCTAAAAGGATTAAGTGTCGTGGCTACATACTGAACATCAGAATCAGCAACAGCTTCGCCTGAACGGTTGTCGCTTTCTTCATCAGAGGTGCTGCTGTCTCCATCAGAGGTGCTGCTGTCTCCATCAGAGGTGCTGCTGTCTCCATCAGAGGTGCTGCTGTCTTCGTCAGAGGTGCTGCTGTCTTCGCTGCCAGCCCCCTCATCCGGTGCTGCCCAACTGTGAGCCTTGGCTTCGACGCCAGTGGCAGGCAAAAAGCAATAGCGAGTGTCTGGATTTAAGAGGATGTCATCGCCGAAGCAAACTCGTGACATATCGCTTTGATACTTCTCGGGTTCCTGTTTCAACTCCCACCATTCAATACCCTCTTCTTCTGGCTCCTCGGGCCTTTTGTCGCTTCTAAAACAAGAGAGCAACAACCTCCCCCTTTGTCTGGCTGCCTCAATGATGTCACGTTGCTGATTTTCTCTTTGCTGTATCTCAGTGGCGATAGCTTTAACCGCAGAGTCAAGTTCCGCTAGCGTATTTGTGGATGAGACCTTAAAAAAGGGCGTCGGGGTATTGATAAAGCCTTTACCGACAGCCAGAGCGAAGAGCAAAGGCATACTATTCTCCTGAGCGTGGCCGTCAAAGCAATGCACAGAAAAGGCAATAGCCAAGATCAGAATCAATGGTTTTTTGGATAACAAGATCTGGCTTCCTAGTTGTTGAAATGTTTATTGAGAAATCAGGTTAGTCAAAATCCGGGGAGTGCGGAGGTTTCATTCTTGATTCTTGATCACCCTTCTTTCTTTTTTTGTTAAATGGCAACTGGTTATACGCTTTCCTTTTGAGTCTCTGGTCAGCAGGCAGATGGGTCTTTTTGTGCGTTTTCAGATTACACAGGTGGTCAGAGCCATAGTTGCAACCCTCATGGTCACACCGGTGCACCCTGAGTCTCTGGTCGTCAGGCAGGTGAATCAGTTTGTGCTTGTTCAGATTGCCCACCTGGTCAGTGCAGTAACCGCAGCCCTCATGGTCACACTGATGCACCTTGGGTCTCTTGATTCTCTGGTCGGCAGGCAGATGAATCTGTTTGTGCGTTTTCAGATTGCAACTATGTTCGGTTCTGTAGTTGCAGCCCTCATGGTCACACTGGTGCACCTTGGGTCTCTTGATTCTCTGGTCGGCAGGCAGATGGGTCAGTTTGTGCTTGTTCAGATTGCCCCCATGGTCGCTGCTGTAGTTGCAGCCCTCATGGGTACAGTAGTGCACCTTGGGTCTCTTGGGTCTCTGGTCGGGAGACAGGTGGGTCTGTTTGTGTATTTTCAGATTGCCCGTGTAGTAGGTGCTGTAATTGCAACCCTCATGGTCACATTGGCACATCTTGAGCTTCTGGGGTCTCTGGTCGGTAGGCAGGTGGATCCATTTGTGCTTATTCAGATTGTGCTTACGGTTGGTGCTGTAGTTGCAGCCCTCATGGTCACAATGTTGAATCTTGAGTCTCCTGGGTCTCTGACCGGCAGTCAGGTGAGTCTGTTTGTGCGTTTTCAGGTGGCCCGCCTGATTGGTGCTGTTAGCAGGTAGGACGATTTCCGGTTGGTTAACAGGGTCCATTTCTATCATCAGGTTTGTCTCTGAGTCAGTGGTTTCTTCACTGTCTGAAACGGGCTCCTGCTTAATCTTTTTCAATTCCAGAGCCCCGCAATACGGACTGATTTCACCTGATACTGAAAACGGATTAAATGTCGTAGTTACATACTGAACAGCAGATTCGGCATCAGCTTCGTCTGAACGGTTATCACTGTTTTCATCAGAGGTGCTGCTGTCTTCATTATCAGAACCATCATCAGAGGCTGCCCGACTGTGAGCCTCAGCTTCGACGCCAGTGGCAGGAAAAACGCCAGTGGCAGGAAAAACGCCGGTGGCAGGAAAAACGCCAGTGGCAGGAAAAACGCCAGTGGCAGGAAAAACGCCAGTGGCAGGAAAAACGCCAGTGGCAGGAAAAACGCCAGTGGCAGGAAAAAAGCAATAGCGAGTGTCTGGCTTTAAGAGAATATCATCACCAAAGCAAACTCGTAGCATATCACTGTCGTTCGCCTCGGGTTCTTGCTTAAATTCCCACCACTCAATGGCCTCGCTCTCTTCTTCAATATCCGCTAGAAGCTTTATCAGGGTGGGTTGGTTATTCGTGGATAAGGCCTCGATAAAGGACTTCGGAGTGTTAATAAGCGCCCTGCCGACAGCCAGAGCAAAGAGCAAAGGCATACTATTTTCTTGAGCGTAGCCCTTGGAGCAATGCACAGAAAAGGCCATGACCAAGGTCAAAATCAATGTTTTTTTGGATAGCAAGGCCTGAGCTCCCAGTCGTTGAATTGTTTATTGGGAAATCAGGTTAGTCAAAATCTGAAGAGAGGTCGGAGGTTTCTTTGAATCGGGTTCAGAGGCAGATCATTCTTCACCGCCCTTCTTTCTTTTCTCGTCAGATGGCGGCTGGCTATTGGCTTTTCTTTTAGGTCTTTTGGGTCTCTGGTCGACAGGCAGGTGAGTCCATTTGTGCTTTTTCAAATTGCTCGCCTGATGGGTGCCGTAGTTGCAGCCCTCATGGTCACACTGCACTTTGAGTCTCTGGTCGGCAGGCAGATGGATCTGTTTGTGCCTTTTCATATGGCTCGTGTGGCTGGTGCTGTAGTTGCAGCTCTCATGGTCACAATGATGCTCGAGTCTCTTGGGTCTCTGGTCGGCAGGCAGGTGGGTCTTTTTGTGCATTTTCAGATGGGTCATGTGGCCGGTGCTGAAGCCGCAGCCCTGATAATCACATGGGTGCACTTTGGTTTTTTTCGGTCTCTTGAGTTTCTTGAGTTTCTGATCGGCAGGCAGGTGTTTCTGTTTGTGCATTTTCAGATGGCCCGTGTGGTCGGTTCTGTAGTTGCAGCCCTCATGGTCACAGTGGTGCATCTTGGGCTTCCTGGGTCTCTGGTCGGCAGGCAGGTGGGTCTGTTTGTGCCTTTTCAGGTGACCGATCTGGTCGGTGCTGTTAGCAGGTGAGGTGATTTCCGGGTGCTTAACAGAATCCGCTTCTGTCGGGTCTACTTCTGACTCAGTGGTTATTTCACTGTCTGAAACGGGCTCCTGCTTAATCTTGTTCAATTCCAGAGCCCTACAATACGGACTGATTTCACCTGGTACTGAAAACGGATTAAGTGTCGTAGTTACGTACTGAACAGCAGATTCGGCATCAGTTTCGTCTGAACGGTTATCGCTGTTTTCATCAGAGGCGCTGCTGTCTTCATTGCCACTGTCTTCGCTGTCGGCACTACCATCAGAGGCTGCCCGACGGTAACCCTTAGCTTCGACGCCGGTGGCAGGAAAAACGCCGGTGGCAGGAGAAAAGCAATAGCGAGTGCCTGATTTTAAGAGGATGTCATCACCGAAGCAAACTTCTGACCTATCGCTGTCGTTCGCCTCGGGTTCTTGTTTCAACTCCCACCACTCAATGGTTCCGTTCTCTTCTTCACTGCCCGCTGCTTCCGAAAGAGGGAGAAGAAGAATAGTTTTGACGCCTGGGGAGTAAAGGCCAATTTTCAGTTCATCATCAGGTAGAACCCTTATTTCCTCAGCAAGGCCGTGAGAACAATGCACAGAAAAGGCGATGGACAAGGTCAAAATCACTGGTTTTTTGGATAGCAAGACCTGGCTTCCCAGTTGTTGAACTGTTTACTGGTGAGTCAGGTTAGTAAAAATCTGGAGAGAGGCCGGAGGTTTCTATAAGGCGGTTTGGGGGGCGGATCATTCTTGATCAACCTTGTTTCTTTTCTTGTTAGATGGCGGCTGGTCATGCGCTTTCCTTTTGGGTCTCTGGTCGGCTGGCAGGTGGGTTTTTTTGTGCCTTTTCAGATGGCCCGTCCGTGCGGAGCTGTAGTTGCAGCCCTCATGATCACACTGGTGCAAATTAGATCTTTGTTCGGCAGGCAGGTGGTTTTTTTTGTGCACTTTAAGATGACCGGAGTGGTAGGTGCTGTAGCTGCAGCCTTCATGGTCACACTGGTGCACCCTGGTTCTCCTGGTTCTCTTGGGTCTCCTGGGTCTCTGGTCGGCTGGCAAGTGGCTCTGTTTGTGGATTTTTAGATCGCCCGCCCAGTCGGTGCTGTAGCCGCAGCCATCATGGTCACACTGGTGCCTCCTGGGTCTTTGATCCGCAGGCAGGTGGGACTTTTTGTGCCTTTTCAGATTACCCGAATGGTCGCTGCTGTAGTTGCAGCCCTCATGGTCACACTGGCGTGTTCTGGATCTCTGGTGGACAGGCAGGTGAGTCTGTTTGTGCAATTTCAGACGGCTCGCGAAGCTGGTGTTGAAGTTGCAGCCTTCATGGTCACACTGGTGCCTCCTGAGTCTATTGAGTCTCTGGTCGGCTGGCAGATGGGTCTCTTTGTGCCTTTTCAGATGGCCTGCCCGGTCGGCGCGGTAGTGGCAGCCTTCATGGTCACACCGGTACACTCTGGTTTTTTTGAGTCTCTGGTCAACAGGCAGGTGGATCTTTCTGTGCCTTTGTAGATTACTCGTCAGCTCGGCGATGTAGTTGCAGCCTTCATGCTCACATGGCAACTTGGGTCTCTGATCGGTAGGCAGGTGGCTCTGTTTGTGCCTTTTCAGATGGTTTATGTTAATGGTTATGAAATTGCAGCCTTCATGGTCACACTGCAACTTGGGTCGCTGATCGACAGGCAGGTGGGTCTGTTTGTGCGCTTTCAGATGGCTCGTGTAGACAGTGCTGTAGTTGCAGCCCTCATGGTCACACTGATGCATTTTGGGTCTCTTGGGTCTCTTGGGTCTCTTGGGTCTCTGGTCAGTGGGCAGTTCATTGTCTAAAGCGGGTTCCTGCTTAATCATTCTCAATGCCAGAGTCGCACAATACTGGCTGTTTTCATTGGCGGCTCGAAAAGGATTAAGCGTTGTGGTGACATATTCAACATTAGCTTCGGCCTCAGCTTCGTCAGAATGGTTGTCGCTGTTTTCATCAGAGCTGCTACTGTCTTCACTGTCACTGTCTTCGCTGTCACTGTCTTCGCTGTAGGCACTATCATCAGAGGCTGCCCGACAGTAAGCCTCAGCTTTCACGCCAGGGTGAGGAGAAAAGCAATAGCGACTGTCTGACTTTAAGAGTGGCTTTAAAAGGATGTCATCACCGAAGCAAACTCGTGCCATATCGCTGTGGTGCTCGTCAATGGCTTCGCTCTCTTCTTCAATAACTGCTTCTGGTTCCATAAAAGGTTTCGGGGTATTGATAAGCGCCTTGCCGACAGCCAGGGCGGACAGCAAAGGTGTACTACTTTCCTGAGCCTGACCATTAGAACCATACTCAGAAAAGATAACGGCCAAGATCAAAGTCAATGTTGTTTTGAATAGCAAGGCCTGACTTCCCGGTTGTTGAACGGTTCATTGGGAAATCAGGTTAGTCAAAATCTGGAGAAAGCCGGAGTTTTCTTTGAAACCGGTTGGCAGGCGGATCATCCTTTACTACCTTTCTTTCTCTTCTCGTGAGATGGCAGCGGGTCATACGCTTTTCTTTTGAGTTTCCTGGTTCGCTGGTCGGCGGGCAGGTGGGTCTGTTTGTGCTTGTTCAGGTTACCCGTGTGGCCGGTGCTGAAGTTGCAGCCCTCATGGTCACACTGGTGCACCTTGACTCTCTGGTCGACAGGCAGGTGGGTCCGTTTGTGCCTTTTTAGATTGCCTAACAGGTTGGAGCTGTAGTTGCAGCCCTCATAGTCACAATGGTGCGTCTTGGGTCTTTTGGTTCTCTGGTCAGCAGGCAGGTGGATCTGTTTGTGCGCTTTCAGATTGCCCACCTGATCGGTTCTGTAGTTGCAGCCCTCATGGTCACACTTGTTCACCCTGGCTCTCTGGTCGACAGGCAAGTGGGTCTGTTTGTGCGCTTTCAGATTGCTCACCTGATCGGTTCTGTAGTTGCAGCCCTCATGGTCACACTGGTGCACCTTAAGTCTCTGGTCGTCAGGCAGGTGGGTCTGTTGGTGTCTTTTCAGGTTGACTGACCGGTCGCTCCTGTAGTTGCAGCCCTCATGGTCACACTGGTGCACCTTGGGTCTCTGGTTGGCAGGCAGGCGGGTTTGTTTGTTCCTTTTCAGGTGACCCATGTGGTCGGTACTGTAGGCATGCGAAATGATTTCCAGTCTCAGGGTCTCACAATACTGACTGATTTCATTTAATGCTCGAAAAGGGTCAAGTGTCCTGCTTACACACTGAACATCAGATACGTCATCCGCTTCGTCTTCGTTTGAACTGTTTTCGCTGTTTTCATCAGAGGCGCCGCTGTCTTCACTGCCACTGTCTTCGCTGTCGGCACTATCATCAGAGGCAGCCCGACGGTAAGCCTTAGCTTCGACGCCGGTGGCAGGGGAAAAGCAATACTCAATGGCCTCACTCTCTTCACTTTCGTCAGGTAGAAGCCTTATCTGGGTGGGTGGGTTGTTTCCCAGACGTACCGAGACCTCAATAAAGGGCCTCGGGGTGTTAATAAGCGCTTTGCCGAAAGTCAGGGCAAACAACAAAGGCATACTATTTTCTTGAGCCTGGCCATTAGAACTATGCACGGCAACGGCCAAGATAAAAATCAAGGTTTTTTTGAGTAGCAAGGCCTGGCTTCCCGGTTGTTGAACTGTTTATTAGGAAGTCAGGTTAGTCAAAATCCGGAGAAAGGTCGGAGGTTTCTTTGAAACCGGTTGGCAGGCGAATCATCCTTTACCACCCTTCTTTCTTTTCCCGTTAGAGGGTGGCTGGTCATACGCTTTTCTTTTGGCTCTCCGGTTGGCAGGCAGGTGGGTCTCTTTGTGTACTCTCAGATTGCCCGTCCGATCGGTGCTGTAGTTGCAGCCCTCATAGTCACAGTGGTGCACCCTGGGTCTCTGGTTAAGAGGCAGGTGGGTCCGTTTGTGCGGATTCAGATTGGCCGACCGGTCAGTGCTGTAATTGCAGCCCTCATGGTCACACTGGTGCACCTTGAGTCTCTGGTCGGCAGGCAGGTGGGTCTGTTTGTGCGTGTATAAATTGCCTTTGTGGTTGGTAGTGTAGTTGCAACCCTCATGGTCACACTGTTGTATATTGGGTCTCTGGTGGGCAGGCAGGTGGGCCTGTTTGTGCCTTTTCAGATTGCCTGCCACATCGGTGCGGTAGTCGCAGCCCTCATAGTCACACTGGTGCATCTTGGATCTCCTGATTCTCTGGTCGGCAGGCAGGTGGGTCTGTTTGTGCGTTTTCAGACTATCCGTCCGGTCGGTTCTGTAGTTGCAACCCTCATGGTCACACTGGTGCAGCTTGGGTCTCCTGGGTTTCTGGTCGGCAGGCAGATGGGTCTGTTTGTGCTTTTTCAGATTATTCGCCCGGTCGGTGCTGTAGTTGCAGTCTTTATGATCACACCGGTGCAGCTTGGGTCTCTTGGGTCTCTGGTCGGCAGGCAGGTGGGTCTGCCTGTGCTTTTTCAAACGGCACGCATAGACGGCGCTGTAGTTGCAGCCCTCATGGTCACATTGGTGCCTCCTGGTTCTCCGGTCGGTGTGGCAAGCAGGTGAGGTGATTTTCGGGTGGTTAACAGAGTCCGCCGCTGTTACTTCTGCCGCTGGCTCAGTGGGTATTTGACTGTCTGAAATAGACGCCTGCTCAATCATTTTCAGTCTCAGAGTCGTACAATACTCACTGATTTGGTTCAATGCTCGAAAAGGGTCAGGTGTCGTATTTACACACTGAACATCAGTTTCGGTATCAGTTTCGTCTTCGTCAGAACGGTTGTCACTGGCGGTGTCGTTGTCTTCACTGCCACTGTCTTCGCTGTCGGCACTATCATCAGAGGCTGAGCGACCGTAAGCCTTGGCTTCGACGCCAGAGTCAGGAAAGACGCCGGTGGCAGGAAAGACGCCGGTGGCAGGAAAGACGCCGGTGGCAGGAAAGACGCCGGTGGCAGGAAAGACGCCGGTGGCAGGAAAAAAGCAATAGTGAGTGTCTGGCTTTAAGAGTATGTCATCAGCGAAGCAAACTTTTGGTATGTCTCTGTCGTTTACCTCGGGTTCTTGCTTCAACTCCCACCATTCAATGGCCTCACTCTCTTCACTTTCGTCAGGTAGAAGCCTTATCTGGCTGGGTTGATTGTTTCCCAGACGTACTGAGACCTCAATAAAGGGCTTCGGGGTCTTGATAAGCGCCTTGCCGACAGCCAGAGCGAAGAACAAGGGCAAACTATTTTCCCGAGCGAGGCCTTTAGAACTATGTACGTTAGAGCTATGCCCGTTAGAAATATGCCCGTTAGAGCTATGCACGGCAACGGCCAAGATCAGAATCAATGTTTTTTTGGATAGCAAGACTTGGCTTCCCAGTCGTTGAACTGTTTATTGGGAAATCAGGTTAGTCAAAATCCGGGGAGAGGTCGGAGGTTTTTTTGAGGCGGGTTGGGAGGCGGATTATTCTTGATCACCCTTCTTTCTTTTCTCGTTAGAGGGTGGCTGGTCATACGCTTTTCTTTTGGGTCTCTGGTCGGCAGGCAAATGGGTCTGCTTGTGCGTTTTCAGGTGACCTATGTGATTGGTAGCGTAGTTACAGCCCTCATCGTCACAATGGTGCACCCTGGGTCTCTGGTCGGCAGGCAGATGGGTCTGTTTGTGCATTTTCAGATTGCCCTTGACGCCGGTGATGTAGTTGCAGCCCTCATGGTCACACTGGTGCACCTTGAGTCTCTTGTGTCTCTGGTCGGCAGGCAGGTGGGTCTGTTTGTGCGTTTTCAGATTATCCGTCCGGTCGGTTCTGTAGTTGCAGCCTTTGTAGTCACACTGGTGTAGTTTGGGTTTCTTGGGTCTCTGGTCGGCAGGCAGGTGGGTCTGCTTGTGCTTTTCCAGATGGCTGGCATAGTCGGTGCTGTAATTGCAGCCCTTATGGTCACACTGGCGCCCCTTGAGTCTCTGGTCGGCAGGCAGGTGGATCTGTTTGTGCATTTTCAGGTGACTTGGGTAGTTGGTGCTGTAGTTGCAGCCCTCATGGTCACACTGGTGTCCCCTGGGTCTCTGGTCGGCAGGCAGGTGGGTCTCTTTGTGCCTTTTCAGATTGTTCGTGGAGTCGGAGCTGTAGTTGCAGCCTTCATGGTCACACTCGTGTTCCCTGAGTCTTTGGTCGGCAGGCAGGTGGATCTGTTTGTGCCTTTTCAGAATGAACGGGTAACTGGTTCTGTAGTTGCAGCCCTCATGGTCACACTGGTGCACCTTGGGTCTCTTGCGCCTCTGGTCGGCAGGCAGGTGGGTCTGTTTGTGCGATTTTAAATTGCTTTTTTGGTTGCTAGTGTAATTACAACCCTCATGGTCACACTGGTACTCCATGGGTCTCTGGTCGACAGGCAGGTGGGTCTGGTTGTGCCTTTTCAGATTGCCCATGAAGTCGGTGCTGTAGTTGCAGCCCTCATGGTCACATTGGTGCCTTCTGGTTCTCTGGTCGGTGTCGCAAGTAGGTGAGGTGATTTTCAAGTGGTTAACAGAGTCCATTGCTGTCATTTCTGCCGCTGACTCAGTGGGTATTTGACTGTCTGAAACAGACGCCTGCTCAGTCATTTTCACTCTCAGAATCGCACAATACTCACTGATTTCGTTTAATGCTCGAAAAGGGTCAGGTGTCGTATTTGCACACTGAACATCAGTTTCGGTATTAGTTTCGGTATCAGTTTCGTCTTCGTCAGAACGGTTGTCACTGGCGGTGTCGTTGTCTTCACTGCCAGAAGAGGCTGAGCGACCGTAAGCCTTGGCTTCGACGCCAGAGTCAGGAGTAAAGCAAAAGTGGGTGTCTGGTTTTAAGAGCATGTCATCACCGAAGCAAACTTTTGGTATGTCGCTGTCATTTGCCTCGGGTTCTTGCTTTAACTCCCACCATTCAATGGCCTCACTCTCTTCACTTTCGTCAGGTAGAAGCCTTATCTGGCTGGGTTGGTTGTTTCCCAGACGTACTGAGACCTCAATAAAGGGCTTCGGGGTCTTGATAAGCGCCTTGCCGACAGCCAGAGCGAAGAACAAGGGCAAACTATTTTCCTGAGCGAGGCCATTAGAACTATGCACGTTAGAGCTATGCACGTCAGAGCTATGCACGTCAGAGCTATGCACGGCAACGGCCAAGATCAGAATCAATGTTTTTTTGGATAGCAAGACTTGGCTTCCCAGTCGTTGAACTGTTTATTGGGAAATCAGGTTAGTAAAAATCCGGGGAGAGGTCGGAGGTTTTTTTGAGGCGGGTTGGGAGGCGGATTATTCTTGATCACCTTTCTTTCTTTTCTCGTTAGAGGGTGGCTGGTCATACGCTTTTCTTTTGGGTCTTTTGGGTCTTTTGGGTCTCTGGTCGGCAGGCAGGTGGGTCTGCTTGTGCGCTTTCAGGTGACTTATTCGATTGGTAGCGTAGTTACAGCCCTCATGGTCACACTGGTGCACCCTGGGTCTCTGGTCGGCAGGCAGATGGATTTGTTTGTGCATTTTCAGATTGCCCGTGACGTCGGTGATGTAGTCGCAGCCCTCATGGTCACACTGGTGCTTCTTGGGCCTCTGGCCGACAGGCAGGTGGGTCTGTTGGTGCCTTTTCAGACTGTCCCTGCGGTCGGTGCTGTAGTCACAACCCTCATGGTCACACTGGTGCACTCTGGGTCTCTGGTCGGCAGGCAGATGGGTCTGTTTGTGCATTTTCAGATTGCCCGTGAAGTCGGTGATGTAGTTGCAGCCCTCATGGTCACACTGGTGCACCTTGAGTCTCTTGGGTCTCTGGTCGGCAGGCAGATGGGTCTGTTTGTGCATTTTCAGATTATCCGCCCTGTCGGTTCTGTAGCTGCAGCCCTCATGGTCACACTGGTGTAGTTTGGGCCTCTTGGATCTCTGGTCGGCAGGCAGGTGGGTCTGCATGTGCTTTTTCAGATGGCTCGCATAGTCGGTGCTGTAATTGCAGCCCTTATGGTCACACTGGCGCCCCTTGAGTCTCTGGTCGGCAGGCAGGTGGGTCTGTTTGTGCATTTTCAGGTTGCCCGCGAAGTCGGTGCTGTAGTCGCAGCCCTCATGGTCACACTGGTGCATCTTGGGCCTCTGGCCGACAGGCAGGTGGGTCTGTTGGTGCCTTTTCAGACTGTCCCTGCGGTCGGTGCTGTAGTCACAACCCTCATGGTCACACTGATGCACTCTGGCTCTCTGGTCGGCAGGCAGGTGGGTCTGTTTGTGTCTTTTCAGATCGAACTTCTGGTAGGCTCTGTAGTCACAGCCCTCATGGTCACATTGGTGCCTCCTGGTTTTCTGGTCGGTGTCGCAAACAAGTGAGGTGATTTTCAAGTGGTTAACAGAGTTCACTGCTGTCACTTCTGCCGCTGACTCAGTGGCTATTAGACTGTCTGAAATACACTCCTGCTCAATCATTTTCAGTCTCAGAGTCGCACAATACTCACCGATTTCGTTTAATGCTCGAAAAGGGTCAGGTGTCGTATTTACACACTGAACATCAGTTTCGGTATCAGTTTCTTCTTCGTCAGAACGGTTGTCACTGGCGGTGTCCTTGTCTTCAATGCCACTGTCTTCGCTGTCGGCACTATCATCAGAGGCTGAGCGACCGTAAGCCTTAGTTTCGACGCCAGAGTCAGGAGTAAGGCAATAGTGAGTGTCTGGCTTTAAGAGCATGTCATCACCGAAGCAAACTGAGACCTCAATAAAGGGCTTTGGGGTCTTGATAAGCGCCTTGCCAACAGCCAGAGCGAAGAACAAAGGCAAACTATTTTCCCGAGCGAGGCCATTAGAACTATGCACGTTAGAACTATGCACGTTAGAACTATGTACGTTAGAACTATGCACATTAGAACTGTGCACCGCAGCGGCCAGGATCAAAATCAATGTTCTTTTGGATAGCAAGACTTGGCTTCCCAGTCGTTGAAGTGTTTATTGGGAAATCAGGTTAGTCAAAATCCGGGGAGAGGTCGGAGGTTTTTTTGAGGCGGGCTGGGAGGTGGATTATTCTTGATCACCCTTCTTTCTTTTCTCGTTAGAGGGTGGCTGGTCATACGCTTTTCTTTTGGCTCTTTTAGGTCTCTCGTCGGCAGGCACATGGGTCTGTTTGTGCTTTTTCGGATGGCTCGCATGGCCGGTGCTGTAGTTGCAGCCTTCATGGTCACACTGGTGCACCCTGGGTCTCTGGTCGGCAGGCAGGTGGGCTTGTTTGTGCATTTTCAGGTGACCTTTGTGGTTGGTTCTGTAGTTACAGCCCTCATGGTCACACTCGTATCGCCTCGGTCTCTGGCCGGCCGGCAGGTGGGTCTGTTGGTGCCTTTTCAGACTGTCCCTGCGGTCGGTGCTGTAGTCACAACCCTCATGGTCACACTGGTGCACTCTGGGTCTCTGGTCGGCAGGCAGATGGGTCTGTTTGTGCATTTTTAAATTGCCCATCTGGTTGGCAGTGTAGTTGCAGCCCTCATGGTCACACTGGTGCACCCTGGGTCTCTGGTCGGCAGGCAGGTGGGCTTGTTTGTGCATTTTCAGGTGACCTTTGTGGTTGGTTCTGTAGTTACAGCCCTCATGGTCACACTCGTATCGCCTCGGTCTCTGGCCGGCCGGCAGGTGGGTCTGTTTGTGCCTTTTCAGATGGCACGCATAGTCGGTGCTGTAGTCGCAGCCCTCATGGTCACACTGGTGTCCCCTGGGTCTCTGGCCGGCAGGCAGGTGGGTCTGTCTGTGCATTTTTAAATTGCCCATCTGGTTGGCAGTGTAGTTGCAGCCCTCATGTTCACATTGGTGCTTAGCTCTCTGGTCGGCAGGCAGGTGGGTCTGTTTGTGCCTTTTCAGATTGCCCGTGAAGTCGGTGCTGTAGTCGCAGCCCTCATGGTCACATTGGTGCCTTCTGGTTCTCTGGTCGGTGTCGCAAGCAGGTGAGGTGATTTTCAGGTGGTTAACAGAGTTCACTGCTGTCACTTCTGCCACTGACTCAGTGGCTATTAGACTGTCTGAAATACACTCCTGCTCAATCATTTTCAGTCTCAGAGTCGCACAATACTCACCGATTTCGTTTAATGCTCGAAAAGGATCAGGTGTCGTATTTTCACACTGAATATCCGTTTCGTCTTCGTCAGAACGGTTGTCACTGGCGGTGTCGTTGTCTTCACTGCCAGAAGAGGCTGAGCGACCGTAAGCCTTAGCTTTGACGCCAGAGTCAGGAGTAAAGCAATAGCGAGTGTCTGGCTTTGAGAGTATGTCATCACCAAAACAAACTTTTGGTATGTCGCTGTCGTTTACCTCGAACTCTTGCTTCAACTCCCACCATTCAATGGCCTCACTCTCTTCACTTTCATCAGGTAGAAGCCTTATCTGGCTGGGTTGGTTGTTTCCCAGACGTACTGAGACCTCAACAAAGGGCTTCGGGGTCTTGATAAGCGCCTTGCCGACAGCCAGAGCGAAGAACAAAGGCAAACTATTTTCCCGAGCGAGGCCATTAGAACTATGCACATTAGAACTATGCACATTAGAACTATGCACATTAGAACTGTGCACATTAGAACTATGCACATTAGAACTATGCACATTAGAACTGTGCACATTAGAACTGTGCACATTAGAACTGTGCACGGCAACGGCCAGAATCAAAATCAATGTTTTTTTGGATAGCAAGACTTGGCTTCCCAGTCGTTGAAGTGTTTATTGAGAAATCAGGTTAGTCAAAATCCGGGGAGAGGTCGGAGGTTTTTTTTGAGGCGGGTTGGGAGGCGGATTATTCTTGATCACCTTTCTTTCTTTTCTCATTAGAGGGTGGCTGGTCATACGCTTTTCTTTTGGGTCTTTTGGGTCTTTTGGGTCTCTGGTTGGCAGGCAGGTGGGTCTGTTTGTGCCTTTTTATACGGTTCGCACGATCGGTTTTGTAGTTGCAACCCTCATGGTCACACTGGTGCACCCTGAGTCTCTGGTCGGCAGGCAGGTGGATCTGTTTGTGCCTTTTCAGATTGCCCGTGTGGTCGGTGCTGTAGTTGCAACCCTCATGGTCACAATCGTGCACCCTGAGTCTCGGTCTCTGGTCGGCAGGCAGGTGGGTATGTTGGTGCCTTTTCAGTTTGCCCGCATACACAGTAATGTAATTACAGCCGCCACGGTCACACTGGTACACCTTGGGTCTTTTGAGTCTCTGGTCGGCAGGCAGGTGGGTCTGTTGGTGAGTTTTCAGGTTGCTCCTGCGGTCAGTGCAGTAGTTACAACCCTCATGGTTACACTGGTGCACCTTGGATTTCTTGGGTCTCTGATCGACTGGTAAGTGGGTCTGTTTGTGCTTTTTCAGATTAGAATTCCTGTTGGTGCTGTGGTTGCAGCCCTTATGGTCACACGGGTGCACCCTGGGTCTCAGTCTCTGGTTGGCAGGCAGGTGGATCTGTTGGTGCTTTTTCAGGTGACTCATGTGGCCAGTGTTGTAAGCAGGTGAGGAGATTTCCGGGTGGTTAACAGAGTCCGTTGCTGTCAGGTATGCCTCCGACTCACTGGCTGTTTCAATGTCTGAAACGGGCTCCTGCTTAATCTTTTTCAGTGCCAGAGTCGCACAATACTGAATGATTTCATTTGATACTGGAAAAGGACTCAGTGACGTGGTTACATGCTGAACATCAGATTCGGCACCAGAGTCGTCTTCGTCACAACGATTGTCACTGGAGGTGCCCCTGTCTTCACTGCCACTGTCTTCGCTGTAGGCACCCTGAGCCTGGCCATTAGAGCAATGCATGGCAACGGCCAAGATCAAAATCAATGTTTTTTTGAACAGCAAAGCCTGACTTCCCGGTTGTTGAACTGTTTACTGGAAAGTCAGGTTAGTCAAAATCCGGAGAGAGGTTGGAGGTTTCTTTGAACAGGGTTGGAAGGCGGATCATTCTTTATCACTCTTTTTTCTTTTCCCGTTAGATGACGCCTGGTCATACGCTTTTCTTTTGGGCTTTTTGGGTCTCTGGTCGGCAGGCAGGTGGGTCTGTTTGTGCGCTTTCAGATTGCCCGTGTGGTTGGTGATGTAGTTGCAGCCCTCGTGGTCACACTGGTGCACTTTGAATCTTTTGGATCTCTGGTCGGCAGACAGGTGGATCTGTTTGTGCGCTTTCAGATTGCCCGGATGGTCCGTCCTGTAGTTGCAGCCCTCGTGGTCACACTGGCGCCCCTTGGGCCTCTGGTCGGCAGGCTGGTGGCTCTGTTTGTGCTTTGCCAGACGATCCGCCCGGTAAGTGCTGTAGTCGCAGCCCTCATGGTGACACTGGTGCATCCTGACTCTCTGGTCGGCAGGCAGGTGGCTCTGTTTGTGCGTTTTCAGATTGCTCGTGTAGTCGGTGCTGAAGTTGCAGCCCTCATAGTGACAATGGTGCCTCCTGATTCTCTGGTCGGCAGGTAGGTGGGTCTGTTTGTGTGTTTTTAAATTGCTTTTTTGGTTGCTAGTGTAGTTGCAGCCCTCATGGTCACACTGGTACACCCCGAGTCTCTGGCTGATAGGCAGGTGGGTGTTTTTGTGCTTTTTCAGATTGCCCAAATGGTAGCTACTGTAGCTGCAGCCTTCATGGTCACACTGGTGCACCCTGGGTCTCTGGTTAGCAGGCAAGTGGGCCTGTTTATGTGCTCTCAGATTGCCTGAGTGGCTGGAGATGTAATTGCAGCCCTCATGGTCACACCGGTACCTATTAGGTCTCTGGTCAGCAGGTAGGTGGTTTTGTTTGTGCGTTTTCAGATTGCTCAAATGTTCCGTCCTGTAGTTGCAGCCCTCATGGTCACATTGGTGCACCTTGGGTCTCTTGGGTCTCTGGTCGGCAGGCAAGTGGGTCCGCTTGTGCTTGTTCAGATTGCCCGAATACTCAGTGCTGAAGTGACAGCCCTTATGGTGACACTGGTGCACCTTGGGATTCTTGGGGTTCCAGGGTTTCTTAGGTCTCTGGTCAGCAGGCAGGTGAGTCCGCCTGTGCTTTTTCAGATTGCCCGGATGGTCCGTGCTGTAGTTGCAGCCCTCGTGGCCACACTGCACCTTGGGTTTCCTGAGCTTCTGGTAGGCTGGCAAATGGGTCTGTTTGTGCGCTTTCAGGTGACCCGTGTGGTCGGTGTTGTTAGCAGAGCCTACTGCTGTCACTTCTTCCTTTGACTCAGTAGGTATTTTACTGTCTGAAATGCTCTTCTGGTTAATCATTTCCAGTCTCAGGGTCGCACAATACTGACTGATTATGTTTAATGCTCGAAAAGGATCAGGTGTCGTGTTTATACACGGAACATCAGTTTCGGTATCCGCTTCGTCTTCGTTTGAACAGTTGTCACTGCTTTCATTAGAAGTGTTACTGTCTTCACTGTCAGAACTGTCAGAACTGTCAGAACTGTCAGAACTGTCAGAACTGTCAGAACTGTCAGAACTGTCAGAACTGTCATCAGATGCTACCCGACTATATGCCTCAGCCTCAGCCCCAGCTTCAACGCCAGGGTCAGGAGAAAAGCAATAGCGAATGTCTGGCTTTAAAAGAATGTCATCACCGAAGCAAACTCGTGCCATATCGCTATGATTCACTTCCGATTCTTGCTGCAACTCCCACCATGCAATGGCTTCGCTCTCTTCTTCAGCAACAGGTGTCAGGAGCAGAATATTTTCATGACCCTGACCATTGGAGTAATGCACAGAAAAGGCAATGGCCAAGGTCAAAATTAATGGTTTTTTGGATAGCAAGGCTTGGCTTCCCAATCGCTGAAATGTTTATTTGGGAATCAGGTTAGTCAAAATCTGAAGAGAGGCAGGAGGTTTCTTTGAGCCACTTTGGGAGGCGGATCATTCTTTATCACTCTTTTTTCTTTTCTCGTTAGATGACGCCTGGTCACACGCTTTTCTTTTGGTGTTTTTGGGTCTCTGGTCGGTGGGCAGGTGGGTCTGTTTGTGCTTTTTCAGATTGCTCGGATAGTTGGTGCGGTAGTTGCAGCCATCGTGGTCACACTGGTGCACTTTGGGTCTTTTGGGTCTCTGGTCGGCAGGCAGGTGGATCTGTTTGTGCTTTTTCAGATTGCACGGATAGTTGGTGCGGTAGTTGCAGCCCTCATGGTCACACTGGTGCACTTTGGGTCTTAGGTGGACAGGCAGGTGGTTCTGTTTGTGCCTTTTCAGACGGCAAGCCCGGTCGTTGGCGAAGTCGCAGCCCTCATGGTCACACCGGTGCAATTTTTTGGATCTCTGGTCAGCAGGCAGATGGCTCAGCTTGTGCTTTTTCAAATAGCTCCTTTGGCTGGTGCTGTAGTTGCAGTCCTTATGGTCACACTGGTGCCCCCTGGGTCTCTGGTCGGCAGGCAGGTGGGTCTGTTTGTGCATTTTCAGATGGCCCGACTGGTAGGTGCTGTGGTTGCAGCCCTGATGGTCACAATGGTACAACCTGAGCCTCTGTTCGGCAGGCAGATGGGTCTGTTTGTGTATTTTCAGATGGTTCGACTGGTCGGTACCGTAGTTGCAGCCCATATAGTCACACCGGTGTACCTTGGCTCTCTGGTCAGCAGGCAGGTGGGTTCGTTTGTGCATTTTCAGATTGCACGCATGGATGGATCTGTAGTTGCAGCCCTCATGGTCACACTGGTGAATATTGGCTTTCTGGTCGGCAGGCAGGTGGATCTGGTTGTGCCTTTTCAGATTACCCAAATGATCCGTCCTGTAGTTGCAGCCCTCATGGTCACACTGTTGCACCCTGGGTCTCTTGGGTCTCTGGGCGGCAGGCAAGCGGTTCTGTTTGTGCATTTTCAGATGGTCCATTTCACTGCCTGAAACGGGCTCCTCCTTAATCTTTTTCAGTTCCAGAGCCACACAATACTGACTGATTTCATTGGATACTGGAAAAGGTTCAGGTGTCGTGGTTACATACTGAACATCAGAGTCGACATCTGCTTCGTCTTCGTTTGAACGGTTGTCACTGTTTTCATCAGAGGTGCCGCCGTCTTCACTGCCACTGTCTTCGCTGTCGGCACTATCATCAGAGGCTGCCCGACGGTAAGCCTTAGCTTCGACGCCTGTGGCAGGGACGCCTGTGGCAGGAAAGACGCCTGTGGCAGGAAGCTTCAACTCCCACCATTCAATGGCCTCGTTCTCTTCTTCAATGCCCTCCCCTTCTGGTTCCCCAGCCCTTTTGTCTTTTTTAAAGCGAAATTCAGTGCACCAACACTGTGTGTCAGTGAGTGGCGGGGCATTACCCTTGCCAACAGCCAGAGCGAAGAGCAAAGGCAACCTGTTTTCCTGAGTGCGGCCAATAGAGCAATGCACAGAAAAGGTAATGAACAAGGTCAACATCAATGGTTTGGATAGCAAGGCCTGGGTTCCCAGTCATTGAAATGTTTATTTTGAAATCAGGTTAGTCAAAATTCTGAGAAAGGTCGGAGGTTTCTTTGAAGCCGGTTGGCAGGCGGATCATCCTTTACCATCCTTCTTTCTCTTCTCGTTAAATGGCAGCGGGTTATAGGCTTTTCTTTTGAGTTTCCTGGGTCTCTGGTCGACAGGCAGGTGGGTATTTTTGTGCGCGTTCAGATTACTCATCAGGTCGCTTCTGTAGTTGCAGCCCTCATGGTCACAGTGGTGCACCCTCAGTCTCTGGTCGGCAGGCAGATGGGTCTGTTTGTGATTTTTCATATGGTCCTTCCGGCCAGTACTGTAGTTGCAGCCCTGATGGTCACAGTGACGCATATTAGGTCTTTGGTCAACAGGCAGGTGGGTCTGTTTGTGCGCTTTCAGATTACTCATCTGACCGGTGCTGAAGTTGCAGCCCTCATGGTCACAGTGGTGCATATTGGGTCTCTGGTCGGCAGGCAGGTGGGTCTGTTTGTGCGCTTTCAGATTGCTCGCCCGATCGGCTTTGTAGTTGCAGCCCTCATGGTCACACTGGTGCACCTTGGGTATCTTGAGTCTCTGGTCGGCAGGCAGGTGGGTCTGGTTGTGCTTTTTCAGATTGTTCGCCCGATCGGTGCTGAAATTGCAGCCCTCGTAGCCACACTGGTGCACCTTGGGTTTCCTGGGTCTCTGCTCGGCAGGCAGGTGGATCTGTTTGTGCCTTTTCAGATCTTCAGTCCGGTCGGTGCTGTAGCCGCAACGCTCATGGTCACACTGGTGCATCTTGAGTCTCTGGTCAGCAGGCAGGTGGATTTTTTTGTGCTTTTTCAGGTTGCCCGCATGGTCGGTGCTGTAGCCGCAACGCTCATGGTTACAATGGTGTACCTTGGGTTTCTTAAGCCTCTGGTCGGCAGGCAGATGACTGTGCTCGTGTGTTTTCAGCAGAGTCGCACAATACTGACTCATTTCGTGTAATGCTTGAAAAGGCTCAAGTGTTGTGGTTACACACTGAACATCCGTTTCGGTACCCGTTTCGTCTTCGTCGGCATGGTTGTCGTTGCTTTTATCAGGGTTGCCGCTGCCTTCACTGCCACTGTCTTCGCTGTCGGCACTATCATCAGAGGCTGCCCGACGGTAAGCCTCAACTTCGACGCCAGAGTCAGGAGAAAAGCAATAGCGGGTGTCTGGCTTTAGGAGTTCCAGAGCGAAGAGCAAAGGCAACCTGTTTTCCTGAGCACGGCCACTAGAGCCATGCACAGAAAAGGCAATGGCCAAGGTCAAAATCAATGGTTTTTTGAATAGCAAGGCCCGGGTTCCCAGTCGTTGAACTGTTTATTTGGAAGTCAGGTTAGTCGAAATCCGGAGAGAGGCCGGGAGTTTCTATTCTTTATCACCCATCTTTCTCTTCTTATCAGATGGCGGCTGATCATCCGCTTTCCTTTTGGCTATCTGTTTGACAGGCAGATGGCTCCGTTTGTGCTTTTTCAGATTGCCACTGTAGTCGGTGCTGAAGCGGCAGTCTTCATAGTCACACTGGTGCACCCTGAGTCTCTGGTCGGCAGGCTGGTGGGTCTGTTGGTGCGCTTTCAGATTGCCCGTCCGGTCGGTGCTGTAGCTGCAGCCTTCATGGTCACACTGATGTATCTTGAGTCTCTGGTCGGCAGGCAGATGGGTCTGTATGTGCCTTTTCAAATCGTTCTTCCGGTCAGTGCTGTAGTCGCAGCCCTCATGGTCACACTTGTGCACCTTGGATCTCTTGAGTCTCTGGTCGGCAGGCAGGTGGGTCTGTTTGTGCTCTTTCAGATTGCACTTGTAGCAGGTGCTGAAGTTGCAGCCCTTATAGTCACAATGATGTATCTTGAGTCTCTGGTCGGCAGGCAGGTGGGTCTGTTTGTGCATTTTCAGATGCTTAGCCCTGTCGGTGGTGTAATCGCAGCCCCTATGATCACACTGGTACATCCTGGGTCTCTGGTCGGCAGGCAGATGAGTCTCTTTGTGCCTTTTCAGATGGCCAGAATGGTTGGTCCTGTAATTGCAGCCGTCATGGTCACACCGGTGCATACTGGGTCTCTGGCCGGCAGGCAGGTGGGCCTGTTGGTACCTTTTCAGATTGCCCGTCTGATGGGTGCTGTGAGCAGGTGAGGTGATTTTCAGGGGGTTAGCAGAGTCAACTTCTTTCACTTCTGCCTCTGGCTCAGTGGCTATTTTCCTGTCTGAAATCAACTCCTGCTGAATCATTTCCAGCCTCAGAGTCTCACAATACTGACTGATTTCATTTAATGCTCGAAAAGGATCCTGTGCCCTGCTTACACACTGAACATCAGATTCAGCATCCGCTTGGTCTTCGCTTAAACTGTTTTCGCGGCTTTCATCAGAGTTGCCGCTGTCTTCACTGTCACTGTCTTCGCTGTCACTGTCTTCGCTGTCACTGTCTTCGCTGTCACTGTCTTCGCTGTCACTGTCTTCGCTGTCACTGTCTTCGCTGTCACTGTCTTCGCTGTCGGCACTATCATCAGAGGCTGCCCGACGGTAAGCCCTGGCTTCTGCACCCTCTTCTGCTGGCTCCCCAGGTCTTTTGTTGTCTCTAAAACAAGAGAGCATCAGGCTCCCCCTTTGTTTGGCTGTTTCAATGATTTCACGTTGCTGATCGTCTCCCTGCTGTATCTCAGTGGCGATCGCTTTAACCATAGAGTCAAGTTTCGGTAGCACATCCTGGACAGTGAAAAGAGTAAAAAGAATCGCTTCGACGCCCGGAAAGTGAAGGCAAATTTTCAGGTTATCCTCATTTTCCTGAGCATGGCCATGAGAGCCATGCGCAGAAAAGGCAATAGCCAAAGTCAAAATCAATGTTTTTTTGGATAGCAAGGTCTGGCTTCCCAGTCGTTGAACTGTTTATTTTGAAATCAGGTTAGTCAAAATTCGGAGAGAGACCGGAAGTTTCTATTCTTTATCACCCTTCTTTCTCTTCTTATTGGATGGCGGCTGATCATACGCTTTTCTTTTGGCTCTCTGTTCGACAGGCAGGTGGGTCTGTTTGTGCTTTTTCAGACTGCCACTGTAGTTGGTGCTGAAGCTGCAGCCTTCATAGTCACACTGGTACCATCTTGATCTCTGCCAGAAAGGCAGGTGGATCTGTTTGTGCTTTTTCAGATTGCCCGGGTGGTCGGTGCTGTAGTTGCAGCCCTCATAGTCACACTGGTGCACCCTGCGTCTCTGGTCGGCAGGCAGGTGGGTCTGTTTGTGCTTTTTCAGATTGGCCGACCGGTCGCTGCTGTAGCTGCAGCCCTCGTGGTCACACTGTACCCTGGGTCTCCTGGGTCTCTGGTCGGCAGGCAGGTGGGTCTGTTTGTGCTTTTTCAGATTGGCCGCCCGGTCGGTGCTGTAGCTACAGCCCTCGTGGTCACACTGATGTATCTTGAGTCTCTGGTCGTCAGGCAGGTGGGTCCGTTTATGCGCTTTCAGATTGCCCGCCCGGTCGGTGCTGTAGTTGCAGCCCTCATGGTCACACTGGTGTGCCCTGGGTCTCTGGTCGGTAAGCCGGAGGGTCTGACTGTGTATTTTCAGTCTCAGATTCGCATAATGCTGACTGATTTCGTTTAATGTTCGCAAAGGGCCAAATGCTCTGTTTAGACACTGAATATAAGATTCGGCATCAACTTCGTCTTCGTTTGAACTGTTTTCGCTACTTTCATCAGAGGTGCTGCTGTCTTCAGTGTCTGAACCCTCATCGGAAGTGCTGCTGCCTTCAGTGTCTGAACCCTCATCAGAGGTGCTGCTGTCTTCGCTGTCACTGTCTTCGCTGTCACCGTCTTCGCTGTCGGCACTATCATCGGAGGCTGCCCGACGGTAAGCCTTAGCTTTGGCGCCAGAGTCAGGAGAAAAGCAATAGGAAGTGCCTGACTTTAAGAAGATGTCATCACCGATGCAAACTCGTGGCATATCGGTGTCGTTTGCCTCCGGTTCTTGCTTCAACTCCCACCATTCAATAGTCTCGCTCTCTTCTTCAATACCCTCTTCTGCTGATTCCCCAGCCCTGCTGTTGTCTCTAAAGCAAGAGAGCATCAGGCTCCCCCTTTGTTTGGCTGTTGCAATGATTTCACGTTGCTGAGTGTCTCCTTGCTGTATCTCAGTGGCGATAGCTTTAACCATGGAGTCAAGTTCCGGTAGCGCATCCCGAACCGGGAAAAGAGGGAAAAAAATCGTTTCGACGCTCAGAGAGCGCGCCTTGCCGACAGCCAGAGCGAAGAGCAAAGGCAGCCTGTTTTCCTGAGCATGGCCATGAGAGCAATGCACAGAAAAGGCAATGGCCAACATCAAAATCAATGGTTTTTTAGGTTGCAACACCTGGGTTCTCAGTTGCTGGAATGTTTATTTTAAAATCAGGTTAGTCAAAATCCAAAGAGAGGTCGGAGGTTTCTATTCTTTATCACCCTTCTTTCTTTTCTCGTAAGATGGCGGCTGGTCATTCGCTTTCCTTTTGGGTCTCTTGGGTCTCTGGTCGGCAGGGAGATGGATCTGCCTGTGCGCTTTCAGATTGCCCGTGTGGTCGGTGCAGTAGTTGCAGCCTTCATGGCCACACTGGTGCTCCCTGAGTCTCTGGTCGGCAGGCAAGTGGGTCCGCTTGTGCGCTTTCAGACTACCTATGTGGTAGCTGATGTAGTTGCAGCCTTCATGGTCACACTGGTGCATTCCGGGTCTCTTCTGTCTCTGGTCGGCAGGCAGGTGGATTCGTTTGTGCACTTTCAGACTACCGACGTGGTTGGTGCAGTAGTTGCAGCCTTCATGGTCACACCGGTGCACCCTGGCTCTCTGGTCGACAGGCAGATGGGTCTGCTTGTGCGCTTTCAGATTGCCCGTGTGGTCGGTGCTGTAGTTGCAGCCTTCAAAATCACACTGATGCACCCTGGCTCTCTGGTCGGCAGGCAGGTGAGTCTGTTTGTGCGTTTTCAGATGGCTCGTATGGTCGGTGCCGTAGTCGCAGCCCTCATGGTCACACTGGTGCACCCTGGGTCTCTGATCAGCAGGCAGGTGGGTCTGTTTGTGCGTTTTCAGACGGCTCTTCCGGTCGGAGCTGTACTTGCAGCCCTCATGGTCACACTGGTGTTTCCTGGTTTCCCTGAGTCTCTGGTTGGCAGGCAGGTGGGTCCGTTTGTGCTTTTTCAGATTGCCCTTCTGGTCGCTACTGTAGTTGCAGCCCTCATGGCCACAGTGAAACCTGAATCTCTGGTCGGCGGGCAGGTGGGACTGTTTGTGCTTTTTCAGATGGTCAGCCCGCTCAGAGCTGAAGTTGCAGCCCTCATGGTCACACCGGTGCACTCTGGCTCTCTGGTCGGCAGGCAGGTGGGCCTGTTTGTGTCTTTTCAGATTACCCAGGAAGTAAGTGCGGTAGTTGCAGCCCTCATGGTCACAATGGTGCAACTTGAACCTCTTCTGGTCAGCACTGTAAGAAGATGCGGTGATTTCCGGATGGTTAACAGAGTCCGCTTCTGTCACGGCTATCTCTGAGCCAGTGAGTATTTCGCTGTCTGAAATAGACGCCTGCTCAATCATTTCCTGTCTGAGAGTCGCGCAATAATGACTGATTTCCTTTAGTGCTCGAAAAGGATCAAGCGTCGTGTTTACACCCTGAACATCGGTTGCGGTATCAGTTTCGTCTTCGTTTGAACGGTTGTCGCTGTTTTCATCATAGGTATCGCTGTTTTCACTTCCAGAACCATCGCCAGAGGCTGCCCAACGGTAGGCCTTGGTTTCGACGCCTGTAGCAGGAAAAAAGCAATAGCAAGTGTCTGGCTTTATGAGGATGTCATCACCCAGGCAAACTCGTGTCATGTCGCTGTCGTTCGCTTCGGGCTCTTGCTGCAACTCCCACCATTCAATGGCTTCGCTCTCTGCTTCAATGCCCCCTTCTCCTGATTCCTCAGGCTTTTTGTGGCTTCTGAAGCAAGAGAGCATCAGGTTTGCCCTTTGCTTGGCTGTTGCAATGATTTCACGTTGCTGAGCGTCTCCTTGCTGTATCTCAGTGGCGATAGCTTTAACCCTGGAGTCAAGTTCCGGTAGTGCATCCGGGACTGGAAAAAGAGAGAGAAGAATGTTTTCGACCTGCGATATGCCCAGGGAGTGAAGGCCAATTTTCAGGTTATCGTCAGCGTGACTGCCAGAGCAGTGCACAGAAAAGGCAATGGCCAAAATCAAAATCAATGGTTTTTTTGCTAGCAAAGGTTGCCTTACCAGTCGTTGAAATGTTTATTGAGAAATCAGGTTAGTCAAAATCTGGAGAAAGGTCGGAAGTTTCTTTGGGGAAGAGAACACGCTTCTTTCTTTGGTTATATGGCGGCTGGTCACACGCCTTCCTTTTGGGTCTCTCGGGCCTCTGGTCGGCAGGCAGGTGAATCTGCTTGTGCTTTTTCAGATTACCCGCATATTCAGTGCTGTAGTTACAGCCCTCATGGTCACACTGCACCTTGACTCTCTGGTCGGCAGGCAGGTGGGTCTTCTTGTGCTTTTTCAGATTACCCATGTGGCTGGCGCTGTAATTGCAGCCCTCATGGTCACACTGCACCTTGCGTCTCTGGTCGGCAGGCAGGTGAATCTGCTTGTGCGTTTTCAGATTATTCGCATAGTCAGTGCTGAAGTTGCAGCCCTCATGGTCACACTGCACCTTGCGTCTCTGGTCGGCAGGCAGGTGGATCCGTTTGTGTCTTTTCAGATCGTCCGACCGGATGGTGCTGTATGCGCAGCCCTCATGGTCACACTGCACCTTGACTCTCTGGTCAGTGGACAGGTGGCTCTGTTTGTGCTGTTTCAGGTGGTTCGTGTAGCCGCTGCTGAAGTGGCAGCCCTCATGGTCACACTGGTGCACCTTGGGTCTTTTAGGTCTCTGGTCGGCAGGCAGATGGGTCCATTTGTGCTTTTTCAGGTAGTTCTTGTAGCCAGTGCTGTAGTTGCAGCCCTTATGGTCACAGTGGTGCACCTTGGGTCTTTTAAGTCTCTGGTCGGCAGGCAGGTGGGTCTGTTTGTGCTTTTTCAGGTAGTACCTGTAGCTGGTGCTGTAGTTGCAGCCATTATGGTCACACTGGTGCACTTTGGGTTTTTTAGGTCTCTGGTCGGCAGGCAGGTGAGTCTGCCTGTGCTTTTTCAGATTGCTCTTGACTGGGGTGCTGTGGTTGCAGCCCTCATGGTCACAGTAGTGTACCCTGACTTTCCGGTTAGCAGGTGGATGGGGCTCCGTCGCTTCTGCCTTTGACTCAGCGGGTATTTCACTGTCGGCAATGGCGTTCTGCTTAATCATTTTCAGCCTCAGAGTCGCACAATACTGACTCATGTCGTTTAATGCTTGAAAAGGATCAAGTGTCGTGTTTACACGCTGAACATCAGATTCGGCATTAGCTTCGTCTTCGTTTGAACTGTTTTCGCTGCTTTCATTTTCATCAGAGACACCGCTGTCTTCACTGCCAGAACTATCACCAGAACTATCACCAGAACTATCACCAGAACTATCACCAGAACTATCATCAGAGACTGACCGACCATAAACCTCAGGGTTGACACCAGGGTCAGCAGAAAAACAGCAGCCAGTGTCTGGCTTTAAAAGAATGTCATCACCAAAACAAACTCCCGGCAGGTCACTGTCGTTCGCCTCCGGTTCCTGGTTCAACACCCACCACTCAATGGTCTCGCTTTCTTCTTCAATATCCTCTTCTGCTGCTTCCTCAGACCTTTTCTCGGTCAGGCTCCTAGAGCGAAAGAGCATCAGACTCCCCCTTTGTTTGGCTGTTGCAATGACTTCACGTTGCTGAACATCTCGTTGCTGTATCTCAGTGACGATAGCTTTACCGACAGCCAGAGCGAAGGGCAAAGTCAACCTGTTTTCCTGAGCATGGTGATCAGAGCAATGCACAGAAAAGGCAATGACCGATGCCAAAGTCAATGGTTTTTTGGATAGCAAGCCTGAGTTCCCGGTCGTTGAACTATCTATTAGGAAGTCAGGTTAGTCAAAATCTGAAGAAAGGAGAGAGGTCTGAACAAAAATTCCAACCGGTGGCTTGATGTTAACTACCCTAATGAGGTTGTTTTAACCAATGCGGGTAAAGTCATGGTACTGGAGCGTGCCCTTAAAGTGCTTTTGTTTTCAGTGTTTTTTTTGTTTTTTCAGCAGGGGCTGGCAAAGGATACTTACGACCTTGAAGAGTTTCGCCAGTATTTTAAAAAGAACTGGAAGCCGCCTTCGAAAGAACAACAAGAGGGCGCAGATAATTCGATGGCGAGTCCGTTTGAAAATATTCGTATTGGCTTTTTCGGACTAAATTTAACGGCTGACGATGTATCTGGAGATGATCGGCTGGAAATCCATAATGACTTTTGGCTTGATGGGCAAGACTTTAGAAATCTATCAAACTTTTTTTTTAACTATGTCAACATTGGGGATTCTCAATATCGGCATGGGCGCATTCAGAAAATACTAGGACTGATATTTCGTATCTTCACTGTAAATACGACCACGAAAAATAGCCCGGAAGATCAGGAGCTAATACAGGCAATGGCAAAAAGCCTTTTTGATCCATTGTTTTATGATCAAACCAACGCTGATGGGTTTAACTCCTATTACACTATTTTCAATCCAGATTCAGCAGAATTCCTGTCTGATCATATCAATATTGATAGCAGTTTAGCCCTGATTTATTTTACTTTTCTTGGTCCTTATGTTCTTACCATGAACACCTTTTTACATCATTCTGATGTTCTGGTTAGACGCATCACCCGAAACAGCTACTATCCGGCATTATCCAATTCACTGCTGTCTGGCAATATCAGCGAATATTATTCTCCGCAAGGCTTTGCCAATCAGCTCAAAGCAGCAAACCTGGACACTGAAACAGCCCTTTTAATCGGTCTATACACAATGGCAAGAGCTTCTACAATGTGCACGAATTTACATCTGAGCTGGCCAGAGACGCTGGAAGCACTGTTGCAAGAATACTTGTCCACTGAAATTTTGGAAAACTGCTTCAATGGTATTTCGCGCCTGCTCCAAGGGCTCTTTGCTACTTTACCCAAGTTTTTGCTTACCGATCAAAGCACGCGAGAGTTTACGTACAGCATCCTGGGTCTTGACATTGAGCTCCTCACACCCTCGCCTAAAAAAAGCTATTCACATTCAGGCGTCTCCGGCAATCTGTCGGACCATTCTCTTCAGGATACCGCTTCTTCCCATGAAGGTTCCAACAATGAAAGAACGCTGGAAGATGAAACAGTACCAGAAAACTCCACACCCTCTGTTGTTTGCAAAGCCTTTATTAAGAAAATATTAAAGGACTAGCCTGACCGAGAATAGCTGTACTGGAGAGGAAGGGAAGCGGATCATTCTTCATCTTCCTTCTTTCTTTTCTCGTTAGATAGTGGCTGGTCATGCGTTTTTCTTTTACTTCTTTTGACTCTCTGGTCGGCAGGCAGGTGGGTCTGTTTGTGCTTTTTCAGATTGCCTGAATAGTGGGTTCTGAAGTTGCAGCCCTCATGGTCACACTGGTGCACCTTGGGTCTCTGGCCGTCAGTCAGGTGGTACTGTTTGTGCACTTTCAGATTGCCCCTGTGATCGGTGCGGTAGTTGCAGCCCTCATGGCCGCACTGGTGCACCTTGGGTTTCCTGAGTCTCTGGTCGGCAGGCAGGTGGGTCTGTATGTGCCTGGTCAGATGCCCCCTCTGGCTGGTTCTGAAGTTGCAGCCCTTATGGTCACAATGGTGCAACCTGGGTCTCTGGTCGACAGGCAGGTGGTTCTCCTTGTGCTTTTTCAGATGGCTCGCCAGATGGGTGCTGTAGTGGCAGCCCTCATGGTCACACTGGTGCTTTTTGGGTTTCTTGGGTTCATCAGGTCCCTGCTCGGCAGGCAGATGGTTCTGTTTGTGCGTTTTCAGCTGGTCCATGTGGTCAGTGCTGTAAGAAGATGAGGTCATCAGGTCGTTAACAGAGTCCGCTTCTGTTACGTCTACCTCTGACTCAGCGAGTATTTCGCTGTCTGAGACGGCTTCCTGCTTAATCTTTTTCAGTACCAGAGTTGCACAGTACCGACTGATTTCATTTGATATTGGAAAAGGAGTCAGTGTCGTGGTCACATACTCAAAATCAGATTTAGCATCAGCTTCGTCTTCGTTTGAACGGTTGCCACTGTTTTCATCAGAGGTGCTGCTGCCTTCATTGCCACTGTCTTCGCTGTCGGCACTATCATCAGAGGTTACCCGACGGTAAACCTTAGCTTCGACGCCGGAGTCAGGAGAAAAGCAATAGCGACTGTCTGACTTTAAGAGTGGCTTTAAGAGTGGCTTTAAGAGGATGCCATCATCGAAGCAAACTCGTGCCATGTCGCTGTGTTGCTCGTCAAGTTCCGGTAGCGCATCCCGGACTGGGAAAATAAGCGCCTTGCCGACAGCCAGAACGAATAACAAAGGCATACTATTTTCCCGGGCGTGGCCAGTAGAGCAATGCACAGACAAGGTCATGACCAAGGTCAAAATTAATGGTTTTTTGGATAACAAGGCCAGGGGTTCCAGTCGTTGAACTGTCTATTTTGAAATCAGGTTAGTCAAAATCCGGAGAGAGGTCGGAGATTTCTTTGAGGCAGGTTGGGAGACGGCTCATTCTTTATTGCCCTTCTTTCTTTTCTTGTTAGGTGGCAGCTGGCCATACGCTTTCCTTTTAGGTCTCTGGTCGGCAGGCAAGTGGGTCAGTTTGTGTCTTTTCAGATCGCTCGTCAGGTCGGTGCTGTAGCTGCAGCACTGATGGTCACACTGGTGCAGCTTGGGTCTCTGGTCGGCAGGCAGGTGGCTCCGTTTGTGCCTGTTCAGATTGCTCTTCTGGTCGCTTCTGTAGTTGCAGTCCTCATGGTCACACTGGTGGATCTTAGGTCTCCTGGGTCTCTGGTCGGCAGGCAGGTGGGACTGTTTGTGCCTTTTCAGATCGCTCGTCTGATCGGTGCAGTAGTTGCAGCCCTCATGGTCACACTGGTGGATCTTAGGTCTCTTAGGTTTCTTGGGTCTCTTGAGTCTCTGGTCGGCAGGCAAGTGGGTCTGTTTGTGCCTTTTCAGATCGCCCGTTTGGGCGGCGCTATAATTGCAGCCTTGATGATCACACTGGTGAATCTTGGGTCTTTTAGGTCTCTTAGGTCTCTGGTTGGCAGGCAGGTGGGTCTGTTTGTGCTTTTTCAGACTGCCCATCTGGTCGGCCCTGTAGTCGCAGCCCTCATGATCACACTGAAACAACTTGACTCTCTGGTCGGCAGGTAGGTGGGCCTGTTTGTGCCTTCTCAGACTGGTCCTGTCGCCGGTTCTGTAGTTGCAGCCCTCATGGTCACACTGGTGCTTGGCAGCGTCCACTTTTGTCACGCCTACCTCTGAATCACCAAGTATTTCACTGTCTGAAACGGGCTCCTGCTTAATCTTTTTCAGCTCCAGAGTCGTACAATACTGACTGGTTTCATTGGATACCCGAAAAGGATTAAATGTTGTGGTTAGATATTGAACATCAGATTCAGCATTAGCTTCGTCTTCATCTTCGTTTGAACAGTTGTCACTGTTTTTATCAGAAGTGCTGCTGCCTTCACTGTCAGAACCATTATCAGAGGCTGCCCGACTGTGAACCTTCAACTCCCACCATTCAATGGCCTCACTCTCTTCTTCAACGCCCGTAACGTAGGCTCCTTTTATGGATAAGACCTCAATAAAGGGCTTCGGGGCGTTGATCAGCGCCTTGCCGACAGCCAGAGCGAAGCGCAAAAGCAACCTGTTTTCCTGAGCGTGGCCATTGGAGCAATGCCCGGAAAAGGCAATGACCAAGGTCAAAATCAATGGTTTTTTGGATAGCAAGACCTGGCTTCCCAGTCATTGAACTGTTTATTGTGAAATCAGGTTAGTCAAAATCTGGATGGAGGCCGGAGGTTTTTTTGAGGTGGGTTGGGAGGCGGGTCATTCTTTATCGCCCTTCTTTCTTTTCTTGTTAGGTGGCCGCTGGTCATACGCTTTCCTTTTGGGTCTCTGCTCGGCAGGCAAGTGGGTCTGTTTGTGCTTTTTCAGATTGCCCAGGTGGTCGGTGCTGTGCTTGCAGCCCTCATGGTCACACTGGTGCACCTTGGGTCTCTGGTCGGCAGGCAGGTGGATCTGTTTGTGGGTTTTCAGACTGCCCTTGTGATCGGTGCTGTAGTCGCAGCCCTCATGGTCACACTGGTGCACCTTGGGTCTCTGGTCGGCAGGCAGGTGGGTCTGTTTGTGCTTTTTCAGATTGACAGATCGGTCGGTACTGTAGTGGCAGTCCTTGTGGTCACACTGGTGCACTTTGGGTCTCTGGTCGACAGGCAGGTGGGTCTGTTTGTGCTTTTTTAGATACTCTCTCTGGTCGGTGCTGAAGTTACAGTCCTCATGGTCACACCGGTGTTTCTTAAGTCTCTGGTCGGCAGGCAGGTGGGTCTGTTTGTGCCTTTTCAGACTGGCCCTGTGGTCGGATCTGTAGTTGCAGCCCTCATAGTCACACCGGTGCTTCCTGAGTCTCTGGTCGGCAGGCAGGTGGGTCTGTTTGTGCCTTTTCAGACTGGCCCTGTGGTCGGTTCTGTAGTTGCAGCCCTCATGGTCACACTGGTGCTTAACAGCGTCCTCTGACTCAGTGAGTATTTCACTGTCTGAAACAGGCTCCTCCTTAATCTTTTTCAGTTCCAGAGTCGCACCATACTGACTGATTTCATTGGCTACCCGAAAAGGATTAAGTGTTGTGGTTTCATACCGAACATCTGATTCGTCTTCGTTTGAACGGTTGTCCATGCTTTCATCAGAGCTGCCGTTAGTGGCTATTTCACTGTCTGAAACGGGCTCCTGCTTAATCTCTTTCAGTGCCGGAGCCGCACAATACTCACTGATTTCATTGGCTACCCGAAAAGGATTAAGTGTTGTGGTTTCATACCGAACATCTGATTCGGCATTAGCTTCATCTTCACCTTCGTTTGAGCGGTTGTCGCTGCTTCCATCAGAGGTGCTGCTGCCTTCACTGTTAGAGCCATTATCAGGAGCTAGCCGACTGTGAACCTTCAACTCCCACCATTCAACGGCATCGCTCTCTTGTTCATCTGCTAGCTCATCCCGAACCGGGAAAAGCGCCTTGCCGACAGCCAGAGCGAAGCGCAAAAGCAACCTGTTTTCCTGAGCGCAACCGTTGGAGCAATGCACAGAAAAGGCAATGACCAAGGTCAAAATCAATGGTTTTTTGGATAGCAAGGCCTGGCTTCCCAGTCGTTGAACTGTTTATTAGAAAATCAGGTTAGTCAAAGTCTGGAGAAAGGTCAGAAGTTTCTTTGAGGCGGGTTGGGAGGCGGGTCATTCTTTATTGCCCTTCTTTCTTTTCTTATTAGATGACGGCTGGTCATAGGATTTTCTTTTGGGTCTCTGTTCGGCAGGCAGGTGGGTCTGTTTGTGCATTTTTAGATGGGTCGTGTAGCCGGTACTGTAGTCGCAGCCCTCATGGTCACACTGGTGCACATTAGGTCTTTTGGGTCTTTTCGGTATATTGGGTTTTTGATCGACAGGCAGGTGGACCCGTTTGTGCCTTTTCAGACTGTCCAACCGGTCGCTGCTGTAGTTGCAGCCCTCATGGTCACACTGGTGCGGCTTGGGTCTCTGGTCGGCAGGCAGGTGGGTCACTTTGTGCACTTTCAAATGGCTTGTGTAGCCGGTACTGTAGTTACAGCCCTCATGGTCACACTGGTGCACATTGGGTCTTTGGTCGGCAGTCAGGTGGGTCTTTTTGTGCTTTTTTAGATACTCTCTCTGGTCGGTGCTGAAGTTACAGTCCTCATGGTCACACTGGTGCACATTGGGTCTCTGGTCGGCAGGCAGGTGGGTCTGTTTGTGCCTTTTCAGACTGGCCCTGTGGTCGGATCTGTAGTTGCAGCCCTCATAGTCACACCGGTACTTCCAGAGTCTCTGGTCGGCAGGCAGGTGGATCTGGTTGTGCCTTTTCAGAGTGGGTCTGAAGCCGGTTCTGTAGTTGCAGCCCTCATGGTCACACTGGTGCTTAACAGCGTCCTCTGACTCAGTGAGTATTTCACTGTCTGAAACGGGCTCCTCCTTAATCTTTTTCAGTTCCAGAGTCGTACAATACTGACTGATTTCATTGGATACTCGAAAGGGATTAAGTGTTGTGGTTTCATACCGAACATCAGATTCGTCTTCGTTTGAACGGTTGCCCATGCTTTCATCAGAGCTGCCGTTAGTGGCTATTTCACTGTCTGAAACGGGCTCCTGCTTAATCTCTTTCAGTGCCGGAGCCGCACAATACTCACTGATTTCATTGGCTACCCGAAAAGGATTAAGTGTTGTGGTTTCATACCGAACATCTGATTCGGCATTAGCTTCATCTTCACCTTCGTTTGAGCGGTTGTCACTGCTTCCATCAGAGGTGTTGCTGCCTTCACTGTTAGAGCCATTATCAGAAGCTACCCGACTGTGAACCTTCAACTCCCACCATTCAATGGCCTCGCTCTCTTGTTCATCTGCTAGCCCATCCCGAACCGGGAAAAGCGCCTTGCCGACAGCCAGAGCGAAGCGCAAAAGCAACCTGTTTTCCTGAGCACAACCGTTGGAGCAATGCACAGAAAAGGCAATAACCAAGGTCAAAATCAATGGTTTTTTGGATAGCAAGGCCTGGCTTCCCAGTCGTTGAACTGTTTATTAGAAAATCAGGTTAGTCAAAATCTGGAAAGAGGTCAGAAGTTTCTTTGAGGCGGGTTTGTAGGCGGATCATTCTTTATTGCCCTTCTTTCTTTTCTTATTAGATGACGGCTGGTCATTCGCTTTTCTTTTGGGCCTTTTGAGTTTTTTGAGTCTCTGGTCGGCAGGCTGGTGGATCTGTTTGTGCCTTTTCAGATTGCCCGCCTGGTCGGTGCTATAGTTGCAGCCCTCATAATCACACTGGTGCCCCCTGGCTCTCTGATCGGCAGGCAGGTGGATCCGTTTGTGCCTTTTCAGATGACTCGGCTGCTGGCTGCTGTAGTTGCAGCCCTCATGGTCACACCGGTACCCCTTATACCTCCGGTTGGGAGGCAGGTGGGTCTGTTTGTGCGCTTCCAGTTTGCCCCTGTGATTGGCTCTGTAGTTGCAGCCCTTATGGCCACACTGGTGCACCTTGGGTCTCTTGACTCTCTGGTCGGCAGGCAGGTGGGTCTGTTTGTGCGCTTTCAGATTGCCCGGGTGGTCGCTACGGTAGTTGCAGCCCTCATGGTCACACTGCTGTACCCTGGATTTCTTTCTGAGTCTCTTGACTCTCTGGTCGGCAGGCAGGTGGATCTGTTTGTGCGCTTTCAGGTTGTACGCCTGGTCGCTGCGGTAGTTGCAGCCCTCATGGTCACACTGGTGTACCTTGGATCTCTGGTCGGCAGGCAGGTGGATCTGTTTGTGCCTTTTCAGATGGTGCACGCGGTAGGTGCTATAACCGCAGCCCTCATGACCACAGTGATGCTCTCTGGATCTCTTGGGTTTTTGGTCAGCGCTGTCAACAGGTAAGGTGCTTTCCAGACGATTAGCAGGGTCTACTTCTGTCACTTCTGCCCCTGAATCGGTGGGTATTTCACCGTCTGAAATGGACTTCTGGTTTATCATTTTCAGTCTCAGAGTCGCACAATACTGACTCATTTCGTTTAGTGCTTGAAAAGCATCAGATACCGTGTTTACACGCTGAACATCCGTTTCGGTACCGGTTTCGTCTTCATTTGAACTCTTGTCGCTGCATTCATCGGAGGTGCCGCTGTCTTCAGTGTCAGAACCCTCATCAGAGACTGCCCGACGGTAAGCCCCGGCTTCAACGTCAGGATCAGGAGAGACGTCGGTGGCGGGTGAAACGCCGGTGGCGGGTAAAACGCTGGTGGCGGGTAAAAAGCAATAGCGAGTGTCTGGCTCTAAAGGGATGTCATCACCGAAACAAACTTTGGCCATGTCGCTGTGGTTTGCCTCGGGTTCTTGCGTCAATTCCCACCACTCAATAGCCTCGCTCTCCCCTTCAATACCCTTTTCAATAGCCTCTTCCCCTGACTCCTCAGGCCTTTTGTAGCCTCCAAAACGAGAGAGCATCAGACTCCCCCTTTTTTCGACGCCCGGAGAGTGGAAACCAATTTTCGGGTTATCGACAGATAGCGCGAACAGCAAAGGCAAGCTGTTTTCCTGAGCATGGTCGTTAGCGCAATGCACAGACGAGGCAATGGTCAGGATCAAAATCAATGGTTTTTTGGATAGCAAAGCTTGTCTTCCCAGTCGTTGAACTGTTCATTGGGAAGTCAGATTAGTAAAAATCTGAAGAGTGGTCGGAGGTTTCTTTGCCGTGAAAATTCCTAAACTCAGGAGGCAGGCAACCGCCTTGCATAGAACAAGGAACGGAACTCTGAGCCTGCAACCTGACCTTTGTTCATGAGACCGTCAATCAGATCACTTTGGCATAAAGTCCAAAAACGTCTTAAACGGAGGTTTGGGAACATTACCAGCAGCGTCAGGATTTAAAATCGGGTATTGGGTCAGCACTTTTCTGATGTTGGATTGCAATACACCAACCTCTCTTTGGTCTGATGCTTTTTGTTCCTGAACTTCCGCGTACTCTTTGGCTATTGGCCCCCGTTTGGCGAGAAAAGGGGGTTTGATAGGAAACTCTCTGAGCATGGCTTTAACTTCCCTGTATTGATGCTCACTCAAGACGGGTTTGAGTGCATCAAGCAGTTGTCGTTGGGAATGTGATGAATAGTCCTGATTCTCCTTGCTGGCAAATCTTTCTAACTCCGCACCAGCCCTGTAGATATGAGACAGGTTAACGCCACGCAGGACATTCATCGGATTACTACGGCCAGACCACAACACGCCATCGACATAACCCTTCAAATACTTCGCCTTGCTATTAGCTTGTTCCCGGAAGAGGGCCAGGCGATTCTCATAACTTTTCTGTGAAAGTCTTTTGTATCTATCTTTCTCCTTCGGTAGAAGTTCCTCAAGTTCCGACATCTTTTTCCGATGTTGAGCAATCAGCTCATTGAGAACCGTGATTTGTTGAAAGTCCCTGTGAAGCTGATGCCTTAGCCCTTCCATAACCGTTTCTACACAGTCCCTGGTTATAGGCTTCATACTGGTGGCTAGCATATTTAAGCCCACTAAAGCTGTTGCTGCGCCGGCAACTGCGCCGCAGACCCATGGGTGTTTCTGGACGGTATTTTCCACCACGGTAACGAAGCGATCGACCAGAGCTGTACCGGCTGGCTCAGCAACAGGCGTCCAGTTCTTCACCAAAGTATCCATAGAAACAGCTCCGGCAGAAGCAGCCCCTGCCATGAGCGCCATTGAAGGTACTATTTTTCTCTGGGTTCCCTTCAACGGATCATAGGTTGAAAAAGCTTCCCTTAAACCTTGAAACAAACCTCTGCCAGAAGCATTGTCTGATGTGGAAACAGGCTGCCCCACTGCCAGGCTCTGAGTCATTGGATTACCGATCTGCATAACGAAACTCCTGTAAGTTACATTGAGGTAAATAGGCTGATTTAAGTGCGTTACCCGCCTTCCTGCGAATTCAGACCTCAATTCTGGAATGAAGTTCCAACTTAAACAGATCGAACCCAAGGTTTGAGGCAGGTTGGGAGGCAATCATTCGTTATCACCCTTCTTTCTTTTCTTGTTAGATGGCGGCTGGTCATGCGCTTTCCTTTTGAGTCTCCTGGTTCTCTGGTCGGCAGGCAGGTGAGTCTGTTTGTGCTTTTTCAGATGGCCCGCTCGGTCGGATCTGTAGTTGCAGCCCTCATGGTCACACTGGTGCACCCTGGGTCTCTGGTCGGCAGGGAGGTGAGCCAATTTGTGCATTTTCAGATGGCCCAACTGAGCGGTACTGTAGTCGCAACCCTCATGGTCACACTGGTGCACCTTGGGTCTTTTGGGTCTCAGGTAGGTAGGCAGGTGGGTCTGTTTGTGCTTTTTCAGATCGCCCGGCCGGTAGGCGCTGTAATCGCAGCCCTCATGGTCACACTGGTGCACCTTGGGTCTCTGGTCGGCAGGGAGGTGGATCTGTTTGTGCGATTTTAGATGGCTCACCTGATCGCTGCTGTAGTTGCAGCCCTCATGGTCACACCGGTGCACCTTGAGTCTCTGGTCAGCAGGCAGGTGGGTCTGTTTGTGCTTGTTCAGACGGCCACTGTTGTCAGTGCTGTAATTGCAGCCCTCATGGTCACAACGGTGCACCTTGAGTCTCTCGCCGACAGGCAAGTGGATCTGTTTGTGCTTTTTCAGATCACACGCCCGATAGGTGCTGTAATTACAACCCTTATGATCACACTGGTGCGCTCTGGGTCTCTGGTCGGCAGGCAGGTGGGTCGCCTCTGACCCAGTGGCTATTTTACTGTCTGAAGTGGACTCCTGGTTAATCATTTCCAGTCTCAGAGTCGCACAATACTCACTGATTTCGTTTAATGCTTGAAAAGGATCAGGTGTTGTGTTTACACACTGAACACCCGTTTCGGTATTAGTTTCGTCTTCTTCAGAACGGTTATCGCTATTTTCATCAGGGGTGCCGCTGTCTTCGGGGTCAGAACCCTCATCAGAGGCTGCCCGGCTGCAAGCGTTAGCTTCGACGCCAGAATCAGGAGAGACGCCTGTGGCAGGCAAAAAGCCATAACGGGTGTCTGGCTTTAAGAGGATGTCATCATCGAAGCAAACCCGTGGTATATCGAAGTGGTACCATTCAATGGCCTCGCTCTCTTCTCCTTTTGCGGATAAGACGTCAATAAAAGGCTTCGGAATATTGATAAGCGCCTTGCCGACAGCCAGAGCGAAGAGCAAAGACATACTATTTTCCTGAGCGTGGCCTTTAGAGCAATGCACAGAAAAAACAACAGCCAGCGTCAAAATCAATGGTTTTTTCAATAGCAAGGGTTGGCTTCCCAGTCGTTGAACTGTTTATTGGGAATTCAGGTTAGTCAAAATCTGTAGAGAGGTCAGAGGTTTCCGGCTGGTCATACGCTTTTCTTTTGGGTCTCTGATTCGCAGGCAGGTGGGTCTGTTTGTGCTTTTTTACATTGGCCTTATAGTAGTTGCTGTAGTGACAGCCCGCATGGTCGCATCGGTACGGCCTGGCTCTATTGGGTCTTCGGTCGGCAGGCAGGTGAGTCATTTTGTGCCTTTTCAGATTGCCCTTGTTGTAGCTGCTGTAGTGACAGCCCGCATGGTCGCATTGGTGCAACTTGAATCTCTTGGATCTCATGAGTCTCTTGGGTCTCTTGGGTCTCCTGGGTTTCTGCTCGTCAGGCAGGTGGGTTCGCTTATGCGTTCTCAGATCGCCCATACCGTCGGCGCTGTAGTTGCAGCCCCCATGGTCACACTGGAGCATTCTGGATCTCTGGTCGGCAGTCAGGTGGGTCAGCTTGTGCGCTCTCAGATTGTCCGTGCGGTCGGTGCTGTAGTTGCAGCCCTCATGGTCACACTGGTGCACCTTGGCTCTCTGGCCGGCAGGCAAGTGGGTCCATTTGTGCCTTTTCAGATTGCACAACTGGTCGGTGCTGTAGTTGCAGCCCCCATGGTCACACTGATGCACCTTGGGCTTTTTTTGTCTCTGGTGGGTGCTGCAAGCAAGTGAGGTGATTTCCGAGTGGTTAACAGAGTCCGCTTTTGTCACACCCACCTCTGACTCAGTGGGCATTTCACTGTTTGAAATGGGCTCCTGCTTAATCTTTTTTAGTTCCAGAGCCGCACAATACTGAATGACTTCATTTGATACCGGAAAAGGATTAAATGCCATGGTTACATACTGAACACCAGAGTCGGCATCAGCTTCGTCTTCGTTTGAACAGTTGTCGCTGTTTTCATCAGAGGTGTCACTGTCTTCGCTGTCACTGTCTTCGCTGTCACTGTCTTCGCTGTCACTGTCTTCGCTGTCGGCACTATCATCAGAGGCCGCCCGGCTGTAGGTCTTAGCTTTGACGCCAGGGTCAAGAGAAAAGCAAAATTCGACAAGCTCAGGATGAACGGAACCCGTCAATGTCAAGGCAATAACCAAGGTCAAAATCAATGGTTTTTTGGATAGCAAGGTCTGGCTTCCGAGTCGTTGAACTGTTTACTGGGAAGTCAGGTTAGTAAAAATCTGGAGAGAGGTGGGAGGTTTTGTTGCTGCGATGAAGGCTATCCTTTGAGGCGGGTTGGGTAGCGGATCATTCTTTATCCCCCTTCTTTCTTTTCTCGTCAGATGGCGGCTGATCATAAACTTTCCTTTTGAGTCTCCTGGCTCTCTGATCGGCAGGCAGGTGGCTCTTTTTGTGCCTTTTCAGATTGTTCGTATAGTGGCTGACGTAGTTGCAGCCCTCATGGTCACAATGGTGCAATCTGGGTCTCTGGTCGGCGGGCAGGTGGGTCTGTTTGTGCATTATCAGATGGCCCGTGCGGTCGGCACTGTAATCGCAACCCTCATGGTCACACTGGTGCACCTTGGTTTTTTTGGCTCTCTGGTCGGCAGGCAGGTGGATCTGTTTGTGCTGTTTCAGGTTGCCCATACGGTCCGTGCTGTAGGGACAGCCTTCATGGTCACACTGGTACATTTTGAGTCTCTGGTCGGCAGGCAGGTGGGTCTGTTGGTGCGTTTTCAGATTACCCATGTAGTCGGTACCGAAAGTGCAGCCCTCATCGTCACACTGGTACCTTTTGAGTCTCTGGTCGGCAGGCAGGTGGGTCCGCTTGTGCATTTTCAGATAGCCCTTGCGGCCAGTGCTGTAGTTGCAGCCCTCATGGTCACACTGGTGCACCTTGGTTTTTTTGGTTCTCTGGTCGGCAGGCGGGTGGATTTCTACCTCTGACTCAGTGGCTATTTCACTGTCTGAAATGGGTTCCTGCTTAATCTTTTTCAGTACCAGAATCCCACCATGCTGACTGATTTCATTTGATCCTCGAAAAGGATTAAGTGTCGTGGTTAGATACTCAACATTAGATTCGGCATCAGCTTCGTCTGAACGGTTGTCGCTGTTTTTACCAGAGGTGCCGCTGTCTTCACTGTCAGAACCATGATCAGAGGCTGCCCGGCTGTGAGCCTTAGCCTGGACGCCAGGGTCAAGAGAAAAACAAAATTCGACAAGCTCAGGATGAACAGAACCCGTCAATGTCAAGGCAATGACCAAGGTCAAAATCAATGGTTTTTTGGATAGCAAGGCCTGGCCTCCGAGTCGTTGAACGGTTTACTGGAAAATCAGGTTAGTAAAAATCTGGAGAGAGGTGGGAAGTTTTGTTGCTGCGATGGAGGCTATCCTTTGAGGCGGGTTGGGTAGCGGATCATTCTTTATCCCCCTTCTTTCTTTTCTCGTTAGACGGCGGCTGGTCAGACACTTTCCTTTTGAGTCTTTTGGCTCTCTGTTCGGCAGGCAGGTGGATCTGCTTGTGCGCTTTCAGATTGCCCCCCCGGTCGGTGCTGTAGTGGCAGCCTTCGTGGTCACAGTGGTGCACCTTGGGTCTCTGGTCGGCAGGCAGGTGGGTCTGTTTGTGTTTTTTCAGATAGTTCGGATATTCGGCGCTGTAATTACAGCCCTCATGGTCACAGTGTTGCACCTTGGGTCTCTGGTCGACAGGCAAGTGGGTCCGTTTGTGTGCTTTCAGACGATCCGAACGGTCGGAGCTGTACTTGCAGCCCTCATGGTCACACTGGTGCACCTTGGGTCTCTGGTCGGCAGGCAGATGGGTTTGTTTGTGCTTTTTAAAATTGTTTTTGTTGTTGCTGGCGAAGTTGCAGCCCTCATGGCCACAGTGTTTCACCCCGGGTCTCTGGCCGACAGGCAGGTGGGCCTGCTTGTGCCTTTTCAGATTGCCCTTGGAGTCGCTGCTGTAGTTGCAGCCCTCGTGGTCACACTGGTACACCTTGGCTCTTTTGGCTCTCTGGTCGGCAGGCAGGTGGGTCTGTTTGTGTTTTTTCAGATAGCTCGGATATTCGGCCCTGTAGTTACAGCCCTTATAATCACATTGGTGCATCTTGACTCTCTGGTCGGCAGGCAGGTGGATCTGTTTGTGCCTTTCCAGATGGTCCGCCCGGTAAGCGCTGAAGTCGCAGCCCTCATGGTCACACTGGTGCCCCTTGAGTTTCCTGGGTCTCTGGTCGACACGCTGCTGAGGCTTTAACCCGGTGGGTGTTGTACTGCCTGAAATGGACTCCTGATCAATCATTTTCAGTCTCAGAGTCGCACAATACTGACTGAATTCGTTTAATGTTTGAAAAGGATCAGGTGCCTTGCTTACAGGTTGAACATCCGTTTCGTCTTCTTCAGAACGGTTGTCGCTGCTTTCATCAGAGGTACCGCTGTCTTCACTGTCACTGTCTTCGCTGTAGGCACTATCATCAGAGGTGCCGTTGTCTTCAGTGTCAGAATACTCATCAGAGGCTGCCCGACTGTAAAATTTAGCTTTAACGTCTGGGTCAGGAAAAAAGCAATAGCGGGTGTCTGGCTTTATCGGGATATTAATAAGCGTCTTGCCGACTGCGAAAGAAAAGAGCAAAGGCAACCTGTTTTCCTGAGCATGGCCATTAGAGCAATGCACAGAAACAGCCACGACCAAGATCAGAATCAATGTTTTTTTGGATAGCAAGGCTTGGCTTCCCAGTCGTTGAAATGCTTATTGGGAAATCAGGTTAGTCAAAATCCGGGGAGAGGTCGCAAGTTTTATTCTTGATCACCCTTCTTTCTTTTCGCGTTATTCGCGTTAGAAGGTGGCTGGTCATACGCTTTTCTTTTGGGTCTTTTGGCTCTCTGGTCGGCAGGCAGGTGAGTCTGTTTGTGCTTGTTCAAATTGCCCGTGTAGTTGGTGATGTAGTTGCAGCCTTCATGGTCACACTGGTACACCTTGGGTTTCTTGAGTCTCTGGTCGACAGGCAGGTGGATCTGTTTGTGCTTTTTCAGATTGCCCTTGTAGCTGGTGATGTAGTTGCAGCCTTCATGGTCACACCGGTGCACCCCGGTCCGCTGGTCGGCAGGCAGGTGAGCCTGCTTGTGCTGTTTCAGATTGCTTTTCTGGTCGCTGCTGTAATTGCAGCCTTCATGGTCACACCGGTGCACCCTGAGCCGCTGGTCGGCAGGCAGGTGGATCCGCTTGTGCTTTTTCAGACTGCCTCTGGAGTCGGTGATATAGTCGCAGCCCTCATGTTCACACTGGTGCACCCTGGCTCTCTGGTCGGCAGGCAGGTGGATCCGCTTGTGCTTTTTCAGACTGCCTCCGTAGTCGGTGATATAGTTGCAGCCCTCATGGTCACACTGGTGCCTCTTGAGCCGCTGGTCGGCAGGCAGGTGGATCTGCTTGTGCTGTTTCAGACTGCTACTGTAGTCGGTGATATAGTCGCAGCCCTCATGGTCACATCGGTGCATCTTGAGCCGCTGGTCGGCGGGCAGGTGGGTCTGCTTGTGCTTTCTCAGATGGCCCCTCTGGTCGCTGCTGTAGCTGCAGCCTTCATGGTCACACTGGTGCACCTTGAGCCGCTGGTCGACAGGCAGATGGATCCGCTTGTGCTTTTTCAGATCGCCCGCACAGACAGTACTGTAATTGCAGTCCCCATGGTCACACTGGTGCACCCTCTGCTGGTCGGCAGGCAGATGTCTCTGCTTGTGCACTTTCAGACTGCTCCTGTTGTCGGTGATATAGTTGCAGCCCTCGTGGTCACACCGGTGCACCCTGGGCCGCTGGTCGGCAGGCAGATGGGTCTGCTTGTGCTTTTTCAGATTGCTCTTGTAGTTGCTGATGTAATTGCATCCCTCATGGTCGCACGGGTGTTCCTTGAGTTTCCTGGGTCTCTGGTCGACCCGCTGCCGGGGCTTTGACTCGGTGGGTGTTTTACTGGCTGAATTAGACTCCTGATCAATCATTTTCAGTCTCAGGGTCGCACAATACTGACTCATTTCGTTTAATGCTTGAAAAGAATCAGGTGCCTTGTTTACAGGTTGAACATCCGTTTCGTCTTCTTCAGAACGATCATCACTGCTTTCGTCAGAGGTACCGCTGTCTTCACTGTCACTGTCTTCGCTGTAGGCACTATCATCAGAGGCTGCCCGACGGTAGGCTTCAGCTTTGACCTCAGGGTCAGGAGAAAAGCAATAGCGTGTATCTGGCTTTAAGAGGATGTCGTCACCAAAGCAAACTCGTGGCATATCAAAGTGGTACCATTCAATGCCCTCTTCTCCTGGTTCCTCTGGTAGCCCATCCCAGACTGGGATATGCGCTCTGCCGACAGCGGGAGTGCCCACAGCGGGAGAAAAGAGCAAAGGCAACCTGTTTTCCTGAGCGTGGCCATTAGAGCAATGCACAGAAACAGCCACGACCAAGATCAAAATCAATGTTTTTTTGGATAGCAAGGCTTGGCTTCCCAGTCGTTGAAATGCTTATTGGTAAGTCAGGTTAGTCAAAATCCGGGGAGAGGTCGGAGCTTTTATTCTTGATCACCCTTCTTTCTTTTCTCGTTAGGTGGTGGCTGGTTATACGCTTTTCTTTTGGGTCTTTTAGTTCTCTGGTCGACAGGCAGGTGAGTCTGTTTGTGCTTTTTCAGACTGCCACTGTGGTCGGTGATATAGTTACAGCCCTCATGGTTACACCGGTGCACCTTGGGCCGCTGGTCGGCAGGCAGGTGGGTATTCTTGTGCTGTTTCAGATGGCTCTTCTGGTCGCTGCTGTAGCTGCAGCCTTTATGGTCACACTGGTGCACCTTGAGCCGCTGGTCGACAGGCAGGTGGATCCGCCTGTGCTTTTTCAGATCGCCCGCATAGGCGGTGCTGTAATTGCAACCCCCATGGTCGCACTGGTGCACCCCGGGCCGCTGGTCGGCAGGCAGGTGGGTCTGTTTGTGCGTTTTCAGATTGCACAAGTAGCTGGTGCTGTAGTTGCAGCCCTCATGGTCGCACTGGTGCACCCTGGGTCTCTCGGGTCTCTCGTCGCCAGGCAAGTGGGTCTGTTTGTGCCTTTTCAGATTGCCCGCCTGATCGGTGCTGTAGTTGCAGCCCTCATGGTCACACTGGTACACCTTGGATCTCACGGGTCTCTGATCGACAGGCAAATGGATCTGTTTGTGCCTTTTCAAACTACCCAAATGATCGCTGTTGTAGCTGCACCCCTCATGGTCACACTGGTGCACCTTGGGTCTTCTAGGTCTCTGGTCATCGGGCAGGTGGGTTTGCTTGTGCCTTTTCAGATTGCTCACCTGATCGGCTCTGTAGTTGCAGCCCTTATGGTCACACTGATGCACCTTAAGTCTGTGGTCAGCAGGCAGGTGGATCTGCTTGTGCCTTTTCAGATCGGACGCCTGATAGCAGCTGTAGTCGCAGCCCTCATGGTCACACGGGTACCTCCTTAATCTCTGGTCGGCAGGCAGGTGGGTCTGCTTGTGTTTTTTCAGATTGCTTGCCCGGTCGGTCCTGTAGTTGCAGTCCTCATGGCCACACTGGTGCACCTTTGGTCTCTTGGGTCTCTGGTGGGCAGGCAGGTGGATCTCTTTGTGCATTCTAAGATGGCTTGTGTAGACGGTGCTGTAGTTGCAGCCCTCGTGGTCACACTGGTGCTCCTTGGGCTTTCTGGGCTTTCTGGGCTTCCTGGGTCTCTTGGGTCCCTGGTCAGCAGAGTCTACTTCTGTCACGCCTGTCTCTGAATCAGTGGGGATATTACTGTCTGAAATAAACTCCTGCTCAATCATTTCCAGCCTCAGAGTCGCACAATACTGACTCATTTTGTTTAATGCTTGAAAAGAATCAGGTGCCTTGTTTACAGGTTGAACATCCGTTTCGTCTTCTTCAGAACGATCATCACTGCTTTCGTCAGAGGTACCGCTGTCTTCACTGTCACTGTCTTCGCTGTAGGCACTATCATCAGAGGCTGCCCGACGGTAAGCTTCAGCTTTGACCTCAAGGTCAGGAGAAAAGCAATAGCGTGTATCTGGCTTTAAGAGGATGTCATCACCGAAGCAAACTCGTGGCATGTCGAAGTGGTACCATTCAATGCCCTCTTCTCCTGGTTCCTCTGGTAGCCCATCCCAGACTGGGATATGCGCTCTGCCGACAGCGAAAGAAAAGAGCAAAGGCAACCTGTTTTCCTGAGCGTGGCCATTAGGGCAATGCACAGAAACAGCCACGACCAAGATCAGAATCAATGTTTTTTTGGATAGCAAGGCTTGGCTTCCCAGTCGTTGAAATGCTTACTGGTAAGTCAGGTTAGTCAAAATCTGGAGAGAGGCCGAAAGTTTCTTTGGGGCAGCTATTCTCGGTCAGGCTCATGGGGGGGGCAAATCATTCTTTATCACCCTTCTTTCTTTTCCGGTTAGATGACGGCAGGTTGTTTGCTTTTCTTTTGGGTCTTTTAAGTCTCTGGTCGGCGAGCAGGTGTCTCTCTTTGTGCCTTTTCAGATGGTCTCTCCGGTCGGCGCTGTAGTTGCAGCCCTCATGGTCACATTGATGCATCCTGGGTCCCTGTTTGTGTGTTTTCATTTCACTGTCTGAAATGGACTCCTGCTCAATCATTTTCAGTCTCAGAGCCGCACAATACTGACTGATTTCGTTTAATGCCCGAAAAGGATCAACTGTCGTGTTTTCACACTGAACATTAGTTTCAGTTTCGATATTAGCTTCGGTATCCGTTTCGTCTTCGTTTGAGTTGTTGTCGCTGTTTTCGTCATAGGTATCGCTGTCTTCACTGCCACTGTCTTCGCTGTCGGCACTATCATCAGAGGCTGCCCGGTTGAAAGCCTTAGCTTCGACGTCAGGATCAGGAGAAAAGCAATAGCAAGTGTCTGGCTTTAAGAGGGTGTCATCACCGAAATCTCTGAAGCGAGAGAGCATCAGACTCCCCCTGTGTTTAGCTGTTTCCATGATTTCACGTTGCCGATCGCCTCCTTGCTGTATCTCAGTGGCGATAGCTTTAACCATGAAGTCAAGTTCTGGTAGCGCATCCCAGTCCGGGAAAAGAGGGAGCGGCTTGCCGACAGCCAGAACAAAGAGCAAAGGCGTTCTATTTTCCTGAGCGTGACCATTAAGAGCAATGCACAGAAAAGGCAATAGCCAAGGTCAAAATCTGGAGGGAGGCAGGAGGTTTCTATTCTTTATCACCCTTCCTTCTTTTCTTGTTAGATGGCAGCTGGTCATACGCTGTTCTTTTCGGTCTCTTGGGTCTCTTGGCAGGCAGGTGGGTCTGTTTGTGCGTTTTCAGATTGCACAAGTAGCTGGTGCTGTAGTTGCAGCCCTCATGGTCGCACTGGTGCACCCTGGGTCTCTCGGGTCTCTCGTCGCCAGGCAAGTGGGTCTGTTTGTGCCTTTTCAGATTGCCCGCCTGATCGGTGCTGTAGTTGCAGCCCTCATGGTCACACTGGTACACCTTGGATCTCACGGGTCTCTGATCGACAGGCAAATGGATCTGTTTGTGCCTTTTCAAACTGCCCATGCTGTCGGTTCTGTAGTTACAGCCTTCATGGTCACACTGGTGCACCTTGGGTCTCTTGGGTCTCTGGTCGGCAGGCAGGTGGGTCTGTTTGTGCGTTTTCAGATTGCCCACATGGTCGCTGCTATAGTTGCAGCCCTCGCGGTCACAATGGTGCACCTTGGGTTTCTTGGGTCTCTGATCGGCAGGCAGGTGGGTCTGCTTGTGCCTTTTCAGACAGCCCATGCTGTCGGTTCTGTAGTTACAGCCTTCATGGTCACACTGGTGCACCTTGGGTCTTATGGGTCTCTGATCGGCAGGCAGGTGAGCCTGTTTGTGCCTTTTCAGATTGCCCGCCAGATAGCTGTTGTAGTTGCACCCCTCATGGTCACACTGGTGCACCTTGGGTCTTATGGGCCTCTGATCGGCAGGCAGGTGGGTCTGTTTGTGCCTTTTTAGATTGCTCACCTCATGAGTTCTGTAGTTGCAGCCCTCACGGTCACACTGGCGCACCTTGAGCCCCTGATCGGCAGACAGCCGGGTCTGTTTGTGCGTTTTGGGTATTCCACTGCCTGAAATGGAGTCCTGCTGAATCATCTTCAGTCTCAGGGCCGAACAATACTCACTGATTTCCTTTAATGCTCGAAAAGGATCAAGTGTCCCGTTTTCACACTGAACATCAGCTTCCTCCTGGTCAGAACCCTTGTCGCTGTTTTCGTCAGAGGTACTGCTGTCTTCACTGCCACTGTCTTCGCTGTCGGCACTATCACCGGAGACTGCCCGACTGTGAGACTTAGCTTCGACGTCAGGGTCAGCAGAAAAGCAATAGCGGGTGTCTGGCTTTAAGAGGATGTCATCACCGAAGCAAACTCGTGGCATAGAAAAGGCAACGACCAAGGTCAAAATCAATATTTTTTTGGATAGCAAGGCCTGGCTTCCCAGTCGTTGAAATTGCTTATTTGGAAATCAGGTTAGTCAAAATCCGGAGAGAGGTCGGAGTTTTCTTTGAATCAGCTTGGGAGGCGGATCATTCTTCACCACTCTTCTTTCTTTTCTCATTAGACAGCAACTGGTCATACGCTTTTCTTTTGGTTCTTTTGGCTCTCTGGCCAGCAGGCAGGTGGGTCTGTTTGTGCTTTTTCAGATCGTTCGAGCGGTCAGTGCTGTAGTCACAGCCCTCATGGTCACACTGATGCACCTTGGCTCTCTTGGGTCTCTGGTTGGCAGGCAGGTGGGTCTGTTTGTGCGGTTTCAGATTGCCCGCGTAGTAGGTGCTGTAGTTGCAGCCTTCATGGTCACACTGGTGCAACTTGCGCCTCTTGAGCCTCTCGAGCCTCTTGACTCTCTTGAGTATCTGGTTGGCGGGCAGGTGGATCCGTTTGTGCGTTTTCAGATGGCCCGCCCGGTCGGTGCTGTAGTTACAGCCCTTATGGTCACACTTATGCACCTTGGGTCTCTGGTCGGCAGGCAGGTGAGTCTGTTTGTGCTTTTTCAGATCGTTCGAGCGGTCAGTGCTGTAGTCGCAGCCCTCATGGCCACACTGGTGCAACTTGGGTCTCTTGGGTCCCTGTTTGTGCGTTTTCAGGTGACCCATCTGGTCAGTACTGTAAGTAGGTGAGGTGACCCCCTGATTGTTAACAAAGTCTGCTTCTGTCACTCCTAACTCTGACTCAGTAGGTATTTCACTGTCTAAAATGGTCTTCTGCTTAATCATTTCCAGTCTCTGTCTCTGAGCCGCACAATACTGACTGATTTCGTTTAATGCCCGAAAAGGATCAACTGTCGTGTTTTCACACTGAACATTAGTGTCGGTATTAGTTTCGGTATCCGCTTCGTCTTCGTTTGAGCTGTTGTCGCTGTTTTCGTCATAGGTATCGCTGTCTTCACTACCACTGTCTTCGCTGTCGGCACTATCATCAGAGACTGCCCGGTTGAAAGCCTTAGCTTCGACGTCAGGATCAGGAGAAAGGTAATAGCAAGTGTCTGGCTTTAAGAGGATGTCATCACCGAAGCAAACTCGTGGCATAGAAAAGGCAACGACCAAGGTCAAAATCAATATTTTTTTGGATAGCAAGGCTTGGCTTCCCAGTCGTTGAAATTGCTTATTTGTAAATCAGGTTAGTCAAAATCCGGAGAGAGGTCGGAGGTTTCTATTCTTTATCACCCTTCTTTCTTTTCTTGTTAGATCGTGACTGGTCATACACTTTTCTTTTGGATCTCTGGTCGGCAGGCAGGTGGGTTTGTTTGTGCGCTTTCAGATTGCTCCTATAGCCGGTGCTGTAGTTGCAGCCCTCATAGTCACACTGCACTTTGGGTCTTCTGGGTCTCTGGTTCCCAGGCAGGTGGGTCTGTTTGTGATTTTTCAGATTGAACTTCCGGTCGGTTCTGTAGTGGCAGCCCTCATGGTCACACTGGTGCGCCTTGATTCTCTTGAGTCTCTGGTCAGCAGGCAGGTGAATCTGTTTGTGCTTTTTCAGATTACCTGAGTAGCCGGTCCTGAACTTGCAGCCCTCATGGTCACATGAGTGCACCTTGGGCAACTTAGGTCTCTGGTCGGCAGGCAAGTGAACCTTTTTGTGCACTTTCAGGTTGCCTGGGTAGTGAGTGCTGTAGTTGCAGCCCTCATGGTCACACTGCACTTTGGGTCTTCTGGGTCTCCGGCCGGGCGCCAGATGAGCCTGTTTGTGCACTTTCAGGTTGCTTGGGTAGTGCGTGCTGTAGTTGCAGCCCTCATGGTCACACTGCACTTTAGGTCTGGGTCTCTGGTCAGCAAGCAGATGGGTCTGCTTGTGTCTGGTCAGATGGCACGCCCGGTTGGCCCTGTAATTGCAGCCCTCATGGTCACACTGCAGCTTTAATTTCTGGTCGCCAGGCCCAGGCAGGTGGATCTGTTCGTGCGTATTCAGATGGCCCCGATGGTCGGTTCTGTAGCCACAGCCCTTATAGCCACATTGGTGCACTTTGAGTCTCAGGTGGACAGGCAGGTGGATCGGTTTGTGCTTTTTCAGATTACCCATGCAGTCGCTGCTGTAGTTGCAACCCTCATGGTCACACTGGTATATCTTGAGTCTCTGGTCGTCAGGCAGATGGGTCTGTTTGTGCGCTTTCAGATTGCCCGTTCGGTTGCTGCTGTAGTTGCAACCCTCATGGCCACACTGGTGCACTTTGGTTATCTTGGGTCTCTTGGGTCTCTGGCCGACAGGCAGGTGGGGCTGTTTATGCGTTTTCAGATGGCCCGTGTGGTCGGTGCTGTAAGCAGGTGCAGTGGCTGTTTCACTGTCTGAAACGGGCTCCTGCTTAATCTTTTTCATTACCAGAATGGTACAATACTGACTGATTTCATTTGATGCTGAAAAAGGATTCAGTGTCGTGGTTAAATACTGAATATCAGATTCGGCGTCATCAACATCGTCTTCATCAGAATGGTTGCCGCTGTTTTCATCAGAGGTACCGCCGTCCTCACTGCCAGAGCCTCCATCAGAGGCTGCCCGACAATAAGCCTTAGCTTCGACGCCGGGGTTATGAGAAAAGTAATATTCTCCTGGTTCCTCAAATCTTTTGTTGCCTCTAAAACGAGGTTGGTTATTTCCGAAGGATGAGGGCTCAACAAAAGGCTTTGAGATATTGATAAGCGCCTCGCCGACAGCCGGAGCGAAGAGCAAAGGCACAGTATTTTCCTGAGCCTGAGCATCAGGGCAATGCACAGAAAAGGCTATGACCAGGGTCAAAATCAATGGTTTTTTGGATAACAAGGCTTGGCTTCTCAGTCGTTGAACTGTTTATTGGGAAGTCAGGTTAGTCAAAATCTAGAGAAAAGTCGGAAGTTTCTTTGCCGTGAAAATGCCCGAATGCATCATTTTCATTGTGCGGGGTGACCGGAAATAAGGTCATGAACATTTGAGGCCAGTTGGGAAGCGGATCATTCTTGATCAACCTTCTTTCTTTTCTTGTTAGATGGCAGCTGGTCATACGCTTTTCTTTTAGGTCTCTGGTCAGCAGGCAGGTGGGTCTGTTTATGCTTTTTCAGATTGCCCGTGTGGCCGGTGCTGAAGTTGCAGCCCTCATGGTCACACTGGTGCACCTTGGGTTTCTTCGATACCTTGGGTCTCCTGGGTCTCTGGTCGGCAGGCAGGTGGATCTGTTTGTGCGTTTTCAAATGACCCGCCCGGTCAGTGCTGTAGTTGCAGCTCTCATGGTCACACTGATGCACCTTGAGTCTCTGGTCGGCAGGCAGGTGGGTCTGTTTGTGCTTTTTCAGATTGCCCGCCCAGTGGCTGATATAGTCGCAGCCTTCATAGTCACACTGGTGCTCCCTGGGTCTCTGGTCGGCAGGCAGATGGATCTGTTTGTGCCTTTTCAGATTGCCCGCCAGATCGGTGATGTATTTGCAACCCTCATGGTCACACTGGTGCACCCTGGGTTTCCTGGGTCTTCTGGGTCTCTGGTCGGCAGGCAGGTGGGTTTGCTTGTGCCTTTTCAGATTGCTCACCTGATCGGCTCTGTAGTTGCAGCCCTTATGGTCACACTGATGCACCTTAAGTCTGTGGTCAGCAGGCAGGTGGATCTGCTTGTGCCTTTTCAGATCGGACGCCTGATAGCAGCTGTAGTCGCAGCCCTCATGGTCACACGGGTACCTCCTTAATCTCTGGTCGGCAGGCAGGTGGGTCTGCTTGTGTTTTTTCAGATTGCTTGCCCGGTCGGTCCTGTAGTTGCAGTCCTCATGGCCACACTGGTGCACCTTTGGTCTCTTGGGTCTCTGGTGGGCAGGCAGGTGGATCTCTTTGTGCATTCTAAGATGGCTTGTGTAGACGGTGCTGTAGTTGCAGCCCTCGTGGTCACACTGGTGCTCCTTGGGCTTTCTGGGCTTTCTGGGCTTCCTGGGTCTCTTGGGTCCCTGGTCAGCAGAGTCTACTTCTGTCACGCCTGTCTCTGACTCAGTGGGGATATTACTGTCTGAAATAAACTCCTGCTCAATCATTTCCAGCCTCAGAGTCGCACAATACTGACTGATTTCGTTTAATGCCCGAAAAGGATCAAGTGTCTTGTTTGCACACTGAACATCAGATTCAGCATCAGCTTCGTCCTGGTCAGAACAGTCGTCGCTGTTTTCGTCAGAGGTACCGCTGTCTTCACTGTCACTGTCTTCGCTGTAGGCACTATCACCTGAGGCTGCCCGACTGTAAGGCTTAGCTTCGACACCAGGGTCAGGTGAGACGCCGGTGGCAGGTGAGACGCCGGTGGCAGGTGAGACGCCGGTGGCAGGTGAGACGCCGGTGGCAGGTGAGACGCCGGTGGCAGGTGAAAAGCAATAGCGAATGACTAGCTTTACGAGGATGTCATCACCGAAGCATACTTGCTCTTGCAGTGTTCCAGCATGCCAACACTGTGTGTCAGAAAGTGGCAGAGCGAAGAGCAAAGGCATACTGGTTTCCTGAGCGTGACCATTAGAGCAACGCACAGAAACGGTCATGGCCAAAATCAAAATCAAAATCAATGGTTGTTTGGATAGCAAGGCCCGTGTTCCCAGTCGTTGAAATGTTTATTGGGAAGTCAGGTTAGTCAAAATCTGGAGAAAGGTCGGAGGTTTCTTTAAGGCGGCTTCGGAGGCGAATCATTCTTTATCACCTTTCTTTTCTTGTTAGATGACGGCTGGTTGTTCGCTTTCCTTTTCCTTTTGGTTCTCTGGTCGGCAGGCAGATGGGTCTGTTTGTGGATTTTCAGATTGCCCGTATGATCGGTGCTGTAATTGCAGCCCTCATGGTCACACTGATGCAGCTTGAGTCTCTGGTCGGCAGGCAGATGGGTCTGTTTGTGGATTTTCAGATTGCCCGTATGATCGGTGCTGTAATTGCAGCCCTCATGGTCACACTGATGCAGCTTGAGTCTCTGGTCGGCAGGCAGGTGGGTCTGTTTGTGCCTTTTCAGACTGCATGCCCGATCGGTGCTGTAGATGCAGCCTTCATGGTCACACTGGTGTACCTTCAGTTTCTTGGGTCTCTGGTCGGCAGGCAGGTGGGTCTCTTTGTGCTTTTTCAGATCTCTCACCCGGTCGGAGCTGTAGTTGCAGCCCTCATGGGCACACTGGTGCCCCCTGGGTCTCTGGTCGGCAGGCAGGTGGGTCCGTTTGTGCTCTTTCAGATTACCCGCCCGGTCAGAGCGGTAGTTGCAGCCCCCATAGTCACACTGGTGCACCTTGAGTCTCTGGTCGGCCGGCAGATGGGTCTTCCTGTGCATTTTCAGACAGCCCATATGGTCAGATCTGTAGTTGCAGCTCCCGTAGTCACAATGGTGCACCCTGAGTCTCTGGTCGGTCGTCAGGTGGGTCCGTTTATGCATTTTCAGATGACCGGTATGGTCGGTTCTGTAGTTGCAGCCCTTATAGGCACACTGGTGCATCTTGGGTCCCTGGTCGATGCTGTCAGCAGGTAAGATCATTTTCAGCTTGTTGGCAGAGTCCGCTTGTGTCACGTCCACCTCCGACTCCTCGGATGTTTCACTCTCTGAAATGAGCTCCTGCTCAATCTTTTCCAGTGCCAGAATCGCACAATACTGATTGATTTCCATTGATACCCGAAAAGGATTAAATGTCGTGCTTACATACTGAACATCGGATTCAGCATCAGATTCATCTTCGTTTGAAGAGTTGTCGCTGCTGTTATCAGAGGTGCCACTGTCTTCGCTACCAGGATCATCCTCAGAGGCTGCCCGACTGTAAGTCCTGGCTTCGACACCAGAGTCAGGAGAGACGCCGGTGGCAGGTGAGACGCCGGTGGCAGGTGAAAAGCAATACTGCTTCAACTCCCACCATTCAATAGCCTCGCTCTCTTCTTCAATGTCGACCTGTGACATGCCCAGGGCATCATTCGTGGATGAGACTTCAATAAAGGGCATCGGGGTGTTGATAAGCACCTTGCCGACAGCCGGAGCGAAGAGCAAAGGCAACCTGTTTTCCTGAGCGTGGTCATTAGGGCAATGCACAGAAAAGGCAATAGCCAAGGCCAAAATCAATGGGTTTTTAGATAGCACCAGCTGGCATCCCAGTCGTTGAAATGTTTATTGGAAAGTCAGGTTAGTCAAAATCTAGAGAAAGGTCGGAGATTTCTTTGAGGCAGCTTCGGAGCCGGATCATTCTTGATCACCCTTCTTTCTTTTCTCGTTAGATAGCGGCTGGTCATACGCTTTTCTTTTGGGTCTTTTGGGTCTCTGGTCGGCAGGCAGGTGGGTCTGTTTATGCGCTTTCAGATTGCCCCTGTGGTCAGTGCTGTAGTTGCAGCCCTTATGGTCACACCGGTACCCCCTGGATCTCTGGTCGGCAGGCAGGTGGGTCTGTTTGTGCGCTTTCAGATGTCTCGCCGAGTCGGTGCTGTAGTTGCAACCCTCATGGTCACACTGGTACTTCCTGGCTCTCTGGTCGGCAGGCAGGTGGGTCTGTTTGTGCTTTTTCACATCGTTCATCCGGTCAGTGCTGTAGTTGCAGCCCTCATGGTCACACTGGTACCCCCTGGATCTAAGGTCGGCAGGCAGGTGGGTCTTTTTGTGCCTTTTCAGATTGCCCGCCAGGTTGGCGATGTAGTTGCAGCCCTCATAGTCACACTGGTACACCCTGGATCTCTGGTGGACAGGCAGGTGGGCCTGTTTGTGATTTTTCAGATTACACATGTAGTCGGTGGCATAGCTGCAACCCTCATGGTCACACTGATGCACCCTGGGTCTATCAGGTCCCCTGGGTCTACGGTCGGCGGGCAGGTTGACCTGGTTGTTAGAAGAGTCTGCTTCTGTCTCGTTTACCTCTGACTGAGTGGTTATTTCACTGTCTGAAACGAGCTCCTGCTTAATCTTTGTCAGTACCAGAGCCGCACAATACTGGTTGATTCCATTTGCTACTCGAAAAGGATTAAGTGACGTGATTACATACTCAACATCAGATTCGGCATCCGCTTCGTTTTCCTTTGAACGGTTGTCACCGTTTTCATCAGAGGTGCTGCTGTCTTCAGTGTCAGAACCCTCATCAGAGGCTGCCCGACGGTAAGTCTTGGCTTCAACGTCAGGGTCAGGAGAAAGGCAATAGCGAGTGTCTGGTTTTAAGAGGATGTCATCACCTAAGCAAACTTGTGGCATATCGTTGTCGTCGCCTTTCGTGGATGAGACGTCAATAAAAGACCTCGGAGTACTGATAAGCATCTTGCCGACAGTCAGGGCGAAGAGCGAAGGCATACTGGTTTCCTGAGCGAAGCCATTAGAGCAATGCACACAAAAGGCAACGGCTAAGTTCAAAATCAATGGTTTTTTGGACAGCAAGGCTTGGCTTCCCGATCGTTGAACTGCTTATTGGGAAATCAGGTTAGTAAAAATCTGAAGAGCTGGGAGGTTTCTTTTAGGGAGGGGTTGGCAGGCGAATCATTCTTGATCACCCTGCTTGCTTTTTTTCTCGGATGACGGCTGGTCATACGCTTTTCTTTTAGGGCTTTTGAGTTTCTTGGCGGCATGCAGGTGAGTCTTTTTGTGCGTATTCAGATTGCCCCTGTGGTTGCTGATAAAGTTGCAGCCTTCATGGTCACACTGGTGCACCTTGGGTCTCCTGGGTCTCTGGTCAGCAGGCAAGTGGGTCTGTTTGTGCGCGTTCAGGTTGCCCTTGTGGTCAGTGTGGTATTTGCAGCTCTCATAGTCACACTGGTGCATCCTGAGTCTCTTGGGTCTTTGTTCGGCAGACAGGTGGGTCTGTTTGTGCTTTTTCAGGTGGCTCACCTTGTTCGCGATGTGGTTGCAGCCCTCATGGTCACACTGATACACCTTGCGTATCTTAGGTCTCAGCTCGGCAGGCAGGTGGGTGGGTTTGTGCCTTTTCAGATGGCTCTTCCGGTCGGTGATGTAGTTGCAGCCCTCATGGTCACACTGATGCACCTTGGGTCTCTTGGGTCTCTGGTCAGCAGGCAGGTGGATCTCTTTGTGCTTTTTCAGATGACACCTGTATCTGGCGCTGTAGTTGCAGCCCTCATGGTCACACTGTTGCACCCAGAGTATCTTGGTTCTACTGGATCCCTGGTGGACAGGCAAGTGGTTCTGTTTGTGCCTTTTCAGACGATGCCGGTAGTCGGTTCTGTAGTTGCAACCATCATGGTCACACTGGTGCACCCTGGTTCTTTGATCCGCAGGCAGGTGGGTCTGTTTGTGCTTTTTCAGATTAGACGAATGGTAGGTGCTGTAGTTGCAACCCTCATGGTCACACTGATGTCTGACTCTCTGGTGGGCAGGCAGGTGAGTCTGTTTGTGTGTTTTCAGATGGCTCGCGTAGCCAGTGTTGTAGTCGCAGCCTTCATGGTCGCACTGGTGCACTCTGGTTTTTTTAAGTCTCTGGTCGGCAGGCAGGTGAGTCTGTTTGTGTGTTTTCAGGTGGCTCACGTTGCCAGTGCTGTAGTTGCAGCCTTCATGGTCGCACTGGTGCACTCTGGTTTTTTTGAGTCTCTGGTCGGCAGGCAGGTGAGTCTGTTTGTGTATTTTCAGAGGGTTCGTTTGATCGCTGCTGCAAGCAGGTGAGGTGATTTCCGGGTGGGTCATGCCTACCTGTGAGTCAATGACTATTTGACTGTCTGAAACGGGCTCCTGCTTAATCTTTTTCAGTGCCAGAGTCGCACAATACTGACTGATTTCATGTGATACCAGAAAAGGATCAAGTGTCGTGGTTACGTACTGAACATCAGAGTCGGCATCCGCTTCATCTTCGTTTGAACGGTTGTCACTGTTTTTATCGTCGCTGTTTTTATCAGAGGTGCCACTGTCTTCACTTTCAGAACCCTCATCAGAGGCTGCCCGACGGTAAGCCTCAGCTTTCGCGCCAGGGTGAGGAGAAAAGCAATAGTTCGCGTCGGGCTCTTGCTTCAGCTCCCACCATTCAATGGCTTCGCTCTCTTCTTCAATACCTTCTGGTGGAAGCAAAGGCAACCTGTTTTCCTGAGCGTGGCCATTAGAACTATGCGCAGAAAAGGCAACGGCCAAGATCAAAGTCAATAATTTTTTGAACAGCAAGGCCTGGTTTCCCAGTTATTGAATTGTTTATTGGGAAATCAGGTTAGTCAAAATTTGGAGAGGTCGGAGGTTTCATTCTTGATTACCCTTCTTTCTTTTCTTGTTAGGTCGTGACTGATCATACGCTTTTCTTTTAGGCCTCTGGTCGGCAGGCAGGTGGACCTGTTTGTGCTTTTTCAGATTGCCCGTGTAGATGGTGATGTAGTTGCAGCCTTCATGGTCACACCGATGCCCCCCGGGCCGCTGGTCGGCAGGCAGGTGAGTCTGCTTGTGCTGTTTCAGATGGCTCTTCTGGTCGCTTCTGTAACTGCAGCCTTCATGGTCACACTGGTGCACCTTGGGCCGCTGGTCGGCAGGCAAGTGGGTTCGCTTGTGCTTTTTCAGATCGCTCGTATAGACAGTGCTGTAATTGCAGCCCACATGGTCGCACTGGTGCACCCTCCGCTGGTCAGCAGGCAGGTGGATCTGCTTGTGCGTTTTCAGACTGCCGCTGTTATCGGTGATATAGTCGCAGCCCTCATGGTCACACCGGTGCACCTTGAATCTCTGGTCGGCAGGCAGGTGGATCTGCTTGTGCTTTTCCAGATTGCTCCTGTAGTCAGTGATATAGTCGCAGCCCTCATGGTCACACTGGTGCACCTTGGGCCGCTGGTCGGCGGGCAGGTGGGTCTGCTTGTGCTGTTTCAGATGGCTCTTCTGGTCGCTGCTGTAGCTGCAGCCTTCATGGTCACACTGGTGCACCTTGAGCCGCTGGTCGACAGGCAGGTGGGTTCGCTTGTGCTTTTTCAGATCGCCCGCACAGACAGTGCTGTAATTGCAGTCCCCATGGTCACACTGGTGCACTCTCCGCTGGTCGGCAGGCAGGTGTCTCTGCTTGTGCTTTTTCAGATTGCTCGTGTAGTTGCTGATGTAATTGCATCCCTCATGGTCGCACGGGTGCTCCTTGAGTTTCCCGGGTCTCTGGTCAACCCGCTGTCGGTGCTTTGACTCGTTGGGTGTTTTACTGTCTGAATTAGACTCCTGATCAATCATTTTCAGTCTCAGGGTCGCACAATACTGACTCATTTCGTTTAATGCTTGAAAAGAGTCAGGTGCCTTGTTTACAGGTTGAACATCCGTTTCTTCTTCGTCAGAACGGTTGTCGCTGCTTTCATCAAAGGTACCGCTGTCTTCACTGTCACTGTCTTCGCTGTAGGCACTATCATCAGAGGCTGCCCGATTAGCTTCGACACCAGGGTCAGGTGAAAAACAAGAGCGACTGCCTGGCTTTAAGAGGATGTCATCACCAAAGCAAACTCGTGGCATGTCGAAGTGGTACCATTCAATGCCCTCTTCTCCTGGTTCCTCTGGTAGCCCATCCCAGACTGGGATATGCGCTCTGCCGACAGCTAGAGTGCCGACAGCGGGAGTGCCGACAGCGAAAGAAAAGAGCAAAGGCAACCTGTTTTCCTGAGCGTAGCCATTAGAGCAATGCACAGAAACAGCCACGACCAAGATCAGAATCAATGTTTTTTTGGATAACAAGGCTTGGCTTCCCAGTCGTTGAAATGCTTACTGGTAAGTCAGGTTAGTCAAAATCCGGGGAGAGGTCGGAGCTTTTATTCTTGATCACCCTTCTTTCTTTTCGCGTTATTCTCGTTAGAGGGTGGCTGGTCATACGCTCTTCTTTTGGGTCTTTTGGCTCTCTGGTCGGCAGACAGGTGGGTCTGTTTGTGCTTTTTCAAATTGCCCGTGTAGTTGGTGATGTAGTTGCAGCCTTCATGGTCACACTGGTAAACCTTGGGTTTCTTGAGTCTCTGGTTGACAGGCAGGTGGGTCTCTTTGTGCCTTTCCAGATGGTCTGCCCGGTCGGTGCTGTAGTTGCAGCCCTCACAATGGTACCTCTTATGTCTCTGGTCGACAGGCAGGTGGGTCTGTTTGTGTATTTTCAGATGACTCACATAATCGGTGCTGTAGTCGCAGCCCTCATGGTCACACTGGTACAGCTTGTGTCTCTGGTCGGCAGGCAGATGGGTCTTTTTGTGCATTTTCAGATGGCTCACATAATCGGTGCTGTAGTAGCAGTCCTCATGGTCACACTGGTGCAGCTTGTGTCTCTGGTCGGCAGGCAGGTGGGTCTGTTTGTGCTTTTTCAGATTGCCCGCATAGCTGGTTCCGAAGTTGCACCCCTCATAGTCACACTGGCGCAATCTGGTTCTCTGGTGGGCAGTCAGACGGGGCTGTTTGTGCGTTTTCAGATGGTCCATATGATCGCTGCCAGAGGCAGGTAAGGTGATTTCCAGCGGGTTAACAGAGCTCATGTCTGTCACGTCTACTTCTGCATCAGTAGGTTTTTCACTGTCTGAAACGGGCTCCTGCTTAATCTTTTTCAATGCCAGAGCCGCACAATACTGACTGATTTCATTTGATACAGGAAAAGGATTAAGTGTCGTGGTGACATACTGGACATCAGCATCAGCTTCGTTTTTGTCCGTGCTGTTGTCGCTGTTTTTATCAGAGGTGCTGCTATCTTCACTGCCACTGTCTTCGCTGTCGGCACTATCATCAGAAGCTGCCCGACGGTAAGTCTTGAATTTGATGCCGTAGTCAGGAGAGACGCCGGTGGCAGGAAAGACGCCGGTGGCAGGAAAAAAGCAATAGCGTTCCGGTAGCCCATCCCGGACTGGGTAAAGCGCCTTGCCGACAGCCAGAGCAAAGAGCAAAGGCATACTCACTTCCTCAGCGAAGCCATTAGAGCAATGCACAGAAAAGGCCATGGCCAAAATCAATGATTTTTTGAATAGCAAAGCCGAGGATTCCAGTCGTTGAAATGTTTATTGAAAAATCAGGTTAGTCAAAATCTGGAAAATGGTCGGAGGTTTCTTTACGGCGGGTTGGAAGGCCTCATTCTTTATCGCCCTTCTTTCTTTTCGCGTTAGATCGCGGCTGCTCATACGCTTTTCTTTTGGGTCTTTTGGGTTCCTGGTCGGTAGACAGGTGGGTCTGTTTGTGCCTTTTCAGATGGCCCGTATGATCGGTGCTGTAGTCGCAGCCTTTATGATCACAGTGATGCACCTTGGGTCTCTGGCAGCCAGGCAGGTGGGTCTTTTTGTGCATGTTCAGATTACTCATCCGGTCGCTTCTGTAGTTGCAGCCCTCATGGTCACACTGGTGCACCCTGGGTCTCTGATCGGCAGGCAGGTGGGTGTGCCTGTGCTTTTTCAGATGCTCCGTCCGGCCAGTGCCGTAATGACAGCCCCGATAATCACACTGGTGCATCTTGCGTCTCCTGGGTCTCTGACAGGCAGGCAGGTGGGTCTGTTTGTGCATTTTCAGATTGCCCGCCTGATTGCTGCGGTAGTTGCAGCCCTCGTGGTCACACTGGTGCACCCTGGATCGCTGGTCGGCAGGCAGGTGGGTCTGTTTATGCCTGCTCAGATGACCCGGATATTCGGTGCTGTAGTTGCAGCCCTCATGATCACAATGGTGCCCCCTGAGTCTCTTGGATCTTTGGTCGGCAGGCAAGTGGGTTTGTTTGTGCCTTTTCAAGCCCTCGGCCCGATCGGTGCTGTAGTTGCAGCCCTCATGGTCACACTGGTGCGCCTTGACTCTCTGGTCGGCAGGCAGGTGGGTCTGTTGGTGCGCTTTCAGATGGCTAATGTAGCCAGTGCTGTAGTCGCAGCCCTCATGGTCACAATGGTGCACTCTGGGCTTCCTGGGTTTCTGGTCGGCAGGCAGGTGAATATGTTTGTGCGATTTCAGGTGCCCCTTGTGGTGGGTGCGGTAGTTGCAGCCCCCATGGTCACACTGGTGTACCTTGAACTTCCTGGGTCTCTGGTCGGCAGGCAAGTGGGTCTGTTTGTGCCTTTTCAGACCTTCGGCCCGATCAGTGCTGTAGTTGCAGCCCTCATGGTCACACTGGTGCCCCTTGAGTCTCTGGTCGGCAGGCAGGTGGATCTTTTTGTGTTTTTTCAGATTGCCCTTATGGTCGGAGCTGTAGTCGCAGCCCTCATGGTCACAATGGTGCGCCTTGACTCTCTGGTCGGCAGGCAGGTGGATCTGTTTGTGTTTTTTCAGATTGCCCACATAGTCGGAGCTGTAGTCGCAACCCTCATGGTCACACTGGTGCAGCTTGGGTTTCTTGGGTCTCAGAGTCGCACAATACTGACTGAATTCGATTAATGCCCGAAAAGGATCCAGTGTCGTGTTTTCACACTGAGCATCAGATTCAGTTTCGTCTTCGTCAGAACAGTTGTCGCTGTTTTCATCAGAGGTGTCGCTGTCTTCACTGCCACTGTCTTCGCTGTAGGCACTATCATCAGAGGCTGCCCGACTGTAAACCTCAACTTCGACGCCAGTGGCAGGAAAGACGCCGGTGGCAGGAAAGACGCCGGTGGCAGGAAAAAAGCAATAGCGTTCCGGTAGCACATCCCAGGCTGGGAAAAACGCCTTGCCGACAGCCAGAGCGAAGAGCAAAGGCAAGCTGTTTTCCTGAGCCTGGCCTTTAGAGCAATGCACAGAAAAGGCAATAGCCAAAGCCAAAATCAATGATTTTTTGGATAGCAAGGTCTGAATTCCCAGCCGTTGAACTGCTTATTGGAAATTCAGGTTAGTCAAAATCCGCAGAGAGGTTGGAGATTTCTTTGAGGCGGGCTGGAGGGCCTCATTCTTTATCACCCTTCTTTCTTTTCGCGTTAGATGGCGGCTGATCATGCGCTTTTCTTTTGGGTCTCTGGTAGCCAGGCAGGTGGGTCTTTTTGTGCTTTTTCAGATGGCTCGTGTAGTCGGTTCTGAAGTCGCAGCCCTCATGGTCACACTGGTGCACCCTGGGTCTCTGGTCGGCAGGCAGGTGGGTCAGTTTGTGCACTTTCAGATTGCTCGCATGGCCGCTGCCGAAGTTGCAGCCCTCATGGTCGCACTGGTGCCTGGGCCTCTGGTCGGCAGGCAGGTGGGTCTGTTTGTGCCTTTTCAGATGGGTTTTGTAGTCGGTTCTGAAGTCGCAGCCCTCATGGTCACACTCACACTGCTGCACCACCCTGAGACTCTGGTCGGCAGACAGGTGGGTCTGTTTGTGCCTTTTCAGATGGCTCTTGTAGTTGCTTCTGAAGTCGCAGCCCTCATGGTCACACTGGTGCACCTTGGGTCTCTGGTCGGCAGGCAGGTGGATCCGTTTGTGCCTTTTCAGATGGCTCATGTAGTTGGTTCTGAAGTCGCAGCCCTCATGGTCACACTGGTACCCCCTGAGTCTCTGGTCGGCAGGCAGGTGGGTCTGTTTGTGTACTTTCAGATTGCTCGCCTGGCCACTGCTGTAGTTGCAGCCCTCATGGTCGCACTGGTGCCTGGGCCTCTGGTCGGCAGGCAGGTGGGTCTGTTTGTGCCTTTTCAGATGGCTCGGGTAGTCGGTTCTGAAGTCGCAGCCCTGATGGTCGCACTGGTGCCTGGGTCTCTGGTCGGCAGGCAGGTGGATCTGTTTATGCACTTTCAGATTGCCCCTATAATCGGTGCTGAAGTTGCAGCCCTCATGATCGCACTGGTGCCTGGGTCTCTGGTCGGCAGGCAGGTGGGTCCGTTTGTGCGCTTTCAGATTGCCCCTATGGTCGGTGCTGAAGTCGCAGCCCTCATGGTCGCACTGGAGCCTGAGTCTCTGGTCGGCAGGCAGGTGGGTCTGTTTGTGCGCTTTCAGATTGCCCCTATGGTCGGTGCTGAAGTCGCAACCCTGATAGTCACACTGGTGCACCTTGGTTTTCTTGGGTCTCTGGCCTGCTTGAGTTAGGGCTTGAGTCAGCTCTACCCCTGACTGAGGGGGTATTTTACTGTCTGAAATGGACTCCTGTTCATTCATTTCCAGTCCCAAAGTCGCACAATACTGACTGAATTCGATTAATGCCCGAAAAGAACCCTGTGTCGTGTTTTCACACTGAACATCAGATTCAGTTTCGTCTTCGTCAGAACAGTTGTCGCTGTTTTCATCAGAGGTGTCGCTGTCTTCACTGCCACTGTCTTCGCTGTCACTGTCTTCGCTGTAGGCACTATCATCAGGGGCTGCCCGACTGTAAGCCTTAGTCTCGACGCCGGTGGCAGGAAAAACGCCGGTGGCAGGAGAAAAGCAATAGCGTTCCGGTAGCACATCCCGGACTGGGAAAAGCGCCTTGCCAACATCCAGAGCGAAGAGCAAAGGCATACTCATTTCCTGAGCGTGGCCATTTGAGCAATGCACAGAAAAGGCAATGGCCAAAGCCAAAATCAATAATTTTTTGGATAGCAAGGTCTGGGTTCCCAGTCGGATCATTCTTGATCACCCTTCTTTCTTTTCTCGTTAGATGGCAGCGGGTCATACGCTTTTCTTTTGAGCTTCTGGTTGGTAGGCAGGTGGGTCGCTTGGTGCCTTTTCAAATTGCCCGACAAATCAGTGCTGTAGTGGCAACCCTCATGGTCACACTGGTGAACCTTGAGTCTCTGATCAGCAGGCAGGTGGATCAGTTTGTGTTTTTTCAAATTGTTTATACGTTGAGTGCTGTAGTTGCAGCCTTCGTGGTCACACGGGTGTACTCTGGTATCTTTGAGTCTCCAGTAGGCAGGCAGGTGGGTCTTTTGGTGCTTTTTCAAATTACTCGACAGATCGGTGCTGTAGTAGCACCCCCTATAGTCACACTGGTGAACCTTGAGTCTCTGGTCGGCAGGCAGGTGGGTCTGTTGGTGCTTTTTCAAATTGCCCGGCACATCGCTGCTGTAGTAGCAACCCTTATGGTCACACTGGTGAACCTTGAGTCTCTGGTCGGCAGGCAGATGGGTCTTTTTGTGCACGTTCAGATTGCTCCTGTGGTCGGTTCTATAGTTGCAGCCCTCATGGTCACACTGGTGCACCCTGGGTCTCTGGTCGACAGGCAGGTGAGTCTGTTTGTGCTTTTTCAGATTGTCCGACCGGGCAGAGCTGTAGTTGCAGCCTGCATGGTCACACTGGTGCTTGCGTCTCTGGTCGGCAAGCCGGTGGATCTGCTTGTGCGTTTTCAGTCTCAGAGTCGTATAATGCTGACTGATTTCGTTTAATGTTCGAAAATGATAAAACGCCCTGTCTACAAACTTAACATCAGATTCGGCATCAACTTCGTCTTCGTTTGAACTGTTTTCGCTACTTTCATCAGAGGTGCTACTGTCTTCAATGTCAGAACCCTCATCAGAGGTGCTGCTGTCGCCAGTGTCAGAACCCTCATCAGAGGTACCGCTGTCGCCAGTGTCAGAACCCTCATCAGAGGTACCGCTGTCGCCAGTGTCAGAACCCTCATCAGAGGTACTGCTGTCGCCAGTGTCAGAACCCTCATCAGAGGTGCTGCTGTCTTCAGTGTCAGAACCCTCATCAGAGGCTGCCCGGCTGCAAGCCTTGACTTCAACGCCAGGGTCAGGACAAAAGCAATATTGGGTATCTGGCTTTAAGAAGATGTCATCACCGAAGCAAACTCCTGCCGTATCGCAGTCGTTTGCCTCAGGTTCTAGCGTCAGCTCCCACCATTCAATGGCCTCGCTCCCTTCTTCCATTTCCGGTAGAGCACCCCGGATCGGGAAAAGCGCCTTGCCAACAGCCAGATTGAAAAGCAAAGGCAACCTGTTTTCCTGAGTTTGGCTACTAGAGCAATTTACAGAAAAGGCAATGGCCAAAATCAAAATCAAAATCAATGGTTTTTCAGGTAGCAAGGCCTGGATTCGCCGTCGGATCATTTTTGATCACCCTTCTTTCTTTTCTCGTTAGATGGCGGCTGATCATACGCTTTCCTTTTGGGCCTCAGGTGTGTCCGTTTGTGCCTTTTCAGATGGCTTGTATGGTCGGTGCTGTAGTTGCAGCCTTCATGGTTACACTGGTGCCTTCTGGATCTCTGCTCGGCAGGCAAGTGGGTTTGTTTGTGTATTTTCAGATTGCCCATTCGGCCAGTTTTGTAGTTGCAGCCCTTATGGTCACACTGGTACCTTGCGGATCTCTGCTCGGCAGGCAGGTGGGTTTGTTTGTGTATGTTCAGATGGTCAGCCCGGTTGGTGCTGTAGCCGCAGCCCTCATGGTCGCAATGGCCCATCTTGGGTTTCTTGGGTCTCTGGTCGGCAGGCAAGTGTGTCTGTTTGTGCCTTTTCAGATGGCCTGTATGGTCGGTGCTGTAGTTGCAGCCCTCATGGTCACAATGGTAGCTTCTGGGTCTCTGCCCGGAAGGCAGGTGGATTCGTATGTGTATTTTCAGATTGCCCATTCGGTCGGTGCTGTAGTTGCAGCCCTTCTGGTCACACTGGTGCATTCTGGGTCTCTGCTCGGCAGGCAGGTGGGTAGGTTTGTGCATTTGCAGATGGTCAACCCGGTCGGTCCTGTAGTCGCAGCCCTTATGTTCACACTGGTGCATCCTGAACCTCTGGTCGACAGGCAGGTGGACCTGTTGGTGCCTTTTCAGATGGCTCGCCTGATCGGTGCTGAAAGTGGGTATTTTACTGTCTGAAATGGAGTCCTGTTTAATGATTTCCTGACTCAGAGCCGCACAATACTGACTGAATTCGTTTAATGCTCGATAAGGATCAACTGTCGTGTTTGCAGACTGAACATCAGATTCGGTATCAGCTTCGTCTCCGTCTGAACTGCTTTCGCTGCTTTTATCAAAGGTGCTGCTGTCTTCACTGCCACTGTCTTCGCTGTCACTGTCTTCGCTGTCGGCACCATCATCAGAGGCTGCCCGACTGTAAGCCTTGACTTCGATGCCAAAATCAGGAGAAAAACAATATCGGGTGTCTGGCTCTTCCTGCGCGTGACCAGTAGAGCAATGTACAGAAAAAGCCATGGCCAAAATCAAAATCAATGTTTTTTTGAATAGCAAGGCTCAGTTTCCTGGTGTTTGGAATGCTTACTGGAAAATCAGGTTAGTCAAAATCTGAAGAAATGTCGGAGTTTTCTTTAAGGCGGGATGCTTTATCACTCTTTTTCCTTTTCTTGTTAGATGGCGATGGGTCATGCGCTTTTCTTTTGGGTCTTCCAAGCCTCTGGTCGGCAGGCAGATGAGTCTGTTTGTGCCTTTTCAGATTGCCCTTGTGGTCGGTGCTGTAATGGCAGCCCTCATGGTCACACGAGTACACCTTGGGTCTTTTGGGTCTCTGGTCGGCAGGCAGGTGGGTCTGTCTGTGCTTGTTCAGATGCCCCTTTTGGCGGGCTCTGTAATGACAGCCCTCATGGTCACACTGATATAGCTTGGGTCTCTGGTCGACAGGCAGGTGGCTCATTTTGTGCTTTCCCAGATAGTCCGTGCGGTAGGTTCTGTAATTGCAGCCCTCATGGTCACACAGGTACATTTCCGGCCTTTGGTCGGCAGGCAGGTGGATCTGTTGGTGTTTTTTCAAACGGAACTTGTGGTAGGAACCGTAATTGCAGCCCTCATGGTCACACTTCAACCAGGGTCTCTTGGGTCTCTTGAGTTTCTGGTCGGCAGGCAGGTGGATCTGTTGGTGCTTTTTCAAATTGGATGCCTGTTTGCAGCTGTAGTTACAGCCCTCATGGTCACACTGGTACACCCTGAGTCTCTGGTCGTCAGGCAGGTGGGTCTGTTGGTGCCTTTTCAGATGGTCCGCCCGGCTAGCGCTGTAGCCGCAGCCCTCATGGTCACACGGGTGCACTCTGGCTTTTTTGGGTCTCTGCTCAGTAGGCAAGTGAGTCTGTTGGTGCTTATACAGATTGCTCCTGTAGTAGCTGCTGAAGTGGCAGCCCTCATGGTCACACTGCCACGCCTCGACTTTCTGGTCAGCAGACAAATGGGTCTGTTTATGCGTTTTCGGATTAGGTATTTCACTGTCTAAAACGGGCTTCGGCTCCTGCTTAATTTTTCTCAGTTCCATAGCTGTACAATACTGACTGATTTCATCGGATACCGGAAACGGGTTCAGTGTCGTGGCTACATACTCAACATCAGATTCGGTATCAGATTCAGTATCAGATTCAGTATCAGATTCGTCTTCGTTTGAACGGTTGTCGCTGTTTTTATCAGAGGTGCCGTTGTCTTCACTGCCACTGTCTTCGCTGTCGGCACTATCACTAGGAGCCCGGCTGTAAGCCTTAGCTCCGACGCCAGGGTCAGAAAAAAAGCAATACCACTCAATAGCCCCGCCCTCCTCTTCAAAAGACCTCAGAGTGCTGATAAGCGTCTTGCTGGCAGTCAGAGCGAAGAGCAAAGGCATACTATATTCCTGAGCGAAGCCATTAGAGCAATGCACACAAAAGGCAACGGCTAAGTTCAAAATCAATGGCTTTTTGGATAGCAAGGTTTGGCTTCCCAATCAATGAATTGTTTATTGGTAAGTCAGGTTAGTCAAAATCTGGAGAAAGGAGAGAGGCCTGAACAAAAAATTCCAACGGGTAGCTTGATGGTAAATACCCTAATGAGGTTGTTTTAACGAATGTACATCATAGCTGGCCAGAGACGCTGGAAGCACTGTTGCAAAAATACTTGTCCACTGGAATTTTGCACTACTGCGTGAACTACTCGCCCCTAAAGGAGCGAGCTTCCAATACTAAGCAAGCTACCGGAGTAGTTACCGTTCTTTTCTTTTTTGACGTTTCACTGCGAGCTGCGGAAGAGGGTTTGCCCTCGCTTCCCGACTTACATTTCGCTCCACGTCCTTTAGTTAGCACAGGAATTCCTTTGCCAACCAACTCCGTTCCAGCAGGCGAGAGTTTACATACAATATCCTGGGTCTTGACATTGAGCTCACCTCACCCTGGCCTAAGAACCTATTAAAGGATTAGTGCAGCTAAGCCTTGGTATCCGTATAGTCCGCCCGCTCCCCACGCAGAGCGTGGGAACGAGGGCGGCTTGGGAGACAGATCATTCTTTATCACCCTTCTTTCTTTTCCGGTTAGATGGCGGCTGGTCATGCGCTTTTCTTTTGGGTCTTTTGGTTCTCTGGTCGGCAGGCAGGTGGGTCTGTTTGTGCCTTTTCAAATGGCTCGTATAGCTGGTGCTGTAGTCGCAGCCTTCATGGTCACACTGACGCACCTTGGGTCTTTTGGGTCTATGGTCAGCAGGCAGATGAATCTGTTTGTGCTTTTTCAGATCGCTCGCGTAGCCGGTGCTGTAGTCGCAGCCCTCATGGTCACACTGGTGCGTTTTGGATCTCTGCCCGGCAAGCAGGTGAATCTGTTTGTGCCTTTTCAGATAGCTCGGCTGCTGGCTTATGTACTTGCACCCCTCATGGTCACACTGGAGCACTTTGGATCTCTGCTCGGCTGGCAGGTGGCTCTGTTTGTGTGCTTTCAGATTGCCGGGGTGATCGGTGCTATATTTGCAGCCCTCATAGTCACACTGGTGCACTTTCGATCTCTGCTCGGCTGGCAGGTGGGTCTTTTTGTGCATTTTCAGAGACCAGGCATAGTGGGTGCTGTGGTCGCAGCCCTCATGGTCACAGTGGTGCACTTTGGGTCTTTTGGGTCTATCGTCGGCAGGCAGGTGGGTCTGTTTGTGCTTGTTCAGATGTCCCGTATGCACGGTTCTGTAATTGCAGCCTTCATAGTCACATTGCTTCATTATGGTTCTCTGGTCGACAGGCAGGTGGGTCTGTTTGTGCGTTTTCAGATGACTCGTGTAGCCGGTGCCGTAGTTGCAGCCCTCATGGTCACACTGGTGCACTTTGGGTCTTTTGGGTCTTTTGGGTCTCTGGCCGGCAGGCAGGTTCACTTCTATCTCTGACTCAGTGGCTATTTCACCGTCTGAAACGGACGCCTCGTTAATCATTCCCAGTCTCAGAGTCACACAATACTGACTCATTTCGTTGAGTGCTTGAAAAGGATCAGGTGCCGTGTTTACACATTGAACATCCGTTTCGTCTTCGTCTGAATCCTTATCGCTGTTGTCATCAGAGGTGCCGCTGTCCTCACTTTCAGAACCTTCATCAGAGGCTGCCTGACGGTAAGCCTTAGCTTTGACATCAGGGTCAGGAGAAACGCCGGTGGCAGGAAAAACCCCGGTGGCAGGAAAGCAATAGCGAGTGTCTGGCTGTTCCTCAGGCACTTTATGACCTCTAAAGCAACAGAGCATCAGACTCCCTCTTTGTTTGGCCGTTGCAATAATTTCACGTTGCTGATTGTCTCCTTGCTGTATCTCAGTGGCGATAGCTTTAGCAATAGAGTCAAGTTCTGTTGGCACATCCCGGACCGGGATAAGCATCTTGCTGACAGCCAGAGATAAGAGCAAAGGCAACCTGTTTTCCTGAGCGTAGTCATTAGAGCAATGCACAGAAATGGCAATGTCCAAGATCAAAATCAATGTTTTTTTGGATAGCAAGGCCTGAGTTCCCAGTTGTTGAACTGTTTATTGGAAAATCAGGTTAGTCAAAATCTGGAGAAAGGTCGGAGGTTTCTTTCAGACGGGTTGGGTGGCGGATCACTCTTGATCACCCTTCTTTCTTTTTTTGTTAGATGGCGGTTGGTCATACGCTTTTCTTTTGGGTCTCTGGTCGGCAGGCAGGTGGATATTTTTGTGCTTGTTCAGATCGCCCACCCGATGGGTGCTGTAATTGCAGCCCTCATGGTCACAGTGGTGCACCTTGGGCCTCTGGTCGGCAGGCAGGTGGGTCTGTTTGTGCTTGTTCAGATTTCCCATGTGGTTGGCACTGTAGTTGCAGCTCTCATGGTCGCACCGGTGCATCCTGGGTCTCTGGTCGGCAGGCAGGTGGGTCTGTTTGTGCGTTTTCAGATGGTCTGTCCGGTCGGTGCTGTAGTGGCAGCCCTCATGGTCACACCGGTGCATCTTGGGTCTCTGGTCGGCAGGCAGGTGGGTTCGTTTGTGCTTTTTCAGATTGCACTTCTGGTCGGTGATGTACTGGCAGCCCTCATAGTCACACTGGTGCACCTTAACTCTTTGATCGGCATACAGGTGGGTCCGTTTGTGCTTTTGCAGATTGCCTGGGTGGTCGCTGCTATGGTTGCAGCCCTCATAGCCACAGTAGTGCACTCTGGCTTTTTTGGATCTCTGATCGGCAGGCAGGTGGGTCCGTTTGTGCTTTTTCAGACTGTCCAACCGGTCGCTGCTGTAGTTGCAGCCCTCATGGTCACACTGGTGCACCTTGACTCTCTGGTCGTCAGGCAGGTGGGTCTGTTTGTGCATTTTTAGATGGGTCGTGTAGCCGGTACTGTAGTTGCAGCCCTCATGATCACACTGGTGCACATTCGGTCTTTTGGGTCTTTTCGGTATATTGGGTTTTTGGTTGGCAGGCAAGTGGGTCCGTTCGTGCCTTTTCAGACTGTCCAACCGGTCGCTGCTGTAGTTGCAGCCCTCATGGTCACACTGGTGCGGCTTGGGTCTCTGGTCGGCAGGCAGGTGGGTCACTTTGTGCACGTTCAAATGGCTTGTGTAGCCGGTACTGTAGTTACAGCCCTCATGGTCACACTGGTGCACCTTGGGTCTCTGATCGTCAGGCAGGTGGGTCTGTTTGTGCATTTTTAGATGGCTTGTGTAGCCGGTACTGTAGTTGCAGCCCTCATGATCACACTGGTGCACTTTGAGTCTTTGGTCGGCAGGCAGGTGGGTCTGTTTGTGCTTTTTCAGGTGATCCGTGTGGTCAGCTCTGTAAGCAGGTGGGGTGATTTCCAGGTTGTTAGCAGAGTCTACTTCTGTCACTGATTCAGCGGGTATTTCACCGTCTGAAATGGACTCCTGATGAATCATTTCCAGTCTCAGAGTCGAACAATACTGACTGAATTCGATTAATGCCCGAAAAGGATCAAGTCTCGTGTTTTCACAATGAACATGAGTTTCGGTCGCAGTTTCGTCTTCGTTTGAACCGTTGTCGCTGCTTTCATCGGAGGTGCCGCTGTCTTCAGTGTCACTGTCTTCGCTGTCGGCACTATCATCAGAGGCTGCCCGATGGTAAGCATTGGCTTGGACGCCGGGATCAGGAGAAAAGCAATAGCGGGTGTCTGAAGTTAAGAGGATGTCATCACCAAAGCAAACTCGTGGCATATCGCTGCTGTTCGCCTCGGGTTCTTGCTTCAATTCCCACCATTCAACCGTCTCGCCCTCTTCTTCAATACTTTTTTCTTCCGGTTCCTCAGGCACTGTATGACCTCTAAAGCAACAGAGCATCAGACTCCTCTTTTGTTTGGCTGTTTCAATGATTTCACGTTGCTGATGGTTGCTTTGCTGTATCTCAGTGGCGATAGCTTTAACCACAGAGTCAAGTTCCGGTAGCGCATCCCGGACTGGGAAAAAAGGGAGAAGAATAGTTTCTACATGCGATATGCCCGGGGTGTTGATAAGCGCCTTGCCGACAGTCAGAACGAAGAGCAGAGGCGTACTATTTTCCTGAGCGTGGCCATTAGGGTAATGCACAGAAAAGGCAATGGCCAAGATCAAAATCACTGTTTTTTTGGATAGCAAGGCCTGAGTTCCCAGTTGTTGAACTGTTTATTGGGAAATCAGGTTAGTCAAAATCTGGAGGGAGGTCGGAGGTTTTGGTGAGGCAGTGGTCAGTAGTCGCCTGACTGAAAGCCGGAAACAGCCGTGAACTTGATTAAAGCACTCACCAGAGCGCACTATATAAAACCTGATCAGTTATAAAATTCTTTCAGACAATGATAAACGCTGAACACCTACCTCTGATTCTGACTCTTTGTGCGGGTACGCTGATAACAACGACAATTGTCTTCTGGAGTCTGCGACTGGGCATCACGCCAACCCCTACCTCTGGCAAGGTAAGAGCAAAACTGCTGGAAACTCTGCCGGCAAAAGTCGATGGCAATATTTATGAACTGGGCTCTGGTTTTGGCTCTCTGGTAGCCGTGTTGGCAAAAACCTATCCAGACCAGGTTATCTATGGCATTGAACGCTCCCCCCTCCCCTGCTGGATCAGCCGATTACGCTGCCTGCACCTGAAAAACGCAGTCATCCTTCAACAGGATTTTTTCCAACATGAATGGGAAGAAGCCGGACTGGTGGTGTGCTATCTCTATCCGGGCGCCATGGAAACATTATCAAAAGTATTCAAGCTGAAACTTAAGAAAGGCTGTTACATCGTCAGCCATACCTTCAGGCTACCGGGGTGGGAGCCTGAGAGCATAAACAAGGCCAAGGATTTATATCGCAGTCCGGTTTATCGATACAGATGCCCATAGCCAATAAAATGCCCGTAAAGAATAAAAAGCTACTCACTGTGAATGCAAACAGGAATCAAGTCATACTGGTCCGGGTTCAGCCAACGATAGACAATCAACTGCTCAGGTTTACAACTGACACACCCTTGTTTGCAGCCTGACCGTTCCTCAACCAGCTTTCCCTTTCTGACCCAATGACCGAGCATGCCTTTCATGGCTTCAGGATCAACTTGAAAATGCTGACTCACCTCGGCCAGGGTGCAGACCCCTTTTTCTGCCAGAAAGTCTCTGATGGATAGCAACATCAATGACACCCTTTTGAGATTCCGGCTGTTTCCGACGGCATATCACCGGAAGAAAATACCATTCTCTGCCCTGCTCTCCTGAGCAGCGCAAACATGACGACCATGGCTACCGTAATGGTGGATAGCCAGCCCAATGTTGTTACCGGTTGAATACTAATCCGGGACAGCTGGTAGTAGAGAGTAGCCACTGAATATCCCATAAAGAAAGTCCAGCCTGCTACAAAGCATGTCCAGCGCAGACCTGATTCCCGGTAAATGGCACCCAGTGCGGCAACACAAGGTGTATAGAGCAGGATCATCAAGAGATAAGCGACAACAGCCGCATCAGTGGTGAACAGTCTTTGCATGACACCGAAGGTGGTGACTGTCACTTCCTGATCTTTTGCTACGGATTCAAGATCACTCAAATCGCCCACACTCAGACCAAGAGGGTCGGCAAACGACGATACAGCGTCTGAAAGATTGGCAGGAATGGTGGCCAAAGCTTCCTTAACACCTGACATAAAGTCAAAGTCATGGCCCTGAGCCACGGCACCATTCTCTTGATCGGCGATGGCGGTGTACATAGAGTTAAGCGTGCCAACCACTGCCTCTTTAGCCAGAATACCTGTGAACAGACCGACAGCGGCTGGCCAGTTATCTTCAGACATGCCCATGGGAGCAAAGGCAGGTGTGATCGTCTGACCCATTTTACTGAGCACCGATGACCGGGTGTCTTCATGACCAAAAGTGCCATCGGTTCCCAGGGAGTTCAGAGTATTCAGTATCACCACCACGATGACGATGGCTTTACCTGCCCTGAACAAGAATGCTTTCAGTCGGGTCCAGGTTCTGAGCAGCACATGCTTGACCGATGGCCTGTGATAGTCAGGCAACTCCATGACAAATGGCGTCACTTCACCACTGAATAGACATTTCTTCAACATCAATCCCGTCATGACCGCAGCCAGAATCCCCGTCAGATAAAGTGTAAAGACTACATTCTGACCAAAACCAGGAAAGAAGGCCGCAGCAAACAAGGCATAAACAGGAAGACGGGCACCGCAGGACATAAAAGGAGCCATAGCCATGGTCAACATCCGGTCCTGATGATTTTCCAGCGTCCGGGTCGCCATGATAGCCGGTACGTTACAACCAAACCCAACCAGCATAGGCACAAAGGCTTTTCCGGGCAGACCCAGGAAACGCAGTGCCCTGTCCATGACAAAAGCGGCCCTGGCCATATAACCTGAATCTTCCAGTACTGAGAGAAACAGGAACAGAAACGCAATGACCGGTATAAAGGTAGAGACCGTTTGAATACCCCCACCGACCCCCTTTGCCAGCAGGGCATCAATCCAGCCCGGCGCACCGATACTTGCCAGCAGATGGCTGACACCATCGACAAAAACAGTACCTGACAGAATGTCGAAAAAATCTATAAAAGTACTGCCTAGGTTCACTGAGAACATAAACATCAGATACATGATCCCGAAGAAAATCGGCAAACCCATGAGTCGATTCAGGACAATGCTGTCAATACGCTCAGTGAGACTATGACTCACAGCACCTGACGTTTTGACGGTATCCTGTACGATGAGACTGATGGTTTCATAGCGACCATTAGCCACCAGGATATCCATCTCTGCATCGTAGGCGGCTTCAAGCCGGGATCGTGCCTCTGTCGCTCTGTCGACTAAATCCTGAGCAACCTGACCGACAAAATCAGCCTCACCTTCCAATAATTTAAGTGCTACCCAGCGTGCGGTTGAGGGGTCTTCAAGCTCACTGGCAAAAGGCTCCTGCAGGAAAGCAACAGCCTCCTCCAGATGTGTCCCCAGAGATTGTGGTTGAGCTGGCTCAATGCCATGAAGAAGGCTTTGATTAATAAGATCTTTAAGCCCTTCGGTGCCTTTGTCCCTGGCGGCCACCATAGTATGAACAGGACAACTGAGCTGTTTGGACAGCTTTTCAGCATTGATCCTGAGACCTTTGTCTCTGGCAACATCCATCATATTGAGAACAACAATGACGGGCAGACCCATGTCCAGCAGCTGCGTGGTCAGATACAGGTTACGCTCAATATTGGCAGCATCGACAACGTTGACGATCAGCTGAGCTTCACGGGCAAGAATAAAATCACGGGCAATGCGTTCATCCATCGACACCTGATCATTGACCACATCCAGGCAATAGGTACCCGGCAGGTCAACCACTTCAATGGACTGATTTTTATGCTGATAGCAACCACCACGCTTTTCTACGGTAACACCGGGCCAGTTACCGACATGCTGACTGGCACCTGTGAGACTGTTGAATACGGTAGTTTTGCCGCAATTAGGGTTGCCGACAATCGCAAATACATGTTTATTCATTGGCGGATCACTTCGATGACTGCCGCTTCATGACGACGCAGACTGAGTTGAAATCCGCGAACCTGAAGCTGAATAGGATCGCCCAAAGGCGCTACCCTGCATACTCTGAAGCAGGTTCCGGGCGTGAGTCCCATGGCCAGAAGCTTACGACGATAAGCAGAGGCAGCTCCCCTGAAAGCAGAAATCTGAGCCTTATCTCCTGTCCGAAGATCCTCCAGAGTGGTGGTCATCGCAATCTCCTGACTCTTCTACCGAAACAGGCAGTGTCGGATAAAGAGTACTTCCAGATACATCCGGGGATGTGGTGAAAAAGGCAACCTGAGGCAGTTTATGAATCGACAACAACAGATTGGAAAACAGGGGAAAGATTAGGCCTAAATGAGAATAATTTCAATTTACAATACGGATGATTAATATCGTAATTACTGAAATATTGACGCTGATCAACCAAAGCCCGTTCAGAATGAACGTAGATTGTTCACATCAGACTCATTGAAGTGACGTAATAGTTTGTTGGGTGAGATCGGGATAGGGCGTAGCCTCACAGCTACGCTCCTCCCACAACACCCAGCATACGGGTCCGTACTGGGCGTTTCGGTCAGTTAAGCAGCCAATAATCTAATCAAACCTAATTCATCGAACCAACTATTCGGCAATGCTAAGTGCAGCGCAGGACTCCGGCTTATCCGCCAGTACCCTTTGCTCGATCCTACTGTCTGCCTCGTCAGCTCTTCACTGACTCCTCGCCTTCTTAGCTCCGCATATCGCTTCGGACTTTTCTTCCATTGATACCAGAGCAAACTTCTCAATCGTCGCCTGATCCAGCAGTCAAAGTTTTCAAACTCCGAACGGGTTTCAACTTCTCGAAAGTAGTTCTTCCAGCCCCGTAAATAGCGATTCAGAGACTCCAATCTCTGCTCCAGTGACCGCCCGCCTTTGCGGGTTAGTTGTTTGACCTTGTCCCTGAACCGCTTGCAGGTTTTATCTGCCAGCTTCTTCCTGCCATCTCTGGTAAAGCTGTATCCCAGGAACGCCCGCCTCCATGCCTTGTCAACTGCACTTTTCGCAACGTTGACTTTCAGCTTCAGCTTACTTTCGATGTAACGAGTCAAACTTGCCATCACTCTCTCGCCTGCTTTCTTGCTTCGCACAAACACCCGACAGTCATCAGCGTAACGTACAAATCGTAAATCACGCTTTTCTAACTCTTTATCGAGTTCATCCAGTACGATGTTAGACAACACAGGTGAGAGCGGCCCTCCCTGAGGCACTCCTTCCGTCTGCGGTTTTACCAGCCCGTTCTCCATCACTCCGGACTGTAGGAATCGTCGAATTAAACGTAATACATCCTTGTCATCTGTGTGAACTGCCAGTTTTGCCATCAGTCGATCATGGTTAACCCGATCGAAGAATTTCGACAGGTCAATGTCCACAACCCAGTTATATCCTTCTCGGATATACGACTGAGCCTGATTAATCGCCTGATGAGCTGACCGGTTCGGCCTGAACCCGTAACTGAAAGATGAGAACCTTAGTTCCCACTCGGCCTGCAATACTTGCTGTATCGCTTGCTGCACCATTCGGTCTAAGGCGATTGGTATACCCAACTGCCTTTCTCCTCCGTCCGGTTTGGGAATCAGTACTCGCCTTACGGGAGCAGGACGCCATTCTCCCTGCAAAAGACATTGTCGCAGTTCATGACCATGTTCTTGTAGATGGGTGTACAACCCTTCCACTGTCATACGGTCGATCCCTGCTGCGCCTTTATTGCGTTTAACTCGCTGAAAGGCTCTTGTTAAATTATTGGGGTTGGCGATACGCTCCATCAGTCTAGTACCACCCGCCGGGCTTTCGTAATCCTGTGATACCGACACGACCTCAGCTCTCATAGCCTTGCAGCCTCCGGTTCCGCCGTGACCACTTGGCATGAGTTCCAGTGTTTGCTGGATTTGTCTGCGTCCAGTGTATCGAATAACAGAAACTACTCACCACTCTGTACCGTTCAGGCCTTCACTGACATACGCCAGCTACTATGCCATCTGCTGACTTCTGTGTGGCGGTCAAGTCACCTTACGATGACCTCAGTCCGAAATATCAGACACCACACAGACCTCCCGAGGTAAGTCACACCGCCTTCGCCGCACAACCGCCAGATCTACTGCCTGAATGTCCGGATGAGTATGGACTTCGTCATCATACGCTGACTCGTCCTCACGCAAACAGCCTCATATCTGATTTCTGTTCGTCGGCTCGCGGTTTTGCTCCACACTGCCTTCAGCCTGCATCTCACGATACAAACCTTGTGCTTCACTAGTCCTTCGCCCTCATCTGGCTGGACAGGGGACTTTCACCCCCAAGCTGTGTGACATGCTCGGCACACGTATGCATTCCCACGCAGTGCGTGGGAACGAGGAAAAGGTTTGAAAAATAATGACTATTGATATGCGCCAAATAATGGCCAATGCCCTGCATGAACAAGGTAATGCCCTTTTAACATTGAGTGAGCGCGTTGATGATTCTTTTGAGCAAGCTGTTCAGTTAATGCTTGCCTGCAAAGGCCGGGTTATCATTTCTGGCATGGGCAAATCAGGCCTGATCGGAAAGAAGATAGCTGCAACACTGGCCTCTACAGGCACCATGAGCTTTTTCATGCATCCTGGTGAAGCGTTCCATGGCGACTTGGGCATGATTCGTTTTGATGAAAGAGCCGATGCTATTGTTTTAATTTCATACAGCGGTGAAACAGATGAAGTGCTGAAGCTGATTCCTTCACTGAAAAGCTTTGGTACCAAGATCATCGCAATTACCGGTGGCATGGATTCAACACTGGCAAAAAATGCTGACGTTGTGTTGAACGGTTCTGTAAAAGAAGAAGTTTGCCCAAACAATCTGGCACCCACCACTTCAACCACTGTAGCAATCGCTATTGGTGATGCGCTGGCCGTCGCCCTGATTAAAGCTCGTGATTTCCAACCGCACGACTTTGCAAAATTCCATCCTGGGGGTAGCCTGGGTCGACGACTTCTGACTCGTGTAAAAGATGTCATGGAAAAAGATCGTTTACCCTTAGTGACGATATCTACTCCAATGCACGATGTTATTTTAACGATGACTGAAACCCGGTCTGGCATGGCTATTGTTATGGATGACAATAACAATCTGGCTGGTGTTATAACAGATGGTGATTTGCGCCGTTATATGACTAGCCATGATAATATTCTTGGTTTGAAGGCCAATGATTTAATGAGTGAGAATCCTGTTTGCATAACCGAGAATGCAATGCTTTCTGAGGCTGAAGATGCTATGAAAGCTAGTCATATAAAATGCCTTGTTGCGACTGATGAAGATGACAGGGTTGTTGGCTTGGTTGATTGGGCGGTTTGAGAAAAATGGTCAGGTCTTGATTGTTGAGAACGTTTAAATCTGTTCTATTTTTAAGGCTTTTTGGCTAGTCCCCACGTATGGCAAAACAATGGCTCCCATGCTGAACGCATACGACATCTCAAGTTGAAGAGCCCGTTTTCGGGTGTAGATCGGGATAGGGCGTAGCCTCACAGTTAAGCTCCTCCCACAACACCCAGCTTACGGATCCGTACCGGGCTTTTCGGTCAGTTAAGCAGCCAATAATCTAATCAAACCTAATTCATCGAACCAACTCTTCGGCAGTGCTATGTGCTGCTCAGGACTCCGGCTTATTCGCCAGCACCCTTTGCTCGATCCTACTGTCTGCCTCGCCAGTTTATCACTGCCCCCCCGCCTTCTTAGCTCCGCATATCGCTTCGGACTTTTCTTCCATTGATACCAGAGCAGACTTCTCAATCGTCGTCTGATCCAGCAGTCAAAGTTTTCAAACTCCGAACGGGTTTCAACTTCTCGAAAGTAGTTCTTCCAGCCCCGTAAGTCGCGATTCAGGGACTCCAACCTCTGCTTCAGTGACCGCCCGCCTTTGTGGGTTATTTGTTTGAATTTGTCCCTGAACCGCTTGCAGGTTTTCTCTGCCAGCTTCTTCCTGTCATCTCTGGTAAAGCTGTATCCCAGGAATGCCCGCTTCCATGCCTTGTCAACTGCACGCACCACCCGCCGGGCTTTCGTAATCCTGTCATGCCGGCACGACCTCAGCCCTCATAGCGTTGTAGCCTCCGATCTTCTCTTAAGCCAATGTCGAGCACCCAGTTCAGGCTATTTTCCACCGACCAGTGGGATCGCACTGAACTCATGAACTCTTTAGCATCGGTCTTAAGACTGGAAATAAAGTATCGCCGTTCGAGACTCACTTTTTCACCTTCATGGCGCTCGCTTTCGACTACAGCGTCTGTGCGCTCCGCGATAAGCTGAGCCCACTTAATAAAGCATTTCCGAAACTCCTTGGGATCAAGGCGCTCAAAAACTCTGATAAAGGTATGCTGTGAAGGTATCCCGTGAGGTAATGGTATGTAACGCTTCAACCATGTTTTCTTTTTTTTGCCGAGTTCTGACACCATATTCCAGTCTTCAGCACCACAAATAATCATGCATATTGCAATAAACACAAGATGAGGCAGTGGATGTCTGTGGTTATCTGCCCGAACTTCGGTGAGTTCAGAAAATACTCCGAAAGGAGCCATATTCAGCGTCCTTAATGTTCAAGATAAAAATGTCGCATCTGTTGAAGTGGTGCATTACCTCGGGTCAAAAAAAGTTAGTGCCAAATGAGATCGCCCTGAAGCCAACTCCAGATCAGGTGCTAGTGGTAATCGCTATATGCTAGGCGGTTATACGGATTTTGCGCTTGATAATTTTGAATTAAGATACGATACCGTAAAATTTAATAATTAATCGTTCAAATTAAGCACGAAGTAGTAACTTAAATGGCCTTATCACCTATCCCTTCACGTTATTGCTTTACTTTTTTAGCGACTACCACTTCTTGTTTTTCGTCTTCGGACGGCAAAAACAATCACTGTAATCAGCAAACTGTACGTTGAGTAGTATGAGCCCCAACAACAATATGAAACTATCGGTATTCTGGAGAGCCCTGTTATTTCTCGTGATAGGGGGGATAATTGGTTTTTTTATGCGAGGCTACTCAGGGTCACCACCGGATGATCCAACACACAACGGGGCACCAACCAGCATACCGGGATCCTCCTATACAGACCCTGAAAATATCGTGGTAAAAAACCCCGACACACAGGAGGAAATAAACAGCTACCTGTTAGGCAAGGAAGTTGCGGGTATTACTCAACAGCAACAAAGAACCGTCATACCACTGCAGGTCTATCACGGACTTGTTAATGGCTTAAACGGTAAAACGCTACTGCTGAGCAATGCAGAACAGGCCAATGGTTATCAGTCTCTGCTCGAGTACTCTGACCAACCAGACAATTCAGGCAAAGCCAAGTCGTTGTTGGAATCAGAGAATCAGCGACTTAATGAGGAACTGCAGACATTAAGAAAGCAGTTACAGTCACAGTCCGCTGAGCTATCAGATGGGCAAGCCCGGCTTGCACTTGCTGAGGAAAGTTACACTCAGGCAAATGAAAAGATAGCGAGGCTTGAGAAAACGGTAGAAGAATTAAACGATCAATTAAGCTACCAAAGCTACCCAGCCGTTGCATCAGATGGTCTTAATGCTGAGAATCTGCCCAATCTCCCGACGGCAACGTCCGACACCTCGGAAACACTTCCGATTCAAGAAGACACTCTGGCACAAACAGCCAGAAGTATCGGACAAAGGCTAGATCCGGAGGGTGAACTAGACACCGAACAAACAGAAAACCTGAACGACGTCGTAAGTGGTGAAATTGCCAATGCGGGCATAGCTTTTGGAGAAGGCTATGCGGAATCACTGCTGAGTAAATACGGTGAGGCTCGTATTGATATCGGGCTGGATGCCGACTGGTCAATTAATGAGTACGCGCTGGACTATCTGCTGCCTGTTTACGACGACAAGAATGAGCAAATTTTTACTCAATTAGGCTACCGTCACTGGGGTGAGCGGGATATGGCCAACCTTGGCCTGGGCTACCGCTATTTCGGTAACAAGGTGATGTGGGGGATCAACGCATTTTATGACGAGGACATCACTTTGGGCCACAGTCGTGGTAGTGTCGGACTTGAGCTGGGTATTGATTCCGCCAAACTGTATGGCAACTATTACACCCCCCTGAGCGACTGGAAAGACGTTGATGCACCGGGTTATCAGTTGCAGTCAAGAGCTGCTGCAGGCTGGGATGTTGGTATTAATGCATTTATAGCAGAAGCTCCGGCATGGTCCACCACACTTGAACTGTTCCAGTGGCAAGGTAATCATGTGGATGAACAGGGCAACTTTGAAGAGGATGTCAGCGGCTCAGCCTTCCAAGAGCTTGGAACAGATCCGATGGGGGCCAGCCTGAGCGTTGAGTACCGACCTTTCTCTTTATTCTCTCTGGGTGTGACTAAAACCATTGGTGATACAGAGTTTAGTGATACACGTCTGGAAGCCACTTTCAACTGGAACATTGGACAGCCACTGGGTGAACAGCTGAAAGCGACCACCACCTCTCTGGCTAATGACTGGCAAAAAGGCACGTTTGTTGAGCGGCAAAACAATATCGTGCTGGAATATAGCGAGAAGCAAATAAGCGAAAATGGGCAAACGATTAATCTTTCCCTGAACGAACAGTACAGCGTGACAGAGCGGGAGTCCGTCACGATACAGGCTGACATTACGACAGCCTTCCCTGTAGAAAGCTTGCAATGGACTGGCAAAGGTGCTCAATACCTGAGCAGCACCAGTAGCCAGACAGTGGTCTTTACAGCGCCTGACTGGCAGGCTGCCCCCCTCAGCAATACCTATGACTTGACATTGACGGTGGCCAATAGCAACGGTGACTCCGCCCAAGTAGATACACAGGTCGTTGTCACTCAAAATGCGGCACTTAAACCTGTCTTAACGCTTTATTCTGATCCTGCTCTGACAAAACCTGTCAGCAGCTACAGTGCAGCGCATGGTGAACAAGCGCCCACCATTTACTGGGCGGTAGAAGACCGGGGAGGTAATGAAGCAGCCGTCGCTACTTATCAGAATACAGATGAAGTTGCCCGTTTCCGTTGGGGCGGCGATCAAGAAATTCTGCAATCTATTGACACCAAGACACCTGTTATCGATGTCTCTGAACCCGTAGGCAGCTACGAAACGAAGTTACAAGTCATTCTGGAGACAGGAGAAAAACTGATTAAGTCCGTTCCGATCCAGATTGCGAAAGGCGCTGGAAATCGTTTAGATGCAGGTCCGGATGTCACTCTCGTTTATGTTGATGACCCATCACAGGTCGTCAAATCTCAAACCACCGGAGGTGACTCGGGAACACTGCTTTATCAAAGTTCGGACTCCAATGTAGCGGACGTTAATCAGTCTGGCTTGGTTGATGTGCATAACATAGGCACAACCCACATCCGGGTACTGGAAAAAACCACTGATAATTTTGAAAGAGATGCTGATAGCTATCTTCTGACTGTTCTGCCTGGTGATCCATCGCTAGCATGGGACGATGACCAGAGTTTAATCAAAAACGGTCAGGTCAGCCTCCCTCAAGGCGTTAGCAGCTTCACCATTCCTGCAATATCACAAGTCGGTGCCGAAGGAACGATTACCTATCGTGTGATCGGTGATCAACAGGTTGCTGCTGTCAATAAAAATGGCACGGTTTCCCTGAAAGGAAACCAAGGTGCAGTGAAAGTCGAAGCCGAAATCACAAAAGATGGAAATTATCGAAGTCAGGTAATTGGCTATACGCTGATCGTTAGTAGTGGTACAACAAAACCTCACTTCGAGTGGGCTGCCCCCGTCCAAAACGGTCAATATACCGTGACTTACAACGATATGGGGCTCGTAACAACGGCAGAGAGTCACAACTCAGAGGGCGCTGTACGCTATAAAAGCGACGACACCCAAATTGCCGAGATCGATCAATCCGGTAATCTGACAATTCTCCAGGCAGGTACAACCACTATTCGCGCCTATCTGGCACCGAAAGGTGAGTTTATCGGTGCTGAAATCAGCTACACCCTGACGGTGAATAAGGATGCTAATGATACGCTGAGCTTTATGGGCATTAAGGCAGGAGATACGGTAACACGAGATTATGGCGATGACCGTTTTGCCTACATGGCTGTCGCAGAGGCAGACTCGGACGGAGACATTAGCTACAGTTCAGGTGACCCTGATATCGCTGAAGTCGACTCGGAAACAGGCCAAGTCACCATCAAAAATGCAGGTCAAACAACCATTAAAGCCACACAGGAAGAAGGAACCAATTATCTGAAGGGTGATATTAGCTACAACCTGAGCATCAGTAAGGTACCTAGCAACCTCACGTGGAATGGTAAGGCTGCTGATGGGTCCGTTGATAGAACTTACGATAGTGGTAATTTCACATTCCAGGTTGATTCAAACTCCAAAGATAGTGACATTGTATATACCCTGAAGGGTGAGCAACCGGGCGCTAACGTCGCAGATGTTGCTGTGATAGATCATGCAACTGGTGAAGTGGCGATTAAAGGCGTTGGCAGTGTAGAGGTTCAGGCTACCCAGCTTGAAAGTGATAACTATGAGAAAACTTCTGTCGCTTATAGTCTGAAGGTGCACCCTGGTGATCCAACGCTGACCTGGGAAGACTCAAAGGGGTTGATTCAAAGTGGTCGGGTGAACCAAAACGAAGGTAGTGCGGATTTTACCATTCCTGCGGTATCACAAGCGGGTTCTTCAGGATCTGTAGCTTACGATGTGGTCGGTGACCAAAAAATTGCCACTGTCGATCAGAATGGCACAGTTTCTCTGAACGGTAATCGCGGGGCAGTGAAGATCGAAGCAGAGATCAGCAAACACGGCAATTATCGAAGTCAGGTAATTGGCTATACCCTGATCGTCGGTCGTGGGGCGACAAAGCCTAACTTTGGGTGGGATAACTCCGTCAAAAATGGCGAGTACGTTGTTACATATAACGACATTGGTCATGTAACTAAAGCTACCAGTAGCAATTCAACAGGAGCGGTGCGCTATAAAAGTGATGACACTCAAATTGCCGAGATCGATCAATCCGGTAATCTGACAATTCTCCAGGCAGGTACAACCACTATTCGCGCCTATCTGGCACCGAAAGATGAGTTTACCGGTGCTGAAGTCAGCTACACCCTGACAGTGGAGAAAGACGATAACAATACGCTGAGCTTTATGGAAATTAACGCAGGGGATACGGTAGCTCGCGATTATGGTGATGACCGTTTTGCCTACAGCGTCGTTGCAGAACCAGATTCGGACGGTGACATTGGCTACATTTCAGGCAACCCCAATATTGCAAAAGTAGATCAGAACACGGGCTGGATCACCATCAAGCAGGCAGGTAATACAACCATCATAGCTAAACAGAAAGAAGGTACTAATTATCTGAAGGGTGGTGTTGCCTACAAACTGACTATCAACAAGATATTCAGTAAACTGACTTGGAGTGGTGAGGCTGCCAGCGGTACAGTCTACAGAACGTATGGGGATAAGGACTTCTTATTCCAGGTAGGTTCCAGCTCTGATGAGGAGTCTGTCACTTATTCATTGATTGATGAAAAGCCAAGCGCGAATGTTGTCTCGGTTGCCAGTATTGATGAGGATACCGGAAAAATCGCTATTGAGGGTGCCGGTAGCGTAACGGTGTCAGCCACGCAGAAAGAGAGTGTTAATTACAAAGAAACGACCAGCAAGTATCAGCTGATTGTGAGTCAGGGCAGTCGTTCTGATCTGACGTGGCAGGATGCGAGTGCAGCGAAGGGTACCGTAATCAAACACTTTGGTGATCAATCGTTCACCATCGAAGCTGCTTCAACCGACAGTGAGGGAGATATTCAGTATCAAGTAATTGGAAACTCAGACATTGCTACGGTTGAACCATCAACTGGCAAGGTGAATCTGGGCACTCGTACAGGCGTGGTCAATGTGATCGCCACTCAGGAGGCATATGGCAGTTACGCTGAAACTCAGGTGGCCTATGTGTTGAAGGTGGGTAGGCAGCAGGATTCAGATCTGTCATGGGGAAAAATTAAAGACGGTGCTTCGGTGAATGCCACATTTGGCATGGCAACGCCTCCTTTAAATACGGCGAGCGCCACATCCACTGGCACGATTACCTATACCAGTGATAATCCTGCTGTAGCAGGAGTACACGAAAACACCGGTGTATTGACATTGAACCAGTCAGGAAAGGCTACGATTACCGCTCACCTGGAAGCGACTGATACCGTAGCCGCTGATAGTGTTACCTACATCTTAAAGGTTGCAAAATCCGCTGTTAACACTCTAACTTGGTCGGATGGTGTCTCAGATGATGGATCAGTGGATGTAAGCTACCAAGATGACCGATACCCACATATAACAGCAACCTCTATAGACCCTAAGGCGGTGATCTCTTACAGCAGTAGTGACTCAAATGTTGCTGATGTGAACCGCTTTACCGGGGAACTCACCGTTCATGGTAGTGGCCCGACGACCATCACAGCTCAACACGATGCTACCAGTCGGTTCGAAGCGTCCGAGATCCAATATATGCTTAACGTCGCTAAGGCTTCCTCTGACCTGCACTGGGATCAGACGGAAGTAAGTGATGGTTCTCACACTATGAATTACGCTAGTACCGAAACCTTCACAGCTTCTGCAACTAGTAGTCAGGGAGATATTACTTACTCTGTGACGCAAGGAGGGGATGTTGTAAGCGTTGATCAGAGGAGCGGCCAATTAACCACTAAAAAAACAGGGCAGGCAACTGTTACTGCAACTCAGGCTGAAGACGGTGACCATGCTGCAACCTCTATTAGTTACACGATAGATGTTCAACCATCAACACCAGTATTGGAATGGGATCAAGCTGATGCAGAGAGTGGGCAGGTAAATGTCACTTTTGATGACGCAAGCTATACGGCGACGGTCTCTGCTTCCTACCAGGGCCAGGAAGTCACTGGGGAGGTACAGTATACTAGCATCGACACCAAGATAGTGGATGTTGATTCCAGCGGTCTGGTTTCCTTTACTGCAATCGGTACAACTGATATTAAGGCAAGCTTTACACCTGATGACCCGGGCTTTTTACCCGCTAATGAAAGTTATCAGATAACCCTTAAAAAGGGGGTAGGTAAGCCACTGGATGTTGGTAAAAATATGCTCCTGACTATAGGTGAGAGCGGCTCGCAACCTGTTCAAGGTGGAAACGGCGGCGTGCTTACCTATTCTTCGGGTGACACTAGCATTGCCACAGTTGATTCGACCGGTGAAGTCACCTCGATAAAGTTGGGCAGAACGAAAATCACTGTCACAGAGTCGGAAACAGCGAAATATCTGGAGCAGAGTGCTAGATATATGGTGACGGTCAAACCAAAGCCACCATTTATCGTACTGAACTACTGCTTCAGTGGTTACAACTCTCAAAGACCTCAGCAAACGGATTACGCAATTTTGAATTCTGAGGGTTGGAGTTTAGACGAGGTAAGAGTGGAGTCGGAGAGTCAGAACGGTGGCGGCAGTGTATATGATACTTCACCCAAGGCTGGCTCTAGTACTATCTGGTGGTCGTATGATGCACATGATAGAGATGTTAAACACAGGGCAACGCTTAAGTACAGCGAAGGCTCTAGCCATTACCAAATTACCACAGACTGGATGATTTGTGATTATTAGGGACTAGCACCCAATTAGCTCTCCTTGGCAAACAAGTGGTCTGTTTAAAAGGATCATTAATTTTGCTGTCTGTTGTTGCCACCTTGACCTTGATTGAGGTGGCAACAGCCCTCATCATCAAATACCCTTCTTTTTGAAATCAAAACAGCCTTTGGGCAACGGTCGCTATTTTATGCTGGTTGAGCACCAGACTGAATCTGAGCCTGCCGATGCCTAACGGTTGTCTATGCCAACGAGAGTCCACCATCCACTACCAATGTATGGCCCACAATATAACTCGCTCTGTCAGATAATAAGAACTCGACTGCATTCACTATTTCTTCGATTTCTCCAAAGCGTTTGATTGGCACAATATCTGGCACAGTGGGCCTTTCTCGCCCTCTCAATTTCTTGCATTTACCCATAGCCCAGCGAACCCGTATTGCTTCCACGTAGTTCAGAACCTTCTTCAATTCTGATGGGCAAAACTTCCCATAGTCATTGATCCAACCCTATACAATGGGATTGATCAGCTTTGCCAACTCCACCCGACACGCCTGGCAGCGTGCGGCTGAAATTAGCGTTCGGTGTCTCTGTGCCATCTCTTATTGTCTGCTATGCTCAACCGCACAAGAAATAATCATAGGGTGTACGCATGAACCATGATAAAGACACAGACGATTTCTGGAGTGCCATCAGTCGCATAGAGATCAGTGTCAAAAACTCACAGAACGATATTAGGAAGCTGTACTTGCATAGCACACGGCAGGAAATAGCTATTGAGTCACTTAATGAAAAGATTGACGCTAACCGGCAAGAGGTTCGCCAGTACCAGCAAGAAAATCGTGAACGTTTTGACAAGATTGAAAACATTCTGCAGGAAAATCATGAACGTTTTGACAAGATTGAAAACATTCTGCAGGAAAATCATGAACGTTTTGACAAGATCGAAGACACTTTGGTTGTCATTGTAAACCACCTCCAAAAATAACCACGACGCCTAAATCGGGTCAGGGACTGATCTTTCTCCAGCCCTCCCCAGTCGAGTCATGGGCGGGGCTGGAGCCTCTCCCTGTTAAGTTATTGCCTGAAAGCCGCTGAAACTTATAGGGACTCTGACATTCGACACGCAGTGTGTGTCGAATTTAGTTGATCTCTGAAAACCGGGTCAGGTCTTGATTGTTGACATCGTTTAACTCTGTTCTATTTTTAAGGATCTTTAGCTCGTTTCCATGTGTGGCAGAACAGTGGTTCCCAGGCTGAACCCATACGATATCTCAAGTTGTAGAGTCCGTTTGCAGGTGTGAGTATGCATTCCTACGCTGGAGAGGCTGTCGCAAAACTCTGGTTCCCATGCTTCAGCGGGAACCCATACCTATCTCGCGCTGTAGAGTCGGCTTTTCAGGGGAGATCGGGATAGGGCGTAGCCTCACAGCTACGCTCCTCCCACAACACCCAGCATACGGGTCCGTACTGGGCGTTTCGGTCAGTTAAGCAGCCAATAATCTAATCAAACCTAATTCATCGAACCAACTATTCGGCAATGCTAAGTGCAGCGCAGGACTCCGGCTTATCCGCCAGTACCCTTTGCTCGATCCTACTGTCTGCCTCGTCAGCTCTTCACTGACTCCTCGCCTTCTTAGCTCCGCATATCGCTTCGGACTTTTCTTCCATTGATACCAGAGCAAACTTCTCAATCGTCGCCTGATCCAGCAGTCAAAGTTTTCAAACTCCGAACGGGTTTCAACTTCTCGAAAGTAGTTCTTCCAGCCCCGTAAATAGCGATTCAGAGACTCCAATCTCTGCTCCAGTGACCGCCCGCCTTTGCGGGTTAGTTGTTTGACCTTGTCCCTGAACCGCTTGCAGGTTTTATCTGCCAGCTTCTTCCTGCCATCTCTGGTAAAGCTGTATCCCAGGAACGCCCGCCTCCATGCCTTGTCAACTGCACTTTTCGCAACGTTGACTTTCAGCTTCAGCTTACTTTCGATGTAACGAGTCAAACTTGCCATCACTCTCTCGCCTGCTTTCTTGCTTCGCACAAACACCCGACAGTCATCAGCGTAACGTACAAATCGTAAATCACGCTTTTCTAACTCTTTATCGAGTTCATCCAGTACGATGTTAGACAACACAGGTGAGAGCGGCCCTCCCTGAGGCACTCCTTCCGTCTGCGGTTTTACCAGCCCGTTCTCCATCACTCCGGACTGTAGGAATCGTCGAATTAAACGTAATACATCCTTGTCATCTGTGTGAACTGCCAGTTTTGCCATCAGTCGATCATGGTTAACCCGATCGAAGAATTTCGACAGGTCAATGTCCACAACCCAGTTATATCCTTCTCGGATATACGACTGAGCCTGATTAATCGCCTGATGAGCTGACCGGTTCGGCCTGAACCCGTAACTGAAAGATGAGAACCTTAGTTCCCACTCGGCCTGCAATACTTGCTGTATCGCTTGCTGCACCATTCGGTCTAAGGCGATTGGTATACCCAACTGCCTTTCTCCTCCGTCCGGTTTGGGAATCAGTACTCGCCTTACGGGAGCAGGACGCCATTCTCCCTGCAAAAGACATTGTCGCAGTTCATGACCATGTTCTTGTAGATGGGTGTACAACCCTTCCACTGTCATACGGTCGATCCCTGCTGCGCCTTTATTGCGTTTAACTCGCTGAAAGGCTCTTGTTAAATTATTGGGGTTGGCGATACGCTCCATCAGTCTAGTACCACCCGCCGGGCTTTCGTAATCCTGTGATACCGACACGACCTCAGCTCTCATAGCCTTGCAGCCTCCGGTTCCGCCGTGACCACTTGGCATGAGTTCCAGTGTTTGCTGGATTTGTCTGCGTCCAGTGTATCGAATAACAGAAACTACTCACCACTCTGTACCGTTCAGGCCTTCACTGACATACGCCAGCTACTATGCCATCTGCTGACTTCTGTGTGGCGGTCAAGTCACCTTACGATGACCTCAGTCCGAAATATCAGACACCACACAGACCTCCCGAGGTAAGTCACACCGCCTTCGCCGCACAACCGCCAGATCTACTGCCTGAATGTCCGGATGAGTATGGACTTCGTCATCATACGCTGACTCGTCCTCACGCAAACAGCCTCATATCTGATTTCTGTTCGTCGGCTCGCGGTTTTGCTCCACACTGCCTTCAGCCTGCATCTCACGATACAAACCTTGTGCTTCACTAGTCCTTCGCCCTCATCTGGCTGGACAGGGGACTTTCACCCCCAAGCTGTGTGACATGCTCGGCACACGTATGCATTCCCACGCACAGCGTGGGAACGAGAGGTTGGAGTTTTGCGACACCCTCAGAACGTGGGAACGAGTCACGAACCACCATCCAGCCTGTCCAGAATTTTCAGGGCTTCCTTTGGATTGCCGGATTCTGCCCTGGCCAGGTAACGGTTATAGGTATCGAACTCTGCCAGGGCGATGGTCGATAATTCATCCATCAATTTGTTGAGACTGATGTTTCTGGACTTGGCCAATTGCTTCAGACGTTCATGTTTTTCTTCGGTCAGCCTGACGGTGAGTACGCTCATTGTCTGATCTCCCTGATATAGTCCTCTGGTTTACAAATAGTTAAGTGGTCAAACTTCAGCTCTCCTCGACCAACATCTTTAATGTTTTTGGTAATGATATGGCTGGCACCACCGGCCATCGCCAGTTCTACCAGGTGATTATCCGATTCATCTGGTAAGTTTGGCCGCCAAAGATAATAGATCTCAACCCATCGGGTAGTACTCAGCAGCGCGTTGAGCAGCTGCTCACGTTCCGACTCTGTAGTACGGCTCTTATTCCAGAGCGCTGGCCTGTTTAACAGCGACTCATACTCGCTATAAAGTGCATTACCCATCAGAGGGCTCAACTGGCGATTCAGGCATAGCCTGAGAACTTCCCGGCTTGCACCGCCACTACCGAGCAGAGCCGAAACAAAGCAGCTGGTATCAAGTACAATGGTTTTCATGGGTTTTATGATAGCACATATGCTATCTAAAGGTATTTGCTAATGACAGGTCTAAAAGTGTGGTAACGAGGTTTTGCGACACCCTCAGAGCGTGGGAACGAGTGGAATGGGTACCAAACCGAGAGAGTAGATTCTAAAGGATTATTCTTCCCGTTACAGGTACGGCCTTTGACAAGCATTGAGGAGTTTACTCACCTTCCACGCCCTGAACGGGCGCCAGTGTTCCCCACTCGTGGCAACCTGGACAATGCCAATGCATTTCCTTGCCGGAAAAACCACAGCTGAAGCATTGGTAAACAGGCTTTGAGGCCAACATCTGGTCTGTGACCTCTTTCAGCAGTTTGATGCTGGTCAGTGACGTTTCAGAGGGATGGTTCAACTGAATATTGATCAAGGCGTTCAAGCCTTTCAGAGAGGGTTGCCGTCGCAGCTGACCGCTCAAAAACTCCATGGCCGAAACTTCACCACGACTGTTCATTAACTGAGCCGTCATCGCCAGTATAATAGCCGTACCGGGTTTTTCATGAAGGCACCGTGACAGATAACTGCTTAAGACATGCGGTTGATGACTGCGGTTGCACACAGTTTCCAGCATATCCAGAGTCAGTGGCACGTAGCGATTATCCTGGGCGGAGACCTTCTGGAGAACTTTGATAGCCTCTCTGTCACGACCTTCATCCATCTCCATCCGGCCCAGAATCAAACTGGCCCTGACGCAGTTTTTATCCCTGGAAAATGCCACTCTGATGTACTTCCTGGCCCCTGACCGATCATTGTGACGGAGTTTTTCCTCGGCTATCTCACAGTACAAGTGAGCCAACCTGAAAGCATAGTGTTCACCGGATAATTTACGCAGGGATTCGCTAATCTCAACAGCCTGCTGCCACTCTTTCTCTCGTTCGTAAATTTTCAGGAGCTGCTGCAGGGCATCCACCCGGTATTGATGGTTTTGTCTGGACAGGTCAACCAGCATCGCTTCGGCACGATCAAACAATCCCGCCGTCATGTAGTCTTTTGCCAGTTCCAGCTGAACACGGATGGATTGAAGGGGCGTCAGGCTGGGACGGGCGAGAAGGTCCTGATGCACCCGGATGGATTTATCCACCTCGCCCTTACGACAAAACAGGCTACCCAAGGCAAGATAGGTATCAACCGTGTCATTATTGATATCCAGCGCTTTGATAAAGGTCTCAATCGCCTCATCCGTCTGCTCATTTAACAGATAGTTCAACCCCACGAAGTACTCTTTGGAAAGGGGTTGCTCAGGGAAGTGTTCCTTTTTCTTCTTTTTTTCAGCACGCCCCAGAAGATATCCTGCCAGCATTGCCACCATAATCAGTGCCAGCAGTGCAACATCGGGCATCAGGTTAATCCTTTTAAGGCATTCGCTCTGAGTTTTTGTATTTCTGCGTCTCTTCGGCCCAGTTTACGCTTGAAACTGGCATTGGCTAACCTCAGTCTGGCGGTTGCCACCAGCGAGACCAGCAGCCCGAACAGCCCACCCAGAATAAAGGAGATAACGACAACGGAAGACACTTTCACTTCCGGCAGCAAGAAGCCAGCCAGGTCAAACCGTATCAATTGCGGGTTAGCAACAATAAAATTGACGAGAAGAATAAGCAGAAGCAAACTGCCCAACAGTATTACCAGCCGCTTCAGCCAGATACCCAAAAGAGAGACCATATCCGATCAAACTCCAGTGATCACTTATTTACGTTTACACGATCCCGCATATCTTTACCCGGCTTGAAATGAGGAACGTGTTTGCCATTGAGCACGACAGAGTCACCGGTTTTAGGGTTTCGTCCCATTCTCGGTGCCCTGTAATGCAGGGAAAAGCTGCCAAACCCTCTGATCTCAACCCTTGTTCCGTTGGCAAGGGATTGAGACATCTGCTCAAGAATGGATTTGATGGCCAGCTCTACGTCCTTTACTGTCAACTGATCTTGCTGGTCAGTCAGTCGTTCTATCAATTCTGATCGGGTCATTGTCGTTCGTCCTTTCCCTGTGCCCAGACAGTTCCTACCCTAGCCAACCCCATTCAATAAATCAAGCAAGCTATTGATAACCATAAAAAAACCGCAGTCTGAGCTGCGGTTTTTTTGATGGTGAAGAAAAGCCTCGTCAGAAGCTTTTCTCAACAAGTATTACTTGTTTTCCATCTGCGCTTTGATCAGGTCACCGATAGTGGTTGGACCTGAAGTGTCGTCTTCCTGCTTGGCACGCAGTTCTTTCATAGCCGCTTTCTCTTCAGCCTGGTCCTTCGCCTTGATGGACAGGGAGATGTTGCGGTTCTTACGATCGATACTGATGATGCGAGCTTCTACTTCTTCGCCTTCTTTCAGGACGTTGGTAGCGTCTTCAACGCGATCAACACTGATTTCAGAAGCTTTCAGAGTAGCCAGAACGTCTTCAGCCAGCTCTACAGTAGCGGCCTTGGCAGTCACTTCCTTGATCACACCCTTAACGATGGAACCTTTTTCATTCAGGCCAGCGAAGGAGTTGAAAGGATCTTCAGACAGTTGCTTGATACCCAGGGAGATACGCTCACGCTCAGCGTCGATCGCCAGGATAACCGCTTCAACTTCATCACCCTTACGGTACTTGCGAACGGCTTCTTCGCCGGTTTCGTTCCAGGAGATGTCAGACAGGTGAACCAGACCGTCGATGCCGCCGTCCAGACCGATGAAGATACCAAAGTCAGTAATAGACTTGATCTTACCCGCCAGCTTGTCGCCCTTGTTGAAGGAACCGGAGAACTCTTCCCATGGGTTCTGCTTGCACTGCTTGATACCCAGAGAAATACGACGACGCTCTTCGTCGATGTCCAGAACCTGAACTTCAACTTCGTCACCCAGGGCAACCACTTTGGATGGGTGGATGTTCTTGTTGGTCCAGTCCATTTCGGAAACGTGTACCAGACCTTCAACACCTTCTTCCAGTTCAACGAAGCAGCCGTAATCGGTCAGGTTGGTGATGCGACCGGATACACGGGTACCTTCAGGGAAGCGTTTGGTGATAGCTACCCATGGATCTTCACCCAGTTGCTTCAGACCCAGGGAGACACGGTTACGGTCACGGTCAAATTTCAGAACCTTAACGTTGATCTCGTCACCCACGTTGACGATCTCGCTTGGATGCTTGATGCGCTTCCAGGCCATGTCAGTGATGTGCAGCAGGCCGTCAACACCGCCCAGGTCTACGAAGGCACCGTAGTCGGTCAGGTTCTTAACGATACCTTTAACTTCCAGACCTTCCTGCAGGGATTCCAGCAGCTGCTCACGCTCAGCGCTGTTTTCAGCTTCCAGAACGCTGCGGCGGGAAACCACTACGTTGTTACGCTTCTGGTCGAGCTTGATAACCTTGAATTCCAGCTCTTTACCTTCCAGGTGAGCTGTGTCGCGTACCGGGCGCACGTCAACCAGGGAACCAGGCAGGAAGGCACGGATGGTGTTAACGTCAACAGTGAAGCCACCTTTGACTTTACCGGAGATAACACCTTTAACGATTTCTTCAGCTTCGAAGGCTTTTTCGAGTTCGCCCCAGGCTTCCATACGCTTGGCTTTTTCACGGGACAGACGGGTCTCACCGAAACCGTCTTCAACCGCGTCAAGAGCAACCTGAACTTCGTCGCCGACAGCGATGGTCAGTTCACCCTGTTCGTTCAGGAACTGAGCTTTTGGGATAACACCTTCAGACTTCAGGCCTGCGTGTACAGTCACCCAGTCGCTGTCGATATCAACAACCTGACCGCTAACAATAGCGCCCGGCTTCATTTCGATATCTTTCAGGCTTTCTTCAAACAGTTCAGCAAAGCTTTCGCTCATGATCATTCCTATCAATCAGCACTTCAATCAGTACTTCAGTACATCCACCTCATCAAGGCAGTGACTGCTGATCGCATGCTGGCCACACCGCCAGTCAGTGTGGGTTGTTTTTAAAAATACCGTATGGCTGTAACTGGCAATCTGCACCATCCGGTTATTCGCGTCGGTCTTCCCAAAGTCGGTCAGACCTCCTTGATAAAACAGGGCTGCTGAACATCTCTCACCAGCCCCCAGGTTCCGAAATGATTAACGTTAATCAGATCAGGCCATTCTGTTGCATGACATCCACTACACGACTGAAGACTTCCTGAATACTCAACCTGGTGCTGTCCAGGACAAGAGCATCATCGGCGGGTTTCAGTGGAGCGACATCGCGATTCATGTCACGATCGTCCCTGGCGAGAATGTCAGCTAAAAGCCGGTCAAAGCTAGCATCAATCCCTTTTTGTTGCAACTGATTTTGACGGCGTTTTGCCCGTTCTTCGGCACTGGCGGTAAGATAAACCTTGACGCTGGCCCGGGGGAAAACCACGGTTCCCATATCCCTGCCGTCGGCGATCAGGCCCGGCGCTTGGGCGAAGTCCTGCTGGCGCTTCAACAGAGCCTTTCTGACCCTCGGCAAAGCCGCCACCTGAGAGGCTTTGGCCCCTACTTCTTCGGTTCTCAGATTAGCGCCAACGCGCTCACCTTCAAGAATGATTCTCAGACCTTCGCCTTCCGCGCCCGGCTCAAATTGCACATCCAGATGGCCCGCCAGAACTTCCAGTGACTTTTCATCAGAAAAATCCACATCGTGATTTATGGCTGCCAGTGCTGTCAGTCGGTACAGGGCACCGCTGTCCAGCAGATGCCATTCAAACTCTTTTGCCAGTAACGCCGCAACGGTTCCTTTACCGGAACCACTGGGGCCATCAATGGTTACAACGGGCACACTCATCTGTGAAGAATTTTTCATTTACTGATTCTCATCAAAGGCCGCCATGGAGGCTCTTCTTTCCAGCATACTGGCAAAGTGTTGTCGCGCTGAACGGGCTCGCTCAAACGTCGCCAGTACCTCTTGACTGTCTTTCTCAACAATCGCCTGCCGAAGTTGAGCCAGACCTTCAGAAAACCGATCCAGCGAGGCAAGAATAGCCTCACTATTACCCATGGCAATATCGTGCCACATAATCGGATCACTACCGGCAATGCGAGTGAAGTCTCTGAACCCTCCGGCTGCGTAACGAAAGATATCCTGATGCTCAGGATTACCTGCCAGCGTATCCACCAGCGAAAAGGCCAGCAGATGGGGCAAATGGCTGGTCATTGCCAACACTTCATCATGACGTTGAACATCCATGACATTGACCTGGGCACCGCAACAGTACCAGAGATACCTGACCAGAGATAACGCTTCAGGATCAGTGTTCTCCAGGGGGGTCAGAATCACCTTGTGATTCTTGAACAGCCCCGCTTTAGCGGCAGTCACTCCGCTTTTTTCGGAACCGGCAATGGGATGACCCGGCACCAGGTTCTCAGGCACACGACCAAATAGTTCCCGGGCGGCCTGAATCAGTGAGCCTTTGCAGCTACCGACATCGGTCATGACTTTGCCGGCAAGATCCAGACCGTTAAGTTGCTCAAGTACGGTTGGCATAGCCAGCATGGGAACCGATAGCTGGATAACATCGGCCCTGCTGACGGCGGATTCAAAATCCCCGCAACCTTCTGCCACGATCCCTAAGGAAACGGCCTTTTCAATATTTTCACCGCTGAGATCAAAGCCCATCAGATGAAAGTTCTCACCGCACTCCCTCAGGGAAGCGGCAAATGAACCTCCGATAAGGCCCAGTCCCACCACCAGGATATTTAGTGGTGTGTTGGCCTTGTTTTGCGCTATCACTACACCTGCAACCTTTTTCAAAAGCAATCTTCAAGCTCAGGGCTGTTTAACCGCTCAGGGCTGTTTAACCGCTCAGGGCTGTTTACAAGCTCAAGGCTGTTTAACCGCAACCAGTGCTTCAAGAAAGCGTCGATTTTCTTCTTCCAGACCAATGGAAACCCTCAGGTGTCCCGGCATACCATAGTTGCCAAGCGGTCTGACAATGACACCCCGTTTAAGCAGACGCTGGTAACACTCCACGCCTTCCATACCGGTGTCAAAAGTAATGAAGTTACCTCTGGACGGTATGTAATCCATGTTCATAGACTGGAAGCCCGCTTCAATTTGAGCCATTCCGTCCTGGTTAACCTGTCGGGAACGGTTCAGGTATGCTTCGTCATTGAGGACCGCAACCGCTGCCGCCTCGACCAGATTATTCACATTAAAAGGCTGTCTTAACCTGTTGAGAATACTGGCTATTTCAGGGCTTGAAACAGAATAACCGACACGACCACCAGCCAGACCATAGGCTTTGGAGAAGGTTCTGGCCACCACAAGATTGGGGTATTCTTTCAGCAATGCCATACCGTCGGGTGACTCACTGCCCACCGCATACTCAAAGTAGGCCTCATCCAGAACGACAACCACCTCTTCAGACACTTTGTCCAGAAAACTGCGCAACTCTGTTTCTGAAAAGTGGGTGCCGGTTGGGTTATTAGGATTGGCCAGAAAAACCATTCGGGTATCCCCACGAACCGCTTTGGCCATCGCCTCCAGATCGTGCCCCCAGTGTTTGGCAGGCACCACAATACTTTCTGCCCCGGTCGCCTGAACCGCTATGGGATAAACCGCAAAAGCGTATTCCGAGAAAACCGCTGAGCACCCTTCTTTCAGGTAGCATTGCGCCAGCAGCACCAGAATATCGTTGGAGCCGTTGCCGAAGGTCAGCTGATCAGGTTCAACGGCCAGCTTTGTGCACAGGGCATCACGCAGATGATAAAGACTGCTGTCCGGGTATCGGGCCAGCTCACCCATCATAGCGGCAATGGCCTCACGGGAGGACTGGGCCGCCCCGAGTGGGTTTTCATTGCTGGCCAGCTTAACAACACTACTGGCATCCAGACCTTGTTCCCGCGCCAACTCTTCCACGGGTTTACCGGGAAGATAAGGATTCAGAGTACGTACTCCGGGGACAGCAAGCTTTATAAAATCACAACCCATGGTTCACCTGTTTTTTATCGTGAATAATTTTTGATGATGGCAGCCAAACCACGTTCATCCTGAGCGGAGATACTACCCCGTTCATCCTGAGCTTGTCGAAGGATGGTGAAACAATGTAATGGTTGGTTTCGCATATTCTGGTTAGGTACTCAGAGAACACCTTTGGGATAAGAACCCAGAACTCGGAGATCATTCACCCTGCCAGCCAGCTTTTCCAGTACCTTCTGGATCACCGGATCGTCTTTGTGGCCTTCAAAGTCAATGAAGAAAACGTAGTTCCAGATACCGGTACGGGATGGCCGGGTTTCTACCCGGGTCAGATCGACATCATGAACATCGAACGCCTCAAGAATCGAATGCAGGGCACCGGACTGGTTTCTCATGCTGACGACAATAGACGTTTTATCCTCACCGCTGGCGGGGACATCCTGATGACCAATAATCAGGAAGCGGGTGGAGTTGTCCGGTTGATCTTCAATCTTCTCAGAGATCTTTTCCAGACCATAGATATCCGCCGCCATATCACCGGCAATGGCCGCAGAGTTCCATTCTCCCTTGATGCGCTTGGCCGCCTCGGCATTGGAGCTGACCGCCACTCTTTCAGCCATTGGCCAGTGGGCATCCAGCCATTTACGGCACTGTGCCAGTGACTGGGCATGGGAGTATATCCGGGTAATATGGTCACGGCGAGTATTGTCAGAGACCAGCAGATGCTGATGGATTCTCAGCACCACTTCACCACAGATTTTCAAAGAAGAATCCATGAAACTATCCAGGGTATGACTGACTACCCCTTCCGTTGAATTTTCAACCGGCACCACACCATAGCGAACGGCCCCCGCTGTCACTTCCCTGAACACCTCATCAATGGCCGCCATAGGAACAGACACCGCAGAATGCCCAAAGTGTTTCAAAGCGGCTTGCTGGGTAAAGGTGCCTTCCGGACCGAGAAACGCTACTCGAACGGGCTCTTCAAGGGCCAGACAGGCTGACATAATCTCTCTGAACAGCCGCGCCATTTCTTCATCGCTCAGCGGCCCATGATTGCGCTCCATCACCTGGCGCAAAACCTGGGCTTCCCGTTCCGGACGATAAAATACTGCCGCCGCGTCTTCATTCTGCTTGACCCTGGCCACTTCCTGAGCGCAGCGCGCACGCTCACTGATCAGCTTCAGAATATCCTGGTCAAGCTGATCAATTTTCGTCCGCAACCCCTTCAACTTGTCTTCTGTCATAGTTTTCTCTTATCCAAATTTTCTTTCGAATTCACGCATAAAGGCGATCAGCGCATCGACATGCTCTTCCGGTACGGCATTATAAATACTGGCCCGCATACCGCCCACTGCCTTATGACCCTTGAGATAAAGTAGGCCATTTTTTTCGGACTCGGCCAGAAAGACCTTATCCAATTCAGGATCGGTCAGCGTAAAGGGAATATTCATTCTGGAACGCCAGCGGGGATCTACCCTGTTGTGATAAAACCCGGACTCATCAATGACGCCGTAGAGTTTTCCGGATTTGCGGGCATTAACCTGATCGATCACTGCCAACCCGCCCTGCTCCTTCAGCCACTCAAAGACCAGACCGGCCAGGTACCAGGCAAAGGTGGGCGGAGTGTTATACATGGAGTCTTTGTCCGCCTGCAGCCGATAATCAAAAACAGCAGGACAGCTGGAGTGCCCTCGATCCAGCAGATCGTCACGTACGATAACCACTGTCAGCCCTGCCGGACCGATATTTTTCTGGGCACCGGCATAAATGACCCCAAAGCGGCTGACATCCATAGGCCCGGACAGAATGGTGGATGACATATCCGCCACCAGCGGCACATCACCAGAATCAGGGATAAATGGAAACTCCAGACCACCGATGGTCTCGTTGGGAGTGTAGTGAACATAGGCGGCATCGGAACTGAAACGCCAGTCACGCTCTTCCGGCATGGTGCAAAATGAAGCCCCCTTACCGTCAGCAATGACATTGACATTCAAATAACGCTGAGCTTCTTTGATCGCCGACTGGGCCCAGTGTCCGCTGTTAACATAGTCGGCACTCTTTTTCTCACCTTTCAGATTCAGCGGGACTGCCGAAAACTGCCCGCGGGCACCCCCCTGTAAAAACAGAACCCGGTAGTTTTCAGGAATCTGCAAAAGGTCCCGGAGATTCTTTTCTGCCTGCCCAGCCACTTTGAGAAAGGACTCTCCCCGGTGACTGACTTCCATTATGGAAGCCCCTTTACCCTGGTAGTCCAGAAGCTCATCCCGGGCACGCTCAAGCACCCATTGCGGCAAAGGCGCCGGACCCGCCGAAAAGTTATAGGCCCGCCCTTCAAGGCCTGCCAGTGTTTCTGCCAACAGATTATTCATACCAACTCTCCATACCACCACCCGACTCGTCGATTTAGAAAACAAAACGCCAGCATAGTGCTGGCGTTTTGTGACGGGATACAGAATCAGCTTTCCTGACCTTCATCAGGTCCGGTCTGAGGTGTTTCTTCCCCGGCTGCTTCGGTCTCTTCGCCTTCAACCTCGCCCTCAATCTCGCCTTCAGTTTCTTCCGGCTCTTCAACCCTGGCAACACCAACCAGTTTCTCACCTTCCTGAACCTTGATCAGGGTCACCCCCTGGGTGTTTCGACTCATGACCGATATTTCATCGACACGGGTTCTCACCAGGGTGCCCTGATCAGAGATCAGCATAATCTCTTCACCGTCCCGCACCTGGATGGCGCCAATCAGCTCACCATTACGATCCGTGCACTGCATGGAGATAACACCCTGACCACCGCGACCAGTGATTCTGAAATCTTCCACCCCGGTACGCTTACCGAAACCATTCTGGCTGACGGTCAGAATCTGGGTTTCGTCTTCGGGAATAATCAGCGAGATAACCCGTTGTGCATCCTGTAGCTTGATACCGCGCACACCTCTGGCGGTCCGGCCCACGGCACGCACGTCAGTTTCTTCAAAGCGGATCGCTTTACCGGCATTGGAAAGCAACATCACCTGTTTCTCACCGGTGGTGATTTCAGCACCGACAAGGGTGTCGCCGTCATCAAGGCCCAAAGCAATCAGGCCGCTGCTTCTTGGGCGGGAGAACTGCTCCAGCGGGGTCTTCTTAACCGTGCCGGCCGCCGTTGCCATAAAGACAAAGTGACCTTCGCTGTACTCTTCAACGGGCAGCATCGCCGTGATGCGCTCGTCTTCTTCCAAAGGCAGGATATTCACGATGGGGCGGCCACGAGAAGTACGGCCAGCCTCGGGAATCTGATAGACCTTCAGCCAGTACACTTTACCCCTGCTGGAGAAGCAAAGAATCTGGGTATGAGTGTTGGCCACCAGCATGTGCTCTACGTAATCTTCGTCTTTAACCGAAGCGGCAGACTTACCCCGACCACCACGACGCTGCGCCTGGTAGGTGTCCAGCGACGTGGTCTTGGCATAACCACCGTGAGACAGGGTGACCACCATGTCTTCTTCAGAGATCAGGTCTTCAACGGTCAGATCACGGCGGGAGCTGGTGATTTCAGTACGACGCTCGTCGCCGTACTCTGCAACCACGCTTTCCAGCTCTTCACGGATAACGGCCAGCAAACGCTCAGAACTGGAAAGAATCAACAGCAATTCGGCAATTTTTTCCAACAGCTCACGGTATTCAGTTAACAGCTTGTCGTGCTCAAGACCGGTCAGCCGGTGCAGACGCATTTCCATGATCGCCTGAGCCTGGGCAGGAGAGAGATAGTAAAGTCCATCATCCCTCATACCAAACTCTGCCGGCAGCTCTTCAGGCCGACAGGCATCAGCACCGGCACGCTCGGCCATTGCCAACACGTGGCCTGGCTGCCAGCCCTGGGCCATCAGTTTTTCTTTTGCCTCTGCGGGCGTTGGCGAGTCCTTGATCAAGGCAATGACCGGATCAATATTGGACAGGGCGACCGCCAGACCTTCCAGCAAATGACCACGCTCACGAGCCTTGCGCAGCAGATAAACGGTTCTGCGGGTCACCACTTCGCGACGATGACGAATAAAGGCTTCCAGCATCTCCTTAAGATTCAGGAGTTTTGGCTGACCATCCACCAGCGCCACATTGTTGATGCCAAAGACACTTTCTAGCTGGGTTTGTGCGTAGAGGTTATTGAGGACGACGTCGGCCACTTCGCCACGGCGCAACTCAATCACTACACGCATGCCGTCTTTGTCAGACTCGTCGCGCAGCTCGGTTATACCTTCGATTTTCTTGTCTTTTACCAGCTCGGCGATCTTTTCAATCAACCGGGCCTTGTTCAGCTGGTAAGGCAGTTCGGTAATAATAATGGCGCTTTTGTTCTTTTTCTCATCATGCTCAATATCCGCACGGGCACGGATATAGATACGACCACGCCCGGTACGGTAGGCCTGCAAAATACCGGCCCGACCATTAATGATGCCAGCAGTGGGAAAATCCGGACCGGGGATGTATTCCATCAGGTCGTCCACCGACAGGCTTTCATCATCAATCAGCGCCAGACAGCCTTTGACCACTTCCGTCAGGTTATGGGGAGGAATATTAGTGGCCATACCGACGGCAATACCGGCAGCACCATTCACCAGCAGATTGGGAATGCGGGTGGGCATGACTGCGGGAATCTGCTCCGTGCCATCGTAGTTGGGCACGAAATCGACCGTTTCCTTATCCAGGTCAGCCATGATGTCATGACTGATCTTCTGCATCCGGATCTCGGTATAACGCATGGCTGCTGCCGAGTCACCGTCCACGGAACCGAAGTTACCCTGCCCGTCTACCAGCATGTAGCGCAGAGAGAATGGCTGCGCCATACGAACAATAGTCTCATACACTGCAGAGTCACCGTGGGGATGGTATTTACCGATTACGTCACCCACCACACGAGCCGATTTCTTGTAGGGCTTGTTCCAATCGTTGCCCAGCTCGTTCATTGCGAAGAGAACCCGCCGATGAACCGGCTTGAGTCCATCACGTACATCAGGCAGTGCCCGCCCGACGATGACACTCATGGCGTAGTCCAGGTAGGACTGCTTGAGTTCGTCTTCGATGTTTACCGGAAGAATCTCTTTGGCGATATCAGTCATGTAAACCCAGTCGTCCTTTAGCTTGCGCTCACCAGATACCAGTCAGCACCCTTTCTCAACCCAGAAGGCCGGAAACTCGAATCATTCAATCAACAGGCGGCCATGTAGAAGCAATCATCCAGTTCCTGTCTGAACAGAAAGGAAGCGTTGAAATGAATTTCACAATAGAAAAGGCATGGCTGCTTTTTTTCATATCAAGTGGCAAATAATACCACAGCTGACGGCCTTACTGCGAGCCAGTGTCGACATTGGCAACAATATTTTTATGGACAAAAAGTGATACAAAAGTACGACATAGTATTTATATAGTATCTGCAGGACAGGAATACTTAACTCTGATAACTCTGTCTGTATAATGCAACAACAGCATACGCACACCCCATCAAACCGCTTGAGAACTCCGACACTATGACTGCAAACCAGGACGAACCACGCCCAGTGCAAAACGTCGATCCAGCCGAAATTGCTAAATTTGAGGAGCTGGCCAGCCGCTGGTGGGACATGGACGGTGAATTCAAGCCATTGCACGAAATCAACCCGCTGCGTCTGAACTACATTGATGAGCGAGTGGGCCTGGCCGGAAAGAAAGTACTGGATGTTGGCTGTGGTGGCGGCATTCTCAGCGAATCCATGGCCCTGCGTGGCGCCGATGTGACCGGTATCGACATGGGCGACGCCCCGCTTTCCGTCGCTCGCTTACACAGCATGGAAAGCGAAGTTGAGGTCAATTATCGCAAGATTCCGGTGGAAGAGCTGGCAGAAGAAATGCCCGGCACCTTTGATGTCGTTACCTGCCTCGAAATGCTCGAACACGTTCCTGAACCGGCATCGGTTATTCGTGCCTGTGAGAAGCTGCTCAAACCCGGCGGAAAGATTTTCTTTGCGACGATAAACCGCAATGCCAAATCCTGGTTGTTTGCCATCGTCGGGGCTGAGTATGTCCTCAGGATGCTGCCCAGGGGGACACATGAACACAGTAAATTTATTAAACCCCATGAGCTTTGCAACTGGATGCGCCAATACGATCTGGAAGTACACGACATGACCGGCATGGTTTTCAACCCATTCACTGGCGTGTACTCCCTTAAGAAGTCTGACACTGACGTTAATTACCTGATCTACGGCGGTAAGCCAGAGTCCTAATGAGAACCCTGATGAATCAACCCAACGCCATTGAAGGTATTTTTTTTGATCTGGACGGCACTCTGCTGGATACCTCGGACGACTTCATTATCACCCTTAACAAAATGCTCGCGGACGACCACCTGCCCGCCGTTAATAGTGAACTGATACGAAGCCATGTTTCCGAAGGCTCAAGAAAACTGGTGCAACTCGCCTATGATATAGAATCATCAGACCCAAGGCTGGAATGCCTCAGAAACAGACTTCTTGAAGAGTATGACAACCACATTAACAATGGCGGCAGAGAAAAAGCAGCAAAACTGTACGACGGGATGCTAATGCTACTTGATGCTCTTGATGACAGAGCCATACCCTGGGGGGTGGTCACCAATAAACCTTCGGCATACGCAGGAACGCTGCTGGCTCAGGCGGATCTCAGCCACCGGTCAAAAACATTAATCTGTCCGGACCACGTCACGCTGACCAAGCCCGCCCCGGAAGCCCTGTTACTGGCCTGTCAAAAAACAGGGGCTAACCCGGCCAACTGCATTTATGTAGGTGATCATTTACGTGACATTGAGGCCGGCAGAAATGCAGGGATGGTCACTATCGCAGCTCTGTATGGCTTTATCAGCCCCCAGGACACACCAGACCAGTGGCATGCTGATTACAGCGTTTCGTCCGCACAAGAGATTCTTCCGCTGCTGGAAAAACACAAGTGGCAGCTACCACGGAGAGCAATACATGTTTGAATATACCGCACCCGACAACCTCCTCCGGGACAAGATTATCCTGGTCACCGGTGCTGGCAGTGGTATTGGCCGTACGGCAGCCCTGACCTTTGCCCGCCACGGCGCCACAGTCATCCTGCTGGGCAGAACCACCAGCAAGCTTGAAGCGGTTTATGACGAAATCGAAGAAAATGGCTGGCCCCAGGCAGCCATTTACCCCATGAACCTCGCCGGAGCTTCAGAACAGGACTATGCCAACCTGGCAGAAACCCTCGACAAGGAATTTGGCAGGCTGGACGGACTCCTGCACAATGCCGGCCTGCTGGGCGAACTTAAGCCCATCGCCCAGTTCGACCTGGCTAAATGGAATGAAGTCATGCACGTTAACGTGACCGCTCCCTTCCTGCTGTCACGAGAGCTACTCCCTCTGCTGCGCAATGCCCAATCCGGCTCCATTGCCTTCACTTCCTCCAGCGTCGGCCATAAAGGGCGTGCTCACTGGGGCGCCTACAGCATTTCGAAATTTGCTACCGAAGGTTTAATGCAAGTCATGGCCGATGAAGAAGACGGCATCAGTCAGGTAAGAGTCAACACCATCAATCCCGGTGGTACCCGCACCGCCATGAGAGCCTCCGCCTACCCCGGTGAAGACCCGATGAGCCGCCCCACGCCGGACGATATTATGCCAGTCTATCTGTACCTGATGGGGGACGATAGCCAGTCGGTGAACGGCAAAGCCTTTCATGCACAGCTGCCCGGTAATCCAGAGAACATTGCAACACTCTGACATTGCCGTACAGGGCCCACTCAAACAGTGGGTCATTCTATCCAGATACAACCCGTCCAGATACAACCCGTTACCAAAAAAAACACACCTCCCCTGAAGCCTCGACTACGTTTTATCGTCGAAACCCAACGATATATTGATCAGACCGGGGGATTCATGACCAAAGTTCAAACCTCAATCCTGCTCATACTGACAGCTTGCACATCGGTATCGTCCGCTCTTTCTAATCATTATTCTCAAAGAGAATTGAATGAAGAAAAGGTCGTTGCCTCCAACTGGCAACAGCATTCTCCTGAATATGAAGCCCTTGTGTACCAGTCTTTCAACATGGCCAGAGACAACCTCGCAAACGCATTAAGTCAGCTATCTAAAGGCGAGCGAGCTGAAGGCAAGCGAGCCGCAATAGTGACTGATATTGATGACACCCTGATTGATGGCACCACCTATTTTTCAAGCATGGTGGGGACCGACGGCGTAAGAAACATTGATGCCAGCATGAGCTGGTGGCAAACACAAAGGATGGAAGCTTTGCCCGGTGCCGTGGACTTTTTAAATGAGGCTAATAACAAAGGCGTAGAAATTTTCTATATCAGCGGTCGCTTCAATGAGGCCAAAGAAGTATCCATGGCCAAACTGAAACAATTGGGATTCCCGATCAAAGGGCCTGAGTACTTTCTATTTCAAACAACAGACAATGAGACACTGAGCAAAGAGGAGCATCGTCAGAAAATCAGGGACAAGGGCTATCACATACTGATGCTGCTGGGTGATCAGCTGGATGACCTGGCAGAAGTGCAAGGCCGCTACTTTACCCAAAGGCAGCAATGGGTTCATCAAAACCGTAGCCACTTCAGTAAAGACTGGATCAGCTTACCTAACCTGGTGTATGGAAGCTGGGAATCTGCGGTAGTTACTGAGGGCTTCAGTCAGCTATCTCCCCGGCAAAAGCACGATGCCAATCTGGATGCACTGGGCCATTCTTACTTTAGCCAGATTCAAGACCCAACCTTTGCCCGGCACAACATCAATGCGATGCTATGGGTGAACGCATCAGCCGATTATCACGCTTTGACGTATCAGGCTTACAACCATGCCACAGGAATGCTGGAAAAACTGGATCAAAAAACCATGGAAAACCCCGTTATTGTCGTAGACATCAACGGCACCATTCTACAATACACCCCCTTAAAACCCGACCTGAATCAACCGGCCCCAGGGTCAGAAGGCCATGACTACAGCTGGTTCCTTAAACGACAGAAACAGGCAAAACCAACCTCCGGAGCCCTGGAGTTTCTTGCTGCTGCCAAGGCAAAAGGATTTGATATTTTCTATATTTCTGAACAACCGGTGTCGTCTGGCCTGCCGGGCAGCAGCAAAGACATAGAAGAGCTGATCGTCGGGGAGCTGAAAGAGCTGGGTTACCCGGATGCGGATGAAACTCACGTTGTATCAAAAGAAGAGTACTGCTCAGAGGCTGAGCCGAAGGACTGCACAAAAACCATTCAGCGTCGTGCAATCACTGGAGGTCGGGTCGACAATAAAAAACATCAGGTCGCCCTTTATATCAGCGATACGCTCTCTGACTTTGACCTTGAGGAAAAGGGCTTTGACCCGGACCTGAAGACATCCGTGGCTGCCAATAAAGACCTGTTTGGTCGTCAGTACATGGTCATCCCTAACCCAATCAATACACGTCGACTGGTTACTCTGTACAACGACTATGCCGGTACGCCTATGAGTGACTTATCCAGTGAAGAGCAAGCCAGCATCAGACTGAAAATGATCAGGGACTGGCCCGAGAAGCCTTTTTGACCAGCCACTCCAGATAACCTGTTTCCCCGTCTACCGCACGGGTGAAACAGGTATCATCAACAATGCATAACCGGTTTGCCGACCGCTGTGGACTATTACCGGCCGGGCTCTTAGTATTTTCAACGACTGGGAACTCAAGCCTTGCTATCCAAAAAACCATTGATTTTGATCTTGGCCGCTGCCTTTTCTGTGCATAGCTCTGATGAAAGCAGTGACAACCCTGACGAAGACGAAACGCGTACCGAGCCTGATGTTCAGTATGTAAACACGGCACTTAATCCCTTTCGAGGATCAAATGAAAGCAGCCAGTATTGTGCGACTCTGGTACTGAAAAAGATTAAGCAGGAGTCCATTTCAGACAACGAAATGCCCACTGAGTCAGAGGCAGACGTGACAGAAGCGGACTCTGCTAACAATCTGGAAATCAACTCACCTGATGGTAGAACCGACCAGAGACCCAAGCTGCACCAGTGTGACCATGAGGGCTGCAACTACAGCTCCGACCGGGCGGACAATCTGAAAAAGCACAAACAGAGGCACCTGCCTGCCGACCAGAAACCCAAGCTGCACCGGTGTGACCATGAGGGCTGCAACTACAGCACCGACCACAAGGGCAATCTGAAATCGCACCAACAGACCCACCTGCCTGCCGACCAGAGACTCAGGAAGCCCAAGAAACCGATGCGACACTGTGACCATAAGGGCTGCCACTACAGCACCCGCTACATAGGCAATCTGAAAGCGCACAAACAGACCCACTTGCCTGCTGACCAGAGAACCATGATACACCAGTGTGACTATGAGGGCTGCGACTTCAGAACCAACCACTCGGGCAATCTGAAAAAGCACAAACGAACCCACCTGCCTGCCGACCAGAGACCCAAGCCGCACCGGTGTAATCATGAGGGCTGCAACTACAGCAGCGACCAGGTGAGCAAACTGAAAACGCACAAAAAGTCCCACCTGCCTGCCGACCAGAGACCCAAGCTGGATCAGTGTAACCATGAAGGCTGCGGCTACAGCACCAACCACTCGGGCAATCTGAAAACGCACAAACTGACCCACCTGCCTGCTGACCAGAGAATCATGATGCACCAGTGTGACCATGAGGGCTGCGACTACCGCACCAACCACCCGGGCAATCTGAAAACGCACAAACGGAGCCACCAGCCAGCCGACCAGAGACCCAAAAGGAAAGCGTATGACCAGCCGTCATCTAACGAGAAAAGGAAGAAGGGTGATAACGAATGATCCGCCTCAAATGATCAGTGACTGGCTCGAGAAGCCTTTTTGACCACCAACTCCAGATAACCTGTTTCCCCGTCTGCTTCACGGGTGAAACAGGTATCATCAAGAATACCCACCACTATCTCAGCCGTGGTTTCGATAATAGACCCCGGTTTTAAATGACCACCCATAACCTGCCCTTCTTTGTCTGCTACACAGATATGCAAATGCAGCCCTGAAGGACAACAGGTGCCTGACAGAGAAAGAATTTCGAAGGGGCCTTGATGTACCTCTTCCTGCTCGGCTCCCGCCAGTCTCAGCGACAACACTCTCAGACTTCCTACGCAAGACAGCAGACAGGCCGCAGGCCATTCCCTGGCAAGGCTCAGGAGTTCAAGATAGAGATCATCGCCAGGTAGCAAACGTTGACTATGGGTTTTCATTTATTCAAATCCTGTTTCCGATAGAGAGAGCTTAACAAACTAGTTCTCTTCATCGAATTGTCGGTGATCGAAATCTCTATCAGGATTGGGTATCCGATCACATAATCTCGAAGGGCAGTGTCTAAAGCGATAACCAACATTACCGGAGGCACCCATCACTCTTTGGACGATCCTTCCACCAAAACAGCAACAAACACTACCGGGAGCACCCCCTACTCTCATAAACCTCCTGGGTGCATCCACATGATTGATGACCGTCATAATAAAGGGCGACGCTGGCTGGATAATCGTAGCTCTACGGCCCTGTGACTCGGATGGCTGGGGACTGCGCGTCTCTCCAGCCGATTCACTACTATTGGATGATAGCCGGTGTAAACAGACGCCACGACAGGAACCGACGTAACAATTTAAACCCATCGTATGCAGGAGCTGATCGGGGTTCTGATTACCGCCGCTGGAACCGGAGGACATAAGGCGGGTGAAAGCAGTTGAAAGACGGTGATTCATTGCTCTTGAGACTTGCGATTGAGATGGCTGGCTTTGCTGCCTACTTTACTGCCCTCTTCCTCGTTCGTCTTTTTTAGGTCTTGTCTTGGAGGTGATCAAAACCGGCTGGTCTTCCTTTGTCAATGCAGATGCTACCCCCATTTGACCCATCGGATTAAACAGCGATGAATCAGGATTCCAATAGCTTTCTAAAAGCAAGTCGACAGCAGTAAACGCTTCTAATGGTACCGATGAATAAGATTTAGCGCCCAGAAGGGTATCACTGACGATCATAACCAGTTTGTAACCCATCAGCAGCTGAGTGGCGTAAATCAATTCCCACGAGATCGCTTGAACAGGGTACGTTGTTTCATCGTAGTCGCCAAGTCTATGTAGTTTGCCGCCTACTGGAAACATTGATCCTGCATCATTATTTGTGTCGGCAGGGGATGATGGATTGGACGACAATGTATTTGGCTCAGGTTTTATTGAAAAGCTGCCTCTTGGAACGCCCCCAACCTGCTCAAATTCGACAATAAAATGCCTTTCCAGGGAGTCGGCGTGACAGACAACAGTTAGCGACATCAGCAATAACAGGCATGCTGCAGAAAGTGTTTTTTTCAAAATCTTGTCCTTACATGAATTTTATAGTTGTTGGACAAGAAACTTAGATCAAGATATCGATAAATCAAGAAAATCAGTATCAAATATTCGGAACTGCTCCAAGGGCACCGGCTTGATATTTGGCATACAAATTATCATCAGCACGAAGACCCTTCATTTCATCTAGACGCCAAGCCTCACTGTATAAAGACTCTTTTTCAGTCAATATAACTTGGTGCTTGCGAAAAACGTTCAGAATTTCATGAGAGTGGCAACTAAATATAAGCTGAGCATTATTTGGATTAGTATGCTTATGCTTGAATAATTCTATTAGCTTAACCATCATATGGAAATGTAAGTCACTATCAATTTCATCAAGCACAGCAATACCACCATTTTCTAATACTGGTATTATTTTTCTCAGTAAAACATACGTAGATTTTGTACCGTTAGATTCCTCAAAAAACGGCAATTCAAATGTTTTATCACCATCTTTATGGACTCCAACAGGAAGAGTTATTTTTTCCTCTTCCCCTTTTTCATTTGTACCTATAGCCTCCATCAGCTCTACTGAAGAAAGTCCTAAGTCAAAATCACAAATTAGCTCTTTAGCAATATCATGGTAATTATCGAAGTCTTTAAAAAAAGATGCACTTTCGATCAGGGCTCCTTCATGGTAATACTCTCTACCCATGACATTGATGTTTGATGTAATGGATTCGAAAAAATCAACAATTTTAGATGCTTCTTCTGAATCATACATATGGGCAGCAGATATTATAGAAGCGTTGCCTCTTATTTTTTCTGCTACATTTTTTTGAAAATCAAACCCTTTATGTTTGTATTCATAATTTTCGCCCTTGAGCTCTCTGATGAACAAGTAACTATACAAATGACTCGTTTTTACATACAAGGATTCGTTAATGACATGCTCCCTTGTAGCCTCGAGATGATATCTAAAGCTTGTTCCATTTATAATGAACTCTATTTCAAAATAGGTGCTTTTATCGGAACCTAACTTATGTGCCTCTAATGGAACTTTGTCCTTAGGACTACTGCTCTTATACGAACTACTAACAAACCACGCCAAAAAAGGCAAAGGCTTAAGCAATTGTGTTTTACCAGAACCATTGGGACCAATGACGCCAATAACTTTATTGATGCGAGAACCATCTTCACTTACTAAATCATAAGTAGAATTAGTAGGTTTTTTACCTACTTCAAATGATACTTCGGTTTCTTCCTCAAAAGAGTAGAAATTTCTAAACAGTATTCTCTTGATCATAGTGAGCAATATTTAACAAATTTTCGTGCATTATCGGACACTATGGGGAATTTTGCAAGATTGGGTGCCGACTCCTGCAGCAAAGGCGCGAACGCAGTGAGCCACCCCTTTGCCTGCACTTGTTGTAGCGACACGTCTTTTCCAAGCTGCGCAAGACCTTCACTGGATCAGGAGGAGGATGCCAACAGGGAGTTGACCCTGACCCAATCAAGAATGCATCACAGTATTCACTACCTTGGCCACAGAACCTGTCTCCCCATCCATATGAAAGTGATGCGTACCCGCCATCGGATAAAACTGAATAGGTTCAAGACGTTCACGGTATGGCTCGATCAGGGCATCAACATAGCCGTCTTTGGCGTAGAGCATGTGAGCCTCGCAGCTCATCTGTTCAGCAAAGGCCAGCGCCTGTTCTTCGGTAAAACGAGTGGGTGAAGGCAATTTCAGACGTGGGTCGGTGCGCCAGGTCCAGGCATCACCGTCCTGGAATAAAGCCCGCTCCACCAGCAAGGCTGAAGAGTCCCGCGTCACCGGAAACTGCCCCAGGCAACGGATACGAATAGCGTGCTCCAAAGAGCGGTAACGATTGACGGGCTTACCTTTTCGAAAGGCTTTTCGTTCCTGAATATACGCCGCCAGTGCATCGGGGCTATCTTCTGGTTTTCTGGGCATGGGAAAAAGGCCATCCAGCAAAATCGCTTTCTCAACCCGATCACCCAGGATGGCGGCAGCCATCACTGAAACAATGGCCCCCATTGAATGTCCGATTAAACTGAAAGACTCCAGCTCCAGAGTGTCGACAATCCCAACCAGGTCTTCGACATAATGCCAGATAGCATAATCCGCTTCCTCAGGTCGATGAGAGGAACGTCCATGACCGGCCTGATCAATGGCAATCAAGCGCACACCTTTCAGAAAAGGAGCCAGGGGGGCAAAGCTGGCGGCGTTGTCCAGCCAGCCGTGCAGGGCAATCAAAGGCTTGCCATTTGGGTCACCCCATTCCTGACCGGAGAAGTTCATCCGCCCGACACTGATTTCGATTTCTACAGGCTCCATAACACTCTCTTGCCAGCCCCACAAAAGTGCCGAAAACTATCAGGATCTTAGAGGTAAAGCAACCAGCCCCTTGTGCCAGCAATAGTCAGGGGCTTTTGGGTGTGAATTTTGACTCTAATAACCCCAGTTTCATAGCTTCATGCACTTGTGCCATCAGATCCATTTCTGTCAGACGATGCAACTCTGAAAGCGACTGGAGAACAAAATAGACAGGCTGAAGAATATCGATGCGGTAAGGAGTTCTCAAAGCCGTCATTAAATCAAAAGGGAGACGTTCAGGAGCACTGCTTTCCACGGCATACCGGGTTTCCTTAAAACTGGAAAGAATACCTCCGCCATAGATGCGCAGCCCTTGATCTGTGGTGACCAGACCAAACTCTACGGTCATCCAATACAGCCTTGCAAGATAAACCCGTTCTTCCTTACTGGCCTTGAGCCCTAACTGGCCATAGGTTTCAGTCAATTGAGCAAAATCCGGGTTGGTTAACAAAGGACAGTGGCCAAAAATCTCATGAAAGATATCCGGCTCCTGAAGATAATCCAGCTCCTCACGGGTGCGGATAAACGTGGCTACCGGAAACTGACGATTAGCCAGTAATTCAAAAAAACGGTCAAAAGAGATCAGCGCCGGCACCCTGGCCACGGACCAGCCGGTGCACTTGCGCAGTTTTTCAGTGATGTCATTCAGCTGCGGGATTTCATCAGCAGACAGGCCGAGAATGTCCAGCCCCCTGATAAACTCGGGGCAGGCTCTGTTTTCCACCGCTTTAATCTGACGTTCATAGAGTATGCGCCAGGTTTCATGCTCTTCGGGCGGATACTCGATAAAACCTTGTTCGTCAGGTTTGCGGGCTACATAGTGAGTGGGCTTCTTCAATCTGAAATTCCTTATGATGGGCTGCATTTCAGGCTCGTGGCCGCCCGAAAGTTGGCAGCTACCACGACCTGAGAGATACCAGAAAAATCAGTTTTCCTGCAAGACACCTCGACGAATCTGATCACGCTCCATGCTTTCAAACAGTGCCTTGAAATTACCCTCACCGAAACCTTCGTCGCCTTTACGCTGGATAATCTCAAAGAAGATGGGCCCGATGGCGGTTTCGGTAAAAATCTGCAGCAGCAAACCACCGTCTGCAGTGGGCGCACCGTCCATCAGGACAGCCCTGGCTTTCAGGTCTTCAACATTCTCCCCATGCCATGGCAGACGTTCACTGAGCATTTCGTAGTAGGTGTCCGGTGGCGGCGTCATGAATTTAACTCCCAATCCCCTCATTCTGTCTACCGCTTCATAAATATTTGCAGCTGTCAGGGCAATGTGCTGGATGCCCTCCCCCTTATATTGCTCAAGATATTCTTCGATCTGACTTTTATCATCGGAAGACTCGTTGATGGGAATCCTGACCTTGCCACAGGGGCTGGTCATGGCCCGGGACTTCAGCCCCGTCAGTTTGCCTTCAATATCAAAGTAACGAATCTCACGAAAATTAAAGAGGGTTTCGTAAAAACCGGCCCACTTGTCCATATTGCCACGGGCGACATTGTGGGTCAGGTGATCAAGAATTTCGAGACCCACTGCAGGCGCTGCTTTCTGATCCTGAACGAATTCAAAATCGCTGTCGTAAGGAGTACCCGCCGGGCCATAACGTTCAACCAGGTAAACCAGTGCACCGCCAATACCAACGATACAGGGGATTTCACGACCATCCACAGAATATTCAGACTCACCTTGTTCTGCGCCCAGACTCAAGGCCCGCTCCAGGGCATATTCAGCATCGGCCACCCGGAGACCAAAAGAGCAGGCGCAGGGGCCATGCTGTTGATAGAAACCATGACCAAAACTGCCGGCATCACCATTCACCAGAAAATGGATATCGCCCTGCCGGTAAAGAGTGACATCCCTGACTTTATGATGAGCGGCTGCCTGAAAACCCAGGCTGGTGAAGAAATCATGGAGCGCAGCGGGTTCGGCAGAGGCAAACTCTACGAACTCAAAACCGTCTGTTCCCATGGGATTGATGTCAGAAACCTGTGCAGAATGACCAATACCTTTCATAAATGATCCTCATTGTATGGATGACTTCGGGCTAACTGTCCCTGTAAAGTCCGCTGTTTTGTCTAACGGCCAATCCTTGGCACATCAGACGTTTATTCGATTTTTATTGTTCAGCTCAAGGCTGGTTGCACCCTGGTTCAATGGTTATAGCTGAGCGATAGTACTCATTGAAAGAGCTGCATTTCCACATTAGATAGAGTATAAAAGGGTGGTCATGCAAAATGGTTGCAACATAAAAAGCAATACAACAACATCATGCAATTTGATTGCATATCAGGACCCTGTTCACGATGACTGAATCTTTGGATAAGTACGACGTAAGTCTTCTGGATAGTCTGCAGAAGGAAGATGGAGTCTCTCTGGCAGACCTGGCTCACAGGGTCAATCTGTCCAGCTCTCAGTGTTCCAGACGTATTAACCGTCTGAAAAAACTGGGTTACATCAGAAGGCAGGTGGCACAGTTGAACCCGGAGGCACTGGGTTTGGATGTCTCGGCGTTTGTCACCGTGACACTGGAAACCCATCACAAGCATTCTGCCGAAAGTTTCCAGACATCTATTCTTCCTATGGATCAGATACTGGAGTGCCACTCAATAACCGGCGACGGCGACTATCTGTTAAAAGTCATGGCACCCAGCAGTCAGGCGTTGAATGAATTTATCATGAAAGAACTGCTGACCCTGCCCGGCGTCAGTCATGTCAAAACCGCCCTGGCCCTGGCCTCGGTTAAATCTACGACAGCGTTGCCTTTGTGAAATCAGGCTCCTAGACCCGATCAATATCTTCTTCCGAGAGAGTCGGCCCTGTTTGGGTTTCAATCACTTCCAACGTGCCCTTACCGATATTTTCTAGCCTGTGTTTGAGCGGGCTTTTAATATTGATCGACTCGCCCGGCCCCAGGTCATGGATCTGACCATCCAGATAAACCCGCGCCTCTCCCTTGAGCACAACCCAGCTTTCAGATCTCAGCTTATGGCTGTGCTCAGACAAGGATGCTCCCGGAAGAATGCTGAGTTTCCTGACGCAATAGCCTTTATCCACCGACAGGTTTTTGTAATGGCCCCAAGGACGAAAAACTTCTTCCTCTTGCAACAACGAACCGCTGGCATCAGCCTGAAACTGGTTTGCCAGTCCGCTCACCTGCTGAACATGATCGGCAGCAGCCACCATGACGGCATCGTGACTGTCGATAATCACCAGATTATCAACACCCACTGCGGCTATGGTTCTGTGACCGGAACGGATATAGCTGTTGCGGCATTGCTCGACAATCGCTTTGCCGTTAATGACATTGCCATTCTTATCCGATTCGGAGCAAGCCTGAAGCGCAGTCCAGCTGCCAATATCAGACCAACCACAGGCGACAGGAACCACCACGCCTTTTCGGGCATGTTCCATAACGGCATAATCAATAGAGTTGGAAGGGCTTCTGGCGTAGGCCTTTTCATCAATTCGCAGAAACTGCAGATCACCATGCAAGCCACTCAGGGCTTCGTGACAGGCTACAACAATACTTGGCTCATTACGCTGCAATTCATCCAGGTAGGCCTCGGGCTGAAACATGAAAATACCGCTGTTCCAGTAATAATCTCCCGATTCCACATAGCTTGTGGCGGTCTCCAGATCAGGCTTTTCATGAAAACTTTCTATCCGGTAGGCATTGCCCTTCTGCCCTCCCCGTTTGATGTAGCCATAACCTGTATGAGGCTCCTCCGCCTCAACGCCGAGGGATACCAGCGCCCCGGTCAGGGCATGTTGTTCAGCGATGTTCAGTGTCTGCTGAAATGCCTTGGTGTCGAGTATCCTATGGTCCGCTGGCAGCACCAGCAAAGGCTCGTTTTTGCCCAGCGCCACCCGTTGCAAGGCAACCAATGCCAGAGCCGGTGCGGTATTTCTGGCCACAGGTTCAAGAAAAATCGATGCCAGTGGCTGATTGATCTGGCGGCTGTGTTCGAGCACTTTGAAGCGATGGGATTCATGACAGATGACAACAGGCTTCTGCTCAGTAACGCCCCTCAGGCGAAGCAGAGTTTCCTGGATCAGCGAGTCATCCGAAAGTAACCGCAGAAACTGTTTTGGATGGTCTTTCCGGCTTAACGGCCACAGGCGTGTACCACTGCCCCCTGAAAGAATAACCGGTATCATGTGTTGTCCACCTTGTTTGCCTCTCTCCAGAGACCAATGATGCCCTGACACTCCCCGCCCTTTCGGGCGAGGGTTCTTAGATCGCTCCAAGAACCTTCCTGCTTCGTCACGCCTTCCCTAGGTAGGGGCTTTTAAGCCTCTACCCCCGTTCCAGTCGCTCCACAGGCTAACCCCGCCAGTCCAGCGGTTTTGATATTCTTCGCTGCGTTAATGTCCCTGTCGTGATGGGTTTTGCATTCCGGACATTCCCATTCACGAATAGACAACGGCAGACTTTCATGGACAAATCCGCAACTGGAACAGCGTTTAGAACTTGGAAAGAAACGGTCTATCTTAACCAGACCTCTACCCGCCCAATCAGCCTTGTATTTCAACTGACGGACAAACTCTCCCCAGTTTGCATCGGCTATATGCTTTGCCAGCTTTGGATTTTTGATCATGCCCTTCACGTTCAGAGACTCTACGCAAACAACTTGGTTCTCGTTAATGAGTTTGCGTGATGCCTGGTGGGTGGCATCCATCCGACAATCGGCAATCTTGGCATGAAGTCGTGCAACCTTGAGCTTTGCTTTGGCTCTGTTGCTACTGCCTTTTTGCTTTTTTGACATCTGACGCTGAAGATAGGCGAGCTTTATCTCGTAGCGTTTGGTGTGCCTTGGGTTACCGGATTTTTCACCCTCTGAAGTGATGAACAGATCATTCAAACCTAAATCAATGCCTACTGTCTTGTTACTAATAGGCATTGGTTTAGCTTCAAACTCACACAGCATGGACACAAAGTACCGGCCTGCCCGATCTTTGATGATGGTGATACTTGAAGGATCAGAAGACAGCGGTCGGCTCCACCGGATATTCAGCGGATCTTTGCTTTTGGCAATGAAAAGCTGACCATCTTTGTATCTGAAAGCGGCCTTTGTTAGCCGGATACTTTGTCTTGAGTGTCTTTTCTTGAATTTAGGGTATTTGGCTTTTCCATTACAAAATTTCTTGAAAGCCTCTTGCTGATCTCTAAGCTTTTGTTGAAGAATCACGCTGGATACATCAGCCAGAAATGGAAACTCTGTCTTGAGCGAGACAAGCCTTTTTTCTACCTCAGAGTGGGATATGGATTTCCCGTCTTTGTAGTAGGCATCAGTGCGAAAACGAAGCGTATTGTTATAAACAAATCGAGCACAACCAAACGACTGAGCAAGTAGCTGAGTTTGCCCAGGTGTTGGGTAGAATCGTTCTTTGTAGGCTCGCTTAGTCTTCATGCGAAATATTTTACAGAAAGCATTGCCTTTCGTAAACCTTGATGTTTATTATCAGTCCTGCGGACTGACCGCTTGTATCACCGCCCGATTGGGCGATGCTTTACGCGGGAATTGGTAAAATTAAGAATTACTGCTACTAAAACTCCCACTCTGCATCCTGCCCCTGAGCCTCGCCAGTAGTCCCAGTACCAAAGGTGGCGCCACCTTCGACATCGCCGCTTGGAAAATTCTCATAAGCGAATTCGAAAAAGGAGTCGAATGAAGACCCGGATTGGTCTTGTTCAGAGGTTGTTCCAGAGTTGGTGTTGGTATTGGTGTGGTTATACGTTCTGCCTCTTTTGGCAGCCTCTTCCTGCTCCCGTTGGCAGCGCTCTGCATATTCTCTTTGCGCCTGTCTCTGACGCTCTCTCTCTTCATCTGTGACGATATAGCCTTTTTCATGCAAATATCGGGAGATTTTTTCGAACGCTATCTGTATAGCGACATCAGTCGGATCCATATTGCACAAAAGGGGAGACAGAACTCCGGCCTCAATCCCGACTCGGTACATTAAATTATCCCACAGTCTGTCTGAAACGGTTTTCTTAATGTCAATGATCTCCTTAAGGGTCTTCTTTGTAGGTTTCGGGTATTGTTCTTCGTCTTCAGAATCTTGCTGACCCGGTTTGTTACCCTTTCGGGGTCTCAAGCCCTTTCTTTTGGCACCTTTTCTTTTGGCACCTTTCTGACCCGGTTTGTAAAGTGCTTTGCCTAACTTCTCTTGCAGCTCCTCTTCCTGCCGCCGTTCCCGCATGGCCGATTCCGTATCGCTACCAAAGATAGCCAAACAAGCAATAATGGTGAGAAATCCGCCATAAATCGCACCCACCCCAAGTACTACTCTAAGGGGCGTAAGTTCGAACCAACCTTCCTCTTCGTCGTCATCATCATCGTAGTGATGCCTGGCCGATCTCTGGTCAGATGGTGGTGGAGTGACACGCACCGGCTTTTGACCATCCAGAATCTTGCGGATCTGCTGGTACCACTCATTACCGTAATCTTCACGATCTGCGGCTTTTATAAACAGGGCCGAAAGGTCTTCCTGATATTGACGACCTTTGCTGTTGGTGTGCCAGAGAGTAGGATTTTTGTTAAAAGTCTCAGTCAGCAGGGACAGGTAGATTTTAAATGCCGGGTCGCTGGCAATCTTCGGGTTCTGTTTTTGCTTGTCTATCTTGTAACTCAGAGAACGAAGCACCTTGCCCCGGAGAAAAAGCTCCTGCATTTCCAGCAGAATAAAACCGAGTTGCCGGGCTAGCTGTTCCCGGCTGGGTGGGTTGGACGGGAATTCTCTGAAACTGTTGTGAACCGCTTCCTGAATCAGGTTCTCCAAGGAGTCCATACGATCTTCAGCCATGACGCCATTAAGCAGCACCGGCTGGGTGCTATACCAATGAACAACATCCAGAGATTCCTGCATGGATGGCGCATTGCTGAGTGCCTGCAGGATATGAAACATGGGCAGATCACTGTTACCTAGCTCATCGCTACCATTGATTTTCGCAATAGCATGGCGGGTGGCCTGTTGAACGAGGTCGGTGAGTAGCTGCTGCCGGTCTGCTATCTGATGATCTGGAGCGGAGTGACTTTCCAAACTCTTTTCTAACTCGTTGCGGTCATAAAGTCGCCGCACTGAAACCATGATGGCTCTTAGCAGCCTCTCGTTTTCTTCGGCAAAAACGTAATTAAAATAGAGTTTGTTGAGATTGTTCTCAGCATTCCTGGCTGCTCTCTCCCCAGGTGAACTGGCACTGCCCCAACAGTAAGCTGCCAGCACCAGATTGAAAACAAGGATCCAGATAAATCGAAAAAGGTACACGCTACGCCTCCTACCCCTCTTCCCTAAGAAATTGAGGAAGCATAGAACAGCCTTTTGGCCGATGCAGAAAAACCGATAAACGGTTAAGTGTGTAGCCAGCGGCTAAAGCGCCCAGCGGATACCCTGATAACCCAGCCAGGTCCCCAGCAGACAAACGAGCACACTGCCAAGTCCATAGAGCAGGGCTGTCAGAAACTGATCGGATTGAAGCAACCTCATAAGATCCAGGGAGAAGGTTGAGAAAGTGGTCAAAGCGCCCAGAAAGCCCGTCATCACAAAGAGCTTCCAGGTGGGTGACAACATGGCTTTTTCTGCCAGCAGGTACCAGCAAACACCCATAATGACTGAGCCCACCAGGTTAACCGTCAGGGTCGGATAATGGTGCCAATGAGGATTACGGGTCAGTACAAACAGCTCATAGACAAAGGCTCTGAGGACGGCTCCCAGTGCCCCCCCCGCCGCAACGGCTATCCAGTGTGTAGCTTGCATTATCATTCCTGTGTGTTTTCTGGTCACAGCCCTGCCCATAACATCATTCAGCCAGAATTTATGACTGAGGCTATGTTGGACAAATGTTGGACAAAACCAGTCAAGTTGGATGTCCGCCAAGATACCACGGGCTTCCGGGCATTGGCAGCGGGAAGAACGAGTCAACGACTGGACAGATCCCCCAGACCTGCTTCAATAGTAGTGATTCATTCCATCGCCAAAGCAGACCCTTAAACCGATGAATCATCATTCAGAAGTCGATATTTTCAATGAGCAATGGCAGTGCTACCGCTGGCTGGTGGATAACAATGTTATGGGCCACCAGCAGCTGATGCGTCTTGCCACCGATAAACTCATGCAGCACTACGGCGATCAAAAAGTAAACCTGCTCGACCTTGGCTGTGGTGATGCCTCACTGGTGCCAGAGATGACCAGAAGGTTGTCGCTGACCTCTTACACTGCGGTCGATCTTGCTGAGTCTGTGTTAGCCATAGCCAGGCAGAATATGCAGCAACCCGGTGTCGTTTCACAGTTCTTTCTCAGTAATATCTTCGAACCTTTGCCTGCTAAAGGTTCCTACAACCTGATCTTCAGCAGCTTCGCCATTCACCATGGTTCCCTGTCGGAAAAACAGGCGCTTTTCTCGGAACTCAGGAACAAGGCCGAACCTGACGGCCTGTTTGTGATGATTGATGCCATCAGGCTCAATCACCAGAGCCGGGATGATTACATCGAAAAGGTCGGCCAGTATTTCAGAAGTATTTCGGCATTGCAGGGTGACTGGAAAAACTTTGTTCTGGATCACGTCAGCCAATATGATTTTCCGGAAAGTATTGCCCAGCTGGTTGCCATCGGTGAGCAGGCCCGATGGCGTCTGCTGGATCATCAGATATTGGCCGAGCTGCCAGACTATCCGGCAGCGATTATGGTATTTCAGGCGAGTTGAGCTTCAGAGCCATTACCGTCGGCGAACGGGGCTTTGCTGATCCCATTGCGCCAGCTTCTCAAGCTTTTCCCGAATCTTGATTTCCAACCCACGATCATTGGGCTGGTAGTACTTCCGGGCTTCCATAGTCTCTGGAAAATAACATTCACCGGCTGCGTAGGCATTGGGTTCGTCGTGGGCATAGCGGTAGTCAGAACCGTAGCCCAGAGACCCCATCAGCTGGGTAGGCGCATTTCTGAGATGGTTCGGGACTTCAAAGGAAGGGTTGCCTTTGACATCGGCCATCGCCGCCTTCCAGGCCAGATAAACGGCGTTACTCTTGGCCGCACAGGCGCAATAAACCGTGGCATGGGCCAGCGCCAGCAAGCCTTCCGGATTGCCCAACCGTTCAAAGGCCTGCCAGGCATTGATGGTGATTTCCAGTGCTCTCGGGTCAGCATTGCCAATGTCTTCACTGGCAATGGCTACCAGCCTGCGAATGATATAGAGCGGATCAGCGCCGCCATCCACCATTCTGGCAGCCCAATACAGTGCGGCATCGGGATCTGAGCCTCTCACGGATTTATGAAACGCTGAAATCTGGTCGTAAAAGGCATCGCCGCCTTTGTCAAAACGGCGGCCACTGTCGGCCAGGATCTCAGTCACTGTTGCCGCTTTAATCCGACCATCGTCACTGAGGTCTGCCGCCACTTCCAGAATATTCAGAACCCGTCTGGCATCGCCATCACCATAACGAACCAGGATATCTTCCGCTTCAGGCGCCAGTGAAACAGGATTGTCCTTAAAACCGTCCTTAAAACCTCTTTCGTCAGATAACGCCTGACGAAGCACTGCTCTGAGCGCATCATCCGTCAGTGGTTTTAACACATAAACCCGCGCCCGGGAGAGCAAGGCGTTGTTCAGTTCAAAGGAAGGGTTCTCGGTAGTCGCACCGATAAATGTGATGGTGCCGTCTTCAATATGGGGCAGAAAAGCGTCCTGCTGAGACTTGTTGAAACGATGCACCTCATCCACAAACAGAATGGTTTTCCGCTGACGGGTCATCTGCTCATCCCGGGCTCTCGCCACTGCCGCCCGAATATCTTTGACACCGGCAAGTACTGCAGAAAGCGTTTCAAAGTGAGCATCGCAGAGACCGGCCACCAACCGGGCCAGGGTGGTTTTCCCGACCCCCGGCGGCCCCCAGAAAATCATGGAGTGAATAGCCCCCTGCTCCAGGGCTTCGCGCAGGGGCTTACCCCTGGCCAGGATATGCTCCTGACCCAGGTACTCATCCAGATTGCGGGGCCTCATGCGGGCAGCAAGAGGCTCATATCGGGATGACTCATCGTCAAACAAACCAGCAGAATACACCGTTAACCCTTCTTGGTCTCATCAATCACATCAAAACCTTTGGGAGGAGTCACCTCGAACAGGCTGTCATTCAACTGAGTGTTTTCCTTAACCTCGGAGAACGAAATCCTGCGTTTGCCACCCAGAGAATCTGACAGCTCAATAGCGGCCAGCCTTCCCTGATGAAAATCAATATCCAGCTTCTCAAACAGGTCTGACTCCGCTTTGGGTGTCAGGGTGTATTTCTCATTGCGATCCTTACTGTAGACAGAAACGTTGTACTGCTTCAACAGTTCACGGGCATTGCCTGTCAACAGTTGAGCTGGGGTATTTGCCATACGGGTATCCTGCTTCTGAATGATCACTTGCTGGAGTTCACGATCCACCATCCAGACTTTATTGCCATGGGCGACAATCTCCTGCTCGAACGGCTCCCTGGTTACCCAGCGAAAAAGATCAGGACGTTTCATCTGCATCTCACCGGCCTCCGTCTGAGTTCGACCATCGGAAGAGACCGCTTCCTGCTGAAAATGAGCGGTCAGGCTTTTCAGGGACTCCAGTTTTTCTGCCAGAGACTGGGCAGCTTTCTCATCGTTCAGGCCTTTGCTGGCCTCTACCGCCTTTGCGGGTTGCGCCGTCGGAGGCGTCGCTGGCGTTTTTTCCAGCGGGAGCGGAGCTGCCATAACTTGCAACGAGACACTGAAAACAACTGATATTACAGATACTTGGAAAACTTTCTTAAACACTCAATTCAACCCTTCACGGGAGGTGGTGCGATCACCTCACGATTACCATTATGACCTGCCGGGCTTACCACACCGGCTATTTCCATCGTCTCTATGATACGGGCAGCACGGTTATAACCGATCTTTAATTTACGCTGCACTGACGAAATTGACGCTCTGCGACTTTCAGTGACAAAGGCGACCGCTTCATCATAGAGGGCATCCTGCTCTGGATCTTCATCCAGCCCACCACTGAAGGCACTGCCGTCAGAAGCCGTCTCAGCACCATTGAGCACGGCTTCGACATAATCAGGCTGGCCCCGTTTTTTCCAGTCCGCGACCACTCGGTGCACTTCATCATCGCTGACAAAAGCACCGTGAACACGAATAGGAACACTGGTGCCCGGTGGCAGATAGAGCATGTCACCATGGCCCAGCAACTGCTCTGCCCCACCCTGATCAATAATGGTGCGGGAGTCAATTTTACTGGACACCTGGAAACTGATCCGGGTCGGAACATTGGCCTTGATCAGGCCGGTAATAACATCCACCGAAGGACGCTGAGTCGCCAGTATCAAATGGATACCGGCGGCACGGGCTTTCTGGGCAATCCGGGCAATCAGTTCTTCCACCTTCTTACCGACAATCATCATCATGTCGGCGAACTCATCCACTACCACGACAATGAAAGGCAGGGTTTCAAGCTCAGGGGCCAGATCCCCCAGGGTCATGGCTTCGTGGAATGGGTCACGCAGCGGTTCACCCGCAGCCGCCGCTTCCTTAACCTTGTTGTTGTAACCCGCAATGTTTCTTACTCCCAGGGCTGCCATCAGCTTGTAGCGACGCTCCATTTCCGCCACACACCAGCGCAGGGCGTTGGCAGCCTCTTTCATATCGGTCACTACGGGAGAGAGCAAATGAGGAATGCCATCGTAAATAGACAGCTCCAGCATTTTCGGGTCAATCATAATCAGGCGAACGTCTTCCGGCCCGGACTTGAACAGCATCGAGAGCAGCATGGCATTCACGCCAACCGACTTACCTGAACCTGTAGTGCCCGCCACCAGCAGGTGCGGCATTTTTGCCAGATCCACCACCACCGGCTGACCGGCAATATCGTGCCCCAGTGCCAGACTGAGTGGCGATTCTGCTTTTTCATAAGCTCTCGAAGCAATCAACTCGGCAAAGAAGACCGTTTCCCGGTCATCATTGGGGATTTCAATGCCTACCACTGACTTGCCGGGAATCACTTCAACCACCCGGACACTGACCACCGCCAGAGAGCGGGCAAGATCCCTGGCCAGGCCGGAAATCTTGCTGGCCTTAACACCCGGTGCTGGCTGAATCTCATAACGGGTAATGACCGGGCCCGGATGCACAGCTACCACCTCGGCTTTCACACCAAAGTCTGCCAGTTTGGCTTCCAACAGTCGGGAGATTATGTCCAGCTCTTCCTGATTAACCCCGTTCTCGTGACCTTTGATACTGTCCAGTAAAGCCACTCCGGGAAGTTCACCTTCTGGTGGCACTTCAACAATATCTTCTTCATGACTTATGGTCATTTTGCTGAGTGTTTTGGGCTTTTCCTCAGGTTGTGGAGCCGGGAGAACCACCACAGGCTCCCGGCGTTCTCTGGTAGCAGGTTGAATCGGCTCATGAACCGGCTCATGAACCGGCTCAGGCTGAGTCGACTGAAACGCTTCCCGATCCTGTTCACGCTGTTCTTTCCAGCTGGCGATACGTGTCTGGACAATGGCTAACAGTGCAATAATACCCCTGCCCATTTTGACAAACGTTATCTTTAATAACCGACCGCCAGCGTCCAGTAACCGAAACCATGACAGGTGAGTGTATAAAGTGAACCCCACCAGAAAAACAGCCAGCAAAATCAATGTACTGCCGATCAGGTTAAAAGCAGGCAGCGACTGCTTCATCAGCATTTGACCCAGGATGCCACCGCTCTGGGCAGGAAGGTTTTTACCCACTTCTTCCAGATGAATAGCAGCCAGCGCGGCCCCTGTCGCCAGAGCCAGCAGCAAACCCAGTGAGCGCATCACAAACCAGCCGGGTTGCCAGTGCCAGGCGCTGTATCGATATTGGAAAACCAACATCGCTTTGATAACCAGCAGCACCGGTATCCACCAGGCAAATACGCCAAACAGTGAAAACAGCACATCACTGAACCAGGCTCCCGCTTTGCCTGTGCTGTTTGCTACTTCGCCTTCATAGCCCACATAGCTCCAGCCGGGATCCGCAGGACTGTATGAAAACAGCGCCAATGCAGTAAAAGCAGCCAGCACCAGCAGGAATAACATACCGGCCTCTCTGAGTCTCAGTATCAGGGCACTGGCTTGCGCAACCCCCGGGCCAGAATCCGAATCACGAATACCTGTTATGGCTCTGGGCATTGACTTTTCTTTGGCGGCTCGTTTGTGTTTTTTGGTGATCTCGGACATTCGGCTCCCGTTTAATCTCCTGTCAGGCTCTTCAATATGTGCTCTTTTTACAGAGAGCAGCTCGTCGTTATTTCAAGATACCATGCTATTCGCTCATGATCCCAGCATTGAGTATTACGGATGTGCCTGTCTCGCTCCGGGTCGACAATAGCACAATCATAACTCGCTTCAACTTCAGGCTTGACATAAAACAATGAGGTTATAATCTGGATAGATGTTTTCACCGACAGATGATCACAGTGTTCAGTTACGGACTGTCCGGTTCCAGTGAGCGATCCATTCACCAGAACCCGATACTAAGGAAATGATTCCAAAAACCTTAAGTAAAGAAACCATTTTTCTTCTCCCTCAGGAACAAAAAAGAGATAAAAAATGTTTCAAGGTAATCAATATTTGGAGACCTGTTAGCCATGCAACAAAATAAACTGTTTATAGGTAACCTTCCTTTCAGCAGTGATGAGAGTGACCTCCAGCACGCTTTTGAGAAATTTGGTGAGATCGATGAAATCCGCGTGATTACCGACAAAGAAAGCGGTCGCTCCCGAGGTTTTGCTTTTATTACTTTTGCTCAAAGCGATGACGCTCAATCCGCTATGGCTATGGATGGTAAAGACCTCTGTGGCAGGCCCCTGCGAGTTAATTTCGCGACAGAGCGCAACGGCGGCAAGTCCCGCAAGCAAAATCCGCCAGTCAACAATAATTGATTTAGTGAATCTTACCCGAGGTGTCTGAAAGGGTCAGGGAAGCCCTTGTCAGCATCCTTGCTGATAAGTACTTAAATTTTTATTATTTTTGCCCGGATTTTTTCCTGGTTTCCTGCTGCCCGGTTTCACTGGAACCGTTAAAATCAGGAATAGGTTCCCTTGCGGCACTGGAGCAGTTTTTATCCCGAACCAGACCTAGCAGGTAATTGTAGCGTTGACGATAGGCATCAATTTCAATCTGCTCTGCCTGACTGAGATCCATAAAGAACCAGGGCACCAGAACGAACGCACCGGCTACTCCCAACGCTACGTTTTTACGGGTTTTATCGGTCTTGGGTAATAGCCTTCTGATTTCCTCTTCAATAAAGACGATTTCACTTTCCAGGGCGGCACAGGAGCGATTGATATCTCCGTATTGCCGGACAGCGATGGGGCGCGCGTCCCTCCCTGCACAGCCCACCTGCATAAACGCCAGTACCACCAGTGATATACCGACTATTCGATTTCTATTGTTTAACAACATGATCTGATCTGAACCCTCTGTTTATATATCCAAAACACAGCGTAGACCAATGGAGCGACTATACGTTCACTTTTGTCAGTCGTATCGCACCTTGTAAAGCAGTGAATAAGTCACAGGAAGTACGATCAGGGTCAGCACGGTTGCAAAGCCCAGACCAAAGATAATGGTCACCGCCATGGAGCTGAAGAAAGCATCAAACACCAGTGGTATCATACCCAGCATGGTCGTCAATGCCGCCATGCACACCGGTCGTACCCTGCTGACGGCAGCATCAATAATGGACCTGGCAAGATCACCGGTTTTCTCTTCCTCAATATTGATTTGTTCCACCAGTACAATGCCATTCTTAATCAACATACCGGAAAGGCTCAATAAACCGAGCAGTGCTGTGAAAGTGAAAGGCATATTCAGTAACAACAAACCTGCCGACACCCCGATGACCCCCAGGGGCACAGTAAACCAGATAGCCAGCGGCTGTCGGATGGTGCTGAACAGGAAAACCGTAATAATAAACATGATCAGGTAACCCATTGGCAACGACTTAAAGACACTGCCCTGGGCTTCACTGGACATTTCGTGTTCACCGCCCCACTCCAGGGTGTAACCTTCTGGCAGGGCAATGGACTCAATTTTTTTCTTGAGCTTCTGTCGAACCGATTCCGGTGTTTCGTCGGTAAAGGGTCTTGAGTCTGCCATCACCGTCAGTACACGTTTCAGGTTACGACGCACAATCAGCGGATTTTCTGTGGCCGATTCGAATCGGCTCACCACCTGTGCCACCGGCACAAAGGCACTTCGCTCCTGGCTCCATACCTGGAGATCGGTCAGCGTATTGGCATTCAGGCGTTCTTCTTCCGGCGCCCTGGCTATGATCGGCAACAGATGACTGCCATCCCGGTACACTCCTACCTGCTTGCCGGTAAAGTTCACCAGCAAAGCCTCGTCCAGTGCCTGTTTTGAAATACCACTTCTGCGGGCTGCGGCTTCATCAAACTGCGGACGGGCAAGAGTGACCTGCTCTCTCCAGGACTGTCTGACGTCGACAGCGGCAGGCTCTGCCTCCATGATCGCCATGGCTTTGGCACCCAGCTCCCGAAGTACACCGGGGTCTGAGCCATAGAACCTTGCTTCAATATTGGCAGCGGGTGAAGGGCCAACCTGCAATAGCTTGAATTTGAATTCAATGTCCGGGTATTGGCTACTCATAGCCTTTTCCATAGGACCGATCAGCGCTTGCATCTGATCCCTTTCATCAACCTCGATAATCAGTTGTCCGTAACTGCTGTAACTCTTTTGTGGAGCATAAGTCAGGATAAAGCGCTGGGCCCCCATACCCACCACCGAAGTGACATTTTTTACTCCCTCGTAAGCCAGAACCTCTTGCTCAAGCTGCCTGATAGCTTTTTCAGTGGTACGAATATCACTGCCTTCCTGCATCCAAACGTCGACAAAAAAGATCGGTGTATTGGAGGGTGGAAAGAATGACTGCTTAACAAAACCAAAACCAATAACGCCGATGACCAGCGCTGCCACCGTCAGTGCCAGAGAAACCATCCTGTGCTTCAGAGCTTTGTTCAGGAACCAGCGATAAAAAGAAAACAGGGCTCCTTTATAGGGATCGGATTCACTGCCCACCATGGCCTCAGACGGTTCCCTGAACACCCTGTGACAGAAAAAAGGGGTCAACGTGATGGCCAGAACCCAGCTGATCATAAGGGACAGTAGCAGTACCTGGAACAGGGAAACCATGAAATCACCGGTGGTATCAGGCGACAGGCCGATGGGCGCAAAGGCGATAATGGCAATCACGGTGGCGCCCAGCAAAGGCCACTGGTTCTGAGCCACCACCTGCTTGATGGCTGCCATTCGGGAAAGCCCCCGTTGCAGACCCACCAGAACCCCTTCGGTAACCACAATGGCATTATCCACCAGCATTCCCAGAGCAATGATTAACGCCCCGAGGGAAATAAGTTGCAAATCGACCCCCAGCACCTTCATACCGATGAAAGTGCCCAGAATGGTCAATAGCAAAATGCCACCCATCAGCAGGCCGGCACGCAGCCCCATGGCAAACAGCAAGACGACAATGACAATGGCAATGGCCTGGGCCAGACTGACCAGAAAGCCATTCACAGACGCTCTGACTACTTCAGGCTGATCGTAGACAAAGGTAACATCGATCCCGACAGGACGACTGGATTCCAGTTCAGCCAGACGGACATTAACGGCCTCCCCTACATCCACCACGTTGACACCTTTGGCAAAAGCGATGCCCAGGGAAATCGCCTGTTCACCGTTGCTGCGATAAAGGTTTTGCGGCGTGTCGTCAAAGGTGGTGTAAACATCAGCAATATCACCCAGGTAGATCAGCTCAGTGGTGCCAGGCGTGCTGACCAACAACTGCTTCAGTTCACTGATGTCCCTGAACTCACCCGTGGGATGAATACGCACCGAAAAACCGTCGATAAACATCTTGCCAGCATTGGAAACTACATTCTGATTCTGGATCAGACTGAAGATATAGGCCGGATCAACCCCCAGGGCCGCCGCTTTGGGCTGAGAGATTTCAATCACCACCTGTTCGTCAACCGTACCCGCCAGACTGACTTTCTTGACGCCATCAATCTGGGAAAGCTCGCGCTGAAGAAAGTCGCCATAATTTTCCAGCTCACGATAATTAAAGTCACGACCACTGATATTCAGCAGAATGCCAAACACATCACTGAAGTCATCGTTGACGATGGAAGGCAAGACACCTGGTGGCATAGACGACTGGGCATCATTAACCTGACTGCGAAGCTCATCCCATATTTGTGGCTGATCGCTGGCGGTGAACTCATCCTTCAGCTCTATCATGATCTGGGAGAGACCCGCACTGGAGACAGAATCGATATTCTTTACGTATTCCAGTTCCAGGATGGCCCGCTCCAGAGGCAAAGTCACCTCTTCTTCAACCTGCTGGGGTGAAGCTCCGGGATAAGCCGTATTGACCATAGCCTGGGGAATCGGGAATTCCGGAAACTCCAACTTTCCCAGACCAAAGAAAGAGATCGTACCGCCGATCAGCAGCAGCACCACAAACATCCAGCTGACGACTTTATTTCGAATCGAATACTCTGCGATATTCATGGTTACAGCCCCCGTTCACGCTGCAAAGGCCGGACTTTCATACCGGGACGCAGACGATTGACACCGGCTGAAACAATGCGCTCACCTCCCTTAAGGCCTGAAGTCAATTCAATACCGGACTGGAGAATAGTACCCACGGTCACGGCAACCGGATGCACCGTGTTATTCTGCTCATCGTATACCCAGACCTGCTCCTTGCCGGTGGAATTGTCTTTCAACACCGCAGACAGAGGCACAACAAAGTGCTCGCCGCCGTTGGCTGCTGGTGAAACTTTTGCCAGATCCATAGTCAGGGTGGCGCCCATACCGGGATAAACCGTTAAGTCCTCAGGAACAGGCAGCGTGAAAACCGCCTCGTAAGACTGGGTACCGGGAGTGACCCTGGTGGCGTGCTCTTTGTAACTGACCTTATATTCAGCACCGGGTTTTCCGGCAAACGTGACAACGGGTTGATAACTGAAATCGACATCCTCCTTGCGGATACCGGATACAATACTCTCGGGAATCTGAATGCTGACATCCAGAGTATTGCTGCCCTGCAGAATAAGAATGGCCTGCTGTGCCTGAACAAACTGATGGTTCTCGACCAGAGTCTGGGCAACCCGGCCATCAAACGGCGCAGTCAGCACCGAGTACTCCAATTTATCTTTGGCCAACTCCAGGGCCGCCCCGGCTGACTTGAGTCTGGCGCTGGCGTTATCCAGCTCAGACTGGGAGACCATTTTTTTCTGGTGTAATGATTTAATCCGGCCATATTCTGTTTTTGCCAGATCATAATCCGCCTGCCGGGCAGCCAGCTCATTACGTATATCGCGGTCATCGAGCCTGGCCAGCAACTGCCCTTTCCTGACTTCTTCCGCCTGTTTGACAGGAAACTCCACCAGCTCACCAGGAATGCGAAAAGACATTTCGGCTTCCTCACTGGCATACACCTTGGCCGGGAACTGTCGTAAGTTACCGGCATTAGAGCTCTCCACCTTGAACAGCTTCACAGGACGAACCACCTCTTTGTGCTCTTCCTGTGGCTGCGAGCAGCCAGTGAGAAGCAGCACCGCAGCGACCCATGAGCTTATGAAAAATGGTGAGTAACCCGGCTTTTTGTTATGAGTTAAAGCCTTGCCTTTAGGCAGGCTGAACAACGATTTCATCAATGTTTCCCTCTTGGACAGGGGACAACCAAACCCCGAATATCATTCGCAAAATAGTCTAAAAAATCCCCTGCCTGAGGGGATCGCGATATCAACCAACTGCTTCCAGGGTGGTGTAGGCACTCACAATGTCCACCAACTGATTAAGTCGTGACCTGGGAACGACAGAATCAAGATTCCAGCCTGCCAGATAACGTTCAATATTGGCCAGGTGCAGGTTCACTCCGTCGTCTTCCTGAAAGTCCGAATTGAAAACACCAAAACCTGACTCTTTAATCTGATAAAGGCCACTGGACAACCCCCAGAGACCCATCAACAACTCAGTGACCAGGGCATCAGACACGGCCTCATAACCATTCTCGATCAGTGACAGTCGAACCAGCGTCTTGAGCTGATGATCAATATGGTCACCCAACTCGTTCATGGCATGACTGCGATTGGCAGAGGCTCTTCGCCAGACGCTCGGGTTCATGGCCAGTTGACAGAGTGCAAAGTGCTCGGGATTATCCTGGTTCACCTGCCACATGCACAAAGAAATGGTGACCATCTTTTCGATGGCAGTCAGATCCGCCTCCAGTACCCGGTGCAGCACCTGAATTTTTTGCCGGGCCAGAAAATGCGCGCACCCCAACAGCAGATCTTCCTTACTGGAGAAATGAGAATAGATGGCTCCCATAGAACATTCTGCCGCCCGGGCCACATCGGACATGCGCAGATCAAGGAAGCTTTTCTCTTTCATCAGGTGGAGTGTGGCAGCAACGACCCCGGCTTCTCTCTGAATGCGTTTCTGCTGTCTGGACATAAGGATGCTAACGGTTGGAAGTAAAACCGAATATTATTCGTTTTTGGTGAACTGATACAAGTTATTTTTCACATTTCGACAGCCCCAGAACGTGGAAACGAGTTGTGAACAATGTTCGGTTTATGAATTGAACCAAGCATTGAGATTTTGGTCTGAAAAAGACGCGCAAAATTTAATCAGTTCAAACTGAATACAGTGTTGGATCTGATTGCTTATTCATGGACAAGGAGAACAGGTCATGATCAGAGGTATGGACACCGCCAATTTCCCCCAACAAACATCAGAACAGGGCAGTACTGAAGAAACAACCCCTTGCAAACCTGATCTTGGTGCGCAAAAACAGGACATCACCCCTCATCTGAAAACCGAGGGCGGCAACAGTCAGGAACCGCAGAACGTCGGTCTTTCGAGCCGTACTGTTACCGATTTGAAGACTCCTTCCAGACCCTATAAGGGTACTGCCGAATATAAATATATGTTTATGGATAATAATCCCCGAAGCCATTACTTTGCGACCTATGCCAATCTACCGGTAACCGTTGCGCCAAAAACAGTCCGAATTGGCAATCAGGATCTGATTACGCTGGATACTTCGCAATCCTTTATTAACCCGAATCTGGCGGAAGAAAAAAACGATGTGAAAATGTATAACTTCAAGTTCCTGTCTGATTTTTTAAGCAAAAACAACACCATCGAATTTATTGTCGATATCGGTTGTGGTGATGCTGCATTATCTCTGCGAATGCAAAAATACCTCAATGAACAAGGGTTCCCAATCAAAGTCATTCCCGTGGATACCAGCAATGTCTGTTGCCATGTCTACGATTATTATGATGATAACGAAAAGCCATTGCCCATCAACTTAATCCCAGCCCAGGAAATCGTTGGCGCGACACCGGCAACCACTTTATTTACCTCCATACACGCTTTTACCGGCATGCCTTCAAAAGAAAAAAAATTGAACCGTCGCATCACAGAAGGGGAAACTGAGTTTTATCTCACCACACTGATAAAAAACAATCCCGGTTGTTTTGTAATGGCCACCGAAGATCCCCACACTTCTTCACCTCAGAATTTCATCCCCCCGGAGCTGGTATACACCAAACATTACCATGCATTTGCGAATTTAATCCCGTCCGATGATGCTAAGGCAAAAGCCGCAGAAATGAATGCTGAAAACAGTGATATTGACCAGCTGAACCAGTTACTGGCAAAACTTCCTGAACAGCGGGATAACTATCTGGATTCAATACTCTCACTTAAAGATCGACTTAAAGAAGAAACCCTCAAAGAGCCATGGAAACCCTGGCCGTATTTGACCTACACCCTGCATATTAGAAGCAAGTTGCGTGAGGCAGGCCTCAAAACTTATGAAAGCATCAAACATGAGGCATATGCAGCCGAAGTGGAGATGCGTTGCTGGCATGTTTATCGTCAGGATAAACCCCGTTCAGGGTGAACGGAGCTTGGGTGCACTAGAAACAGTTTGTAGGTCTCGGCAAACCGGCAATTCTGGCTGCCAATTTGGCCGGACTGCCAGGAAACAGCTTCATCAGATAGAGGCTGTTCCCCTTCTCTTTTCCCAGCTGATTAGCAACGTATTTCACGAAAGGCCTCTGGCTGGGGGCGTGTTCGAATTGCTGGTAATACTTTCTGAGCAGATTAAGGACTTCCCAGTGCTGATCCGTCAGAACAATACCGTCTTCAGCCGCCAGCTGAGCAGCGACCTCTGGATTCCAATCACTGAGATTAATCAGGTAACCGTCTTTATCAAGCTGTAAATCCGTCATACTTTAAAACCAGCTCACCACCTTATCATTGGCTTCCGTCAGCTCAACAAATCCCTGGTAGTCCACCATAGTGACATCCAGATCATCTCTGTTCGTCACTCCCCGGGCCAGAACATCCGCTTCCAGCACATAAACGGCCACATGCCTGACGAGATCAGACAAAACCTCACTGGCTTCATACAAAGCATAAACCCCTTCTTCCAGAAGCAGAATACTGTCACCGGCATTGAGGGCTCGCAGGCACAGCTCAAGAGGTTGTCCGGTTTTATTGACCGTATGCAAAGTAGCCATCAGAAACTCAATACCTTATCTTGCTGTGCCAGGAAGGATGCCACTGCGTCCCCTTCCAAAAGCGTATAAAGGGGTAACAACTGCTCCGGATCAAGGTGACGCTCAGCCAGTGACTCTCCATCCACATAAACCGTTTCAATCCCGTAGAGTTCCAGAGATTGCAACAGGGCTGACAGTTTTTTCTTTTGCAGCTGACCGGGAGATTGCCCGTCCAATATCTGATAAACACCGTCACCCATCAACAACAGACTGGTTGGAATCTCATAGGAAGCAGAAACCAGTGCAGCATCCAGCGCTTCTTTAGCAAACTGGCCGCGGTATGGGGCCTGAGTCGATATAATACAAACGGATTGACTCATGCTTAGTCTCCAAAAGTAACCAGACGATCAGCTTCAACCGTTGCTTCAAGCAGCTGCCCCAACCCTGAGAGATCGTAGCCCTCCCTAAGATTGTTGCCCGGCAGTTGGTACCTTTCAGCTTCTTCAGTATTCACCACGCCTCGGCGAAGAGCCGCCGCGATGCAGACTACCGCATCAATACCCTGCTCTGTTATCAGTTTTTGCCACTGCTCTGGCAGATTCACTTCATCCTGTGGCGGCGACACCAGGCTGGATGCATTGTGCACACCCTCCTGATAAAAAAAGACCCGAATAATCTCATGGCCCGAAGCCAACAGAGCCCTGGCAAAAGAAAGTGCGGTCAGTGAAGACTGCCCGCTACCAGAGGCACCATAAACAGCCAGTGCGTATTTCATCTAAAACTCCCATCGACAAAAAAATACCCCGGGAATACCGGGGTATTTTTACAGACCACTGAATACTTAGTCGTCAGACATGCCCAGCAGAGAAAGCAGAGCCGTAAACAGGTTGTAGATATTCAGGTAGAGAGAAACAGTAGCGCGGATATAGTTGGTTTCACCACCGTGAATGATACGGCTGGTATCAAACAGAATGAAACCGGACATCAGCAACACAATAGCAGCAGACAGAGCCATAGATGCCGCCGGGATCTGGAAGAAGATCAGGGCGATACTGGCAACAACGGCGACAATCAGACCTACCATCAGGAAGCCACCCATAAATGAGAAGTCCTTACGGGTGACCAGAACATAGGCCGACAGGGCAAAGAACACGACAGCTGTCCCACCCAGAGCCTGCATCACTAAAGAAGGGCCGTTGGGCAGTGCCAGGTAGAAGTTCAACATCGGGCCAAGGGCTGCACCCAGAACACCGGTGAAAGCAAAAACCGCCAACAGGCCTTTGCTTGAATCTGCGGTTTTATTGACAACAAAAATCAGACCAAAACCTACCAGGCTCAAAACCAGGGCAGTGATACGGCTGATCTCCAGTGCCATGGCTACACCGGCAGTAAAAGCACTGAATAGCAGTGTCATACCCAACAACAAATAGGTGTTGCGCAATACACTGTTGATCTCAATGCCGCTGCCGACCTGTGTCGACCTTGACGCTACAACGGCGGATTTTCGTTCCATCTTTTATTCCTCGCATTGGGGCTTACATAAGGAGTATACCAGAGCTGGACAGACCAGCTAGACTTGGAAGCTCTTTTTACCAGATGCCAATACTAACGCAATGGCTGTTACAAAACCGTAACAGCCGCTACTTTTCCGATGCCTTGCCACAAATAAATTACCAATCAAGAGATATCCTTTGTTTTCAAGGGTTTGACAGTTGATCGTTTTCAGGTAATATTCATTCCCGTTGCTGCGGAGGGATGGCTGAGCGGTTGAAAGCACCGGTCTTGAAAACCGGCGTGGGTTAATAGCCCACCCAGGGTTCGAATCCCTGTCCCTCCGCCATATTTCCATGGTTTGACACCTTACAAGTCTCAGTAACGCTACCTGTTATTATGTAGCGTTGTTTCCTTAGGAGGGATGGCTGAGCGGTTGAAAGCACCGGTCTTGAAAACCGGCGTGGGTTAATAGCCCACCCAGGGTTCGAATCCCTGTCCCTCCGCCATTTATCACCATTACTTCCAAAACCCTGCCGACTATCTGGCGGGTCTCTTTTGTCTAAAGCTTCTTTGCTTCCGATATCCTTGTCGGCCTTTATTACCAGACAGCAAGAATATCTCCCTGGCATTACGACTGGTTGCAGCAGCAATCTCTTCTGGATCGACGCCCAGTACTTCGCTCAGTGCGTAGACCACATAGGGCAGATTAGCGGGGACATTATCCATTCTTTTTTTAAAATCCATCCTTGGATTATCTTCAGGAGACATCACCTGGAAGGGGCACAAAAAGGGTGCATCAGTCTCAATCATCAGACGGTCGCGCAGAACATCCCAGCCAACCGTTTGCAATGCTTCCACCAGATCTCGGTTCTTGTCACCTGCAATCCATCCGGTGATGCCAATGGAACACCCCATATCGATGTAATTTTGCAAAGCCTCACTATTGCCGGTAAAACAGTGAACGCAAGCCATTTTTTTTGCAGGCAATTGCTCAATATAATCCCCCAGCATTTTCTTGAAATCATCATGAGCCTTACGCTCATGCAAAAACAACGGTTTTTGCATTTCCACAGCCAGTGCCAGTTGTTGTTCGAAAACATCACTTTGATCTTCCACAGGCGAGTATTCATGCTCGTAATCCAGCCCACACTCACCCACTGCGACGCAGCGACCGCGATCCCTCTCGAGGATTTCTTTCATCGCCAAGATGCCTCCGTGTTTTAAAAAGTCTTTGGCATGGTGAGGGTGACAACCCACGGTGTAGTATAAAGAACATCGGGGGGCAGCAGAGGAAGCGCCAGCAGCCGTTGCCTGATCAGTGACTCTGTCTGGCACAGAAGAGGGTTTCTGCCGTCTCATTACTATATTTCGAGCCTGTCTGGATAATGGGATACTGGCACCGGTTATGATGATAGTGCCGACCCCCGAACGGACAGCTTCCGCTAACACTTCAGGCAAGTTAGGAAACCTTTCGTTCTTAACCAGATTGGCACCAATATCTGTCAGCGGAGTGTCATACCGGGGCCTGGCTGCCAGAGGTGTCAGTGTTACTTTTATTCCCCGTGCTGGCGCTAACTGAAAACCAGTGGAATCATTACCTCTGGTAGCTTCAGTCGGCTGCAAACTGGCCTCGGTTGAGGGCCGGGAAAACTGGAACTGAAGCCCTATCTCGGCCACAGCCTGCTGCCCCTCAGCACTGCCCAGATTCAGGTTCTTATGATGACGGGCAGCACAGGGTGGATACCCGGCAACAGACTTGCCAGCAAAACCTGAGCGCTTTTTCTTTTTGCCTTTCCGTGCTCCTGACTTGCCGGCCCACTGCCAGTCCTCACCTAAATCGCTCCGATCAGATTTACGATTCAGGCATTCAGGACATTTATTGAAGGCGAATGCGGGTTTATTACAATATTGGCATAAGCCATTGTCGGGTGGCTCATCTGAACCATCACCACCACCACTACTTCCGTCACCACGGCTGCCTTGTTTGTGTCGGCCAGCGCCTCTTTGAGATTGGCTGTCGGTGGGGTTTATACTCAGGCTGGCCATTTCCTTATCAACCTGGCTGGTTCCTCCAGAGCAACCGATCCCAGTGGGGCAATGACCCGGAAAAACGGCCACACTGCGTAATTGTTTAGGACTTAAAATGAACGCTTGCTGCGCATAACGACGGTAGTCTTCTGTTGGTAACGGCTGTGCCGGATGACTGTCCAGGTAAAGGTCAAATGCAGCTTCCGGGTTATCGGGATTGCTGGACAGTGCCAGGAAAAGCTCTGAACTCCGTTCAAGATTGGCCCCCGTTATCCTGTTCCACAGCTCCTGCGAAATAATGATCGTCTGCTCATTCCAACCCTGCTTGATTTTGAGCACAATCCGGGTATCCCAAGTCTGTTTTTTAACGACCCCGCCGAGACCGTCAGAGACAGGTACCAGAATCATGCTGCTGACCAGTTCACTCATCAATTCAAAGGAGTAAAGTGGGGCCATGCGGTTTCCCGGCCTTTTCTTGAATAAATCGTCTAAAGTATCACCACCGCCAAAACCGCCACCACCAGAGCTTGGGAATGACTCGCTGGTATCGACAGTATCAGTGGCTTCGGACATGAAAAAAGACCCACCTGAACGGCTATTGTCGTCAGAATAGTCAGACCCAATTTTTGTGGCCTGTTTGTTGCGGTAATAAATATCGACGTTCGAAGGCAACGGTGAATCAATACCTTCTGAAACAATACCTTCTGAAACAATACCGCTACATTCCGGCTCTAAAACCCAGCCATGCTCATTGTCTTCAATGGACAGAACCAACGACTGCTTACCTGGCGGTAAACGCCACCTGGCCAGAAACTCATGCTGCCAGCGATCAGTGTCTGGTGCCAGTGTGACCTGTCTTACTTCCCCGTTTTGTATATCCGGTATACCCTGGCCCGTCGAAGGCTTGACAATGACCGGGGGGTGAGGCAAATATCCCGACGAAAATGTCGGAGGTGTCCTGAAACAAACATTAAACAGGTCGCCTGGTTGGCTATTCATAACGATATAAAGCTGATTACTCCCCAGTTCAGAAACGGTCTTGATATTCTCGTCAACTGCCTTGCGATCATAAGTAAGAGAGAGCGGCAGACTGCCCGCTATAAACGACAGTTTGCTAATTCCTTCCGATAATTCACTGCTTTTTTCAATCGCTTTGGGGGAGCTCCACCAGTCAATCCAGCTCAACAGGCCGGTATCAGCAGCACTGTAATCAGCAAACGGTAAAATGACAGACACTATGAATAAGAAAAACAGGTGCGTCATAGTAAGAAGTCTTGTTGTTTTCATAAATGGATTTGCCCACGGGCTTTATTGATAAGGCATAACAATAGACCGGAATTTGAAGGTGTGGTGCTAGAATTCACTCCAATTGCAGTAACAAGTTACTCAGGAGGCTTTTGTGGCTCATGTAAAAGATGTTGCTGAATACTTTCTGTACCTGGATGATCAGAACGATGGCGATGGCATTTCGAACCTGAAGCTTCAAAAGCTGATTTATTATGCTCAGGGCTTCTACAGTGCGATCTTTGGTAGTGCTCTTTTTGATAGTTCTATTGTTGCCTGGACTCACGGGCCTGTTGTGACTGACTTGTACCACGAGTACAAGCATTACGGTAAGAGCCGCATTCCCGAGCCTCGTAACATAGATCACAAAAAGCTGAACTCAAATGAGACTGAGATTATAGAAGAGGTCTTTGAGGTATTTGGGCAGTTTACAGCTTGGAAATTGCGAAATATGACCCACGAAGAATCGCCCTGGCTTAATCATGCTGACTCTGTTGATGAGATTCCTCTTTCGGAAATGACCGATTATTTCAAAACCAGAATTCAGTAAATAACAATTGTGTATTGGAATCTTATTCAACAAAAGGATACGTTACCACCCTGAACCCCCGGTTTAAGGATTTCCGTTCATGTTTATAGAAAAAAGTCGCGAGATTCACCTTGCCAGACGCCCCAAAGGCCTGCCTGACAGCAGCTGTTTCAAACTGGCCTCTGTGCCCATTGCAGAGCTGAAAGAAGGTGAAGTTCTGGTTAAAAACCTTTGGATGTCGGTAGATCCCTACATGCGTGGTCGCATGATCGATCGTAAAAGCTATGTGCCACCTTTTGCTTTGGATGCGCCTCTTGAGGGCGGTGCCATTGGCGAAGTCATGGAGTCACGAAACCCATCCCTGCCACAAGGCAGTAAGGTGTCCAGCATGAAAGGCTGGCGCGAGTATTTCATCGCTGATGCTAAAGACCTTCAGTTATTACCCAAAACACAGATTGAAGACCAGGCCTTCCTTGGCATACTCGGTATGCCAGGCATGACCGCCTGGGTAGGATTAACACAGATTGCAGAACTGAAAAAAGGCGACCGTGTTTTTGTTTCTGCTGCATCCGGTGCCGTAGGGTCTACCGTCTGCCAGATTGCCAAGCTGAAAGGTTGCTATGTTGCCGGCAGTGTTGGCGCCAATGAAAAAGCCCGCTACCTGCAGGAAGCATTAAAAGTCGATGCTGTCGTCAATTACAAGACCGCCCCTGATTTAGCCAGTGCCATGGCCGAAGCCTGCCCTGAAGGCATTGATGTCTATTTTGAAAATGTTGGCGGCCAGCACCTTGAGGCCGCTCTCAATCTTATGAACGACCATGGACGTATAGCTGTATGTGGTATGATCGATCAGTACAACTCAACCACTCCTGTACCCGGACCGGCCAACCTGTCCCAGCTGATCATTAAAAAACTGAAAATGCAGGGCTTTATTGTCTTCGAACACTGGGAGCATTACCCCGAATTTGTCCAACAGATGAGCCATTGGATACAGGAAGGCAAGGCCTCCTGGAAAGAAACGGTTTTTGAAGGTATCGAGCAGGCCCCTGACGCTTTCCTGGGGCTCTTTTCTGGCATTAATATCGGAAAAATGCTCGTTAAACTCAGTTAATTAACATTTCACAACCCAGCACGAAAAGTATTTACCCGAAAGTCGCAGGATCGCCTGAGAGCCACTACTATGGGCAGCTATTCTCGGTCAGGCTCCTAGCCCGGATATTTCATAAACGTGCTCCCGATCTCGCTTGTCCTTTGCCGCTCTAAGGGAGTTTTGCTCAGTCGACCGTACTCCCCGGTACGGCGCTCCCTCGCAAAATCCCTTAGAGCAACAAAGTCCTGCGCGAGATTCGGGGCAGTTTATGAAATATCCGGGCTAGGCAAACCCTGCCAGTTGCGCCCCCACAACTATGACACTGGAAAGCACAAACAACAGCAGAATAAAACGCCAGCAGAATTTCGCCCAGTCACCCCAGTCAATACGACAAACACCCAGTGTCGCCATCAATGACGCGGAGGTCGGCACAATGATATTGGTGAAACCATCGCCCAGCTGAAAAGCCAATACTGACACCTGACGCGTAACACCGGCAATATCCGCCAGAGGTGCCATTAAAGGCATGGTCAAAGCGGCCTGACCAGAACCGGAGGTCACAAAAAAGTTAAATGCAGACTGAAAAAGGTACATAAACCAGGCCGCCACAACCTCAGGCAGTCCGCTGATAGCACCGCCGGCACTGTTTAAAATAGAGTTCAGGACGCTGGGCTCTGTCGAGTCCCCGCCCCCAAGAATCAGCAGCACACCCTTAGCGGCACCCACCAGCAGGGCCGGAGCCAACATGGTCTCTGCACCTTCCTTAAAAGCCGCGGCAATGTCATTAGCCGTCATATCATTCAGGCGGAAGACCACCCCCAGAATACCGGCAACAATACCCATGGTGAAAAATTGGGAAGCGATTTCCGGTAGATACCAGGCATGGGCAACAACCCCCCAGACAACCCAGGCCGTCGTAGCTGCAACGGCAAGCAGCACCAGCGTGTCACCCAGCCCCCAGCGAGATGCTTTACTTTCCAGAGCCTGATTTTTGAAATAAGCATCACCTTTGAGACTGAAAGAAGCCGATGGATTTTTCTTAATGCCACTGGCATAAAAGAGCGTGAAAGCAATACCCATCAGGGTAAAGAAAATCCAGATACCGATTCTCAGACCCGCACCAGAAAGAACAGGCACACCGGCAATACCCTGGGCAACGGCAACAGAAAAAGGGTTCATCCAGGAGGTTGCGAAACCAACCTGGGTAGCCACATAAGTCACCATAACGGTAGTAATGCCATCATAGCCAAGGCGAACCATCAAAGGCGCAATAATAATGGCGAAGGCCACAGCCTCCTCACCCATTCCAAATACGGCACCGCCCAGGGAGAACAGCAAGAACAATACGGGTATGAATAAAATCTCACTGCCTTTGGTCTTGTCGATCAGGCGAAGAATACCGTTATCGATCGTACCGGTTCTCATCACCACACCAAAAGCACCACCGATCACCAGCATAAACATGATGACACCGACAGCAGAGCCCCACTTGTCACCAGAGACGAGACCTTCAAAAATAAAGTTCATCAGACCAATGCCGCCACCGCTTTCAAACAAGCCCACGGTGTTATAAACCAGCTCACCGCTTTGATCAGTGGCATAAGCAAACGACGATGGATCAATGGTTTCGCGGGTTTTCTCGATGCCATCCGCCAGGTAGGAGATGGTCTGGGAATCAAAAGAACCCGCAGGAATCAGGTAGGTTAAGAGAACGGCCAGAACGCCAATAAAGAAGATCAGGACCAGAGTGTCCGGCATCCGCCACTGTCTGGCCTTGACAGTCTGGTCAACTACCGCTGTTGCATGACTCATATATCGGCTACTACTTAATGCTAATAACAAAGCGCATAAAATAGCATATTTAAAGCATAAATAGTCACGTTATTAATACTTATTGCATTACCAGGGAATCTGGGCGCCGTCATAAGCCAGAAACTGACCACTTTGTTCAGCACTTAAACGACGGATCACCGCCAGCATCTGACCGACTGATTGCTTCGGAGAAAAAAGCTTTTCAGGTGGGATATTCTTTTTAAATGGCCCGGTCAGCTGAGTATCAACCGAGCCAGGATGCATGGCCACAATGCAACCATTGGGCTTTTTCCTTCGCCACTCATGACTGAGTGTTTTCAACACCATGTTGAGAGCTGCTTTTGATGCCCTGTAGCTATACCAGCCACCTACTTTGTTATCATCAATGCTGCCTACCCTGGCAGACAGCGCAACAAACCGGGGGCAGTCGCTGCCCTTAAAATGACTCAGGAAATAGCGAGCCAACAGCAGTGTGGGTAGAACATTGACTTCCATTGTCGTAAAAAAGAACGAGGGATCGATCTGAGCAATTGATTTTTCAGGCATCTGATCCGGTGTATGGAGCATCCCTGCGGCATTGATTACCCAGTCAACTGAGCCAACGCTGTTGGCAAGCTGCTCCACAGAATCGGCATTGGTAAGATCTGACCGGTGCCACTGAACGGAGTTATCGGGCTTTTTATTGTCTGGAGCACTTGTGAAATAAGTGGCATGTACTTCAGCTTCGGGCATTTCATGGGCTATCACTTCGACAAAAGCCCCACCAATTCCACCGCTGCCACCAGCAACCAATATCTTCATAAAAGCCTCAATCTGAAATGTTTCTCTTCCTACGAATTCGGATGAGTATCCGGATCACATTTAATGTTGTTCCGCCACTGCCAAACTGACGTCTTTTACTCGTTTCATTACTTATTGCTGAACTGTCACCATTAGCCTATCTTGCGCACCTGCTATCTCGTCCCATTCGCCGTTAACAGCCCAGGTTCCTTAATGAAACAAACCAATCACTTTGTCGCAGTTGAAGCCAATATTGCCGCTGGTAAAACGACACTTCTCCCCAAGCTGGCTGCCGCCCTGGACTGGGATCCTGTTCAGGAACCTGTCGAAGACAAAGTGTTTAACCAGCTGCTGACAGAGTTTACCCAGAACCCATCTGACTCTTCCAAACGCATAAACTTTCAGCGCTATATCACCGAACGCCGGGCAGAAACCGTCAACAACCTGCCCGAAGACAGAAACTACCTGATTGAACGATCTCTGTACTCCGATCTGATTTTCACCCAGGCCAACTTCCTCTCCATGGAGCAGCCTGACACCGAGTTCATGCTCCATTACTGCAATATCCAAGGCAAACTGAGAGAGTACCCTGTGATCAGCGCTGTCGTTTACCTTCGAACAACCCCCGAGGTTGCCTACCAACGATTACTGAGCCGGGGCAGAGAAGCTGAGCACGGTACGCCGTTCGAATACATTCGGGATATTCATCACTATCATGAAGCCATCCTGCCGCAGATATGCGAGTCGATGAACACCCCGTTAATGACTCTGGACTGGAATGAGTTCGGTTGTGAAGAAGACGTCGCTCAACAGCTGATGGAGGTATTGGCTGCCGACAACCGGACCTGAAGAGATCGTGCATGGCGCTACGCTCTGCAGCGCCAACAAACGTCAGAGGTTAGACAATGGATTGGCTGACTCTCCCCAGGGAGGGGTAAACATTTCTGCTACTTTTTCCTGAGGAACATCCTCAATCACCGGATAGCTCCATTGCGGCTGATGATCCTTGTCCACCAGCAGTGCCCTGACCCCTTCCTGAAAATCACCTTTCAACACGCAGTTGATGGAGAGTACCAGCTCACTTTGAAAGACCTCTTTCAAAGAGTCATACCGACTCCTCTTCAGCTGCTCATAAGCAACCACGGCCGACAGAGCCGAACCTGTCAGAGCCGTGTTTCGCGCCTGCTCGAGCCAGCTGTCTTCCGTTTCCAAGGCTTTCAGATCAGCAATGATCGCTGAAAAGCTCGACTTGCCCATCATACGGGCAATCTGATCACGGTGCTCCCTGATCTTGGAGTAAGGCAGCCAGCCGGCACTGTTATCGGCATAATATTGAACGACGTCAGAGGTCACCTGATAATGATCACCCGACCAGTCAGCGGCCTGCAGCGATTCCAGCACGTTTTTTCTGAAGGCATGATCAATAAACCGGTTCGCCAACCCCAGGTACATGGCATCTGCAGGATTTAAACGACACCCGGTCAAAGCCATGAACAGACCGATTTTGGCAGGCAATCGATTCAGAACCCATGATCCCCCTACATCCGGATAAAGCCCTATGGTAATTTCAGGCATTGCCATTACAGAAGTGTCGGTCACTACCCGGAAGTCTGCCCCGGCCATCAGACCAAAACCGCCACCCATTACGACCCCGTTACCCCAGCAGATCACCGGTTTTCGGTAGGTATGAATCAGATAATCAAGACGGTATTCTTTTTCAAAAAACTGGCCCGGGGCATTGGTATCCCCATCAATCACGCTTTGCCTGAGAGAACGGACATCCCCCCCTGCACAGAAGGCTTTTTCGCCAGCAGCCTGAAGGAAAATACAGACAACTCTGTCGTCTGTCTGCCATTCGTTCAATTGTCCGTAAAGGCTGTCTATCATGCCTTTGTCGAGAGCATTAAGAGTGCGTTCAGCATTCAGTGTGATAACACCGACCTGATGCCCGGAAGTTGTATTAAGCCTGTCAAATAGGACCTTTTCGGTCATTTCTTGTTCTCCTGCCATGACCGGCGATAAACCGTTCAATCATTATACTGCGCTTACCCAGGGTCACTGGATAGCCACTCGTTTCAGTGATCACTACATGAGACCGCTGTTGTACACCCCAGCGATCAAAAAAGTTATGAACCTCCTGATCGCTGGCAAACTCTTCTGAATCTGCTTCCTTGAGGGCAAGTTTTATCTCATTTGCCTGCCACTCATTTAGACCCACAAAATCTTTAATGGCTTCTGCTGCGAGAAAGGATTTCGATCTTTGTGTCGCTTCAGAAAGCTTTTCCGAACGCTCTTTGAGACTGTCTTCAACTCTGACTGCTATGGTAGAACTCATAACACGCGCCTCCATTGTGTTCACATGTACACAAAATAGTACACCTACCAGCAAAGCCCACATTGAATTGTTTTTTTGGAACAAATACAGGCCAGAGAAACACCTGGCCTGGATAAAAGAGCTCAGTTTTTATGAGCCCCCTGAGTCTTACCAGCAGACTCAATGGTCACTCTTCCCTTGTCTTCGAGAATGGTATCCAGTGCCTGCTGAATCTCTTTCACAGTGACTGTTTCCACCTCTGCGGCAATCAGCTTGTGGAATTCAAAGCCGGCTTCCTGGCCCTCCAGAGACTGCCAGAAACGGGCGCTGCGCTCATCCAGGTTGGCGTCTTTCTTCAGCAGATCACCCAACAGGCCCTGACGATACTGATCCAGCTCTTCCTCTGTCAGGGATTTCAGCCGCTCTTGCTGACCCAGCAGGAAGGCTTCTACCCGGCCCTCGATACCTTCCGGCGCCAGCACAGGAGATTGCACCACAAAGATCAAACCGGGATGACGCTCAACCGGACGGGGACCGGCAAAGACGATGTAACCCAGCTGCTGCTCAGTCCTCAACTGGTTGAAGAAAGGCGTCGCCAGCAGTCTGCCCAGCAGGGAGTAGACGGCACGATCTCTGTTATCCGTACCAGGACGCTGGTAGTAAGTAATGTACAGAGAGTCATTATGGTTAAAGTCCGCTGTGATGGTGCGGTTGCTGTCCTTGATAAGATTGACTGGCTGCCTAAACTCACTGCCACGGTTATCATCCGTCAGCAACGCTTTTTCTACCAGCCCGGCCAGCTTCATGCTCTCCTGCGAACTGTGGTTACCATGAACCAGCATTTCGATATAAATCGACCGGTAAAAGTCCCTGGCAAACTGTTTGACATCATTCAGGGTGACCTTTTCAGCCGCCGCCAGCAATGCCTGATCATCACGATAGTTGGGATAGAGCTCCTGACTCAAACGATCCATACCCAGTCGATAGGGAGGCTGGAACTGTTTATTCCTGAGCCCTCTGATCAGCAGTGCTTTCTCCTGATTAAACCCGGCCTCATCAGGGTTGAATTGTTTGATGGCCTTGAGAATGTCTGCCAGCAGCAGCTCCTGCTTATCCTGATACCCGGACAGGGCAATGGTCAAACCTTCCCGGCTGGAGGATACGCCATAGTTCAAACCTGCTTCTTTGGCTGGGTAGCCGTACTCATTCAGACTACGCCTTAACAGGGTACTGTAGAGTTGCATCTCAACCACATCGTCTGTCGTTGCCGAAGCCTGCTCTGAAGATATTTTGATGCGAACGTTAGCTTTGGGCACTTCAAAGCGGCTGTCTGTCATATTCCAGACTTTAAAGCCGGGCTCTGCCAATAGCACCTCAGGTTTATTACTGCCACTGCCTTCACGCAGTTCCAAATCCTCGGCAATAAAGTCATTAGGCTTGGGAATGGTCATTTCTGCATGAACTTGTGGCGATAACAGTCGCTTCACCAAAGTATCAGACAGAGGCTGCATACTGTAATGGGTTTTGAAATAGGGCTCGACCTGGTCCGTTTCAAGACCTCTGGCAACCACCACCTGCCTCATGTTGGAAGGCTTCATTTGCTCAAGCAGGTCACTGATCAACTGGCGATCAAAGTCTTCGTACAGGTAACTGGCCTGCAGAATATCCTCAGCCGGGATATCGTGAATGCGAGTCGCCAGTGCTGATGCGGTCTGCTGTGGATTTGCATCTTCCTGGTAACGGAAGCTCAGTTCAGCCAGTTGGCGAGCTTCTTCGTAGATCCGGGGCTGCAGACCCTGTTTGCGAATCAGGTCCAGATAATCAAAGACATTGGCCGTAATCTCATCTACCCGTTCCAGACCTTTGGGGGTCAGCTCCATACGCACCGTGAACTCACTGAATTCTCCGGGCACGTGGTTGGAATAAGAGGCCAGTGACACAATCAGACCCCGTTCTTTCAGATAGCTGTGCAGACTGCCCTCACCTTCGTAACCCAGTATTCTTGCCAGATAGCCCAGGGGCTTTTTGCGGTAATTTTCATGCTGGCTGGACATCGGGAAGCTCAGGGAAAGCGCACGGGTGTCTTTCAGCGGCACCAAATTAATACGAACACCTAACTGTTCAGCGGTGTAGGGAGCAAGACCAATATGGGTGTCCGGTGACTGTCCATCGGGCACTCCGGCAAAAGATTCCTTCAACCATGTTTCCAGAACCTCCGTTGATTCCTTGCCATAGATAACAACACCGATATTCTCAGCGACATAGTAAGTGTCGTAGAACGCTTTCAGGTCATTCCAGAGTGACTTGCCATCGTCATTGGACAGGGTTTCCAGACTACCAATATTGAAGCGACTACGGGGGTGATCCGGATTCGAAGCGGCATTCAGAGCCGTCATCAGACGCCAGCCGTCTTCATTGGCATGGAGCTTGTACTCAGAGTCAACCGCGTTACGTTCACGATCAACATAAGCAGGGTCCAGTGTGGGGGCGACAAAAAACTGTGCCAGCTGATCCAGCGCAGGTCTCAGCTTGCCACTGTTAATATCGAAGTAATAATTGGTACGGGTATCGGTGGTGTAGGCATTCGCTGTACCGCCATTGGCACGGATGTATTCAAAATACCCGTCCGCTTCCGGGTACTTTTCATTGCCCAGAAATAGCATATGCTCCAGGAAATGAGCTAAACCCAGACGATTGTCCGGATCCTGATAGCTCCCCACTTTCACATCCACTGCGGCGGCGGCCTTATCGGTATCCGGATCGGAGATCAGCAGCGCCTTGAGGCCGTTGTCCAACTGGACAAACCGGTAGTCCCGATCGTCTGCCGGGCTTTTCACCACTACCTGGCTTTTTTCCATTGCATTTCGTTCAGCTGTCACTGTACACCCACTTACCAGCACCGTTGCCAGCACACCGACAACCAGAAACATGCGCTTTACTATCATATAAATTTTCACACCTTTTAAAGGCCTTGATCACAGCCGAATACTTTCCGAAGACTGGGCCAGTTAGCAACCACTGACACAGGCAATTTACTCTCTTTTTACTGTTCGCAAAGGTACTCATCAAAAGAGCATCCGTATTTGTGTCTGTTTTTTTATTGGTCAAGATTTTTTAAACCAGAATATAAAGTAGCAGTTCTAATTAGTATCACAGAAAGGATTGCAGATTCGAGTGTTAATTAAGTACCTGGCAAAGTAAAACCAAGTGGATTTCACGGTTTGAAGAAACAGAAAACCAGCCCTGAGAGCTGGTTTTCTTCTTTCATGGGTCAGATTTTAATAAATCAGAAACCCAGAGGAATATTGAAGGCAAAGAACCCTATCAGCGCCGTTGTCCAGATAGTGATAAAGGCAATGGAGTAAGGCATCATGATTCCGATCATGTCACCGATGGTCAGATCGGGCTTGTACTTTCTCATAAAGGCCAGGATAACACCGGCATAAGTCATCATCGGGGTCACGATATTGGTGGAAGAGTCAGCCACCCGGAATGCCGCAGACACCAGGTCCGGAGTCATGGCCGGGTTGGCCTGGTACAGCATAGGAATGAAGATAGGACCCAGCAGCATCCACTTGGAGGTCAGGCCACCGACAAACAGGTTGATAAGAGCCGTCGTGATAATGAAGCCGATGATCAACAGAATCGGGAACTTGTCCAGCCCCAGGAACTGAAGGAAAGTCGCACCCAGGTAAGTAATATAAGTCCCCAGTCCGGTAAAGCTCAACAGCGCCAGGAAGTTGTAACTGAAGAAGGTCAACACCAGAATATAGCCGACAGTGTTCATCTGTTTGACCATGGCAGTGACGACATCCTGCATGCCCTTGAACTTGCCGGTGGACTTACCGAAGCAGACACCCACAATCAGGAAAGTCATGGTAATCATCAAAATGATGTTGGTCAGGAATGGGTTGACCACATTACCCGCTTCATTGGTGTATGAAGCCAGCGGACCCATGGCCATACCGACCATAATGGCAATAGAAGCCAGCAGGCCGAAGAAGGCGGCTTTCAGGCCCTTGTTTTCAGCTTCGGTGACTTCGAAATTGCTGATATCCAGATCTTCAGGAATCTGGTAATCCATTTTCTCAAGCTTGGGAGCCACAAACTTATGGGTAACCCAGGCACCCACAGTCGCCAGAATAAACGTCGATGCCAGGATAAAGAAATAGTGCATGGTGGCAGGCGTCAGAGCCTCACCCGCAGCATTGGTGAAAGGCACACCCTGAGATTCAGCAAAAATCTGAGCGTTAACACCAACAATCACATCGACCGGGGTAGCAGGCAGCAGGTTAGCACTGAATCCGGCCGATACACCGGCAAAGGCAGCTGCCATACCGATCAGTGGATTCTTACCTAAACCGGCATACAGCAGACCCGCCAGAGGCACCAACACCAGGTAACCGGCATCAGTTGCGACGCTGCTCATAATACCAATGAACACCAGCATCGCAGGCAGGTATTTGTCGTTCACTTTCAGACCGGCTTTCTTGATCAGGGTCGAAAGCAGACCAGAGTCTTCTGCAACACCAACACCCAACATAACCACCAGGATAATGCCGAGAACGCCGCCACCGTAAGACAACCAGTTTGCCAGAATAGCATTGTCAAACATCCAGCGGACATTTTCTGTGGTCAGCATGTTTTTTACAGAATGGACAATCTGGCCGCCGTCAGCACCCATGACTTCAAAACTGTGCCCACCCATCAGGAAGGAAGCGACCAGGGTCAGGCCGAATAGCCAGATAAAGATGATGACCGGATCAGGAATCTTTTTCCCGATCCTTTCGATGAAGGATTTCCTGCCGTCATTGGCAGGAGGTGCTACCGTTGCCGTTGTACTCATTACTACCAGCCTGTGTACCAAGGTTTTTCATTTACCCTTTCTGAAGACCTAAGAAGCCAATGGCTCAAGCGCTTCCTCCTTCTGAAAGGGATGTTATTGACAGAGTTAACTTGTTAATCACCACCCTGTCCAAGGGAGCATCAGTGCACCACTTATTATTAGAACCTCAAAAACAGGCGATATTCTTATTGATCTAGACCAGATCAACAAATCGTATTAATACCAACACAAGCAGTACTTTCATCCAACAAAACCCCTATAACAAAAAATAATTCATGAGCTTGAATAAAAATCAGGTAATACGACTCCGGTTTCACGACCCTGTCCTTTCATATACAATGAACCCCACTGCATCAGCGAAGTATGAACATGGATATCAGTCATCTGCGAGAGAATTACACCCGGGCGGGTCTGGATCTGGACTCTCTTGATCCCGATCCCTTCCAACAGTTTGACCTCTGGTTTCAGCAGGCCCTTGAGGCACAGTTGCCTGAACCCAACGCCATGAGCCTGGCTACTACCTCCAAAGAAGGTTTACCCGGTCTGCGAACCGTTCTGTTGAAGTACGTAAGCCCTGAAGGCTTTGTCTTTTTCACTAACTACAGCAGTCGCAAGGCCCACGATATTGCTGACAACCCTAACGTCGCCATTATGTTCCCCTGGGTTGCCCTGGAGCGACAGGTCACTGTCCGGGGCCGTGCCGAAAAGATTTCCAAAGCCGACTCACTAAAATATTTCACCAGCCGCCCCCACGGCAGCCAGCTGGGTGCCTGGGTATCGCACCAGAGTTCCGTCATTACTGGCAGAAAAGTGCTTGAGATGAAATTGGAAGAAATGAAAAGAAAATTCAAAGAAGGCAAAGTCCCCCTGCCGGATTTCTGGGGAGGCTACCGGATCATCCCTGAGACCATAGAGTTCTGGCAGGGACGACCTAATCGCCTGCACGACCGCTTCCTCTACACACGGGCAGAATCCAGCTGGACTATTGAAAGGCTGTCACCATGAGCCAGAAAACGGCGGCCAGAATTGCCGTCAGGGACACCCTGATTCACATGGTGACCGTCAACCGACAGTTTCGCGAACAAGTCTATGATGACCAGCTGCTGCCGGTTTGGGTCATGAAATCCCCGGACGAGGACAAGAACGACCGTGCCCTGGCCGCTGAGACCAGCACCCGACTGACCTATACCGACCAACAAAACAAACAGGAAACAGCCCGGTTGCCCGGAGTCGTGGGGATTGCTAAAGAGACGTTACAAACGGGTATAAGGCTTAACGAAGCCCGGGAAAGTTTCAAACAGGCCATGTCTGAGTTCAGGAAACTGTACGGAGACAGCATTGAGGCTATTGAAGAAACTTCGGATGAGATCAGGGAGAACATGCTGGGTGGCCTGCAGATAGCCCATATCCATTTTGTCCAGAGCTATCGTCAACTGAAACTCTTTGAGACGCCACCCCGTCGTATCGGTTTCAGCTGGGCCGCTCATCACAGCGGCTCCGTGAAACTCTCGGCCGATGAGGCCATTGACCATCTACGCAAGAAATACCTGGCTTCCAGCGCCATCGAGACCGACATTCAAATGCTGGAACAGATGCCCGCCAGCGAGACCGTGATTATCAAAAGAATCCTCAGCCCCCATCTTCGAGCCAATCTGACCTGGGCAAAAGACATTGAACAGCTGAGAAAGGCAGATAAAGACTTTCGCAAAGTCTACCCCGGTCAGATCAACACCCCTCTGCCTGTTTTTGTCCAGCTGGAAAAAGGCCAGCCGTTGCCAGAGTTCAACCGGATCAAACCGTTTGACCCCGCTGCCAGACAGGAGCGGCTGACTCGCAGTGACACCAGACTGGTGAAAATATCCGAAAATCCACACTCTCGAATTTATAAGTACGCTTAACCGTTTTCTGCCATCTCTTCTTTCAGATACGCAGCCAGCTCCGTGTAACCGCCAATGTACTTTTGGCCATGAAAAATCTGAGGCACGGTTTCCACTGGCTTTCCTACTGTTTTTTCCAGGTCGGCCTTGCTGATGCCTTCAGCATGAATATCGACGTACCGCATGGGCAGCCCACGACTTTCCAGCACTTCTTTCGCCCGTACACAGTAACCACAACCCGGACGACCAAACACAGTAAAACGATCCATAAAATCCACCTGACTCTAACCAGTATTTATATTGAACAATGTTATGACAGCGACTATAAACGAGTCAGCGCCATAAACAAAATCGGTATTTTTTAACGGTTTGATAGAGAAAGTCTATCCGTCATTGCCGAACCCCCCTATTACCTTTGGTCTCAGGCACGGCAAAACGGGTGAACGATTCCTCTGTGTTGTTGTCTATAGTTACCGGGCTAAGTTACACGGCCAGGTCGATGTACTTGCATTAAAAATCACTCTTTTCAGGAGGTACGCATTTTGAAAAAGAACTATTTGACGATTATTTTGGCTGCTGTTTTATTCAGCAGCGCAGTTTGGGCAGCTGACTCAGTAAGAACCCTTATTTCAGGCAGGTTTGTGGGTTACACTGGCCAGGATGGTAAATACATCTGGATTCTGGATTCTGAAAATGGCAAAGTTAAGTATTGCTATCTGGATCACTTTGTTTACTGCAAAAATACCGTGGAGTGACTCGTTCAAATCCTATTCTGCACATAGATCCTGAACCCACTGCCTTAACCATTGAACGGCCTGCTTTTTACCCGTCAGGCCATTCGCTTTAGCGATCTCTGACCAGTCAACCCCCTGAAGCACTTTGGCAATTAATCCATTAAGAGCATCCTTCGAGGCAGAACGATCAGAAACCTTTGATAGCAGCAGGGAACGAATAGCGGGAAGACAGCTTTCAAACAGTCGATCGGAACTGACAAAGGATTCCAGATCCATTCGGTCTCGGTTATCCAAAACCGTTTCAATGTTTAAACGACTCAGGCAAAGTATCACCCGAACCAGATCAGGTGCCATGGCTTTGAACGACACGGGCAGCTGCATCAGAAAACCTGAAATAAAACGACACTGCATTTCTTCCGTCAAAACAGAGAAGGCTTTATTCAGGGGGTTCAAAACCATCATGGAGTAACAGCCGCTGGCCGCTTCACGGGTAACGCCAACGCGAACCGGAAGATAGCCTGAACCTCCCCAAAAAACCGCCAGTTCTGGCGTCGCACCAAAGCTACTGCCCAGGTAATCCAGTTTTCTGAGTGTTGCCTGCTCTTCAACCCCTTTCAACAGCTGAGTGCCCAGCCCATGCCCCTGCAATAAAGGATGTACTGCGATTCGAATCACCCTCAAACCGGCAAAACCAGAAGCCTCCGGGAAACCACAATGATTACTGAGGGACTGGGGAATAAGATGACCGCGAACCCTGCGCTGACCCAGCCAGATCGCTTCCTGCAAACAGTCTTCTATCCCCCCTTCCAGTGCCAGCAGCGCCGTGGCCACAACACGCCCCTGATACCTGAGACAGTACACCTCGATATTCGGGCCATCTAATAAATGCCTGAGATCAAAAGGACGGGTTCGATAATGGGCGAATACCAGCAGACCAAAAACATCAGCCAGCAGCCGATCATCATGAATCAATTGCTTCGGTTCAAGGCGAGCAAAAGAACAATGCCCAATGCTTGCACCCTGTATCAGCTCATCTGGTACAGGCGAGGCATTTAGCATCAACGCTTTGAAAACAAAGGCTTCGAAAGGATCATTTTCAGCCCAGCGGATCGGCTGTTTCAGACGCTGGGCGCGCCATTTTGGCGTCAGCTCCGACAGGGTTGACCTGAACTTAATGGCAAACCCCCTGCCCGTTCCTTCATAACCGTGCTGAGTGGATGCGAAAACAATTCGGGAATGATGCTTTAATAATTGGGTTAGTAATGGCACCGGGATAGCCGCTGCTTCATCCACCAGCATAAGATCACAACCCGAATCACACTCTGGATGCAAAAGTTCGTCGGGGGCTTTAAATTCAAGTGCTTTGTCGTGCCAAAGCAACTTCCCTCGATGGACTTCACAGCCATCAAGCAGCGCTTCAGCGGTATTAAAGACCACCTCAGCAGAAGCCAGAGAAGGTGCCGTTACCCATATCCTTGCAAGCCCCGATTGCAATAACCGGGCGGATGCAATACCCAGCGCAGCACTCTTACCCCGACCACGATCGGCAGTGAGTACTAATGGACGACGACGATGCCCTTTTGCTACACGAAGAATACCTTCGACAGCCTGTGCTTGATCCGACGTTCTACAAACATTGTCGTCTTGCCCTGAACCCGGTACATCAGCGCAATCGGTACTTTGTTGCCATCGGGAATCACCGTTTTCGCATAACAGTGAGAGTGTCGCTTCAGACTGAATGAGGTTTGCCAGTCTTGCCAGGTAGAGCCCACGGATGTGTTCGGGCTGATAGGGATAAACAGTGAGTCTTTTATGATCCGGGTCGCAATAATCAGCCCAGTCATCCAGGTCTGGTACCAGCAGTACGAAAAGCCCTCCGCCTCTCAACGTACCACTGAGCTGACCAAAAGCATCAACATCAAAGCCGGAAAAGGCATTAAAGACAATGAGATCCACCTCACGCCCTAACCAACCGGACGCTTTCGAGGCAGAGATCGACGTTTCATTACTCTGGTTGCGTTCACCGACCCAGAGAGCTTGCTTCTCCTGTCCCTTTGAAAACAGGCTTTCAGCGTGTTGTTGTGCCCAGGTTTCTGAGCCGGATAACACCAAAAGGGCACGATGATGGTTTTCAGCCGCCTGTTTGAGGATAGGCTCGACGTTAATCACTAAGCACTCTTGCTCCACTTTACCCTTTCTTCGTCGTATACAACACACAGAACTCGTTCAGCTGCTGCCCTGTCATCATAAACAACAGAAAAAATATCCTTAGTGATACCCAGCCTTCGCAGAATCGACTCCAGCCTCTCGTAAACCGGCAGTTTGGCAGGCTTGCCACCCCGGGCCAGCCAGACAGAAAAACCTTCTTCAAAAACACGAACCCGATCTTCACTAAAACCCTGTTCATCCACCAGCCACTGGGCTAATACCTGGGCATCCTGCTTATCACGACCATAGACGACAATGGATTTATCAGGCGATATCCCCTTACTGAACAAAAGCGTCCGGGCCTGTTCAGGGTCGGCTTCCATCCAGGCCAGGTCAAAATTACGGGCACCGGGAATATGGCCCCCTTCCGGGTCATTACCTGAAGGCCAGCCGCTGTACCAGTTGCTGTCTCGAACATCCACCAGCACCCAACCCTGCTCCTGCACCAATGCTTCCATCGCAGGTTGATCGACCGATTTTAATGCCAGCCTGTCATTCCAAACGCTGTCGCAGGCGGTAAGGACCGGCAACAACAGGATCAACAGACAATATTTTACCCAACGCTTCATGAAACCTGATTACCTGATGGTTATTGTGCCTCTTTAACTCTTTCAACGGCCAGAATAAAGACCGGCTCAACAGGAACATTGGCGTGCGGCCCCCTATTCCCGGTTTTCACAGAGGCGATAGCATCCATCACCTCCTGACCTTTAATCAGCTCACCAAACACAGCATACCCCGGACGACCCGGACGATTGTTTAAAAACTCATTATTGACGAGATTGATAAAGAACTGGGAGGTGGCACTGTCCGGGTTAGCGGTTCTCGCCATAGCAATCGTGCCACGGCTGTTCCTGAGACCGTTGTCAGACTCATTCTTAATAGGAGCCCCCGTCGGCTTTTGACTCATATCTGCGGTCATGCCGCCGCCCTGAATCATAAAGCCGGGCATCACCCGGTGAAAAACCAGTCCTTTATAGAACCCCTTGTCTACGTAGGTAAGAAAGTTCTTCACAGTGACCGGCGCTTGCTCAGGGTTCAGACGAATGGTCATATCCCCCTTACTGGTCTTCATCACCACATCAACAGGCTGAACCGCTTCTGCCGCAGGTTGGGCCGGAGCTGTGGCTGTTTGTTCTGCCATCAGCGGACTGGCAAACAGTAAAAAAGACACGGTGAGAACCGTTTTAATTGCTTTTAACACCTGTATTAACCCGTGAGAAAAAGATGATTGATACCATTATCCTACTGGATTCATGGTTAAGCCTATAGTGCGGCACGTCGAAAAAATGCACACTTTGCTATTATCTGTAGGTTCGTGCCTGGTCGTCACGAAAAAAAGTCGCCATAGAAGAAAATCAGACCAAGGCTTGCAAATCCCTTGTAGAAAGGTAATATACACCTCGCCGCACAGAGCGGCAGTCGGAGCGTAGCGCAGCCTGGTAGCGCACCACAATGGGGTTGTGGGGGTCGGAGGTTCGAATCCTCTCGCTCCGACCAAATTTTTTTCCAGACCAGTCCGTAAAAGTCTCTCCTCCCTTACTCTTTCAGTCCCTTCAGCTATTCTTTGTCCAGCAAAGTCCCCCTTTATTTGCCTGTTTCTTCGAATTTCTCGGGGTACTTTTGAGGGTATCTCTCTCCGTTTACCTGTTACCCAAAAAAAAATACCCCTGAAAGTACCCATGCAGGTACCCCCAACTTGTGGTGAAGTCCATGATTACCAACGCCTTGCAAGTTAAGAACGCCAAGCCAAAAGAAAAAGATTATAAAATCACCGACGCGAAAGGGATGCACTTACTCGTCAAAAAAAACGGACGAAAGTACTGGCACATGAGCTATCGATTTGCTGGTAAATACAAAACTCTCGCCCTTGGCGTTTACCCGGATGTCAGCCTTAAGGGAAGTGGCGGTTAAGAAACTACCGATTCAGGAACGACAGTCATATCCCACTTTGGTAGTTTCGGATTCCTGATAATGTATGGATTTATATCAGTCATTTCTGATTTTCCAAGTCTCACTCCCTTGGGATAAAACTTGTCCAGCAGATTAACCACAGGACTCATCGCTTTCCATGTCATAGTTTCCGTCCATTTCAATACAGTGCTCACTGTATTCAATAACGTCCCACTCCAATGATTTTCCAGCGAAGACCACCTACGTTCGATGGGGTTGTATTTGCTGTGATAGGGAGGATAGTACACCCCATGAATTTTCAGGCCTTTGCTTTGACTGAAACGCACCAGCCTTGAGAGGTACTGAGTGCGGTGACTATTATTTTCCGGACCATTATCGGCAAAAATAACAATCTCCTCTACCTCCGGATTTTCTTCTTTCACCAGATCCCACCACCACTCGAACGCATCGCAGACAAAATCACTGGTTTTGTTCGAATTGCCGTAGAAAATATGGAGTTGGTCGTTTTCAAGATTGAGAATGCCAAAAGGAATCAGTTTACTCTTCGTAGCCATGTCATGATCAAGTGCTTTAACAGGAGCCTTCCCACGAGATTTACCCCCTCTGGAAAAGTCGCCAAGATTAACTGTTGCTTTGCAGTCTATGCTGACTCGCAACGCTTTTTTGTTGTTTTTAGCTTCTTCGTTTATTCGGTGGACGTTTTCAAAAATGGCATCGGTTTCCGGGACTTTTTTGGGGTTTGGTTTTTGTACCCGACGCAGTTTATAGCCCAGGCGATTGAGAATATCATTAATGGTTCGCACTTTGGGAACCTGATCTTCCGCCCAGCCTTTTTCTTCAATGAGCTTTCGATGAACCGCTTTAGCTGTAATGCGAGTATAGGCTAATGTGTTCTTCATCTGTGGGTCTGCCTGGCTTTCCGGTTCAACCAGACTACGGATGTCTTGTTCTAATTGTGGTAGGTTAATTTCTGAACGGCGCTTGCCACATACTTCATAATGGCCAAAGCACTCGAACCCTGTCCGTAGCTCATTGATACCGAGTTCTACGGACTTTCTGCTCCAACCAAACTCTGACTCCGTTAAGCGGGGACTCTCGTAGCAGAGCTTTTTCGACACCTCAGCCATGAAGATTCTTTTTTTCATGCCAGTGAGTTGTTTGGCTGCAAACTTAATGACGTCTTTGGCTTCTTGAGGAATAGCAACAGAGGTAGACATAGCAATCAATGACATAGGAGTTTAAGCTTGCTGCCTACCATACTCCGGTATGATTTTGATCGCCAGTTCCCTAAGGAAGCGAGAGAAAAAAGAGACGTGGCTCGCAAGCAACTCAGTGACAACATTGATCCCGGTGTTTACAAGGCTCAACAAAAAATCGCTGCAACCAGCGCTGCCGAAAATGATTTCGAAACGATCGCTATGGAATGGTACAACGTCCAGCTGTCAGACAAGAGCGAAAGTCATAAAAGCCGCTCACTGCGTATGCTCAGAAAAGAGCTTTTTCCTCATATCGGTCGCCGTCCGATCAGCGATATTTCACCCCCTGAACTGCTGATGCTGTTACGACGAATTGAAAATCGTGGCGTGGTCGATACCGCACACAGAGCCAAACAAACTGCCGGACAGGTGTTCAAATACGCTATTGCAACAGGTCGCACTAACCGAAATCCAGCCAATGACCTGACCGGCGCTTTACGCCCGAAAAACAAAACCCATTATGCAGCCATAACAACACCTAAAGATGTGGGAAAGCTAATGGTTGCCATGGATGCCTTTTCCGGTACGTATATTGTCCGCTCAGCACTCAAACTATCTGCCCTGTTCTTCTTACGCCCCGGAGAGCTGCGCCACCTGGAGTGGGATGAAGTGAATTGGGATGAAAAGCGTATAGAGATCAAAGCGGAAAAAATGAAAACAAGGCAGCCTCATATCGTGCCCGTCAGCAGCCAGGCTGAAAAAACACTGCTCCAACTACACTCCCTCACTGGACGGGGACACTATATTTTTCCTTCCCAACGAGGCAACAGTCGCCCTTTGTCCGAAAATTCAGTCCGTGTTGCACTCAGAACCATGGGGTACGATAACAACACTATGACTCCCCACGGTTTCAGAGCGATGGCGAGAACACTTCTTGATGAAGAGTTAAGTTATCGCATTGAATGGATAGAGCAACAGCTGGCTCATGAAGTAAAAGACGTGAATGGTCGTGCATATAACCGTACCAAACATCTGAAGCAAAGAGTTGAGATGATGCAGAAATGGGCTGATTATCTTGACATGCTTAAGGTGAAAGAGCAGGGTTGTGTGTTATCAAGTATGGACTAGCCTGGAAAACCGCCAGCCCATGGTGATTACCCGGAACGGCGAGGCCAGTGCCGTGATTCTTGATGCCGACAGCTACCAGCAACAGCAGGAGTTATTGGCTCTGCTGAAAATTCTGGCGACTGGTCAGCAACAGATCGAACAAGGTGATACCGAACCTGATGGAGCGTTTTTCAATCGGCTTAAACAGCAGATGAGCCTGGCGAGCTTTAATTGATGAGCAAACCTGAGCCGTCCGGGGCAACAGAAAGTCTGTCTTGCAGTGTCCACCTCACTTTAATCAAACCAGGCGGAGCCTCTTAATTGGGTGAGACTACATGGGAGTTTTGTTACCCCCAAGCTCAATGGTTGATCATCGTTTCCTGGTAGATTCTCAGCTTTTTGTCTTTTCCTTGTGCAGAATCGGATTCCAGATCATCACCTGACACAGAATCTGATTTATCCTCCTGATCTTGTGTATCAGAATCCTGAGAATCGTTTTCCTGATTTCCTGACGAATTTTCCGTTTTGTCTGCACCATCCAAACCTGAATCTTTGTTTTCAGAATGCTCATGGCTTAGATTCTGAAATAACGCGATGATCTGGTCAGACAGGTTCAAAGCTTCCTTCGTGCTTCTCAGGTCAGGCACCTTGGCTAAATGCTCATCGAGCGAATCCAGTAACTGTCTGGAAATGTATTCTGATCGTTACCGTTGTAGTGCTCTCATCAAGGATGAGGTCACTACGCCAAAGATCATATTCCAGGAAGGAGAGGTAACTATAGGACACATGATCGCTAATTCAATTTTTCGAGTCGTCTACAACTTGCTTAGGGCTTCAGTCATTCCCGATTCTACCATTTATTTCAGAGATTCCGCACACACTGTGTGCGGAATTGAGATGGTTCCAAATAAGTCTGATGATGTAAGTTATAAGTCTACCAAGACAATGATCTATGCGGTTGGCAACCTGCATGACCTGATTCTAACTACAATCATTATCAAATATGGGCAGTGCAGCAAAAACCATTGATGACATGGATAAACCGGGCTACCACCTTCATCCATTGAAGGGCGACCGTGAAGGCCTTTGAGCCGTTGACGTATCAGGTAACTGGCGCATTGTGTTTGAATTTAAAAACGGAGATGCCTACATCGTAAACTATGAGGATTACCACTGATGGCCATACAACAATTTGACCCACCTCACCCAGGGGCATTGATCTACCGCACCTATATTGAGCCATTCACCTCAATGACCGCTAACAGAATTGCCGACCAACTGGGCGTGGCCAGAAGTACTTTCAATCGTCTGCTGAATGAAAAATCAGGTGTTTCTCCGGGAATGGCCATTCGACTGTCCGAGGCACTGGGTGGTTCTGCTGAAAGCTGGGTGACACTTCAGGAAAACTTTGACTTGTGGAAAGCCAGACAAGTCCGATTTCGTAAGTGTCCATTTGAGGAAAAAACGTGAAAATAAACTGCGACATGGGAGAAAGCTTTGGCATCTGGAAGCTGGGTTGTGATGAGGACATCATGCCCTATCTCAACATGGCCAATATTGCCTGCGGCATGCACGCCTCTGACCCTTCTGTGATGATGAAAACCGTCAGGTTGGCCCGTCAGCATCAGGTAAGTATAGGGGCTCATCCGGGTTATGCTGATCTTCAGGGGTTTGGCCGTCGTCATGTTGCCATGGCTGCGGAAGACCTAAAGGCACTGTTCATCTATCAGATAGGTGCACTTCAAGCTATTTGTGACAGTGAAAATACGACACTGGACTATGTCAAGCCACATGGCGCACTCTACAACCGCATGATGAAAGACGATGAAGTGTTTATGACTTTGTTGCAGGGGCTCAAGAGTTTAAAAAGACCCTTGCCTTTGGTCGTCATGGCCGTACCTGATTACCAAAGATATCAGACTATTGCAGACAGTATGGGCATTGAACTCTGGTTTGAGGCTTTTGCTGATCGCATTTATGGTGATGACGGACGTCTGGTACCACGCACCATGGCCGGTTCATCTCTGACAACGCTGGATGAGATTGAGCAACAAACAGACCAGATAATGACCCAGGGAACGGTGACTACCATCGAAGGCAAGGTTATTCCCATTAAAGTAGACACTTTGTGCATTCATGGTGATGCTCCTGCCGCACTGCCAACTGCGAAAATGTTGCATCAAAAAGCCGCCAGCTTATGAACATATGCCGGGTTAATGAAAACAGCGTGATTGTCTATTTCTCGGATACCATCAGCCCTGATACAGCAGACGCTATTGCCCGTGTCATACCGGTCATTCGGCAAGAACTGGGATCCTGCCTTGTTGATATGATTCCTTCCTATACATCCATTTTGATCAGCTTTGATCCAGTCGTTATCGGCCTAAAGGCTTTTGTCGAAGAATTAAAGCAGGCACTGGTTGTTGCAGAGCACTCCGGCCCAAACCTTACGACAGCCGACGTGATTAAGTTACCCGTTTACTATGGCCCGGAAGTGTCACTGGATGCTGAAGAAGTGTCTGCCCACACCGGTCTCAGCTTTGACCAGATTGTTGATATTCATTCATCAACCCTTTACCGCGTTTATGCGATCGGGTTTGTCCCGGGCTTTGCTTACCTTGGGAATACCGATCAGCGCATTGCCATTCCCCGCAAGAAAACCCCACGACTAAAGGTTCCCCAAGGTAGCCTTGCCATAGCGGAACAGCAAACGGCTATTTATCCCAGGCCATCACCGGGAGGCTGGCAAATCATTGGCCGTACACCCGTTGGCCTGATCGATTACCAGAGCGAGAATCTGACAGTCTTTAAAATGGGGACGAAGGTTAAATTTACGCCCGTTAGCAAGGAAAAGTATCTGGAGCTGGGTGGTGTTTTCTCTGTTCAGGATCACCCTGGCATGGAGGCAGTATGACACTCAGAGTTTTAAAACCGGGTATTCTGAGTTTGATCCAGGATCGTGGCCGACAAGGTTTTCAGGATATCGGGGTCAGTCCGGGTGGCCCAATGGATGAACATGCTTTTCTATGGGGTAACCGGCTGCTGGATAATGCACCTGAATGCGCCCAGATTGAAATCACTATTGGGCAGTTTTCCTGTGAGTTTCTGGCAGATACCGTGATAGCTCTGACAGGTGCTGATATGTCTGCACAGCTCAATAGCAGGCCGATTCGTAACTGGGAGAGCATCAATGTTTGTGGTGCTGACACCCTGTCTCTTGCTGGGGCGAGATCCGGCTTTCGAACCTATCTGGCTGTCAGTGGCGGTTTTACCGTACCACACGTTCTGAAAAGCTGTGCAACCGTCATGCGTGATCAGCTGGGGGGATTGGATGGTCAGGGGAGCCAATTAAGTGAAGGTGACAGAATTCCTTATTCACCCAGCGAAAAGCGAATTACACGGCGGGTGCCGGAAATATTTATTCCGGTCTATGAACAGGACGTCACGCTTGAAGTGATTCCGGGCTATCAGTATGAACGTTTTGATCCACAAGAGCGCTGTCGTTTTTTTAGTAACACATACACTCTTAGCGCACAGATGGATCGCATGGGCTACCGTCTCGAAGGCGAAGCGATTCATTGCCAGAATACCCAACTGATCTCAGAAGGTATTGCACTCGGGGCTATTCAAATTCCGGCAGACGGTCAACCCATTATCCTGATGCGAGATCGGCAAACTATTGGTGGCTACCCGAAGATAGGCTGTATAACGGCCAGAAGTTTGAGGGTGCTAGCCCAGTGTCAGCCCGGGACCAGGATTCAGTTTGTTGAGAAAGAGCTTTATGAGGCTGAAGGTGAGTATTTGGTTCAGGAATATTTTTTTAAGAATAATGTGTCATTCTAAACGGGCATAAACGAACTGACACCCACACCAACAATTAAAAAGTCAAACAGGAAGAATAATATGGCATTAGAAAAACCTTCTGTACGATTTGAGCAAAAATCAGAACCTGCCACTGCGCCCAGCAATTCCCGCTGTTTTTTTAAGCCTTTGAGCCGCATAGCCTCCAGCGCACTCAAAAAAAAACACTTCGCAGACTTTTTAGCTCTATATTGAAGGCATGAAAACACTGTCGTACTTTTGTGATCACAGCCATGCCCAAAGTCAGCAAACACCTTAACGCAGCAAACCTAATCGATCAGGTTTGCAAGTGCCTTGATGAGATTCCAGATCACCGGCCTAACCATTGCCCTAATGGGATTCCCTTTCCCAACTTTGCAAAATCCGCTTTTGCCATGATGCATCAGAAGTACGATTCCCTTCTGACCTTTGACTCTGACCGTGCCGACCCGGTTATTCTTCATAACCTGGCGACTATGTATCACGTCCAAGATCAGAAAGTACCCTGTGATACACGCATGAGAGAAGTGCTTGATCCCATTGAGCCTGCACAGTTTCGCAAGCCCTTCAAGAAGTTATTCTCCCTGATTCAGCGTAACAAGCTTCTTAAAGCCTTCGAGTACCAGTGTGGTGACTTGAAAGACTGGTACCTGATGCCGGTTGATGGCACCGGCCTCTTCTACTCAGGTAAATGCCGATGCCAAGAGTGTTGTGTAAAAAACAAGGGAAACCCAATGAAGCTTACTACCACAACTTATTGGGCGGCTGTATTGTTCACCCGGATCAAAAAGTCGTCATGCCCTTTGCCCCAGAGGCGATTGTTCAACAGGACGGCGACAACAAGAATGACTGCGAACAGAATGCCATCAAGCGCTACCTGGCGCACGTCAAGAGAGAGCACCCTCATTTAAAACTGGTCATACTCCTGGATGGGCTTTTTGCTGACAATCCTACTATTGAGTTGATCAAGAGCTATGGCTGGCACTTCATCATTGTGGCTAAAGATGGCAACCACAAATCCCTTATCGAGGCGATGGATGCGCTGTGTGACCAGGAACAGCTCAGTTATCATAAAATCATTGATGAAGAGCAAGGAACCAGGCACTGGTTTCGTTTCGCTAATGATGTACCGCTGAATGCCTCCAAGTTGACCCAAAATGTCAATGTCCTTGATTACGTGGAGACAGACAGTGAAGGCAAACGCCACACCTGGTGCTGGGTCACAGATATTGAGTTAACCAAAGATACCGTTGAAGCTGTCATGAGAGGAGGTCGTTGCCGCTGGCACATCGAGAACCAAACGTTTAACACCCTGAAAAACCAAGGCTACAGCCTTGAACACAACTATGGTCACGGGAAGCAGCACCTGGCAACCAACCTGGCTTACCTGACGTTCCTGGCCTTCATGGTTGATCAAATCCAGGAAATGGCCAGCCCGGAATTCAAAAAGGCGCTGAAGGAGCGAGCGAGGGGCGTCCGAACGTACCTATGGAAGGTGATTACACGGGTATTCCTGTCCTGGATGCTCGAAGGTTGGGATGAATTGTTCGATGCGCTCATATATGGCATAAAGCCTGGTAGGGTTCAAATTAACACTTCATAGAAAAGTAATGTAGCCAAGGTTTTCAGGGGACAATAGTACTTGTTAATGTACCTGGGGTGCAGGGTTTTTGCTGGCCGCTAACTCCTGAGCACGAATTTGAATAAAATACTTACATTGTCGTATTAAGTGCGGGAATCGCTGGTGTTTATCTCGATTGAACATTGCAAGCCCTTACGCCGCCAGCAGAAGCGCAGCTTTGCTGCGCCCTGCTGACTAGCATTGTTATGAATTGTATGCTTCGTTCGAAGTGATCTTTGTAAGACCTTTGATGATTTTGTAAATCGACCAAATCCAAACGGCTAACAATATAAAATAGCCAACAACCACAACTGCTGAAATAAAGCCTAATATTGAAAGGCCAAGCCCCCACCAGAATGTTTTGATGATGTTTGAATAATGATCTTCAAATAGTGTGCCTTGAGCCTCTCCTTTTTTAACCATTGCCCAAATAGCACCAACGACCCAAAAGATGCCTGTAAACATACCGACAACCATAAGACCGTAGGCAATAAGAGCATTTGTTTTTGCAGCACCGTCTTTTATGGATAAAGATTGTGGTTCTACAGTTGCCTCTTGAATATCTGACATTAATTTCTCCTTAGTTGTCAGTTTGATGAAATTGTTAACGTTTGCTTCAGGCGCGCTGCCGAAGACTGCGTCAACAAATAGAGGGGCTAAGCCCCGGAACGAAGGAAGCATTTGTTAGCTTCACCTCTGCGTGCTAACACACGTACACACAGAGAAAGGAGTTATGTTATGGAAACCAGAATACAATTTGAGCCGATGAAGAAACGAAAAGGTTAGCTCAACAGATGACTGAAAGCCAAGGGCAAACTATTAGTGATGCCTGTCGAGAACTTACGGAACAACTTGCCGATCAGCAGAGAAAAAAAATATCGCAAGAAGCTTGGTTAACGAAACAAGTCAACTTGGCTTTTGAGAAACTTCATTCTCATAAATCCCATTTTATAGATCATGACGCGGCCAAAATTGAAATGATAAAACGCAAGGCGAAAATTCGTAAGCGAGGCAGTCGTTGATAATAAAAATCAACCCTTGTTTTAGCAGGTTAATATATGTTTTCTGCTTTCACTGGAGAGTATGACTCAATGAGTTCTAAACCTGTATCTGAAATTATGTTGAAGCCATGCCTCTTACCGCTAGGAATATGATAAGCATCACCCGCCTTAAGTGTGAACGTTTCATCCTCAATGAAAAATTCTGCTTCACCTGATAACACATATCCTATCTGCTCCATTGGGTGTGAATGATCTGTTTTCTCTCCTTTTTCATATCTAAAAACAACAAGTTGTGAGTTTTCACCTGTTATAGATTTGAATGAAACCTTTTCGCGCTTTTTCTTAAACTCAATTTCAGAGAATTTAGTTACAGGCATCAATTTTCCTTATTTTGGGCGACATAACGCTTGCGTATGGGCGCAGACATAGGCAACACCCCATGCAACTTGCCACCAACACCACGCACTTGTTATATGGCAGATGCAAAATCGCTGAGAGCCAGACCCTCAAACCTGAAATACTGCTTTTCTAAAATTTGCTCTGCCCCAATAGCCAAATAAAACTCACTTGCTACTGGGTTGGAGCTTTCTGCTGTCCAGTCCAGACGGTTGCAGCCATGTTCAAGAGCATAATTTGCTATGAATTTCATGAGCTGTTTACCAACCCCCTGGCCTCTTGATAATGCTGATGTGAACAAATCTTTCATGTATATTTGCCCAGAAAGTTTAGGAGCTGGATACAAAACTGAAATTGTTGCAAATCCAATTGCTTGCCCTTGCGAATCTGTAGCGAGGAGTACTTTTACTCCTGATAATTCAGAGAAAACTCTATTCTGAAAATAGTCTTGAATATCATCAATTGAAGCAGCTTCATCCCCAAAATAATACTCTTCAAGCTCTCTGAATATAGGCAATATCTGTTCAATATTTGATTTTGTAGCAAATTCAATTTTCATGATTATCTTGATTGAGTCATATAACGCTAATTTCTGCGGCGACGCGCAAGCTACACAGCAATCACGAATAAACCACCCTAAACCTCTCAAGAACCAAAACCATGTCCTCGGTCGGCTCCATCCCTAGCTCTTTAAATTCTTTACCAAAGAAATCCCAGTGAGCCTGACGCCACCATTCCAGAGATTTATCACCCTCACCTTCTGCCGCGGCAAACTCAGCTGTAACCTCCGAGAATTTACATTCAGAAACTTCCGTTTTTTCAATAATTGAAGTCGGATTCCCGCTCCAATCAGTCACCACCTGGAGATCGCCAGGCTTGGGCATTGGCTCCCCCTCTGACTCATACCAATACTTCATGCTGCAGGTAGCCGTTTTCACCCCTGCTAAAATCAGGTCAGAGCAAATATTGGCATTTTCCTCATCCGCGCAGAAGTAACTTGCCATTACGTTTTGGTGAAGCTCTCTTTGCTCAAGGTTCAAAGTTTCAAGGTATTGATTCAGATATTCTTCTTGTATTTTATTCATAGTCTTTACTTTGACTTGGATTCCCAGCCACGCTACCGCCCGAGGATTTCAAACTGTCGATACAGCTGACAAGCACTCCCTTGGCCCAATAACATACTGTTTGTTTGAATGCGTCTACTGTGCGACATGGTATCAGTATCTTTTATCGAAGGGTAGGTATCTGTGCCTATTCGAAGTTGCATGAGTATAAGCTTTGAGACTAACAGGGTCTGAAATATCAGACCCTGTTAGTCTATCAGCGTTCGATACGCCAGGTGGTGCCCTCACGACTGTCCTGCAAGATAATTCCCTGACTGGCCAGCTCTTCACGGATTCGATCCGCTTCCGCGAAGTCACGCGCCTTCTTGGCATCTTTGCGCTTTTGTATCATTGCTTCAATCCAGGCTTCATCCACTTCCGCACCGGACTTCAGGAACGACTCAGCATCACCCTGTAGAATACCCAGAATGCCACCCAGTTTAATCAGCAGGGCTGCCAGCGGTAATGCTTTCTTTTCGTCTTCGGCACGAACGGTATTCAGTTCACGCACCAGCTCAAACAGAGACGCCAAGGCTTCCGGTGTATTGAAATCATCATCCATGGAAGTCATGAATTTTTCTTCAAAACGAGTGCCTTCAGCTGCACTGACACCGGTTATATCCAGACCTTTCAGCGCCGTGTACAGACGCTCAAGACGAACAGCTGCTTCTTTCAGGCTGTCTTCCGAGTAATTGATCGGGCTGCGGTAATGGCTGGAGATCAGGAAGTAACGCACGACTTCGTCCGGGTACTTATCCAGTACTTCACGAATCGTAAAGAAGTTACCCAGACTCTTGGACATTTTCACATTATCAATGCGAATCGCCCCCGAGTGCATCCAGGTATTGACGAAGGTCTGGCCATTGGCCGCTTCACTCTGGGCAATCTCGTTTTCATGGTGAGGGAACTTGAGATCCGAACCGCCGCCATGAATATCAAAGGTTTCTCCCAGACAGCATTTACCCATAACCGAGCACTCAATGTGCCAACCAGGACGGCCATGGCCCCAAGGAGAATTCCAGCTCGGCTCGCCTGCTTTGGCACCTTTCCAGAGCACAAAGTCCATGGGGTCTTCTTTTTGCTCATCGACTTCGATACGGGCCCCGGCTTCCAGCTCTTCCAGAATCTTGCCAGACAGCTTGCCGTAACCCTCGAATTTGCGAACCCGGAAATACACGTCGCCGTTACCCGGTGCGTAAGCAAACCCTTTTTCAACCAGGTCGCTGATCATCTCGATCATACCTTCTACGTGCTCGGTCGCCCTGGGCTCCTGATCAGGCTCCAGATTACCCAGACGTTGAAAGTCTTCACGCATGGCTGCGATCATGCGATCTGTCAGTACATCAATGGTTTCACCGTTTTCAATGGAGCGACGAATAATCTTGTCATCAATATCGGTGATATTACGAATATAAGTCAGGTGGTAACCCTTGGCTCTCAGGTAGCGGGAAACCACGTCAAAAGCCGTAACTGTTCTGGCATGACCAATGTGGCAGAGGTCATAGACTGTCATACCACAGACGTACATCCGCACATGGTTTTCATCCAGCGGTTTAAATGCTTCTTTGGTTCGGGTCAGGGAGTTGTATATCTGCAACACGTTCTTTGTCCTGTAGCCCAATGATTCAGGCTATATGCTCTCCCCGTCGCCTTTCAGGAATTGGAGGCTGACAAGGAGAACTTGATTCCAAAAAATTCAGACTTTGCTGGCCCAGGTATCCTTGAGACCGATCGTCATATTGAACACAGGCTTATCAGCACAGTGCTCTCGTCGATCGGCAACAAAGTACCCTTCCCTCTCAAATTGAAAACCTTGTTCCGGTTCGGCGGCTACCAGAGAAGGCTCCACCCAGCCTGTCACGACCTCCAGGGAAGACGGATTCACATGGGCCATAAAATCTTCTTCGCCCTTGTCCGGAGCAGGGTTATTAAACAGGCGATCATACTTACGGATTTCTGCCTGCTTGCCATGGGTCGCCGATACCCAGTGAATCACACCGCGTGGCTTAATGCCTTCAGGAGGATTTTCACCCACAGTACCAGGTACGTAGCTGCAATGAAGCTCGGTGATTTCACCCTGTTCATCTTTTATCACTGCGTCTGATTTAATGACATAGGCGCTGCGTAGACGAACGTATTCACCCGACACCAGTCGCTTGAACTTCTTGCGTGACAAACTGGTGTCTTCAGTAAAGTCAGCACGATCAATATACAGTTCACGAGTAAATGGCAGTGTACGCTCACCCAGCTCTGGCTTGTTCGGGTGTGAGGCTGCAGTCATTTCCTGAACCTCGCCTTCAGGCAAGTTGGTGATCACTACTTTCAGTGGGTTCAAAACCGCCATGGCACGGGCTGCATTATGGTTCAGGTCGTCACGAATCGCATGTTCCAGCATGGCAACATCGGCAATACCGTCTGAACGACTGACGCCCACCATATCAGAGAATTTGCGAATAGCAGTCGGCGTGTAACCACGACGACGCATTCCGGACACAGTCGGCATACGGGGATCGTCCCAGCCTTCTACGATACCTTCATCCACCAGCCGCTTCAGCTTACGTTTGCTGGTGACGGTGTAGTTCAGGTTGGTTCTGGCAAACTCGTACTGTCTCGGCTTTGAGGGCACCGGCAGATTGTCAATAAACCAGTCGTACAGTGGACGGTGATCCTGGAATTCCAGCGTACAGATCGAGTGCGTCACTCCTTCAATGGCATCTTCCTGACCATGGGCAAAGTCATAGCTCGGGTAAATACACCACTTGTCACCAGTCTGGTGATGAGGCACTTTGCGGATACGGTAAAGAATCGGATCACGCATGTTCATGTTGGGGTTTTGCAGGTCTATCTTCGCTCTCAGGCTGCACTGACCTTCTTCATATTCACCGGCACGCATCTTTTCAAACTCGGCCAGGTTTTCTTCCACAGAGCGCCTGCGGCATTCGGTTTCAACACCGGGAGTATTGAAGTCACCCCGGTTTTTAGCCATGGATTCGGCGTCCTGATGATCCACGTAGGCCAGACCTTCTTTAATCAGATAGAGGGCCCACTCATAGAACTGATCAAAGTAGCTGGACGCGTAGCGAACCTCGCCGCTCCACTTGAAACCCAGCCAGCGAACATCTTCCTGGATGGCGTCCACATACATCTGTTCCTCTTTCTCGGGGTTCGTATCATCAAACCTCAGGTTACATTGGCCATTGAATTGCTCAGCCAATCCAAAGTTCAGACAGATCGAGGTGGCATGACCAATATGCAGAAAGCCGTTGGGCTCTGGTGGAAACCGGGTCTGGACCGATTGAACTGCACCTGCTGCCAGATCTTTTTCAATGATCTGCTCAAGAAAGTTACCGGATTTTGATGGTTTGCTGGATGAAGTGTCTGTTGTGCTCATCGGCTCAAGGCTGCTCATCGGCTCAAGGCTGTTGAATAAAATAAACGGCTGAGACTAACATTTTCCCGGCAAAGGGTACAGGTCAGACCGAATTTTGGCCTGAGGTTTCCGGTATTTATTCTACCCAGACCTTTTACACCAGCATCATAACCACCTAGAATTATCGGTTTCCCGTTCGCGGACCATTAGAACAGACATTACGGTAACCCTATGGTTGTACTGCATACCAATTTTGGCGATATCAAACTGGAACTGGACGCCGAAAAGGCCCCCAAGACCGTGGCTAACTTTCTGGAATATGTGAAGAACGGCCACTTCGACGGCACTATCTTCCACAGGGTCATTGATGGCTTTATGATCCAGGGCGGTGGTTTTGAACCAGGTATGGTTCAGAAAGACACTCAGGCTCCGATCGAAAACGAAGCAGACAATGGCCTGAAAAACGCCATCGGCACCATTGCCATGGCCAGAACAATGGACCCTCACTCAGCTTCATCGCAATTCTTTATCAATGTCTCCGACAACCCTTTCCTTAACCATACCTCCAAGACTCCCGATGGCTGGGGCTACTGCGTATTTGGCCAGGTCACTGAAGGGATGGACGTTGTCAACAAGATCAAGGCAGCGAAAACCACCTTCCGTGCCGGTCACCAGGATGTTCCCGTTGATGATGTAGTGATACAGTCTGCGGTCGTGACAGAACCTGAGGTTGTGGCATAGGTGACATAGATAGGAAGATAAATGAACATACAGTTCATTTCTGATCTGCATTTAACCCCTGAACGCCCAGACATTGTCCGGGCGTTCGTTTCTTATATGCAGGAACAGGCTTCGCAATCAGACGCACTGTACATTCTGGGTGATTTCTTTGAGTACTGGGTGGGCGACGACGCCATGGAGCCTTTTCATTACGACATCGCTCACCAACTCAAAACCTACACAGATTCTGGCAAGCCATTATTCCTGATGGCAGGGAATCGGGACTTTGCCATCGGCAAAGGTTTCCTGAAAATGACCGGAGCCACCTGGATCAATGACCCCTGCCCTGTTGACTTGAATGGTGAGACCGTTCTGCTAATGCACGGCGACCTGCTCTGCACAGGGGACCAACAGTACCTTCGCTACCGCAAGGTTATCCGCAACCCCCTGGTTCTGGGTATTCTTCGTCTGTCTCCATTAAGTTACCGAAAAAAACTGGCGCAAAAACTACGCAATAACAGCAAGAAAGCCAAATCCATGAAATCGCTGGACATCATGGATGTCACTCCAGAAGAAGTGGTTCGGGTGATGGATAAATATCAGGTTAAAACGCTGATCCATGGCCACACCCACCGCCCGGATACCCATAACGTCGAGCTGGCCTCAGGAACTGGTCAACGGATCGTGCTGGGCGACTGGGACCGGCAGGGCTGGGTGCTGACCTCCGACGAATCGGGGCTGAAGATGGAAGCTTTCGACATACCATCAGATCCTAATCAAACCGTCGATTGATCACCGACGGTTTTTCGATCCTTCAGGCGGCGGCCGGAACGCCGCTATGAAAACGGAATTCTTCATCAACGGATTCAATCGCTTCCCGTTCCACTTCTGCAAAAAAAGCCACCCGCTCTGTTATAGGCTCTTCAGAAATGTTTTCTGCCAGAGTCAGGTAATCCTTGAAATGCCGACCTTCCGACTTGAGCAGCGATAAGTAAAACTTCTTTAGCTCATCATCAAGATAAGGGGCCAGCTTGTGGAAGCGCTCACAGGAGCGGGCTTCAATGTAAGCACCAATAATCAGGGTATCCACCATCCGGGCCGGCTCCCAGGTTCTTACGTGCTTTCTGAGCGTTCCGGCATAACGGGAAGCTGACAGGGGTTTATAAGGAATACCCCGCTTTTTGATAATGGCCAGAACCTGTTCAAAATGCCTCAGCTCCTCACGGGCCAGGCGGGACATTTTGTTGAGCAAGTCAAAGTGCTCGGTGTAGCGGTACATCAGGTTCAGGGCGGTAGAGGCGGCTTTTTTTTCACAATTTGCGTGATCGACTAACAGAATGTCCTGCTGTTTCAGGGCTTCTGCAATCCATTCATCCGGCGTTGCACAGGGTAAAAAAGCATCCAGTTCAGGAAAGGATTTGGCCAGGTTCGCGTCACTCATATTACGGCTATGTCTCTCGGTTTCCATGATTCCGGCACTACCCTACCGGTAAAACTGCATCCTGTCATGGATTCCTTTCCTGACAGGATTCAGGACGAAAACGGCGAGAGCTTCTATATTGTTCGGGGTCAGAAGGGAAAAAAGCCATCTGTTTTCTCACCCACAGGTAACCATTGTCGAGACGTGCTATGAACAAGAAAGAGCTTGTTGAACAGGTCGCGGAACAATCCAACCTTTCAAAAAACAAGGCGGAGCAGGCCGTCAATGCCTTCATTCAAAACACTCAAGATACACTCGCCAAGAGAGAGATCGTGCAGCTGATAGGATTTGGAACCTTTTCCGTGGCGGATCGAGCGGCACGAAAGGGCAGAAACCCACAGACGGGCCAGGAAATTCATATACCTGCCTGTAAATTGCCACAATTCAAACCTGGCAACAAACTGCGGGAAGTCGTGAAGTAAATGGAGGAAAATAGTTCAAGAGCTGTCAGGACACAGCCAACAAGGCTTCTGTCCTGACAGCGCTTCGGTGAATTTATACGCCTCTGGCACTCATCAGGCCATGGCTTTCATGACATTGAGAATGGCTCGTTTTTTCTTCAGGTTCATTCTGTTCAGGGTGCGAATAATTTCATCATCGACCTTGGTGTCGCAAATGGTATCGACCGGTGACGTCAGGTATTGATTCCCCCGGCCAGTCGCCAACCATTCAAATGAAACTTCCAGAAGCTCAGCCATTTTTCGGAGATTTTCAAGACTGGGGCTGCTCATTTCGGTTTCCCATTGGGCCAGGGCGCTTCGGGATACGCCGATCAGATCAGCCAAAACTTGTTGAGAAAAACGCTTTTCCTTGCGTGAACGAAGGATCCTTGTTGTCAGGTTCATCCTTGAACTCTCGTTGATAATCGAAAAAGATACCTTATTAAAATTCAGTGTAACACAAGCTTTGGTAATGACAGATTGCAATGAGAGAGCCGACCCTGGCCCTAGCCTGCTTTCATAATCACACGGGCATCCAGGGCAGGTTTTAATACCCCCAGCACCTGCCCGGAATCAATGGCTTTAAGACACTGGTTGTCTACACAACTGGTCTTCCTGTGATTCCCGGCACTGACACAGGGTGAACAGGGCAATCCAGCGTAGATCGGTGTCGAATTCCCAAGGGCGCCGTACAAGGCGGGCGTTTCAGGCCCAAATATCACAAAGGTTTTCAGATCAGTGACAGAAGCAAAATGCGGCGGCCCGGAATCGTTGGACAACATCAGTTCAGAAATAGAATACAGGGGCACCAGTTCTTTGAACTCAAAAACCCCGGCACTATTGAGGCAACGCTCATGACTCACCTGCTGCCTGAGAATTTCAGCTTCTGAACGCTCAGCGGGAGCCCCGGTAATCACCACCAGAATATCGGAGTAGTCCGCCAGTAAAGTCTGAATCACGTTGACGTATCGATCTTTCATCCACCGCCTCTGGGGAAGCAGGTCACTGGCATTGGGGTTCACCAGCACCAATCGCTGGACGCCCGGCTTAAAGTCGCCATAAAGCGCTTTCAGCTTGGTGATCACCGATGACCTCAGGTCAGAGTTCACCTCTGCCCTGGCCAGTTCAATCTCTTCATCAAGCCACTCTTTCTGATACGGTTGATGAGGTTCATTTTGAGAAGCCCTCACCAGCGTCATAAAGTTTCTGGAAATATGCCTGTGGGAGTTATACATCACCGGATGAGTCAAATGATCCCCCCGGTAGAGGCCTTCTTCATGAACCCGGTCAAAACCTGTCCGGTTACTGGCACCGCTGAGCCGAGTCAGAATGGCGGTAAAACGGGAAAACAACTCCAGATCAATGACCGTATCAATCCTCTTTCTTCGACACCAGATCAGGAATTTAAGGCTACTGATGGCAAGACTGAAAAGATTATCCGGCTTAATCAGGAAAATTTTGTCCCGATCAATCGTATTTAACAGGTGCAGGCTGGCGACATTTTTTTCAAAAATAACAAAATGCAGTGTTTTGCCCTGCCCTTTCAACCAGCGCATGGAGGGGTCAGCCAGGATAGCACTGCCCATTTCAGACAGCTCAATAAACAGGACGTTGTTAGAAGCTGTTTTCTGCTCTTTGCGCATCCGGTCAAAGGGCCAGAAAACCAGTTTCAAAAGAAAACAGAGTGGGACACCTACGTAATGATCCACCCAGCGCATCGTATCTACTTTCATAGATTGGCTCCCTTAGCGACATTGGACTGCCGCCCTGCAAATACAAATACCGTCGCTATGGTGAAATTAAACAGCATGCCTGCCAAAACACCGGATACCAGTGCCAGCTGCTTGTAATCCATAAAGAAGGGTACAAAAGTCGTTAACAAATAGTAGGTGCCCCAGTTGGGAATAAAACTGATCAGGGACATCGTCAGGTATTTACTCCACTGCTTCAGCTTTTTCTCTTTGGGAACATGGGAAAAAGTAAAGGTACGGTTCCAAAACCAGTTCCAGCTGGCAGCCACCCAATAAGAGCCGCCCCTGGCCACTAAGTGAGGCACACCCAGCCACTGCCCTAGCAAGGTAAAAACACCCATATCCACCAGGAAGCCACTGGCGCCCACCATACCGAACTTGGACAATCTCTGCCCCATAAGAAACAACTTGTTCAAGAGGGTTCCGGGCTGTCTCAAGCGTGATGCCAGCTCGTCCTGGTAGAGACTGATCATGCAGTGAACGCTTAACACAAGCGCCAGCAGCGCCAATACAAACTGCAAATACATAATCACTGTGTAGGAACGAAACCCGTTGTCGTAGAACGGCAGGACAGCCACACACAACAGACCCAACAGAATAAAGACGATCCTGCTCTTTAAGCCAGATGTCAGCTTGCTGGCCAGGAAACGCCCTATGACAGCCGCTAAAATGCCCACCCAGGCACCCAGAAAAATATCAATCGGCCAATGGGCCCCCACCACAATGCGGGATATTGACGAAAAACCAGCAACCGTCAGAATCAGGTATTGGAGGCGTGGTTGCAAATAAAGGAACGAAAGTCCAACTAAAAGGAAAACCGTACCGGTATGCCCCGAAGGCAGCGAATCTGTTTTTACCACGGGCCCCAGCACATTCACGGCTTCAAGCCCCAACTCACCCACCGGGCGCAGAGTGGAAAAAAGCGCTTTACCGCCATTCAGCAGCAGGTCACCGACGATCATGGTAAACATAACGGCCAGTTGTTTATCGGGCTTTTTATAGAAGAGCAACATCGCCAGGGGGAACAGGAAGAAACCATCCCCCAGATTGGTTAACAGCACCCAGAAAACAGCAGCGGCAGCCTCAGTACCCCAGCTATTTATCTCATAAAAAACTGAATGATTGACAGCAGTCACTGAAAACAGAGCTACAAAGGGAAGCAACAAGCAGCTCGCTTTAATGATTATTGAGCGAGACCGGCCAAAATCTGCTCCGAACACATCGGACATTCCTTATATAACCTCAAAACCTATCAAAACAGTTTTCAGCGATAAAAACGATCACCCACCCTGAATGGGTCAAAATTATCCAACACTCAAAACCAAGTTACAACTGACAGCAGAAGATGCCCGAACAGTGTAAAAGGGCTGATGTGAATCAAATGTGAAATGAAAACCGTCAGACAATGGACCGGGTTTTCAGCAAAGCCACCTCAATGTAACGGTTTACAGCGGTAAAACTGGAACCGATTCACCATGATGGCGTCCAATCCAGACTCCATCTCATCGACCAGAGTGCAGGAAAAATTCTGTATTTCCAGATGGTCACTCTCAGGAGCCGATGACTTGTCGCGAACCAACAGGCCATAGCTATCGGCTTCTGGTTTACCATGCCAGAAGTCAAACTGAGTTAATCGATCCGTTAGCAGCTGAACGGGTTCTGGGTAGGCATACCAGGCTATGCGACTGGCCTTAGTCCAGTTATCCACCATCAACACCGGTTCTACCCCCTCTTCTTTCTGCCACTTCTGTTGCAAGAGCTGAGCCTGTTCAGCCGCTTCTTTCCAGCCCACCAGATCCTTGATGGCTGGCGCCATGAAAGGAAAAGTAGCAAGGGGCATAAATGCCAGAAAGAAGAACACAAAACCAATCAGCCCCAATGACAGAGCGGAAGAAAAAACAGTCAGACATTTCACCCACAAACGCGACCAGCCACGACAGATCCAGTAAGCCGACAAAGGTGCCAATAACGTCCAACCAAGGGCTGGCCAGTTAGGCAGCACCGTACCATCACCAGCGGACCAGCCGATCACTATCAGTAACGGCAGAGTATTCCAGATAATCAACCAGGAAGAGGCCCTGTCCTGTTCCGGAATCCGTTTTCTTAACAGTGAAACAGTAGCGGATATGGCAGCAACATAAGCCAGGATGGAATAAAAAAGCATTTGCGCCAACTGCATGCCCAGCGCCTCTTTTAAAGACCACTCCTTAACCCCAACACCACGGTCAAACTGGTAAGCGATGGATGCCCAATCGTTGTCAGCATTCCAGATTAATACGGGAGAGATCAACACCAATGCGATAAAGGCAGCTAACCATGGGCCTGCCTGCCAAAACCATCTCAGCCCCTGCTGCTGAATCATGAACAGGATCATACCCAAAGGCAGAAATATGGCCGTGTATTTGCTCAATCCTGCCAGCCCATAGACGATGCCCAGACCCAGCCAGTGCAGCAAACGATTGTGCTGATGGATACGGTAAATCAGCTCCAGGGACAAAAGGCCAAAGACCATTAGAGGCAGATCAGGCACCAGCCCCCACCCCATCAATTGCAGAATGGGTGCCGTATTCAACAAAAAGACAGCCACCAGCCCGGTCCAGGCCGGACCGTCAGGAAAGAGTATTCTGGTGACCCTGAACGCCAGATAACTGCTTAATGCGTAGAGAATTGCGGGAACAAGCCTGACGGTAAATTCATCGTAACCCAGCGGCGCTACCAATATCTGCAACCAGCCCACCATGGGCGGGTGATCAAAGTAACTCAGGGCCGGATGCAGAGCATAAAGTGCATAGTGAGCTTCATCGACACCCAGCGGCACTCCGGATGCCATGACCAAATGAACAAGCAGCACCACCACAATGATGCACCAGGAGGCAATTCGCCCTCGTTCCTGCATGAAACCCCACTTTATCCAAACCGAATACAAACCTTGCTATTATGCGACAATCCCTGTCTAAAAAAAGTGTATTTAAGTATGCATTACGTAAAAAACAATCGAATGAGCAAGTGGCAGACATGCATTCCCAGATAAATACCGACGACACCCATCACTGCCGCGAGAGTGGGTGGCCCGGGAATAGGCAATTTAATAGCAGTAAATAAAATACCGACCAACAGACCTGTAACCGTTGAAATAAGGACATCATACATGAGAAAGCACTCTTCGTATCAGCAGGTAGGAACAACTTCTGAAAAGGGTCTACGCTTATCCGCATCCCTTAACTCTCAAGTAACAATAAGTGACTAATGACACATCCTCAGGCGCTTGCAAGATACTTTGGCTTCAATACACTCTATTCAGAAGCCAGACAGCTGAAGATCAGACTCATCAGCACCCTTTCGCTTATTACATTACTCAGCCTCTATTCACACACCCCTGTACAGGCGGATGCGGGCATTAAGATGAGTAAAACCCATGAATACTGTCACAACGCCATGCGGTATCGCCATCGCTTCTCTCTCCCTTATTTTACCAAACGCCAGGACTGCAAAACCATCATTGAGACTGAAGATAGCCTGCTTCTTGAGAAGACCTTTTTCGCCTACCCCAACACACTGATTTACACCTGTCGTTTATTGCAAAGCAGCTCTGTAAACACTCCGTATCCTGATTGTCAGGCACTATCAAAGGCAGACGACCCCTCTGTTCGAGTCACTGCAGTACCCGACGACCCAACCCTACTGCTCAAGGATGGTACCCACCTGAATCTCCAGGAGTCCTTATCAGAACGTATCACCCATGCTCTGTACAACGGGGGCGGCCAACTGGTTAATCTCATATTCCATGGCATAATCTACCAAAAAATATGGCACCATTACCGGGGATCTACCAGCAACTCTAACTCTGCTTTCTTCATGATGGTGCACGGCATGGCCTGGAACACCCTTGCAGCCTACATACACCATACGGCTGCCAGCAACATCTACCGTGGTAATGAATTCACCTACTTCGAATCGCTCAGTAACCTCATTGAGATAACGCTTGGCACTCATGATTTGCTTGAGACTTTCTACTTTAGCCCATGGCCCACCACGCTATGGGGCAAGATCAGCGCAATAGGAAACATAGCATTCTTTGGGCCGATCTTTATGAACCTTTTTATCAATACAGCTTACCCGCCCTCTGAATACCTTTATGATAATAAGGCTTGCCCTCCCCTCACTTTTGCCCCCTTCAACGCCCACTGCAGCAAACAGATAGAACAGATCGACATTTACTTCGACCCATAACTCGCTCCCACGCTGGAGGGCACCTAGGAGCCTGACCGAGAATAGCTGCCCTCAGGCGCTAATGGGTGTGCGGAAAAATCAGGGGAGTACTTTGAAGGCTGGAAGTATCACTCTGATCATCTGACTCATCGGTAGTATTTACACTTGAGCTGGCACAATTACATGCTCCGTTACAATCACAGGCTGCGGTTAACTGCGAATTATCTGGGGAAGGTTGATTTTCTACAACATCATAATCATCGTCAGCAATAGTTAGAGTGTAACCATGACCGCTAACCACAATGGCCAATACCTTAACCTCATTGTCGGATAATTGCTTAATATGGTATTGCACTTTTATTCCATTACTAAAATTTATTGATACAAAATGCGATGGTCGTATAACTTCATTATCAATTTCAGTAATTTGCTCTTGCACGCCAAGCAGCGCAGGTAAAGCTGTATTGAATAACTGAGGCATTATTAATTCCACCACCACGGCATTAGTTTGCTTTAGACGGGCTATTACCCAGTGTTGTGCTTCAGGGGAATTCATAAAAAGGTCAACTATATGAGTGTTATCGCCTATAGTTTCCATGCTTGGCGATGGAAACACGTCATTATTACTGTTTACCGTCCTACGAGACAAGGAGCGCTTAGCGATGGAGACATGATCTGGTAAACGGCTTGGTGTTGCGGCTTCCAGCGCTTCCACCTTCTCTCCATAGTCACTATCGCTACTTGCTTTACACATCGCGTATAAGAAGAAAAAAGGAGGGCAGAAAATGCAAGATAACAGCTCAGCAAAGTGACGCGCTGCTTTTGTCATTTGACCTTTTAGTATGTACTGAGTAAAGAATTTATGCTGAAGACTATCGCTAGCACCTCTTAATAAGGAATAAAAAGGTTCTGGCACATTAATATCAGGAGCATTCTGATTAAAAACTACATGAGTGGTAGAGGCTACTTCATAAATAACAAACTCATAAAAAAACATATTCATTCGAGTGGACCAGTCTACCTCTGATGAGTAATCATCAAATCCTGTAAAAGCATTGCTACGACTGACCTGATTGGATGTTGCAACAACACCATCCAGAACTAAATACCCATAATGTTTCAGCTGCCACTTAAAGCACAATTCGTTTGAATTTGAGTAAGATGATAGCGAGCATAGAAGTAATAAAATAATTATTCTGACGTTTATTTTCATCGTCAACTACCTGTTTTGACCAATATCGACTTTTAGAGGCTGGCAGTTAAGAATAGCTTAGACAGTTCATTTCACTGTTTTTTTTATCGAGAGCTCTAAAGACCAGTTATGTTTCAGAGCCTGATGAGTCACTCCCTCGAAAAAATGACGACAGAATACCAGTAAGGGAACTGGCGATCAAAATCATACCGGAGTATGGTAGGCAGCAAGCTTAAACTCCTATGTCATTGATTGCTATGTCTACCTCTGTTGCTATTCCTCAAGAAGCCAAAGACGTCATTAAGTTTGCAGCCAAACAACTCACTGGCATGAAAAAAAGAATCTTCATGGCTGAGGTGTCGAAAAAGCTCTGCTACGAGAGTCCCCGCTTAACGGAGTCAGAGTTTGGTTGGAGCAGAAAGTCCGTAGAACTCGGTATCAATGAGCTACGGACAGGGTTCGAGTGCTTTGGCCATTATGAAGTATGTGGCAAGCGCCGTTCAGAAATTAACCTACCACAATTAGAACAAGACATCCGTAGTCTGGTTGAACCGGAAAGCCAGGCAGACCCACAGATGAAGAACACATTAGCCTATACTCGCATTACAGCTAAAGCGGTTCATCGAAAGCTCATTGAAGAAAAAGGCTGGGCGGAAGATCAGGTTCCCAAAGTGCGAACCATTAATGATATTCTCAATCGCCTGGGCTATAAACTGCGTCGGGTACAAAAACCAAACCCCAAAAAAGTCCCGGAAACCGATGCCATTTTTGAAAACGTCCACCGAATAAACGAAGAAGCTAAAAACAACAAAAAAGCGTTGCGAGTCAGCATAGACTGCAAAGCAACAGTTAATCTTGGCGACTTTTCCAGAGGGGTAAATCTCGTGGGAAGGCTCCTGTTAAAGCACTTGATCATGACATGGCTACGAAGAGTAAACTGATTCCTTTTGGCATTCTCAATCTTGAAAACGACCAACTCCATATTTTCTACGGCAATTCGAACAAAACCAGTGATTTTGTCTGCGATGCGTTCGAGTGGTGGTGGGATCTGGTGAAAGAAGAAAATCCGGAGGTAGAGGAGATTGTTATTTTTGCCGATAATGGTCCGGAAAATAATAGTCACCGCACTCAGTACCTCTCAAGGCTGGTGCGTTTCAGTCAAAGCAAAGGCCTGAAAATTCATGGGGTGTACTATCCTCCCTATCACAGCAAATACAACCCCATCGAACGTAGGTGGTCTTCGCTGGAAAATCATTGGAGTGGGACGTTATTGAATACAGTGAGCACTGTATTGAAATGGACGGAAACTATGACATGGAAAGCGATGAGTCCTGTGGTTAATCTGCTGGACAAGTTTTATCCCAAGGGAGTGAGACTTGGAAAATCAGAAATGACTGATATAAATCCATACATTATCAGGAATCCGAAACTACCAAAGTGGGATATGACTGTCGTTCCTGAATCGGTAGTTTCTTAACCGCCACTTCCCTAAGTCACCTCAATGAGTTTGACGTGAACAATCTACGCTCATCCTGAGCGCCCTTCGACTCCGCTCAGGATGCACGGTCGAAGGATGCGGACTCCGAACCAACAATATAGTGGACCCCATAAACTGGACAGCTAGCTAAGTTAAGTTTTCTGGCTGTAACATGACCCTAAAGGAGGGAATCATGGCAGCAAAAAGAAAACGACACGCGCCCGAGTTCAAGGCACAGGTGGCACTGGAAGCTTACAAGGGCGATAAGACTATAAACCAGCTGGCCAGTGAGCATGAAGTTGCAGCTGTGCAGGTCAGTCAGTGGAAGCGTCAACTGCTCCAAGGGATTTCAGAGGTCTTCGGCAGGACAAGACCAGAGGTTGATCCGGAAACGCTGACAGCGCCACTTTACCAAGAGATCGGTCGGCTCAAAATGGAGCTGGACTGGTTGAAAAAAAAATCAGGCAATGTCCACTGATGAGAAGCGGAGGTGCATTGAGCCAGATCATCCAGAACTGAGCATTCAGCGACAATGTGAGCTGATTGGGTTAAACAGGTCAAGTTGGTATTACCAAGCCTCTCAGGCTCAGGAAAGCCTGGAGAACCTGAGCCTGATGCGCTTGATTGACGAACAGTATACACGTACACCGTTTTACGGCAGTCGCAGGTTAACAGCGTGGCTGAATAACCAGGGCTATCCAGTCAACAGGAAGCGTGTTCAGCGACTCATGCAGTTGATGGGCATACAGGGTGTAGGGCCAAAACCTGGAACCAGTCTGAGGAACAAGGAGCACAAGGTGTACCCTTACTTGCTTCGAGGGGTTGAGATTCTCAGGCCTAACCAGGTGTGGAGTACTGATATTACCTACTGCCCTATGCCGCAGGGTTCATGTATCTGGTTGCCATTATTGACTGGTATAGCCGTTACGTGGTGAGCTGGGAGTTATCAAATACATTGGATGCAGATTTTTGTATTCATGCGTTGAACCGTGCTCTGGAGCAGGCACAGCCTGACATATTCAACACAGACCAAGGTTGTCAGTTTACCAGCCATGATTTTCTGGCACCCTTACAGGAACGGGAAATCAGGATCAGTATGGACGGCAAAGGCCGGGCATTGGATAACATTTTTGTAGAAAGGCTCTGGCGTTCCGTCAAGTACGAGTGGCTATACACACATGAGTTTCAGACGGTTCCTGAGCTTCACGCAGGGCTGGATGAGTACTTTGAGTTTTACAACACTGAGCGATTACATCAGTCGCTGGACTATAAGACACCTAAGGCAATTCACTTTGCATGAGGGATTTTCAACCACTGCCAGGACTTAACTTAAATTTGTTGATTTACTGTCTTGACAGTGGGGTCCACCATACAATGAGGAGCGCGCCACCCCTCCCTTCGTCCGCGCACCCTGAACAAAGTTTGGGTGCCATTGATAGAGGGGATCCGTCAACTTGATCGTTTTTTCATTTTTTTACGACAACAAAAAAAGCCCACTGTAAAAAGTGGGCTTTTTTAAGTGAAATCAATCACCTGTTTGGTAGGCGGTACTGGAGTCGAACCAGCGACCTCTACGATGTCAACGTAACGCTCTAACCAGCTGAGCTAACCGCCTGAAGTTGCTGCGTATATTATCAATCCAGATGAAAAATGCAAGCCCCGATTCCTGATTACTCAAAAAAAATCAGCAGCCCGGCTGAACCTGCATCTGGTCAAAATATGTACAAATGATAAGTACCTGACCAGCACCATACTCTGTACAAAAAATGCTCATGCTTTTGCCCTGTCTACGGTCCCTGAATGGCTATTTTGAACTATTTTTGTTTTTTCGGCTCCAACTACCATCAGACAGTAGCCTTGCAGGTGGTTGCAACATCCACTCTAAGAGGCTGCATTTTTATATCTAAAAACCAAACAGGGTGAAAAAAATGCTATTAACTAAGAGAAAATTTTATTTAAAAACGGTTTTTTTATTGTTTTTTGCTTGTTTTTCCAACATCAATGCCAGCAGTGCTAAATTATTGGACGTTGAAAAAATGAAAAAAGAGCTTGCAGAGAAAGGTGTTCATATCGAAGCGAGTGTCTTTGAAAGCATCAGCACTACCGATACAATAACTGAATCAGTTAATGGAAAAGTAAGACGCTTTCAACAAATTAAAAGCAGCTCAAACATTGGCAAGATTATGTCTACCGTTAATAAACCTAAGAGTCTGGCCAGTCATAATTTTTATGCTAATGCGGGTCTATTGACTATCGGCTCTCGCATAAAAAGTGGCAGTAATGAAATCAAAGTTTCTTTCTTTGATCCCAATACAGGACAGTCTTTAACGTTAACACTTTTCAACCAGCCCTACTATTTTCAAATAACTCAGGCCAGAGTTACAAATCAGAAAAAAAACACCAATAGCATCATCCCAGTCAACAAAGGTACAAACTCTGTTGATGGGAAAATTCATTTACACTGGTCTGTCAACGGCCCTAATAAACGATTCACTGTCTACATTGGTAAAACGATGCTAAGCCAGTTTAATACTCCCAACTTTCCGGTAAAAGAAGTATTTATAGATAATGGCAGAGAGACAATCACTGCTGAACTGACCGGTGTCCCGAACCAAAACAGGGAACCGCTCAAAGTAACGTCCCAAGTCATTCCAATGAGGACGATCTCATTTGCCACCAACCAGAGGTAATGTGGCAACTCAACAGATGCGGCATTCTTACCTTGAAAATTAAGAATGCCCAACAAGTCTGTTATTTCAATACCCGGTCTCGGAGTCTGGCTACCTGATCACGAACGGCTGCTGCTTCTTCAAACTCCAGATTGCGGGCATGTTCCATCATTTTGTCTTCCAGCATCTTGATCTCTTTGGCCAGTTCCTGGGCAGACAGCTCATGATGATACTCCGCTTTCGGTTCTGCGACTTTACGACTGGACTGCCCTTTCTTCTTACCGGGAATAACTGCACCTTCAAGAATATCCGACACCGATTTATGAACACTTTTCGGGGTAATGCCATGTTCTTTGTTGTAAGCCAGCTGTTTCTTACGACGACGTTCGGTTTCATCAATCGCCCGCTGCATTGAGCCGGTTATCTTGTCGGCGTACAGAATCGCCTTACCATTGACATTACGAGCGGCACGACCAATAGTCTGTATCAAAGAGCGGTCAGAACGGAGAAAGCCTTCCTTGTCGGCATCGAGAATAGCCACCAGGGACACTTCCGGCATATCCAGACCTTCCCTTAACAAGTTAATGCCCACCAGCACGTCAAACGTGCCTATTCGCAAGTCACGAATGATTTCAACCCGCTCTACCGTGTCGATCCCGGAGTGCAAATAGCGACAGCGAACCCCGTTTTCATGGAGATAGTCGGTCAAATCTTCTGCCATGCGCTTGGTCAGGGTCGTCACCAGAACTCTGTCGCCTTTCGCCACCGTTTTATTAAGCTCGGTAAACAAATCATCCACCTGGGTCGTAGCAGGACGAACTTCAATCTCCGGATCAACCAGCCCGGTGGGCCGAACCACCTGGTCCACAATCTGTCCCTGATGCTCTGCTTCATAAGGGCCGGGCGTCGCAGACACAAAAATAGTTTGCGGGCGTCGTCCTTCCCACTCTTCAAATTTCAGGGGTCGGTTGTCCAGCGCAGAAGGCAGCCTGAAGCCGTACTCCACCAGCGTTTCTTTACGAGAGCGGTCGCCTTTATACATTCCGCCCACCTGGGGCACGGTGACGTGTGATTCGTCTATGACACACAAGGCATTGTCAGGAATATAATCAAACAGCGTCGGAGGTGCTTCGCCGGGCCGGGTGTCCGACAGGTAGCGGGAGTAGTTTTCGATACCGGTGCAGTACCCCAGCTCCAGCATCATTTCCACATCGTACTTAACCCTCTGCTCCAAACGCTGGGCTTCCACCAGTTTATTGTTGTTCCTGAGCACCTCCAGACGTTCAACCAACTCTTCCTTGATCGCTTCTGTGGCGTCAATAATAGTCTGGCGTGGTGTGACATAGTGAGTCTTCGGGTAGATGGTTGCCCTGGGCAGTTTTTTGAGTACTTCGCCGGTCAGGGGATCAAACTCACTGATCTCTTCCACCTCTTCGTCGAACAGCTCCAGCCTGATGGCTGCTTTTTCCGATTCTGCCGGGAAAATATCAATAACATCACCGCGCACCCGGTAGGTCGCCCTTTTCAATTCCGTATCATTGCGCGTGTATTGCAGCTCAGCCAGCCTGCGTAACACCTCCCGCTGGTTAATGATTTCGCCCCGGGAGATATGCAACATCATCTTTAAATACGACTGGGGATCACCCAGACCATAAATCGCTGAAACCGTCGCGACAATAATGGCATCGTCCCTTTCCATTAACGCTTTGGTGGCAGACAGTCTCATCTGCTCAATGTGCTCATTGACCGAGGCATCTTTCTCAATAAAAGTATCGGAACTGGGTACGTAAGCCTCGGGCTGGTAGTAATCGTAGTAAGACACAAAATACTCCACCGCATTGTCAGGGAAAAACTCCCTGAACTCGCCGTATAACTGTGCCGCCAGGGTCTTGTTATGGGCCATGACAATGGTGGGTCTTTGCAGCTTTGCAATGACATTGGCAATGGTGAAGGTTTTGCCCGACCCGGTCACCCCCAGCAACGTCTGGCAGGCCAGACCCGACTGGATACCCGCCAGCAGCTTTTCGATGGCCTCAGGCTGATCCCCGGAAGGCTGGAATTTTGATGATACCTTGAATGTCTTTCCCATACGTATCCACTGGCAAATGCGTTTAAACCCGCTGTTAATTGTAAGTTGATTATAAACAGCCCCGCACCGGAAAAGCAGGGAAAAACTGCCCACAGCAAAAATGAAACCAGCGCTTCGGTTTTCAGATGGCGCAGTGAACAGGCCTTGTGTATGATGCGCAATGCTGATGCATGATTCCCTGACAAGCCTGCTTGTCAACCCTGTAAAATTCGCACGGGAATCAGTATCAGTCAGGAGCCCTGGCAAAAATAGCGCCGGGCGCCTGACGGACTTTATACGGGTTTGAATAACGATTAACGAGGAACATCGTGACTGGTCAACCTTCCCACCGCGTTCAGATGGTTAAGCCATCACCTACCATGGCAGTCACTGCCCGAGCCGCTGAACTTCGCGCTGCCGGGCACGATATTATCGGCCTGGGTGCCGGTGAACCCGACTTCGATACCCCTGATCACATCAAGGCTGCTGCGATCAAGGCCATTAACGAAGGCAAAACCAAGTACACCGCCGTTGACGGTACGGTAGAACTGAAACAGGCCATTATTAACAAGTTCAGGCACGACAATGGTCACGAATATGCACCCGACCAGATCCTGGTGTCCTCCGGTGGTAAACAAAGCTTCTTCAACCTCTGCCTGGCACTGATCAACAAGGGGGATGAGGTCGTTATCCCGGCTCCTTACTGGGTTTCCTACCCGGATATGGTCACTATTGCCGAAGGTGTCCCGGTGATCGTCAAAGGCCGCCTGGAGAACCGTTTCAAACTGACGCCCCAGCTGCTGGAAGCAGCCATTACCCCAAAAACCAGGCTGGTTGTTCTGAACAGCCCATCCAACCCGTCCGGTACCGCCTACACCCGCAAAGAGCTGGAAGCGCTGGCTGCGGTTTTGCTGAAGCACCCCAACGTTATGGTGGCTACCGATGACATGTATGAGCACATCCTCTGGAGTGATGAGCCATTCTGCAACATCCTCATGGCCTGCCCGGAACTGTACGACAGAACCGTTGTTCTGAACGGTGTTTCCAAGGCTTACTCCATGACCGGATGGCGTATTGGTTATGCCGGTGGCCCCGCCTGGCTGATCAAGAACATGAAAAAGATCCAGTCCCAGAGCACCTCCAACCCCTGCACCGTTTCCCAGGCTGCGGCTACCGAAGCCCTTGCCGGTTCACAGGACTGCGTCAAGGAGATGCTGGTCTCTTTCAAAAAACGTCATGACTATGTCGTAGGTCGCCTGAAAAAACTGCCGGGTGTTAACGCCATCGAAAGTGACGGTACTTTCTACACCTTCCCTGATTTCAGCGAAGCCATGGCAAAGCTGGGCTTTGAAAAAGATACCCAGCTGGCAGAAATGCTGCTGGAAAAAGGTGTCGCCCTGGTGCCGGGTTCAGCCTTTGGTGTCGAAGGCTGTATGCGTCTCTCCTACGCCACCAGTGATGAAGCCCTGGAAAAAGCCCTGGATCGAATGGAAGCCGCCCTGGGCTGATCGTCCTTACCCTCCTGCCAGCATTCTTTCCGGATGCTGGCTGCACCTTCCCGATCCGTTGCTTATGGTCAAAACAGTTATGCCACGCCCGCCTGCGGTACTGGCTAAGACTAAGTTCGACATCTAGACTTCCTGCTTTTCTTGGGAGTACTTAATATGACCAAACTGCTGCACTATCTGACTCGGTGCATTGTGCCCGTATTTCTGTTACAAACCCTGAGCCTTCAGGCCGAAACCACGACGGTATCCTGCGACTCTCTCTTTACCCCGCCGGTACTTTCAGAACAGACGACGGGGGTTCAGCAACGGCTGAACCAATATAAAACACTGGTTAATGGACGCCAGTGCATTGTTCTCGATGCCAACCCGGAAAAGGATTTAAGCGAGTTAATAAAACAGATTCCTGAGAACACCGTTATATTGCTCTCCTCCGAAACGGCTACTCCAGTCAACACCCCTTCTAACAATGCCACCAGCACCCCGCCAATTCAGTCAGCCTGCCCGGCGGCAAGCGATGCCTCATCGGTGACTCCCGAACCTTGCAAAATTCCGGTTGAGTACTTAATTGGCAGTACCATGCTTTTAAAGAACGGTCAGGACATTCTGGGAGCGGCTGATGAGGGCTTTGATATCGTTATCAGGGATCAGCCAGGTTTCGCAGGCAAACACATGATCAAGGTTGGAAATACCGACAGCTTCCAGTCTAAAAAAAGAAAAGACAGTCATATAAAACACCTCACTTTCCGGCCAACCCGAGATAATAACCGCCTCTCAATTGAGTCCGCTGTTTTCGCAGCCTGCTATAACCGGAATCTGATTGTCGAAGAAAACGTATTCCATCTTCCCGCCCAGGCTGCTGTTACTCTTGATTGCAGGCAACCTCTGAAAGCAACGGATGCGCGCCCGGGACCAGGCTTGCAATTCGCTGATAACACGCTCATCGGTGAAAGTTACATCATTGAAGGCAAGCAAATTTATTCCGATTATATTCCTGATTTTAATCCCGATCAGGGGGTATTAATTAATCTTCCTGCCATCAATAACCAGTCAGGAAAATTAACGGTTACCGGGAACACATTCCAAGGCAGAATGGCACAGGCTGCTGAGTTCAGGCTGGGCGCTGGAACCAGCATCGATATCTTTAGCAACACCATCGACATTACCAGCATTGGCCATGAACGTAACAGCGACGCTTCCGCAGGTGGTTTTGTTCTTGTCGGTATCACAGATAGACGGGCAGAACGTCCTGTTTTCCATCTGGTGAACAACCAGATTCGAGCAACAGTGACCGCTATAACCGTCAAAGATCAGCTTGGACTGACCCTGGCCTGCAACCATCTGGAGACATTCCAACCATGGTATCAGCCCATTAACTTTGATCACGTGAAGACATCCCCGGAATGGTGGCTCCCCCTGCAACGATTCAGCGTGAAAGCTCTGCCAATATCAGATAAAGACGTTGCAAAACTGTGCGAAAAACCCGTCGGTGCAACCGCTGACATGCCACTTCCCACCCCACCGGTATCCAGCCAGTTCGTGAATACCTGGACTTTCAAATATATCCCGATTAATGCCTGTTCTGATCTATACAACCTCGAAGGTCAGTTATTCTTTGACAAAGAAGTCTGCCAGCCAGTCGCTCCGCCCTCTATTTTCGATTCAGTCGAAGCCTCTAGTGCATCAGCAGGTTCAGCCAAAGAAGCCTTTGCTTTGTGTATATTAATCACTCTGCCGGTGTTGGCGGCGTTAATTCAAAACGAACCCATTGCTTATTTGATGATGTTGGCTACCGCTGCGGGGCTATCCTACGGTTTTTTATAAGTTCATCATCTCTCTGATTTAAAAAGAAGCCTTTGCCATGGACGGCTAGCCCGGATATTTCATAAACGTGCTCCCGATCTCGCTTGTCCTTTGCCGCTCTAAGGGAGTTTTGCTCAGTCGACCGTACTCCCCGGTACGGCGCTCCCTCGCAAAATCCCTTAGAGCGACAAAGTCCTGCGCGAGATTCGGGGCAGTTTATGAAATATCCGGGCTAGGAACCGAACTTTTTTCGGCAAAATCTTCACGAATATGCTATATAAAAGACTCGTGTAGTTTTTTGATCTGATCCTCCCAATGTCTTCTACATTCAAGCTCCTTACATTCAGGGTCTGCCGTCGACTGCAAAAAGCCCGCCTTGCCTTGCCCTGCTTACTACTGGCCTGCACCACCGCCATGCCGATCCTGTCTTCGCCCCTGGAAAGAGGCCTGCTGAGCACCCCCGAATCCCTGCACCCTCACTATTTTGACGGTACCCCCGGAGCCCAGGTGCTCAAGGATGTTTTTGAAGGATTAATGATACAAAACAAAAACGGTGAGCCTGTGCCCGGCGTTGCCAGTGCGGTTGAGCGCCACCCGGACGGCACCCGCTACACCTTTACCATCAGGGAAAACCTGAAATGGTCCGATGGCAGTGCCCTCACCGCTGAAGACTTTGTCCGCAGCTTCAGGGCACTGGCCGACCCTGAACGTCGGGCCAGCTATCGCTGGTACTTGAAAGTAGCCAAAATAACCGGGGCCGAACAGGCGCTTAATGGCAAACCCAATGCACTGGCGGTCAGGGCATTCGCCAATAAACTGATTATCGAACTGGATCAACCTGCCCCTTATTTTCTGGATTTAATGACCTTCCCCAGCTTTCTGCCCGTCCATCAAAGTAATCTGAAAAGTGATGCCGCAACCATCCCGGTCACCAACGGCCCCTACAAAATTCAACAAGTGATCCCGGAAAACCGCATTGAATTGAACAGCAACCCCCATTATTTTCGTCACCTGAAAACTGACCTGCAACAGATCCATTACCAGATCATTCCATCCACCGATCGTCAGGTACAAGCCTTTGAGAACCACGCGCTGGATGTGACGGCGCAACTGCCAGCACTGCATATCGAGGAGTTAAGAAAGAAACACCCTGTGTCTGTGTTTGAAGATCAGGTTCTCGCCACCGCCAGCCTGATTGTCAGCCCCAAAGTGGCAGCCCTGCAGAATATAAAAGCAAGGCAGGCGCTATCGATGGCTATTGACCGGCGTGCGCTGGTCAAAAAGATATACCCTGACAGTCATACCGAACCCGCCTGCAGTTTCGTGTCCCCCCATACACATGGCTTCAATCCGGATCCGGCCAACTGCAAAAAACTGCTGGATAACCCGAATCGTAAAGAACAGGCCATCAGGTTACTGGCAGAATCTGGCATTAAAGGGAGCGATATCAGGCTGACTATTTTATCCAGCCCCAAGTACGACCCCCTGGATGTCCTGCCGGAAATCTGCTATCAGATTAACAGCACCCTGGGCACCTCACTGAGCATTAAGACTGAAGAATGGGATCGCTACCTGGAAAGGTTATCCAAAGGTGACTACGACATGACATGGTTTGACTGGTTAGCCGGATACAACGACGCCACTGCTTTTCTGATTCCTCTGACCGACAATCCATTCTTTGGCCCCTTCAGGGATCCCGCCTATCTCAGGGAACTCTCCCTGGCGGCGAGCAAAAAAACCGCTGTCGCCAGACTGCCCAACTATCTAAATGCTGAAGCCATTCTGGCCAGAGAGTTGCCGCTGATTCCTGTTTTACACCCTTCCCGGATGACACTTGTCAACCCTGATATTGGTGGTTTCTACTCTTCTAACCCTGAAGGCTGGGTCGACAGCTACCGCCTCTACCGGATACTTGACTGACTTACCGGCACCAAACCGTTTTTCCAGATGCCACTTTACTTCCACCCCCTATACTGAGAAAGTGCATATCGCTCTCTACACAGAAGTAAAGGCTTTGCAACCGGAACAAGGTAACCATGGATAGATCCAGACTCGATACGAAGGCCGCCCAATTCCAGCCTGTTTCTGAAAAACAGTTCGAACAACCCCAGAAAACAGGACTGTTTGGACGCTGGAAGGTCAAACTTTCTAAAGCTGTGGTCAAGCATACTCCTCAAAAAAACACGCTGAAAACCAATACTCCTACCCCTAAAAAACTCGAGCAGCGGGATATCAGGGCGCTGGCCACGAGCAGCAAACCGCCCACAGATCCCAAAGCGCTCAGGTCCATGGCCATTGATGCCCAGCTGGCCGCCTACCCCTATCATCGTTCCCTTGAGAAAATCAGCGCCGCCGGAGAGATTCACAAACCAAAAACAGAGGATTTCGCTGCTGACTGGCAACCTTCTGAAGAGGTCGCACAACTGATTGCTGATGGCACAGGAGTGACCTTGAGCGCCGAGGAACCCGGATTCCTTTATGACAAGAAAACAGGACTTACCGCCTACGTCCTTATGAACCCTGAGCGCAAGGAGGTTCGTCTGATCTTTGGTGGCACAACATCAGGGCTGGCAAAAGGAGAGCTGCTCGAACGTTCAAGAAAAAACATGCAGTTTTCAGGTAAGCAATGGCAGGCCAATATCAAAAACCTTCTGGGCATGGGCATCCCCGACAGTTATAAGCAAGCCAAAACCCTGACCGCCAATCTTATGAAAAATATACCCATGACGCCTGAAGGCCAATCTTATTCTGTGAAACTCCACGGCCATTCCAAAGGAGGGGCCGAAGCAAGCTATGCTGCCCTTTCCATGGAGCCTCCGGTGGCAGCCGTTTGCTTCTCAAGTGCAGAACTGAGTCGCGCAGCCCTGTCAGACATTCCCAGGGAAAATCTGGCCAGTGCCCGTGACAAGGTAACCCATTACACCATCAGCAAAGACCCGGTGACCCTGGCCGGAAAGTTCATCGGTGGTCTGTCTCATACGGGTGAGGTCATCACACTTCCTGCCAAACATGCCTATGATTCGTTTCTGGATCGACATGACAAGTTCACAAAACATATTGAGCACTTTGCCAAAAACTCACCCAAGTAAGTCTTGAGAACTTAGAACTTAAGGAGGGTATTTTTTACAAATACCCTCCCAGGAGCCTAAAAACCAGGAGCCTAAAAAGCTAATTCTTCTACTGTTGTCGCCTCGGGCATCAAACGTTCTCGATCATTGAGACCCAAGTCTACTTCCTCCGAGCCTCTCTGCAGAGTTTCCATTTCTTTACTCATCGGAGATGGCTGATAGAGAACCTCAGATTCGTGTTTATAACCATTGCGCCGGTGGCACCATTCGAACACTTTTGCACCGGCCGCGAGTGCAAGCTTGGCAGGTAAGCTAAAGATCCACTTGGCTCTCGCATGCCCCGGCAAGCCTGCATAACCGTAGACACCACATGCGCAATAAGCAGCTGCAGCAACAGCAAACCCTGTGCCTACCCAACCGCCTGTGCTCATACCACTGTTTGAAGAACTCTCCCGCAGGGCTTGAGCATCGGGCAAAGTGGCGGGCAAAGCGGGGCAGTCAGCCTCAACAAGCTCAAGAACATCGGATGGTATTCCCACATGGTTAACGGAGAAGCAACGGTTATTGTACACCTGAACCAGGCCATCAATTCTGGCAGGCTCTTTAGCCAGCCTGCCAACCGAGAGGTCAATGGTTTTCTTCCCGTCAATAGCTGAGCCCATGGCCATGTTGTTATAGACAAACGCAGTAATATCATCCTTGTTATTTGGCAGTACAACATTGATGTTCACCGAAACCGATTCAGTCTCCTGAACATTGTCGTGAACTTTCAGGGTTCTGTAGTGACGGACCTCAATAGCAGTCGGTGCCGTCTCACCAGAATTTGAGTCGGTAAAGCGGTTTCCGGAAATAACCAGTTTCTGATTGTCCTTCAGGCAGTTGTCGCAATTGGCATAAATGGCGGCTTTTGTCAGCCCTCCCAAAAAGAAGGTACTGCCCGTAATCAGCACATCCCCTGTTGAGTCCTGAATCTCAATATAGTGGGAAGGTGCTTTTTCGTTCTTCCTGATGGCATTGTATTGAAACTCATCACCACTCATCAGGAGCAGGAGCTCGCCCTCATAGTAGTTGATGGCCTTGATTGCCGTGCTGAGCGGGTTGCCCCGTTCGCCATCGGCAGCGGAAATATCCCAGGTCATGCCTTTGCTATAAAAACCTTGAGCGGTACTGTCATAATCCAGCAGAACCAGTGAGTCGGCTTTGGCAGGATAATCAACCGATTGTTTGATAACAGGATTACCAATACCGACCAATGCTACAGGTTTGGACATAGAAAGCGGCCTGTCCAAAGCATAGCTGCCTGCCTGAAGCAGAATAACCTTGCCAGACTCTGACGTCGAAGCTAATTCGTGAAGCAGTTCGCCGGTGTTTTTTACCATCACCGCTTCAGAAAACGTCGTCTTTATCGCCTTATCCTGAAGCTCGCTCAGAAACTGTTGGCAGAGCTGTGCATTGCCTGAAACAGTCAACTGATCACACGGGCTGCTGAACACAGGGGAAGTGGTTGGCATCACGCTTGCTGTGGCAGATGGTACGACAGTGGTCGCCAGCGGAGTCGGCATTGAAGAACGTGACGTTGAAAGAACCTTTCTGGTTGCAGCCGGTTCGGGGGTTTTATTACCGCTCATGACAGAGGCAGTCTGAACAGGCTGTGAAGGTGTCAGTGAAGTCGACATTGGAATGGCCACTTCAAGGCCGCGAGTGTAGCGATAATTACTAAAATCCAGAATCTCTAATTCATAGTAATCATTCCCGGTTACATCCACATAGCCGTGCACCTTTGCAGAGTCAGTAAGGCCCTTCTGAAGTCGTAGTTCAATGAATCTTGCATCTTCCGGTGCGTCTTTATGGGCTCTATTGTTTTTTACGGAAGCACTTTCGATCTTCTGATCATTTACAAATTTAAGCATTATCACACCTGCAGCATGACGGTCTGCCTGAAGGTTGTTGTTAATTTTCAGGTGTTGGTAATCAGAAAGATCGATAGCTCTGGGTTGCGAAAGATCCGTATTACGGGCAGTAGCGAACACATTACTGTCGACCTCAATAGCAGCCTGAGGATTTGTGTTGGCACTGGACCTGACCACGCTAACCGGTGTTAACGATGAATCAAAGAAACTATAACCAACGTAATACTTATAACCCGGGTTATCGTTCAGTGCTACAGCATATGCAGACCAGGCTCCTGTTTCATAATGAGTGAAGTGGTTTTGATAAATCCGTATATCCCCGCTATAGCTGTTTGCCAAGATGTGAGATTCAAATGGATATCCATAATAGCTAGAAGGCTTTCGGGTTTGCCACTCCAGGTTCCAACTGTAAAAACCGGCATCCGGAGAATCATAACTATTACTCAGGTACAGCAATGAAGGCTGAGCTCCAGCGTGATAATAATCATCTGCTGGTTTTATCACAGGCCTCTCAACAACTTCACCTTCCAAACCAACCATGGCAGTCCGGTGACTGATTTTCAGCACCCCTGACAGTTCATAGTTACCCGCTTTCAATAAAATAATTCTACCGCGAATAGCCCTGCCATCCTCGCCAATGGTCTTATTGATGGCATCAATCAGCTCCGAAACGGTTGCAACCGCAAAGGCATGTGAAAACTCAGGCTTGCTGGCCGCAGGCCCCGAGGCCAGTTCGTTTTGCAAAAACGCCTCGCAGGCAGCAAATGCAGCTGAATGACCCGAGACATCATTACAAGGTTTCTTTTTCACAGGTAACGGGTTGACAGAAGCCGAAGCAGATACCAGCAAACGGGTTGGCGTAATAACACCAGGAGCCACACTGGCTGATGGAGCAGCTTTTACCGTCGATGACGCTACAGTGGATGAAGACGCGATAACCTGTTTGCCAAGAGTGTACTCAATATGACTCCAGGCAAGTCCCCGGTCATCAAACGTGTAATAATCATTGCCGCTAACAATAAGCTCGCCGAAAATGACCGGAAGGTGTTCGGGATCATGGGTGGACTCAAAGATTATTTTTCGCTGAGCATCCGGTGCATCTTTATGGGCAATGTTATTTATTACATAGCCATTCATATGTTCTATATCGTTATGGTCCCTGATTAAAATAAGGCCTGCGGCATTTTTGGAACCCTGCTGGTTGCCGACAATCCTGAAGTTCGCATAACCCAGGACATAGATTGCTTTCAGATTTTCAATGCTGGGGATAAAATCATTATGGAAGTGATTATCGCTAACCTCGAGCTGAGGTCCTGCTGTTATACAGGTACCAGTCGCACAACGGGCCACAACAGCAGCCGTTTTCAAAAAAGAAGTATCAAACCAGTTGTTTCCTACAAATGTTCCACCCATAACATTCTGTAGCTTGATATAATGAGCAGTGAATTCTTCTTGTGATTCCGAGAATTGATTGCCATAAATCCGCACTTCTCCCTGATAGGATTCACTGAAAATGGCGCCGTTATACAACAACCCGAATCGATAGGTTGAATTAGTCGTATCCCAGTGAATGTGATGACTGTAAAAGCCGGTTTCAGCTACCGCTGAATCATGATAGAGGTAAACTAGTGAAAGGTTGCTTGATTCAAATACGTCAGAGATTCGAATTATCGGAAACTGACCGTTCTTAACGGTGCCAACCAAGGCTATTTTGTGTGAAATCTCCAGTCCATGCCTGAGTCGATAGGTTCCGTTTTTTAACACAATCAGTGTGCTGTCATCAGCGTCTCTTGTTTCTGATGTGCCGATGGCCGCTTCCAATTGCTCCGCATTACTGACCACAAGCGCCTTGGAAAATGACTGGCCTGCCGACGCTTTTGTATTGTTAAGAAACTCCTTACAGGCATTAATTTCAATGGGAGTGATCTCTGTGGACGATGGCATATGATCACAGATTGCCGTGGAAGCACTTGATGGTGTTGGGGAAGACGGTATCGCCGGGGTCGGTGAAGACGTTGTGGAACGGCTGGCAATAACCGGTTGTGTTGGTGTCGGCATGATTGCTGCGGATGTCTGGACGACGACCCGGGATGGCAGCAACGGCGGTTGAGTGGTGGACGATGCCTGGGCAATGGTCTCCGCCCCACCGGTTAATCCCAGGAGAGCCATCAGATGTCTCGGGTCAGAGAGGATGTAATTTGTGTTTCCCGTTACCGTCAAAGTTCCGGTAAAAATCACTAGCCCAGCCCCAACCATATAAGGCTGAATTCTTATCGTTTTCTGGTCTGTTGAAGTGTCGCTTTCCACGATGTTGTTGCGAATAACACCACTCACATCCATGGTTTGATTTTTCAGGTAAACATCAATCTGGGCAGCAGATTCTTTGTTATCCTGTTGATTGTTTTCAATCCGGAATTGATTGTAGCCCCTGAGGTAAACAGCTGGAGGAACCGTCGTTCTTGGTTTGTCTCCGTCCCGGCCTTGAAAATGGTTTGAGACAATTTCCACTTTCGTGCCTGGTTTAGCACAATAGCTGCACTGGGCTTTAATCACCGCTGAAGTAAGGTGGCTATCATCAAAATCGTTGTGCCCTATGTAAATATCACCGGAGGCATCCTGCAGCATCAGGAAGTAGCCAAAATTATGGTTGTTCCGCCGATGTAAAAAGAGATTGTCATAAATCCTGATCTTGCCCCGATAAGAGTCACTGCTGATTGCACTCTCCTGGTCAACATTTTTTGAACCCCTTTTTACCTCACCAATGCTAGCTTCCCAATGGATATGAAAACTGTAAAAACCGGAGGATCGTTGTGATGAGCTGTCTCTCAGACGAACCAGCGATTTACGTGAGCCGGACGTCTTGAACATACCTTCACTGGCTTGTATTTTAGGCTTAACGCCGCGACGGCTCGCACCGACCAGGGCCACTTTATGGTCGATTCTTAATGGCTTCGATAGCAGGTAGGGGTCATCTCCTGAAAGTCCTTCATGCAAAACAATAATGCTGCCGCTATCGAGATAGTCCCTATCCTCCACTGCGAGATACAACTCTCGTGCGTTGCGCACAACAAAGGCGTGAGCAAAGTCTTTATCGCCACCTGTTGCCAGCGGGTTACTAAGAAAGTCGTTACACGCTTTTTGGGCAACAGCGTCATGACTTAAGCCGTCGCAGGGATTGGTAACCGCCTCCGGCGTTATGCTTGCGCTGGAACTGACTGCCGTCGCAGAAGTGGGAGACAAAGAAGCTATGGCAGACGAAGAACGGGCAGGAACCTCTTTTCCTGACGTAAAAGCAATATAGGCATCTATTTCATCCCCGTAATCAACGTCGAAATAGTCATTGCCAGAAACGGTCACAAGGCCAGTCATTACATCGCTCGCCTCGCTTAAGATTTCCAGGGTCCGTTCATCGGGTGATGCGTCAATATGAGCCTTGTTGTCTTTAATAGAACCTTCTAATCCGGGCTCGTCAGGTAAGTTAATTAAAATAGAAGCGTTAGCCCGCTTGTTCAGCGCAATATTATTTTCGATCGTGAATTTTTTGTAGTTGTCGAGCTGGAAGGCATGCATACTAACGTCGTCGGATGCACCATTGCCGCTGGTTAATGTATTGTTGGTGATAACAATTTCATTTTGATCCAAATCGGAGCCGAAAATTCCCGAGTATACAGCCAAATTATTAAGGTTACTGGTATTGAACCGGTTGCTGTCGATCACTATTTTTTTGGGTGAGACTTTACTGTCGTTCAGATAAACAAAATCGCCTATATGGAACTCAGTACTCTCATGTGTGAACACATTGTCATAAAGCCTGACTTCCCCCGGATAATTTACCCCGGAAATAGTTCTATAGTCGTTAAACACAGCATCACTTGTATTCACGCTGGTTTCCCAGTGTATGGAAGTACTATAAAAGCCGACTGAAGCGCCCTCCCTTCCAGACAGAGAAACCAAGGCTTCCGGCTTACCGTCATGCAAAGCAACATGGGTAGTAATCTTAGGTCGGGTTCCAGACGTTTTGATACCCACCAGGGCGATTCTCTGGGTGGGTTTCAACTCTTTGGTCAGCGTATACGTTCCGGGAGCCAGCACTACAATGGCGCCTCCTGGCCTGGCGTTTTCAACCGCACTGACCAGTTCACGGGCATTAGAAACAACGAAAGCTGTTGCAAAGGGCGCTGTGTCTCCAGAGGCGGTTTCGTTGTTGAAAAACTGGTTACAACTGTCCTGGGCTGCATCATTATGTCGAATATGACTGCACGGATTGTTCCTGCTGAATACCGATGTCGGAGTTATAGTCGCGGTACTGTTTGAGGGCGGGCCCGTCGTTGAGTTTTGTGGGGAGGCCGTCGTGCCCGGAGGAGCACTGCCATCACCGGCACTGTAAGTTGAAAAAAACACAGTGCAGAATGCCAGGAAAAAAACCGACAGAAAACAACGCAACTTATACACCAAATAACAAATAACTGTGAATGGATTTTTCATAATAATTAGTAAGCCGTATTCATATCAATTAACAAGGTTCAAACGCATCTTCGATGATGGAATGTACGAGTATTCAGTCGTCTAATTTCAGAAGAAAAAAAACCAACAATAGAAAAACTAGAAAAAATATTTCCAACAATTAAAATAATTTGAAATATATTCAGAACTTTTTAAATTGAATTGCTTTAGGAAAAAAAGATAAAGCCATATATTTGTCATAAATCAGATACATTGATCTCGTAGACTCCATAACCTTACCTTACCGGATAGTCCGCTAACTTTTGTTATGACGATCATTAAAATCGTATGTACTCACTGCGATGCCACTCACTGCGATGCCACTCACTGCGATGCCACGGTGGGAGTCGTGAAAAATGGTAAAGCACCCTCTGGCGTACAGCACTGGCTGTTCTATACTCAATGGCCTGAGTACCTGATGCAGAGTCCCGTTTTGTGACTCATAAGTACAAATTCAGCGCTCAGGCTTCCTGTCTACACTCGTCGAGAGCTTTTCTATGATCAAGCAGCAGTGTTATCTGGCTCGATTGATTGCGCCTGTACTTCTTTTCCAAGCTATGACTCTTCAGGCTCAAGTGCCGACCACCACCTCTTCTTCTACAACAGGCCTTCCGAGATCATCGTGCAACGCACTTGCAAGGCCGCCGGCGGGAGTTCAGCAACGGCTGTACGATGACAGTGAGCTGGTTAACGGGCGACAGTGTATCGTTCTCACTGCCAACCCGGCAGAGGATTTAGGTCAGTTAATAAAACAGGTTGCTGAAGACACCGTCATCTTACTCTCATCCGAAAGTGCTGCTGGTGTGACGACTGCTCCATCCATGACGACTGCTCCATCCATGACGACTGCTGCATCCATGACGACTGCTGCATCCATGACGATTGCTCCATCCATGACAGCTGCTCCATCCATGACAGCTGCTCCATCCATGACAGCTGCTCCATCCATGTCAGCTGCTCCATCCGTTCCCACCTCTTCGGATAAAACCCCGGTTGAGTATTTTGTTGACAGTGAAATCGTCTTGAAGGACGGCCAGGACCTGATTGGCGCTGCAGACGATGGTTTTGAAATCGTCATCAGAGATCGGGCAGATTTTAAACACAAACACATACTCAGAATAGGAAGCACTGAAAACTTCAAAACCAGCGAAAAGAAAGATAGCCATATAAAACACATTACTTTCAGTCCAACACGAAATAATAAACGCGTACCCATTGACTCCATTGTTTTCGCGGGGTGCAACAACCGGAAGCTGATTGTCGAAGAAAACGTGTTCCACCTTCCTGTCAAAGCCGCCGTCAGTATTAACTGCGAGGAATTTTCAGATGCTTCTGACCCTACCAGGCCCAAAGGCCCGGGCTTGCTGTTCGCTAATAACCGGATCATAGGAAAACAGTACAACTCGATTAACGATAAACTGTTTCCCTATATCATTCCGGATCATGGGATATTTATTAACCTTCCTTCCATCGTTAACCAGTCCAAGCGACTATCGGTGGCTGGCAACACATTCGAGGGCAACATTGCAGAAGCGGCTGAGTTCAGACTTGGAGCAGGAATCCGAATGGAAGTCTTCAAAAACATCATCGACATATCCAACACCGGCAATACAACACGAGACTCTGTTCGCAAAGGAGGGTTCGTGCTTGCTGGCCCCACAGACAGCATAGTAACCCGGCCTGTTTTTTTTCTGGCTGGCAATCAGATCAAGGTAACACGGACCGCTATCACCGTCAGGGGACAGATTGGACTGACTCTGGCCTGCAACCACCTGCAGGCATTCAATCCATGGTGGCAACCGCAAAAACAATTTTCTCTGAAAGCAGTTCCTGTACGACAGCAGGCAATGACCACCATAAACGCACTAAAACTGTGCCAGGAACCCTTTAGTTCGAGCGTTGTCACATCAACTCCCGGTTCAACGCTTGTCTCGCCAACGCCAGCTTCAACCCTTGTCGCGCAAACTCCAAATTCAACCCTTGACACGCCAACATGGACTCCTTCTGCATCCAGCCTGACCGCGAATACCTGGACGCCCGTCAAACACTCAACGGCCACTGCCTGCACTGGACTGGTCAACCTTGAGGGCCAGTTGTTCTTTACCACAGAAGTCTGCCAGCCAGTCTCGCTATCCGATGCTGATAACAGTACAACAGCGCTCCCCACTTCATCAGTGGATAGAGTTTCTGTGACTACTGCTTTGGGCGTCATAACCACTCTGATGATATGGTTGACTCTGTAGCCTGAGCAGGAACGATTGAGTCGAACAATACAACGTCCAGAAGTCTGCCAGAATTTTCTGAGAGCCTTGAATATGACCCAGCTGCAACACTACCTGACTCAATGGATCGTTCCTGTCTTCCTGATACCAACCCTGAGTCTGAAAGTCGAAGCCGCGGGTCAGCCTTCAACCGAACCCTCTTCCCTGGCTTCTCCTCTGACAACAGTATCGTGCGACTCGCTTTCAGGACATACGACAGGGGTTAAACAACGACTCAGCCAATATAAAAACCTTGTTTCTGGACGACAATGCATTGTTCTCCGAGCCAACCCTGTAGAGGATTTAAGTGCGTTGATACAACGGATTCCAGAAAATACTGTGATACTGCTCTCCTCCAACAAGGTTCCTTCAGCGCCACCTTATCCCTCCACTGCTCCTGTAACAGCTAAAACTCCGGTTGAGTACTTTATTGGCAGTAACATCGTTTTGAAAGACGGTCACGACATTCTTGGAGCTGCTGATGACGATTTCGACATTGTCATCACCTTTAAGTCAGGTTTTACAGACAATTACATGATCACAGTTGGAACCACCGATAACTTCCGGTTTCTAGAAACAAGAGACAGCCACGTAGGGCACGTTACTTTCCAGCCAACTCAACGTTCGACCCAGGAGCCTATTGACTCTGTTATTTTTGCGCAGTGCTCAAACCGGAGACTGATTCTGGCAAACAACGTATTTCATCTTCCTCTCTACGGGTCCTCAGTCACTTTTGAATGCGTAAAATCTCTGAATGCAGCGGTCAATAACAAACGTCCGGGGCCTGGCCTGCAGTTCATCAATAACACGCTTATAGGTGAACATTCGAAAAATATACTCGAAACGTTTATTCCCGAAGATGGGCTATTTATTAATCTTCCTGCCATCAGAAACCAGTCAAAAAGAATCACTGTTACCGGGAACACCTTTCTGGGCAATATGGCAGAAGCCGGCGAGTTTGTTCTTGGGCCCGGAACCCAAATGGATATTTTCAGAAACACCATCAACATTGCCAATGCTGGTAATACCCGTCGTGAATCCAATGCTGCAAGAAAAGGGGGTTTCGGGTTAATAGGTCATACCGATAACGACTCAGAACGCCCTCGCTACCATCTGGCGGGCAATCAGATCCAGGTAACAGAGATAGCTATCACCATCTATGCACAGCTCGAACTGGCTTTCATCTGTAACCGTCTGCAGGCAGTCCATCCATGGCGACAAGTGCGACCAGGATTCAGCCTGAAGGCCGTTGATCCATTAGCACTGGTAGATGAATGTGGAAAGTCAGTTAGTTCAACCATCACCATGCCCACCTCTGCTCCACAGAAAATCTGTCAGATCGAGAATACCTGGGTGGCCATAAATGATTCCACAGACACACCTTTAAGTGGACTGGTTAACCTGGAAGGGCACTTTCTCTTTAACTCAGAAATCTGCCGGGTAGCCGATTCGTTTCCTGATCCCGTTACCCGCAAGACTTACATTGCCGGTAAAACTGCCGGTAAAATTGCCGGTAAAGCCTCTATTAATAGCGGGCACTCCACTTCATCAGCGGATACAACCCTGGTAATGGCTGCCCTGGGTGTCATAACCCTCCTGAACCTATTGTTGAATGTGAACCTTTAGACAGTGGTTTCTATGCCAACTGGCCAGATACCTAATGAGTGGATAAGTATAAATGCAGAGTCTAGGATTACTATCTAGTCTTCCCGGAAGCCCTGAGCATGAACAAACTGCAGAACTATCTGGCCTGCTTAATCGCTCCTGTGCTCCTGTTCCAGGCTCTGGCGCTACAGGCTCAGCAGGCAACCGTAACACCTCTTTCGATAGAAAAGTGCGACTATCTTTCACCACAAACAATGGGCGTTGATGTACGACTAAACCTGTATAGTGACCTTTTTTACGGCCGACAGTGTGTTGTTCTCAGTGCCAACCCGGCAGAAAATTTAAATCAGTTGATAAAACAAATTCCAGAGAAGACCGTTATCCTGCTCTCCTCCGAAACCGTTTCTCCTCCTGCGACTACCAGCTCTCCCGTCACTACCAGCCCTCCCATTACCACCAGCGCTCCCGTCACTACCACCGTCCCTCCCGTCAATACCACAACCTCAGTGAATATGACCTCCAGCCCGGTGGCTCAGCCAAACAGCACGACAGCGACAACCCTTCCATCCGTCAGCCCTGTGCCTGGTAAAGTCAAGGTCGAGTATCTTATTGACGATGTCATTCGTTTGAAAAACGGCCAGGACATTATTGGCGCTGCTGATGACGGTTCTGAAATCGTTATCAGAGATCGGCCAGGTTCTTCAACCCGATATATGGTCAGGTTTGGCGACACTGACAGCTTCCGGTTCAGAGAAAGAAGAGACAGCAGTATACGACACGTTACTTTCCAGCCAACCAGGGAGAATAACCATCCCTTAATTGACACCATTGTTTTCGCAGAATGCTATAATCGAAGGCTGATTTTAGACGACAATGTATTCCATATTCCTCTTCAGGCCGCCGTTAGACTTGATTGTAAAAAAACGCTGAATAAATCCGGCCTTTATCGGCGCCGGGGCCCGAGCCTGAGCTTCACTAATAACACGGTCATTGGTAAAACATACAGCATACACAACGACCGCTTTCGTTCCGATATTATTCCCAATCAAGGGCTATTAGTTAACCTTCCTTTCATCAGACTCCTGCCACAGCTCATTACTGTGACTGGAAACACATTTCGGGGCAGTATGGCAGAAGCAGCAGCATTCAAAATTGGTCCAAAAGTCAGTATGGATATCTTCAAAAACAAGGTGAAAATTGACAATGAGGGTGCCACGCGCTTATTCCCTTACCTCAGAGGCGGTTTCGTTCTTGAAGGAACCGAAGATATCAAGCAAAGATATCCACTTTTTTACCTGGTTGGTAATCAGATCAAAACGACAGAAAACGCTATAACAGTCAGGGGGGCGATTGCTCTGAGTCTGACTTGTAATCACTTTGAGGGAGCCAAACCATGGTGGCAACCCGATGGCCAGTTCGGCGTGACAGTCTTTTACACAACCTATTCAAACCGTATAAAACAAGCGCTGTGCGGTGACGGCGGCGCTGTACCCGGAGCCACGCCAACAACCGTGAATACCTGGACTGCCATAAGTGGCTCCACTGCCACTGCCTGCACCGGGCTGAAGAACCTCGAAGGTGAATTCGTTTTTGACACAGAAACCTGCCTGTCAGTCAGCCCATTTTCTAATTTCATGACAGGTGACAACGCATTCCTTAATTCAGACAATATAAGTTCAGCAGCGGTTATCAATACATCAACCACAGGCACAGCCACAAGCAAGATCACAACCACCAGCAAGACCACAAGCACAAGCAAGAGCACAAGCACTGGTACCAGCTTAAACACAAACACAGCCAGACTCACTTCACCCAATGTCCAACCTTCCGTGGGTCCCACTTCATCAGCGGGTGCAGACGCAGTGACCACTGCTTTGGGTGTCATGACCACCCTGGCCCTATTAGCCAATCTACAGTAGTGGCGATGTTCCCCGAGAGCCACTCTCCTTTGAAAGACTCAGGACGGACGGGCTGACAATTCTTCGGCCCACACTGTTCAGGAAGTAACGCCCGGATTTCAGGCCAAGCTCGTAATCCCTTTCCAAAGCATCCATAGAGCTGCCAATCAATTTTGAACCCAGAGTTTTGTTAGGATGAATTTCATAAATGGTGACATCATCAGGGGGTATTGCCAGAAATTCCTGAGTTTTACGATAACTTTCTTCATGCTCAACCAGCAACTGCACCAACTCTGCGACTCGGGTCTTTTTCATCCACTTACTTATACCTTTCAACCACTGGTGCTCACGGTAAAATTCAACGGGCATGGTTCGAACTACAACAATGTGGTTATAACCACGGCGGTAAGCTTCCTGAACCGGTATGGGGGCACAAACACCGCCATCAACATAACGCTCTGATTCGTTCTGTACTGGCTTTGTATGCAACAGGGGAATGGAACAGGTGGCTTTCAAAGCCAGTTGCCAGTCGTCTTCTGCCAAATTGAAATAACAGGCCTGATGTTGACTCAAACCACAGGCACTGGCCAATACGGTTCGATGACGCATATTTTCACGTCCGGCATTCCAGTCCAGTACCAGACCCGATTTCGCCTGCTGAACCAGCCAGTCCAGATCCAAACCTCCCTTACCGGTTAAAAAACGCTTGAGCGCAAAAAAATTCTGGGAGGTAGTGGCTTCTGTAATGACCCGATACGCATGTTTTTCCTGACCACAAATGTAAGAAGCCAGGTTGAGAGCACCGGAAGACGTGCCAATCAGCAAGCCAAAAGGATTAAAACCGGCATTTAGAAATGCATCCAAAACCCCAGCCGTAAAAATGCCACGTTGCCCACCTCCCTCGGTCACCAGTGCGACACTGGGTACATCCTGAATCAGATAAGAGAGTCCTTCAAAATTCTGGGCAGCATAGGAAATATGTGTTCCTGGCATGGCAACAATCTCATTAACAATTTCATTAACAACACGGAGGGCGTTTGGAAAATGTCAGTGTATGCCTGCGAGGGTAACGTTTGAAATTAGTTTCTTTTATAACGCTGATTAGAGTTCAGGGGGTTGAAACCTCTTGAGATGACTGATTACCTTTTTGGTTTCGGTATTCCCTAGCAGATGAGCAGTACTTTAGTTCTTATAATCTTCGTCGAATAAGTCAAGACTGAACCACCAACAGTCTCACCTTTTATCAGGAACTGAATGAATAAACCCACTTCACTGAGTGCCAGTGCGGACAGGGAGTTTTTCCGTAAACTCTGGCGCCTCGCCCTGCCTGTTTCCCTGCAATCCATGATGTTTTCCCTGCTCGGGCTCATCGATATTTTGATGGTCGGCCAGCTGGGTGAAACGGCTGTTGCGGCGGTGGGTCTGGGTAACCGAATCTTTTTCTTTAATCTGATTCTGACCGCTTCCCTGGGTAGCGGCATGAGCATTCTGGCCTCCCAGTTTATAGGCTCGGGGGATACGGCGGGCCTGCGAAGAACGCTGGTGCAGTCGCTGCTGATCTCAGTATGTATCACGATCCCTTTTGTCGCCTTCTACATGCTGCTGCCTGATGTGGTGATTGGCTTTTCGACCAATGACCCGGAATTGACCGGGCTGGCGATTGAATACCTGTTGATTACCGCGCCCTCTATTATATGTGCGGCCATCGTCGTACCTCTGGAAGCCGCCATGAGAGCGTCTGGCGATGCCAGAACACCTACCCGCATTGGCTTTTATGCCATCCTGGTGAATGTCTTCCTGAATTACGTGCTGATTTTTGGCCACTTTGGCTTCCCGGAACTGGGCGTTGCCGGCTCGGCCTGGGGAACCACACTGTCCAGATTCTTTCAGACGGCCCTGCTGCTCTGGTACATCAAACAGTTCAGAAGTCATCTGATCCCTGAAAAGCGGGATGCTGAACTGGGCATGAAAAAGAAAGAGCTGGTCCGCTATTTCAAAGTCAGTGTTCCCATTGTACTCCAGGATGGTTCCTGGGCTTTTGGCCTGATTATATACAGCGTCATCTACGCCAGTATTGGCGTGAATGAACTGGCGATCATGTCAGCGATCTCTTCCATTGAGGCTATTCTGATTTCGCTGTTTATCGGATTCGGGGTGGGTGGCTCAATTATTCTGGGTCAGGAACTGGGAGCCCAGCGATTTGAAAAAGCCTGGCGACAGGGTTGGATGATGCTGATTCTGTCTCCTTTTATTGCCCTGATTGTTGCTACTGTGCTGATTATTTTCCGGACGGATGTGGTCAGCCTGTTCGGAAAGTTTGAAGGCACCACCATGACCATGGCCCAAGAAGCCATGATTGTCGCCAGTGTTGGCTTGTGTGTCCGGGTTATCAACCTGATGGGCATTATGGGTCTGCTAAGAAGTGGCGGCGATGTCAAAGCCACGGCCATCATCAGCACCTTTGCCATGTGGGGGATTGGTATCCCCATGGCCTGGCTCGCTGCCCAATGGGGATTACCATTGTACCTGGTGTTTATTTTCAGCCTGTTTGAAGAGCTGTCCAAGGCGTTGATGGTGCTGTTGCGGGTATTCTCACGACGCTGGTTGAAAAACCTGGTCTCGGAGCCGGTGACCCAGAGCACCTGAAGGCGCTCTGGGTAAAACATTCTCGGTCAGGTTCTCAAAACAGTGACACCGCCCATGTAAGGCTGAAGCACTTCGGGGATGCTAATGGAACCGTCTTCGTTCTGGTAATTTTCCAGCACCGCCACCAGCGTTCTACCCACCGCCAGACCGGAACCATTGAGGGTATGCAGCAATTCCGGTTTGCCGGTCTCAGGATTACGGAAACGGGCCAGCATACGGCGGGCCTGGAAATCCAGACAGTTACTGACAGAAGAAATCTCACGGTACTTGCCCTGACCCGGCAGCCAGACTTCCAGATCGTAAGTTTTGGTGGCAGCAAAGCCCAGATCACCACCGCAGAGCGCTACCACACGATAAGGCAGACCCAACTTCTGCAAAATGGCCTCGGCATGACCGGTCATGGCTTCCAGCGCCTCGAACGACTTTTCCGGATGCACGATCTGAACCATTTCCACTTTCTCAAACTGATGCTGGCGAATCAGTCCCCGGGTATCACGACCGTGGCTGCCTGCTTCGCTGCGGAAACAGCAGGAGTGTGCCGTCAGTTTTAGTGGCAGTTCAGCAGCATCCAGAATGCTTTCCCGCACGACGTTGGTCAAGGTGACTTCGGAGGTTGGAATCAGGTAGAAAGGTTTATCCGCTTCAGCGCATTCGGTCTTGAACAGATCCTCACTGAACTTTGGCAGCTGGCTCGTTCCCAGCAGAGCAGTATCATGCACCAGAGCCGGTGTATTCACTTCTTCATAGCCATGTTCTTCAACCTGAACATCCAGCATAAACTGAGCTAGGGCACGGTGCAGTCGGGCAATGCCACCACGCATCAGGGTAAACCGGGCACCGGAGAGTTTGGTGCCGGTTTCAAAGTCCAGACCCAGGGGCTCACCCAGGTCAACGTGATCCTTGAGATCAAACTGGAAATCAGTCGGGGTTCCCCAACGACGCACTTCAACATTGTCTTCTTCGTCGTCACCTTCCGGGACTGACTCATGGGGCAGGTTGGGAACGCCCAGCAACAGATCATTCAGTTCTACCTGCAGGGCTGACAGTTCCTGCTCGGACTCTTTCACTTCGACAGAGAGCTGGTCCATACGCGCCTTGAGTTCGGAGATATCACCGCCCCGGGATTTGATCTTGCCGAACTCCTTCGACCCGGATTTACGTTCGCTCTGAAGCTGTTCGGTGTGAATCTGCAGGGACTTGCGACGCTCTTCCAACGCGTTCAGTCGCTCTACATCCAGCTCGAAATGCTTTTTACGAAGCAAGGCAGCCGCTTCATGGAGGTGACTGCGAACGTATTTGGGATCCAGCATGTGAATTCCGTAACCTTATGTCTTGAACAATTCTGAGGGTCCTGAATCAGGACGAGTGCAGAGATTCTGAGCGAATCTCCGTGAAGCAACAATAATAAGGAAAGTCTGCAAATTCACAAGAGGCAGGTTCTTTAATTGCGGAAATTGTTTATCAGGGAGTTTTTTTAAAGGTGACACTCAGCTCCAGGTTGCCTCCCGGGATTGAACCTCAGAAGTGCTTGGGGTGCCCCAGCTGGAACAGCCACTTGCGCTTTGCTGACTTGAAGAACTACTGGAAGCACTACTGGAAGAGCTACCGGAGGGTGAATGCGTGGTCGCACTCCCCTGCTCATTGCGTCGATAGGTAGTTGCGATGCAGGTGGCTGTTCGGACCCTTTCATTAGCCTCTTCCAGCTCCCTCTCCAGCTCCCGGCGTCTTTTCTCTTCTTTTGTCACGAGATACCTGCGTTCCTTCAAATGAGCGTAAAGCTCTATCAGCGATATCTGCATGCCGAGATTAATCTTCATGTTACTGGAATAGGGATTCAGAGCCCCGGATCTGATCAGTACCTTTTCCGTAGCTCTTCTATCAAAGTCTTCCAAAATCTCTCCGATCTTTTTCCTGTCTCTGCTGTCAGGTAGCCGGTCCCTTCCTTGCTGATCTTCCAGCTCGAGTGCTTTGCCTAACTTTCTTTGCAACTCCTCCGCCTGTTCACTCTCCCATGCCCACTGCTCTATTTGTGACAGCCTCTGGCCATGAGCAATGGCTATACCCATCACGCCGGTTAAAAAACCTCCGAGCAGGGCGCCTGAAAGGAACAGTACTTTATAGTTGAGACCATCGAGATTATAACCACTTCGGGGGTGGTAAGTGACCGGCTTTTTACCCTCCAGCACTCTGCGAACCTGCTGGTACCACTCAATGCCATAATCTTCACGACCAGCGGCTTCTATAAACAGGGCGGAAAGGTCTTTTTGATACTGACGACGTTTACTGTCTGTATGCCAGAGGGTGGGATGGTTGTTAAACCGTTCAGTCAAAGAGGACACGTAAAGAACAAAGGCTGGGTCTCTGGCAATCTCCGGGTTCTGTTTTTGCTGATCGACCCTGTAGCTAAGATGACGAAGCGCCTTGCCACGGAGAAAAAGCTCCTGCATTTCTAACAGAATAAAACCGAGCTGACGGGATAACATTTCCTGAGAAAGCGGGTTGGACCCAAATGCTTCGAAACTGTTCTGCACTGCCTCCTCAATCAGGCTATCCATTGAGTCGGTACGATCTTCAGCCGAGACCCCGTAAAGCAACACCGGCCTGGCTTGATACCAATAGGCGACCTCTTCGGATTCCTCCATGTCAGGTGCCTTGTTGAGCAGAAGCTGAAACATAGGGTGATCCGGGTCATCGCTACCGATCACTTTCCAAATAGTATGCCGGACGGCCTGCTGAACGAGTCTGATCAGAAACTGCTGTTGGGTTTCTGTCTGACTGGCGGGTAAAGAGCGGCCTTGCGCCCCCCGGTCTTGCCCATAGCTATCATAGACATGGCGAACCGAAACCATGAGGGCTTTTAACAGCCTCTCATTCTCTTGGGCAAACACGTAATCAAAATAGAGACTGTTCAGATTATCGTGGACATTCCTGGCGGCTTTCTGCTCGGGTGTCTCAGCACTGCCCCAGCAGGAAACCGCCAGTAGCAAACTGAGAAACACAGACAATAAGCCACGAAAAAGAACCATCCGACACTCCTGCACTCTGATTAATTCGGAAAACATTGAATAAGCGACTGGACGCTACAGAAAAAAACAATGTATTCACGGGCAGAATGTTTCATCGTGGAACTGTTCAGCCTGCTACACGGTTTCAAAAACCTCGTTCATCCTGAGCGGAGTCTAAGAATGTGGACTTCGAAGCAACCATAAAGTTCCTGTCAGGCACAACAGCCCCTGAACCCCGCCAACAACTTGCACCCCCCTCACCAACTGCTATCCTCAAACCTCGAACAAAGGTGAAACTCAGACCTGCTGGCCGACTTATCCCCAGGGATGGGGGGTATCCCACCAAGCGCCTGGAGCGCGACTGGGATATCCCCAGGGATGGGGGGTATCCCACCAAGCGCCTGGAGCGCGACTGGGATATCCCCAGGGATGGGGGGTATCCCACCAAGCGCCTGGAGCGCGACTGGGATATCCCCAGGGATGGGGGGTATCCCACCAAGCGCCTGGAGCGCGACTGGGATATCCCCAGGGATGGGGGGTATCCCACCAAGCGCCTGGAGCGCGACTGGGAGGGAGCGGTTGATGGCTGAAGAATGGTATCCGTTTAATGGAGTGAACATTTATGAGTAATTTATACGAAACTGATTATCACCAGTGGTTATCCAATCAAGTAGCCTTGCTAAGAAATCATCACTTTGACCAGTTGGATTTAGAAAATCTGTTAGAGGATTTGGAGTTGGGCATAGAATCAAAAGTCGATAATCTTGAACATTTTCTAACCAATCTTATTCTCCATTTACTGAAGATGGATTACCAAACGACCGTATTACGGGACAGTGTAGCGACGGAACGGGTGATTAAAGGCTGGATGGTGTCAGTATGTACTGCCAGGGATGGGATTAATAAATTAATAGGTAAAAATCACAGTTTAAAAACAAGAATCCAGGACGCTTTAGCGGTTTCGTACCCTGACGGAAAAAGGAAAGCCATCAGGGAAATGAATTTTTATGTCAATAAAAATCAAAGACTGGATAATAATAGCTTTCCCGACGAATGCCCGTGGTCTTACGACCAGCTAATGACTGAAGACTGGTATCCATTGAACGGAGTAAACATTTTTGAGTAATTTACCCCCTCGTTCCCACGCTTCGCTTGGGAACGAGGGGGTGTTCGGATATCAAACTCATTGAAGTGACGTATTAGGTGGCCTTACGACGCTTAACCTTGGAAGTCGTTGGGGTGCCCCAACTAGTAACGCCTTTTTCTCTTTGCTGGCTTGAAGAACTACTGGTGGGTGAATGCCTGGTCTCCCTCTTCTGGCGTCTTTTGACTTCTTTTGTCGAGATACACCCATGTTCCTTCAAATAAGCGTATAGCTTCGTCAGCGGTATCTGCATGTAGAGATCAGTCATATCCATGTGACAGGCATTGGGATCCAGAATCCTGGCGCTGATCAGTACCTTTTCCGTAATTTTTCTATCAAAGCCTTCCATAATCTTTTTGACCTCTTCCCTGTCTCTGCTGTCAGGTTCCCAGCCCCTTCCTTTGCGATCTTTTCGCTCGGGTTTGTCGAGTGCTTTGCCTAATTTTTTTTGCAACTCCCCCGCCTGTTTACCCTCCCATGCCCATTGTTCTCTTTGTGATCGCAGCTGGCCATCGAAAATGGCTATAGCCATCGCGCAGATTGGAAACCCTCCCAACAAAGCGCCTATAAGGAGCAGTTGTTTGTAATACCAATCATTGAAAAGATTGAGCCAATAATCATCTCTTCGGGGGGGATACGTGAATGGCTTTTTACTTTGGCTTCCGCCATTTGCTGCATCCTGTACTCGGGAGTGATAAGTAACCGGCTTTTTAACCTCCAGAACTCTGCGAACCTGCTGGTACCAAGTGTCATAATCTTCCCGTCCAGCAGCTTCCATAAACAGGGCGGAAAGGTCTTTTTGATACTGACGACGTTCACTGTCTGTATGCCAGAGGGTGGGATGCTTGTTAAACCGTTCAGTCAAAGAGGAAACGTAAAGAACAAAGGCTGGATCTCTGGCTATCTCCGGGTTCTGTTTTTCCTCATCGACCCTGTAGCTAAGATGACGAAGCGCCTTGCCACGGAGAAAAAGCTCCTGCATTTCTACCAAAATAATACCGAGCTGCCAGGATAAATCTTCCTGGGAAGGCCCGTTGGACGAAAATACTTTAAAACTGTTCTGCACGGCCTCCTCAATCAGGCTATCCATTGAGTCGGTACGATCTTCAGCCGAAACCCCATGAAGCAACACTGGCCGGGTTCGATACCAACGAGTAATATCCGGGGATTCCTCCATGCCAGGAGCATTGCTGAATGCCTGTAGGAGATGAAACATAGGGCGATCCGGGTGGCTGTCATCCACCTTATTACTAATGACTTTCGAAGTAGTATGCCGAACAGCCTGCTGGACGAGTCTGATAAGAAACTGCTGTCGGGTTTCTGTCTGACTGCCTGGTAAAAAGTCTTCTTCCGCCCCCTGATCCTGCTCATAGCTATCATAGACTTGCCGTACCGAAACCATGATGGCTTTTAACAGACTCTCATTTTCTTCAGCAAACACATAACAAAAATAGAGACTGCTTAAATTATCCCGGACATACCTGGCGGCTTTCTGCTCAGGTGACTCAGCACTACCCCAACAAGAAACCGCCAGTAGCAGACTGATAAACACAGACAATAAGCCACGAAAAAGAAACATCCGACACCCCTGCGCCCTGACAAATTCAGAAAGCATAGGGCAAGCCACTGGCTGCTGCTGAATAAAAACACTAAATTTATGGGCAGAACGTTGGATTGTGGAACTTTGGCCTACTGCACGGTTTCAAAAACCCTATTCACCCTGAGCGGAGTCGAAAAATGATGTACTACCCTCTATGAGCTCTTCCCAGCGATGGTTCCGGTTCCGATCCATATATTTCTTTGAACAAAAATACGAACATGACGGTGGCCCCTATGAAAACCGGGCCAAGGAAAATGCGGATCCAAAATTGGTACTCTTGTTCCCTATCTTCGTCCTTCTGCTTGATTGTTCTGAAAGGAATTTTAGTTTTTTCTCCATCCAGAATGTTGCGAACCCGCTGGTACCAGTCAATACCCTCATTTTCACGGTGGGCGGCTTCCATAAACAAGGCGGCGAGGTCTTCCTGATACTGACGCCCTTTGCACCCCTCGCTCTCTATATGCCAGAGGGTGTTATGGCTGTTAAACCGTTCAGTCAAAAAGGAAAGAAAAAAAGGAAATCCAGGATCACTGGCAATCTCCGGTATCTGTTTATAGTTCCTGACCTTGTAGCTAAGAGAACGGAGCGCCTCACCACGAAGAAAAAGCTCCTGCATTTCCACCACTATAAAACCCAGTTGCCGGGCTAACTGTTCCCGGGAAATCGGGTTAGACGGGAATTCTCTGAAACTGTTCTGCACAGCCTCCTGAATCAGGCTCTCCATAGAGTCCATACGATCTTCAGCGACGGCCCCCTGAAGCAACACAGGCAGGGCTCGATACCAACGAGCCTGATACCAATCAACGACATGCCCGGATTCCTCCATGGCAGGAGCATTACTGAACGCCTGCAGGAGATGGAACATGCAAGAGTCCGGGTGACTGTTATCCACTACAGTGACTTTCGAAGTTGTATGCCGGACAGCCTGCTGGATGAGGTGGGTGAGAAGTTGTTGTCGTACTTCTGTCTGATTCCCTGGTGCAGAAAGACCTTCTGACCATTGATCCTGATTATAGTGGTCATAAACTTGCCGCACTGAAATCATAATGGCTGTTAGCAGCCTTTTATTTTCTTCGGAAAAGACGTAATCAAAATAGGCACGGTCAAGACTGTTACGGGCATGCCTGTGACCTGTCTGCTCAGGTGACTCGACACTGCTCCAGCAGGAAGCTACCAGCATCAGATTAAGAAACAGAAACCATAAACCCCGAAAAAGAAACATCTACTCCCCCTATTTGCTGACAAATTCGAAAAGCATAGGACAATCAACTGGCAGGGGCAGAGAAAATTCTTAGAATAAACTCCAACAACACGTATCCACGCTCTGTAGATGTCGCAAAACCTTGGTCTCATGCTCCAGAGAGGGTGTCTCAAAACTCTTCATTTACCCTCCCATGCCCATTGTTCTCTTTGAGATGATAGCCTCTGGTACTCGGCAATGAGTATACAAATCACGCCGATAAAAAACCCTCCGAACGCAGCGCCTAAAAGGAGCAGTAATTTATCATGGAGCTCATTGAGATTTTTGTCATATTCGAGTTCATTGGGATCATAATATCTTCGGAGGTGATGCTTGACCGGCTTTTTACCCTCCAGAATGCTGCGAACCTGCTGGTACCACTCAACGCCATAATCTTCACGACCAGCGACTTCCATAAACAGGGCGGAAAGATCATTTTGATACTGACGACGTTTACTGTCTGTATGCCAGAGGGTGGGATGGTTGTTAAACAGTTCAGTCAAAGAGGAAACGTAAAGAACAAAGGCTGGGTCTTTGGCAATCTCCGGGTTCTGTTTTTCCTCATCGACCCTGTAGCTAAGATAACGAAGCGCCTTGCTACGGAACAAAAGCTCATGCATTTCTACCAGAATAAAACCGAGCTGCCGGGATAACTCTTCCTGAGAAAGCGGGTTGGAAGGAAATGCTTTGAAACTGTTCTGCACTGCCTCCTCAATCAGGCTATCTATTGAGTACATACGATCTTCAGCCGAGACCCCCTGAAGTAACACTGGTCGGGTTTGATACCAAAGAACAACATCCGGGGATTCCTCCACGATAAATGACTTAAGCAGAAGATGAGACATAGGGTGATCCGGATTATCGCTACCGACGACTTTCCAAACAGTATGCTCGACAGCCTCCTTGACAAGTCTGGTCAGAAACTGCTGTCGGGTTTCTGTCTGACTGTCTGGTAAAGAGCGGCCTTTCGCCCCCTGATCCTGTTCATAACTATCATAAACTTGCCGTACCGAAACCATGGTGGCTTTTGACATCTTCTCATCTTCTTCGGTAAACATGTAATCAAAATAGAGACTGTTCAGGTTATCCCGGACAAGCTTGGCGGCTTTCTGCTCGGGAGACTCAACACTGCCCCAACAAGAAACCGCCAATAGCAGACTGAAAAACACAGACAATAAGCCACGAAAAAGAACCATCCGACACCTCTGCGCCCTGACAAAACAGGAAGCATAGGACAATCAACTGGCAGGTGCAGAAAACATTCATAGAATCAGCATTCTGTTTTTTGTTAGTGGCACTTAACAAACTGTCATGAACTTTTATCCTGAAACTGACTCAAATTGACATCACGAAGGTTGCATGTCCTTGCTGGTCAAAGGAAATAGTCACTCACGAGAAATCAGATATGCATGGTCTGGAAACGAAATCCAACATGGAAGGTTCACAATCACTACCACCTGAGCAAGCTCAATTGGAAACACCCACGGGGTCCAGTGCGGGTAGACTCGTAACGGTACCTGATGAGGAACAAAAGGAAGCTACATTACTGAATTTACCTTCATTGGCTTTTAAAAGAATTTTCCATTGTTTAAATCTTAAAGAGATTCGCAGTGTACAAAAGGTATGCAAACACCTTAGTGGTGCTGTCGAAAAGGATAGCGCCGTGGCAAAAGCATGGTTCCGCCAACTTCCTGAATCACATCAGGATCAACTGAAGCTGGCCATGGCGACAAAAACGGAAAAGCAAGTCTACGATTGGTTCGAGTCGTTTATGGACGATAAGACGTTAGCCAAGTCACTCTCAGATCGCCAACAGGGGGGTAATCTTTTAACGGCTCTGTTGTATTTCACCAAGACTAACCTGATGTCTGGATGTGAAACATTTAATTTAAAAACAACCATTATTTGCGAGGAGGAAGAAGTCAGTTCAGCCGACCTCAGCGTCGATGGCCGCTATCTGGCTACCGCCGGCAAAGACGGAACAGTAAAAATCTATGACTACAGCGCTGATGGATCACGGGTCAATACCACCATTACCCATAAGAAACTTGTCACCTCAGTCATCTTCAGTCCCAATGGTCAACATCTGGTGACTGCCAGCTGGGATGGCACGGCGATGATATATAGCTTGGGGGACGATGGCGTATGGCAACGCACAGTAACACTTAACCACAGCGACAAGCTCTTCTCAGCTATTTTCAGCCCCAATAGCTGCCATGTAGTGACCGCCAGCTGGGATAACACGGCACAAATTCATAGCCTTCAGGCCGATGGATCATGGAAGCTTGTACACACCATTCGTCATGATAATCTCGTCCGAACGGCTCGCTTCAGTGCCGATAGCTGCCGCTTGCTGACTGCCAGCTGGGAGGGGACGGTAAAAATCCACAGACGAAAGACCGATATAGAATGGCAAGAAGAAAATACTATTCGCGATAAGTTTCCTGTCACGTCTGCCAGCTTAAGCCCCGATTGCTGCCATCTGGTGACCGTCAGTGAGGATAATAAGGCGAAAGTCAGCATAAAGAAGTCCGATGGATCATGGGAACCACTGATTAACTTTAGATACAAAAATCAGCCCATTTGGGTCAGCTTCAGCCCCAATGGTCGCTATTTCGTGACTGCCTGCGAGGACGGAAGAGTGGTAATCTTCGGTCGGCAAGCCAATGGTGAATGGAAACCAGAAGCTGTCTTTCGTCATAAGAGTTTGGTTAGATTAGCTACCTTCAGCCCTGATAGCCGCCATTTGGTGACTGCCTGCAATGACGGGGCAGCGATAATTATTGGTCAGGCGAACGATGGGACGTGGTCAGTAAAAGGCAAAATTGTCCATGAAGGCTTTGTCTTCTTCGCCACCTTTAACGCCGATGGCGGCTGTATAGTGACCGCCGGTCGTGATGGAAAAGTGAAAATCACTGAACTGCGGGGGAGTAATTGACTCCTCGCGAGGGTGAACGGAGCTTGGGTGCCACTAATAGAGGGAACCCGTCAATTTCAATGAAACAATGCACCAGGAGCCTGACCTTCAGTAAAAAGTCTTTGCTCATAACCTGTTTGAGTGTCCATGGGTAATCTTAGGGCTAGAATATAGACTCACCATTCGTAGACACGAGCTTGTGCATTATGTCTTCTTCAAAACTAGCAGTACTATCGCTTTTGTTTTTTGGCTGCACTTCTTTTTCCTATGATTTTCCCTCTAAGCCCTTTTTCCAAGGGCAATGGGAAGGGCGTCAAGATCATACAAACTATTTTTGCAGTATATTATTTACCTATCAATCCAATCTTGAATATTCGCAAGATCAATATTTTTACGTACCTTTTCCGGAGGGTATTATGGTTGAAAAGTTTCACACGGGAATTTACGGCCAATATACTTTGATGATTTATGATAAAACTAATGAAAAGGTAATAGATTTCCAGTATCACAAGTTATGGTTTTATATAGATGCCATTAATCGTAAAGATAAAGTGAGCACGCAAAAGATGCTGCTATTAACCGATTTGAATGACTCTAAGAAGTTTGATGATAAAAACTTGCCAACGAATATTTTAAAAGCAATTTTCCAGTTAAATATTCAGCCGTTAACTGACAAAGCTCTTTCGATTGGCATGATTAAACACAAAAAGGGGGTGCTTGAAAGCTGTACTGTAACAAAAAAAATCACCCCCTTTGATTTTGATGATGAGCTTTAGCGTATAATACCGGATTCAGGGGCTGTCCCGTGCATGGGAAGCAGAGTTTTACACCCCCCCAGGGGGGAGCTGTATAGAAATCAAATCTTGGCTGCACCAGCCTGACAGCTCCCCCGGAATTTACTGCATCACTTCTCTCCAGACTTGCCCGAGAGTTCCCAGGAAAAAGTCGTCCATAATGCTTTCTCCAGACTCTGCTAACTTGTCCATGTGGGTGAAAACGTAATAGTGATAGGCAAGGCCCCAGTAGGCTTCTTCAAGCTCAGTATCTGCACCAAGCATTCGATCTAACAACTTACCGGCACTTTGGGGATCATCACTTACAACAGTCCTGGCATTCCCAATATCAAGCAGCTCGAAATAAGTGGAGTCATTGATGTTAACAGACTGCCCCTCAAAAAACGCTTTATATTCGAACAGCCCTGTTAAAAATTGCGAAGCCGGACCTTCAGATAATTCTATCCTTCTGGCTAACCGATCCATGACTTCTGAATAGTGCGCCAGGAAAAAAGCATTGGTGGGAGAGGATGGAGTACCGGTTTGTAAATCCTGTCCCAGCTGTGTCAGTGCGTTGTAGAATTCATAGCTTTGCTGCTTGGTGTTATCGGGTATTGACGATAACAGTAGGATGTGACCTATATCATGCCATGCAGCCATAGCCGGGCCAGCATAACAGTGGTCAGGGGTCAGAAACGGCTCACTGAGTTTTGGGTGGTAAAGTGCCACCGGATGCTGGCGATTTTTCCGAAGCTTATAGAGTGCTTTTATATCAGTCGCGCCAAGAAAAAGAACCGGTTGCTCCGGAGGCTGTCCTACTATATTACGAGAGAAATGTTTCCGGTTATACTCAGCAATATCTGCCCAGACTTGTGCCATGACGGGTATCTTCACCCGATTGGTTTTCCGGTCATAACTGAAGGGTGTTAAGTTTTTGTCCAAAATCCTAATCCAGGTTAAAACTTCTGCCGGTTTTTGAGAGCCGGTATGAGGACACTTGTTAACCAATCTTCCTGAATCAGGAAAAGCTTTCTGATAGTGCTCATCAAGAGCAACTTCGACGCCCTGAAAAGAGCCATCATCAACAGAATCAAGCCTGCTTATGGATGCAGAACCGAACTGTGCAGCTGGAAGCAACTGGGTTATCCAGACATTCAAAAGGTTGTCAGTGGTGAGTTGGTCGGCCAGATGGATATGGATGTAGACCATAAGGTCAAACATTTTTTCCAGCTCAGCATCATCACGCTTCAATTCAGAATTCACCACCGTTAAGGCTGGCAATATAAAGTCATTATTGCTGATTTTCTCAACCAGCTGTTCCGCTTCCACCTTTAAAGAATCATTGTCAATGATGTCATCGCGAAACACCTGCCAGTCTGCGGCGGGAATATAACAGAGCAGAGAGTATCTTTGATTGTGCTTGAGTCGATTAAGAAAGTCCGGTTCCTGGTTGCGGCAATTCTCAGGTGCGACCACTTCATCAGGCAGGATCTCTAGTCCCATCCCTGATAAAGGCAATACCAGTGTCACTGAAACCAGAAGGCATAGAGCCAGGAAATTATTCTTTCTAAATCGCCACGATAATCCATTCATCAGATTTACCAACATGGGTTGCTCCTTTTCAGCTTTTCTATCGCAAAGTCACTTTGGATTGTTTGTTGTGAGAAAAGTTCATTCCTGACCTTCAGAACGTAGAAACGAGAGAGACTGTATGGAAATCAAGGCTTGGCTGCACTAGCTTATAGCTACGCCTGATGTAATGGTTTCAACCCGTAAGGAGAATGCTCATGCAAGAGTTTGAAGAAATGATGGGAGAGCTGATCGAGCTTGGCATCAACGCCAACCCCGTAGCGCCCTTTTCCTGCTGTATCCTGGATCCCTGCGGCCAGATTCTGGTGACGGCTGCTTATGCTCGCCATATCAGCCCCCTGTTCAGCGCGGAAGGCCTGGCGCTTCACGCATTGGCACAAAACTATCATGTCCGCCGGGATCAGAAGCTGATTCTGGTGACCAATACCGAACCAGACTGTGCGGCTATGTCCACCATTCTCTGGTGCAAGATGCACGATATTAACATTGCCAGAATTGCCTACGGTGCTTCCAGAAACCGTCTTAAAAAACTCTGGGATTGTCATTTCGGATTCGAAGCCACTGAAATTCTCGACCGGGCTGGAAAAGACAACGAATATCGTCCTGAACTCACCGGCCCGATACTGGAAAATGACTGCCTTGAAGCCTTTGAAGATGCCAAAGCACTTTCTGACCAGGGCGACCGCCCGGTGTTGTCCATGGAACTGGACGAGTTTTGGATACCCGGTGACTGGATGCTTGAGCTGGAAAACTAACCCCAACCTGACTTCGAATACTGAGCGGACAGGGAGCGTCCCTTCATTATTAAAACGATTTACCCCCCTCAAAACTGGCTAACCAACTCGTTTTTCTGTAGCTTTTTTATAGAAGATAAAAGTGTACACAGACCCCACCAGTCCTTTCATGGAAGATTAAGCCGATATGCGGATATCCAGTTTTGTCAGCTCAGTCTATCACTCCCTGCACAGCGGGCTTGGCCGTCTCTCCGGTTTCTGGCGCGGTCACAAGGTCAGGAGCCTGCCGGCACACAATACACTGCCGACGAGTCAGCCCTTTTCTGCAAAAACGCTGGCTCAGTGGCAGGTGACCGCCAGAGGTGAAGGAGAGGAACTGCTGCAGTTACGCCATAAAAGACTCAGGCAGCGTGAGCTGGATCAGTTTGTAGAGTCGCTGGAGCTGCACTATTCGGACTTTTATGAAGACAAAGATCAGCTTCACAGCAAAGTAGCTTTTGTCTTAACTCAGCTTGGGATGGCGTCGGGTACGGTTAACTCACTCAAGCCGTCTGGATTCTTCGCTTCAAAACTGAATAACAGCAAGCTGTTTCTGCTGGATCGCTATCTGGCCTGCCCGGATCCGGTTGAATTTGGTCGAATCTGGTTGAACGACGGAGGCAGTCTTGACGAGAACTTCGTGTTGCACTGTGTTTATCCTGCCAGAGTGGAACAAGCGCCATTGTTTACCAACCATGAGCTGAGCCAGATGGGTTTTATTCGTCGGGATGACGACAACCGTTACACCCTGGTTTCGATGGATATCACGCTCGACCATCTCGAACGGATAGAGAAAACCCGTAGATCCCGGCCGGTTCAGGCACTGGTGTCTGAACAAAAAGGGTTGATGACTCTTCAAAAACTGGAACACTTCTGTCAGTCACTGTCTCAATGGGTTGATGAACCCGTAAAGAGTCAGCTTCTTGAACCATTAGACGAAAACAACCTGTCTGGCTTGGTGGAACTGACTCGCCAACCCGGCATTCAGTACTTCCAGGGACTGGATCAGTCCATACAAGGTTTTATGGACGCATTACCGGCCAGACAGACTCTGGAACAGCAGCTGCAAACCGTAGCCACTTCAAGCCCCATTCAGCCAGCCTTGATCGATTGCCTTGTTGCATTCAAATCAGCCGCCCTGGATGAAAACACAGACAGGATACTGACAGGCATGTTGTCCGATATACAACAACAGCAGCTTAGCTCAGAAAGACTGAATCATTACATCATTAGGCTGCTGATTCAGGCACCTGAGCCTATCAGAATGCTGAGTCAGATGTTTTCCCTTGTTGCCCAACACCTGACCAACGATCAACCCATTCATGGGATTCAGAACACGCCCTGGCAACAAACATTCCATCAGGATATGACTTTTATTGTAAAGAGAGTTGAACGATTCAATGATTCCGGGAGGGATTTAAGAAAATTCTGCATTGCAGATATTCCTTCAATACTGGCCAAAATAGCCTCAGAAACCGATATGTTTTCCTACGACAAAGGTCTGTCACACCTGTTTGCCCTCATTGAGGAAATACACGATGCTTGTCTGATACCCAGCGTTTCTTCTGACACCCGCAAGATGATCAGGAGTTCTGCTGAAACATGGCTGAGCCAGATAACCGCAGAACTCACAAAAAGGTTGCCAGTCGCCCTGAAGTACGGCCTTAATGGCGATGCACCGGTTTCTCCGGAATTTCTGGGTATCAAGCAGCACATGAGCAATGAGTGGCAAGCCATTCTGAACAGTATCAACGGTTCTGATGAAATGCTCACTCAATTCGAGAAGGACCGTTCCCGAACAGACTTTCAATTCAAGGTGGCCCCTGGCAGCAAAAAGAAAAGAAAGGATCAAAGTTACTCTCATGTCAGCAACATACTGGAATCCCCCCACCTGATGCGCTTTCTTGGCAACCGGAGTGCAGCCATGACTTTGTCAAAACTGTTAACCCAAACTTTTGCCGCCTACCAGACCAAGCTTGAGACTTATCGCTTGCATCAGGTCACGCCCTTTCTGCTAACGCCCATGGGCAGGGACGCCGGTGATGACACTCAGGTTATCGTTACCCAACAGGCAGATGGCAACCTTACCGTCGATTACCTAATGACAGCCAGCAAACCACCCTATTCACTGGGAGCACAGGGAGCCGGGGTTATGGGGCTGAAGACTTATCAGATTTGCGGGAGGTCGACAGTGTCCATGGACCGACTGAAACAGGGTATCGTCGAAGCAACAGAACCTGAAGTCACGGTAAAACTCGATACCAGAAATGGACAAATCGACTGGTATGTTGATGGCGATGGCCAACCACTTCAGATCCCCTGCCCTTATTAATACCAACTCAGAAAACGCCAAACCAGCTCTTAAGCATTTGTACGATGTTCATAAATTTATGATGCAAATGAATTTAACTGGCACTAAAATCCCAGAAAATTCAGGCCTGCCCTAAAAATCAGTCAACCAAGGACGCTTTCAATGCAAGTGCTGCGACACAGTATAAAGCTGTTTACTGCAACCGCCCTGACCCTTTCTATCAGCGGCTGTTCTCTTTTTCAGACGCAACCCGAAGTCAGCTACCAGCAAGATAAAACCTATAAACTGACCGTGCTCCATACCAACGATCACCATGGTCGTTTCTGGAAGGACAGTAAAGGCCGCTACGGCATGGCTGCCCGCATGACTCTGATTAAACAGATTCGTGAAGAGGTTGAAGCTGAAGGCGGCCAGGTTCTGTTATTGTCCGGTGGCGACATTAATACGGGGGTTCCTGAGTCTGATCTTCAGGATGCCGTGCCTGATTTCAAGGGTATGAATATGCTGGGTTACGACGCCATGGCCGTGGGTAACCACGAATTCGACAACCCTCGCAAAGTCCTCGAAATGCAGGAAGATCTGGCTAACTTCCCCTTCCTGTCAGCCAATATTATTGACGATAAAACCGGCAAACCGCTGTTCGAACCTTACACCCTGTTCGATGTGGATGGCCTTCAGGTTGCCGTCATGGGCCTGACCACTAACGATACACCAAAGCAGACCAGCCCGGAGAATATTGTCGGCCTGACCTTTGAGGAGCCGGTAGAGGCGGCTTCCAAACTGGTTCCCGAGCTGGAAAAGAAAGCGGATGTCATTATTGCCACCACTCACATGGGGCACTACGCCAACGGCAATTACGGTGCTAATGCACCGGGAGATGTCACTCTGGCAAGAAGTGTTGACGGCATTGACCTGATTGTCGGTGGTCACTCCCAGGATCCCCTGTTCAAGCCCGATCAGCAAAACGGGACTTACATTGTTCAGGCCTGGGAATGGGGCAAGTTCGTGGGTCGTGCTGATTTCGAATTTAAAAATGGCGACCTGAAGCTGGTGGACTACCAACTGATTGCCGTGAACCACGAAAATGCTGAGGTCTTGTTGGCCCAGGACCCAGCCATGCTGGAACTGCTAACACCGTACCAGGAAAAAGGCACCAAAATGGTTCAGGGAACCGTAGGCTCTGTGGATGAGCGCCTGTTGGGTGAACGTAAGGAAGTTCGTTTTAAGCCAACGAACCTGGGCACACTGGTGACGGAAGCCTTTATTGCCAAAACCGGTGCCGACTTTGCCGTTATGAACGGTGGCGGCATTCGCGCCAGTATTGATAAAGGTGAAATCAGTTACAAAGACGTGCTAACCGTTATGCCCTTCGGAAATACCCTGAGCACGGTTGAAATGACCGGTCAGGAAGTTCTGGATTACCTTGCCGTCGTCGCTAACAAGCCCGCCGACAGTGGCGCTTTTGCCCATTTCTCAGGCGTTGAGATGACGATAAACGACGGTAAAGTGAGCAATGTCAAAGTAGCAGGTGACAAGATTGACATCAATAAAACCTACAAGATGGCACTCATGGACTTTTCCGCCGACGGTGGTGACAATTATCCCAAACTGACGGACAAGGCCAGTTATGTTGATACCGGCTTTGTGGATGCAGATGTTCTAAAAGAGTACATTGAAAACAACTCACCTTTGAAAGCTTCAAACTATGAGCCTGTAGGTGTTATTCGCCGGTAAGCTGAAAATAAACCCCGGTAAAAACCGGGGTTTATTTTTATTATGAAGACTGGGTTATCTTGGGATCACTCTTCTTCTTTGGTGATCTTGATCTTTGCGGTTTCTCTCAGGCTTTTCAGGTATTCGCTAAAGAGATTACGGCCATTACTATTAGCGATGTAGCTCGCCATCAAACGATCACGGGCAGCATCTGCCTCGGAAGACTTACCTTCAATCACCTTGCTCAAAGCAATAATGGCGATATCTCCATTAGCCAGCTCAACAGAATCGTAGGTTGATTTCCCATCTTCAGGATGAGGCATTTTGAAAGATTCAGTCAGCAATGGTTGAGGAATGCCCTGCCCCCCTCTTCTGGTAATCGCCTTAGGTTCAGTCCACTTCAGGCCTTCAGATTCAGCCACCTGTTGAGTCGTCTCACCCGCTACCAGTTTTGCCTGCAAAGCTTCAGTCTTGTTGACCAGCTGTTCACGAGCCTTTTCGATCTTGATGGCCTGAACAATACTGTCCTTCACTTCAGCCAATGGACGCAACTCTGGTTTAAGATGCTTTTTAACCCTTAACACCATGGCCTTCTCGGGTGACAGCTCAATCAGCTCACTGTTAGCCCCCAGCTCAAGTACGTCTTCACTGAAAGCAGCCGCTATGACTTTAGTGTTTGAAGTCACATTGGTGCTTCCCCCCTGGCGGCTGAAAGGACCTGCTGTCTGGATGGTCAAACCCATCTGCTCTGCTGGCTGAGCCAGATCAGAGGCTTCAAAGCTGATATCTGCCATCTGACGGGTTTTGTCCAGATAAAGAGTCTCGGCTTCGTGAGCCTTGAGCTCGGTGGCAATCTGGTCTTTCAGCTCATCAAAGCTTGGAATCACAGGTTTCTCCCGGGAATTCAATTTGATGATCTGTAAGCCAAAGTCAGTTTCAACCGGGCTGGAAACCTGACCTGGTTCAAGGGAGGCCACTGTGTCATCAAACCTGTCACCAAAGATGCCGGGTTGAACCTGTCCCATATCACCGCCTTTAGCAGAGGTAACAGGATCTTCAGAGTACTCTTTTGCCAACTCGGCAAAGGATTCACCCGCTTTCAGTCTGGACTCTACTTGTGCAGCAATTTTTTGAGCATCTTCCAGCGAGCGCTTTTCACCGGTCTGAATTAAAATAGTAGACACTGTCTGTGTATCGGCGGCATTTTCTTCAATGTCCTGAACACGACGCTGGTATTCATCTTTGACCGCCTGATCATCGACCTCAAGATCGCTCACTATGGAAGCCTTGTCCATTTCTATGAAACTGATCTCAACCTGCTCTGGCGTCATGTACTGATCACGATGGGCCTCGTAGTAAGCTTTGATCTGCTCTTCAGTCGGCTCAATGCTGTCACGAACTTTTGCCACATCCAGGGTCAGCCAGGCGATTTCACGCTCCTGGTTTTGCAGGGCATTTAACTTGCTGATCTCCGACCGGGTGACAAACTCGGAGCCTGCAACGCCAGCCTGAATTTGCTGTAAAACCGTTTCGTCGCCTAATAGCACACGGAACTCGGCTGGAGACATACCTAAACTGCGGATCATCATCAGGAAGCGATCCTGGTTGAATTTACCATCTTGCTGAAATTCGGGCATGGTGACGATCATGGCATCCAGCTCTTTCTGGCCTACGCCCATACCGCCATTCTTTGCTTCCTGCAGCAGCAGGGTACGATCGATCAGGGACTGGAGGACAGATTCCCTGAGCTGTTTTTCATCAATCAGTGATGGGTCAAACTGATCACCCATCTGTTGAACCAGCATTCTTCTTTGTTGCTCCAGCGACTGTGTCAACTGGGCACGGGTGATATCTTCACCGTTAACCTTAGCAACATTAGGATTATTAGGATTCGGCGCCAATGTTTCCAGGCCGGTGATCGCCATCATAAAAGCAATGATGCCGACAACAACAAATGTTACCCAGCTCTTTGCCTTATCCCTCATTGATTGGAGCATACTAACCTCAGGTTCCGGGCTCGCTTTAGCTTTATATTGATCGAGACACGAACCTGATGTTCGGGTCCTATGATAATGACATCGCCCACCTCTCTGGCCATTCCGGAGAAGCAGCGTCTATGGTATGACCCGTCTTCCTGAATCTGCGTAACAATGAGATTCAGACTTTCAGACCTTACCAACAAAAAAAGCGCATCACACGACGCGCCTTTTCGGAAAGCAGCAAAAAATTAACAGCCTTTGAATAAACAACTGCAGATTCTTGCCACAGTTCCTTTGTGGTTTGCTGAAGTCACAAGACTTCATCCCAGGCGCGTGATCAGCTGTTAACCGCGTCCTTGAGAGCTTTACCAGCCTTGAAGCTGGGGATCTTGGAAGCAGCAATTTCAATAGGCTCACCAGTTTGAGGGTTACGGCCAGTACGAGCCGCACGCTCTTTCACAGCAAATGTGCCAAAGCCAACCAGAACAACCTGTTCACCATCTTTCAGTGCAGTGGTGACGGAGTTAATCATGGCGTCCAGGGCACGACCAGCGGCAGCCTTGGGAAGATCAGCAGATGCCGCAATTGCTTCAATCAGCTCGGACTTGTTCACTCTATTCCCCTTCTTTGTACGATGCTTTATATAGCAAAAATAGCTAGTTGGTACTGGAAACTTACTACCCCAGATACCTTACCTGATGGGCGCTTTGCTATGCTGCGTGATTTTAACTAAAAACTCAAGCAATAGCCTAGGTTACCCGGTTATTTCTGACGTTTTCTGCTTAATTTGATCGCATGTACCAATCAAACAGTTAACAACAGTTGTTCGTTTATTACAAAACGGCCACGATACTTTAAAACACTGCTCAACATTCCACCTGAAACAACTGAACAGGATGAGAAAGTAAAACAGAGTCGAATAAGTTGCGCGATTATATCCGAAACGAATAAACAATGGACTCCCGGAACGAGTCAGAGCCCACACAGTAGTAGCAGTCGCTGTTTATACCAATGCCCCATGGGAACTGTCAACAGCGGAAATGCCCATCACTAGTGCCTCTCGGAACTATTTTTAGAAAAAAGGCCGGCATTGGTATGCCAGCCTGTTACTTTAAACTGATCGATCCGATCAATGAGTCTTAATTAAACGACTCTGATCAGAAACACCTTTGCTTTCAACGCCCTTGACCGGTTCTTCAGTGTTGGCGGTTGGCCTGTATTGCAAGGCAATTTCCAATACTTCATCAATCCATTTGACTGGCACTATCGTAAGGTCTTCCTTGATATTCTCGGGAATTTCTTTCAAGTCACGGCGATTCTCTTCCGGAATAACAACCGTCTTGATACCCCCCCGATGTGCCGCCAGAAGTTTCTCTTTCAGACCACCAATGGCCAGCACCTGCCCTCTCAGGGTGATTTCCCCCGTCATGGCAACATCAGCCTTGACTGGAATATCGGTCAACACTGAAACCAGAGCGGTACACATGCCGATACCGGCACTGGGGCCATCCTTGGGCGTAGCCCCCTCAGGAACGTGAATGTGCAGGTCATTCTTCTGATGAAAATCCTGAGGGATCCCCAATGCCTGAGCCCTGCTGCGAACGACAGTCAGTGCAGCCTGGATAGACTCCTGCATGACATCGCCAAGAGAACCCGTCTTGGTAATTTGCCCTTTGCCAGGCACCGCCATGGACTCTATGGTCAGCAGCTCGCCACCCACTTGGGTCCAGGCCAGGCCGGTCACCTGACCTACCTGGTCCTGATCTTCCGCCTTGCCGAAGTTGAACTTGCGAACTCCCAGGAAGTACTCCAGTGATTCAGGGGTTACTGTATCGTGACGTTCGGCAGAAAGTGCTTCATCCTTCACCGCCTTACGGCAAATTTTGGCAATCTCCCTTTCCAGACCCCGAACGCCGGCTTCGCGGGTGTAGTAACGGATCACATCCCGAAGGGCGTCTTCCTCAAACTTCAGCTCTCCGTCCTTCAGGCCACTGTGCCTGATCTGCTTGGTCACCAGGTAACGCTGGGCGATATTCACCTTCTCGTCTTCGGTGTAACCGGGAATCCGGATCACTTCCATACGATCCAGCAGTGGCGCCGGGATATCCATGGAGTTAGAGGTGCAGACAAACATGACATCAGAGAGATCATAGTCCACTTCCAGGTAGTGATCATTGAATGAGTTATTCTGCTCGGGATCCAGCACTTCCAACAGGGCTGAAGAAGGGTCACCCCTCATATCAGAACCCATCTTGTCAATTTCATCCAGCAGGAAGAGCGGGTTACGCACTTCGGACTTGGCCATTTTCTGAATCAGCTTACCGGGCATGGAACCAATATAAGTTCTTCTGTGCCCACGGATTTCGGCCTCGTCACGGACTCCGCCCAGCGCCATACGAACAAACTTACGATTCGTCGCCCTGGCAATGGATTCGCCCAGAGAGGTTTTACCCACACCCGGAGGTCCTACCAGGCACAGAACAGGGCCCTTGATCTTGCGAACCCGCTTCTGTACTGCCAGATATTCGAGAATGCGTTCCTTAACCTCTTCCAGACCATAGTGTTCTTCTTCAAGGATATCCTGTGCCCGCTTCATGTCATGACGAACTTTGCTGCGTTTTTTCCAGGGCACAGCAATCATCCAGTCGATGTAACCCCGAACCACCGTCGCTTCAGCAGACATAGGCGACATCATTTTGAGCTTGCTCAGCTCTGCTAAGGCTTTTTCTTTCGCCTCAGCCGGCATACCCGCATCTTCAATCTTCTGCTTCAGCTCGTCCAGCTCATTAGGTGCCTCATCCATATCGCCCAGTTCTTTCTGAATAGCCTTCATTTGCTCATTCAGATAATACTCGCGCTGGCTGCGCTCCATCTGTTTCTTGACGCGGCCACGAATTTTCTTTTCAACTTGCAAGAAATCCAGCTCACCCTGCATAATACCGATCAGGTATTCCAGCCGTTCACCCAGATCTTTGACCTCAAGCACCTTTTGCTTGTCTTCAATCTTCATGGGCATATGGGCAGCCACTGTGTCAACCAGCTTGGAAGGCACGCTGATTCCTGAAAGGGACGTCAGTACTTCAGAAGGTACTTTCTTGCCCAGTTGAACATACTGTTCAAACTGGGACATTAAGGACCGGGTCAGCACTTCTGACTCGCGCTCATTCACTTCCTGTTCAATGAACTCCTGAACTTCCGCCATGACATAATCGTTACTTTCATCCAGGCGGTTGATAGCGACACGACCCTCACCTTCCACTAGAACCTTGACGGTACCATCGGGTAGCTTTAACAACTGTAAAATACTGGCAAGCGTGCCAACCTGGAAAATATCATTTACGGTCGGATCATCCACCTGAGAGTTTTTCTGGGCCACCAGAAGCACCTTCTTATCTTGCTCCATCGCAAGATTCAGGGCCTGAATGGACTTTTCGCGCCCAACAAACAGTGGAATCACCATATGCGGATACACCACCACGTCCCTGAGAGGTAACAATGGCAGCTCAAAGGGCTCTGACAGACGCAAAGTATCGTTGTTATCCATGACTCAGTCCCCTTACGGCATTTCGACTTACATAACTCCGGTATTATAATGCTCCGGAACGGCTCTGAACGGGCTGCATCCAGTTGCTGTGCAACGCCGTTCACTTAAGATTTAAGATGCTTCTTTTTTGCGGAAATTACAATAGTGTTTATTGCTTCAAACTATGGTAGATTCGTGCGGTTGGAACCGCTATCACTCCACCCTCCGACACCCGCCTGATAAGCAAAATCTAATTGATCATAGCACTACATAAATCCCAACACTTAAACAACAAAATAAAACCCTACAAAAAAACCCTGCCATAAAGCAGGGTTTCCCGATCTATAAAACGGATACCAAAAATCAGCCGTCGTCAGACGCAGCCTTTTGTGTTTCAGTGTTTTCATAAATCAGCAGCGGATCAGACTTACCTTCAATAACAGAAGCATCAATCACCACTTTGGAGACCGTCTGCTCTGAAGGAATGTCGTACATAGAGTCCAGCAGAACACCCTCGAGAATGGAGCGCAAACCACGAGCCCCTGTCTTGCGCTCCATGGCTTTCTTAGCCACTGCCCGCAAGGCGTCTTCACGGAAATCAACATCGACACTTTCCATCTCAAAGAGCTTTGTATACTGCTTGGTCAGGGCGTTCTTGGGTTCGGTCAGAATCTGAACCAGCGCCTCTTCGTCCAACTCTTCCAGAGTGGCAACCACTGGCAGACGACCAATAAACTCTGGAATCAGACCAAACTTGACCAGATCCTCTGGTTCAACCTCTTTAAAGGTTTCACTCAGATCCTTCTTGTTATCCTTGCTCTTCACTTCAGCCGAGAAGCCGATGCCACCCTTATCGGTACGATCACGAATCACCTTATCCAGGCCAGCAAAGGCACCACCACAGATAAACAGGATGTTAGAGGTATCCACCTGCAGGAATTCCTGCTGAGGATGCTTGCGTCCCCCCTGGGGTGGAACAGAAGCGACAGTACCCTCAATCAGCTTGAGCAGAGCCTGCTGAACACCTTCACCGGATACATCACGGGTAATGGAGGGGTTGTCTGACTTTCTGGAAATCTTATCAATCTCGTCAATGTAAACAATGCCCACCTGAGCTTTCTCTACATCGTAGTCACACTTCTGCAGCAGCTTCTGGATGATGTTTTCAACATCTTCACCGACATAGCCTGCTTCGGTCAGGGTGGTAGCATCGGCAATGGTAAAGGGCACATTCAACAGCCTTGCCAATGTCTCTGCCAGCAATGTCTTACCACTGCCGGTAGGTCCGAGCAGCATGATATTGCTCTTGCCCAGCTCTACGTCATCTTTTTTCTTGTCACCGTAACGCAAACGTTTGTAGTGATTGTACACAGCCACCGACAGCACTTTCTTGGCGCGCGGCTGACCAATCACGTATTCATCGAGAATCTTCTTGATTTCCCGGGGTGTCGGCAACTTGTCAGAGGAAGCCTCAGTCTCATTGTCCTGAATTTCTTCACGGATGATGTCGTTGCACAGATCAACGCACTCATCGCAAATAAATACGGAAGGGCCAGCAATGAGCTTGCGAACCTCATGTTGACTTTTTCCGCAGAAAGAGCAGTACAGCAACTTGCTGTTATCTTCACCCTTGCCGCTAGTTTCGTCGGTCATTCGATTACCCGTTATAGGAACAACACCTGTCATAACAACAAGATGCAGGCATTGGGGCGTATTTTCAAGTGTCAAACAGGAGAAATTACAGAAAAACAGTCAACCAGAAGCCCGACCGGGAATAGACAGCTTGAGCACTATTCCCAATCGGCCCGGGACTTATTTGTCGGTCGGAATGCGACTGCTCAGAACCTTGTCAATCAGGCCGTATTCCATTGCCTGCTCAGCACTCATGAAATTATCACGGTCAGTATCTTTTTCAACCACTTCAATGGGCTGCCCGGTATGTTTCGCCAGCACCTTATTCAGACGCTCTTTGATGGTCATTATCTCCTGAGCGTGAATAGCGATATCAGACGCCTGCCCCTGGAAACCACCCAGCGGCTGATGAATCATCACCCTGGAGTGAGGCAGTGCATAACGCTTCCCGTCAGCACCTGCCGCCAGAAGCAATGACCCCATGCTACAGGCCTGACCAATACACATGGTTGAAACATCGGGCTTAATAAACTGCATGGTGTCGTAAATCGACATACCGGCAGTCACCGAGCCACCCGGAGAATTAATATAGAGATGGACATCCTTATCAGGATTCTCTGACTCCAGGAACAGCAGCTGAGCCACGACCAGATTGGCCATGTGGTCCTCAACCTGACCCACCAGGAAAATAACCCTTTCCTTGAGCAGGCGTGAGTAGATGTCGTAAGAACGCTCACCCCTGGCGGACTGCTCAACGACAATAGGTACCAGGCCGGAATTGGTGATTGCTACGGATTGCGTTTCGATCAGTCTGGACATGTCCTGTCTTAACTCCTTGCCAACTCGAAGAGGAACGACCCGCATAGAGCGGGTCGCGTAACGTGTCATGATTTACCCTGATAATGCACACCTTATGGTGACTGACATTATCAATGCGCACAAGGCGTTTATACGGCAGCGTGCGCCAAAACCTTAGACGACGCTAGCCTCAGGCCTGTACTTCTTCAGAAGTTTCAGCTTCTTCAGTTTCAGCTCCTTCAGTTTCAGCAGGAGCGGCAGGCCTGATGGCATCCTGATAGCTGCATGCGCTGTCAGAAACCTTAGCTGCTTTCAGGACAGTATCCACCACCTGCTCTTCCAGAACAACATACTTAACTTCAGACAGTTGCTCTTCGTTACTGTAGTACCAGTCAACAACCTGCTGCGGCTCCTGATAGGCAGAAGCCATTTCTTCAATTTTGCTGCGAACGAGATCGTCGTCTACCTTGATTTCGCGCTGCTTAACGATTTCACCAATCAGCAGACCCAGGGCAACACGCTTTTTAGCGTCTTTTTCGAACAGCTCAGCGGGCAACTGCTTGGGATCAAAACCACCCTGAGCCCCACCAAAGCGTTGCACAGCCTGTTCACGCATGCGGTCAACTTCCTGGGCCACCAACGGAGAAGGAACCTCAATCTCATGGGTCGTCAACAGACCGTCCATCACCTGGCTCTTCACTTTGCTCTTAATCGCCTGACGCAGTTCACGTTCCATGTTCTTGCGAACCTCAGCACGGAAAGCGTCTTCGCCACCTTCAGTCACGCCAAAACGCTCAAAGAACGCGTCATTCAGTTCTGGCAGAACCGCAGTCTCAACCTTATGCACCTTGCAGGCAAACTCAACCGCCTGCCCCTTCAGCTCTTCGGAGTGGTAGTCTTCCGGGAAGGTCAGCGCCAGTGTTTTCTCTTCATTTGCTGAAACACCCACCAGACCGTCTTCAAAGCCCGGAATCATTTGGCCGGAACCCAGCTCCAAAGTAGAGTCCTCAGCTTTACCGCCGGCAAACTCTTCACCTTCTTTCTCTCCAGAGGCAAAGCGACCCAGGTAATCAAATACAATCTGATCACCCAGTTCAGCAGCACGCTCAACAGTTTCAAAGGTTTTGCTCTGGGTACGCAGAGTTTCGATCATTTCACTAATGTCAGCCTCAGAAACCTCAGCGACCGGACGATCCACTTCAACGCCCTTAAAGTCACCCACTTCGATTTCCGGGTAAACCTCAAAGATCGCGACAAATTCAAAATCCTTGCCTTCTTCGTCACTCTTCGGCTCAACACGGGGTGCACCGGCAGGATTCAGTTTTTCCTGGGTCACCGCTTCTACAAACGCTTGCTGAATTTGCTCACCGAGAACTTCCTGACGAGCACCCAGGCCATAGCGACGCTTAACGACTTTCATGGGCACCTTGCCAGGACGGAAACCATCCAGGCGAACACGACGAGACAGATCCTTCAGTCGCTTGCTGATTTCCCCATCGATTTTGTCAGCAGGGATGATAATGGTCAGGCGACGCTCCAGACCAGAAGTCGTTTCTACGGAGACTTGCATTTGCGTTCCTCAATAAATCCTGAATTGCCGAACGTATGGAACAAAGGCGCATAGACTAGCAAAACTACCTATAGCTTGCACCCCGGATCACACAAACAGACCACCCACCTCTCTCACGCCTCACCAGCAAGCTGGGACTGCGGACTAGCTGCAGACAGAATGCCCGACTCAAACAGGCTGTTTTGCCAATACAAAAACGGGGATAAGCACGCTTATCCCCGTATCGTTTACTGGTGCGGATGGAGAGACTCGAACTCTCACGCCTCGCGGCACTGGAACCTAAATCCAGCGTGTCTACCAATTCCACCACATCCGCTTACAGCACTTTAGCGATGCTGCTTAACTCTTATCGAACCCAATATAAGGCCGGAGCCTTTTTTTAAAACTGGGGTGGACGATGGGGTTCGAACCCACGACCACCGGAATCACAATCCGGGGCTCTACCAACTGAGCTACGCCCACCAGCACTAGCTGACTCATCGAGACAGCTAATTATGGCGCGCCCGGCAGGATTCGAACCTGCGACCATCCGCTTAGAAGGCGGATGCTCTATCCAGCTGAGCTACGGGCGCATCATACGTCACCACTCGGCTAAACATCGAAACTTAACCAGTGGTTGAAATGGTCGGGGTAGAGAGATTCGAACTCCCGACATCCTGCTCCCAAAGCAGGCGCGCTACCAGACTGCGCTATACCCCGAATGATGAACAACGCTTTTGTTATTCATTTACTGCTCGTTGCAGCGCGGCGAATATTACCCAGAACAAAGGGTCTCGTCAACAAGTTGCAGAACTTGAGATCCGCCTTACCTCGAACGGCGACTAATCTAACACAGCAGTACCAGCCTGACCAGAGTGACAATTCATAAACAATAAAGAACTTCCATGATAAAATAGGATACTCATCCGCTTAACAGGCAGCCAGCAAAAACCATGACCGCTAGAATCATTGACGGCAAGGCCATAGCCGAAAAACTAAAAGACTCCATTGCTGAACGTGTTAAGCAACGGACTGAACAAGGGTTCAGGGTACCGGGGCTTGCTGTCATACTCCTGGGTGACGACCCGGCCTCTCAGGTTTACGTTGGTAAAAAAAGAAGTGATTGTGAGCGTGTTGGCTTCCATTCTGTTTCTCACGACCTGCCTTCATTCACCCGTGAAGCAGACCTCTTAAGCCTTATCGATCAGTTAAATGAAGACCCTGCTATCGACGGCATCCTGGTTCAACTGCCACTGCCGGAACACATTAATTGCGACCTTGTAATAGAACGTATTCGTCCTGACAAAGATGTAGATGGTTTCCACCCTTACAATATTGGTCGACTGGTTCAACGAATCCCCCTGCTGCGCCCCTGCACCCCAAAAGGGGTTATGGCCCTTCTGGAAAGTACCGGTGAAGCCATTCGTGGCAAGAATGCCCTGATCGTAGGCGCATCCAACATCGTTGGCCGCCCTATGACTATGGAGCTGTTGCTGGCAGGCTGTACGACAACGACAGCACATCGTTTTACTCAGGATCTAGGAAAACTGGTAGGTGAGGCAGAGATTCTGGTGGTTGCCGTTGGTAAACCCGGACTGGTTAAAGGCGAATGGGTTAAGGAAGGCGCTATAGTGATCGACATCGGCATTAACCGTATGGACGACGGTCGACTGGTAGGGGACATCGAATTCGAAACCGCACAACAAAAAGCCAGCTGGATCACCCCGGTTCCAGGCGGTGTCGGCCCGATGACCGTAGCCACACTTCTGGAAAACACGCTCTACGCTGCCGAACATCTTCACGGGTAACCCACTGTTGTATAACCTACCTGGTATTGAAAAGCTCTGTTGCACAGACTGAGCTTTTCCTCCTATATTACGACAGATATCCATTTATCTTAACGGCACTCATGGACGAGCCAAATACAACTGTCATAACTAAACCAAGAACTTTATTAAATCTATGAAAGCCATTAAAATGAGAAAATTTTTTATATTGCTGCTTATTCTCGTTTTTGTCCCAGATGTAAACGCGAATGATTGTTCTCACCCGAAGAATACTATTTGTCTCTGTAAGCTGATAAAAAAAGCAAGCGACATAGCAGGCATACAATGCAAACTGCTCGCAATATTACCAACCATGTATGGTGAATCACAAAGTCATCCGTCTATACAGGCACTCAATCTGCAACAGTCTGCGCTGCAAAATGAACTGAATCATGAATTCAACCAACTACTATTTGATCAACAGGTACCCCCCCTTAACCAGATACTGGAATTGAGCATGCTCATCATTCTCCAAATACAATTTCAAATACTGATAGTGAACAATTGGAATAAGTAATATTGAAAGACGTAATTCCTGATTCAGTCTGGCTGAAGGTGGCTGCGAACCCGTTAAAAGCATTAGGTTATTAAAAACAACTTGATAAGGCTAAAAGCATATTTTTTCATATAAAAAAAATGACTACTATTAGCTCCATCGTATTTCATGACTGACAGTGCTTATTGCTTGCAGCGCTACTTTTTTAAGCTTTACGGGTGAGTAAGTATTCTGCAGTATCTTTAAGGATTTTATCAATGGCTGTTCGAATTGGTTGGCCAACCGACTTCATCAAAGAAAAAACAATCCAATTAATTTTATTGTTTTCACTTACAATTCCTGCAGGAAGTCAGGCAATAGAAATAAAGGAAGCCATCCTGGTTAGATCAACATACGACAATTTATACTTAATAATAACAGTCAGGGAAGATCAGGGTTACAGCTTTTATCACATCTATCAGTTAGAAAACCGCTCAGGACAGTATTGGGGGACACACCTTCAAGAGCTTGATTCATTTAGAATTAATACCCGAAAACAAACAGTAAACATAGTTTCGTATGGGCTGCCCCCCTCCATTCCAACCAGTTTTTCTTTTGTAAGATGGGTAACCCCTGATGAATGTAATTTTAGATAGATTTTGTACGACACTTTCTATGTAAATACTCAACCTATGTAAATACTCAACCTATGTAAGTACTCAACGATAGATATCTGATCATTCTTTATCACCCTTCCTTCTTTTCTGGTTAGATGGCCGCTGGTCATGCGATTTCCTTTTAAGCCTCTGTTTCGCAGGCAGGTGGGTCTGTTTGTGCGCTTTCAGATTGCTCGTGCGGTCAGTGCTGTAGCTACAGCCCTTATGGTCACAGTGCTGCACCTTGAGTACCCTGATTTTTTTGGGTCTCTGGTCGGCAGGCAGGTGGATCTGTTTATGCACTTTCAGATTGCTACTGTAGCAGGTACTGAAGTTGCAGCCCTCATGGTCACACTGGTGCACCCTGGCTCTCTTGGGTCTCTGGTCAGCAGGCAGGTGGATCTGTTTATGCCTTTTCAAGTGATTTGTGTTGTCGTTACTGAAATTACAGCCCTCATGGTCACAATGATGCAACTTGTGTCTCTGGTCAGCAGGCAGATGAGTCCGTTTGTGATATTTTAGATTCCATGGACGGTCAGTGCTGTAGTTGCAGCCCTCGTAGTCACACTGGTGTACCTTGTTTCTCTGGTCGGCAGGCAGATGGATCCGTTTGTGGTTTTTCAGTTTATACATTTCGTAGTTGCTGTAGTTGCAGCCCTCATGTTCACACTGGTGCCAGGGTTTCCCGGTTCTCTCGGGCTCCTTACGTCTCTGGTCAGCAGGCAGGTGGGTCTGTTTGTGCTTTTTCAGATTGCTCTTGTAGCTGGTGCTGTAGTTGCAGCCCTCGTGGTCACAGTGGTGCGCCTTGGGTTTCAGGGTGGCAGGCGGGTGGGTCTGCTTGTGCTTTTTCAGATCGTCCGCCCGGTTGGTGATGTAGTTGCAGTTTTCATGGTCACAATGGTGCACCTTGAATCTCCTGGGTCTCTGGTCGGCAGGCAGGTGGGACTTCTTATGCCTTTTCAGATTCCCCATCTGGTCGGTGCCGTATCCGCAGCCCTGATGGTCACACCAGTGCACCCTGGGTCTCTGGTCGGCAGACAGATGGGTCTGTTTGTGCCTTTTCAGATCGCCCGCCCGGTCGGTGCTGTAGTCACAGCACTCGTGGTCACACCGGTGCACCTTGGGTCTCTTGGGTCTCCGGCCGACAGGCAGGTGGATCTGTTTGTGCCTTTTCAGATTGCTCACCCGGTCACTGCTGTAGTGACAGCCCTCATGGTCACACTGTTGCGTCTTGGGTCTCTGGTTGGGAGACAGGTGTCCCTGGTTGGAAGAAAGGTGTCTCTGTTTATGCTTTTTCAGATTGCCCCTGTAGTTGCTGCTGAAGTTGCAGCCCTCATGGTCACACTGGTACATCCCGGGTCTCTGGTCGGCAGGAAAGTGGCTCTGTTTGTGCTTTTTCAGATGGCTCGCCTGATCTGTGCTGTAAACGGGTGAGGTGATTTTCGGGTGGTTAACAGGCTCCGTTTCTGTCAGGTTTGCCTCTGACTCAGTGGCTATTTCACTGTCTGAAACAGGCTCCTGCTTAATCTTTTTCAGTGCCAGAGCCGCACAATACTGACTGATTTCATTGGATACTCGAAAAGGGTTCAGTGTCGTGGCTACATGCTGAACATCAGAGTCGGCATCAGAGTCGGCATCAGAGTCGTCTTCGTCAGAACGGTTATCACTGCTTTCATCAGAGGTGCCGCTGTCTTCGCTGTCACTATCTTCGCTGTCACTGTCTTCGCTGTCACTGTCTTCGCTGTCACTGTCTTCGCTGTCACTGTCTTCGCTGTCACTGTCTTCGCTGTCGGCACTCTCATCAGAGGCTGCCCGATTGTGAGCCTTAGCTCCGATGCCAGGGCTAGGAGAGACGCCGGTGGAAGGTAAGACGCCAGTGGCAGGTGAAAAGCAATAGCGGGTGTCTGGCTTTAAGAGGATATCATCACCGAAACAAGCTCGTGACCTATCGCTGTGGTTTGCCTCGGATTCTTGCTTCAACTCCCACCATTCAATAACCTCGCTCTCTTCTTCAGCACCCTCTTCTCCTGGTTGCTCAGACCTTTTGTCGCCTATAAAGCGAGGGAGCATCAGACTCTCCCTTTGTTTGGCTGTTGCAATGATTTCACGTTGCTGATCATCTCCTCGTTGTATCTCAGTGACGATGGCTTTAACCATAGAGTCAAGTTCTGGTAGCAAGAGCAAAGGCAACCTATTTTCCTGAGCCAGGCCATCAGAGCAATGGGTAGAAAAAGCCACGACCAAAATCAAAATCAATGGTTTTTTGGATAGCAAGAGTTGGCTTCTCAGTCGTTGAAATGTTTATTGGTAAGTCAGGTTAGTCAAAATCTGGAGATAGGTTGAAGGTTTATTTGAGGCGGGTTGGCAGGCAGATCATTCTTTATCACCTTTCTTTTCTTGTTAGATGACGGCTGGTTGTACGCTTTCCTTTTCCTTTTAGTTCTCTGGTCGGCAGGCAGGTGGATCTGTTTGTGTTTTTTCAAATTACCCTTCAGGTAGGTGCCGTAGTTGCAGCCCTCATGGTCACACTGGTGCTCTCTGGATCGCTGGTCGGCAGGCAGGTGGGTCTGTTTGTGCCTGTTCAGACGATCCGCCCGTTCAGTGCTGTAGTCGCAGCCCTCATGGTCACAATGGTGTACCTTTTTGAACCTCTGCTCGACAGGCAGATGGGTCTGTTTGTGCATTTTCAGATGACCCATGTCACAGGTGCTGTAATTGCAGCCCTCGTGCTCACACTGGTACACCTTGAATCTCTGCTCGGCAGGCAGGTGGGTCTGTTTGTGCCTGTTCAGATCCCCCTTCCGGTCAGTGCTGTAGTCACAGCCCCCGTGCTCACACTGGTGCACCTTGGATCTCTGGTCGGCAGGCAGGTGGATCCGTTTATGGATTTTCAGATTGCCCTTCTTGATGGTGCTGTAGTTGCAGCCCTCATGGTCACACTGGTGCTCTCTGTGTCTCTGGTCGACAGGCAGGTGGGTCTGTTTGTGCATTTTCAGATGGGTCGAGTAGCCAGTGCTGTAGTTGCAGCCCTCATGGTCACAGTGGTGCATTCTGGGTCTCTGGCCGGCAGGCAGGTAGGTCTGTTTGTACGTTTTCAGATGGCTCTTCTGGTCGACGCTGTCAGCAGGTAAGGTGATTTCCAGGAAGCTAACAGAGTCTGCTTGTGTCTCGTCTACCTCTGACTCAGTGGCTATTTCACTGTCTGAAACAGGCTCCTGCTTAATCTTTTTCAGTACCAGAGTGGCACAATACCGACTGATTTCATTGGCTGCTGAAAAAGGATTCAGTGTCGTGGTTACATACTGAACATCAGATTCGGCATCATCAGCAACGTCTTCGTCAGAACGGTTGCCGCTGTTTTCGTCAGAGGTGCCGTTGTCTTCACTGCCAGAGCCACCATCAGAGGCAGCCCGACAATAAGCCTTGGCTTCGACGCCGGTGGCAGGAGAGACGCCGGTGGCAGTAGAGCAATGCACACAAAAGGCGACGGCCAGGGTCAAAATCAATGGTTTTTTGAATAGCAAGGCTCGGCTTCCCAGTCGTTGAACTGTTTATTGGAAAGTCAGGTTAGTCAAAATCTGGAAGGTCGGAGGTTTCTTTGAGGCAGGTGGGTCTGTTTGTGCGCTTTCAGATTGCCCATCCGGTCAGTTCTGTAGTTGCAACCCTTATGGTCACACTTGAGCTTCTTGACTCTCTGGTTGGCAGGCAGGTGGGTCTGTTTGTGCATTTTCAGATTGCCCCCGTGGCAGGTGCCGTAGTTGCAACCCTGATGGTCACACTCTTGCCACTTGAGATTCCTGGGTTTTTTGGGTCTCTTGGTTATCTTGGGTCTCTCAGGTCTCTGGTCAGCAGGCAGGTGGATCTTTTTGTGCCTTCTCAGATTGCACACCAGGTCAGTTCTGTAATCGCAGTCCTGATGGTCACACTGGTGTAGCTTAGGTCTCCTGGGCCTTTTGGGTCTTTTGGGTCTCTGGTCGGCAGGCAGGTGGATCTCTTTGTGCCTTCTCAGATTGCTCGCCAGGTCAGTGCTGTACTTGCAGCCCTCATGGTCACACTGGTGCACCTTGAGTCTCTCAGGTCTCTGGTCGGCAGGCAGATGGGTCTTTTTGTGCGTTTTCAGATTGCCCAACCGATCGGTGCTGTAGTTGCAGCCCTCATGGTCACACTGCATTTTGAGTCTCTGTTCGGCGGGCAGGTGGGTCTGCTTGTGGTATTTCAGATTGCTTGTCTGGCCGGTGCTGTAGTTGCAACCTTCATGGTCACACCGGTGCACCTTGCGTCTGGGTCTACTGGCTCTCTCAAGTATCCTGGCTCTCTGGTCAGCAGTCAGGTGAGTCAGTTTGTGCGTTTTCAGATTGCCCGAATAGTTGGTCCTGTGGTTGCAGCCCTTATGGTCACACTGGAACACCTTGGGTCTCTCAGGTCTCTGTTCGGCAGGCAGATGTCTCTGTTTGTGCCTTTTCAGATTGCCCGCCCGGTCGGTGCTGTAGCTACAGCCCTCATGGTCACACTGGTACACCTTGAGTCTCTGATTGGCAGGCAGGTGGGTCTGGTCGGTGCTGTAAGCAAGTAAGCTGATGTCCAGATGGTTAACAGAGTCCACCTCTGTCGCGTCTACCTCTGAGTCAGTGGCTATTTCACTGTCTGAAACAGGCTCCTGCTTAATCTTTTTCAGTACCAGAGTCGTGCAATACCGATTGATTTCATTGGATACCGGAAAAGGATGAAGTGTCGTGGTTGCATACTGAACATCTGAGTCAGCATCCCCTTCTTGGTCAGAACGGTTGTCGCTGTTTTCATCAGAAGTGTCGCTGTCTTCACTGCTACTGTCTTCGCTGTAGGCACTATCATCAGAGGCTGCCCGGCGGTAAGCCTGGTGTTCGACGTCAGGGTCAGGGGAGGCGCCGGTGGCAGGGGAGACGCCGGTAGCGGGAGAAAAGCAATAGCGAGTGTCTGGCTTTAACTTTAAGAGGATATCACCACCAAAGCAAACTCGTAGCATGTCACTGTCGTTCGTCTCGGGTTCCTGATTCAATTCCCACCATTCAATAGCCTCGCCCTCTTCTTCAATGCCCTCTTCTGCTGGTTGCTCAGGCTTTTTGTCGCCTCTGAAACGAGCGAGCATCAGACTCCCTCTTTGTTTGGCTATTGCATTGATTTCACGTTGCTGATTTTCACCTTGCTGGATCTCAGTGACAATGGCTTTAACCGTAGAGACCTCAATAAAAGACCCCGAGGTGTTGAAAAGCGCCTTGTCGGCAGCCAGAGCGAACAGCAAAGGCAGACTATTTTCCTGAGTCTGGCCATTGGAGCAATGCACAGAAAAGGCAATGGCCAAGATCAAAATCAATGTTGTTTTGGATAGCAAGGCTTTGCTTCCCAGTCGTTGAACTGTTTATTGGTAAGTCAGGTTAGTCAAAATCTGGAGAGAGGTCGGAGGTTTCTTTGAAGCAGGTCGGGAGGCGGATCATTTTTTATCACCCTTTTTTCTTTTCTTGTTAGATGTCAGCTGGTCATACGCTTTCCTTTTAAGTCCCTGGCCGGCAGGCAGGTGGGTCTGTTTGTGCCTTTTCAGATGGCCCATGTGACCGGTACTGTAGTTGCAGCCCTCATGGTCACACCGGTGCATCTTGGGTCTCTGATTAGCAGGCAGGTGGGTCTGTCTGTGCCTTGTCAGACTGCCCACATGGACGGTGCTGTAGTTGCAGCCCTCATGGTCACACTGGTGCACCTTGGGTCTCTTGGGTCTCTGGTCGGCAGGCAGGTGGGCCTGTTTGTGTATTTTCAAATTGCCCGCCCGGTCGGTGCTATAGTTGCATCCCTCATGATCACACTGGTGCACCTTGGGTCTCTGGTCGGCAGGCAGGTGGATCTCTTTGTGCTTTTTCAGACTACTCGTGCGGCTGGTGCTGAAGTCGCAGTCCTGATGGTCACAGTGATGCAATTTAGCTCTCTTGGGTCTCTGGTCGGCAGGCAGATGGATCCGTTTGTGCTTTTTCAGATAGCCCGAAGAGTCGGTGATGAAGTTGCAGCCCTCATGGTCACATTGGTGCACCTTGGGTCTCTTGACTCTCTGGTCGGCAGGCAGGTGGGTCTGTTTGTGCCTTTTCAGATTGCTCGAACAGTTGGTGATGTAGTTGCAGTCCTCATGATCACACTGGTGCAGCTTGCGTCCCCTGAGTCTCTCAGGTCTCTGTTTGGCATGCAGATGGGTCTTTTTGTGCCTTTTCAGATTGCTCGCCCGGTCGGAGCTGTAGTGGCAGCCCTCATGATCACACCGGTGCATCTTGGGTCTCTGATTAGCAGGTAGGTGGGTCTGGTCGGTGCCGTCAGCAGGTAAGGTGATTTCCGGGTGGTTAACAGAGTCTGTCTCTGTCGCGCCTACCTCTGAGTCAGTGGCTATTTCACTGTCTGAAACGGTCTCATGCTTAATCTTTTTCAGTACCATAATCGCGCAATACTGACTGATTTCATGGGATACCGGAAAAGGATTAAGTGTCGTGGTTACATACTGAACATCTGAGTCGGCATCCGCTTCTTCGTCAGAACGGTTGTCGCTGCTTTCATCGGAGGTGTTGCGGTCTTCACTGCCACTGTCTTCGCTGTAGGCACTATCATCAGAGGCTGCCCGACGGTAAGCTTTGTGTTCGACCCCGGTGGCAGGGGAGACGCCGGTGGCAGGAGAAAAGCAATAGCGAGCGTCTGGCCGGACGAGGAAAAGAGTTTCAGTGTGCCAACACTGGGGGTCGACGTTTTCCTGAGCCTGGCCATTAGAGCAATGCACAGAAATGGCAATGGCCAAGATCAAAATCAATGTTGTTTTGGATAGCAAGGCTTTGCTTCCCAGTCGTTGAACTGTTTATTGAGAAGTCAGGTTAGTCAAAATCTGGAGAGAGGTTGGAGTTTTCTTTGAAGCAGGGTGGGAGGCGGATCATTTTTTCTTGCGCTTCTTTCTTTTCTCGTTAGATGGCGGCTGGTCATACGCTTTTCTTTTGAGTCCCTGATTGGCAGGCAGGTGGGTCTGTTTGTGGCTTTTGAGTCCCTGGTCGGCAGGCAGGTGGATCTTTTTGTGCCTTTTCAAATTGCCCACCTCGCTGCTGCTGTACTTGCAGCCTTCATGGTTACACTGGTGAATCCTGAATTTCTTAAGTCTTTGATTGGCAGGCAAATGGGTCTGTTTGTGCTTTTTCAGACTGCCTTTGAGGTCGGTGCTGTAGTCGCAGCCCTCATGATCACACTGGTACACCCTGAGTCTCTGGTCGGCAGGCAGGTGGGTCTGTTTGTGCTTTTTCAGGTCGCTCGTCCAGTTGGAACTGTAGTTGCAGCCTTCATGGTCACACTTGTGCACCTTTGGTCTCTGGTCGGCAGGCAGGTGGGTCTGTTTATGCTTTTTCAGACTGCCCTTCTGGTCGGAGCTGTAGTTGCAGCCTTCATGGTCACACTGGTGAATCTTGAGTCTCTGGTCGGCAGGCAGATGGATCTGTTTGTGCGCGTTCAGATTGCTAATCCGGTCGCTGCTGTAATTGCAGCCCTCATGGTCACACTGGTACACCCTGCGCATCTTGCGCCTCTTGAGTCTCTGGTCGGCAGGCAGGTGGATCTGTTTGTGTATTTTCAGACTGCTCTTGCGGTCGGTTCTGTAGTTGCAGCCCTCATGGTCACATTGGTGCGCCCTGGGTCTCTGGTCGGCAGGCAGGTGGATCCGTTTGTGCACTTTCAGATTATCCGCCCGGGCGCAGCTGTAGTCGCAGCCCTCATAGTCGCACTGGTGAATTCTGGGTCTTATGGGCCTCTGGTCGGCAGGCAGGTGGGTCTGTTTGTGCGTTTTCCGATGGCCCGCGTCGTTACTGCAAGCAGGTGAGGTGATTTTCAGTTGGTTAGCAGAGTCTGCTTCTGTCACGCCTAACTGTGACTCAGTGGGTATTTCATTGTCTGAAGTGAACCTCTGGTTAATCATATTCAGTCTCAGAGTCGCACAATACTCACCGATTTCGTTTAATGCTCGAAAAGGATCAGGTGTCGTGTTTACACACTGAACATCAGTTTCGGTATCAATTTCGTCTTCGTCTGAACTGTGGTTGCTGTTTTCATCAGAGGTGCTGTTGTCTTCACTGTCAGAACCCTCATCAGAGGCTGCCCGATTGTACGTCTCAGCTTCGACGCCAAGCTCAGGAAAGACGCTGGCGGCAGGAAAAACGCCGGTGGCAGGAAAAACGCCGGTGGCAGGAAAAACGCCGGTGGCAGGAAAAAAGCAATAGCGGGCGTCTGGTTTTAAGAGCATGTCACCATCAAAGTCAACTCGTGGCATAGCGTTGTGGTTCGCCTCGGGTTCTTGCTTCAACTCCCACCATTCAATGGCTTCGCTCTGTTTTTCAATACCCTCTTCTCCTGATTCTTCAAGTCTTTTATGACCTCTGGAACGAGAAAACATCAGACTCCCCCTTTGTTTAGCTGTTTCAATGATTTCACGTTGCTGATCATTTGCTCGCTGTATCTCAGCGGCGATCGCTTTAACCGTAGAGTCAAGCTCTGGTAGCCCATCCCGGACGGGAAAAAGAGTTTCAATGTGCCAACACCAGGTGTCAGAGAGTGGCAGCGCATTAGCCTCCCTGATAGAGCAATGCAGAGAAAAGGCAACGACCAAGGTCAGAATCAATGGATTTTTGGATAACAAGGCCTGGCTTCCCAGTCGTTGAACTGTTTATTGGAATCTCAGGTTAGTCAAAATTTGGAAAGATCGGAGGTTTCTTTGAGGCGGGTTGGGGGGCGGATCATTTTTTATCATCCTTTTTTCTTTTCTTGTTAGATGGCAGCGGGTCATACGCTTTCCTTTTGGGTCTTCTGGATCTCTGGTCAGCAGGCAGGTGGATCTTTTTGTGCGTTTTCAAACTGCTCTTGTAGTCGGTTCTGTAATTGCAGCCCTCATGGTCACACTGGTGAACCTTGAGTCTCTGGTCGGCAGGCAGGTGGATCCATTTGTGCGTTTTCAGATGGTGCTTGTTGTCGGTGCTGTAGTCGCAGCCCTCATAGTCACACTGGTGCACCCTGAGTTTTTTGGGTCTCTGGTCGGCAGGCAGGTGGGTCTGCTTGTGCATTTTCAGATGGTTCGTTCGGTCGGTGCTGTAGTTGCAGTCCTCATGGTCACACTGGTGCACCTTGGGTCTCTGGTCGGCAGGCAGGTGGGTCTGTTGGTGTATTTTCAGACTGCCCCTGCGGTCGGTTCTGTAGTTGCAGCCCTCATGGTCACATTGGTGCGCCCTGGGTCTCTGGTCAGCAGGCAGGTGGATCCGTTTGTGCGTTCTCAGATTATCCGCCCGGGCGAAACTGAAGTCGCAGCCCTGATAGTCACACTGGTGAATCCTGGGTCTTATGGGTCTCTGGTCGGCAGGCAGGTGGATCTGTTTGTGCTTTTTCAGAGTGCTACTACGGTCGGTTCTGAAGTTGCAGCCCTCATGGGCACATTGGTGCGTCCTGGGTCTCCGGTCAGCAGGCAGGTGGATCCGTTTGTGCACTTTCAGATTATCCGCCCGGGCGCAGCTGTAGTCGCAGCCCTCATAGTCACACTGGTGAATCTTGGGTCTTATGGGTCTCTGGTCGTCAGGCAGGTGGGTCTGTTTGTGCGTTTTCCGACGGCCCGCGTCGTTACTGCAAGCAGGTGAGGTGATTTTCAGGTGGTTAACAGAGTCTGCTTCTGTCATGCCTGACTGTGACTCAGTGGCTATTTCATTGTCTGAAGTGACCCCCTGGTTAATCATATTCAATCTCAGAGCCGAACAATGCTCACTGATTTCGTTTAGTGCTCGAAAAGGATCAGGTGTCGTGTTTACACACTGAACATCAGTTTCGGTATCAATTTCGTCTTCGTCTGAACTGTTGTTGCTGTTTTCATCGGAGGTGCTGTTTTCATCGGAGGTGCTGTTGTCTTCACTGTCAGAACCCTCATCAGAGGCTGCCCGATTGTGAGTCTCAGCTTCGACGCCAAGCTCAGGAAAGACGCCGGTGGCAGGGAAGACTCCGGTGGCAGGGAAAAAGCAATAGCGGGCGTCTGGCTTTAAGAGCATGTCATCATCAAAGTCAACTCGTGGCATATCCTTGTGGTTCGCCTCGGGTTCTTGCTTCAATTCCCACCATTCAATGGCTTCGCTCTCTTTTTCAATACCCTCTTCTCCTGGTTCTTCAAGTCTTTTATGGCCTCTGGAGCGAGAGAACATCAGACTCCCCCTTTGTTTAGCTAATTCAATGATCTCACGTTGCTGATCATCTGCTCGCTGTATCTCAGTGACAATCGCTTTAACCGTAGAGCCAAGTTCTGGTAGCCCATCCCGGACGGGGAAAAGAATTTCAATGAGCCAACACCCGAAAAGCAAAGGCAACCTGTTTTTCTGAGCATAGCCATTAGAGCAATGCAGAGAAAAGGCAACAACCAAGGTCAGAATCAATGGATTTTTGGATAGCAAGGCCTGGCTTCCCAGTCGTTAAAATGCTTATTGGGAATTTAGGTTAGTCAAAATCTGAAGAGAGGCGGATCATTCTTGATCACCCTTCTTTCTTTTCTTGTTAGAGGGTGGCTGGCCATGGGCTTTTCTTTTGAGCCTCTGCCTGGCAACCAGGTGGATATGTTTGTGCATTCTCAGGTTGCTCCTGCGGTCGGTGCGGTAATTGCAGCCCTCATGGTCACAACGGTGCACCTTGAGTTTCTTGATTCTCTGGTCGGCAGGCAGGTGGATTTGTTTGTGCGTGTTCAGATTGCCCATGTGGTTAGTACTGTAGTTGCAGCCCTCATGGTCACACTGGTGCAGCCTGAGTCTCTGGATTCTCTGGTCAGCAGGCAGGTGAGTCCATTTGTGCACTCTCAGGTTGCTCGAATAGTAGGTACTGTAGTTGCAGCCCTCGTGGTCGCACTTGTGCTTACTGGACCTCTCGTGTCTCTGATCGGCAGGCAGGTGGGTCGGTTTGTGATTTTTCAGATTGCCCTTGCGGTCGGTGATGTAATTGCAGCCCTCATGGTCACACCGGTACACCTTGAATCTCTCGATTCTCTGATCGGCAGGCAGGTGGGTCTCTTTGTGCGTTTTCAGATTGCTAATCCGGTCGGTTCTGTAACTGCAGCCCTCATGGTCGCATCGGTGCACCTTGACTCTTCGGTCAGCAGGCAGGTGAGTCTCTTTATGCTTTTTCAGATTGCCTGCATAGTGGGTGCTGTAATGGCAGCCCTCATGGTCACACCGGTTCGCCTTGAATCTTTGGTCAGCAGGCAGGTGAATCTTTTTATGCGTTTTCAGATTGCCTTTGTAGTGGGTGCTGTAATGGCAGCCCTCATGGTCACACTGGTGCCTCTTGGTTTCACTGGGTCTCGAGGTGATTTCCAGGTGGTGAACAGAGTCCGCTTCTGTCACGTCTACTACTTTTGACTCAGTGAGTATTTTACTGTCTGCAATAGACTCCTGGTTACTCATTTCCTGTCTTAGAGTCGCACAATACTCACTGAATTCGATTAATGCCCGAAAAGGATCGAGTGTCGTGTTTTGACACTGATCATCCGATTCAGCTTCGTCTTCATCAGAAGAGTTATGGCTGCTTTCATCAGCGGTGCTGCTGTCTTCACTGCCACTGTCTTCGCTGCCACTGTCTTCGCTGTCACTGTCTTCGCTGTCACTGTCTTCGCTGTCACTGTCTTCGCTGTCGGCACTATCATCAGCGGCTGCCCGACCGGAAGCCTTAGTCTCGACGCCGGAGTCAGGAGAAAAGCAATAGCCAGTGCCTGACTTTAAAAAAATATCATCACCGAGGCAAACGCGTGGCATGTCGAAGTGGTACCATTCAATGGCCTCGCTCTGTTCTTCAATACCCTCTTTTTCTGGTTCCTCAGGCCTTTTGTCGCCGCTAAGGCAAGAGCGCATCAGACTGCCCCTTTGTTTGGCTGTCGCAATGATTTCACGTTGCTGATCGTCTCCCTGCCGTATCTCAGTGGCGATCGCTTTAACCACAGAGTCAAGTTCTGGCAGCACATCCCGGACCGGTAAAAGCCTTATCCGGGTGGGTTGGTTATTTCCGCAGGATGCGACTTCAATAGAGCACCTCGGGGTGTTGATATGCGCCTTGCCGACAGCCAGAGCGAAGAGCAAAGGCAGTCCAGTTTCCTGAGCGTGGTCATTAGAGCAATGCACAGAAAATGAAATGGCTAAGGCCAAAATCAATGGTTTTTTGGATAGCAAGGCCTAAATTCCCAGTTGTTGAACTGTTTATTGGGAAGTCAGGTTAGTCAAAATCTGGAGAGAGGTCGGAGGTTTTTCTGAGGTGGTTTGGGAGGTGGTTCATTCTTGATCACCTTTCATTCTTTTCTCGTTAGATGGCCGCTGGTCACACGCTTTTCTTTTGAGTCTCTGGCTGGCAGGCAAATGGGTCTGTTTGTGTGTTTTCAGATTGCCTGCATAGCCGGTCTTGAAGTTGCAGCCCTCATGGTCACACTGGTGCACCTTCGGTCTATTGGGTCTCTGGCCGGCAGGCAAGTGGGTCTGCTTGTGCGCGTTCAGATTGCCCATGTGGTTGGTACAGTAGTTGCAGCCCTCATGGTCACACTGGTGCACCCTGGGTCTATTGGGTCTCTGTTCAGCAGCCAGGTGAACCCGTTTATGTGCTTTCAGATTGCCCGGATGGTCAGTGCAATAATTGCAGCCCTCATGGTCGCACTGGTGCACCTTGGGTCTATTGGGTCTCTGGTCGGCAGGCAGGTGGGTCTGCTTGTGCCTTTTCAGATTGGATCTCAGGTCGGTGCTGTAATTGCAGCCCTCATGGTCGCACTGGTGCATCTTGATTCTCCTGATTCTCTGGTCGGCAGGCAGGTGGGTCTGTTTGTGCGAGTTCAGATTGCTCACCCGGTCGGTGCTGTAATTGCAGCCCTCATGGTCACACTGGTACACCTTACGCCTCTTGTACCTCTTGATTCTCTGGTCGGCAGGCAGGTAAGTCTGCTTGTGTATTTTCAGATGACCCATGTGGTCGTTGCTCTCTGAAATGGACTCCTGATTCATCATTTCCTGTCTCCTCAGAATCACACAATACTGACTGAATTCGTTTAATGCTCGAAAAGGATCAACTGTCGTATTTTCACCCTGAACATCAGATTCAGCTTCGCCTTCGTCAGGACGGTTGTCGCTGCTTTCATCAGAGTTACCGCTGTCTTCAGTGCCACTGTCTTCGCTGTCGGCACTATCATCAGAGGCTGCCCGACCGTAAGCTTCAGTCTCGACGCCAGTGGCAGGAGAAACGCCGGTGGCAGGAAAAACGACAGTGGCAGGAAAAACGACAGTGGCAGGAAAAACGACAGTGGCAGGAGAGACGCCAGTGGCAGGAGAGACGCCAGTGGCAGGAGAAAAGCAATAACCAGTGCCTGGCTTTAAGAGGATGTCATCACCGAGGCAAATGCGTGTCATATCACTATGGTTCGCCTCAGCCTCTTGCTTCAATTCCCACCATTCAATGGCCCCGCTCTCTTCTTCAATACCTTCGTCTTCTGGCACCTCAGGCTTTTTATCGCCGCTAAGACGAGAGAGCATCAGACTGCCCCTTTGTCTGGCTGTCGCAATGATTTCACGCTGCTGCTCATCTCTTTGCCGTATCTCAGTGGCGATCGCTTTAATCCCAGAGTCAAATTCTGGCAGCACATCCCCGACCGCGAAAAGAAGCGCCTTGCCGACAGCCAGAGCGAACAGCGAAGGCCACCTGTTTTCCTGAGCGAGATCATTAGAACCGTGCACAGAAAAGACAATGGCCAAGGTTAAAATCAATATTTTTTTGGATAACAAGGCCTGCTTCCCAGTCGTTAAACTGTTTATTGGGAAATCAGGTTAGTCAAAATCTGAAGAAAGGTCAGAGGTTTCTTTGGGTTGGGTTGGCAGACGGATCATTCTTCATCACTCTTTTTTCTTTTCTCTTTAGATGGCAGCTGGTCATACGCTTTCCTTTTGGGTCTTTTGCCTCTCTGGTCGGCAGGCAGGTGTGTCTGCTTGTGCCTTTTCAGATTGTCCGCCAGATGGGTGCGGTAGTTGCAGCCCTCACGATCACACTGGCGTACCTTGGATCTCTGGTCGGCAGGCAGGTGGATCTGTTTGTGCCTTTTCAGGTGACCCAACTGGTTGGTTCTGTAGTCGCAGCGGTCACACCGGTGCACCTTCCTCTCGGATCTCTGGTCAGCAGACAAGTGAATATACTTGTGCATTTTCAGATTGTGCGCCTGATCGCTGCTGTAGTTGCAGCCCTTACGATCACACTGGTGCACCTTGAATCTCAGATTGGCAGGCAGGTGGACCTGTTGGTGCCTTTTCAGGTGGCCCAGCTGGTCGGATCTGTAGCCGCAACCTTCATGTTCACACTTATGCACCTTGGGCCTCTTGGGTCTCTGGTCGGCAGGCAGGTGAGTCTGCTTGTGCATTTTCAGATGGGTCGTGTATCTGGTTCTGTAGTTGCAGCCCTCATGGTCACACTGGTGCACTTTATGTTTCTTAGGTTTCTGGTCGTCAGGTATGTGGGTTTGTTTGTGCGTTTTCAGATGGCCCATGTGGTCGCTGCTGTCTGAAATGGACTCCTGATTCATCATTTCCAGTCTCAAAGTCGTACAATGCTCACCGATGTCGATTAATGCTCGAAAAGGATTAACTGTCGTGTTTTCAAACTGAACATCAGATGCAGACTCAGATTCAGCTTCGTCTTCGTCTCCGTCAGAACAGTTGTCGCTGTTTTCGTCAGAGGTACCGCTGCCTTCTCTGCTACTGTCTTCGCTGTCACTGTCTTCGCTGTCGGCACTATCATCAGAGGCTGCCCGACGGTAAGCCATAGCCTCGCCAGGAGAAAAGCTCTCGCCAGGAGAAAAGCAATAGCGAGTACCTTCGAGTCCCTCAGGCCTTTTGTCGCCGCTAAGAAGAACGGTTTCGACCTGTGTGTTGATAAGCACCTTGCCGACAGCCAGAGCGAACAGCAAAGGCCACCTGTTTTCCTGAGCGTGATCATTAGAACCGTGCACAGAAAAGGCAATGGCCAAGGTTAAAATCAATGGTTTTTTGGATAACAAGGCCTGGCTTCCCCGTCGTTGAACTCTTAATTGGGGAATCAGGTTAGTCAAAATCTGAAGAAAGGTCGGGGGGGTCGGTCAGATACTGAGCAGAAAGTCGCGCTCATGTTGGATGAGCCGGTGATTTCCGACTCATCCGGTGACAGGCGTTAAACAGCCAGAGTCAAGAACAGACCTGCGATGGTAGCACTCATCAGGTTAGAGAGGGTACCCGCCGCAACCGCTTTCAGACCAAAACGGGCGATGTCATGACGACGGTTAGGAGCCATGGAACCCAGACCACCCAGCAGAATAGCAATGGATGAAATATTAGCGAAACCACATAGGGCAAAGGTCAGAATCGCCTGTGAACGATCCGACAACAGAGTAACACCAGCCTTGGCTGCGGCTTCAGCATCGACGTAGTTAGCCAGGCTGGAGAAAGCAACAAACTCGTTCACGATCACTTTCTGCCCCAGGAAACTGCCAGCAGTCAGCGCCTCAGACCAGGGTACACCGATCACGTAAGCCAGGGGAGAAAACAGGTAACCCAGGATCAGTTCAAAAGTCAGGTCAGGATAACCGAACCAACCACCAGCCCAGCCCAGCATACCGTTGAGCATGGCAATCAGGGAGATGAAAGCCAGCAGCATGGCACCGATAATGGCAGCCAGTTTGAGACCATTGGCAGCACCGGTAGCAGCTGCATCAAAAACATTGGCGGGCTTTTCTTCAGCACTCTCTTCGACAATGTCGTCTACGTTATCGTGAGGTGTCTCGGTTTCAGGTTTGATGATTTTTGCCATCAACAAACCACCGGGAGCCGCCATGACGCTGGCAGCGATCAGATACTTTAATTCAACCCCCATGCTGGCGTAGCCCACCATAACCGCACCGGCAACCGACGCCAGGCCACCCACCATCACGGCAAACAGTTCAGACTGAGTCATACGACTGATGAAAGGACGAACCAGCAGAGGCGCTTCGGTCTGGCCAACGAAAACATTAGCGGCCGCAGACAGTGATTCTGTACGACTGGTGCCTAATACTTTACGCAGTGCACCACCAAACAGCTGAATGATAACCTGCATGATACCCAGGTAGTACAACACAGCAACCAGAGAGGCAAAGAAGATAACAACAGGAAGCACATGGACAGCAAAGATAAGACCCAGTTTGAAGCTGGACAGCTCGCCAAAAAGGAAACCAATGCCATTGTTAGCGTATCCCATAACAGCGTTTACGCCGTTGGTAATCGCTTCGAGAACGTATTGTCCGGCGGGAATGTAGAGCACAAAGGCACCGATACCCGCCTGGATGGCAAAGGCCCCGCCCACCGTTCGTAATTTTATTGCTTTTCTATTGTCCGATAGAAGCATCGCGATACCTAGCAGGACTGCAATTCCTACAAGGCTTATAAGCACCTGTTGCATAAGAACGATCACCTTCAAAGAGATTCTTGGGGCATTATACTTATCTGTCAATAACGGTCATAGAAAGTAATTGCCGAATAAAAAAATAATGTCCCACGTGCACCCTTGCCCCGATTCTCTGATACGATAAATGACTCTGTCTGATAAACTTTCACCGACGCATTGATTGTATGGAACTGACTGGCCCTCAACGGAGGGTAACCCGGCATGTCAATGGACATGCTCTTTGCATAGCCGTAGCCGGTTCAGGTAAAACAACCACCCTCGCCTTTCTTATTCGTGAATTGCTGAATCAGGGAATGGCTCCCCGACGCATCATGGTCATGATGTTCAACAAATCAGCCCAGCTGGACTTTACCCGCAAGCTCAAAAAACGCTGCCAGGAGTGGCCGGTACTGCCGCAAGTCCGCACCTATCACTCAACCGGCCTGAGACTCTTGAAGTCTCTCGAAGCCTGGGGGTTGAGAGCACCCTACAACCACAAGCCCCTGACAGAGAAAGAAATCGAACTGAAAATCCGGGAGCTGCTGCTGACATTAGCTCCTGATGTGCTGCAGGACAGGATCAAATCAGACAGCGCCCGCTACATTGAAGTGGCCAGCAGCTTTATCGATAACGTTAAAGCTAACCTGCAAACACCCTCCCACCTGCTGGCGCAGGCAGACTATTCTGATCATTTGCCATTTCTGGTGGAACTCTTTGAGGCCTTCGAGCAATGGCGTCACCAGCACCGAAGAATAACGTTTACCGATATGTTGTACGACGCAGTCTGTTTGATAGAAGCCAACCCGGACGTCATCCCCCGTATCACCAATAAAGTCGATCGAATCATTGTTGATGAATACCAGGACACCTCAACCCTGCAACACCGGCTGACACGCATCATCGCCGGTGAGCGAGCCAGAGTGATTGCCGTAGGTGATCCCGATCAAACGATCTATGAATTTGCCGGAGCCAATATACAAAATATTCTCCGGAACTTTGAAATGGATTATGCCAGCTCCGATACCGTTCACCAGTTGACTCTGCCCCATACTTTCCGATACGGCCACGAAATCGCCATGGCAGCCAGTCACCTGATCAGCCGTAACAGAAGCAGAAAAGACGTGATCTGTATTGCTCACCCGGACAACCCGGACTCGAGCATCACACTCTCACAGGGAGCTGGCGAAGATTCAGAACGGGTATTAACCACCATCCAGCAACATCTTGCCAGCTCCGGATCCCGGATTGCTGTGCTGTTGAGGGTCTGGGCACAATCAGTCCCACTGGAGATGAGGTTGCTGGCAAACGGTCTTGCCTACCAGTGTGAAGGCCCTTCCCTGTTTGACCGCCCTGAAATATCAGCCTTGATTTCAGTCCTGAGACTGACCTCTGGTGAATTGCAACACTTAAACCCTGCCGCTCGCGCTGAGATATTGACTTCGCTGTTTACCCTGCCCCACCTGGGCGTGAAGACGCCCCTGATAAAGCAACTGGTCGCCCATCTTCAGGAACACACTCAACAATGGGGAAAAGTACTGGATCAGTACGCCAGTAAAGTGTCCGGTATCACTTATTATCAACGTCAGAAATTATACGACAGGGCTGAAATACTACAGTCACTGGAAAAGACATCCGATCAGCAAGCGGCCGCAGCGGTGCTGCAACACTACATTCAACGCTCAGAACTCAGGGAAAGCCTGCAATCCATGAGCCTTAATGACCAAAGAACAGAAGAACAACTGCTGGCCATTGATGGTTTCTTAAGTTATCTGAGAAAAACCAACCTGACCGTCAGTGACAGTTGTCTGCACCTGGATGAATTAAGATCGAAACAGAAACAACCCTCCAAAAACCCTGGGCAACGCACCGAACAGATCGTGATCAGTTCCTGCCACCGGGCCAAGGGACTGGAATGGCCCACCGTTCTGATTCCGGGACTGACCGCAAAATACTGGCCATTCACAAGAACAGATGAGCTGACTCAAAGCAACGGTGAAGACCTGGAAGCAGAGCGAAGACTGCTCTACGTCGCCATGACCCGGGCCAGGGAAAAACTCTATCTGTTTACTGGCAATGGATCCCTGCAGCCCAAAGCCAACAGTTGGAAGAATAACAACTCGCAACAAATCAGCCTGTTTCTGAAAGAAATGCAGGTTCCCCATGTTCAATCCATTTGCCGGTCACTTAACCGTGTTTCAGAAGATGAACTGGTCGATCAACTCAAGAAAACAGGATTAACTAAAGCAGCTCGTCGCTACCTTCAGGCAATAAAACCGAATCTGGCACAGGTGATTGAAACGATCCCCTCACTGACACACCGCTCAAAACCAACCGCTTCCCCACACAGTCCGGCCTACCTGTCAGCACGGCAGAATATCTTGCGCAGGGAGGTGCCAGAAAACGCTCCCTGGCAACTCAACCGGAGAGTAAAACACAGCATTTTCGGGAAGGGTAAAGTCATTGAAGTCAATGACACCAATTTTGTCATCCTGTTTGACCGGCAACATAGCGTCAAACGATTTGCCCGCAATGAACAGGTTTTGCACCTGTTTGAGTTGCTTTGAACGGTAATTCTTGAAGGACATTTTTCTACCCTGTGCGACCTTTGGTTTTTGAAAAATGCTTTTTTCTTGATCTATCAACCTCTTGGTCTAAATTTCCGGTTCAGGAAAAGCACAAAACCGATGATCCCTGTAGAGGCAATGGCTGCTGTCGGCTTGCTTTTGAAAAGCTATTGGAACCCTCATTACCCTCTGTTTAACCTAATGGATCAACTGGATACGATATCTATGTTGACACAGGGGGATTACCCGGTTTTGATCACCACCAAAACAAAACCCGAAAATGGTGAAGGACAAAACGGGCAACAAAACCAATCACAAAACCAATCACAAAGCCAGCCATCTCAATCGCAAGCCTCAGGAACAATTACTCTTCATACAGCTGCTTTACCCAGCCTCATGTCTTCCGGCTCTGGTGGCGGTAACCAGAACCCCGAACAACCCCGACATACTTTTGGTTTAAATTGTTTCGTCGATTCCTGTCATGGTGTTTGTCAATTCCTGTCAGAGCATCCCGAAAGAAGTTGGACGGGCCACACTCATCACGGCACGACAGGAACGCAAACCGATCAGCGAGGAGTCGGTCGTTCCAGGCTTGTTGGCATTCCATCTATTCTTGTGCGTCGTTTCGACCTCATGTCTTGCGGCTTTGGCAGTGGATCTTCGTCTCTTAACGCTCTACCAGCCGAGTCATTGCCAATTTCGCAACTTTTGCCGATAAGTCACGCGCATATTGATCCACCGGAGCTTGCGGGCACTCTGGAAGATTCCAGCGACACTCATGGAGCAGAGTGGGATGTTGATCCCGATATGGATATTGAACCCTATGAAGAGTAGTACGTCACTTCAATGAGTTTGATGTGAACAATCTACGTTCATCCTGAGCGCCCTTCGACTCCGCTCAGGGTGAACGGAGTTTGGGTGCCACTGATAGAGGGAACCCGTCAATTATATTGAAAGCGTGTACCAGTTTGTTAGGTGGGGTATGCATTCCCACGCTGGAGCGTGGGAACGAGGGGGGGGAAGCCTGCTAGAGAGTTTTGCGACACCCTATGGAGCGTTGAAACAATTTTTGATTTACAAATTCAATTAACATGCTTTACTAAAAGCAAATTATTAATTTACCGATAGCAAATAACAAAGTACTATATACCCATGTTCGAGAAACGTTATACGAGACGGGCAACCAAGGAACTGGCAAAAATACCGGAGCCCGACAGATCACGAATCAGGCGAGCAGTGGAAAAGCTTCCGGACGGAGACATAAAGAAGCTTCAGGATGAACCAGGTTACAGACTAAGAGTTGGAAATTGGCGAATAATCTACGAAATACAGCATAATCAATTGATTATTGAAGTAGTAAGAGTTGGGCCGAGAGGCGGAATTTACAAGCATTAGAGAAGGGCTTTGTCCCTCCGGGGTTTTAAAATGGCTGAAATATTTAAACACGAAGGAAAACCGGCTTTTGTTGTCATGCCTCACGATGAATATCAGGCGATGTTGGAAAAAATGGAGGATGCTGAAGACTCTGAAGCCTTCAGAAAGGCAAAAGTGGACCTCGCCAACGGCAATGACGAAATATTGCCCAAGCACATCACAGACAGGCTTCTGAACGGTGACAACCCCATTACCGTCTGGAGAGAGTACAGGGAGCTAAGCCAGAAACAGCTACACGAACTATCAGGCGTCTCGACTTCCATGATTAGCCAGATTGAGAGCGGACAAAAAACCGGTTCTATAAAAACCATAAAAAGGCTGTCAGAGGCTTTGGATATTGATGTAGACGACATTGTTGTTTATCAGGAGATGGATAAAGAAACCTGAAAAAACGGCACCTGTAAGTCAGGTGCCGTTTGATATGCATACAACCCCCTCGTTCCCATGCTTTGCGTGGGAATGCATACCTCGCCTAACAAACTAGTGCATCATTTCAATGAGTTTGATGTGAACAATCTACGTTCATCCTGAGCGCCCTTCGACTCCGCTCAGGATGCACGGTCGAAGGATGCGGACTCCGAACCAACAATGGCATCTGTGCTTTGGTCATTCATTTTGCGCCCTTTCTGTTATTTGTCTACAGTGGTAGGCCAATGGAAGTATTTTATTTACAGGGTATCCAGTTGAGGTAAAACGATGAACTTGTATCAAAAAGACTTTTATAGTTGGACTTGTCAACAAGCAGAACTAATACGACAAGGTAAGTTCAATGAGCTAGATACTGAGAATTTACTTGAGGAAGTAGAAGATATGGGTAAGTCTCGCTATCGTGCTTTAAGAAACTGTTTAAAGCAACTGTTATTTCACTTACTAAAATGGCAAATGCAGTCGCAAAACAAGGACGATCTACATGATATGGATGAATGGTATCGTAGTTGGAAGGTCACTATTAATGCGCAGAGAGTTAACGTTGAAGTAGAACTAGATGAGAACCCCGGGTTAAAACATAAAATAGATGAAGTATTGCCTATAGCATATAGGTTAGCCCGTAACAGCGCAGCAGATAAGATGAAATGTGAGGTTAAAGATTTCCCAGAAACTTGTCCTTGGTCTTATGACCAGTTAATGACTGAAGACTGGCTGCCATGACTCGCTCCCATGCTCCAGCGTGGGAGCGTGACACACTACCGGTATGCATTCCCACGCAGAGCGTGGGAACGAGTGGAAAAATGAACTTCCATCCTGTCTAAAGGTCATAACATTTAACAATTTCAATGCAGTTCTTCATACGACAGGAGAGAAATTGACTATGGATGGTCAGATTGGTGGGGAAATAAACAAACCCGTTGTTGAGCTTGGTGTGCCTGATAACAGCGTGCCAGCCAAGCGAGCAAAGCTGGATTTATCGAAGGCAAAGCAGGTAGAAGCCTGCTCTGAAGTCATGTCCAACCTGAAGATAGCGCCATCTTCAGCGATCCCCGGTAAAGCGAGAACCGTATCCTCCACGGACGGCTCATGTCAAAAGTCATCCCATGCCTTCGATTTCCGTTTTGTCGCCAGTGATGATGAGGTTCGGCAGCTTTTAGTGGCCCGTACCTGCGATCAACATCAGGACGTCGCTGTTATTTCCCACCCCGATGACCTCTCACAGGCTAACCTGGTGAGCCGGTTGAGTATTGCCGATGATGGCTGCCATACGCTGAGCTCAGGCAAGCTGTTTGAAGGCTCACAGCCATTGACCCTGGTGATGGATATCCGAAAGCTCAGCGGCGAGGAGCTGCCGAAATTCAACGATCTGCTGGATCCCGACAACCCCTGTTTATACGACAAAGTTAGCCAAAAGAAACGCCCCCTGGGCGCGCATGTTTCGCTGTTGGTTTTGGCAGACCCTGAACAGTTGTCATCGGTTGGCCGGTCTGACGATGCCCCCGGTGCTGATTTCTGGCGGCGGATTAATCGACCGGGCAATAGCTGGCAATTTGACCCACAAAGCAACAATGCCTCATCGATGGATATTGATGAGGTTCCACCATTAGTGATTGAACTCCCCCCTGCCGAAAGGACTACGGACGACGACACTACCCTTGTTATTGACTGCCACTTGCACAGCAACTGGCGACAGTTGTTGTTGGGTGGCCCCGGTGTCAATGAACAGGGACGAATCCAGCACATCCCCGGCAGGCTTGAGACATTAACAGCCGGACAACGGGTAATTTTGAAAGGAGCCGACTGGCAAGATCTGGCCTTTGAACAGACAATTCGACAGATGCTGGCGCACAAGTGTTTTGAGAGCAATGGGAAGGTCTGCCAGTTACCCGACGATGTTCAGTTTTATCAGATGCCGGTAGAGAAAAAAGAGCTCCGTTTACTGTTCCAAAACCTATCCCACTCTAATGACCAAGAAGATGATAAAGAGCGGGCACCACCAAAGCCGATCATCATCAACGAGAGTAATATCAGCAAATGGCTAAATCCGATTGCCATTGCCCCGGAAGGTTATGCAGTTCCTAACACCTGCCTGTTGGAACAGATTCGGGCGGGTGGTGTCGTTACCGTAACGTCTCCTCTTACTGAGGCCGTCTGGTTTCGTTTGTTGGGATCCTTGCACACCATTCGCGAAACGACCGGTCTGGAGCCCCGACTTCAGGTAGCTCACTCAAGAAAGCAGCCGCAGGTGTTGGGGTTGCAAGAAAACGATGAACACCCTCTAAATGTCAGAACTCAGTCTGCCTTTAATGCAGCCATTTATCAGAAAGACGCTCAGGCAAGTCATTGGATCAACGATGGCCCGGCAAACAATAACCCGGAAAACGATGACCCGGCAAACAATGACCCGGAAGACCCCCTGGTCATTCAGGTCAATGACCAGACCGGCTTCAGCCAGCTATTCGATAATATTCACATCACTTCGGAACAAAAAGCCCATTTTGGACGACGCCTAAGTGGCTTGCAGGAAGCATTGACCACTGGCAGGCCGGTGGTATTGCGAGGGTTGGAAAGCAATTCAACCCTGCAACAGTTGCTGGAACCTCTGGCTGTCGGGCAACCTCTGTTGGTGAATGGCCAATTACAGACCTACCCGCAGGCTCATGTCACTGTGCTCTGGCCTGAGTCGGCGAACAGCCCCTCTCCAATATTTTGTTCGATGATTGCCAGGGGCGAGCCGTGTCCCGAGGTTGATCTCTGGGGTATTAATGCCGAAAGGCATGGTATTCCCCGGACTGAGCTGCCAGAACAAGCACTTAATAAACTTTACAAAGCCTTTAAAACCGTACCTGTTGAGCTTTGTAACCCTCTGCCTGAAATCACCGAAACCCTGTTAAATAACCTGATATTGGCTGCCCTGCGGGCACAGCAGCTTGACCAGTCACTACAGCTTTTACCCCGCCACTGGCGCAAGGCCATTAATAGCACCATTACCCATGGCACCCGTCAGCATCCGACGGTAAGGGATTTTATGAAAGTGGCTTGTTGGCGGTTATTGCCAGATGCCCAGAAAAAGCCAGATGCCCAGAAAAAGCCGTATGCCTATAAAAAGCCGGATAAACCAGCTTCGGTTGACCCGGATCAATTAACGGCCATCGTTAGCGGGGCTTACCGACTGGACAGAGCATTTGTAAAGCAGAACCTGTGGTCACTGGCCAGAGCATGTGACCCGATAGTATTTAATAGAGATTTAGAACTGTCCTATGAAAAACCATATCTATCGATAGATGAAGACGAAATTCTGGACAGGCTCTGTGCCATAATCGTCGCCAATGGGCCTGACAATCAACGAGAGGCCATGGCGTATCAGTTGAAAGTCGACCCGGCGGCAGTAAAAAAGTATCAAATGCTACCCATCAGGCCATCAAGACAGATTAAACGTTTGCAGGATGCACTGGCTTCTGACAAGCAATTAACTTTGCCACCAGAGCGGACCCGATCCGATGCTATTCACGCGCTGGCCACCGATTGTTTTCAAATTACCAAAACAGCAACGTCTAAAACAGAAGGCATTGAACGTATAAAACATCGACTGTCTGAAACACTGGCATTGCAAGACGCTGGTGATAAGCCTTTAGCTGGTGATAAGCCTTTAGCTGATAATAAGCCTTTAGCTGATAATAAGCCTTTATCAGCACTGGCCGAGGATCTTTATCACGGTAAGATCAATCAGCAGGATCGTGAAAACCGTCGATTATCCCGACTCCATGAACGGCTTAAAGATTCTCCCGTGATCTTCCTGCAGGGGGAAACCGGCACCGGGAAAAGTTACTTTTCCGCCAAAATGGCGAAAGCTTCAGGACCGGCTACGGTGCTGTCCCTTGGCCCTTCTGACACTGAACAAACCCTGATGAAACGCTGGCAGTGGCAAAAACAGGCCGATGGTGACCGCGCTATGGAACAGCAACACCGGATGCTGATGGAATGGGCCGAGGCCCGATCCGATAGAGACGAAGAATACCTCACCCTGATTCTGGATGAAGCCAATCTGGCTCAAACTGGCTTACTGGCGTCCCTGAATGGTTTATGGGAACCGAAACCCTGCATCTACGTAAATGGCCATCCTGTCCCGATCAGCGAAAAACACCGGGTAATTCTCACCGGTAACCCGGATGATTACGCCGGACGCCAGCTGGACCCGGCCCTGAAACAGAAACTGCCCAGGGCTTACTACCCACGGCTAGACGAGGCATTCCTCAGGGACAGGGTGGTGGAACCGGCTCTGGTCAATCAGTTACAACAATTACAACAACGTCAGCTGCCGGAGTCTCAACTAAGGGAGTCTCAACTAAAGGAGTCTCAACTAAAGGAGTCTCAACTAAAGGAGTCTCAACTAAAGGAGTCTCAACTAAAGGAGTCTCAACTAAAGGAGTCTCAACTAAAAGAGCTTGAAATAAACGACATTGCCCGCAGTGCCACCCACAGTGTTATGACACTCTGGCAATACTATCAGGAACTGTTGCCCGAACATGAGTTTACCCCAAGGGATTTAACGGATATCTGCAGTTGGGTGGGCTGGTATCTGGATCGTTCGTTATCCCCCGGTGACACGGTGACCTGCGGGCAAATGGATGCTTTGATCCAACAAAGTTTTCGGGATGTATTGGGCCCTGAAGTCAACGAGGCTGATCGGGATGCCCTGTCCGCACTGGACATCTGGTTTACTGCCCGTTATCAACCGGACAACGCTCTGAAGGACAAAGTCCATAACGATACCCTGCCCGAAATTCAGAAAGCCTTCACAGAATTCACCAGGAAATACCGACCTGAGTTTGATACCTCCGGCTCAGCCGTCTGTGAGCTGGTGCAAAGGATTGGGCAGGATTTAAGCCGTGCCCAGCAGGCTTATCATCACGGTATAAAACACGGCGGAAGACAGGCGACACTGATTGAAGGCCCCGCCGGGCGGGGTAAGGATGTCACCCTGAACCTGATGATCGAAAGTATCAGACAGCAGGCCAGGGAACGGCAGGAATTGATGCCGAAAGTCTTTTACCTGAATGCCAGCGACTGTTCCTGGGACAAAGTATGTGAAGCCATCCAGGAGGCAAAAGCTAAAGGCGGCATCGTGGTGATTTCAGAAATGAATCTGATCGACAGCCAGCATCTGGAAGGCGAGTTAAACGATATTCTGGCCGGTGACGCCCATCCGGGTTTTCACCTGTTTGCCACCATCAACCCACCGGAGTACAGCGGTCGAAAACCCTTGTCACCGGCGCTGAAAGGGCGTTTTCGACATTTGCCCATCCGCCAGTACAACCCGACAGAGTTGCAGGCTATTGCTGAGAAAGTGTTGCCAGAGACCCCGGAGGGGAAAAATGCGGCTGAAATTCTGACCTGGCTGCATTGTCGATTGAGGGCTGATCTGAACCGGAAAAAATTGTCGTTACAGCCCACCAGCCTTGATTTACAAAATGTCGCCAGGGCTGTTAAAGGGGGCGATTTTAGCCAAAAAAGCCTTCATCAATGTTTCAATCAACACTATCGGCTGTATCTGATGGCCGCCAAAACATCGCTGGAAAAACTGCCCGGGTTATCGGCTCCTGCCATCAATAGAGGAGCGTTTGATCCTGGACTGTGCCGTTGGTTAAACGAAACGGTATCAGGTATGGATCGCCCGTGGTTGATACGCTGCAGTCATCTCGACAGTTTTGATGAAAAAAACCGTGAAATCCGTATTAAGGTTCGTCTGGATAACCCGGATAAAGAGGAAGTCAAAGCGGAAATCATCAAGAGAGTGGCCCATAGCCAATGGCAGGCATCCGGTCTTTCCCTGAAGCCGGATCCGTCGGATGATATTCTCACCCAGGCACTGTACCGACACTGGCAACAATGCTGGTTTGCTCGTCACTTTGGCCAGACGGGCGTGGCTGTTAGTCGCGTATTTTCCATGACGGCAGAACAGGCACTGACGCTGAATTCAACCGATAACCAGCCTTACCTTCTTGAGGCTGATCGTCATATAAGTGCGTGGGACGCCCATGACGTTAAAGGATGGGCTGTGCTTTGGCATCAGATCAGTGAACTGTTGAACCATTTAGTAGACGATTTTAACAATGAGGCATCGGCTGTTGGTGATGATGATAACGCTCCGGCATTGAGTCAGCAAATGGATCATAAGCCACAACCTGTTGGCGCAACCGTTAGTGATAACGCTGCAAAAAAATACAATCCACAATTCGACAAGAAACAGGCTTTGGAGTTGGATAAGAGCACGAACTACAAGAATCGAAGTACACGAAAAATAGACGACCATATCATTTTTAACAGGCGAGACTTTCCTACCGGGCTTTATCGGTTCAAGGCTCATGATATTTATGTGTCTGCTGAGGGCGATATCGAATACTTCGGCATTAATGATCCCGTGCAGGGGGTCGAAATCCTCAAGCCTGCCCGGTTACCAAAACCTGACCAGGAAGTAACATTAACCGGCAACCAAACCCTGGCAATCTTTAAAAGGCGATCAATCAGTCGTTTCTATGAATTGCCCAGCCTCATGCCGGGCGATCGTATCACGGCTATGCGTACGAATCCCGCTACGGAATTTTTCTTGTCGCGGAACCAATACACTGGACTGCACACACTGACTATTCCAAGGGGCAGTATCCATCAGGAAATTGAATTTACTTATATCGTAGAACATGGAAAATCGGGCAAAAAAACACAGGCTGAAGCAGTCCAACCCTTACCATCAACACGGTTTGACGCCCGCTGCTGCGAAGGTATGAACACAGTACTGGACAAACTGTTTGACTCCATTGACCCGCCACCCGCCGAATTACAGATGCTTTTACTGCCCATAACAGCGGCTAAAACCACGAGGCAACGCATTGAGGCGATCAGGGACTATTGTCGGAGTTTTTCCGGTGATGCCGTACCAGACCCGGATTCCAATAAAAACTTCTTTGAATTCCTCGTCACCCAGCGACAAGGGAGCTGTCGTCATCGTGCGCCTGTTTTTGTTGCAATGTGCCGTTATTTCGGGATTCCATGTCGGGTGATTACCGGTAGTGCCCACACCTTTGCAGAGACTTCCGTCGATGGAGGCCGAACCTGGGAATCAGTAGACTTGGGTGGGGCGCCTGTCGAGACAACAGAAATCGTACCTGAGTTCCCGCACGTCAAGCGGATCAAGGACGATGACTCTGAGCCAAATAACATCAGTGATCTCCTGAAAGAGACTGATGAAGCACAACTGCAAAGTCTGGCTGACACCCTTAACATCACCCTTGAAGAACTGAAAGCAAACCTTGAGACAAACAGTGTATTGCTAGAAACCGGGCCAACTATTGCCACCATAGTAAGGCAACTCTGGAGGAAAAGAGATTTAGCCAGCTTTTCCATGGGTGTCTCACTGTTAGCGTCACTGGATAAAAAGGCATTGAGCCCTGAGGAGAAAGAATTGATCAGTGATGTGACTTATGACGATGAAAGTTGTGCACCAATGGTGAATACAGTCCTGGAAATATTACAAGACAATGATGAAGATCAGGTCACTGAACCACTCAAATTACTCTATTCAAAAATAATAGTTGAGGGCAAAGCAGAACCGGAAAGTTGGTTGAATGCAATAATAGGTACTCTGATTAGAAGTAACAGAAAAAAACGTTCGGTTATTGAATTTACCTTTAAAGCCCTGGAATTGGATTGGCTGGATCCATTGCCGCCCATTGACAGTACTAAACGCTTTCTCGAACATCATGATCTATTGGTGCATCTGCAAAGCATTGATGAACTCAAGGTGGGTGCCACCCGTTGCCTGAAGAAGTGGTATCAGCAGTTATTTTCCAGGGAAACAAATAACGACCTATGGCAGTCCGCTTATAAAAACTTCCGATTTGTTAGGGGCGATGCCTTGCACGTCACTGATAGTCATGATGGGGTTTCGTCATACTTTCAAAGAAAATTACCCAAATCATCGTTACAAAAAACCTGGACGCATGAACCTGAGGGTATTCCGAATATAGAACGAATGTTGGTACATGATCCCGCATTTGAGCAATTAAGCTCGCTCAAGGCAAACCACCGTCCGGTGATTATCATAGGGCAACCTGAATGGGAAAATACAGTGTTGGATGAAAAAGTCAAAGCCCTGATGCAACGAATGATTGCCAACAGCCCGGAATGCCTGCAGCCGATTTTTGACAAAACTAATCAATATGAGCAGATGCGAAAACAATGTAACAATGAGCTTGAGGCATTGAAAGACGCATATTATGATCATTATGAAACTAACAAAGATGAATATAATAAAAAATATCTTGAAATTGAAAACAGGTATAAACCTCTTTTGAAACACTTCTATCTGTCGGATCATGAGTTAAGTCTTCGGTTCAATTTTAAAAACAAATGCCATCAGGCGATTCAGCAGGCTTTCAGTTATTACCTGTACGGAATGACACACTCGAAAGGAGGTTGCTTAAAGTATTGTTGGGCTGATGCTGTTTTCTGGGAAAACATAAAAAAATGGCGCATCGATGATACCTATGGTTCTCACGACCCATCCTCACCCATTGAGCTGCATGCCATGATGTCTGTCATCATAAGCTCTTGGAGGTTCCAGGATTCCGTTGAAGATGCCTACTTGCGGGAGGTAAATAACGCCAGTGATGCCCTGGTGCTGAGACACGGTGATTTAACAGCCATCGCCAATGAGTTTTTGCACAGCGTGAATCTGGATTCACTGAGTGAGTCATTATCCTGAACTGAACTTCCATCCTGACTGAAGGTCATAGCATTAAACACTTTCAATGCAGTCCTTCAGATAACAGGAGAGAGATTGACTATGGATGGTCAGATTGGTGGCGACATAAACAAACCCGTTGTTGAGCTAGGTGTGCCTGGTAACAGCGTGCCTGGTAACAGCGTGCCTGATAACAGCGTGCCAGCCAAGCGAGCAACGCTGGATTTATCGAAGGCAAAGCAGGTAAAAGCCTGCTCTGAAGCAGTGTCCAACCTGAAAATATCGCCATCTTCAGCGACCCCCGGTAAAGCGAGAACCGTATCCTCAACGGACACTCCGTACCAAAAGTCATCCCATGCTTTCGATTTCCGTTTTGTCGCCAGTGATGACGAGGTTCGACAGCTTTTGGTTGACCAGACCTGCGATAAACGTCAGGACGTCGCTGTTATTTCACACCCCGATGACCTCTCACAGGCCAACCTGGTGAGCCGGTTGACTATTTCCGAAGAAGGTCGCCATAGGCTGAGTTCAGGCAAGCTGTTTGAAGGCCCGCAGCCATTGACTCTGGTGATGGATATCCGAAAGCTCACTGGCGAGGAATTGCCAAAATTCAACGATCTGCTGGATCCAGACAACCCCTGTTTATACGACAAAGTCCGCCAAAAGAAATGCCCCCTGGGTGAGCATGTTTCGCTGTTAGTTTTGGCAGACCCTGAACAGTTGGCATCGGTTGGTCAGTCTGACGATGCTCCCGGTGCTGATTTCTGGCGGCGGATTAATCGACCTGATAATACCTGGCAATTTGACCCACAGAGCAACAATGCCCCGTCGATGGATATTGATGAGGTTCCACCATTACTGGCTGAACTCCCCCCCGAAAGGACTATGGACGACGACACTACCCTTGTTATTGACTGCCACTTGCACAGCAACTGGCGACAGTTGTTGTTGGGTGGCCCCGGTGTCGATGAACAGGGGCGAATCCAGCACCTCCCCGGCAGGCTTGAGACATTAAGAGCCGGACAACGGGTGATCCTGAAAGGAGCCGACTGGCAGGATTTGGCCTTTGAGCAGACGATTCGACAAATGCTGGCGCACAAGTGTTTTGAGAGCAATGGCAAGATCTGTCCGTTACCCGACGATGTTCAGTTTTATCAGATGCCGGTAGAGAAAAACGAACTTCGTTTACTGTTCCAGAGCCTGCCCTGCCCTTCTGACCAGGAAGATGATAAAGAGCAGGCACCACCCAACCCGATCATCATCAACGAAAGTAATATCAGCGAATGGCTAAATCCGATTGCCATTGCCCCGGAAGGCTATGCAGTTCCTAACACCTGTCTGTTAGAACAGGTTCGGGCGGGTGGTGTCGTTACCGTGACGTCTCCTCTTACTGAGGCCATCTGGTTTCGTTTGTTGGGATCATTGCACACTATTCGCAAAACGACCGGCCTGGCGCCCCGGCTTCAGGTGGCTCATTCAAGACAGCAGCCGGAAGCATTGGGGTTGACAGAAAACGATAAGCCCCCTCTTTCCAACGTTAGAATTAACTCTGCTTTTAGTGCGGTGACTTATCAGCAACACGCCCAGGCAAGTCATTGGATCAACGATGACCTGATAAACAATGACCCGACAAACAATTACCCGACAAACAATGACCCCACAGCCCCCCTGGTCATTCAGGTCAATAACCAGACCCGCTTCAGCCAGCTATTCGATAATGTTCATATCACTTCGGAACAAAAAGCCCATTTTGGACGACGCCCAAGTGGCTTGCAGGAGGCATTGACCACTGGCAGGCCAGTGGTGTTGCGAGGGTTGGAAAGCAATTCAACCCTGCAACAGCTGCTGGAACCTCTGGTTGTCGGGCAACCTCTGTTGGTGAATGGCCAATTACAGACCTACCCGCAGGCTCAGGTCACCGTGCTCTGGCCTGAGTCGGCGAACAGCCCTTCTTCAATATTTCGTTCGATGGTTGCCACGGGCGAGCCGTGTCCCGAGGTTGATCTCTGGGGTATTAACGCCCACAGGCATGGTATTCCCCGGACCGAGCTGCCAGAACAAGCACTTAATGAACTTTACGAAGCTTTTAAAACCGTACCCACTGAGCTTTGTAGCCCTCTGCCTGAAATCACCGAAACCCTGTTAAATAACCTGATATTGGCTGCCCGGCGGGCACAGCAGCTTGACCAGTCTTCACAGCTCTTGCCTTATCACTGGCGCAAGGCCATCAATAGCACCATTACCCATGGCACCCGCCAGCATCCGACGGTGCGGGATTTTATGAAAGTGGCCTGTTGGCAGTTATTGCCGGATGCTCATGAAAAGCCAAATGCCTATAAAAAGCCGGATCAAGCCGCTTCGGTTGACCCGGATCAATTAACGGCCATCATTAGCGGGGTCCCCCGGTTGGATAGGGCGTTTGTGAAGCAAAACCTGTGGCCACTGGCCAGAGCCTTTGACTCAACAATCTTTAACAAAGCATTACAACTGTCGTATGAAAGGCCTATTCCGCTGCGGGACGAAAAAAAAAAATCTGGACGAATTCTGCGCAATGATCGTGGCTTACATGCCTGAAAAACAACAACAGGCCATAGCGCATCAGTTGGAAGTGGATCTGAAGGCCGCAGAGCTCCACCAACCTTTAGCCATCAGGCCATCAAGACAGATTAAACGTTTGCAGGATGCACTGGCTTCTGGCTGGCAATTAACTTTGCCAGAAGGGCAGACCCGCTCCGATGCTATTCACGGGCTGGCCGCCGATTGTTTTCAAATGGCCAGAACAGCAAAATCCAAAACAGAAGGCATTGAACGTATAAAACATCGACTGTCTGAAACATTGGTATTGCAGGACGCTGATGATAAGCCTTTAGCTGGTGATAAGCCTTTAGCTGGTGATAAGCCCTGGTCAGCACTGGCCGAGGATCTTTATCACGGTAAGATCAATCAGCAGGATCGTGAAAACCGTCGATTATCCCGACTCCATGACAGACTTACGGACTCTCCCGTTATCTTCCTGCAAGGAGAAACCGGCACCGGCAAAAGTTACTTTTCCGCCAAAATGGCAAAAGCTTCAGGACCGGCTACGGTGCTGTCCCTTGGCCCTTCTGACACTGAACAAACCCTGATGAAACGCTGGCAGTGGCACCAGCACGCCGATGGCGACCGCGCTATGAAACAGCAAAACCGGATGCTGATGGAATGGGCCGAGGCCCGATCCAATAAAGACGGTGAATACATTACCCTGATTCTGGATGAAGCCAATCTGGCCCAAACCGCCTTACTGGCGTCTTTGAATGGTTTATGGGAACCGAAACCCTGCATCTACGTAAATGGCCATCCTGTCCCGGTCAGCGAAAAACACCGGGTCATTCTTACCGGTAACCCGGATCATTACGCCGGACGCCGGATGGACCCGGCCCTGAAAGAGAAACTGCCCAAAGCTTACTACCCACGGCTAGACCAGGCATTCCTCAGGGACAGGGTGGTGGAACCGGCTCTGGTCAATCAGTTACAACAACAATTACAACGACAATTACAAAAACGGCAGCTGCCGGAGTCTCAACTAAGGGAGTCTCAACTAAGGGAGTCTCAACTAAAGGAGTCTCAACCAAAAGAGCTTAAAATAAACGACATTGCCCGTAGTGCCACTAACAGTGTTATGACACTCTGGCAATATTATCAGGAACTGTTACCCGAACATGAGTTTACCCCAAGGGACTTAACGGATATCTGCAGTTGGGTGGGCTGGTATCTGGATCGTTCGTTATCCCCCGGTGACACGGTGACCTGCCGACAAATGGACGGTTTGATCCAACAAAGTTTTCGGGATGTATTGGGACCCGAAGTCAACGAGGCTGATCGAGATGCCCTGTCCGCACTGGACATCTGGTTTACTGCCCGTTACCAACCGGACAACGCTCTGAAGGACAAAGTTCATAACGATACCCTGCCCAAAATTCAGAAAGCCTTCACAGCAGTCACCAAAAAATACCGACCTGATTTTGATACCTCCGGCTCAGCCGTCTGTGGGCTAGTGCAAAGGATTGGGCAGGATTTAAGCCGTGCCCAACAGGCTTATCATCACGGTATAAAACACGGCGGAAGACAGGCGACACTGATTGAAGGCCCCGCCGGGCGGGGTAAGGATGTCACCCTGAACCTGATGATCGAAAGTATCAGACAGCAGGCCAGGGAACGGCAGGAGTTGATGCCGAAAGTCTTTTACCTGAATGCCAGCGACTGTTCCTGGGACGAAGTGTGCGAAACGATCCAGGAGGCAAAAGCCAAAGGCGGCATCGTGGTGATTTCAGAAATGAACCTGATCGACAGCCAGCATCTGGAAGGTGAGTTAAACGATATTCTGGCCGGTGACGCCCATCCGGGTTTTCACCTGTTTGCCACCATCAACCCACCCCAGTACAGCGGTCGAAAACCCTTATCACCGGCACTGAAAGGGCGTTTTCGACATTTGCCGATCCGCCAGTACAACCCGACAGAGTTGCAGGCCATTGCTGAGAAAGTGTTGCCAGAGACCCCGGAGGGAAAAAGTGCGGCTGAAATTCTGACCCGGATACATTGTCAATTAAGGGATAGGCTCCAAAAGCAAAACCGACAATTACTGCCAACCAGTGGTGATTTACAAAATGCCGCCAGAGCTGTTATGAGAGGGCGCGATTTTACCAAAGAAGGCCTTCATCAGTGCCTCAATAAGCACTATCGGCTGTATCTGATGGCCGCCAAAACATCGCTGGAGAAGCTGCCCGGCTCATCGGCTCCTGCTATAGGTAGAGGAGCGTTTAATGCTGACCTGTGCCGTTGGCTCAACGAAACATCGGGCACGGATCGTCCGTGGTTGATACGACGCAGTGATCGCAATAGTACCGATGAAAAACACCATGAAATTTGCGTTAAGGCTCAACTGAGTCCAGAGGAAACCAAAACAGAAATAATCAAAAGGGTGGCCCAGACCCAATGGCAGGCATCCGGTCTTTCCCTGAAACCGGATGAGTCGGACGATATTCTCACCGGGGGACTGTACCGACACTGGCAGCAATGCTGGTTTGCTCACAGGTTTGGCAAGACGGGCGTGGACGCTAATAGCGTCTTTCCCATGACGGAAGAACAACAACTAACACTGAAATTATCAGCTAACCAGCCTTATCTCCTTGAAGCTGATCGTCGGATCAGTGCATGGGACGCCAATGACGTTCAATGCTGGACTGAGTTTTGGCATCAGATCAGTGACCTGCCGAACCATTTGGTAGACGACTTTATCGACGAGCCAGCCGCTGTTGACGGCACTGTTGACGGCACTGTTGACGGCGCTGTTGACGGCGCTGTTGACGGCGATAACGCTCCGGCATTACCTGTTGGCGCAACTGATAGTGATAAGGCTCCAAAAAAATACAATCCACAAGTCTACGGGAAACAAGCTCCGGTGTTGGATAAGAGAACGGACTACAAGAACCGGAGTGTGCCAAAAATAAACGAAGCTATTATTTTTAACAAGCCAGGCTTTCCTACCCGGCTTTATCGGTTCAGTGTTGAGGATGTTCATGTGTCTGCTGAGGGCCATGTCAAATACTTAAGCATTAATAATCGACACATGCAGGGAACCGAAGTCCTTCTGCCTGCCCGGCTACCAGAATCTGGCCAGGAAGTGACATTAACCAAAGACCAAACCCTGGCAACCTTTAATAAGCGATCAGTCAATGGTGAATATGCATTGCCCGGCCTCAAGCCGGACGAGCAGATCGTAGCCCTGCGTACTAAACCCGCTTGGCAAGTTATCCTGTTAAGGGACCGATACAGTGGGCTGCACACACTGTCTGTTCCAGAGGCCAGGGCCGACCAGGATATTGAATTTACTTATATCGTAGAAGCCAGAAAACCGGGCAAAAAAACACGGGCTCAAGCAGTCCCACCAGTACCATCAACACGGTTTGACGCCCGCTGCTGCGAAGGTATGAACACCGTACTGAACAAACTGTTTAACCCCATTGATGACCCGCCACCAGCCGAATTAACGGCGCTTTTACAGCCCATAACAGCGGCTAAAACCACGACGCAACGCATTGAGGCGATCGCGGACTATTGCCGGAGTTTTTCCGGTGATGGCATACCAGACCCGGACCCCGGTAAAAACTTCTTTGAATTCCTCGTAACACAGCGGCGAGGGAGCTGTCGTCATCGGGTGCCGGTTTTTGTTGCTCTGTGTCGTTATTTTGGAATTCCATGTCGGCTGATTATCAGTCATGCCCATGCCTTTGCAGAGACTTCCATAGATGGAGGCCAAACCTGGGAGTCAGTAGACTTGGGCGGGGCACCTGTCGAGGCAACAAAAATCTTACCTGAGTTCCAGACCATCAGGCAGGTCAAGGGCCATGGCCCTGAGTCAAAGAAGGTCAGTGATCTCCTGAAAGGGGCTGATTTAGCACAACTGCAAAGTCTGGCTGACACCCTTGGCATCACCCCGAAAGAACTGAAAACAAATCTTGAGACCAACAGTGTATTGCTAAAAACCAGGCTAACGACTGCTGACATAGTAAAGAAACTTTGGAAGAAAAAAGAGTTAGCCAGCTTTTCCATGGGTGTCTCACTGTTAGAGTCGCTGGAGACAAAGACATTGGGCTATGAGGAGCAAAAATTAGTCGGTGATACGACTTATGACCATCATAGTTGCGAACCAATAGTTGAGGCGATCATACGAATCTTGCACGACAATGATGAAGATCAGGTCACTGAACCACTCAAATTGCTCTATTCGAAAATAGTAGTTGAAGGAAAAGCAGACCCGGAAAGTTGGTTGAATTCAATAATAATTATTCTGAGTAGAAGTAACATAAGCAAACGTTCGGTTATTCAATTTGCCCTTGCAGCCCTGCGATTGGGTTGGCTGGATCCATTGCCGACTATGGGAAATAGTGTGCAGCTTTTCCGACACCATAGTCTATTGATACGTCTGCGAAGCATTGATGAACTCAAGGTTGATGCCACCCGTTGCCTGAAAAAATGGTATCAGAAGTTATTTTCCAGAGAAAAAAACAACGACCGATGGCAGTCCGCTTATAAGAACTTCCGCCTTATGACGTGGTATACCTCGCGCGTCACTGGTAGTCATGATGGGGTTTCGTCATTCCTTGAAGGTAAGCTAGCCAGCTCATATTTACAAAAAACCTGGACGCGTGAACCTGAGGGCATTCCGAATATAGAACGAATGTTGGTACATGATCCCGCATTTGAGCAGTTAAGCTCGCTCAAGGTAAACCACCGTCCGGTGATTATCATAGGGCAACCTGTATGGGGCGAGACCGTGATGAACGAAAAAGTCAAAGCCCTGATGCAACGAATGATTGCCAACAGCCCGGAATACCTGAAGCCGATTTTTGACAAAATAAATCAATATGAGCAGATGGAAAAACAATTTAAAAATGATAAGGAGGCATTGGAAAAAGCACAACACCTCAAGCCGTCGTATAAGGAGAAAATGCTTAAGTGGAATTTAGAAGACCATTGCCAACATGGGATTCAGCAGGCCTTTAGTTATTACCTGTATGAAATGACACACTCGAAAGGGAGTTGTTTAAGGTATTGTTGGGCTGATGCTGCTTTCAGGGATGTCAAAATAATATGGGGCAACTATGGCGCTCACGATCCATCCTCAGCCGATGAGCTGTGTGCCATGATGTCTTCGATCAAAAACTCTGACCGGCTACAGAAATCCGTTGAAGATGCTTACTTACGGGAGGTACAAAACACCAGTGATGCCCTGGTGCTGAGATCCGATGAGCTGACAACCATCGCCGATGAGTTTTTGCACAGCGTGAATCTGGATTCGCTGAATGAGTCATTATCCCGAACTGAACTTCCATCCTGACTGAAGGTCATAACATTAAACAATTTCAATGCAGTCCTTCAGATAACAGGAGAGCGATTGGCTATGGATGGTCAGATTGGTGGCGACATAAACAAACGCATGGCTGAGCGTGCTGTGCCTGATGATAGTGGCCGTGGTCTGCCAGACAAGAGAATAAAGCTGGGCCTGTCATCAAAGGCAAAGCAAGTAGCAATCTGTTCTCAAGTCATGTCCAACCTGAATGTATCGCCCCCTTTGGTGTCGATACCTGGTAAAGCGAGAACCGTATCTTCAACGGATTCCTCGTGCCAAAAGTCAGCTCATGCCTTCGATTTCCGTTTTGTCGCCAGTGATGATGAGGTTCGGCAGCTTTTGGTTGACCAGACTGGCGATGGCAATCAGGATGTCACGGTTATTTCCCACCCTGATGACCTCTCTCAGGCTAACCTGGTGAGCCGGTTGAGTATTTCCAAAGAGGGTCGCCATACGCTGAGTTCAGGCAAGCTGTTTGAAGGCTCTCAGCCATTAACTCTGGTGCTGGATATCCGTAAGCTCACCAGCGAGGAGCTGCCCAAATTCAACGACCTGCTGGACCCTGATAACCCCTGTTTATACGACAAAGTCAGCCAGAAAAAACGCCCACTGGGCGAGCATGTTTCGCTGTTGGTTTTGGCAGCCCCTGAACAGTTGGCATCGGTTGGCCAGTCTGACGATGCCCCCGGTGCTGATTTCTGGCGACGAATTAATCGACCGGACAATACCTGGCAGTTTGACGCACAGACCGACAGTGCGACCGACAGTGCCCCGTCGATGGCTACTGACAGGGTGCCACCGTTACTGGCTGAACTCCCCCCTGCCGAAAGTGCTATGGACGACGACACTACCCTTGTTATTAACTGCCACTTGCACAGCAACTGGCGACAGTTGTTGTTGGGTGGCCCCGGTGTTGATCAACAGGGGCGAATCCAGCACCTTCCCGGCAAGCTTGAGACATTGCGAACTGGACAACGGGTGATTCTGAAAGGAGCTGACTGGCAGGATCTGGCCTTTGAACAGACGATCCGACAAATGCTGGCGCAACAGTGCTTTGAGAGTAATGGCAAGGTCTGCCAGCTACCCGACGATGTTCAGTTTTATCAGATGCCGGTAGCGAAGGATGAGCTTTATGCTTTGTTCCAAAGCCTGTCTGATGCTAATGAGGAAGGGCTTTCCAGTAATGCAGCAGGAAACCCGATCATCATTAACCAAAGTAATATCAGGGAATGGTTAAACCCGATTGCTATTGCCCCTGAAGGCCATGCAACCCCAAATACCTGTCTGTTGGAACAAGTTCGGGCGGGTGGAGTCGTTACCGTAACCTCTGCTCTTACTGAGGCGCTCTGGTTTCGCTTACTGGGTTCATTGCAAACCATTCGCGAGACAACCGGCCTGAAGCCCCGACTTCAGGTGGTTCATACCAGGCAGCAGCCGGATGCCCTGGGACTGGCAGAAAATGATGGGCACCTGTTGTCTAACTCATGTAAAAAAGCCAGGGGCTTTACTACCGTCACTTATCAGCAACATGCCCAGGCCAGTCATTGGATAAATAGTTTGATAAAGAGCCAGCTATCAGCACCTCTGGTTATTCAGATCAATGACCAGACCAGCTTCAGCCAGCTATTTGATAATATCCATATCACCTCGGAACAAAAGGCGTTTTTTGGTCGACGTGAGAGTAAGTTGCAGGCGGCATTGACTGCTGGCGACCCTGTCGTATTGCGGGGGCTGGAAACTAATCCCGCCCTTCAGCGGCTTCTGGAACCCCTGATGATTGGGCAACCTCTGTTGGTGAATGGCCAATTACAGGTCTACCCACAAGCTGCTGTCACCATTCTCTGGCCTGAGTCTGAGCAAAGCGCATCGACCCTATTCAATTCGTTGGTTGCCAAGGGGCAGTCGTGTCCTGAACTTGATGTCTGGGAGATCAGTGCAAAGAAGCATGGTATCTCCCGGACTGAACTGCCAGAACAAGCACTTGAGCAACTTTATAAAGCCTTTGAAACCGTACCTGACAGACTTTGTAATCCCTTGCCCAAAATGACCGAAGCCTTATTGAATCACCTGATACTGGCTGCCCGGCGGGCACAACAGGAGGATCAGTCTCTACCGCTTTTACCCTGTCACTGGCGCAAGGCCATCAATAGCGTCATCACCCACGGTACTCGTCAGAATCCGTCCGTGCGGGATTTTATGAAAGTGGTCTGTTGGCGGTTACTGCCGGATGCCCGTAAAGAGCCAGATGCCCGTAAAGAGCCAGATGCCCGTAAAGAGCCGGATGCTCGTGAGGATCAAACTGCCTCGGTAGACACGGATCGGTTAAATGACATCGTTAATAGTGCCAAGCGATTGGACAGAGCCTTTGTCAAGCAAAACCTATGGCAACTGACCAGAGCCTTTGACCCGGCATTATTCGAGGATATCGAATGTCTACCCTATAAACCTCCTTTTGCATCGGAGTCTGGACAACTGACTTTGTTGGACCAGCTTTGTGCCTTGATCGTGGCTCACAGTCCCGAACAACAACGACAGGCCATAGCGTACCGGTTGGAAGTGGATCTGGAGGCAGCGGAGCCCTGGCAATCCTTAGCCATCAGGCCAGCAAGACAAATGAAACGTTTGCAGGATGCACTGGCTTCTGGCTGGCAGTTAACTTTGCCACCAGGGCAGACCCGATCCGATGCCCTTCTCTCGCTGGCTACCGATTGTTTTCACATAGCCAAAGCAACGAATTCTAAAACAGAAGGCATTGAACGTATAAAACATCGATTGTCTGAATCACTGGCATTGCAGGACTCTGACGATAAGCTCTGGTCAACACTGGCCGAGGATCTTTATCTGGGTAATATCAATCAGCAGGATCGTGAAAACCGTCGATTATCCCGACTCCATGACCGGCTTGCAGACTCTCCCGTAATCTTCCTGCAAGGAGAAACCGGCACCGGGAAAAGTTACTTTTCCGCCAAAATGGCAAAAGCTTCAGGAGCAGCCTCAGTGATTTCCCTTGGCCCTTCTGACAGCGAACAAAGCCTGATGAAACGCTGGCAGTGGCGGCAATACGGCGATGGCGACCGCTCTATGGTGCAGCAAAACCGGATGCTGATGAAATGGGCCGAGGCCCGATCCAACAAAGACGGAGAATACCTTACGCTGGTGCTGGATGAAGCCAACCTGACCCAAACCGGATTGCTGGCATCCCTGAATGGTTTATGGGAACCGGAACCCTGCATCTATGTGAATGGTCATCCGGTCCCGGTCAGCGAAAAACATCGGGTCATTCTTACCGGCAACCCGGGTGTTTACGCCGGACGCCAGCTGGACCCGGCTCTGAAAGAGAAGCTACCCAGGGCTTACTACCCACGGTTAGACGAGGCATTCCTCAGGGACAGGGTTGTGGAACCGGCTCTGGTCAAGCAGTTACAACAACGGAATCTAACGGATTCTCAACTAAGAGAGTCTGAAATAGACGACATTGCACGCAGTGCCACCAACAGTGTGATGACACTCTGGCAATTTTATCAGGAACTGTTGCCAGAGCATGAGTTTACCCCGAGGGATTTAACGGATATCTGCAGTTGGGCAGGCTGGTATCTGGATCGTTCGTTATCCCCGGATGACACGGTTAACGGCAAGCAAATACACGGTTTGATCCAACAAAGTTTTCGAGACCTTCTGGGACCCGAAATCAGCGAGACGCATCAGGATGCCCTGTCCGCACTGAACATCTGGTTTACTTTCCATTACCAGGTGGACAACACCCTGAGAGACAAAGTTCATAACCAGATCCTGCCCGATATTCAGAAGGACTTCAGAACACTCACCGAAAAAAACCGACCTGACTTTGATACCTCCGGCTCAGCCGTCTGTGAACTGGCGCAACAGCTTTGGCAGGATTTAAGCCGTGTTCAGCAGGCTTATCATCTTAAAACGAAACACGACGGTCGTCAGGCAACACTGATTGAAGGCCCAGCCGGTCGGGGTAAGGATGTCACCCTGAACCTGATGATCGAAAGCGTCAAACTACAGGCTAAGGAACGGCAAGAATCCATGCCGGAAGTCTTTTACCTGAATGCCTGTGATTGTTCCTGGGACAAAGTGCGTGAAAAGATCCAGAAGGCAAAACTCGAAGGCGGCATCGTGGTGATTTCAGAAATGAATCTGATCGACAGCCAGCATCTGGAAGGTGAGTTAAACGATATTCTGGCCGGTGACGCCCATCCGGGTTTCCACCTCTTTGCCACCATCAATCCACCCAAATACAGTGGCCGAAAACCCTTATCACCGGCGCTGAAAGGGCGCTTTCGACATTTGCCGATCCGCCAGTATAACCCGACAGAGTTGCAGGCCATTGCTGAGAAAGTATTGCCAGAGAGCCCGGAGGGGAAAACTATGGCTGAACAGCTGACCTGGATACATTGTCAATTGAGGGATCAGCTAGAAAAGCAAAACCTGCCGTTACTGCCGACCAGCCTTGATATACAAAATGCCGCCAAAGCTGTTATCAGAGAGCGCGTTGTTACCAAAGAAGACCTTTATCAATGCCTCAATAAGCACTATCGGCTTTATCTGATGGCCGCCAAAACATCACTGGAGCAACTGTCCGGGAAATCGGCTCTCGCTATGGGCAGGGGAGCGTTCAATTCTAAACTGTGCCATTGGTTTAACCAAACGGTATCGGGCATTGATCATCCGTGGTTAATACGACACAGTGATCACAACAGCACGGATGAACAACACCATGAAATTTGTGTTAAGTCGCAACTGAGTCCAGAGGCAGCCAAAACAGAAATCATCAAAAGAGTGGCCCAGACCCAGTGGCAGTCATCCGGTCTTTCCCTGAAACCGGATGAGTCGGACGGTATTCTCACCGGGGGACTGTACCGATACTGGCAGCAACGCTGGTTTGCTCATAAGTTTGGCGAGACGGGCGTAGACGTTAATAGCGTATTCCCCATGACGGAAGAACAGCAACAAACGCTGCAGTTATCGGCTAACCGGCCTTACCTTCATGAGGCTGATCGGCAGATAAGCGCGTGGAACGCCAACGGGGTGCCATTGTGGACCGAATTCTGGTGTCAGCTCAGTGATCTGCCAGAGCATCTGGTTGACGATTTTATTAACGAAGCACCCCCTGTCAGCATCAAGTCCGCTCCTGAACAGGAGATGCCGGAAGACCCTGAAGAGCAGGTTCCGGCACTGGATCAGAGCGCGGACCATAGACCGCAATCTATTGACAAAGCTCCCGTTGACAAAGCTCCTGTTGACAAAGCTCCCGTTGACAAGACGCTGACCACTGTCGTTGATAATGCCCCTGAAAAATACAATCCACAAGACCACGAGAAAGAGGCTCCGGCATTGGACCACAGCACGACTTATCAGAAGCAGGCGGTACCACAGATTGACGATCATATCCTGTTTAAGTCGCCTGGCCATTTTCCAGGGATTTATCGCTGGTGGGCAAGGGATATCTATGTCACTCCTGAGGGCGAGATCAAAGAGATCGATATTAGTCATAGGTTCATGCAGGGAGCCGAAGTCCTTATACCGGCCCAGTTACCAGAACATGATCAGGTCGTGACATTAACCGAAGATCAAACGCTGGCAACCTTTGACTGGCAACCGAACTGGAAATTGGATAATGGTCGATATGCGTTGCCGGGCCTCTCGGCAAAAGAGTCCATTGTGGCAATGCGCTTAAAACCCAAAGTTGGATATTCCCTGTTAAAGGACCGATATACCGGGCTTTACATACTGCAGCTGCATGAGACTACAACCCGAAATATTAAGCTTGCCTACGTCGTTGAACACCTGAAACCGGGCGAAAAAATACCAGCCCGGCCAGTACCATCAACACGGTTTGACGCCCGCTGTTCAGAAGATGTGAAAACACTACTGAACGGTATGTTTAAGAACATTGGCGATCAACCCTCCGACCTACAGGAGCCTTTGCTGAGAATAAAAAACGCCCGAAACACGAGGCAACGCGTAGAGGCGATCAGGGACTATTGTCGAGCGTTTTCCGGTTATGCCATGGCGCAACGCCATCAATCATTCTTTCAATTCCTTGTCACACAGCGGCAAGGGAGTTGTCGTCATCGTGTGCCTGTTTTTGTGGTTTTGTGTCGTTATTTCGGGATTCCTTGTCGGAAAATTTGCAACCGTACTCACAGCTTTGCAGAGTGTTCATTGGATGGTGGCCGCAGCTGGGAGTCCGTGGATTTGGGCGGGGCGCCTGTGGAAGAAAAAGAAATCCTGCCTGACTTCCAGGACACCCGACAGGTCAGAGCTTCTGGCATTGAGTCAAGGAAGATTATAAATCTCCTGAAAGAGTCTGACTCAGCACAACAGCAAGCTCTGGCTGAAGCCTTAGGCATTAATCCTGAAGAACTGGAAAAAGCCCTTGAGACAGGCAGTTTGTTAGCAGTAACAACGCCAAAAATCTCCGGTGTGGTAAGGAATCTTTGGGTTAAAGAAAATTTAACCGATTTTGCCATGGGCGTCTCGCTGCTGGTATCGTGGGAAACAAAAGCATTGGGCGAGATGGAGAGTAAATTGATCTTTGATGTGCCTGATCGCAAACGGACTCGCCATCAACCGGGGCAGGAGCTTGTCTATCAACCGATGTCGGAGGCAGTCAAAGAAATATTGGTGAACGGTGATGGAGATCAGGTCACTGAACAACTCAAGTTATTGTACTCAAAAATGGTTGTTCAGGGTATAGCAAACCCCCTGCAATGGTTGGGTGCAATGGTGAATATACTGACCAAAACAATTTTCTCAGAGCAACCTCCAGTTATTCGCCTTGCTGGTGAAGCCCTGGATTTGGGCTGGTTGGATCCACTTCCTGACTATCAAAGCGATGTAGTAAGTGCCGAAAAACATCAAGAACTATTGCAGCGTCTGCAGGACTTTGATGAACTGAAGGTTAAAGCTATACATTGTCTGAAAAAGTGGTATAGGACAGTATTGTCGGGGGAAAATATTAGCCGGGAATGGCCCTTAGCTTATAAAAGCTTCCAAAAGCAAAAAAAGGACACCCTCATCGTCAAACATAATCATGGTGGGTGTTCGCAATCCTTTAAACGTAAAATTGTCAGCCAATCTTTAAAAGCCGCCTGGACTCACGAACCTGAGGGCGTTCCGAATATAGAACGAATGCTGGTGCAGCAACCTGCATTCGTCCAGTTAAACTCGGATAAGGCGAACCACCGGCCAGTGATTACCCAAGGGGAACCTGACTGGTTCAATACAGACCTTACAAAAAAGAGCGAAGAGCTGTTTCAACGAGTGGTTGAAAACAGTCCAGACCTGAAGCAGATGTCGGAAAGAGTCAAAAACTATAAGGAAATTCTTTTTGATAACCAATTCGATGAACAATCGCGTAGTAGGCTAAATAGGGAGCTAAGTGCTGTATATTATTTAAAATCCAAATGTCACGAAGTGATTAAGCAGGCTTTTAGTTATTACCTGTATGAAGTGTCACACTCGATGGGTGGTCGTTTAACTCATTGCTGGGGTTGTGCCTTCTTCAGCACGGACTTCTCTATTGACATTGACACTGACACTGACACTGACAGCGGCAGCGAACTCGACAGCGACATAATATGCGACAGCTATGGCGCACATGGCCCATCTTCACCAGAAGAGTTGTATGCTATGTTTTCTGAAATTAATAGTTCTCCATCATTTGTGAGACCTGGTGAGGGTGACTACTTACGGCAGGCACTTAACATCAGTGATGCTCTGGTGCTCGAATCCGAAGAGCTGACAAAAATTGCTGACGAATTTTTGAGCACCGTGAATTTGAATTCGCTGTGTGACTTATTATTAATGTACCAGTCATAGAACTTTCTCCTTGCCTGAAGGTCATAGCATTAAACAATTTTAATGCAGTCCTCCCAATCACAGGAGAGAAATTGACTATGGAAGGTCAGGTTGGTGTGGACAGAACCTCCCGGCAGGCTTCCATGGTGTTTGCCAGGCACAAGTCAGTACCAATAAGATGAGTTTGTTCCATGGAAGAGAGGTCCGACTGGACGTGAGCATCTTCACGGCGGTGTTTATATTCCTTCTCAATGTCTTTTTGCTACCTGACTGTGATTCCCTCGGTTTTTGCAATGTGCATCCTTCGGGAACTGTCGTCGTCTATTACGTCTCCAGCGATCACTTCTTCGGCGATTTTGATCTTCAGCCTGTCTGTGGCTATTTCCTGGGCTGTGATTTTAAGAATTCGGTCCCTTTCAGTTTGCTGCTCTTTAAAAAAAGTCTGGTAATCGGACAGATCGTATTCCGGAAACAACGGTTTGGAGCCGTGGGTATAATGCAGGACAAGGTTCTGGTGAGAATCGGTTTTCAGATATAAGGGCTCTGCGGTGCTGAGCGCCACGCTGGTAATGGACTCAAGGCCAAAACATTGCCAGGTTTTGTTTTCAGGAGTGTCTATGGGCTGACAAAGAGTATGCGGGTCGGCCACAGGTTCCGGGCCACTGATAATAAAAGGATCATCCGATGAAACGTGAAGAAACTGATTATTGCACGACTCCGGTTTATTATTTTTTTCCGGATCATAGAGAAGCGGTTGCCAGGTTTGCTGCCTGATTGTCAGTACACCCAGTGCCACCAGAGATCCTGTAATAGCAGAGGCTTGGTCTGGCAGAGGGTACGCCGTCAACCCGCCGGGAATTTGTGCTTCTGCTGAAGCTATGAAAGTCAGGAAAAAGAATAAAGACTTCAGTAGCTGTTTCAATGTCTTGTCTCTCTTTTGTTGTTGAACATTCTTGTTGAACAGCAAGGAATAGATCAAATATCCCATAAGTTTTTTTTTTGGTTTTTTTTTTTGGTTTTTTTTTTGGTTTTTTTTTGGTTTTTTTTTGGTTTTTTTTTGGTTTTTTTTTGGTTTTTTTTTGGTTTTTTTGGTTCTTTTTAAAACTCTGGTTCCCATGCTTTTAGGCCCTGTGGGTTCCAGCGTGGGAACGAGTCAACATCAGGCGGCACCAGCTAGCTGATTGGCTGCGTAGAGCAATGCAGCCTTAATCTGCTCAGCCAGAAGATTAGGGTGTTCATCCAACATTAGTCGCGGGGTTCTCCATCCTTTTGCGAAGCAATAGGGTGGAGGGGGATAGCGAGCAAGGCGCTAGCCTTGCCCTGTATACTGGTCACTGAAGAAAAAGACACTGAAAGAGCGGGTGCATCAATGCGAAGTCTGTGGTTAAATGAGTTGGGGTCGGAAACCGGCCTACCCAGAGCTTGCTCTGTAAAACCACCACCAAATCTTTAGAATTGGTGGTGGTAGTTTATTATCTCTGTCTGCGTCATACCACTTGCCAGCATTTTAAGTATGTCTGTGACCGTTATTCGGGTTCCCTTAATACAGGGTTTCCCGAAGCGTTTTGCCTTATCAACCCCAATATGCTCTGAATAATCTTCTCTATTCATGAACCGCCACTTTTTTCGTTTTGTAGCCAACTGATTTTTGCACCTGTACAATCAGGTCATCGTCGATAGCAAGGTTGCCTAAGAGCCTGACTTTAGCTGCTGTATCGCTTACACAGTTCCAGTTTAGTCCTGCCGGTCTTCAGATTCCAAGCCATTTATTTCTATCAAATATCAGTAACTATTTTGCAGTCTTATTTAAAACCAAAACCCGCTTTTATCACGCTTTCTCGCGGTATCAGTCACGCAAGGGAGTTAACCGCTCTGTTGCAGTGCGATGCCATAGAGCTAAAAAAGCCTTTCACGACCATACATCCTTCTCATGTTGTCCTGGGCTGGGGTAAAAAAGCCAACACAGCGCCAGCGGTTGCGCTTGCAAAACAGCATCAGATTCCCTACTGGCATCTGGAGGACGGCTTTATCAGCTACCTGGGCCACCCTGCCCTGGGTGACAAACGCTTTGCCCTGATCGTCGATCAACGAGGCATTTATTACGATGCTACCGGCCCTTCAGATATCGAAGACCTTCTCAATCATCCCGACTGGTTCAGCGTAGAGTTAAAAGCACGGTCTGCCAACCTTCTGGCTCAGATTACCCGGCACAAAATCACTAAATATAATCATGAGCCTGTAGACAACTGGCAGCCTGACACGGGTGAACAGAAACGGGTGCTTGTGGTTGATCAGACGTACGGCGACTGTTCCGTTAAGTTCGGGTTAGCCGATGACTCCAGCTTTAAGAATATGCTGGATGCGGCGCTTGCAGAGAATCCGGATTCTGAAATCTGGATCAAAGTGCATCCCGATGTGGTTCTGGGTACTAAAAAGGGCTATCTCGGCAGTCATCTTCCTGATCATCCCAGGGTGCGTATTCTTGCTGACAAGGTGAATGCCCAGTCGCTGTTTCCCTGGTTTGAAAAAGTCTACGTCGTTACCTCTCAACTGGGGTTTGAAGCACTCTGGCATAAGAAACATGTCGTTTGTTTTGGTGTACCTTTTTACAGCGGTTGGGGGTTAACCGATGACCGGGTTCCCTGCCCTCGTCGGAAACGGACTCATACCATTGAAAGCCTCTTTGCAGCTGCCTGCCTGAAGTACACCCGTTATATTGATCCGGAGACGTGTGAACGGTGTGAGCTGGAAGACATTCTGGAGCTGATTCCCCTTCAGAGACAATCACGAAGCCAACCCGTCAAAACCCTTTATGCGGTGGGTTTCAGTTTATGGAAGAGAGCCTTTTTAAGGAGTTTTACCCGAGGGATTTTGGAAAAAATTCAGTTTGTAAAATCACTTCAGCAGGCTGAAGCGAAGGCGACAGCGGGCGATGGTATTCTGGTTTGGGGAGCCAGGCATCATGACTATACACCGCCATCGACTATTAAACTGTTCAGGGCAGAAGACGCCTTTATTCGCTCTGTAGGCCTCGGGGCGGATCTGCGTCGGCCCAGTTCTTTGATCCTGGATCAGACCGGTATCTATTTTGATGCTTCACGGCCTTCTGATCTTGAAACTGCCATCAATACCCTTGAGTTGAATGATCAGCAACTCGTTCGGGCAAAAGCTTTGCGTAATACACTGAAACAGCAAAGGATCAGCAAATACAATCTGCAAGGTTCAGAGCAATCTCTGTTTGAGTCTGCCAGAACAGATCAGCGCAAGATTCTGATTACCGGCCAGGTGGACAGCGATGCTTCTATTCAATGGGGCAGTCCTGAGATCGCAGCCAATCTTGAGTTGATCAAGGCGGTTCGGACCTATGCGCCTGATGCTTTTATTGTTTACAAGCCTCATCCGGATGTGCTTTTAGCAGGGAGAGAGGGTCATATTCCTGAGCAGCAGGCCTTGAATTGGGTCGATCATGTTGTGACGGATGGTGATATTTTTGATTGCATTGAGCAATGCGATGAGCTGCACGTTATGACTTCTCTGGCGGGCTTTGAAGCTCTGACACTCGGCAAAACCGTTCATTGCTGGGGTCAGCCTTTTTATGCAGGCTGGGGGGTAACGGTTGATCACTTTAGCTGTCAGAGACGCGATGGCCAGCGAACGTTGGACGAATTGATCTATTTTGCCCACTGTTATTACCCTGTGTATGTCAATTGGCAAACCCGACGGTATACGACACCGGAGAGAGTTATTGCTGCCATTGAAAAAGAACGTCGTTCAACAGCTGAAAGTGGTCACTTTATAAAACGGTGGGTGAGCAGGAAACGACGGAAGCTGGGGTATTTGGTTGAGGCTTTACTGGGGTAGGTTTTTTTGGCGCTTTTACAGGCTGGCTGGTCATTTTGAGCTAAACCGACTTTACTAATCAAGTTTCTGGGATAAGATGATCTAAACAGAAATGACCACCAGTAAGATACATGACGATAGACACTACTTTTTTTTCCCGCTGCATTAAGACACTGGACACTGCTCGTCAGCAATTGCTCGACTGTGAAGAAGGCAGTATAGAGTACGATATGTACCGTTCGGCCTGTGTGAAAGAGTTTGAAATCATCCTCGAACAGGCTGGCAAACTGCTTCGCAAGTGTCTGAAGGATTTTGTTCATAGCCCCAAGGCAGTCAATCGCCTTGTGTTTAAAGAAGTCTTCCGGCAGGCGGCGCAGCATAGCCTTTTGTCTATTGAGGAAACCGAACGCTGGCTGATTTATCGGGACAATCGTAACAACACAGCCCACGATTATGGTAAGAAGTTCGCTGAATACACCGTTAAATTGCTGCCAGACTTTATCGCTGATGCCACTGCTTTGGAGAAAGCGATAGTGCAGCACATGGAACGAGTTAAAGATGATTGATTTACGGGAAAAAGATCGCAAGTCTGTCTGTGATCTGGCATCACAGATATTCCCCTGTGGCACCATACTGTGGGCTTATGGGAGCCGTGTAAAAGGCACTCATCATGATGCCAGCGACCTGGACCTTGTTGTTCACTTTCCCGATGGGCAAGACGACATTGATAGTTTCAATCAGCTGGCAACATTTAATGAAGCCTTGCGTGACTCCAACATACCGATCATTGTGCAGGTACTCTCCTGGTCTGCTATACCAGAGTCTTTTAAAACCAATATCAAATCCTGTTATGAAGTGCTTTGTTTGGTTTGAACTCAGCAGAGTTAAAATGGATGACGTGATTCTGAGTATATACAGCATCATCAAACGATGCCTTGTGCGTATCGAAGAAGAGTATGTCGGGCACGAAGATGAACTGACAACAAACTTTACCCGACAAGACGCCATTATTTTAAATATCCAGCGAGCATCATATGCAGCACAGGATCTGGCGAACCGAGTCATTCGCCTGAAGCAACTGGGCATCCCACAGGAAAGCAGGGAATCGTTTTCCCTGTTATCTGATCATGGTTATGTGCCTGTGGATCTGGCAGATAGCATGATAAAAATGGTCGGATTCAGGAATATTGCTGTTCATGAGTACCAGAAATTGAATGTAGATATCCTCAAGGTGGTCATTGAAGAGCATGTACAGGAGATCAAACTATTTGCTGAAGAAGCAATGAAGAGTTTCCAGTGACTCAAGTGACAAACAAGCCATGGCGGTACTGAAACCCGGATGTATTTTTATTCAGAGCAATTTTGCGCTCTTTGCATCGAAGGCAAGATTATCTTGGGAAGATTCATTCTATTGCACAAGCTGGTCAAGTATTCACGCCAATAGGGCCAGACCTGAAAGCTGACATGTTTTAAGGCAAACTCACTGATAGCTTGTTCAGAGAGCTTTGCTTGTTGGAGTTCATATTCTGCAACAAAAGTTGCCTCTATAACTGCTTTCGGGATGACAGAATCTGGCTCTTCAGCTTCTTGTGAAACCAGCCGGGCACCAAGCTCTACATGAAAGCGTAGAATATGAGTTTCCTTGTTATCCTCATCTAAAAAGGTAACTTGTTCCGAGCGAGTGACCCGATGCTTGAATTGGGGCTGCAACAGGTAAGAAGAAGGATCATAAAGTGGAAAAAAACGATCTGCCAGCTCGCTGTTAGAATTTAACAGACCAATATTTTTTAGCTCGAGGGCATCCAATGCTTCTTGAAGTAATTCGTCATTCATTTTAATGCCAGCCAACTTTCGCTTTCGGTAGAAGAGTTTCCCTGCTTTGAACCAGCTTTAGATTAGGCTTTCCTACCGGTTCAGAAGAAGTTGAAGCCTGGGTCCTGTACCCTGTGATGTTTTGATAGCCAGCGTTATAACCGGACTGATAAGACAGCACATTAACCAGATATTGATTAAGACTGATACCTTCCTGCTCAGCACCTTCAGACAGGCTGCGATGCAATGTTTTTGGTAAGCGCAGGGTTACCCTGCCACTGTATTCATTGGCTGGTTCATAGGGTGTGGGCATGGCTTTACCCTTGGCAGACAAACATTCTGCTGTCACCTCAATGGTATCAATTGCCAGTGCGAGTCTCTTCCAACATGAAATGAGCCTAAAGGGGACTCCTGTTTCTAGCATGAAATGAGCCTCACGCTTTTGGATCTTTCGTCCATTATTACTGGATGAAAATCATCATGAACACGAGGCTAATTAGTACCCTCCAGCAGGTTCAAGAACTGCTTAATCAAGCACCATTGATAGAGCCCGGTTGGGAGTCAAAAGACGAGTGTTATCAATGGGTTGAAGAAGTTTTGAGGCACTTCCGATATCGATCACTCACTCGGTCAGAGAAAGGGATTATTAAGCGGTATCTGACAGTTGCCACAGGCTACTCAAGAGCTCAAATCAGCCGCCTTATCAAGGCATACCTCTCAGCAGGTCATTTGAAGCGCAAACAGCGGACCAGCAATGGGTTCAGCAATCAGTACACCAAGGCCGATATAAGGCTCCTCGCTGCGACAGATCAGCTTCATAATGGTCTAAATGGGGCTGCTATCAAAAAGCTCTGTGAAAGGGCGTATGTGCAGGGTGACCAGAGCTATGAACGCCTGAAAGATATTTCCGTCTCACACATATACAACCTGAGAAAGTCACAGACATACCGTAACATCCGGTCACCTAAAGACGTCACCAAACCGACAAAACGAGCAATTGGTGTACGGCGAAAACCAAGGCCAGAAGGACAGCCAGGCTTTATACGCATCGACACTGTACACCAGGGTGATCAGGATAGAGTCAAAGGCGTGTACCATATCAATGCTGTTGATGAGGTGACACAGTATCAGGTTGTTTGCTCTGTTGAGAAGATTAGTGAGACATTTTTGATTCCTGTTTTGGAGGAGCTGCTGGCTTCATTTCCCTTTAAATTAAGGGGTTTTCATTCTGATAACGGTTCTGAATACATTAATGGTCGTGTATCAGAATTACTTGAAAATCTTCGTATAAATTTTACGAAATCAAGAGCAAGAAAGACGAACGACAATGCACTTGTAGAAAGCAAGAATGGTGCGATCATCAGAAAAATACTTGGGTATGCTCATATTCCTCAGAAGTATGCGACAGAAATAAATGAGTTCAATAAAATCTATCTTACCCCATACCTAAACTTTCATCGTCCGTGCTTCTTCCCGGAAACAGAGGTAGACGCAAAGGGCAAGGAAAAGAAAAAGTATCACTATGAAAACATGATGACCCCCTATGAAAAATTCAAAAGTCTCCCCGACTTTAAGAAATATTTGAAAAAGGGAGTCACCCTCGAAGAACTTGAGGCAAGAGCTACAAGCATGAGCGATAATGAGTCAGCAAAGCAGTTGCAGGCTGCCAGAGAATTACTGTTTCAATCAATTTTTGAACGAAAGGCCTGAAAGCACTGGCTTGACGCCCCTTCAGGCTCATTTTGGGATTAGAAAATACTATCAGGCAGACCGTCGTGAGTAAACACTTTGTGGCCTCCACGCTTCCCATCCTTTACGTCAAAGCCCAGAGTGACAAGCAGAGCGGTAAGTTCGCCGCAGCGCATTGATGCACCAGCATTGTCCAATTCTCTGATCACCCTATCAAATAAATTATCTGTAATCATGACACTATATTTAGTGGCAGACTCAGAATATAGCAATGAGAAACCTGACAAAACCAGTATTTATTCTAAATATGTATAAATGCTAGTTATGTATATTTCCTTACAACTCGTTCCCACGCTCTGAGGGTGTCAAAAAACTTTGCTTTTCACGCTGGAACTCACATGGCCTAAAAGCACGTACAAGAGATCAAACTGTTTGCTGAAGAAGCAATGAAGAGTTTTCAGTGACAACTTCCCCCTTGCTGTAAGTAATTACACCGGGTTATATTTTTACACTCCTGTGCTAGCATTTGCGCTTTACACGACTGTTAACAAACGACCCAGATCACGCAAAGGGAGCGGGTTTAATCAATGACTGAATCTGCTGTACTGTTCCTTCAGGGTCCGCTGGGACCGTTTTTCAAACGGCTGGCACGCACCTTTTCCAAAGCCGGTTACATCACCCATAAAATCAATTTTAATGGGGGCGACCGGTTTTTTTCGTGGGCTGATGTTCAAACCCATTACCAGGGTAAACCCGCTGACTGGGCCGCTTTTCTTAAGCAGTACCTTACTGAACATCGTATTGAAGCCGTCTTTCTTCTGGGCGATTGCCGTTATTATCACAGAACAGCGAAGCCGGTCTGTGATGCCCTGGGGGTTCAATTTTGTGTCTTCGAAGAAGGCTATTTACGACCTGACACCATTACCCTGGAAGCCGGTGGCGTTAACTCTTTAAGCCAGATGGATCTCAGCCGTGAGAATCTGGAGAAAGTACTCCCCTGTTCAGTTAAGTCCAGCCAGACAATCGGCGGCACCATGAAACAAAGGGCTGGCTACGCTGCTTTTTATTATTGGGCCAGTTTTTTCGCAAAAGGTGAATTTTCTGAGTACCGGCATCACAGGGCTACTCATCCGGTCAAAGAAGGCTTTTGCTGGTTGCGGGGCTTTACCAGGAAGTGGCTGTTTAAAAGTTACGATCAGCAAACGCAATTTCGTCTGGATAATGAGTTTGACAAGAGATTCTATCTGGTTCCATTGCAGGTGCACGACGACTCTCAGATGATTTTCCACTCCCCTTATGAGTCAGTTAAAGCCTTTATCGAAGAGGTGATGATTTCTTTCCGAAGACACGCTGATTCAGATAAAGTGTTGTGTTTTAAGCATCATCCGATGGACAGGGGCTACACAGAATACGGTCGGTTTATTGAAGCGCTGGCAGTAGATCTGGGCATCGGGGACAAAGTGCTCTACTGCCATGACATTCCTTTACCCGATTTATATCACCACACCTGTGGCGTAGTGACCGTTAACAGCACCGTTGGGATTTCTGCCCTGCTGCATCACCTGCCTACCAAGGTCATGGGGCGTGCTTTTTACGATATTGAGGGGATTACCCACCAGGGGTCACTGGCATCATTCTGGACAAACCCTGAGCCTGTTGACCGTGATTTATTTACCCAACTTCATTCATTTTTGTTTCAGAAAACCCAGATCAATGGCAGTTTTTTCAAGCACTGCCGGCTTACTTGCAATAACTGCCTGAGTTTTTACGAAGCATTTCTGAAACCTGTCTCCACATGCCCGCCCTCAAAGCCAAAGCTTGATTTGATCTCTGAACAAGCAGAGTCGTTCCCCTCCGCTTATATCCGTGCTGCATAAAGCAGCACCGCCCTGACACTCCTGCCCTTCCTATACACCTCTGCCTGACATATTTCTCTACCTAATATCGGTGGGAGACTCCTGTTAGTCACTTGAAATGCCAGGCAGGTGGAGGACAGTTGTGGAAGAACTACTCTTTATTACACATAAGCCCGCGTAACCCATGGGCAGAGGATTTTAGCCCTACCCTCCCATCACAATCCCCCCCAGCAATAAGCTATCAAAAAATTTCTCTAAAGCCTGGATTTTATCGGCCGATAGCTAATGCGTGGAAACCACAAGGATGATAATTTCCAGGGGAAGTATATGAAAAAAGCTATTGCCAGCCTCTGCCTGTCAGCCCCGCTGCTGATCCAGGCACAGAGTGCTCACGCAGAAGATTTTGTTCCAGATAGTATCAATGTTAGCTATGGACAGTACCTTGACCTTGTTTCGGGTCGCTCAGCGGATTATACCAATCTGCGCCTGGGCATTACCTGGGACTGGAAAAAGAACTTTTATCAATCTGATCACATGGTGCTCAGCAGCTATTTCGAATTGGCTGCCAGCTCGTGGAAAAGCAATCTCACAGCCAGTGACAACCCCAGCCCTGATGGCAAAGATAAAGCGACGGCTATCAGTTTTTCGCCGGTATTAAGAATGGCCTTTCTGCCAGACGCCAGCGTTCGTCCGTTTCTCGACCTGGGCGTGGGTGCCGCTTACCTGTCTGAAAAAGATCTGGAGAAAAAGAAGCGATCTCCCATTAATATGGGCGGTCATTCCCAATTCGAGATCCGGGTCATGGCAGGGGTTGAATTTGGATCCCAGCGGCAGTTTGAACTCAGCTACGGCTGGTTTCATTACTCCAATGCCGGGCTGCACAGCATGAATGAGTCCATTGACTTTCATTTTGTGACACTGGGCTACCACTGGTAATAACTTAGTCAGCAGCCTGCTGAATCCATAACTAGAATGGATACATCATAGCGTTATGGTGTATCCCAATGGCTGCTGGCTTATCGACAATTCTTGGTTTTTTTACCGCCTGGATGTCTCACGAGTCCCCCTGGGTCTATATAGCTACAGACACCCCGGAAGATTTCAACCCTCATTGCCACTATCAGGTGGAGTTCGATCAAACCTGGTTCTTCGCAGCCGCTGTCAATAAAGATGCTCTTTTGCTGACCCCCTATGGCAGTCTGGAAAATGCGGATACTTACGTACTCAAAATTTCTGCCACCCAGAAAAACTCCCTGATCATAAAAAGCAATGGCAGCACCAGTGAACAGCCTCTTGGCTTTGAATCCATTCGCAGATGGTGCCCTTCTGCTCCTGAAAAAATAGACCTCAATAACAACAACAGCTTTAACCTCAGCCAACGCCAGAATATTGAATGGAAGGAGTTTCCGGACGCGGATTCCACGAAAAAAGTGATTGAGCAGGCCAAAGACAAAAAACTTCAGGCCAGCAGCTTCAACAGAAATTGTTTTTATCGAGTAAAGCTCGACAACAACCAGAGCTGGCAAACCGCTTTTGGGACAGATAATGGCGGCTTCACGCTTTATATCAACACTTACTTCCCGGACTCGGTAACGGGCACACAGAAAACCATTGACTGGATGACGACGGATCAATATACCCGAACACGAGAGGGCGAGGAGAAAAGCACGGGGCAGGTAAGACGTATTCAGTACTTCTGCCCTGAGTGACAAGACTGTACCAAGCCTGAGTGATTGATTTTGCTGAATAGAGTTATAATAAATTGCCCGGTAAACAGAACAGGACTTAACATGTCTCAAAAAATCAGTCACTCCCTGGTCACCCCTGATGCTTATCTGGCCCACGAAAGGGCATCAACGACTACTCGCCATGAATATATTGATGGCTATATAGTGGCTATGGCAGGCGAAACCATTCAACATGGCAGAATGATCGCTAATTTAACCCGCATTTTAGGTAATCATTTAGTGGGAAAGCCATGTGATGTATTTGCAGCGGATGTTAAATTAAAAGTTGAGTCCGCCTTTGTTAAGTCCTTCAGATATCCCGATGTCATGGTCTCCTGCGAACAAGAACGGCGTTTCGAAGATATGTGCGAGTCTGCTACGGTTTTGGTTGAAGTGCTATCCGAGAGCACAGAACTGACCGACCGCGTTTATAAGTCAGCGGAGTACGGGCATATTTTAAAGGCGACTCAAGGTGAGTATCTGGTCGTTAATCCCAACTACCCTGTCGTAGAAAAAAGAATGTGGCGAGATGGACGTTTTAAGGTCGTAGCCACTTATAACGAAACTGATAGCATCATACTGGAAAGCCTGAAGCTGGAAATACCCATGACTGATCTATACCACTCACCCTCCCAATAACCCGTTTTCAAGAATACCCCTGAATTTCAGAGCTCCAGTTTCCGTCGGCCTGCCAAAGCGTGGGCCAAGGTTCCGCCATCGACATATTCCAGCTCACCCCCCAGTGGCACACCGTGGGCTATCCGGCTGGCTTCCACCCCCATGCTTTTCAGCTCTTCAGCAATAAAGTGGGCCGTCGCTTCGCCCTCAACCGTTGGGTTGGTGGCAAGGATCACTTCTTTGACCTTGTACTCGGCGACACGCTCCAATAAATCGGTCACGCCAATCTCGTCAGGACCAATGCCATCAATCGGCGAAAGATGCCCCATAAGCACAAAATAACGGCCTGAGTAGCCACCAGCCTGCTCCAGGGCCATCACATCAGAAGGGTTTTCTACCACGCACAGTGTTGACTGCTCGCGACCCGGGTGACTGCAAATATCACACAATTCACTTTCGCATAATGTTCTGCACGACTTGCAACGCCCTACCCCTTCTGCCGCATTGGTCAGGGCTTTAGCCAGCCGAAGTGCGCCCGCACGGTCTTTTTCCAGCAGATGTAACGCCATTCTCTGGGATGACCGGGGCCCTACTCCGGGCAGACAACGGAGGGATTCCATCAATTCCTTGATCAGAGGACTGAACATAAATGCACTCAAACTCCAGTCAGGAGCCACCCACAATGAGTGGATCCTGATCTTCAAAAACGACTATTAAAAGATGCTTCGGAAAATAGTGCTATGACACTTAAAAAGGCATCTTGAAGCCGGGAGGCAGACCCATACCCGAGGTCAGGCCACCCATTTTATCTTTGCTGTTTTCTTCCACTTTACGCACGGCATCATTGACAGCTGCAGCCAACAGGTCTTCCAGCATTTCCTTGTCTTCTTCCATCAGGCTAGGATCGATTTGCACATCCTTGACATCATGACGACCGGTCATAACCACTTTCACCAGACCTGCACCAGATTCACCGGTGACCTCAGCGTTTGCCAGCTCTTCCTGGATGCGCTGCATGTCTTCCTGCATTTTCTGGGCCTGCTTCATCAGGTTTCCCATACCGCCCTTAAACATAAAAACTCCTTTACATTAACGTTTGGCTCATCAATGGATCACAGAAAGCGACGAGCCAAAAACAACCAGGATCACCGGACGATGGAAACGCCCGGCCAATCCTTACTTAATCACATTGCCAATTGGCTGAACGCTGTCTTCGATAACAACAGCGGAAAACTGATCAATCAGGCTTTGCACATGCTGATCGTTAAAAATACTGGCGCGAGCTTCAGCCATTCGCTCAGCTATTTTACGCTCCCGCCAGGCGGCCGGGGTTTCTGCCTGAGCCTGACCAATCTCTATCTGAACTCTGAGCGGCTGGTCAAAATAGTCGCTCAGCGCCTTCTCAACCCTTTGCCGGTGGGTGTCGTTGTACAAGGTACTTCTACTGCCGTCCAGCCGCAGATCAACCTTGCCTGCCGAATGACTGACATACTCACAATGAGAGGCAATGGTTCGGGTCACACCACCCAGGGGAAGATTTCTGAACACCGGGATCCAGGACTGCACATCCAGATCAGCAAAAGATATTTGCGCTTCAGGTACGAGACTCTGAACATGCTCCTCTTGCACTGCCGCAGGTTCAGGCTCCGACTGAGTGACTACTGGCTGTGATGCCAACTCAGAGGCATAAGCCTCATAAGTGGACACGGAGGGTGGAACCTCCTCTGCCTCCTGCTCCAGACAAGCATCAACAGCAGGCGGAGGCTCTACTTCGACACTTTGCTCAACCTGGGCCGACTCCGGAGCCGGTGAAGGCGAAAAATCTTCCGGTAATGGATTTTCAACAACAGCCGGTGTCGGCGGCTGAAAGTCAGCAGGCTCAGGCTCAGGCTCCGAATCAAGAGCAGGAGCAGATGCCACAGGCTCTGACGACTCTGCGGTTTGAGTCACCGCTTCACGCTGGACACCCTGGGGTACCTGTATGGCAACAGGCTCAGGCTTGAATGCCAACATTCTTAGCAAAACCATTTCAAAGCCACCCCGCGGGTCCGGTGCCAGGGGAAGATCTCTTTTCCCCACCAGACCGACCTGATAATAGAGCTGCACATCTTCAGCCAGCATATTACCCGCCAGTTCCAACACCTGCTCACGATCACCCTGGCTATTATCTACTGCCTCAGGGACTGCCTGCGCAATGGCAACCCGATGCAGCATGGAGAGCATATCATCCAGCACAGCCGCGTAATCCGGTGCATGTTCAGCCAGATTGGCAACAGCGGCCAACACTTCAGGGGCAGTGCCTGATGAAAGAGCTTTAACTATTTTCATCACCTGACCCTGATCAATGGTACCGAGCATGGCACTGACTTCCTGCTCGGTGACCTGACCATTACCGAAGGCGATAGCCTGATCGGTCAGGCTCAGGGAATCCCTCATACTGCCATCAGCTGCCCTGGCCAACTGCCAGAGTGCCGAACCTTCAAAAGGAATGGACTCCTGACCAAGAATGTTTTCCAGGTGACCAACAATCCTCTGGGGCGTCATATTTTTCAGCCCAAACTGCAAGCACCGTGACAGAATGGTCACTGGCAGCTTCTGAGGATCAGTGGTAGCCAGCAAAAACTTCACATGGGGAGGCGGTTCTTCCAGGGTTTTCAGCAGCGCATTGAAACTGTGCGCCGAGAGCATGTGCACTTCGTCAATCAGATAAACTTTATAACGCCCCCGGGTAGGCGCGTACTGGACGTTATCAAGCAGCTCCCGGGTATCCTCTACCTTGGTTCTGGAAGCCGCATCCACTTCAATGAGATCAACAAAGCGCCCTTCATCTATTTCGCGACAGGCAGCACACTGCCCACAGGGAGTGGAACTGACACCCGTTTCACAGTTAAGGCATTTGGCCAGAATCCGGGCAATGGTTGTCTTGCCGACGCCCCGTGTACCCGTAAACAGATAGGCATGGTGCAGTCGATCCTGGTCCAACGCGTTGACCAGAGCCTGTAGTACGTGAGTCTGGCCCACCAGCTCTTTAAAAGTGCGGGGTCGCCATTTGCGCGCAAGAACCTGATAACTCATTGAAAAGTTTGAATACCGGTAACAGAAACTGAAGGCTCTATGCTAACCAAGAAAACGAAAGATTGCACGGTTCACAGGGGTTAGATAAGGATATTTCAAAGACAGGCAAAATACAGATGGAGGCAAACCCTGCCAGCCACACCCCGGCACATGATGTCACTGCTACCGTTGCTCCCTTCCGGGCCTGGCGGGGTTCACAGCTGATCATTGCGAGGGGACCGACAGGGTCCACCAAAAACAGACGTCTCGTCTGGATGCAGCGCATTCTCCACAAAACAGCCTGCCACGTCAACCACTTATGGCAACGAAGCCTCTGCCCTCCGTCACCAGGTCGTCAACAAACCCTCAACGCTCATCTCATAAAGAAAGCAAAAGAGTGTTACCTTCTACCCCTTCCGTAACGTAACACTGAGAAAAATAACTCAAAAAAACCGCTTGCACGCCTACCAATCACAAACGCAATACGTATACGTATAAGTATCTATACGCACCGGTTTACAACTGGCACGTATTGTGCAAAATACTCCCCTGTAGCGACTGGCCAGCCTGAAGAAGAGATGCCAGTTTTTTGCAGAACACGTACTTTTCGACCAAGACTATGTTGGAACAGCCATGAGTAAACCTGCACAAAGTCACATGGAAACTTACCTGAAATACTTGCGAGCCAGTGTGCAATTGAAGGAAAGCAGCAAGCCCGAAGTAGAAGACACTGTTAAGGCAAAAGACTCCTCACAGATTGAAGACTCTTTACAGGTCGAAGCCGAATACCTGAGAAGCATTTATAAATTACTGCCAAGAGAACAGGCTCTGCAAATGACGGTCAGACAGGCAAAAGTCCATACGTCTATCAGACCGCATTGATTTCCTGCACAGAGCTAAACGATCATGTACGTATACACCAATAAAAATCAGTGTCCTGACGACCTCTTTCAGATCAGGACCTTCCTGAAAATTCTCCATTGACTATCGAAGCAACCTGCTGTTAACTCCCACCTTCGGATTGTCTTTGGAATACGGCGTCACTGAACCCCGCCCTGAAGCACGGGGTATCCAGTTGAGGTAAAACGATGAGCACACCGACTTCTGATCAAAAAAATGTTCTCGGGGAACCTCTTCAACCCTGCTGCCTTGATCCCATTACCGGCATCTATCGGGATGGTTACTGCCATACCGACAGAAATGATATTGGGGTGCACGTTGTCTGCGCCAGAGTCACTAAAGCGTTTTTAGAATTTTCGCTTGAACAGGGTAACGACCTGATTACACCCAACCAGGCTCACAGTTTTCCCGGGCTTAAAGAAGGTGATCAATGGTGCCTGTGTGCACAAAGATGGGTACAAGCCTATGAAGCCGGAGTCGCTCCTCCGCTCTACCTGAGATCCACTCACGAAAAGGCTCTTGAAATGATCAGCTTTGAGATATTGAAATCAAAAGCCCTTGATATTCATTGACCATTGAAGCCCACAATGCAGTACAATTGCACAGAACAAACATCTCAAGTAATCAGTCATGAGCACAGTATGCCCAATGCAGATACTCAATGCAGCCTTTCCTCTTCCGATGAACAGTCTTCAACTGAAAACAGCCACGAACTGTCCAGTTCTGAAGCACTCCGCCTGATCAGGGAACGCTGGCCAGAAGCCTTTCGAGTGGCTTCACCCCGCCCTCTTAAAGTCGGCATCCATAACGAGATGAAACAGACCGGTGAGTTTCCGGTCAGTACCATCAAAAAAGCTTTGAAACTGTTTACCCAGCAGGATCGCTATTTATCATCCATCAAGGAAGGCAGAAACCGGATCGACCTGAATGGCAAGCCTGCCGGCAAAGTCAAATTGAAAGAAGCGGTCAACGCCGAGATTCTTCTCTATCAAAGACATCTGGCCCGCCAGAAAAAGCATGAACGAGTCTTTGTCGGGCAACTCAAGCGGGTGACCGGGCAACCCGGCTAAGCCGGGATGAGCTTTCGCCTACTCATAGCGCCATTGGGGTGATCGTTTTTCCAGAAAAGCCTTGACGCCTTCGTTCTGATTCTGACCTTCGAACAACTCCAGGAATAGATCCCGCTCACGATCGTATCTATTCCTTGATGCACGCCGATTCAATTGAATCAGCTTTTTACAGGCCACAACAGAATCAGGACTTTGTCGGCTGACTTTTTCAGCAAGCTCCCGGGCCATAGAATGCCCCTTGCCCTGCTCCACAACTTCATCAACCAGACCTATCTCAAAGGCTTTTCCGGCATCCACTTTCTCACCCAGCAATATCATGCGCTTGGTCCAGGGTTCGCCCACCAGCCACATTAAATTCTGAGTACCACCTGCACAGGGCAACAGACCGACACCTGCTTCCGGCAGGCCCAACAAAGCTTGTTTTTCGGCCACTCTCAGGTCACAGGCCAGCGCCACTTCAAGACCACCACCGAGGGCGAACCCATTGATTGCAGCGACAGAGATACCCTTGAACTCTGTCAGTGCCTCAAAAGCCAGGGCAAACGCTTCCGCCAAAGGCCGGGCCTGTTCAGGCGAAACATCGGCAAACAGATTAAGGTCGGCTCCGGCACTGAAAAACCGTTCCTCTTCGGAGCGAATAATCAGGGCGGTTATCCTTGGGTTTTCATCCAATTCATAAACCATCTGCTCAAGAAGTTTCAGACCTTCCAGCGTCCAGGTGTTGGCCGGTGGGTTATTCAACTGGATGGTGGCAATATGACCTTCCAGAGAAAGTTTTAAACGATCAGACATTGTTCACTCCAAGACATTGTTCACTCCAAGACATTGTTCACTCCAAGACATTGTTCACTCCAGTCCTGAACATTCATCAGCCAGAACCCGGCGGGCAATGATCAGCCTCATGATCTCATTGGTCCCTTCCAGAATCTGGTGTACCCGTGTATCTCTGACATGGCGCTCAAGAGGATACTCATTGATGTAACCGTAACCCCCATGAAGTTGCAATGCCTCATCACAGACTTTAAAACCAATATCCGTGGCAAAACGTTTAGCCATGGCACAATAGGCAGTGGCTTCAGGGTCGTTCTGATCCAGCTTGAAGGCTGCCAGCCTGACCATCTGCCTGGCTGCCGTTAACTCGGTGACCATATCAGCCAGCCGGAATTGCAGAGCCTGGAACCCGGCTAACGCTTTACCAAATTGCTTACGGTCTTTAAGGTAGTCCCTGGCCGTGTTCAGCGCCTGTTGAGCCGTACCGACCGAACAGGTTGCGATATTAATTCGACCACCATCCAGGCCTTTCATAGCGAGCGTAAAACCTTCGCCCTCTTTACCCAGGAGGGCACTGATGGGAATCCTGACATTATCAAAACTGACCAGCCGGGTAGGCTGACTTTTCCAACCCATTTTCTTTTCATTGCGACCATAGGTGATGCCCTGACTGTCAGCGGGCACGGCAAAGGCAGAGATCCCTTTTGGACCTTCCTGCCCCGTACGTGCCATAACCAGCAGGAGATCGGTACTGCCAGCACCTGAAATAAACATTTTCGAACCGGAAAGGACGTACTCATTTCCTTCCCTGACAGCACGCATTTTCAAAGAAGCGGCATCACTTCCGGAACCCGGTTCTGTCAGACAGTAGGAGGCCAGCTTGTCACCGGTTACCAGGGCTTCGCTCCACTCGGACAGCACTTCGTCACTGGCCGCCAGCCCTACCATCCAGACCACCATGTTATGAATGGTCATATAAGCGGTGGTTGAGGTACACCCCATGGCCAGCTGTTCGAATACCAGACTGGCGTCCAGCCGTGATAAGCCCATCCCTCCCATTGACTCAGGTGCGTACAGGGATAAGAAACCCAGCTTGCCTGCTTTTTTTAAGGTTTCGATCGGGAAAATACTGTCTCTGTCCCAGTCAGCGGCATTAGGCAGCAGCTCTTGCCGGGAAAACTGGGCGGCAAGATCACGAAAGGCAATTTGATCTTCTGTGAGAGTAAAGTTCATTGAATCAACTCCACGGCAATAGCAGTGGCTTCACCCCCACCAATACAAAGTGATGCAACGCCTTTGCTGCCACCTTTCTTTTTCAGGGCATTAAGCAGTGTCACAATGATCCGGGCACCGCTGGCTCCCAGTGGGTGACCCAGGGCACAGGCGCCACCAAACACATTCACCTTGTTGTGATCCAGACCCAACTCCTGCATACAGGCCAGGGTTACCACCGCAAAAGCTTCATTGATTTCAAACAAGTCTACGTCTTCTGCCTGCCAGTCTACCTTTGCCAGCAATTTACTGATGGCAGTGATGGGAGCAATGGTAAACTCTGCCGGTAACTGAGCATGGCTCTGATAACCTTTGATGCGGGCAATGGGGGTTAAGCCTTTGGCCAGCGCGTCTTCCTCTCGCATCAAAACCAGGGCTGCCGCACCATCGGAAATAGAACTGGAGTTGGCTGCTGTGACCGAACCGTCTTTATCAAACGCCGGCCTTAGCTGCCGGATCTTTTCAGGACGTGCTTTACCGGGCTGCTCATCCACGCTGATTTTACCGCTATTTTTACCGCTGCTATTTTTACCGCTGCTATAGCGAGTGCCCACTGGCACAATCTCGTCAGTAAATGCCCCCTCCTCAATGGCAGCCTGGGCTCTTTTCAACGATTCCAGTGCATAGTCGTCCATTGATTGTCTGGATACTTGAAAACGTTTGGCAGTCTGCTCAGCAAAGACACCCATGGCATGACCATCGTAGGCATCCTCCAGCCCGTCAGTGAACATATGATCCTGAACCTGACCGTGCCCTAATCTCAAGCCTGCACGGGCTTTATCCAGAAGGTAGGGGGCGTTGGTCATACTTTCCATGCCGCCTGCAACCACGGCATCAGCCTCGCCCAATTGTAGCTGAGCCGCTCCCATCATGACGGCTTTCATGCCTGAGCCGCACACTTTATTGACGGTTGTCGTACAAGTAGAGTCCGGCAGGCCAGCCCCTCTGGCAGCCTGTCTGGCAGGAGACTGCCGACAGCCTGCCGGCAGCACACAACCCATCAGAACTTCAGAAATATCGGCGGCAGCAAGACCACTTTTTTCAACAGCAGAACGGATGGCAACAGCCCCCAGCTGGGGAGCGGTAACCTCGGAAAGACTCCCCTGGAAGCTTCCCATGGGAGTGCGTGAAGCTGAAACGATGGCAATAGTGACTTGATCAGACATGGTAATCTCTTGTTGTTGTTCACAGAGCCAGTATCCGACACAACGGACCAGCTCTCAAACATTCTACTGCAACAACCGACAAAAAATACCATCTGAACATTTGACTCAGGATTGTTTTCCTTTAAAAACAACTGTCGTCCGCAACATCAAAACACCCCCACTGGACGAACAGGTCTTCAACTTCACGAATGGCCTCTTTATCCGCTTCACTGATATGCCTCAGGACAGCATTGGCCATGACCGAGGCCAGATCACTTTTAAGCGACTCCCCCAGGCCCGCTGGTAGGCGAAGAATGACATCCCCAAAAAGAATCGTGCCACCCTGGGTCACCCGGATGACATATTCCCCCTGGGTCGATTCAGTCATGGTGAGAACGGCTTTTTCTATAGACTTGCTCATTACTTTTCTCCTCTTGGCTGATCGCTGACCTCTATCCATGCATCGGCTGAGAAGAAAAAAACATTGCCCGAATTCACCCCATCATAACCATCGTCGTGAACAGTAAGGGAAAGTCACCTTGTGAACGATCTCCGACATTGGTTTAATAGCCAGGCTGTACATGACGTCCAACTCGGTTATCCAGACAGTGCCCGATAACAGCAGATTGGCCAGATGGGAAAAGTGCATTGCTACAAGAAAGCAGGATTCAAAACGAACCTATCCAGACCCTCAGGGACTCGCGACCCAATGTAATGCTGCCAGAGTCAACCCGGCATCATCAACTCTACGACTGCCCTGTCTATGTCTGGTATGCCAGTGGCTGGATCCGCTTTAAGAAAGCACAGCCCCAAAGACGCTGGTTCGTTTATATTGAATATCGAGACCGCACCAGAGCCAGCCAATATCACCTGTCAGAGTTCGACACTCCAACCTGCGCCCTGGACTTTATGGACAATGAAGCCATTCATCTGGCGCTTCCAGACATTTGTCCAAAGCAAACCCGAACATACCCCATTGTGAAAAGCACTACTCTTAAGTAGCTTCACTACACCCCGGCCATTCATCACGGGCTCCGGATTCTTCTTTTTCTGCAAATCAAGTGGAGTGGCAGGCAGCTTTTACTCAACCATACTTAATAGCATTGCCTATTGAAATCACCGGAGATGACTCCAGATAGTCATTATCCACTTTCTATTCATTCCGAGACTTAATCTGAAAACACTATGACAGATCAGGATAATCAGGAACCCGAAGTTATTTCAGCTGATGAACAGGTAGACGACATGGGAACCGGGCTGGTGCTCCCGGAACAGGCTCTACCTGACAAGCTTTACCTCATCCCTGTCTCAAACCGGCCATTTTTCCCAGCCCAGGTTCAACCTCTGGTATTCAGCAGTCAGGAATGGGAAGAAACACTTCAGCGAGTTGCCCAGAGTCCACATAAAGTGGTGGGACTTAGCTATGCTGCCGGCATGACAGGAGCAGGCCATAAAATCAGCCCCGAAGATTTCCCGGAAGTGGGCTGCACCGTAAAGATCCATAATATTCTTGCAGAGGGTGACCAGATTCAATTCATTGCCCTGGGAATGCAGCGCTTTCGGATCACGCAATGGCTTCGCAAGCGCCCACCCTATCTTGTTCAGGTGGAATACCCCGACAATATTGAAGACGATACCGATGAAATCAAAGCCTATGCGCTGGCACTGATTCAGGCCATCAAGGAACTGATCCCGCTAAATCCACTCTACAGCGAAGAACTCAAAAATTACCTCAATCGCTTCAGTCCAAAAGACCCCTCCCCACTGGCGGACTTTGCAGCAGCCATTACCACAGCACCCGGACCAGAATTGCAGGAAGTGCTTGAAACGCTGTCGGTTCAGCGTCGAATGGAAAAAGTGTTGACCCTTATCCGCAAGGAACAGGAGGTAGCCCGACTTCAGGGTGAGATTAACGCTGAAGTGAACCGAAAAATCAGTAAGCATCAACGTGAATTTTTCCTGAAAGAACAGCTGAAAGTCATACAAAAAGAACTGGGTATTTCAAAAGACGACAGAACGGCTGAAATAGAAGCGTTTGAACAACGGATTGCCGAACTGGATATTCCGGAAACACCCCGGAACAAGATCAATGATGAGATGAAAAAGCTCTCGATTTTAGAAATGGGCTCCCCCGAGTACGCCGTCTGCCGCAACTACCTCGACTGGGCAACCTCAGTACCCTGGGGCAAATACTCCGAAGATATATTTGACCTTGCCCATGCCCGCAAAGTATTAAATGCTGATCACGATGGGCTTGAAGATGTCAAAGACCGCATCATCGAATTTCTGGCTGTTGGCGCCTACAAGCAGGAAGTGTCAGGCACCATTATGTTGCTGGCGGGCCCTCCTGGTGTCGGTAAGACCTCTATCGGACGATCTGTTGCCCGTGCCTTAGGCAGAAAGTTTTATCGTTTCAGTCTGGGCGGCATGAGGGATGAAGCAGAAATCAAAGGCCATCGCCGCACCTATGTCGGCGCACTGCCGGGTAAACTGGTTCAGGCGCTGAAGGAAGTTGATGTTGCCAACCCCGTTATCATGCTCGATGAAATAGACAAAATGGGGGCTTCCTATCGGGGAGACCCTGCTTCCGCCATGCTGGAAGTACTCGACCCGGAGCAGAACAACGAGTTTCTCGACCACTACCTGGACATGAGAATCGATCTTTCAAAAGTACTGTTTATCAGTACCGCTAATCAGTTGGATACGATTCCCGGGCCGCTTCTGGATCGCATGGATGTTATAAGACTATCTGGTTATATCACGGAAGAAAAAATGGCTATCGCCAAAAATCATCTGTGGCCAAAACTATTGAAACAGTCTGGTTTAAAAAAGAGCCAGATCAGACTTTCCGATGCCACCCTAAAAGCCGTCATCGAGGGCTATGCCAGGGAAGCCGGTGTCAGGCATCTTGAAAAGCTGCTGCAAAAAATTATACGTAAAGTGGTTGTTCAACTACTTGAAGGTTCAAATCAGAGCCTGAGCGTGACCAGCAGGAATCTATCTGAATACCTGGGTGCACCCTACTTCAGAAAAGAGAGGCCTATTGAAGGCATTGGTGTCGTAACCGGTCTGGCCTGGACCGCCATGGGGGGCGCAACCCTGCCAGTGGAGGCCAGCCTTATCCACCACCAGCGAGCAGGCTTCAAGCTGACCGGAAAACTAGGGGATGTCATGAAGGAGTCTGCTGAAATAGCCTACAGCTTTGTTTCAAGCCAGGCTGAAAAACTGGGCATTGCAAAAGACTATTTTGAAAAAGCCTTTATCCATCTCCACGTGCCTGAAGGCGCCACCCCAAAAGACGGCCCTTCAGCCGGTATCACCATGGCAACTGCACTGCTATCGCTTGCCACGGGCAAAAAACCCGCCCCTGTTGCCATGACCGGGGAACTGACCCTCACCGGCAAAGTTCTGGCTGTAGGTGGAGTCAGGGAAAAAGTCATCGCTGCCAAACGACAGGGTATTCACACCCTGATCATTCCGGAGGAGTGTCGAAGGGATTACGACGAGCTACCAGATTATATCCGAAAAGGCATGACCATCCATTTTGCCAACACTTTCGAAGACGTGCACAAAGCAGCATTTGTTACAAAGACGTCACCGATAAAGAAAAGCGCAAAGAAGAGTGCGGGTAAAAAGCCCTAACGAACTGTGCCGCCCCTTAGGGGGCGGCACATGATGCTTTGCTCGAACAACGAAGGAGACCTCCGTTAGGACACATGAGTGAGCGAGCTTAAGTATTGTCTCCAAAGGCTGTATTGTCCATTCCCGGTCAAGAATTTTGAAGCATAAAGAATGCTCTTTTATGTCACTTTGTAAAAGTCCAGCCTTTCTCTTTTTTTATCTGCCATTGATTCGACATTTTATAGCGGCAAAAAAACACAGTTGCTCTTTTCAACTCCCCCTTCTTCTGAGCACTACAGCCATCAGCTAAAATGGGTTAATGAGTGTAAAAACCTAACAAACCCATAAGCTGACAACGGACTGTGGCGACATGTCATCACCCCTTACGCCAGGCAGTAACAATTCATCCCCCTCCCGCAGGTTAACCGACAACAATGATCTGCCTCCCGCTCCAGTTACTGGACAGGATCATTTGGGCAGACAGGTCAGTGAGACGGCAACAAACAGTCAATTGAGCCACGAATCATCTGACCAGCACACACCTGAACCTCCCCATATCAACGAAAGAAAGACGGAAAGACGACCCTGGTTTTTCCAACGATGGTACAGAAGTTACATCGGTAAAAAAGGCGCGGCATCCCCTCAAAACCCTGACCTTAACCCTGATGAAGAGGAAAAGCAGAGCCATTACCTTGGCATACTGAAAGGCCTGCCAGGCAAAGCTGCCGGAGCACTGGCGAACCTTCCTGGCGCAGGTTATGAAAAGGCTGCATCAAAGCTGGATAATTTCGTCAGTCGTCAGGCCGGTATTGAGATAACCCATGAAGACGAAAAGGGTCAATGGCGCTCTTTATTGTATGACTTGCTGTGCAGTTATACCGGAGTCGTTGTCAACGGCGAGCAAACCCCATTTAACTTTAACGAAATACTCATCAAGAATGGTGAGGATCTGCCCGTTAGAGTGACGGCATTAAACTTCGACTCAAAAAGAGTCGTCCAGGCATCAGCAAGCTATTTAATCAATGGACAGGCGACAGAAAACCACTTTCAAGTGGGAGACCTTTCCTGCACCGTTGAAATTCCGCTTGCAGATCGCCCTCCTCTGACTCTTCATTTTAAACTCGAAAACACGACCCTCTCAGTCGCCACCGATATGAGTATCGCCCAACTATTAAAAAACACATTCGTTGCCTCTTCTCAGGATCGAACAGCGGTGCAACTTTCAGCCGAAAGAGTAGAAGTCCGATATGAAAATCTCGATACTTATGAAGAACTGACGACCGTGCCTGCCCCTTCAGTAGAGTCAGACTGCCTGGTGGGTTTTGAGCGGGGAAAAGTCACCATGGAAGGCGTCCGGTTTTGCAAGCCTCTGGACTTGCTTGAAGCTTCACCGAAACAGACTTCCATACTCGTTTTCGACTCGTTAAAGTTTACCAACGAATCAGCCCGGCCAGCTTTGGTAGAGGTCAAAAGTGTCAAGGTTCAACACCTTGATGATGCTCATAACGGAACCTTCGCCAGTTCACTGACCATTCACCCCAAGACCATTCGCAACATGCCCTATATTGGCTGGCTGCTGGCCCCTCTCTTCTCCAGGCCTGTTCATCTCGAAGTTGTCGCTTTTATGCAACACGGCGAAATCAGGATAAAAGATTTAAAACGCGGTATCAGTGTTTCCGGCGGAAGACTGACGAGCTGGTTAGTAAAAAAAGCACTGACGGCCAGGCAAACACGACTGGTTCCCCATGAAGCAAGTACGGCACTTCAGATTGGCTGGCCATTGACATTTGTCGCCTGCCAAGTCGATCTGCCTGGCCTGCTCCCTGGAAAGCCGGCAAGCAGGGCAGAGTATCAGGATCAAGTCACTTTTGAGCAACTGCATCAGAGGCCGACTCACGATCCTTCAATAGCTGACCCATCTCCGCTGGACGACACTTCACTTGAAGAACTTCCTTCACGTCATCACCTGCATTTAGAAGCGCTTGATCAAGAGGAAGGAGTACTTATTATACCCGACACCTTCAGTAGAATACTGAGTGAGATCGCCTCAGGAGATCAAGCCTTAGCCCAGCCATTAAGAATGGTGCCAAGGTTGTTGGAAACACGTTGTATAGAAGCAACAAAAGGTGACGAAGCCGCCTGTCGGGCCTTGCTCCGTTTTGTCCGGGATCAGGAAAAATTTCAGCACGAAAGTGACTGCATGATCGCTCTTCAGGCGATTCCAGCAGCGTTCTTTGTCAAGGAAGCTGCAAAGGCCGATGATGAAACATGGTTATGGCTTGAGAGTGTTGCCCACAGGCTGATTGCCGTCGATGGCGAGAAAGCCTTTGAGCTGTACAAACAGCTACTAAAAAGAAAAGACATCGAAAATGCCAGTGAACTGGTCACTGATATTGAATGGCTGATTCATCTGGCAAAGAACCTGCCTACCAACACGCCCGAGGAAAAAGCCCTGGCCTTTCGACTGGCTGAGTTTACCTATAAGTCCAACCCGGAAAAAGCAGAAGACATTATCAAACTGCTTATCCGTTGGAGCCAGAACAAGCTCTATAAAAACAGCCAGATGAGAACCTTTATTGAAGATTTAATCAGTCACCACCCTTACTTTACCGACCCTCATCATCTCGTTTCATTACTTAATCTGCTTGACCGGAGTCATCCGGACATCGTCGCCCATGCACTGGCCCACTTCCCGATACAGACTCTTCTGCAAAACTTCCAGGTACACGACAACATCCGGGCGCATAACACGCTGGGTTTTCTTAAAGAACTGCTGATTAGACATGGTTTATTCAAAGAAGCTGCTGAACTGTTGATTGAGTCAGGAAATCACAGACAGGCCGCAAGGATGCTTGACCTTGGCATCAGGCAGGGTAACCCTTCAGCCCTGAAAGTCATGCTGGAACTGGCGGTAAGGGATCAGCTACCTGAAGACATAACCTTAGAAAAAGAAATGCGTCGCCTCAGACACTTAATGGAAAATCCCACAACCTCTGAAGCAATGAGCGAGGCGGCTATGTCAATCTTAGCCGATGTTATGAAACAAAAGCCTCACCCGGAACTTGCAGAGATTTTCACTGAAGGTGTGCTGATGGCAGAGGAAAAAAAAGCGTATTTTGTTAAAGCCGTCAACAGCCTGTTTAACCTTCAAGACGGCGAAGCGGTGACTCTGAGTGACCGCCTGCAAACCCTGAATCAGATTGAAGAATATCTGAAAGCCGCCCGAACGGATGAGTCAGCCTATTTAAACAAACCTCTCATATTGAAGCAGATTCAGGATGCCAATCAACAGGTTGATCGGGTCATGAAATTACTCATCAAAGTAAGAGGCCCTGTTGAACCCAATCTGCTGGCCGCGCTCATTTCAGCTTCTCAGGCAGAAGCAGACATTGAAACAGAAGAAGACGACGATGTGTTTTTTGATGCTGAGGATAACTTCTTCGACCCAGTGATTGATGAAGCGTCCGCCACTCTGAATGAACACACTGCGACAGCCAATAATGAAGAGAACGAAACAACAATCGCTTCAACCGATCACACTGATCACCAGGAAGAAGAAGCTTTTCTTTCAAGAAGCTTACCAAGCTATACGTCACTACTTGGCCAGCCGGTATTCTCCAGACCTTCGAGCGAATTTCTCGACCCGGCACTCAGGAAAGTATGGGCCTCAATACTTGGGATGAGGGTCAAGTGATCCCTTCAGGCTATCGCGGCCCTCTGTTTCTTTGAGAGCACAACGGGGTGTACCAACTCCTGAAAGTCCTGCCAGCCCATCACCAAAAGTTCCGATGAATCACCACTGTTGAAAGCGACGATGCTGCCCCTGTCCAGCGAGTCAACTGCGTAAACAGGCAGACCAAACAACCCTCCGAAAGGCGGTGTGGCTCCCAACCCACAATGACCAAAGGTTGATGCAAACTCTTCCTCCGTGGCCAACTCTGCGGTATGACTGCCTGCTGCGTGTCGCAATTGACTGAAGTTGACTCTTTCGGTGGCTGGCAGTACACACAGTGCCAGCTTGCCATCGAGTTTAACCACGACTGTTTTGGCCAGATTATGCCCACTGATGTGCGCTTTTTCGGCAATTTCCTGGGCCGTAAAAGCAGGAGGATGACGATGGACGGCAAAGGGCACATGATGATGGTTCAGATAGTCTACTACTCTTTGTTCAGCCATTTTCACTACCTCTGGCAAAGCCTGAAAGAGCCGAAACGAGATGTGAGCCGAAGCATTCAACTCATAGAACGGAATTAACATTCTAAATTTGTCAGAGGATAGTCAATCCGTCAAGACTGAAAAAATGTCTTATATCCACATATAATAAATCTGTCGCCGATTGCACAATACGACCATGGGACCAGACCCACTGTGCTATTCAAATCGCTGGACGATTTTCACGATAAAAAAAACCAGGGGGTATCATGACCGCCAGAAATACTGTTTCCACCATCGTTAACCCTGTGGGTTCTATGCGTGTTCTCTCAAACCGTGAGGTCAGCAGTCTCCAGGACACCAGCCAGAAAGGCCTGCATCGTTTGTTCCGACAGTGCGCCCTGGCCATACTCAACTGTGAACAGGAAGGTGATGACGCCGAAGAAATCATGGAGCAATTCCAGGATTTTGACATCCGCATAGTCCAGGAACACCGTGGGCTGAAACTGGAGTTAATTAACGCGCCCGCCGATGCCTTTGTGAGCGGAAAACTGATTCGCGGTGTCCGGGAAAACCTGTTTTCCGTTCTCCGAGATATACTTTATGTGTCGTCTCACATCACAGAAGACCCACGCTTTACCCTAGAAAGCTCCACTGACATCACCCATCTGGTTTTCCAGATTCTCAGACACGCAGATGCTTTTATTACCCAACAGGTGCCCAGTATTGTGGTGTGCTGGGGTGGACACTCTATCGCCCGACATGAGTATGAATATACCAAGAAAGTAGGTTATCAGCTGGGTCTGCGGGGTATGAATATCTGTACAGGTTGTGGCCCTGGTGCCATGAAAGGCCCGATGAAAGGCGCCTATATCGGCCATGCCAAGCAGCGCACCTCCCGTGGTCGATTTATTGGTTTAACCGAGCCGGGCATTATTGCGGCGGAATCACCCAACCCTATTGTTAACGAATTGATTATCCTGCCGGATATTGAAAAACGTCTGGAGGCGTTCGTTCGTCTGGGTCATGGCATCACCGTTTTTCCGGGTGGGCCGGGCACCTGTGAGGAAATTCTCTATATTCTTGGCATTCTGCTCAACCCTGCCAACAGGGACGTTCCTTTCCCACTGGTGTTCACAGGGCCGGAAGCGGCCAGAGACTATTTTGAAAAAATTGATGCCTTTATTGGCAATACTCTGGGGGAAGAAGCCCAGTCACGCTATCGGATCATTATTGATGATCCGCTGGAGGTCAGCCGGGTAATGAAAAGCGGACTGGAGCAAGTTACCCGCTATCGCAGAAAGCATGGTGATGCGTACTACTTCAATTGGTTACTTCAGATTGATGAGGATTTTCAAACCCCCTTTGACCCAACCCATGAAAACATGGCGAATCTTGAGCTAAATACCCAGCTGCCTCCCCACGTCCTGGCAGCAAACCTTCGACGGGCCATGTCAGGTATTGTGGCGGGTAATATCAAAGAAGAAGGCGTTTGCCAGATCAGGGCAAAAGGCCCGTATCAGTTAAAGGGAGAGCCGGAGCTTATGAAACAGGTAGACAGTCTGCTTCAGTCTTTTGTCGAGCAATTCAGAATGAAGTTGCCAGGCAGTCGTTATGTTCCCTGTTACGAGATTGAAAGCTAGTACACGCTTTCAATCTAATTGACGGGTTCCCGGTTCCCTCTATTAATGGCACCCAGACTCCGTTCACCCTGAGCGGAGTCGAAGGGTGCCGGGCACGGTCTTTATTGTTGGTTCGGAGCCCACATCCTTCGACTCCGCTCAGGATGAACGTAGATTGTGCCTGGCACCCTTCGCTTTCTTGCTTTTTTGTTAGCCACCCAATGGGGCAGGTTTGAAATTACCTAAGATTTTCTTATTGAGGCATGATCTCAGAAAGGTATTCATCCCGCTCATATCTGCTGTTGCATAGAAGTCAAGCATCAACTGGTTAAACTCTATCTGTCGTTTGGCTGGAACATTGATAATTGGAAACCCATGTGAAAGCAGAATACCATTCATCATAAACCGTCCCATACGCTTATTCACATCCCAAAAGAATTGTGCCCTTGCCATTCTCAGAAAGGCAGTGATTGCCCTGTCATAGACATCGTTATAACCGATTATTTCTGACTCAATCTCAGCCCAGACAGTATCAAGTTCTTCAGATGAAGGAGGCTCGTATTTTGAGCCACTGATCGTTACGGGACCCGTCCGAAAAACTCCCCACGCCAGAGCTTCTTCTTTACCGGCAATGCCGTGAATGGCCAAAGCAACGTCTTTGGAAAAAGAGAACTTACCTTCAGAAACCAGGGCAAACAGATATTTCCAAGCCTCTGCCTGATGCAGAGCCATATTCTGGTCGCTTATTTTATGACCGCCAACCGTAATTCCATCTAACAGGGTTTGGATTTCTGAAAAAGTCATCGCAACGCCTTCAAGGTTTACAGCGTCGTAAACCAAAGAAGGAATATCACGGATGGCAAGCTGCCTGGCCATCCCGCGATGAGGAGTCATTCCCCAAACAGTATCTTTTGCCGTTGTCATTGGCTCGTCTCGAAGGTAGAAATCCCTGCATTATATCTGCATGAGCTCTGATCGTCATGCAGCTCGATCTTTTATATGTATTTTTTTAGACGGCAATGTTACTGCAATGCTGCACGAATTAAATTCATAGTTTCTTCGTACTCTTTTGCTAAGTCGAGATTAGTACACGTTGCTAAAAAAACCTCATCTTTTACCAATATCTCGTACAATTTTGATAAAAAATCTTTTGCTGCTTCGGAAACTTGTTCATCTTCTAGCTTGTCTCCTTCATTAAAAAGATCAAACTGTGGAACAGTAAATGTAACTTCATTATCAAATGGAGCGCTAGCCACCCCTCTACCAACGGACATCATCCGAACACAATCCTGCACCGCTCGCTCAGCAAAATCTTTATCTTTAGACCCCTGGCGCCTGGCTTGTTTTCTTACTAGTTTTAAAAAGACATCGCTTGAAGCAGGCATATCTGGCTGCTGCCTGGCAAGCAATGATGCATGATAAAACCTCAGAAATGAGAGATTTTCTTGAAACTCTAAACCAGAAAAAAGAGTCGCAACTTCTGGTTCAAGCTGCTTTTGTTTGACACCTATCTCATTAACAAGAGACACCAGACTATCCATCGCTTTATAGACTGATGCATTGGCGTTATATGAACAAAAAACAGATAAAACAAAAATAATTCGAGCTATTATAATGGATTTTTGATTTTTCATGTGATTCAGACTTCTTTACTTTGAAAATGAACACTGAAATGTAGCACCTTTTTATTATTTTGCAGGATATTTAACTTCTCAGCCGCTCTGACCTGTCGCTGCTTGTTATGTCCACTGACTCGAATGTTAGTGAAACTTTCTTTTTACAAGGATTTGATAGGGCTTTCAATCAGCTATCAAGGATGAACCGTTTTATTACGGTTCATACGTGTTATTTTTTGAGACTACAACGTTACTGCAATGCTGCACGAATTAAATTCATAGTTGTTTCGTACTCTCCTGCTAAGCCCAGATTAGTACACGTTACTAAAAAAACCACATCTTTTACCAATATCTTGTAAACTGCTGATAAAAATTCTTTTGCTGCTTCGGCAACTTGTTCATTTTCCAGCTTGTCTCCTTCATCCAAAAGATCAAGTTGTGGAAGATGATAACGTATTCCATTAAAAGCTGTAAAGCTAGCATCTCCTTTACCCATGGACATTAGCCCAGTTAACTTTTGCACCGCAAGCTCAGCAAAATGCTCAGACTTGGAGCGCCTGGTTTCTTTTCTTACTTGTTGCATATAGACAACTCTTGAAGGAACTACACCTGGCTGTTGTCTGGCAAGTAATGTTGCATGATGTATTCTCAGATGCATGACATGGTTGTCCATTTCTGAATCAGAAAAAATGGACACGCCTACTTGGTTAAGCTGCTCTTGTTTGAGACCTATCTCATTAACAAGAGAGACCAGGCTATCCATCGCCTTATAGACTGATGCATTGGCGTTATATGAACACAAAACAGACAAAACAGACAAAACAAAAACAATTCGAGCTATTACAATGGATTTTTGATTTTTCATGTGTTTCAGGCTTATTTACTTTGAAAATGAACACTGAAATGTAGCACCTTTTTATTATTTTGCAGGATATTTAACTTCTCAGCCGCTCTGACCTGTCGCTGCTTGTTATGTTCACTGACTCGAATGTTAGTGAAACTTTCTTTTTACAAGGATTTAATGAGGCTTCCAATCAGCTATCGAGGAAGAGCCATGCAACCATTACAAGGTAACCAGGCATCAAAAGCTTTATTAAGATCAGGAATGGTTGCTCCATGCACCACAGCATCTAATCCACCAGCACAGTGGAAACTGGAGATCTGCCAATACAAGGCAAACTTGCTACCGAATTATTTTAAGCTTAAGCACTTTCCATTTATTCTCAATGGGAAGCTTTATCATCGTATACACCAGCAAACAGGCTGTGACTCTGTTTCAAAAAATGATGAGATTTTATTAGAAAGTTTTACTGACCGACAAGAAGAAAAAAGCAGCCTGATAAAAAAGAGACTTTCTGATGTCATAACAAAAGGTTTTAACAATGTTTGTACCGGTTTTGATGAATATACAAAAAAAACAATATATGGCGTATGTCACGACTTTGCTCACTACCTCAGCCTTGGCTTTTCAAATTGTGAGTCCAGGAAATATAAAGATTATGATGCTTTTTACGAATCACTCCCATACATAAAAGTCACTGAGTTTACTGGAGAACAGGATTTAAGGTTTGGAGATATTGTGGAAATAACAGAGCAGCCTGCCTGCGTTGAACATAAACCTCCGGTTTACCACAGCATGGTTTATATCGGTGATGGAAAATATATTAGCAAGATTTCCGGGCTTGATATTTACATCCACGATCGTGAATCAATATTGGATATGGTTGAGGACTGGAAAAAAGGAAATCTGAGGGTTATCAGAGAGGCAGACACCCGGTAAACACCGCAACCCGGAACCAGCTTGTCAGGTGCGCATCTACCGACTGGATGGCATTATACAACCAGTATTCACCTGATTTATAGCAAAGATTTCGGGATACCCTTAACTTGAATAATGCTATCCGCTATACTGCCCGCGCCGCCGGTGGGTTGAAGAACCAAAGGTTACGGTTGTTTTCACTGATAACCTGTACACAATAATTCCCACCAGTATACGATGCCTGCACACACCACTGTAGCAATAACAGCAAAGGTGACCGGACAGGCCGCACAGATTAATGAGGGTAGATGCGTGCTAGAAGCCTATAGAAAACATGTCGAAGAGCGTGCAGCAGAAGGTGTCCCGCCAAAACCATTAAGCGCCGAACAAGTCACCGGGCTGGTAGCCCTGCTGAAAAACCCACCAGCCAGTGAAGAAGAATACCTGCTGGAGCTGCTGGAAAACCGAATTCCGCCAGGCGTCGACGAAGCCGCTTACGTTAAAGCCGGTTTCCTGTCCGCCATTGCCAAAGGCGAAGCAGAGTCCCCATTGCTGGATAAGAAAAAAGCGGTTGAACTGTTGGGCCTGATGCACGGTGGCTACAACATTGAAACACTGGTTGAGCTGCTGGACAGCACCGAACTGGCGGAGCTGGCTGCAGAACAGCTGAAAGGCACCCTGCTGGTGTTTGATGCCTTCCACGACATTGAAGAAAAAAGCAAGGCCGGAAATGCCCACGCTAAAGCGGTACTTCAGTCCTGGGCGGATGCCGAGTGGTTCACCCAGCGTCAGGCCGTTCAGGAAAGCATCAAAGTGGCTGTCTTCAAAGTGTCTGGCGAAACCAACACCGATGACCTCTCTCCGGCTCCTGATGCCTGGTCCCGTCCTGACATTCCGGTTCATGCCCGTGCCATGTACAAAATGACCCGCGATGGTCTGGAACCTGAAGAACACGGTGTGACCGGCCCGTTGAAACAGATCGACGATATTAAGGCCAAGGGCCTGCCTGTTGCCTTCGTAGGCGACGTCGTGGGCACCGGCTCTTCCCGTAAGTCTGCTACTAACTCGGTACTCTGGTTCTTCGGTGACGATATTCCCGGCGTACCTAACAAACGTGCTGGCGGTATCTGTATTGGTGGCAAAGTCGCTCCTATCTTCTTCAACACTATGGAAGATGCGGGTGCCCTGGTTTTTGAAGCCCCCGTTGATAAGCTGAACATGGGGGATGTGATTGAGATCCGTCCCTACGACGGCAAAATCCTGTCCGAGTCCGGTGAAGTGCTGTCTGAATTCGGCTTCAAGTCCGATGTTATCCTGGACGAAGTTCAAGCTGGCGGTCGTATTAACCTGATCATTGGCCGTGGCCTGACTGACCGTGCCCGTGAAGCCCTGGGGCTGGGGCATTCTGATAGTTTCCGTCGTCCTGTTGCTCCCAAAGCCTCCAACAAAGGTTTTACCCTCGCCCAAAAAATGGTCGGCAAAGCCTGTGGGGTAGAAGGCGTCCGTCCCGGCACTTACTGTGAACCCAGAATGACCACCGTCGGTTCTCAGGACACCACCGGCCCAATGACCCGTGACGAGCTGAAAGACCTGGCTTGCCTTGGCTTCTCTTCTGACCTGGTGATGCAGTCGTTCTGTCATACAGCGGCTTATCCCAAACCTGTTGATGTTGAAACGCATCACACGCTGCCTGACTTTATCATGAACCGTGGTGGCGTCTCCCTGCGTCCCGGTGACGGTATCATCCACAGCTGGCTGAACCGGATGCTGCTTCCAGACACGGTGGGTACGGGGGGCGACTCTCACACTCGTTTCCCACTGGGTATTTCCTTCCCTGCCGGTTCCGGTCTGGTGGCCTTTGCTGCGGCTACCGGAGTAATGCCTCTGGATATGCCAGAATCCATTCTGGTTCGCTTTAAAGGTGAAATGCAGCCGGGTATCACACTGCGTGATTTGGTACACGCTATTCCTCTGTACGGTATCAAGCAAGGTCTGCTGACGGTTGAGAAGAAAGGCAAGAAAAACGCCTTTTCTGGCCGCATTCTGGAAATCGAAGGTCTGGAAAGCCTGACTGCCGAGCAAGCCTTTGAACTGTCGGACGCTTCTGCGGAACGTTCCGCTGCCGGGTGTACCATCACGCTGTCTGAAGCGTCCATTAGCGAATACCTGAAGTCCAACGTGACCATGCTGCGCTGGATGATCAGCGAAGGTTACGGTGACCCCCGTACTCTGGAGCGCCGTGCCCGCAAGATGGAAGAGTGGCTGGCTAACCCTGTTATGATGCGCGCTGATGCTGACGCAGAGTACGCTGAAGTGATTGAAATAGACCTGTCTGAAATCAAAGAGCCGATTCTCTGTGCGCCTAACGATCCAGACGACGCCCGCACACTGTCTGACGTAGCGGGCGACAAGATTGACGAAGTCTTCCTGGGTTCCTGCATGACCAACATCGGTCACTTCCGTGCAGCAGGTAAACTGCTGGAGCAGAACCAGAACCCTCTGCAAACCCGCTTCTGGATGTCTCCTCCCACCAAGATGGACAAAGCCCAGCTGGAAGAAGAAGGCTACTACCACATCTATCAGGACAGCGGTGTTCGTACCGAAATTCCGGGCTGCTCACTGTGCATGGGTAATCAGGCTCGTGTCGAACCGGGCGCCACGGTACTGTCAACCTCTACCCGTAACTTCCCGAACCGTCTCGGTGACGGCGCGAACGTCTACCTGTGTTCCGCTGAGCTGGCTGCTGTTGGTGCAATTATGGGTAAGATTCCTACGGCGGATGAATACATGGCCTACGCTCAAAACCTGGACTCCATGTCCGGCGAAGTCTACCGTTACCTGAACTTTGATCAGGTTGAGTCTTATCAGAAGGCAGCCGATGACGTTATCGCTAAAGCAAGCTGATCAGTGAGCTGATTATCACCCCAACAATCCCCGCTATTATGCGGGGATTTTTTTAACTCGTTTTACGGGGACTGGTTGCCGGAAGCCTGTTCAAGAGAAGAATTGCTTATACTGAAAACTATCGGTAAATTTTCTGGCATAACAAAATTTTCTGGCACAACAATGATTCCAACGCCTGATTCGGTCAGCTCAGCATCCAACTGGAAGATTTTCAAAAGCTGGGTAAAACATAAACTGCGCACCGCCTTTACCCGGAACCGGAAAACCCGGGTACTGGAAGATCCCGCAGCCTTACTTCAGGAAGCCAGAGCCAGGGGCGACAATCCTTATTCGGGTATCAGACTTCGCAACATCAAACGGGATGAAAATCCGCAGTCCCACATCAACAGAACCGCTCGACAATCCAGAAATGACTTTGCCCGCATTGGTATTAATGTCGACTCACTGCCCGAAGAAACTGACCTCTTATGTGAGCTTCAGAACAAGCTGCTAACCCGTGCCAAGCTTCTTCAAATCCAAATCTTTAAACAGGGAACGCTGGCAGACATGCAAGCTTTCTCCAGGCTGGTGAATCAGGTGATCGTCGGCGACTGGGTAGCCGTCCTGAATCATCTTACTCTGCAAAACCCTGCCGACAGGGCCCATGAACTGGCCGCTTTTGTCAGACCTCTGCAACGGCTACTGACTCCCGAACAGGAACAGCCTGCCGACACTCTGATCCAGAAGGATGTCAGGATACCCGCTGACCAACTGTTAGAAAAAGAAGTCTTTTTGCTGTCCGGGGATATCAGCCGCATAAACGAGTTACGAACCCAGCCCATTCAAGCCATTGCCTGCCCCTACACGCCCAGGGGGGCAGAAAATGAAACGGCTTTACTGACTCAGCTTTCCGAGATTGACCCCGGTTTGGCTAGAAAAGGATTTCTGGAGACCATTAAAAGGATGAACCCGGGACTGGCCATCATTTCACCCAGCCCTGCCCTGCAGGACAAAGGCTTCAGTCACATGGTTCATGCCATGCTTCCCCATGCCAGTTCCAGGAATATCAATTCAGAGCTGAATAGCGCCTACCAATCGGCCATCGAAGCCGCTCACAGAAAAAACCTGTCGAGTATCGCCATCCCCATTTTCAGCGCCGAAATGAATATTCGCCCTCAAAGAGCAGCAGCCATTGCTTGTATCGCCATCAGCCGATATATGAGCAGTCACCCTCATAAAACCAGACCGCCCAAGGTGTACCTGGTTTGCCCTGGCACCCCGGAAGGTCAAAAGATTCAGCTGTACATGAACCATTACCTGAGCCAGAAGATGCCAAAACCTCCTGCACAGGAACACTAGGAGCCTCAGGGGATTACAGCAAACGCCTTAAGCCTTTCTCAAGATCCGCCTTCAAATCTTCAAGATTCTCAAGACCTACCGCCACCCTGATCAAATTCTCAGTAATACCGGTTCTTGCTTTGTCTTCATCAGAAAGACGACAGTGTGTGGTCGTGGCCGGATGGGTGATCGTTGTGCGGGTATCCCCCAGGTTCGCGGTTCTGGAAATAAAGGTGACGGCATTCATAACTTGCCAGGCCTGCTCTCTGCCGCCTTTCACTTCGAAGGCAAGAACACCGCCAAAGCCTTTCTGCTGACGTTTTGCCAGACTGTGACCAGGGTGAGACTCAAGGCCGCTGTAGTGAACCCTTTCGACAGCAGGATGGGCTTCCAGCCACTGGGCCAGCGCCATCGTATTACGACAATGGGCATCCATTCTCAGGTTGAGTGTTTCAAGGGATTTGTAAAAATTCCAGGCATTGAAAGGGCTCATTGAAGCGCCAGCCGCACGCTGCCAGAGATGCATCTCATTAATAAGCTCTCTACTACCCACCGCCACGCCACCCATGCAGCGTCCCTGACCATCGATATACTTGGTGGTAGAGTGGACAACAATATCCGCACCCAGCTTAAGAGGTTGCTGCAGGGCCGGTGTACAGAAGCAGTTGTCCACCATCAGCAAAGCGTCATTGTCATGAGCAATGGCGGCCATAACTTCCAGATCCACCACCTCACCCATAGGGTTCGAAGGCGTTTCCAGAAACAGAAGACGCGTTTTGGGACGCATGGCTTCTCGCCATTGCTGGTAATTCGTGAAATCAACAAACGTGGTGTTAACGCCAAACTTGTCCATGTATTTGGCAAAAAGGGTAACCGTTGTGCCAAAAACACTGCGTGAGCAGATCACATGATCACCGGCTTTCAAGATGCCCATACACATACCCAGGATAGCCGCCATGCCTGAAGCCGCGGCACAGGCCAGCTCTCCCCCTTCCAGGGCTGCCATACGTTCTTCAAACATTTTTACTGAAGGGTTGGTGTACCGTGAGTAAACGTTGCCCTGTTCATCACCGGCAAAAACAGACTGTGCCTGCTCAGCACTGTCGTAAGTGAAGCTGGAAGTCAGATAAATCGCTTCGCTATGTTCTTTTTCGCCACTGCGGATGACACCTGTCCTGATCGCCTGCGTTTCAAACGCCCATTGATTCTGGTTATTACTTTCGTCGTTGTCTTTCATTTTTGGTCCTATACTATCGCTCGGGCTGCTTAGTGGCTCAGGGCTGCTTATCAATCGCTCAAGGCTGTTCACCATAAAAAATAGTTTGCCCTGCGATTGACAAGTGACCAACGATAACGAAAAAATCCGACGGTTAACAGTAAAAATACCCACTCTGGCTACCGGGTTTACGAGTGATAAAGGAAAAAATAGAATGCGCCCTCACCTGCTTTTGATTGATGCTCTTAATCTTATCCGAAGAGTGCATGCTGCTGTCAGGGCCCCCGATGAAGACAGTCAGGTGGATGGCGCTATTTCGGCCACCCTCTCTTCACTGACACGAGCCATTAAAGAAACCGCGCCTAGCCATTGCCTGATGGTGTTTGATGGCAACCCTCCCACCTGGAGACACGCGCTTTTCCCTGACTATAAAAAGGGTCGTAAGCCCATGCCCGAACCCTTGAGGAAAAGACTGGGTGATTTTAACCGGGCGTTTCTGAACATGGGGGTGAAGACCTTCCGAAAGTCAGGCCTGGAAGCGGATGATGTGATTGCAGCTGTGGCCTGTAAAGCATCAAAAGCCGATATCGAAACCACCATACTGTCAACAGACCGCATTTTTCTGCAACTGTTGAGTGCCCCGCAAATAAGGCTGCGTGATCATTTCCAAAAGTGTGATTATCAAGGCGAGAGCGTACAGAACCTGTACGGTTTTGGCGCAGACAGGCTAACCCAGTTCTGGGCCATGGCTGGCGTGGGGGATGTGCCCGGAGTTCAGGGCGTAGGCGACAAAGGAGCCACTTCCCTGATTCTGGAACATCAGGAAATAAGCAATATTTTTTTGCTGGACGAGGAAGCTAAAGGAGCGGCAGGAAAGGTAGTGAGGCAGAAAGACCTGGCATTATTAAGCCTGAAACTGGCGACTCTGGCCTGTGATCTTGAGGTTGGGGTTAGGATGAGGGATTTGAGATATGTGCCAGCTTCCGGAGAAGCTGGCTGAGAAACTGTCAGTCAAGCTCGTCATCATTATAAAGATCAATGATCGAGTCGCTTCCCTCATTCGCCCGGGTCTCTTCGTTCCTGCTGGCAGCCAGGCGGCTAAGATAGTCACTGTCGATACCGCCGGCCACGTATTTACCATCGAAAACCGAACAGTCGAAGTCAGCAATATCGGGATTCAACGAAGAAACGGTCTTTTTAAGATCATCCAGATCCTGGAAGATCAGACGATCCGCCCCGATTTCCTGCTCAATCTCCTTATCACTCCGGTTATAAGCTATCAGTTCTTCTGATGTCGGCATATCAATCCCATAAACATTGGGGTAGCGAATCGCAGGGGCAGCCGAGCTAAAATAGACTTTCTTTGCACCACTGTCCCTGGCCATATCGATAATTTGCTGACAGGTCGTACCTCTGACAATAGAGTCATCCACCAACAGAACATTCTTGCCTTCAAATTCCTGGCGAATCGCACTGAGTTTTTGGCGAACGGATTTCTCGCGAACTTCCTGACCTGGCATGATAAAGGTACGACCGATGTAGCGGTTCTTAACGAAGCCCTCTTTATATGAAAGCCCTAATCTCCTTGCAATCTCCAAGGCGGAGGTTCGGCTGGTGTCAGGAATGGGCATGACGACATCAATATCGTGTTCTGGCCACTCTCTGAGAATCTTGTTGGCGAGAATCAGCCCCATTCTCTGATGAGCCTGGTAGACAGAAATACCATCAACAATAGAGTCAGGACGGGCCAGATAGACATATTCAAACATACAAGGGTTCTTGACGCCCGACACACACTGGAACGTGTGCAACTGATTATTTGAGTCTATAAATACAGCTTCGCCCGGCTCAACATCACGGATAACCTCAAAGCCGGAGGCGCTTAAGGCAACGGATTCAGAAGCCATCATGTATTCTGTGCCTTTGTCGCTTTCTCGCTTACCGTAGATCAGAGGGCGAATACCGTGAGGGTCGCGGAAACCAATGATGCCGTGACCATTGATCATAGCGACCACAGCGTAGCCACCTTGGCAACGCTTATAGACTTGCCCAACAGCCTGAAAGAAGTCTGCCGGACTGGGCTGCAGCTTGCCAGACTGCTCCAGCTCATGGGCGAAAACATTCAGCAAAATCTCTGAATCAGAGTGAGTATTGATATGGCGAAGGTCGGTTTGAAAGAGCTCTTGCTTGATATTCTCGGCATTGGTCAGATTCCCATTGTGGGCGAGAGCAATGCCGTAAGGAGAGTTAACATAAAATGGCTGGGCCTCGGCTGAGCTGGAAGTCCCTGCGGTAGGGTATCGAACATGAGCAATCCCCATATGCCCTACCAGTTTCTTCATATGCCGGGTTCTGAAGACATCACGCACCAGCCCGTTATCTTTTCTCAGACAGAAATGACCACCCCCCAGGGTCACCATTCCAGCTGCATCCTGCCCCCTGTGCTGAAGCACGGTCAGCGCATCGAACAACAGCTGGTTTACATTCACCGTCGCCGAAATACCGACAATTCCACACATTTATCACACCCTCTATCACACCCTCAGGCTGGATTAGTGACTCCAAAGCTCTGGTTTTTTGTACTTATCGCCGTCTTTAGAGACTGTTTTTTTTCAAGAGTTCATTTCAACCGGCTTGCAGCACAGGTTCAACCCACTGGACTACGGTTTGTCTGGACCAGTCTGCAAGCAGTAAAAAGTGTGGCAATAGTACCGAATCTTGCCATGCTTCGTCATTCTCTAATGGCGCAAATGTCATTAATCCCACCACCAGCACTACCAGCAGGCAGCCCCTGAGTCCTCCAAATACCATGCCCAGCATTCTATCAGTACCCGTAAGGCCGGTGACTTCAACCAATTCTGAAAACAGTCGACTCACCAAGCCACCCACCAACAGGGTAGCGACAAAAAGCAGAATCGATGCGGAAATGACTCTGACAGAAGGGGTTTCGACGTACTGGGTCAACAAGTTCGCAACACTGCCATTAAACGTCCAGGCCACAAAAATAGCCGCAACCCAGGTCAGAAGAGAGAGAACTTCCTTAAAAAAGCCACGTTTAAGGCTGATGAGAGCAGAAACAGCAACGATGGCCGCAATAACCCAGTCAATCCAGGTAAAGGTCAAGGGAATACTCCTAAACAAGTCTTAATTCAGACCAGACTATCGGTTTTGGAGCATGGACTCAACATACAAAAAAGCCCGTCACTCTGGACGGGCTTTTTTGTGGAAGTGATTCACTACTCTTCAAAAATAATCCTGGATTCGTTTTTCTTCATAAAGGCTTCACCAATAAACTTCACTCGGTCAAGGTCATCCATACTCTTGAAAGGGCCGTGCTCTTTACGGTGTTTTACTATTTCTTCTGCGGTTCGTCTGCCCACGCCGATGAGCTTTTCATCCAGTTCCTGAACAGTGGCTGTGTTGACATTAACGACCCACTTTTGTTCATCGCTGTTGGCAAATGAACCGCTAGAAAGCATCAGAAGGCTGGAAAGAGCAATGGTTGATAGAAGTTTTGTCATAATCAAACATCCTTATTGATTATTGAAGTTTGGCTTCGGATATCTCGAAACCGTTATTTTCAGTTTTAGACCTTTTTTTAAAAAAAAACCAAGTAGATTAAAAAAATTTAAGAACACCACAAAGCGATTGAATGTAAACGACTGATTTTATAAAGAACTCAGGGCAAACTTCAGGATAAGCACTCGGACAATAAAGCCAATATTTTGACCATGCGGTAATACAGAGAATACTCTTTCTTTCATCGTTGACAGGAAAAGATTGCGGCTGTGCGCAATCCATTCTTATTAGTCAGGTGACGTGATTATTTTTTGAGGAGAGATACGATGATGGATAGGGTGTCTTCAATTCTGTCAAGGCGTTTGTCAATCGCATCGAAACGTTTGTCGTGCTCGTCCAAGCGTTTGTCAAGTGCATCGAAACGTCTGTCGTGCTCGTCCAAGCGTTTGTCAATCGCATCGAAACGTCCGTCGTGCTCGTCAAGACGTTTGTTCAGCTTTTTAATATGGCTGTTTGCTTCACCGACTGTGCTAACCAAATCAGTCAGGGTGTCTAGCATGTGGTCAAACTCTGTCGACTGGTACTTGGACTTTAAACTCACTTTATTTACTCATTTTTCCTCAACTGGATACCCCGTACTTCTAGTGCGGGGAGGAATGTTGACTTGCTCGTTAGAGCAAGCTGTAACCATAACCATCCACAGACTGAATTTTCTGACAGTTTCTCCATGAAATTCCTTGGATGGTATCACTTTCAGTCTTGATGTTGAATGAGCCTGTCGTTCTCACTGCAACCCGTCCTGTATACGCTCCTTGCCGTTTACCGGCCGGAACGATAGCCTTGATGATATCTCCAGTCTGAAACCCCTGAACCTGCTTAGAACCTTTAGCTTTTGTACGGGGAAACCCATGCTTGTCAACTCTACACATTTGTCGTGAGCCTCTACCCATAGCCTTAATGATTAAGGGTTGTGTGCTCTCTGCTATGTATACACTGGCTCCTGACTCCCCTACACAAGCGGCATCGATCCAGTGCTCTTTCTTGTATCCTTGCTGAGTGCGGTTGAACTTCGTTCTACCGCCAGTAGCAAAGATGGTAGGAAGACCGATAGCCTGAACACGTCTGGCGGTTTCGTTTCTTGTGGCATTGACAGCAGCAGCATCTTTCAAACAATTGACCTTCTTTCCTTTCAGGATGTTGGTCACATTTCTGACTCTTGCTGTATCCAGCTTGTTCTTGTTCTTTTTCTTTGAAATAGATTCAAGCCACTGCTTAGGGTGGATGGCTCCTTTCTCTTCATTGCATGTACGACATGCAATGTACAAATTGCCGATCCGGTTTGAGCCTTTCAGGGCTCTGGATATGAAATGTTCGATGTTGAGGATTGGGTCGTTACTCACTCCCTTACAGTAAGAACACTTGTGTCCATCTCGATACAACAAATATTGTCTCAACTCAGTGCCAAACAACGTACCACGTTGATACTCGACTCCTGAAATGTCTGGATTCTCCATAAGTTGCATATCGAACTTAACACGCTCAACAGCTACATTACTGATGGGTGCTTTCAGGCAGAGCCTTTTAGTCCAAGTCTCAGTATTGAAAACCCGACTCATAAGGCTAGGCGGTAGCCAACCTTCGGGTCTTGTTCGATTCATGAAACGGGCTTTTCTATAGCGGGTTTTCCGGTTTCTTCTGGCTCGACGTGTTGCACGTCGAGACTCAAGAGAATCCTTAACCCTCTGTCCTCTATGCTGGAGTTCAGCAGCAAAGACAACTTTCTTTCCACGATCACAGTCAGCAACAACGGCTATGCCTGTTGTTTTGCTTCCAACGTCGAATTTGAGTTCCAGTGGCTGTACATCGCCACCTTCTCTTTCCTTCAGGATGATTGTGAAAGGATAGCGTCTGAAGACAGCCGCTTTACCCTTGTCTAACAGCTTTCTTGCCCTTGCCGGATGGCAAGGCATAAGAGGCTTTTTGTTTTTGTCTAATACGAACACTCGGTTCATACGTCGTTGTCCTTAGATTTGGTGCTTACGCATCGTTCTAGCCTTGCGGCAGTAAAGTTCACCTCGACAATGTTATCCAGCGGTTTCGAGATAGGAACACTTCGATTAACCCTCAATACGATGTTTAATCCCTATCCTTAGAGCTTGGGACTGGTGAAGCATCCCAAGGTAACTATATATTCGTTGGTAACGTAGCAACCTTGCGGTTACTGAGTCTGGTCACTTCTAACCCTAAATTGAGAGCTTTCTCAAGCCCCGTCCTTCAGGGCGGGGTTCAGTGACTAAGATTGCAAGAGTGATCAGCATAGCAGTGATCAGCATAGCAGTGATTAAAATATAGGGAGCAAAAAATTTACTCAGCCTGCCAAGAGTCCAAACCGACCTGCACTGGCTGCTAGAAAAAGGCTATTTCTTCCCGTAAATTATGTCGAGTAGTCGTCAAGTCCGGGCTTGCCCAATAATCCAATAAGATCAATCTATTGACTTTATCTAACCCTGAAGCACAATTAAGATCAACTTTTTGATCTTAATATAAATCCTATGTTAACTATATCTGGCAATGAGATAGTAAAGCGCCTCTATTTCGATAACCCCTGGTGGGAAACCTCCAGTGTTGAATCCAGGTACCAAAGCTATCCCAGGAGGTTTTATTTCACTCCTTTCTTTGAACTGGTCAGGGAATCATCCATAAACCGGGCTGCCGTCTTAATGGGACCCAGACGAGTCGGTAAAACCGTTATGGTTTACCACACCATTGAAAAGTTACTTGAAGAAGGTGTAAGCCCGACCAACATTCTCTACGTTTCTCTGGAAACACCTATATACACGGGTCTTTCGCTTGAACAAATTTTAAATTTTTTTAGCGAAGAATTTAAGCATAAAAGAGACAGTAAGCTCTATATCATTTTTGATGAGATACAATATCTTCCAAATTGGGAAGTTCATTTAAAATCACTGGTTGATTCCTATGTATCTCACAAATATATTGCCACAGGTTCAGCGGCCCCTGCTCTGAAACTGAAAAGTCGTGAGTCCGGTGCCGGTCGATTCACAGAATTCCTGCTTCCACCGTTAACATTCGCTGAGTACCTTTCGTTTATCAATAAGTCAGATAAACTGATGAGCTATGACCATGGGTTTTGGGAAGCTTTAGATATAGAAGAGCTCAACAAAGAGTTTGTAAACTATCTGAACTATGGCGGCTATCCAGAAGCTGTATTTTCAACATTGATACAAGAAAACAGCTCCAGATTCATAAAAAGCGACATCATTGATAAAGTGCTCTTAAGAGACTTACCAAGCCTGTATGGAATCAATGATGTTCAAGAACTGAATAAGCTTTTTAATGCCATAGCCTACAACACTGGTAATGAAATAACGTTAGAGGCACTGTCAAAATCATCAGGCGTTTCAAAAAACACCATAAAGAAATATATTGAATATTTAGAAGCGGCTTTTCTAATAAAGATTATTCACCGCGTAGACATCAGTGCAAAAAAATTCAAAAGGGCAACAACCTTTAAAGTCTACCTCACAAACCCTTCAATGAGAGCAGCTCTTTTTGGCCCTGTTGAGGAAAACCATGAAGCTATGGGAGCCTTGACAGAAACAGCCATCTTCAGTCAGTGGTTCCATAATGCTGATATAGAAAACCTGCACTACGCTCGTTGGAAAGCAGGTGAAGTTGATATCGTCTGGCTAAACCCTGCCACTCAAAAACCCTACTGGTGTGTTGAAGTAAAATGGTCTGATTTACCATGCTCTGACTTCAGATACTTAAAGGGAATTGTCGCATTCATTAAACAGCATAATTTAGATGATGGCTTAGTCACCACAAAAACACTGTCACGGAAGCAAATCGTTGATGGTGTTGACTTACGGTACAAGCCCAGTGCTGCTTATGCATATACCCTGGGGGCAAACATGCTCGGAGAATTAAATCAGGTAGTCGGAGAACTATCTTGAAAACACCGGGGACTAATACTCGTACTGACAAAAAAGTATCCCCTTTGTTCCGACGCTGGGGAGGCTGTCGCAAAACTCTGGCTCCCATGCTTTTAGGCCCTGTGGGTCCCAGCGTGGGAACGAGGGACGGGTTTGCGCCAGCATTTCGATCAATATATATCCATTACAGAAAGTTCCAGACCAACTGAACGTAAGTACAAAGTGTCTCCTTCCCTATAACGCTGGGTACACCATTGACCTCCTTCCCGCCGGTATAGATCGACCAGAACCTCATATTGAGAAACCAGCATGTATTCCTCCAGAGTCGCTATTTGGGTATAGGCCTCAAGTTTGGCAAAACGATCATGCTGCTCGGTAGACTTTGAAAGAATCTCAATAATCAGCTTTGGGTTTTCTTCTACATAATCATCATCAGAGCCATGTCCGCAAGACACCATGATGTCGGGATAAAAGAAAATATGATCGCTATCAGAGCCGGCACTGACCTTCATGTCAGACGCAAAAACATCACAGCCAGTGCCAGAAAGATGCTGGTGAAGCCTCGTTGCCAGAGACACGGTTAATAAGTTATGCCTGCGACTACCACCCACCATAGCGTAGACATAACCATTGATGTATTCGCTTTTCGATTTAGCGGCCTTTTCAGACTCAAGATAGGCATCAACGGATAACAGTGGATTTTTCATAGCATGTTGCATCTGGCTCACCGATGGTTTCTGAAAAATGAGCCATTCAATATAGACAGAGATTAAGCAAAAATCACAGCGCAGCAATAATCAGTAATAGCTCAAAGCGCCGCGCTCAGGTTTCGATTCAACCGGCCTGGACTGATCTATCCAGTCCACCTGTAGTCGTCCCACAATTTTTTGTGTTCCATCGCCATACTGATTTCAGGATGGCTGGTGCCTGTCAGCGGCTGTAACTGAACTACTATGAAATACCAAAAGGATTGACGGTAACAATTGCAAAATCTCAAGGAGAAAGTCTTTGAACCTGAACAATTCAAAAGGCATGGCCGAATTAACCCGGCGTTTTCAGCATTTCCTTCCGCCTTTCCTTCAAGTATTTTCCCTGTGAGCACTTCCATAATTGCACTGCAATCCTGACAAAAGAGCTTCTAATATTTTTATCCCTGTGTTCAACTGATCGACTTGAACTTCCGTTTTAAAACCATGAGCAGCTTGATTTCTCAATACTATTATCTGCTTCAAGTACTCATACTGATCAATAGATAATTCCCCACTAGAATACAAGTGATCAGATAATTTATTAAACGGTAATCTTTCTACTGGTAATTTTGTATTCAGAGCTAAAACCCTTAAGCAACTTTCCATTGTACTCCATAAATAAAGTAGAGCCGCATCAAGGATGCCTATTTTTATCAGCTGCTCAACATTTCCTTTGCGCTCATCTATTTCATCTCTACTGAATAGAGATTCAATACTGTATGAAAATAAATCGCCCCCTTCATCCTCAAGGGTGACTAATATGAACCTCCACCCTTCGTGCTTTGAAATTTCATTTGAAATATTATGGAATTTATCAATAGAGATTCGTTTAGCTGAGGACTTTATTTCTATGATAAGACCTTCATCACCTTTTGTGGCAACAATATCAGGCTGATAATTTTCAAGGGTGAAAGGTAGTGACTCTCTTTGAGGTTGTAAATTTACAGTGTATCCTTTCTCGCGCAATTCATTAGCAAGCTCATTTGCTTTTTGTTCGTACTGTTCAAAAAAAGATTTCATAAGTATTCCTCTAGAGCACTAGCAAGTTCAACTCTAATATATACACTTTCTTCACCTGTCGCCGCTGCTTCAGCTAGCATAGATGGCAAATTAGTAACATCAATACCATCGGACAAATAGCGCCGATGGCTTTCTACGTCTGTGATTTGCAAATCATCGGCGAATACAAGACTACTAAGTGCGTCCTGGATAGGTTTAATTATATTGTCCATATCGACAGGTGATTCGTTACAAAAATAAACGACTGTTAAATGTATGTTGTTATCTTCTGTTAGAGGTGGGGCACGCCAACACTGCCTGGCCCTCCCATAAATAAAGTCTTTCCATGCTTGAAGATTTTCTCGTCTCTTTACCTGGAGCGATACTGGCCTTTTATGCAATACAAACTCAATCACATTGTACTACCTTGCTAATTTCTCGTAACCTCACGCTACGCAATCAAGCCTTGTTTTCTTGGCTTATGAGCAAGAATAGTTTTACCTATAATCATCAAAAATCAAGATATCCAGTACAGAAAGTTCAGGATAGACTGAACTAGACGAGATTAAGCAAAAACCAAAGTACAACAATCATCAGTGATAGCTCAAAGCCCCACGCTCAGGTTTCGATTCAACCGGCCTGGACTGATCCATCCAGTCCACCACATCAGACGACGGACTAAAGCCATTGACATAACTGGCAAGCAGATTTCTCAGATCATGAAAGCGCCGTTCACGAGCCACCTCAAAAACAGTTTCTAAGGCCAGCCTGTAGTCGTCCCACAACTCTTTGTGTTCCATCGCCATACTGATTTTCGGATGGCTGGTGCCTGTCACATTGTCGCCTATCAACAATTCTTCATAGAGCTTTTCACCGGGACGTAAACCTGTGTAGACAATCTCAATATCCCCTTCAGGATGACTTTCGTCTTTAAGCGTCAGGCCAGACAAATCAAAAGCCATGGGCCGGTAAATACGCCTTCCTTGAATTGCACGACCGGCGTTGTCTCTTTTGTCATCTATAAAAGCGACCGGCTGATACTCAATCCCCTTATCCAAAGCAGACATCACCTGGACCCCTGCCGCACCTGCGCCATAAATGGCAACAGGAATACCGCAGTTTGAGAATAGATGAAGTGCAGCGCCTTGACACCCATACAGCCCCTCGCTCTCCGTGGTAATGCATACAGATGGCTGGTGACACTCCGATGGGAGTGAGTTGAACCAGGCTCGAGAACAACACTATAAGATTGCGGCGGGGCGCAATCTATCCTTATTCATTACGCAGCGGTTAACTGGGAAGTCTGGTCAATATGAGCTTTAAGACTTCTTTGATTTCCGCATTGTCTGCTTTCAGTGCAGCAATATCTTTTTCTTGCTGGTCAAACCGCTCTCTGACCTCATGTTTGAATTCACTAAATTCTTTTTCTTGCTGGTCAAACCGCTCATTGACTGCATGAAACTGCTCTTTGACCTCATGTTTGAATTGACTCAGTTCTTTGTCTTGCCGGTCAAACTGCTCTTTGACCCAATGAAACTGCTCGTTGACCTCATGTTTAAATTGACTCAGTTCTTTGTCTTGCCGGTCAAACTGCTCTTTGACCCAATGAAACTGCTCGTTGACCTGATCTTTGAATTGACTTAGTTCTTTATCTTGCTGATCAAACCTTCGGTGCATTTCCCCACGGGTATTACCCAGAGCATGAACCACATCAGTCAAGGTGTTGCGCATATGATCAATCTCTGTCGGCTGAGGCTTTGCTTTCGCACTCACTGGCATAACTCCAATCAATATAAATGAATGAAATAGAGTAGCAGAGATTAAACCAGGTAGCCGGAAACTATCTTGAAAAACACCGAACGAGGCAAAACCACAACACAACAACAATCAGTGATAACTCAAAGCCCCACGCTCAGGTTTCGATTCAACCGGCATGGACTGATCCATCCAGTCCACCACATCAGACGACGGACTAAAGCCATTCACATAACTGGCAAGCAGATTTCTCAGATCATTAAAGCGTCGTTCCCGGGCTACCTCAAACACAGTTTCCAAGGCCAGCCTGTAGTCGTTCCACAACTCTTTGTGTTCCATCGCCATACTTATTTTTGGATGACTGGTGCCTGTCACATTGTCGCCTATCAACAATTCTTCATAGAGCTTTTCACCGGGACGTAAGCCTGTGTAAACAATTTCAATATCCCCTTCAGGATGACTTTCGTCTTTAAGGGTCAGGCCAGACAAATTAATCATCCGCTTAGCCAGGTTCGCTATTTTGACAGGCTGCCCCATGTCCAAAACAAAAACCTCTCCCCCGGTAGCCATGGCACCGGCCTGAATCACCAGCAGCGCAGCCTCCGGGATGGTCATGAAATACCGATTAATGTCCGGGTGAGTCACCGTCACAGGGCCGCCGGTTCGAATCTGTTCACGAAACACAGGAATAACTGAGCCACTTGAACCCAGTACATTGCCAAACCGCACCATAGTAAAACAGGTATTCACCGGTATTTTTGTGCCTGGCGCAACGCCAAACTGATCTGAGTGAAACAACTTCACTGAGCTTTCATCCGCCAATCCCTGCAAAGCCATTTCTGACAAACGTTTTGATGCGCCCATAACATTGGTGGGTCGAACGGCTTTATCCGTCGATATCAGTACAAAACGTTCTACCTGAGTCACAATGGCTGCCTGTGCCGCATACAGTGTACCCAGCGTATTGTTACGCAACCCTTCTTCGATATTGTGCTCAACGATAGGTACGTGTTTATAGGCAGCCGCATGATAAAGCGTATCCACAGAAAATCTGCGCATGGTTTCAATCAAACGATCCGGATTATTGACCGAACCCAGTATTGCCGCAATCTGAACGGCTTTACAGTCATGTAAACGATTTTGCGCCTTGATTAAATCCTGCTCGACGGAATAGAGACTGAATTCACTGTGTTCATAAAGAACCAGGCACAAAGGCTTCTTCTTAAGGATCTGCCGACAAAGCTCAGAACCAATAGACCCCCCTGCCCCGGTCACCATGACCACTTTACCCGTAATACACTTCTCCAAAAGGTCTTGCCTTGGAGCCACTTCGTCCCTGCCGAGCACATCACCAATATCAACAGGCTGAATTTCCTGCATTTTCATGCGACCACTGGCCAGGTCAGACATGGCGGGTATGGTTCGAATCGGCAGACCGTGTTGCTCAAGTTCCTGAACGATCTCTTTCCGCCTTTGTCTTGTCGCTGAGGGTATAGCCAGCAACACTTCCTGGACGCCTGTTTCCTGGACCATCTGCTCAAAAGCTATGGGCCGATAAATACGCCTTCCCTGAATTGCACGACCAGCGTTGTCTCTTTTGTCATCTATAAAAGCGACTGGCTGGTACTCAATTCCCTTATCCAAAGCAGACATCACCTGAACCCCTGCCGCACCTGCGCCATAAATGGCAACAGGAATACCGCGGTTTGAGTGTCCCTGCCTTTTGGGAAAAAACTCAGGAAAAATATCGGCTATGGATTCCTCTAACAACCAACTCCTGATCACATAGCGAGAGATGGTCATGGTTGGCAGTAACAGGAGCCAATAGATGAAAGGGATGGAGCGAGGGAGATGGGCCTGCCCGGAAACAAATCCGGCCAGCATTAGACAGATGGCGGAATAGGAGCAGGCTTTGAAGATTACTATGAGAGAATCGGAGCCCATGTAGCGGAGGACGGCTCGGTACAGGCCCATTCTGATCAGGAAAGGTAAGGTGACTGCTATGGCAACAATGAATGCAGGGTAATATTGAGATAATGAGTCTGTCACTCCCAAACGTATATAAAAAGCTAACCACAGACAAAGTAATATTCCTACTGTATCAAATAGTAAAGTAATTAACCGTTTGCCTGATCGGGGTAGTGTGAGTAATATCTGCCGCATAAAAACCTACAAGATAAACCTGAATATAGTTATCAAATAATCATATCATTTTGATAGCTTTTACATTCTATCAACAAGTAACGCATAAAAAATCTATTTTGTCACATGAAAATCATAGCTGCCTTTGAACGCCTTCCTTGTTCGGGTATTTTGGGGGCTCTGGGAGGTAAATCCTATGATCCAGGGTCTGTAGTTTTGCTCAGCATGAGACTTTCACCCATACTAAATTCAGTACTTTCCTTTAGGGTGACTCGGTTTCCTGAATACAGCGACCTTAGAATTTTTTCCAAAATCTTAAACAGTCTCATGCTCGATGACTTTTTCTAAGAATATATTTTATTTTTTCAACAACAAAATAAATCTGTTCCTCATTCATGCTAGAGCCAGATGGGAGGCACAGGCCAGATGCAAATAGACCTTTGCAAAAATCAATGTCAGAATGCTTAAAATATTGCACCCCAGTAAACAATGGCTGCAAATGCATAGGTTTCCATAAATGACGAGCTTCAATATTGAATTCATTCAGTTGTGTAATCATTGAAGCAGGAGAAATATTTGTTTTTTTAGGATTTAGACTTAATGCAGTCAACCATCTATTAGAAAAATCACCTTCAGGTTCTGGCATCCAGTCAAGGCACTCAAAATCAATTAGAGCCTCTCTATATATCTCAAAAATCTTCCTGCGCGCGGTTACTCTTTTATCAAGGACTGATAATTGACCCCGCCCAATACCTGCCAGTACATTACTCATACGATAGTTGTAGCCAACTTCAGTATGTTCATAATGGGGTTCAGGCATTCTAGCCTGCGTAGAAAGATACCTTGCCTTCTCGATCATAGCTTGATCGTCAGATATCAGCATGCCGCCACCCGATGTGGTAATGATTTTATTTCCATTAAATGAAAACACACCGAACTTTCCGAAAGTTCCAGTATGCTGACCTTTGTAAAGACCACCTAATGACTCTGCAGCATCTTCAACGACAGGTACATCATATTTATTACAGATGGCTATGATATCTGCCATTTTAGCGCTCTGACCATAAAGATGTACAACAATCACTGCCTTTGGCTTTTTACCTATTTCTAAACTTCTTTGAAATGCACACTCCAAAGCTTGAGGAGACATATTCCAAGTATCAGGTTCAGAATCAATAAATACAGGTGTTGCACCTTGATATAAAATTGGATTAGCACTGGCAATGAAAGTAAAACTAGAACAAAAAACAGTGTCTCCATGAGAAACGTCTAACAACCTTAAAGCCAAATGAATGGCAGCCGTGCCAGAGCTTAACGCTGCGGCATGCCCTGTCTTCACATACTGTGCGATTTCTTTTTCAAAACCATCAACATTTGGCCCTACAGGTGCTACCCAATTTGTAAGAAAAGCTTCTTCAACATATTTTTGTTCTAAGCCTCCCATGTGTGGAGTAGAAAGAAGTATTCGAGGCTGTATTTCACTTCTCAAATGCAGCGAAACAGGGCATCCATCATTATTAACTGCAGGCAACTGGCTAATTCCATGGTCATTCATGATAGAAAGTGCATCTTGATCAGAAATGCTTGCTGGAACGGTAACAGGTTTTTTATCAGGGAGCTTTTCCAAGGTATCTTCCATTCCATAACCGGATAAAAGCAACCTGCGAATATCGCCATCTGTCACTGTACGCCGAAGCTGCCCCTTCTTATTAATCTGTAATAAAACAGAAGCTCCACTTTTATCAAGCAAAAGCAGGGCTTCCTTCAAAGTACATTGATTTGAAACTAAAATCTCTTCGAGATCTTGCATAATTACTCCATTAAATTGCTCTTCCCGGTATACCCATTACTGTTTTACCTTCGGGTATATCAGAGGTAACAACAGCTCCAGCACCAATAACTGCACATTTCCCTATTTTCACCATTGGCAGAACAGTTGCTCCAGCACCAATTAATACCCCCTCTCCAACACTAACACCTCCACAAAGAGTAGAGTGAGGAGCAATATGACTAAACGCACCTATATGGCAATCATGGTCAACAACCACACCGTGATTAACAATACAACCGTATTCGATGATTGTTTCAGCTGCAATAACAGTACGAGCGGCGATAAAAGTACCATCATGAATCGTAGCGGAGGGTGATATAATGGCATCAGGGTGAATCACAGAGTGTAGCGAGCAATTTAGTTGCTCAATCCAATTGCACAAACTTCTTCTTACTTGGTTATTACCAATCGCAATGTGGCAAATGTTAGGTAAGATACTGCTGGAATCTAGTAAGGTTACTCGGTACTTTTCAAGAAGTAGTGTATCAACCTTTTCTGATGACTGATCCACTACATTCAAAACTAACTGTGGACTCGAAAGATTGCAGGCTTCAATAACAACTTTTGCATGACCGCCTGCTCCAATAATGAGTAAATCAGTAGGCATTTGCTTTCTCTAAAACAGCACTGTCGAGAGTTACATCATTTAAAAAACGAACAATTTTATCTGAAGCTGTACCATCACCATATACGTTCGTCCACTTTTTTCCACGAATTGACATTGCCTGCATCAATCCGTTTCTAATCTCGATCTGACTGGTGCCAACGTCTACTACATTAGCACTGCGCTCTCTGAGATTCTGTCTAGTGCCAACATTTAGTACTTTAGTACCAAGCGAGGCTGCCTCGATGATGCCGCTACTTGAGTTCCCAACCAACACGTCAGCGTATTTGACCAATGACAAAAAGTCATTTCTAGGCACATGAATTGCCAACTTTAAATTAGGGTGATCTTCAAGCTTGTCAATCTCTCGTTTGATCTCTTGACCTCCTGCATCTGAATTAGGCATCAGCATCAGTACAGGCTGCCCCAGTTCAAGTACAACAGACAATAAGTTATTAACTTGCTCAGAAAGAGAGTCAATTTGCTGAACTACTGGGTGAAAAAGAACAAGAAATAAAGGTTTATTAGGATTTAATTCATAACGGTTGAACAACAATTCTTTTTGCACAAATTTCAGATTCACAATAGAGTCAAGCCCAGGAGCACCTGTAACTACAATATTGTCAGGCATCTCTCCCATTCTAATTAACCGCTGTCGAGAGTTTTCTGTAGCGACAAGATGATAGTGTGCAAATTTTGTTATTGCATGACGAATAGACTCATCAATTGTACCTGAACGCTCACCACCATGAATATGAACAACCGGAATATTAAGGTGAGCTGCGGCAATAGCACCAGCAAGCATCTCTCCTCTATCGCCTAATAAAAGCAGTACATCAGGCTTTTCAATTTCCAGAATGTGCGTATAAGCGATAATATTTTCTCCAATTGCAAGAGACATGTCTCGTTTGGAGGACCCTGATAAAGAAACCGGAACCTTATGCACTATATCAAGACCTGCATGCTTAATTTCTTGCCAGGTATTCCCATAATCTTCAAGCAAGTGCATACCTGTCACTATTATACTTAGAGATAATTCAGGGTGACTATGAATCTTTTTCAGCGTATCTTCCATCAGGCCAAAATCAGCCCGTGTTCCCGATACATAAAAAACCTTGCGCACTAGATCAGATCCTGCCAGTTAATTTGTGTACCTTCTCGACCAGATACTTTTAGACATCGACCAAGCACCTTCTCCAACTCTTTTGGAGGAATTCCCGTTCCGGGTCTTAATAAGATAATATCCTCTTCTCTAAGAGGCTTATTTGCCGGAATATCTGAAGCCAGTGTTATACTGCGACGCACCAAGTCTCTAACAGGCAACTCACTATCGCTGGGCTTTTTCTCACCAGTCCCAAGGCAAACTTCTATTTGGCGAATTTGTCTAACCATTTCAGACAATTCATTAGGCTCAAGTGAAGCTTTGTGATCAGGTCCGTCCATCTCACGATCAAGCGTAAAGTGCTTTTCAATAACCGTTGCCCCCATTGCTACGGCTGCAACAGGCACTAGAATACCATCGGTATGATCTGAATAACCGACACTAAGATTAAACTCTTCAGCTAAACTGGTCATTGCTCTGAGATTGACATCCTCATGCCTGGCTGGGTAGTTAGAGGTACAATGCAAAATGGCTAAATAATCACGCAAAGCACCTTTTAGATTCAGCCGTATACGTTCAGATCTTATAGCTTCCACTGCATCATAAACCTCTTCCAATGAAGCCATACCAGTAGATAAGATAATAGGCTTGTCGAATACACAAAGCGCCTTTAAAAGCGGTATATTCGTTAGCTCACCAGAGGGAACTTTCAGCCGCTCCATTCCTGATTCGATCAGGTATCGTGCAGAATCAATATCGAATGGCGTTGACATAAATTCGATATTTTTTGTCTTGCAACGCTCAAACAACTGCTGATGAAAGTCTTCAGACATTTCCAGTTTTTTTAGCATCGAATGCTGATCATCAACACCAGTTCTATCGAGCTGGTACTGAGCGGTTTTAGCCTGCCTCGATACAAGCTGTTCTGCCTTAAAGGATTGAAACTTAACGGCATCAGCACCTGACTTTGCAGCTACATCAATAAGTTGTAGAGCTAAATCGACCGAACCATTATGATTTACACCAGCTTCGGCGATGATAAAGCATGGTTTCATTTTGACATATCCAGAATCAGTATAGAGATGGATTAAAATCACAGAGTAGTTATTCTATTTCCTAAAGAAATATTTTTATCAATAAGAAAATACAACTTATCTTTTATATTTCTAGTTGCTTTTCCCTCAATATAAAACCCCATGATATATGCAATAGTATTTGACAACAAAAAACCCACAAAAAATATTAAGACTCCACCACCATAGTGGGAAACTAAAAAATCATACAGAGAATAATGAATTAGATACAAAGTATAAGAATAATTAGCAAGCTTACTAGAAATCAACAAGATTAATTTATTTAAATCTAATAGAGAGGCCACCTCAACAAAAAACAATATAGAAATTGATAAAAACAATGCAAATAGTTTATCGTACTCAACAAGAGTATTTAACACTCTATAAACTGCCAAAATTAAAAACAAAACAAAAGCAAGAATTTTTTTATTGAAAGAAAGACTTCTTACGTAGCCTTTACTCCAAACTAGAAATACCCCCACCCCTAAAAGCCAATATAAAAATAAACCATTCCCTCTACCCCCGATGAAATTATATAATGGTACAATCATGAAAATTAATGCTAGAAATATATATTTAGTCTTTTTATCTCTAAAAAAAAAGAACAAGCTTCCAACAAAAAGATATATCCACCATTCTATAGCCAATGTCCAAAATGGTCTAGCTGAACCGAAACTGGTAGCAAAACTAAATACAGGGTAATCTTGAAGCATTAATAAATTTGCAATAAACGTTATTGGATTATAAGCCGCATAATATTGATATACATCACTACTTTTAGTCAAACTCAGAAAATCAATAAAAACAACAAAAAGTAGTGCCGGTATAAATGTCACATAGATTCTTGAGAACCTATCAGAAACATAATGATAATAGGTATAACCATTATTATTTCGCTTCCCAGCTAAGGAGTATGCTATAAGAAAACCTGACAATATAAAAAAAATAACAACGGCAATATTTTGCATCCATGGTGCATTTGGTTGATGAAGCGATGTCAAAATACCACAAAAGGAAATACCATGACCGATAACAACAAGTAGTGCTGAAATTGCTCTTAAAAAATCAAGTGAAGCAGATTCTTCTTTTGAAAGATGTCGAAAATCAATCATTCCAAACCAACTGTGAGCATCAAATTAAATGTAGAAATCTGTATTTTTTTCGCTACATCTTATGCTAAATACAAAAAAATAAAGACGATAATACTTTCTAATTTTGACCTGCAAGCGTAAGTATTTCCAATACATAGACAGCAGGCCGTTCCACTTAACGATTTAAGTGCGTAATGGATATTTTAAAACCCATTCCCCCCCCTTCATTTCCCAAATATCTTTATTCCTAAATTTATCTACAGTCTCCCAGAACTCCTCTTCCGAAATTTTATGGAAGCGTAAGAAATCCTGAAAATACTCCTTTGGAAACTCATCAGATAAACGGTTTACAATTTCAACAGCTTCATTCCGACTCATTCGATTATTCCAAATATCATAGCAGCATTGATCTGTTGCTCGCCAGAAACCAAATTTAAGGTACTTAAACCAGATGTTGATTTCACAAAGTTTTTCGTCAATGTTATCATAATTTAGATAATTACCAGACAAAGGACCTGCTCGACGTCCAGTAAAACCTCGTTCTTTTACAATCTCGTAGTTTTTTCGCCCATACCAGTGCAAGAAATGACCTAAATAAATACTATTCACGTTAGCATTTTTTAGTTTGTCATAATCAGGATATTTATAAAAAAATACATCCCTTTCAGAGATGTCAGCGCCCAGCCAATCACTCACTGTTTTTTCTTTGATCAGGTCACTTTTATTGATAGCAATAGCACTGGGCTTGCTTTCTTGTCTTTGCAAGCCGCCAAATTCAAAAGCAATATCTTCACCCCATACTACCAAGGGAACTTCATAAATTAGTGCAGTGTTAATAACGCTCGAAAACATTGCGCAATGCTCTGCCCAGTTGGGCTCACCTTGCTCAAGAAAGCATTTTCTTCGAATATTTCTGAAAACACTGGGCTTAATTGTTATTTTCATATGATCAACATTTAAGCCTTTGATCATATTATTAAGGTTTTCTATTCCTTCCGTTGTTGGTAGGTGCGAAGCCAAGGTCACACAAAGCACTTTTAACCCAAAGCGTTCAGCGAGCATCATTGCCTGAAACCAGCTATCTTTGCCACCGCTGACTGGCACTATGCAATCATAAAATGGATAGTTTTTTGCTTTAATTTCAGCAATTAGAGTTTCCAATTGCTTGAAGCGTTCATCCCAATCTAAGCTTTCTTTTATCTCTTTTGTTCTACAGGCATTACAAAAACCACGCTCATCAAGAACTACCCCTGGCTTTGTATCCGGCATCACACAGTTGGCGCAGTATTTCATAGTTAGCCCTCAACTGCTTTAAAGTTAAATTCATCAATGTAAGACCGACCGAGTAAAATGTACTGATCAGTAATTTCATGTTCTTCAAGAAGATGAGTCATTTTATATTCTCTGGGATCAGTCACAGGCCGTTCAAGCTTCAAATCAGCTTCTGTATTTTGATGATTATCTACAGAGTCTTTTAGATGCCATAACCCATCTTCATTTTTATGCCAAATTCTTAAGTCTCTAAAGGGGTCAAGATAGCTTAAGAAGGTCTCTTCAGAAATATCAAGCCAACGCAAAAACTTATCCAGTTGCTTAGGTTTAACTGACTGGTATTCTCTCACCCTTTCAATAGCCTCACTGCGGCTCAAACGCCCAAGCCTGATATCACGTGAGGCATGGTCACTAACCTTTCCGAAGCCGTATTTTAGAAACTTCACATAGTCGTGTACACTGGCATTGTTACCACAATAAATTGATTCGTAAGTATTGTAGGTTCTTTCCTGAGGTGATGTTTCATAGCCATATTTCTCAATCATCTCTTCTATCTGCTTTTGAGAATCCCACAAAACATAATTTCCAAGGTAGATTCCACGTACGCGGGATTTTTCTAGTTGCTCATCGCTAGGGTATGTATAAGCTTGGAGATCTTTTGCAGAAATTTTAGTACTGCTGCCTAGTAAAGACTCTGCATCTAAACGACGAAGTGAGTGCTCTTTACGCACTTTTTTTGTCATTTCAACTTGATCATGATGAGAAAACATACCCACCTGATCCAACCAACCATTAACACCCCAAATAATAAGAGGAATGTCCAACTTTGTAGCCACCTGTACGGGAAAGGTCTGGCTGCCAGCCAAGACATGCCAGTAAATATCACCAATTTTTTTTAGAGTGATTCTGGTTATTTCCTTTATTGTATCTGGTCCAACAGTTGACATCATATGATCACAATCAAGCTCTGTGATCAGGCGGGCAAGGTTACGCACCCCCACTTTTGTACTAAAGTGTGTGTTATAGGTAACAAGCAGTGGGTTAAGCTGAAAGCGGTTTTTTATAGTATCTACCACAAAGAAATCATCGCCTGTACCTGTCACAGGAATAATACAATCGTAACTGGTACCAGGACGCTCACGATACTGAGAGAACAGCTTGTCTAACTCTTTTTGCTTACTATCCCAGTCAATCTGGTACTTTTCTTCATGCACTAGGCAACCACTACAAATACCACGATCATCAAAGATAGGGCTCAGTGGGTGGTTTTCGGGATACACACAACGTTTACAGTATTTCATATTACTCATCTGACCCCTTGTTTAATAAGGCCGACCCATAGCATCGAACTCGAAGTTTTCATACTTCACACTTGAACTCAGCCGCACATCAACGCCATGATTTAAAAGGGTAGATTTGGCGGCAATAGTACTATGCTCACTGTGCTGGAAAATATTGGCAGCAGCTACAGCCTGGCAACCACCCTTGAGTACCCCCGCAGGCAAATGCTCAAACCGGCCCACACCACCACAAGCAATTACAGGTATCCTTAATGTGGAACTAACAGATTTCAATAGATCAATATCATAACCGGTTCTAGCACCATCACGGTCGACAGAGTTCAGAAAGATCTCACCAGCCCCCAACGCTTCCAACTCCATAGCATAATCTGATGGGAGTTTTTCTGTGACAACCTTTTGTGAATGGTCATATACTCTGTATCCATTAGGTGTTAACTTAACATCAATAGACACCGTCACGCACTGACTACCATAGATATAAGAAGCTTCGCTGATAAAAGCTGGATTATGTAATGCAATAGTGTTTACGCATATTTTATCAGCACCCGCATTGAGTAAATTTTTTACATCCTCAGTGTTTTTTATACCGCCACCAATTGTCAGTGGAACAAAACATTCTGTTGTAGCCCATTCTACTAACTGTAAGTTCGGACTTCGCCCGTTCTTAGTTGCATCAATGTCCAGGATGACAATTTCGTCTACATCCCAGTTAACGAAAAACTCAATTGCTGTTTTAATATTACCAATGGGCAAATAACGATTAAAATTATAGCTTTGAACAACAAGGTCACCTTTTGTGATAATGCATGGAATCAGTCGAGACTTAAGCACAGTTCAATTCCTCCGCCCAGCGTATTGCCTGCTTTATAGAATTCATCCCATTTACCTGACTTTTTTCTGGATGAAACTGCATGCCTAATATATTCTTACATTGAACAGCTGCGGTAAACTCTTTACCGTATTCAAATGTAGCTATTTTATATTTTTCTGGACAGTCGGCATAAAACGCATGAACAAAATAAAAATTCTTATCATCTCTCAATTCATCAAAAACAACAGAGGGGCGCTTGATAATAAGATCATTCCAACCAACATGAGGTATACGATACTCCTTATCTAAGGCCATAAATTTGACATGACCAGGTATCCAAGAAAGACCTTCGTTAACACCACCTTCTTCTGAGGATTCAAATAACAGTTGCATACCAAGACAAATACCAATAATAGGCTTATGTTTGTTTAGCACTTGATCGTTCAATAATTCAATTAATTTTCGTTTTCTGAGATTTTCCATTGCATCTGGAAAAGCACCAACACCAGGCAAAATAAGAAGATCAGACTCTTTTATTAAGTCAGGTTCAGAAGATATATCAATTTGAAAATCACCTATATGCAGTAATGCATTTTTTATTGAACGAACATTTCCCATTCCGTAATCAATAATGGTGACTTTTTCCACCTTACGTGTTGAACTTTCCATTATAAGCTCCAGCCACCATCCACAATAATATTTTGCCCAGTAACATACTTAGAGAGATCTGATGCTAAGAAATGGCAGACACCTTTAAAATCTTCTTCACAGCCCATGCGCCCAAGAGGAGTCATATTCTTATAACGATTCTGGAACCGCTCATCCTGCCCTCGCTCAATGCCACCCGGGCTAATACAGTTTACTCGAATAGGCGGCAGCACAGTTGCCAGATATTTGGTTAACTGAACTAGCCCCCCCTTACTTGTGGCGTATGCAGCTGGTGTTAAATAATTCATGTCAGAGTACATAGACATTTTTTGACCTGCCACACCATATATGCTGCTGATGTTTATGATAGAGGCGGAGTAAGAGCGCTCAAGCAGTGGCAAGCAATGTTGGATTAAAGAAAACACTGATGTCATGTTAACATCAAGAGCTTTTTTCCATGTGGTTAGTTCTTGCTCCTTGAATGAAGTTGCCCAGCCCTTCAAACCCGAGGTACCCACTAGAGATGCACTATGGATAAGAACATCTAGTTTACCATAGTGCTGATTCAACCAGCCAGGCACTTCTGAAATTGCTAAGTCATCTGCCAGATCCATCGCCAACCCAAAATGCTTGCCTCCATATAGCTGAGTCAAATGGGCAATTGCTTGGTCTATAGAGGTTTGATCAAGATCGATAATTGCAATGGTTGCACCAGCTTCAGCTAGCGCCTCTGCCATTGCCAGCCCAAGGTGACCTGCCCCCCCAGTAATTAATACCACACGGTTGGTCATATCGGATAGCTGACGAAGTGAACTCATATTAAGACCTTTGACTCATCAAAAATTCTGCAAACTTAAAGTCTAATTCTGTGTCTATATCGACAGCTCTTTCATCAGGTATTAATACACTCTTCATTTTACCATCAAAAATAGATTGAGACTTTGTAATAAATTCAGGTGCACAAACATAAGCAACTGTTGTCATGTCATAAACGACAGGTGCATCTTGCCTACGAGTGCAACGAGTACCATCCGGAGCTTTGTTAACTAACTCGCATAAGCCGTTGCTATTTTTAGCAACCATGTTAAAGAATGGACTTCGTGCTGCTTCTTTAACTGTCACAACAATATCTGATTGTTCGACATGATATAAATCAATACAAGCCTCAATATCATCAACACTACGAAGAGGGGATGTAGGAGGAAGACTGACAAATATATCGAAGTTAGTATCAAAGATAGTTGTATAAGCAGCGACTGCATGTTTCCATGCAGATAACTCACTACTTTTATCATCTGCTAAATTAGAGGGTCGGATAAAAGGTACTTCTGCTCCGTATTGCCTTGCAATATCTGCAATTTCTTCATCATCTGTTGATACAATGACTTGATCTATAGATGGGCATTTTTTAGCGATTAGTATTGAATAACCAATCAGAGGAGTACCATTCATTAGCCTTATATTCTTGCGAGGCAAACCTTTTGAACCACCTCTTGCGAAAATAAAAGCCACACAACGTTTCTTACTTTTCATTAAAAAAATGCCTTGTACTTGTTGAAGAGCGAATGGCATCGACAAGAGACATAACTGTCAGTGCATCATCTATACAGATTGGAACATCACTATCATTTTCAATAGCATCGATAAACACTTTAATTTCAGACAAGTAACTTATGTTACGATTCATATCACCCTGAAAAAGAACTTCTTCCTCCTTATCAGTAAATAATATTACATTGTCAGCTATTGCATCCCAAATAATAGTTCCTTTCTCACAAATTGCTTTACATTGGCGGAAGGCTCTGCGCTGCAGTAAATCAAGGTGAATGCTTGCATTAGTACATATACCATTATTTTCGTAGCCTACTTGAGCCATTACCAAATCATCAACATCAATTTCAAGATTACTGACTTTTAACGATTGCCCTATAACATAAGTCGGTTGGCCAAAAATCCAAGACAGGTAATCAAGCTCATGACTTAACTCAAGCAGAGCCCCGCCACCGAGAGACTTCAACGCAGAGGCTGAATTGATGTAATCCATGCCTGGCCGCCAATCAGGTAGATATTGTCCAACCTCTGCCTTTACGCAAAAAGTTGCTCCATATCGACCCATTTGTAGTAATGCTCGAAAAAAAATTAACGACTCCAAAAATCTAAGATTGTAACCAACCATAACCTTAATATTATTGGCTAATGCTTTTTGCTTTAATTCCAGAATACCATATGAACTATTACTAATAGGTTTTTCAATAAATACATGAACACCATTATCAAGCAATTGATGAGCCACATTTAAGTGATATGTCGATGGTGTACAAATCAAAGCGGCCTGAGGTTCAAATGCTATTGCCTCTTCCAATTCATGTACAACAATACATCCATCATAGCTAGAAAGGTGTTCTTTTCGACGAAGGATAATAATTTCAATATTTGGATAAAGTTCTTTTAAATTTTCAAGGTGACGTTTACCAATACTGCCAAGTCCGATAATCAGAACACGCTTTATGCTAACCATAATGTTTACAGCAAATCCTTAATCACACTAATAATGTTATCTGTTGCAGAGCCAATAGTTGTTAGGGTGGAATTTCTAGGCTTTTCATTTAATGCTTGGATGATAACTTCATTTAAGTCATTCAAATCGTCAACTCCGGTAGATAGTCGCATTTCATCATAAGGAGCATTTTTCGAAAATATTGACAGTTTTATGTTGACTAATGGCTTCCTTAATAGTGCAGCCTGCATTCCTACTGTGGAAGCCAGTACTACAACACAATCAACAGCAGTTAAAAGTTGGTTTAAATCATCCTTTTGCGAACTCAACTCAATACGATCTGAATCAGTAAAGGGCAACCTACTATCATTAGGATGTGGTCTGATAACGAGCTTTATACTGGGGTCAGCATCAACCATTTTTTTTAACATTTCTTCTACTTTTAATGGTAATAATGCATCCCCCTTCTGACTTGTGTATGGATGCATTTCAGGCTCAACGTTTGACGCCCAAAGCACTATTTTATCTTCTAAAGACCACCCTTTTTTCTCACGAAACAACCTAACACACTCAGGATTCTGGTACTTACTTAATTCATCAAATGCAGGGTTTCCAGTTACAACAATCTCTCCAGGCTTTCTTCCAGCTGCAAGCATTTTTTCCTTAATATATTCAGAGATAACACAAACTTTGTTTGCAAAACCAGGCTGTCCAATCCATGAAATTTCTTGTAATGCAAATAAGTCAACTAAGCACAAAGAAGGGATTCCTAAATCCTTTGCAGCATCTACTGCCGCCCTTTCTGCCCTGGGAGAGTTAGTGGTTATTACCAGATCAGGCGCTTCTTTTTCTAATAATTTTCTCAGAGTATTTAATGGGTAAAATGCCTGCCTACCGTATTTCGCATATAATTCCTTAGCTTTATTCTTTCCAACTTTCTCTAAAAGGTCGCAATATGATAACCCCATGTATGCTATGCTTTCTTCATATGAAACCATAGAGTGGTTATGTTCCACACCAATAAGTTTCTTACCTACCTCTAAAGCATAATCATTTTCAACAACCAAATCCTTAAAACCAATGCACGGCAGATTTTTATTTTTAACCTGTTGATAAGCCGTCGTCAATGCCAAAAAGTTGCAATTAAACCCTTTTTCTAAAAATAGCTTCTCATAGACGGGGAGTAGGCCTTGAACATGACCTCCACCGTAAGACACAAAAAGAATATTTTTCACAACTTTATTTACCAATAATATTTATATAGAACAAGAAATCATTCACTAAAACTAATATTTAAGATCACTTACCAAATTAACTGATAGAGCTTTTGCCTTTTTGATCGAAGGACGTTCAATAAACTTATAGCTTAAAGATGATAGAACAAAAACTATAACTATAGAGAAGAGGTATGAATATTTCTCATCCAATAAAAATATTTTAAAAATTTTAGCCAAAGGTAAGGCTACTAGTGGATGGATTAAATAAATAGAATAGCAAGTCTCTCCAAGAAACAACAAAAACTTACCTATCCAACCCACAACCTTCAAATCCATTAAAAAAACAACAAAAACAAAAAGTACGCATATCAAAGAAAGAACTAACCTAGTATTGCCAACAACTAAGTTAATCTGCCCTCCTGAAACAGGAAAAAAAACAAACATGAAAAGCAAAAAGGCAGAAAAAAATATTAAAAGGCAGTTATTATTCTTACGCCCCCGTAAACGATCTCCCGCCATGCCCAAAAAAACACCTGAAGTAAAAAGATACAATTGCCCTAAGGGGTTCACATACAGTAACTGCTCATTTTTTGTAGGCAAAAGTGCTCGTTTTGAAATTGGCATCCTTGGTTTTACTGGGCTGTAGCCAATTGGTGGCAAAATTTGCCTACAAATTCTGAGCAGTTACCACATACACACTCCATTGGACATCAAGATTTTGAGCAGAGTCAAGCAAAATAAATGAAAAGTAAATTCCTAGAACTACACTACTGATCCAAAAAAATATTAAATTAAACTTACGTTTACCCGGAAAACTTAAAATCACAGCAAGAAGAATATAAAATACAATCTCATTACCAATAGACCAACCCCCAATAGGTAAGTACGCAGAAGGGTCTATAAAAGCAAAAAGCAATGTGTAGTTTATAAAAATTTCGTAAGCCGACAATTCAAACTCTACACCAAAAAACATACTAAACCCAAACCATCTAGAAAACCGGAGTTTAATGGATTGGTACCTAGCGCACCCCGGTATAGGGAAGGTGCGCAATCACAGTCGTTCATTTACCTGTATGACTACGCCCACTACGACATGCCAAGCCCGTCGCTATAAGTAAGATAGTTTTCATTTTTTCTTGCTTACCCATGGTATTAAAAGTCTCCCCTCAACAGTGGCAGCAGACACAAGATTGTCTGCTCCAGCAGTCCATACATGCAGCTCACCCACGTACACGAGAGCGCTTTTCTGCGCTCTATCAAGTGGCACAGGGTTCTTCTGCAACTCAGGTTGCCAAGCAATTGGGGCGGCATCTCGAAACGGTCACTGACTGGATTCACCGCTACAATTCAAAGGGGCCGGAGGCTATGGTTTATAAGCGGACTGGGGGCCGCCCCCCTTTTGTCAAATTATCAGTAAAGCTGCTGCTTGCCTGATTGACCGGACACTGGAAAAAGCAGCTAACCAGGAAAGTTCTCTTAACTCACCTCGCTGGACGTTGAAATACTTGGTTCAATGGTGTTGGGATTGCTTTCAGGTACGATGTTGCCGTGAGACCATACGACAGGTTCTTAAACGGCAGGGGTATTCATGGAAGAAAGCCAAAAAACTGCTCAACAAGGCTGACTCGGTAAAACGGGCTACCTTTCTTGAAACTTTAAAGCCGTTGCTGTCAGAAGCCACTTTCCAGAAACGCCTGCTGGTCTACATTGACGAAGCTCATATTCATCAAGATGCCGATATTGGCTATGGCTGGTCCCGTAAAGGCGAAAGACTCTGGGTCAGTTCACACTCTCCAAAGCTGGCTGACAAGATCACCTTCTACGGAATCTATTACTACAATTTTGGTCAGGTCAGAATGTGGCCTTATCCCTGTGGGCGGAAAGAGCACACCGTTAATGTTCTGGAACGAATCAGGCAGGAGAACCCTGACAGGAAAATCGACATTGTGTGGGATGGTGCATCATGGCATACCGCACACTTTGTAAGGGACGCGGGGCTACGCCTGAATTTGAACATTATCCAGATGCCAGCCTACAGCCCTGACTTTATGCCTGTAGAAGCCTTATGGCGCTGGTTCCGGGAAGATGTTACATACCATCACTGCCATAAAACGGCAGAAGATCTGCTCGAAGCCGCAAAAAAATTCGTTGAACGTATAAACCGAAATCCTGAAAAAGTAGCTGACAGACTCTGGGTCAAAGATTCTCTTAATGATGAAGAAGAGCGCCTAAGGGCAAACAATCTGTCAGAGTGGTAAAACTCCGGTTTTCTAGATGGTTTGGGTTTAGAAAGTAAATTTAGTGCTATGTATGCGGAGACCACAACTATAAACAAAGGTAAAATTCTAAAGATTCTTTTCAACAGAAATTCATAGCAGTTAAACTTATTCGCCGAGCGATTAACATAAACAATAGAAAGACTCAAACCACTTAAAATATAAAATATAGAAACAGCATAAATACCTAGTTTAGATAATAGAGAACTCGCATCAAGGCTGCCAAAAGCCCAAGAATAATAATGGAACAGCATGACTGATAACGCCATGATCCCACGTAAATAGTCCAGTGACTCAATTCTTCTAGAGTATTGATTTGATGCCTGATTCTTCATTTCTGACCACTTGTTTACTCGACTTTAGAGTTCTCAAAGGACAATAGTTCTACTTATTCATCCAAATTCTGCTAAAAGCAACCGTCTCAAGCCAAGTAAAAAGAGAGACGGTTGCCATGCTCACAGCTGACCATCGAGTGATCCTCCGGGAGCTCGCTTTTTATACAACTTTTCTTGCCGGTGCGCTATCACCAACAGCAGTACCAACGTTCTGTGAACTTCTGTTTGGCTGCCTCTTGTCAGGAGATGGTTTTGTCACCCAGTCCTTGCTATCCATTGACTACCAGCGTTTATGGAGCAGTTATCACCACTGGATTTCCCATGGCAAGTGGCGATGGAAAGATTTATCCCGTCACCTGATTCGTCTGGTTTGTTCCAAAGTCCCTTCTGAGTAACTCCCTCGGAACTCGCCACTTGCACAGCGTCAAGATGGTGAGGCTGTTTCAAGTTTGACCAGTTTATAGCCCATATCTTCAGCACGCTTTTTCATGTTTTTTACAACTCGATCACGGTATTGCTCTTCGTAGTACTCCTGACCTCGGTCAACGTACTCCGAGCCGTTTTTCAGCATGCTGTAAATCAGCCGGGCAAGTTTATGCGCTGTCGCCGTAATCGCTTTTGGAGCCCCCAGCTTGCTTCTCATCCTGCGATAATAGGCTCCCAGCGCACTTTTCGAGTTCACTAGTGTCAGAGCAGCCATACGCAGGGCTGAAGCAGCCCGATTGGGGATTCTTTTGGTTTTGCTGCTCAACACTTTTCCGCCTGATATCTTGTTTCCAGGACTCAGCCCCAGCCAGGAACAAAAGTGCTTAACCGTCGGCCAACGACCCATGTCTGTACCAATTTCAGAAACAACCTTCAGGGCGGTATTTTCCTCTATTCCCTCAATCGCTGTCAGATCTACCCCTGTCGCCCGGTAAAGATGGGATCTCACGTCAAAACCAGGGGCGCTGGCTGATTTTCGCTTTGCAGCAGGCAGAAAGGAACTCTCGGACTTATCATCAAACTGGTTCAACTGGCCTTCCAACGCCTTGTCACAATCTTCGATTTGCTTTTCATAAAAATCATAAAGCGCAACAGATTGCTTTAAGGCAAAGAGATGCTCTGCCCGGTAATGCCCATGCAGTGACTTGGCAATGACTTTCTCTGATTTTTTACAATGAGAGTCCCGATGTTTGGCCAGTACCTCTGGGTCATGCTCTCCCGCAAGAATGGAGCGAATGATGCCCATACCCGTTTTACCCGTGATATCCGTAACCACATTGTCCAACAGCAGGTTCATTTGTCGTAAAGCTTTCTGCATGTGCTGGATGTGTGACGCCCGATAGCGGATCAGGGTTTCACGCTGTCGCATGTAGGCTCGCAAGGCGCACATTTGATCTTCTGGGCGAAAAGCCCCCTCAAGCAGACCATGAGTATGCAATTGCTGTAACCACTGGCAGTCCTGAACATCTGTTTTACGACCAGGGACGTTTTTGACATGCCGTGCATTCACCAGTTTGACGTCCAGGCCGTGTTCTTCAAGCATTTCAAAAGCGGGAATCCAGTAGATTCCGGTAGACTCCATGACCACAGTTGTAATTCCGGTTTTCACGAGCCATTGGGCCATCATTTCAAGATCAGCGGTAAAGCAGGCAAAAGACCGAACCGGCTGGTCATCCAGCTCTTCAGGGACAGCAACGAAGTGGAACTCAGAGCCAATATCAATGCCTGCAGCATAGAGATTGACGGTTTTGAGATGGCCAGATATCCGCTTTTGAACTTTAACCGAATTTGGGTTGTGCTTCATGACTGTCTTCCTATACTGCTGGACGAAGGCATATCCGAGTATGGGGCTGTCGATCATATGCAGTCTTCCGAACGAGATCGCCAAGCGTCATCAGTGATGCGGTCGCCAGCCTCCCGACCACGCTAAAGTTCGGGCAAGTGCACCAGTGTGCGTTCGGTCTCTGGCTCGGGTATGCCTTCTTTCTTATCGTAGGACGAAGACTTGAGGTTGGCAGCAAAGAGTTACTCAAAGATGTGTGCCCGCAGGGCGGGCTAGTCCGCTAAAGATGAACCCGTATCACTAAAGTCGAGCACTTGTTTAAATCATTCTTGAGAATTGTAAAAAAGCTATACAAACCTAACTCTTCTTAATATATCTAAAATATAGGATAGAACTACGAAGAAAAAGGAGACCACCCATAGCCCTTCAAAAACTACACCTAAGAAAGAAGTCAGAAAAAAGCAATAAGTTTTATCCCTTCGAGCCATCGAGTACAGAGACAAAATCAAAGTTGACAGCACAAAAAATGTATAAAATGCTGTTTTCCCATAATTACCTATAATATATGAGCTATAAATATTACTCCTCTTTAGCATTGTACATATTAAATTTTGATCACATACTAAGTCGTACTCTGAATTCAGAGCTATAGCATTTTTATCAGCTTCCACTCCCTCAGTAAAATAATATATTTTATGTGAAATAGAAGGCAATACTGATAAAACTAGTAGCGTTGCCACAGCAAAGAATAGCTTTCCATTTATCCCAATACTCTTTCTTATAAAATACAATATGAGCATAAATGGAATTAAAACACCTGAACTCAAATTGGCAAGCAATAGAGCATAAAACAATCTTCCTTTTCCTTTATAAACACCCAAAAAATAATGATATAAAATACTAATTGAAAGAATAACTAGAGCTGTTCTGTAGCTAAAAAACAAAGGAGAAAGTAGAATGAAATATTTCCATTTCCCATTCCTAGAAATCAAAAAAGGGAGCATATAAAGGAGAAGAACTATTGATTGAAAAAAAACAGGCGCGTTTAACTTATAAAGAAACCAGAAAGGCCAAACAACAATATATCTAGCAAAATGTATGAACCATAATAAACCAGTCGGCTGCAAATTGTTATCTATGAAATTTATTTGACTATAGAAACCATCTACGCCATTCCCATAAAACATAGATTTAGGAAATATTAAAGAAAACAATAAAAAAACGAAAATATAAAAAAAATTTCTACCAGACATCTATACCATACTCAAAAAAGTTCATAGCTTTGATATATAATTATCATCTTTTATAAAGTTGTTATAACACAAGGGCTGCAGAGCAGGCATGTAACCAGGTATTGTGATTCTACTTCATTGCTCATACCCATACAGCCCAGAGAACTCGTTTCTGAATTCTTATCCAGGTGGTCAGAAACACCTCTATGGCCTTTACCAGTAAAGGGCTTCGTTTAATGTCTACCCTAAGCATAATAATTACCCTACTAAAGGCTTTGCTTTAATGATCTACGACTTCACGAAACCATAGCTCTAATGCCATCAAGGCACGGATTTCACGTGTATTATTATTTTCACCACTGCAATGCTCTTCATAGAGGCTACGTATATAATTATAATCAAACAGCCCTCGGTTAACTGCTCTCTCTGATAGCAACAAATCACAGCACATGTCGGCAAGCTCGGTTTTAAACCAATCACCTATTGGTACGGTAAACATCTGTTTCCGTCTATAAGCAAGTTCTTCTCCAATCAAGGGGGTTACTGCCTTTTTGTAAATATATTTTGTTTCTCCTGATTTTAGCTTTAATGTCCCAGGCATAGAAAATGCCAGCTCAATCATTCGATAATCTAGGAAGGGAGACCTATTTTCAATAGAAACTGCCATTCCCATTCGATCAGGCTTAACTAAATTATTTCCTGAGAGTAACAAAATTGTATCGATATAGAGCGCCTGATTAATGCGATCCATATTTTCGACTTTACTAAAAAAAGGTCTAATAACTTTATCAGCGTCAAATATGCCTATTCTTTTTTGGCTTTCAACGGAGAGTAATTTCTTTCTTTCCTCAGTATCAAATAATGAAATATTATTTGTGTATTTTTCCTGAAAATCCACATTATTAAGCCCACCAATATCCTCAGCAAAGAATGTCTTATATTTGTCATAACCTGCAAAAAGCTCATCTGCACCATCACCTGTCAGCACCATCTTAACGTGTTCTGAGGCAAGTTGTGCCACCTTGTATGTTGGCAGGAAAGAGACATCACCATGCGGATGATCACAATGATAGGTAGCCATTGGCCATAAGTCGATTAAATTTGGATCAACTTTTTGCAGGGTATGATTTGTATGAAATCTCTCAGCAGCTGCTTGTGCAAATGGTGACTCATCATATCTTGGATCATCAAATCCGATGGAAAATGTTTTTACAGGCTGATTCAGGTACTTACTCATTAGACCTACAACTGTGCTTGAGTCCACACCACCTGATAAAAAAGCACCAAAAGGAACATCTGCTCTTAACCTGATTTTTACAGCATCGGCAAGGATAGTGTTAAATTCTTCAATCCATTCTAATTCGCTTTTATTGACTGTAGTTATTTTTGAAATATCCCACCAACAGTTTTCTTCGATACCTTGCGCTGTTATTCTTAACCAGTGACCTGGCATCACATGCTTGATATTCTCAAACATTGTGAGTGGAGGTGGAACATAATTAAATGCAAGAAAGTTATTTAAAGCCTGATAATCAAGTTCAGGTTGCTCCACAGATTTCAAAATTGCTTTAATTTCTGAAGCGTAAACTGTTTGAGTAGCGTTGTTAAAATAATATAGCGGCTTTTCACCTACCCGATCCCTGATAAGAAAAACAGCGTTCTGTGTTTTATCATAAATAGCAATAGCAAACATGCCATTTAATTTAGAGACGAAATCAATACCATCTCTTTCATACAGCCTGAGTATAACTTCAGTGTCACAGTGAGTCTTGCAAAAATAACCATCTTCAGCAAGCTCCTGAGCTAGCTCAACATGGTTGAATATTTCACCATTTTGAACAACCACGATATTGTTATCATCAGAAATAAATGGCTGTTGACCATGTTCAATATCAAGTATTGCCAGTCTTTGATTACCCAGCGCTATGGCATGGGATTCATCATGATAGCAACCCTGTCCATCAGGGCCGCGATGCTGTATGGATTCGCCCATACATTGCAAGGTTTCATCTGAAATTCTGTTATTGTTAGTATCAACATATCCAAAGATTCCGCACATACTCAGTTACCACCTTTAGACAGTACTTGCTTAATGGTCATTAAAATAATCTTGAAATCCGTAATCATTGACATCTTCTTGGCATACTCAAGATCAAGTTCTGTTCGTTGTTCAGGTGTAGCTTCCGATCGTAGCGTAGCCTGAGCCAGACCTGTAATACCAGGCTTTACAGAATTGCGTAGTTGCCACTGAGCTTGTGTATATTCTTTTTTTTGTTCTGGAACATTAGGTCGAGGACCAACAATACTCATGCTACCCTGCAAAACATTGATTAGCTGTGGTAGCTCATCAATACTTGTTTTCCTAATAAATGAGCCAACTCGTGTAATGCGACTATCGTTGCCGACAGTAAAGTACGGTCCTTTTTCTGTCGCATCTGAAACCATGCTTCTGAACTTATAAATAGAGAAAGTTTTACCATGAAGACCTATGCGAGCTTGCGTAAATAATACACTACCTTTTGAATCTAATTTTATTGCTACTGCAACAACCACAAAGAGGGGAAAAAAGCATATAATTGCTAATAATGAAACTAATATATCAAATAGACGTTTCACAAACTTTCCTTACTACAAAACTATCAACTAATTCCTTGAATTTCATACGATCTATTTCTTCTTGCTCCTGCGTTCTCATTGACAATCGTATTTCTTCATTTTTTAACTTTTCAATTTCTCCTCTTAAATTTACAACTTTTTCTAGCTCTTCTACTGTTTCGCTCTGCCTATGAAATGTTCTTGAAAGTATGACAGCACTAGACCCCAGTCTTACATGTTCTGCTAGAACAGACTCACCGGGCACAATACCCTCACTCATTCGAGCAATTCCACCTATGCCAAATTTCAGCCCTGCTTCTTTAATGATCTTAACCATCTTATCAACTAAACCATTTGCTAATGGTTCAAACATAAAGTTCAAACGCATGTCAAGGTGTAGATCATTCAGGCCAATATGTATTTCGGATACTCCGTCAACATTAACAATCTCTTCCAGAGACTCTGCTGCCGCCTGTGTTTCAACAAGAAGTACAATTCCAACCCGACCATCGACATATTTTGAAAACTGCTGTACTTGTTTTGCTGATCTGAACATAGGGAGCATTAACATGTCAGCTCCTTCGGAAATCGCTTGCTCAACTTCATGCTTCGTCCCATTGTGAAGTGGGTTTACACGCACCATAAGCGGAATACTTTGAAGTTTTGCCTTAATTTTGCTCACGTCTTCTAAAGAATGTTCACTTATAAGGGTGTCCAGATGGCCTTGTCGCTCTTTTTTCCCCATCACTTCTAAGTCTACAAATATTCGCCCCACACCACAAAGCTCACCATATTCTGCAAGCTCTGGATTGTTGGTAATAAATATATATTCAATCATTTCTTTTCATCTTTACCATTAATTGTTCTCTTACTTCCTTCCTCATCAAGAACGCAGCAACTAAAAGTAAGGAAGACACCAAGGCAGATATAAATATTTTTACCCAATTATTTAAGTCAAAGCTTTGAATCTTAACGCATATGATACATATTGATAGCGAACAAATTAGAAGCAAAAAGGAGAAACGGGTTTCCAACATTGTATTCAGCCAGCTCAAACCTTCTATCCGAAGAAACAGAAAAAGAAAAAGAACCATTAAAAGGTTACTTGTAAGCATTGAGAAAATGATTGCGTACAAGTCGTAGCCATAGAGCCCTATCTTATAAATCAAAATAAATAAAATCAGCCCAAATACATTGACAATAAGAGGTGTAAACGTATTATTCCTTGAGTTAAACACAGCCGTTAAAAATGTAGACAATCCCATCAAGGGCAACAACCAAATACCCCACTCTGTCAAGCCTGAAATTTCTTGTATATTTGTAGAATCAATCTTTCCATAACCATAAACAACCGAAGTATATGACTCACTTATTGAACTTAGAGCGCTTGAAACAGCTACTGACAAAAACAAAGTTAATTGCACTCCATATTTAACAATTTTTGAGTGATCACTTGGATTTTCAAAGTAGCTTTTAGAGAGTTTTGGAAATAATACAACTGAAAGAAATGTTACAGTTATAGCTAATGGAAACTCAATCAACTTCGTTGAATAATTCAAAACTGCCAAGCTGCCGGGATCCAAGTAAGATGCCTGAGATCTTGCAAAAACTGGAAATAGTAGAATCGCGCTACCGGATACCACAGCCTGAAGATAATGCAAAAACAGCTTTTTGTTTATAAGAAGAGAATTAAGACTTTTTAACGGCGTGAATTTTAAATCACCAATTTTTACTAATTGTGAAACAAATCTTAATATTCCGCCAAAGAGGACGGAAGCAGATAATACATACACACCACCTCCAACCTGCCTAATAACCCACAACCCGAAGATAATTGATACATTTATTATTAATGTTCCCATTGCTGGAATCATATATTGGTTTCGTGATTGTAGAAATGCCGTAGTAACCCCAGCTATAACCGTTAACGGTAACAACCAGATAACATAGCCAACAGCTTCTACAGTTCTTTCAAATTCATCATAGCCAAACCCAGGAGCAAAAATGGATATTAGCCATTCCATCTTGAAATATATTAAGATTGCCAGCAACAAAAACAAAATACCGAAAACTACTATAGCCTGATAGACCAGCCTTCGTGCATATTCAGGATTTCTATTAAACTCTGGTATTAGAACAGCTCCTAACGCACCTCCCATGAGAATATTAACCAAAATATCTGGAACACTCAGCATTAAGATTACTGTGTCAGCTTGACTACTTATACCGTAAATAGAAGCAACAATACTCTCTCTAATAAACCCTGTGATTCTCCCAAGCAGAATACCAATATTTAATATCATTGAGGAAATTAGAATTGACTTTATCATATATTTCAATAGAAATTTCAGTGCTGAGATGTCAGGCTTATTTAGTGCCTACCCGAAAACCCACTAGTAATCGGATTTAGCAGGCAGCAGCCAAAACTTTTTGATTAAAATTTAGCCTATTCATTATGGGTGCTACTAATAGTCACCTAAAAAAATCCCATTGTAAGTTTATAATCCAATATGCAGTTCACCACTATACTGCGAACAATACCACCTAACCTTGTCAGCAACACCAAGCAACACAGGCGCAAATTCAAGAACCCTGGAGAAAATCAGATCCAATGCCACTGTCTGGTATTCATCACCAATACTATTCCTCAATTCACGAATTTCTATAAATTCACTGGCACTATCAATCAAACCTTTCTTCTCAGCCCGGTTGATTCTATCGCGGTTCGAGCCCTCGTCTTCGAGATCTATAACATCGACCAGACGGAATATTTTTAGTAACAAGAAATCGTTAAAGCGAACAAAACGAGCGGTAAGGGCTTCAAACTTGTCCAGATCTTCAAGTTCTGGCGTATTTCCCTTCTCAACAGTTACAGCCTGACAGCGAGCCAAAGACCATTTCAGCAACTCTTCCATCTGGCTCATGCTGTCCAGCTGCTGCCGCAAGAGCAACAGCTGGTCTTCTTTTATCGCTAGCTGTCGTTTTTTGTTCATAGCTTTGAATGGTGCCGGAGGATGGTCGGTGGAATAGTTCAGAGCCAGCGTTCCCCACTTATGGTCTCGTATAAGGCAATCGCATCTCTTACAAAAGCATCCATTAAATCGAGTGCTGCCTTTGTTTTATTGCCATCATAATTATGGGAAGGATCAATACGGCTATCCGCATAGATCAACCATTGCGAAATATCCGACGGCAGCAGTCTGTTTTCATTGGCAATCCGAAATAGCGGTTTCGGACTGTTAGGTACATCAGGTAACCCAAGACTGATTTTTAAATAGTGCTTTAGCACTTTCCACAGACAGTCATAACAGTTTCCAAATCGCCGGGTAACAGATTCCGATACTGCCTCTTGAATCCAGTTGGGTAATGCGTGATCAAGTGTCTGCTGATGATGGTATTGAGATTCCAGCAGCGTTAATGACTGTTTAAACTTTCCGCAGTCGATTTTGATGTCGTCAGCCATCGTTGCACTCCCCCGGCAAAACAGCACCATAACGCAAGGCAAAACCCCGAATATTACGGTAGACCGTTAACAACTCGCCAGCCAGCGGCATGGCCCGGTTCAACGTCTTGGCGGTGAGCTCACTGTCTTCCGGGTAATCATGGGCAAAAGCATTGCGCATCTCACGAAATAAAAGCCATTGGGCTGCATTGTCAATCGCTTCTATTTTTTCCAGCCGGTTGAGCTTGTCGATAAAGGTGTTTAACGCCCCCTGCTCTCCCACCAAATCCAACACCTGAGGAAAGAGTTTTGCTCCCATTGCATCCTGTAATTTACTGAACCGGGTGGCAAATTGATCCATGTACGCCACTTCAGCCGGAGCAAGGTTTTCGAACGCTTTGGCATTCAATGGAAACAGGCTTTTCACTTCGGCCATCACCCATTCAAGGCGCAAAGCATGACGGTCACAAATCAAGAGGGTGCGCCCGATAACGTCTGCAATTTGTCGTTTGCTACTCATTCATTACCCCAGAGCTCTGTTGCCATTCAATTGAATCCCGGTATTTCTGGCTTCATGGTGAATCGCTTCCCGGCGTTTTCCCCGTCGATAAATGACCAGGTCAATTTTCTGGTCACCGATGTGCTGTTTGATGTCCACCAGACTGTGGAGTTTAGCATCAATAACCGCTTCTGGGCTTTGCAGGTCGGTTTCTATGTAGAGATCTATATCACCGCCACGCTGATTATCATCAACTCTGGAGCCGAAGAGCCAGATATCAGTTTTGGCACCAAAGTGATGCTGAAGCACGTTGCAAATATGGCCTGCATGTTCGTTTGTGATTCTCAATGGTATTGACCTGTCGTATTTTCTTCACAGCTTTGAAAGGATGTCTGTTAGCTTGTGGCCGACTTTCGAAGTTCGGCGTGGGTCACTGACACGGCAAAATCATGAAAGTGACTGCCCAGCAAGGACTTCAGCTACAGGTCAATAATTTCAGGGGGTTTCATGTTTTTTCCCTGCGGGTTCAGGTCTTTCATTGTCCATCATTATTAAAGCTGCGCATAACTTCTTCTGCGAACCAGTTAATTTCATCAACATGCTTTTCTATAACAGATTTAAGAATAGCTATGTTCAATTTTTGGTACTCGTGGACCGCTATATTCCTGAACCCAACCATTTTTATCATACTGATTGTGAGTGGGGCTGATACCAGTCCATGATCGTTTAGTAGCTGGAAAGATTCTCTGGCATTCTGGGGGATTCCCAATTTTTTCAGTTTGATAACGTAGTTCGCCATATCCTGGGCAGCCTGGCAAGCTCTCTGAATATTCAGAATTATAGAATCCTGCTGAGTGTAATTTGTGCACAGTTCAGACTCATGACCTTTGTATTCTTCGTTAATACGGGCAATACAACGCTGAATGATTGAGTATTTGTTAAGAATAATGTCATTCATTGTGCAGCCTTCTTTGTAAGTCGTTCAGGATTTCCCGTCTATCGTATTGTAGTTGCTGGTACAGCGACATAACCTGGAGTTCGAATAAGTCACAGGTTACGGTATCTTGCTGCCACAGCCAGATTCCTGTATTGATCACTTCATGCTGTAGTACAGTGGTTGCTGCGCGTAAATCTACCAAGTCGATATTGGTATTCACCTGGCTGGCTAGTGTCTGGGCGTTTTCCCATAGTTCAACCGGGTCAGCCATACCATCAATCAAAATACCCAGGTCTATGTCACTTTCTTTATTGGCTGTGCCGTTGGCATGGCTCCCAAAGAGCAGTATACCTTGTAACAAGTCACCATAAGCTCGCCTGAGAAATGATATGATGACTGCCTTGTGCAGTGGTTCCATTGGTTTGATACTAGCTCTATCGGTAATGGTTTAGGCAGCGTAACTTCTGCCGTCCTCGCTACGGGCGCTATTCTCGGTCAGGCTCCTAGCGCTGTAGAGTCCGCCTTTCAGGGGAGGTATGCATTCCCACGCGGAGCGTGGGAACGAGTGGGAGTGGGGATAGACGTTACATTTCAGTCAATCACACTGGGCCCACTCTCAACCATCGCTTTTATACCTGCCACCGATTCTTTCAGCCGACTGCCAAAGCGCTGCTGATAAAATTCCCGCATGAGTTTCTGGTGTTCCTGGTCTCCCCCCAACATCGCTGTGTAATTCACATCAAGGTCATCCAGCTGGAGCAGGTCGTAGATGCCTACCCAGGTCTCTTCTTGCTTGATCGTGAAGCGGAGCTTGAGGTTCGGGTTGAGAATGTAGTGACCTCTGCGTATGCGTTTGAACAGTTTGCGGTTATAACGATGATCGCGGTCAACTTCGTTAGTCGACAAAATACCACTGATATAGGTTTGTTTTTTTCTGCGCTCTGGCAATACGCTGTCGGGTAGTTCCTGAACCAGCGTCGTTAAGTCTTGAGCTGTAAAGCCTTCCCACCGTGGGAGTCGGTCTCCCAGCTTGCGATAAAACAGGGCACACATCAGGTTAAAGAGAAACAGCCCCATCAGCTTTTTATCCAGCTTGATTAACCGGCCTTCTGCCTGTATCGCCATGGTGTCGGGCTGGAGTCGTTCGTAGATAGAAGGCAGTTTTTTGCTGCTGTAGGTCGGATCAACGGTGGCTGTCTCCAGTGCCATTTGCAGGGCATTGAGTCCGTTGGAGCCGGTCAGGCTGGCTTCGGCACCCCGTTCTATCAGGGTGTCTACTAATTCGGTGTTGCCGGTTTTGGCGGCGACCATCAGTGGGGTCAGGTTAAATATTGTCCGGTGGTTGATGCCGTATTTTTCTGTATCGCGAAGCACGCCTCCGGGGTTTTTTAATGTGTACAGCATGTAGTGCTTGCGATACAGCTGGCTCAGGCTTTTACCCTCATCACCAAAAGCCGCCCTGAAGTTTTGTTCTTGCAGCGCATTCAAAGTGGGTTGGTGATGGTAGAGCATGGCGTATTCAAGGGCCAGTATTCGCTTTTTCTTGTTGCCACTGCCTTCGAACCCTTGCTCACAGAGTTTAGTAAACGCTTCTCTGTCGTATACTGGCCAGGGCACTGGTTTTTCTTGCAATATACGACTGCGTATATCGTCAGCCTGATCCTGTTTACCTTGCAATTCCAGTTTGTGGGCTTCTTTTTGCCAGTCTTCGAGAGAAGAGTCCTGCTTGTCGAGGGTCAATTCTCCAGAGAAGTTCTCCAGGTCCAACAGCTTCAGCAGCGGGTGCTTAAGGTTTCCTTCGATAAGGTACAGGTTGTTGACGGCACGGGTCATGGCCACGTACAGGGCATTGATGTAGAACTTGTAGACTTCGAGGGATTTGTCCCGTTTATCTTTGCTGCGTGCGTAGTTGAGGCTGTCGCCTTCTAACTGTTTGGGGTCAATGCCTGCGGCAATTTCCCGGAACGCTTTCTCTTCATCCTGGACAAAATTGAAAAGAATAATATTGTCGTATTCCAGTCCTTTGGCTTCCTGAACTGAGAAAACCAGGGGTGTTTTAAACCAGCGACTGGCCAGGGGCTTCTGTTCAGGGTGCATGACCAGCACGGCAAAGCGGGTGGACAGCGCGGTTTTGGCGTTAAGGTCCCGCTTGACGGCATCGGTGTCTTTGAGTACCTGCAAGGTGCCGTCTTTGCCGCCAATACTCTGAACCAGGTAGTTGCTCTCTTTATCAATGGAACCAAAGCGCGCCTGTTTCAGTTTCAGGATACGGTTGGCAATGGCTGTCACTACTGCCGAGTTGCGGTAGTTGGTTTGCAGTACCCGGATGATTTCACTGCCACCCGAGAGTTTCTGCTCATTGAAAAACAGGCTTTTTACCTTGTCCCAGGAGAAAAAGTTGGGGTGCACGATCTGGTTGGAATCACCGCACAGCAGAAATTGCCCGGCATTTCGCAAGGTTTTCAGAATCAGGTACAGCTGGACGTTGGTAATATCCTGTACTTCATCGATAACGATAAAGTCGTACTGCGGCTTTGCCAGAGACTGGTATTGGTAGCTGACGATATTGCTGTCGTAGAATCCCTCTTTCTCCATCCAGGCCAGGTAACGCTCAAACAGATCGTAAACAGAGGCACGTTCTTCTTCATTGAAGATGGATTGTTTGACGCCTAACTGTCGGTAGTCATCCCGGCTGAGCCAGGCTTCAGAGAAGGAGCTGGTCAGTACGCCTCTGAATTCTTCGAAGACTTTATGGGGGTCACGCAGCGGGCTTTTTTGGCGGCGAAACCAGTTTTCAAAGTCTTTCAGGGAGACTTCTTTGCCGGCAGGTACTTGCAGGCTTTCCAGAAACTCTTTCAGTGAGAGAAAGTCGACTTCCTGGTACTCATTTTCGTAACCTTTGGCGTAGTAAAGGTTGCGGGAATTCTGAACCAGGAATGAAGACAGACTGATATAGAGTACGTCACCTGCCGCCTGTTTCATTTTCTCCAGGGTCAGGGCGGTCTTGCCACTGCCTGCGCTGCCAATAATCACCAATGGCGCTGGCATCTGGTAAATCTCCTTCTGACTCGTATCGAAGGAGATAATTTTATCCAGCAGGTTAAATTGACTACTATTGTTATTCAGATAAGGCAGGGGTTCTATGGTCAGAGCTTCGGAGCTTGCAACCGTCGGGATTTTCTCTTCGTCAATCTCGGCACCACGGCTGAGGAAACGAGACTTTTCGTAAGCGTGGTTGCGAATATGTTCAAGTACCAGACAGTAAGTGGAACCTTCGTAACTGTACAGGCTGAACAGCAGTCGGTCGCTTTTGTTCAAACGGGCACGGTAGAGGTTATGGTCGACTTTACGGACATCGGCTCGAACGAAGTCGTCTTCTTCCAGTGCTTTTAATGTTTTAGGCAAACCCTTGATCTTCTCGGGTTGCAGGTCGGAGTACAGTAAGGTTTTCACTGTTTGAGGTTCCAAAAACAGGGAGTATATACTTAGGATTTTTTCACGCTACCGCCCTTCAGATGACACTCTCTCTGAAAAGCTGCTTAAAAAATTGTCGACTACTTTGTTGATTACACACCCTGAGTGGTTATCCCATCAGGAAACCGGCAGGTAATAGCCTTCTCTACCCATCACATAGAATTACACATAAGAGGGTAAATCTTACACGTTATAGCTAGTTAAAACTACCTATATTAAACGACAATTTTATACGAATTCCTTATACACACCCGGAGGTAAAACACAATGGTAGAGGACAAACTATCTGGCGGACGGGACTTTTCTGCTACTGCACAAAATGGCGCCAACTGTCAAAAACGAACCAACAACCAGCACCCTGTCGTGGGCGGTTGACGTATCGGTTAGCTGCTGAAAAGCTATTTCAGCATTTTCAGACATCACAGGCAAATCAGCATATCTCGCAACGGCTTCACTAAGATCGGCCTTGTCCAGCGCCCTGGGCGAGTCAAAGTCAGTGACGACCCACTCATCGACCACTTCAGACAGAGCCTCAATCACCCCGTGATAATCCTTGTCTTTATAGATCGCCATCAGGGCACGGGTTTTTCCTGGTACCGGCTCTGCCTTTAGACGCTCTACCAGTTTTGTGGCTGCCTGTGGGTTGTGGGCAACATCGAGAATGACTTCAACTTGCTCGCCACTTTTGTTGGTCTCAGTGACTTTTTCATAGCGACCGGGGAGGCTCGATGTTTTTAAGCCTTTGTCGATGGCATCACGGCTGACGACTTCAGGTAAAAACTGTATTGCTTGCAGAGCGGTGGCAGCATTGTCAATCACCAGTTCAGGTTTGGTCAGGTCGACATATTCTATGCATTCACCTGTTCTGTTCAAACCTTTCCAGCGCCATGTTTTGCTTTTTTCGCTTAGCTCGAACTCTTTATTTCTTCTATATAGAGCTGATTCCAGCCTGACAGCTTGATCGACGATGCTATTGGGTGTCTCGATACCACCAAATACGGCGGGTTTTTCAGGGCGAAAAATACCGGCTTTTTCTTTTGCGATGGCTTCGATGCTGTAACCGAGCCAGTCCTGATGATCTAAACCGACGGTGGTCACCACTGAGACATCGGGTTCAATCATATTGGTGGCGTCCAGGCGACCGCCCAGCCCAATTTCCATAAGCGCAATATCAACGCTTTCTTTCTGGAAAACATCCACAGCCAGCAGTACGGCGAATTCGAAATAGGACAGCCAGTTTCCGCCACGCCCGTTGTTCACTTTTTGAAAAGCGGCGCACAGGCTTTCGTCGCTGGCCTCAATGCGATTGACTTTAATACGCTCGTTGAATCTGAGCAGGTGCGGAGAGGTGTAAACGCCCACTTTGTATCCGGCTGCCAGAAGGATGGACTCAAGAATGGCGACCGTCGATCCTTTGCCGTTGGTACCGCCCACTGTGATCACGAAAGGCGCGGGGGTTGTCAGCTCCAGCTTTTCGGCTACCTTTCTTATTCTGTCCAGGCCAAGTTCCATTTCGTGTTCTGGGCGGGTGTTTTCTAACCAGTCAAGCCAATCAGACAGCTGCTCGTAGGGGGGCTGACTGTTTTGCTGGTGTGTCATGGGGGTGGTTCCTTGGGCGAGTATTAGGGGGCGGATGATTGCATATTTGTCTGGATCTTTCTATATCTGGCTTTGGGTCGATGCTGTTACGAGGGGGTTACGATGAGTTATCACTATGCAGAGTGCGGTTTATCCTACATTCATCTGGCTGATGGTTATAATACTGAAGTCATAGATGAAGTGACTTATGTGGGCGTGGAAAATGTTCACGGCCTGCATCAGCTTATTGCCAAGAACATTACTGTAAAAAAAAGCCCACTTCTGGGTGAAGAAGTGCGATTTTTGAGAATCGAATGTGGAATGTCCCAAAAGAACCTGGCAGAAATATTGGGCGTTGACTCCCAAACCGTTGCTCGTTGGGAGAAGGATCAAACTGCCATACCAAGAACCTCAGATGCAGCGCTTCGCTCTATCTATCTGGAATCCGTAGATACAAACAGCAAAATCAGCTTTTTTCTCAACCTGCTTGCCGAGAGTGAAGAAGTTGAGGTTATACAACAACTGACTCTAAAAGCTGAAAATAATCATTGGTCGGTGGCGATTTAACTTATCTCAATGTCGGAACCTACAGGCCTGAAAACATGGCAATCAGGATAAATGTCGGGATGAATACGGTCATTAGAAGGATTGGCAACTCGTCAGGAATCATTATACCGCCAAAGTTACTGCGTAAACTGAACTTGAAGGATGGGGACGGTATCGTTATCACGAAAGTAAAGAATAGTCTGGTGATTACCAAGAGCACAAACCGGCCACGTTATTCAATGGATGAGCTACTGGCTCAGTGTGATCTGTCGGTCGCTATGCCGAAGGAGTTTACCGAATGGGATTCTGTTCCGGCTGTTGGAGATGAAGTGCTTTGAGCGTTTATTAATATGGCGATATTGAGAGAGGGTGGGAACGAGTTATGTTTGACCATATTTATAGGAACAGTTGTAAGCCCCCCACAGTTGACCAATCTGGCTTTGGAGGCAATGATATAAGCTTTTAGCTGATGGTAATTGTGATGCCTGTGATCTCTTCTTTTTTTGGAATTTACATCAGAATGTATCATGATGATCATCCACCACCACATATCCATGTTGAGTACCAAGGTCACGAGGCTTTGGTGTGTATTAATGATGGTACGGTTCTCAAGGGCTATCTTCCAAAAAAGGCCGCAAGATTGGTATCTGACTGGTGTGGTGACCATAAAACAGCACTATTTGATAACTGGCAAAAAGCAGTGGAGCTTCAGCCGCTAGAGCGTATTCCGGGAGCTGATTATGATTAAATTGATAAAAGCTGAGTGGTTATACGATAAAGAAATTCGCCTTTCTTTTTCTGATGGTTCCTACGGAGTGATGGATTTTTCTCCGTTGTTGTCTAAAAAAACAGCTATGACATTACCCTTGGAGAGTTCACAGTATTTTTGCCGTTTTTTCCTTGAGTTGGGCGCTTTGTGCTGGCCTAATGGTTTTGAACTGAGTCCTGGTAGCTTGCATGAGAAACTGGATAAGGCAGGTCAGCTAGTTAGGTTTGATGCCGAACCAACAAAAGAGAACGTGCCAACCACCCTTCGACTCCGCTCAGGGTGAACAGAGTTTGGGTGCCATTGATAAAGGGAAACCATCAATTACATTGAAAGCGTGTACCAGCTTGTTAGGTAAGGTATGCATTCCCACGCAGAGCGAGGGTGTCGCGAAACCCAAGACAAACAGGTATCATTGTCTTGATATCTGTTTGCTCGTGATGACCGATGACAACCAAACAAAAAATCAAAGTGCACCAGCCTCCCCAGCAGGATATGTTTTCTCCTGCTCCTTCCGAGAGACAAAAGCTACGCACAATCCGCCATTCATCACGGCGATTTATTCATCCTGATGCTGACGAGATCTTTTTGTCCGGCCATCCGTTGCGTCAGCATCTGGAGATGACCAACGACAAAACTCCTTTTGTTATTTCAGACTTGCTGGATGAACAGGACTGGTCTGTTTTTGAGCAAGACTATGCAGAATCCGGTCGCCCACCTTATGCACCGCGCTGCATGGCTGGATTGATTTTGTATGCAATTATTAATGGCGTCACTTCCCTCAGGTTTATTGAGCGAATGGCTCGGATGGATTTGGGTTGTATGTGGGTCAGTGGCGGTATATTTCCGGATCATGCCAATATCGGACGATTTATCACCCGGCATCAAGAAGCCCTGAATGGCTCCTTTTTCGAGGCATTAACTCAGTCAGTACTCAACCGCACAGGGTCAGCAAATGACTCAGTCGCTGGAGATGGAACCTTAATTGAGGCTGCTTGCTCCAACTACAAATTGATCAAAGAAGAAGCAGCTCGCGCAGCGGTTGAGGAAAGCAAAGCCCGATTAGAAAAGGCACCTGATGATGAGTCCTTGAAAGAAGCACTGACCCATCAAACAGAAGTGTACGACACATTACAGGAGCGTCAGGCAAAGCAAAAACGCAGGGGCAAAAAAAACACATCGGACACAAGGATAAGTCCAACAGAGCCAGAAGCCGCCCGCCACAAAATGAAACGGGGCAGAGGGTATGCACAGGCTTATCTTCCCTCTGTGCTAGCTAATGAAGAACGAGTGGTTCTGGCTGCTGCTGTTGATCCAACCAATGAAGCCGCAGTGATCCCTCAGATGATGGATCAGGCAGAACGCATAATAGGCAAAACACCGGAAGAGCTGCTGGTCGACGGTAGTTACTTTACAGACAGCGTGATTAATGACTCGCTGGCAAGAGATGTCAGCCTACTGTGTCCAGAAAGTGGTAATCCGGGCAAGCCTAAAAAGAATCAGAAATTCCATAAAGGCAGCTTCCGATATGAATCGGAAGAGGATGCGTACATATGCCCGGCAGGTCAGAAACTAACGCTCATCTATCGCCCGAGAAATCCGAGCCACTCGAAGGCGCAATGGACTTATGGCGGTGCAGCCTGCAGTGATTGCCCGTTGAGAAAGCAATGCACCACTAGCAAGGCTGGGCGAAAAATCAGGCGCTTTGCTATGGATAGCGTTAAAGATGAGCTGCGCCGGGTTATGGAGCATCCAGCGGCAAAGAAGGCTTATAAGAAACGTCAAGGGATGGTTGAGCCAGTGTTCAGTTATTTACGAACTGTTCAGGGGCTAAACCGCTTCCGCCGTCGGGGATTAGACTCAGTGAAGCTGGAGTTTAACCTTCACCTTCTGGCTTATAACCTGAGCAGGGCAGTAGCCTTTGCTTTGCAGCGTTTATTTACAGTGATTTGGGAAATATTAGCGATCATCCGCACTCAATGGCTAATAATCGCTAGAACCCAAAATTTAAAATTGTCGCATGGGGGTGGCAAGTTTTTTAGAGTTGCCTGCGCTCATGAAACTGTTTAACGGTTTTGCAACACCCTCAGAGCGTGGGAACGAGTCGCAAACACTCCAGCGAGATCAATCTTATGTCCATGGCAGTCCAAAGCGTAAAATTTGAACAGGAAACACTTGATAAACTCAGTGAGCTGGCGCGGATAAGAGATCAAGATATCTCCTATCTAATTCTTGAAGCTGTGATTGACTTCATAGAGAAGTCAGAGTGGCAAATAGAAGAGGTTAAAAAGACACTGCAGGGGATTGATTCTGGAGAAGTGTCTACAAGGCCGCTGGGTGAGTTTTTGGCAGAAACCAAAGAAAACCTGTTTCAAAAGTCATGACTCGTTCTCACGCTGGAGAGGATGGGAACAAGTCCAAAACACAGAGAAACACAGTGGGTCAGGTCTTGATTCTTGCTACCCGTTATGTCAAGGGTTGCGACCAGTCTTCAACCTCTAAACCCGGCACTCTACAAAATTCTTTAGTGTTATTGGTGATCACGGTCAATTCCAGACTTCGGGCATGCCCAGCTATCATATTGTCATAGCTACCAATCAGCTGACCAGTAGATTTCAGAAAGTATCGAATTTGAGAAGAGTGCTCCGCTGCATCCTCGTTAAAATCTAGTATCGGGATAACACTAAGGAGAGTATTTAACTCTTCCTGTTTTTTCTCCCGAAGTCTTTTTGGGGCGCAGCAAATGCCAAACATAAGCTCATCAACAGTAACCGCCGATATAAACATACGGCCATTGTTGCTTTTGAAATGCTCTTTGATACTACCTTTGTCGTGTCCTCTCAGAATGTGAATCAGTACATTGGTGTCAAGTAAGTATTTCATTATGACCAATCTCCAAAATCACGTTCTTGTGGTAGAGGCTGTTCTCTCTCAGGGTAATCCGGACAGACCGTGATGTTGTCAAAAAATTCGTCCCAGTCCACATCTACGGGTGAAATGGTTAAAGTATTCCCTTGTCGCTGGATTTGAACGTGCTTTACATTTTCGGGAAACGCAAACTCTTTGGGAATGCGTACAGCCTGCGTTCTGTTGTTTTTGAAAATCGTCGTTTTCATATTCGAACCTCTCTTGTATATACCTGAGTATATACTAGATTAAAAATTCAGGCCTTTCCTACAGATCTATGGGGGGTTGCTAGAGCGTATTCCAGGAGCTGATTATGATTAAATTGATAAAAGCTGAGTGGTTGTACGATAAAGAAATTCGACTTTCTTTTTCTGATGGTTCCTACGGAGTGATGGATTTTTCTCCGTTGTTGTCTAAAAAAACAGCTATGACATTACCCTTGGAGAGTTCACAGTATTTTTGCCGTTTTTTCCTTGAGTTGGGCGCTTTGTGCTCCACCCTTCGTCCGTTCACCCTGAGCGGAGTCGAAGGGCGCTCAGGGTGAACGGGGTTTGGGTGCCATTAATAAAGGGAACCCATCCATTACATTGAAAGCGTGTACCAGCTTGTTAGGTAAGGTATGCATTCCCACGCAGAGCGTGGGAACGAGAGGTTAGACTTTTTCGACACCCTCTGGAGCCAGGGAACGAGCCACAAACTTTTCAACCATCACCCAGCCGCCGAAACCACCTCTTCCTCAACTTCACTAAAGTCCGAATCCGGCTCAACCGGCACAGGGGCGATTCCCTGCATTTTTCTGCAAAGACGAGCGATTGTCGAGCGCATGTCACCCCGGTCAACAATCATATCGATGACACCGTGCTCCAGCAGGAACTCACTTCGCTGAAAGCCTTCCGGCAACTTTTCACGAACGGTCTGCTCGATCACCCGCGGGCCGGCAAAACCGATTAATGCACCCGGCTCGGCAATATTGATATCACCCAGCATGGCCAGTGAGGCGGAAACACCGCCATAAACGGGATCGGTCAGTACCGAGAAATAAGGCACACCCTGTTGTTTCAAACGCTCTAACGCTGCGCTGGTTTTTGCCATCTGCATCAGGGAGAACAAGGCTTCCTGCATACGGGCACCGCCACTGGCCGAGAAACAGACAAAAGGAATCTTCAGTTCCAGACTTAGCTCTGCGGCTCGGGCAAATTTCTCGCCCACCACAGAACCCATTGAACCGCCCATAAAGCTGAATTCAAACGCTACAGCGACCACAGGCAGGCCATCCAGATAGCCTTTCATGGCGACCAGGGCGTCTTTTTCACCGGTCTGTTTTTGCGCCGAGGCCAGACGATCTTTGTATTTTTTTGAATCCCGGAACTTGAGCTTATCGACAGGCTCTATCTCTGAAAACAGCTCTTCAGTACTGTTTTTATCCAGAAAATATTCCAGACGCTTGCGGGCACCGATCCGCATGTGATGGCTGCATTTTGGACAAACGTCCAAATTTCTTTCAAGCTCTGGACGATACAGGACCGACTCACACTTTACGCACTTGCGCCACAACCCTTCCGGCACATTACTGCTTTTCTGCTGGCTCGCAGAACGTGACAGCGAAGGTATCAGTTTGTCGACTAGCCAGTTACTCATTAACTTAACGCTTCCTGTCTATTGGCAAGACTGAAAACGAGAGCGCCTGAAAATCCCGAGCGCTCCCTTTCGTCTGCCCTGATTGATCGGATTAATCTTTATCCATTGCCTGACGCATGGCTTCCAGATGGCCAGAGACCCGTTCGACAGCGCTGTCACCCTGGCTTTCATAGTGGGCCAGTTCAGAGACCAACAGAGATCCCACCACCACACCGTCAGCCACCGAAGCAATGGCCGCTGCCGACTCACCATCACGAATACCAAAGCCGACACCGACTGGCAGGTCGGTAAACCCTTTGATATGAGCCACTCGGGACTGAACACTGTCCAGATCCAGCGCATTCGAGCCTGTTACTCCTTTTACGGAAACGTAATAGACGAATCCTGAAGCAACGGCACAGATCTTTTTAATACGCTCATCGGTGGTTGTGGGTGTAATCAGGTTGATCATATCAATCTGCCTGGGTTTTAACTGCGCCACCAGATCGCCAGCAAACTCTGCCGGCAGATCAACAATCAGGACACCGTCGACACCGGCTTGGGCGGCCCGGTTTGCAAACCGCTCATAACCCATGATTTCTATCGGGTTCAGGTAGCCCATCAGGACAATCGGGGTAGTATTATCGTGTTCCCTGAAGCGAGTTACCATTGAAAAAACGTGATTCAATGTAACACCTTGTGATAATGCCCGCTCATGAGCCTCTGCAATCACCGGTCCGTCGGCCACGGGATCCGAGAACGGGAACCCAAGCTCAATCAGGTTAGCACCGCTGGCGACCATCCTGTGCATAATGTCGACGGTCTTTTCCGCCGGATCACCTGCCGTCATGTAGGGCATCAGAGCCTTACTGCCTTGCGAAGACAATCGTTCAAAGCACTGTTTGATTCTCATGATAATTCCCCCCTCAACGCTTAGAACGTCAGTCCATCAATTTCAGCCACGGTATGAATATCCTTGTCGCCCCGGCCCGACAGGTTGACCAGGATAATCCGGTCCTTTGCCAGGGTTGGCGCCAGTTTCTCGGCAAAGGCCAGGGCATGTGAGCTTTCCAGGGCTGGCATAATGCCTTCCATACGGGTCAGGTTTCTGAAAGCAGCCAGTGCCTCATCATCGGTGATACAAGGGTATTCAGCACGGCCAACCGCTCTGAGGTGACTGTGCTCAGGACCAACACCGGGGTAATCCAATCCGGCTGATACGGAATAGCTTTCTACTATCTGACCATCGTCGTCACACATCAGGTAACTGCGTTGCCCCTGGAAAACGCCTTGTCTTTCGCCAGACATTCTGGCCGCATGTTCCCCAGACTCAACACCGTGACCACCGGCTTCAACGCCGTAGATTTTAACCTCTTCGTCCGGCAGGAATTCATGGAACAAACCCATGGCGTTAGAGCCACCGCCGACACAGGCCACCAGCGCATCTGGCAAACGTCCGGTCATTTCCAGGCACTGCCTGCGGGCTTCACGACCAATCACACTCTGGAAATTACGCACCATTTCCGGATACGGATGAGGGCCACACACGGTTCCCAGGATATAGAAAGTCTCTTCCGGACGGGTTACCCAGTCGCGCAGTGCTTCGTTGATGGCGTCTTTCAGTGTTTGCGAGCCACTTTCTACCGGCACCACCGTGGCCCCAAGTAACTTCATTCGGTAAACATTCAGCGCCTGACGTTTAACGTCTTTGGCGCCCATGTACACCACGCACTCCAGACCCAGTCTTGCGGCAACAGTAGCGGTAGCGACACCGTGCTGACCGGCACCGGTTTCAGCAATAATCCGCTTTTTACCCATGTGTTTGGCCAGCAGCGCCTGACCAATGGCATGGTTGATTTTGTGGGCACCGGTATGGTTCAGGTCTTCACGCTTCAAGTAGATTTGTGCACCACCGAGGCTCTCAGACCAGCGTTCAGCATGATAGAGCGGGGACGGCCTGCCTACGTAATGAGCCAGATCACGATCAAAGTCGGCCTGAAACTCTGCATCATCCCAGAGCTTTTTGTAAGTGGATTCCAGCTCTTCAAGCACACACATCAGTGTTTCAGCGACGTAGCGTCCACCAAAACGGCCAAAGTGACCGGTTTCATCCGGCAGGTCTTGCAACTTTTTATAATCTACAGTCATTGTCTTACCGCCTCGACAAAGGCTTTCATCTTTTCGGGGTCTTTGCCCCAGTCATTCTCTACACCACTGCTAACGTCTACAGCAAAAGGCGCAACCTGTTCTATGGCATGGGAAACGTTATCAGGATTCAGGCCACCCGCCAGGATAACAGGCTTATCCAGATGGTCGGGAATCAGCTGCCAGTCAAAAGCCTCGCCGGTTCCACCGGGCACACCTTTACGGTAAGAATCCAGAAGCAAACCACAGGCACCGGGGTAAGCAGCTGCGCTTTCTTCAACAGACATCCCGGGACGCACTCTGAGTGCCTTGATATATCGTCTTCGCCATCGCCCACACTCCTGATCCGTCTCATTACCATGAAACTGCAACAGATCCAGCGGAACCTGATTCAGAACGTTCCGGATAACCGCTTCTTCTGCGTCAACAAATAAGCCCACCAGCGTGATAAAAGGCGGGGTGGCAGTGGCAATTTCCCGAGCCCTACTAACGGACACAAACCGTCTACTGTGCTGATAAAACACCAGGCCCAGCGCATCAGCACCGGCATTAACCGCGGCCAGCGCTTCTTCTACCGAGGTAACTCCACAGACCTTGATCCGAGTCTTCAACAATACCTCTCCTGTAAATACCTATAGCCAGTGAATGAAAAAGCAGGGGGTGAAGTATGAACGAAAGCAGGGGGTGGATGTTAGCAGAAACGGTAGAGCCTTGTCTCATGGTGATGACATCCTCCCCGCCCTGAAAGAAGTTACGACAGTCACTCACTGGTGCAGGTTTCAATGTAATTGATGGGTTCTCGCTATCAATGGCACCCAAACTCCGCTCAGGATGAACGGGGTTCGGGCGCTCAGTATGAACGGGGTTTGGGTGCTTAGGATGAACGAGGGGGCTGTATGGATATCAAGGACTGGCTGCACTAGAACTATTCGGTAGAACCATTCACTGAGAAATTACATTGACTCGCAAAATCTTCAGGTAATGTATAGGGCACCCCACTCAGATGGCTATTCATTTTATTCCATGCTTTTATACGCTCTAACGTGTTATATATTTTTGCTCTCATTTTATGGCGAAATGCCGTGGAATTCCCGTCCATCACATGCAAAAGACAAAGAACTGCCGCACCCGACTCATCGCTCAATTCAATGATTTTTTCTCTGTCATAGGCATTCTCCAGTTTCTTCTGACTTACTTTCGCCAACTGTCTGGCCGCCTTCCTTTCCTGTTCAGAATCGGTTAGAACCCTCTCAATAAACCGCTCAATATCATCACGAACACCATCTTGATTACTGTCAATTCCTGCTAAGCCAATCAAGCCATCCTCACCAGGATCGGGCGGCAGATCAAAAAACCAGCGGGTTTCAACAGATTGCAGACATTGCTCCCAGGCAAGGCTTCTGAAACGCTTATTTTTGTTCAATATCAGACAATAGCGACTGCCCCTGAACTGAAAGCTCAGGCGTTGCTGCAGGTACTCAACCGGATAAAGGATACCGAATCTGCGCTCAGATGTGACTGGATAGAATTGCTTGCGCCATCGGAAAACATTCAGCGCCCTGCCTTCCACAGAAACCACCTCACCTTCACCCACCTCCCAGTCCTGTATTCTGCTCTGATCACAAGAATGGGAGTGGGCCAACCTTCCGCCGCTGAAGTAAGGTAGCCAGTTGAGCTTTTTTTTAATATTTTGGCTCCATTGGTCTCGTTCCTTCGAACCCTCCTGAAGACAAACTCCCTGCTCCTGAACGCCCCATTCCAGTGATCCGGCCTGAGCTGTGCCAGTCAAGAGCGATAGAGTCGCAACGCAGGCAACAAAGCCTACTATAGACAGATGTCGTTTTCTCATGATCCTTCCCTGTTTGCCTTAAGACAGTCACTAAAGATAACAATTGATAATGCTGGAGGCTTTATTCAATAAGAAACCCTTGCCGAAATGAAAAAACAAGAGCCAACTCAAAGGTAAAACTCACTTTAGTTCAAACGTCTGGAAGGGTATTGCCCCCTGATTGCCAGATTATAATAACGGCCAGCAGATTCAGCAGACATCAAATCCTGATAGACACTCTCTGGCACATCATAATATCGATACAAACTGTCAGACTCCACAAACTGGATTTCCAGTATCTGTGCTGTCGGATCATAGCCCGCAGAAGCCAACGCCGATGAGCCTAATGACTGCCGATCAAAAGGCAGGGTTTCCAGACTGTATGCAACGCTTCTGATCTGCTCCCTCAACATCTGGCCACTGGGATCACCCGAAAGATAACTCATCACAAAGCTATGATTCTTCCAGTCGTCGCTCACCGTCGTGTTTGTTACATTGGCGGGCAGAGGCCCAAAAGCAGCACTTCGCAATACATTAATCACCAGATCATCAGAAAGCGTCAGATATCGAGTCACACTCTGCTGATCAGCTGGATAACTCAAAGGGTAACCCACCTGGCTGGCAGGCGTGGCTACTGACACCACACCCATTAGCTTCAACTCATTCCAGGCAATACCGGCAGTCGAAGCCTGATAAACCAAACGCCAGGACTCATTACCGTAAAAGTTCCCCTGGGAATGAGCCACCAGCAGCACTTTCCGGCATTGGCTAATATCTTGCGAATACTGGCGCACATGCCTGCGAAGGTCACTGTCGAAAACATAACTGAATGCATCGTAGCTAGTCACAACCAGCTCCAGCCCCTCACGGAACCAGTCAGGTGCAGACTCTATTCCTGCCAGCCACAGTAAAATATTACTGTAATCCTGTAACAACTTTTGTCGCGCCACTTCGAGCATTTGATCAACAGGGTTTTCATTGTAGTTGTAAGAAAGCTTATAGCTGACCCGGTAGCCAGGAAGCTGACTTCTCAATAGTCGAATTAAACTATTCCTTGATTCTCGAGCAGCCTTTTGACTATTGAACATTCCATTACCGTAGTACAGGGCCAGTTCGGGTGAAGAAACCCGACATTCACTTGCATTCGCCATTGAAGCAGCGAGCAAAAACAGCATCATTAAATAGTTTTTCATATTCTTCCCTGAAATTTCAGTTCTGCTCTTCACGTTTAAAATGACATTGACTCTCCAAGTCATCAGTCAAGGTAAATATCATACCGCTGAAGTAACTGTTTATTTTGCTCCATGCTTTCAATCTTTCTACCGTGTTGTACGTTTTTGCCTCTAACTCCAAGAGAAATTTTGTTGCCTTATCCTCCATAACAAATGACATACAGTCCAATGCAGCACCTGTTTCAGGCTCAAGAGCCATCACTGCATCCCGGTCGTATGCAATTATCAACTCTTTCTGAAGACTACCCGCCAATGACAAAGCAGCTCTTTTATCCTCTTCAGAGCCCTCTAATACTTTCTCAATAAACCGCTCAACATCATCACGAACACCATCTTGATCACTGTCAATTCCTGCTAAACCGATCAAGCCATCCTCACCAGGATCGGGCGGCAGATCGAATAACCAGCGGGTTTCCACAGATTGCAGACATTGCTCCCAGGCAAGGCTTCTAAAACGCTTATTTTTGTTCAATATCAGACAATAGCGACTGCCTCTGAACTGAAAGCTCAGGCGTTGCTGCAGGTACTCAACCGGATAAAGGATACCGAATCTGCGCTCAGATGTGACTGGATAGAATTGCTTGCGCCATCGGAAAACATTCAGCGCCCTGCCTTCCACAGAAACCACCTCACCTTCACCCACCTCCCAGTCCTGTATTCTGCTCTGATCACAAGAATGAGAGTGGGCCAACCTTCCACCGCTGAAGTAAGGTAGCCAGTTGAGCTTTTTTTTAATATTTTGGCTCCATTGGTCTCGTTCCTTCGAACCCTCCTGAAGACAAACTCCCTGCTCCTGAACGCCCCATTCCAGTGATCCGGCCTGAGCTGTGCCAGTCAAGAGCGACAGAGTTGCAACGCAGGCAGCAAAGCCTACTATAGACAGATGTCGTTTTCTCATGATCCTTCCCTGATCGTCTTAAAACAGCCATCAAAAATATTAATCGATAAAACCGAATGCCTTATTCAATAAGAAACCTCTTATGTAAGCAAGTTGTCAAGCCTTCTACCAGGGCAGTACTGAAGCCACAAAAAAAGGATTCGGCTCACTGTTTGGCAGTTCATACTCTGCTGGATAGCCTACATCGACAAAATAAAGGCCATGGGGCTTGGCAGTCGTTCCCCCTTCAGAACGTTTTCGGGCATCCAACACGTCTTTGGCCCAGACCGGTGGTTTTCTACCCGCTCCAATCTCAAGCAGAACGCCGGTGATGTTTCTTACCATATGATGAAGAAAAGCATTGGCCCTGACGTCAATCACCACCATATCGCCATGTCTGTAGACATTGAGATGCTGAATTTCACGCACCGCATGTTTGGCCTGGCACTGAACTGCACGGTACGAATCAAAATCATGCTCACCAACAAGATACTGCCCGGCGATATTCATCCACTCTACATCCAGTGGCCGATAGTAGAAGGTGACACCTTTGGGTAGATGAGCGGGCCGCACCGGGCGGTTAAGAATCACATAGCGATATCGGCGCCACAGGGCGGAGTAGCGAGCGTGGAAATCGTCAGGTACAGGCTGAACCCAGTTAAAGGTGATGTCATCCGGCAAGTTGGAATTTCCACCAAAGGTCCAGCCATAGCCGCTACGCACTGACTCTGTGTCAAAATGAATAATCTGGTTGCAACCATGCACCCCGGCATCGGTTCTTCCGGCACAAACGACAGAGACAGAATGATTGGCAACTTTTGACAACGCCTTTTCTACAGCAGCCTGAACCGAGGGAAGCCCCGACTTCAGACTCTGCCACCCGTGATAACGGGAACCATCGTATTGAACACTGGCAGCTAATCGCGGCATGAAAAATACTCACTCCATCCATTAAAGGGAGAGGAATTTATCAGGAGGCAGAAAGAATTGGTAGGGGGCCAGCAAGCCGAATAAGAAAAGCCCGGATCTACCCAGGCTTTTGTAAAGTTTCAATTCAGAAATGATTAAATCGTCTTAACCCGTTTGTTCCATCAATACCTGAGCCTCCTGCTTCTGCTCGTCGCTGCCAGAATCCAGCACTTCCTGCAGAATATCCCGGGCACCTTCATGATCACCCATGTCGATGTAGGCTCTTGCCAGATCCAACTTGGTGGCTACTTCATCGTCATCAGACAAGAAGTCCAGATCATCATCCTGCAGAACTGACTCCAGGTCAGGCAAACCATCATCAAAGCTCAGAGACTCTTCTTCAGCATCGGCACTGTCATCGTCCAGTCCAAGATCAAGATCCAGGTCATCCGACAGATCATCCGCCAGATCATCGACTGGAGCAGGCTCATCTTCCTGAGCGGACAGGTCTTTCGACAGTTCCAGGTCTTCCAACTGGAAGTCCAGATCACCAACCGACTCTATATCAGGTAGCTCTGTATCAAACGACTCTGCATCAAACGACTCTGTATCAGACGACTCAGCCAGTTCATTTTCAAGTTCCAGTTCATCCAGATCAAACTCCAGATCCCCCAGATCGCCGTCCGCATCAACATCGTTATCATCGGTGAGTGCATCATTCAGGTCAAATGACTCAAAATCGTCATCTTTCTCCTCAGCAACTGCTTGTGAGGGAGCCTCTCCTGAGAAAGCTTCGGTCGGGAACCGGGCTTTATAGGTATCAGCCTGACGCAGGGCATCCTGATCATTCAGCGACTCAACACCCGTCAGGGCTTCTTTAAAGTTTTCCAGATCATTATTCTCAGCGTGAACTTCCAGCAGCTTGAGTCTCAGGTCCGAGCGACCCGGCTCTTTTTCAATGGCTTTTTCCAGTAGCTCAACCGCTTGTGGGAATCGACCGTAGGCAATATAGATATCGGCTTCACTGATCGCATCATCGGTTTGCTGAGTCGTCTCTTCTGGCTCTTCTGGCTCTTCATCTTCCTGCAGGCTGTCTTCATCGATTTCGAGCATCTCATCCAGTTCGAGCTCTTCCTGATCCTCTTGCAGGGGCTCTTGAGGGATCAACGACATAGGCTCCAGACCAGACTCTTCTTCAATCTCATCCTCGTCTTCTTCCTGCTTACGACGGCGGTAGACTAAAAGAGCCGCAATCAAACCTAATGGCAACGCAGCTGACAAAGCCAGGTAAAGCGGATGGCTGAACAGGAAGCTCAGGAAACCAGTCTCAGGTTCTGGTTGCACCGGCGCTGAAGCCGGTTTGGCTTCCTGTGTTTTTTGCTCAGGTGTTCCGGTAGACGCTCCGGTAGACTGCTGCGTCAATGCAGCCAGCTGGTCATCTTTAAGGTCTATCAGTCGTTTCAGGGTACTGATCTGATCATCAAGATCTTTCAAACGGCTCTTAAGCTCTTCGTTTTCGCGAGCCAGCTTATCCATCGTCTCGCGCGTCATGGCCAGCTCATTCTTCAGAGCCGTGGTTGTCGCATCGGTTGAATGGCCCCCCAGATCACTGCCGGTTCCGGAGCTATTATCCGTGGCAACAATCGACAGACGCCCATTATTTTCAGCATTGTCTCCATCCGAATCAGAAGAGCTTCGTCGTGTAGCATCCAGCTGCTCGAGGCGAGCCTGCCAGTCACGATTCTGTCGAGCCACCTCGCCTACTGCATCCTGGAAACTCATCGCTTCAATTTCTTCTCTGACAGGTACTCGCAATACCTGCCCTTTCTTGAGGCGATTGATATTATTTTGCATGAAAGCTTGGGGATTCTTTTTCTGCAGGGCCAGCATTGTCTGCTGAATACTCAGCTCACTGCCCGGTCTCACCCTTTTGGCAATATCCCAGAGATAATCATTAGGTTGCACATCATAGGTATCTGGTCGGCTTTGTCCGGAATAACTGCCAACACCGCGAACAGGCTCTTCCCTGACCGGAGTCGCCTGAATCGGCCTGACTATTTCTTTTGAAGCTATTCCTTCTGAAGTTATTTCTTCTGAAGCGCCCTGATCAAATGGATTCACATTCTGACTACGCGACGGCGTAGGCAAACCACCGTTGTACGTCAGAGTAGAAGCAGGCATTACCGGTGCTGCGGGTTCCTCGCTGAATGCCGGTGGATCCAGAAGCATGGTGTATTCCCGGAGCAACCGACCACTGGGCCAGTGCACTTCTAACAGGAAATTAAGAAAAGGTTCACGCACCGGCTGATGACTGGTGACGTGAATAAAACCGGTACCATCCTCTCTCAGGACGGTCTTAAACTTCATGCCTGTTAAACTGAAAGGTCTGTCAAGCCCTGCCCGCTGAAAATCGGAACGACTGGCAAGATTGGGCAGTATCTCGTTTCGGGTCAGCTCTCTGACTTGCAGCAATTCAATCTCGGCATCCAATGGTTGATTGAGCGCCGAATTCAAGCGCACTTCGCCCAAACCCAGCGCATGAACCAGACCGGAACCCAATGCTCCCGATATGGCCATAGCTGCTACAAGCTTTTGCAGTTTCATTATTAGTCCTTGTTATCTGCGCGTATCAGCAATCCCGCTCGTAAACACACCTTATGGTACTGTCACTGTTCTTAGCTAAGTTATCATTTTAAAAAGTCTTTTAGCAATATCTCTACCACTGCCAATGCCTGAATTGCACCGCATCGCACAGGATCAGCCACAATCCATAAGCATATTTGATCGGCATGATCCGGATTTTGACGAATACGACCCACGACAATGGCATCTTTTCCTGCAACGGTTTCAACAGAAGGCATTTCATCCACTGCTGCCAACTCAATGCCATCAACACCGGTCAGGAGATCCCTGACCGTCTGCTCGTCCACCGGACGATCCAGATCCAGGTGCACCGCCAGACTGTCACCGAAGAACACCGGCACCCGCACGCAGGTGGCACTGACCCTGAGATCTTCCTGATCCAGCCCCTTCATCAGTTCTTCAGCGATCAGGCGCTCCGGTGCGGTAAAGCCACTTTCAGTGACGGGACCCACCTGCGGCAGGACATTGAAAGCAATTCGCTGCTCAAAAAGCGTTTTCTTGACTGGCTTGCCACTGAGCAGGTCAATTGTCTGCCCACGCAACTCTTCAATTCCTTTCTGACCACTTTCAGCCAGCGACAGGCTGGCCATAACATTGACAGAATCAATACCCACGGTTTCCTGAAGAGGCTTGATAACCTGTAGCATCAGCGCTGCCGGACTGGCTGGAATGGCTACCTCCTGCTGACCAGACAGTTCGGCAGCATCGGAAAGACCAGACAGGTATATATCAGCCTCACTATTAATAGCACCACCGACCGCACCATTAACCACACGACAACCACTCTCAGCAGCCAGGTTCAGGACTTCAGGGTTTATGTGTGAGCCAGCCGGTATGATCAGAAGATCAGCATCGGCGTAGTTAAACGTCAACGCACTAATAACATCCAGTTCCGTGCCCTTGAAAACGACGGTGGCTTCGTCGCCAGGCTCACCAGGCTCTTCACTTCCTGTCAGCGGATAGACAACACCGGGCGTTAAATGGCTCTCTTCCAGAAGGGTTAGCAGAGCCTCCCCGGCAAGACTCTGGGCATTATAAATCGCTAAATCAAAGGTTCCGCTCATAAGCTTCTCTGTAGGTAAACAACATCGTTGGGGGATTGTCGGGGGAATGTACTTCAGTGTCAGCATTTGATCAATGATCAAGCCGGAAGTGTGCTCTTGCCGTAGCCACTGGTGTTTCCCTGCGGCTCTGCCAGGCGGTGATCGAAACATTGGCGATCCGGCTACCCTGTCTGATCACATTGCATTCAGCAAAAACATCCTTAATTCTTGAGCTTCTCAGGTAATCAATAGAAAAATCGACAATCTTGGGAATGCCAGGCTCGTCCATAAACAACATCAGATGAATGGCTGCCGACATTTCCATGAAACCAGCCAACACACCACCGTGGAGTGCTGGCAACACCGGATTACCGGTGTTTTCGCTGTTTCCGGGTAAAACAAAAAGAGCATCGTCACCCAGGGACTGGCAACGCATGCCAATTTTTCTGGCGTAGGGCAGAAGATCTGTCAGATTACTGTAATCACTGCTTGCCCTGACCTGGAGCAGAACCTCTCTAAAATCGTTTTGAATCGTCATTTTGCCAGCTCCTTAGCCATTTCACTCAAGGTTCGCCCGGTTCTCATAAAGGTGCCCACGCCATGAGCAAAAGGTTGGTCACGGTCGCCCTGGTAGGCGACTCCTCTTGTAAATACAACGGTTTTAGTCACTCGATAGGCTTCTGCAAAACAGCGAACCGGCTTGAAAGGGTCTGGGCACTCAAGATGGTCAATGCGCAGATCGATAGTAGGACAAGTTTCAAAGCCGGGCAGACTGATGCAGGCGGCTATACCGAAAGCACTGTCCATCAAGGTGGTTATCGCCCCGGAATGAATAATGCCACTGCCCGGATCGGCTTCCAGCTCTTCATTAAACGGCATGCGGATAACAACACCTTCAGAAGAGGCTTGCTCCGGCTTCATGCCTAATATACGACAATGAGGTACTGCATGAAAAAACTGCTGGACAACCTTTCCTATCTGCTCGTCGGTATTCATAAACTCAATCCCTTATTCTGGCAGGTACGAGGCCAGTATATCCCATTTCGAACCACTGTTTAGCCTCCATACCAGCCAGTAAACAACTGAATCACGACGGCATTAGTAATATCGATAAAAAACGCGCCAATCAAAGGCACCACAATAAAGGCTTTGCCCGATGGTCCGAAGTGTTTGGTCACTGCCGTCATATTGGCAATCGCATTGGGCGTTGCGCCCAGGGCCATGCCCATATAGCCAGCTGACATGACCGCGGCATCATAATCCCTGCCCAATGCCCGAAAGATCACCCAATAAGTGAACAGTCCGAGCACCACAACCTGGGCCACCAGAATCAAAAGGATCGGCAGGGCCAGATCCACCAGCGTCCATAACTGCATACTCATTAATGACATGGAGAGAAACAGGCCCAGCGACAAATCAGAGACCAGTGCCAGTGAAGCCGAGTCTGAGGGACACTTCATATTCTTGAAGAGCAGTGGCAAGACATTGGTCAGGATGATCCCGGTAAACAGGCAGGTCACGTAATTGGGCAGAAACAAGCCGATTTTCTGAAGCAGGATAGTAATATGAAGCCCTGTACCAATGGCCACGGCGAAAAGAAACACGGTTTCAAGCATCATCTCAGCATCAATCAGCTCATGCTCTTCACCGTAGCGAGAACCGATAGTGATGTGCTCTGAACCTGAAGGACTCAGATTGTTTTTTTCAATCAATCTTTGTGCCAGCGGCCCGCCGGTAAGCCCACCCAGAATCAAACCGAAAGTGGCGCAGGCCGCACCTATTTCCGTTGCATTTAACAAGCCGAACTGTTCCGCCAGGATAGGTGCCCAGGCAATCGCCGTGCCGTGCCCACCGCTTAATGCGATTGAACCTCCCACGACACCAATTAATGGGTTAACGCCGGTCAGTTTGGCAATGGTGACACCAATGCCGTTCTGCACAAACAGGAACAGGCTGGCAAAAATCATCAAAATAACCAGACTGATTCCCCCCTCCTTCAGCGTTGAGAAACGCGACGATAGACCAATAGTGCTGAAAAAGATCAGCATCAGGTTGTCTCTCATGGTCAATTCAAACTCAATGCTCAGTCCGGTAAAAATAAACAGGGCGGTGAACACCAGTGAAGCCAGAAAACCACCGGTTACCGGCTCGGGAATATTGAAATGGCGAAAAAACGCAATATGCGTGTTGAGATAGCGCCCAACGAAGAGCACCAGAATGGCGACGATCAGTGTCTCCCATGAAGATATCAGCATTGAAACACCTAAATTCGGCTGAGGGGGATGGTATCGGGGCAGCGCCTGACTGAATGAAACATGGAACTAAACGACACTAATAATAGTCGTTGCTCAGAATTTTACCGGCGGAGATGGGTTTTCCTTGTTCCCATCCACTGAGAGGCTGCCGCAAAACTCTGGTTCCCATGCTTTTAGGCCCTGTGGGTCCCAGCGTGGGAACTTACGCCATCCGACTGCAATCCTATCCGGAGAATCTGGGCTATGTGTAAACAATGCAATACCGGGGAAAACCCGCTAGAGTGGATTAACTTCTGGCAATTAATCAGCATGGATAAGGCAAATTAAGGCAATGCAACTGAACCATATCGTATACCACAATTTTCGTTGCTTTAAAGAATCGAGGCTCACACTGCACCCAAGACTGACCGTTATTGTGGGTGCGAATGGCGCGGGTAAAACCGCGTCAATGGAAGGCATTGCTGTTGCCCTGGGCAGCTTTATCGGGGCTTTTGATGAAGCCAAAGGCTGGCCTATCAAACCATCAGACGCTCGACAAGAGCGATTACATACCGACCCCATAGAGTGTGAGCCTCAATACCCTGTTGCTATAGAAGCCGAAGGGTCATTGAAACAAGGTGGCCAACCTGAGCACTGGTCCAGAAGCTTGACAGGCAAAAAATCCAAAACCACCGTAGTTGATGCCCGATATGCCACCGAAACCGGCAAATTTCTTCAGACCATGGTGCGAAAAAAACAAAGCGTCTCTCTCCCTATCATTGCCTTCTATGGTGCCGGAAGGTTATGGGGAGAAAGTCGTCTGACCAAAACCAAAAAGCAGACCCTCAGTGAAAGCCGAACACTGGGTTATCACGAAAGCATGAACCCCACTTCAGGCTATAAAGAGTTCGCTTACTGGTTCAAGCAGCTTTTTCAGGCGCAGCTACAAGCGAAAATGGAGAAAGTGCAAAAAGGGGAAGCGGATCTTGTCACTCCATACGACACCACCATTAAAGTCGTACAGAAAACCGTAGATTTGTTACTGGCTCACACGGACTGGCACTCAGTGATGTACGATGCCGCCATGGACGAAATTGCGGCAGAACATCCCGATGTAGGTCGAATGCCTGTGACCATGCTCAGTGACGGCGTGAGGAATGTGCTGGGACTGGCGGCGGATATTGCTTTTCGTTGTTGCAAACTCAACCCTCAGTTTAAAGAAAAAGCCGCCACTGAAACCCCTGGCCTGGTGATGATTGATGAAGTGGATATGTACCTTCATCCCTCCTGGCAGCAAACACTGGTCAGCTCCCTGCAGGAAGCCTTCCCGAAAATTCAGTTTATTCTCACGACTCACAGCCCCCATGTGATTTCGACGGTGGACTCTGATTCGATTCGGGTACTGGATAATGGTCAGTTCCATAATGCGCCCCTGGGCACCAAAGGGGCAGAAGCCTCCCGAATTCTGGATAGAGTATTCCATGTTCAACCTCGTCCGGAAAAAGATCCAAACACTATTCTGCTTAACGAGTACCTTGATCTGGTCTATGACGACAAATGGCAGGAAGCAGAAGAAAAGCGAAAAGCGCTGGACGCTATTTTTCATGGACAGGAACCGGCCTTGACCGAAGCTGACCTTTATATAGAAAACCGTCAATGGGAGTTAGACGGTGAAGAAGATTTGTAAAAGCACAGAACCTCAGGAACTGACCGAGTTCCGTCAGAAGCATCCAAACGCCCAATGGCAAACCTTTAGAGATACTGGCCCATATTCCAGGGTCAAGACAGCCGTGTTTCAGGATCAGGGACTGCTCTGTGCTTTTTGTGAAACCAGACTGCCACCTGAAAAGTCGAGCAACCAGCGGGTAGAGCATTTCCACCCAAAATCCGATGCCTCAGACCCCAACCATAACTGGACGCTGGACTGGGACAATATGATCGGAGTGTGTATGGGCGGCTCCAAACAGGCTGAAGATAAAAAAGTTCGTTACTCCACGCCGGAAAACCTGAGCTGCGATGCCTACAAAGACCATCTGGTTACCGGGGGCCAGTTACCGGAAGACTGTGAAGGCTATGTGCTGAACCCGCTTCGAATTATTAACACCCCCTGTCTATTCAAGTTCGATAAACGCACCTGCGAGTTCAGAGCAAATCCGGAAGCCTGCGCCCAACTGGCGGATATTGATAACCACTATGAGTCGCTGGTTAAGCTGGTGGAAGAAACCATTCGGATTCTGAACCTGAACTGTTCTCGATTAGTAGATGACCGCCGGGCTGTACTGAATGCTTTCAACAAGGAATTTGCCAAAGCCCGCAAAAGCAATAACCGCCGGTACAAAACCCAACTGGCTGATCGCTGGTTTCGCACTCGCTGGCCTTCCTTTTTTACCACCCGCCGGATTTTGCTGGGGCAGGCTGCTGAAGAGTGGCTGGTTGACAGTGAGTATCAGGGGTAAAAATAAACAGGGCGGTGAACACCAGTGAAGCCAGAAAGCCACCGGTTACCGGCTCGGGAATATTGAAATGGCGAAAAAACGCAATATGCGTGTTGAGATAGCGCCCAACAAAGAGCACCAGAATGGCGACGATCAGTGTCTCCCATGAAGATATCAGCATTGAAACACCTAAATTCGGCTGAGGGGGATGGTATCGGGCTGCGCCTGACTGAATGAAACATGGAACTAAACGACACTAATAATAGTCGTTGCTCAGAATTTTACCGGCGGAGATGGGTTTTCCTTGTTTATGCTGAACGGAGTTTAGGTGCCATTGATAGAGGGAACCCATCAATTACATTGAAAGCGTGCACTAAACCGCACCCAGTTAGAAAACAACAGTTTAATGGATTGGTACCCAGCGGACCCCGATATGATGTGTACGTCAGGTTTTTCAGCTCGGGCAGCAGCCAGCCTGCAATGCGATGTTTCAATCCCATTCAGTATTTCCTGAAATTTGTGCTAATTTGTATGTACAAATGTAAATACCGACTTTACCATGCAATTTGAATGGGATGAGAAAAAAAATCAGGCCAATATCCGCAAACACGGGATAGCCTTTGAGGATGCTGTCGATATTTTCAATCATCCTCAGCTCTGCCAGGTTGATGACCGCACGAGTTATGATGAAGAACGCTGGATCACCATTGGACGTATTCAGCACCTTACCGGGGTAGTGGTCTACACAGAACGGGTCGGCGATGTTGTGCGGATTATTTCAGCCCGAAAAGCCTCCAAAAGAGAGATCAAACGCTATGAAGAAAGCATCTGGAACTAACTGGGAACGGCTTGAAGCCATGAGCGACGATGAAATAGATACCTCTGATATCCCCGAGCTTGATGATGAGTTTTTTAATCAGGCCGAGTTACGCCTGCCTGTTAAAAAGCCCATCACAATCCGTTTGGACTCCGATGTTCTGGAGTGGTTTAAAAGTCAGGGCCAAGGCTATCAGACACGCATCAACAACTTGCTCAGACAATATATGGAAGCCCAACAGTCTCGCTAAATTCCTTTGTGAGAATAAACCCCATACTGCCGGGGTCGCTTCTGCTGCTTGATCAGTTCCCGCTCAATGGCCTGCAGTCGCCTTTCCATATCATGTTATGCGAGGTATGCATTCCCACGCGAAGCGTGGGAACGAGGGGGTGTGCGGATATCAGAGCTTGGGTGCACTAACGGCGAGATTTCTGCTTTTTCTTTTTATCGTCTTTTTTCTTACCTTTGAGCTCAATCACACGACGCTTGTGAGTCACCTTGCGTTCGCCACCGGGGTTCTTCTTATGAACGGCTTTGCGTTCTGCGTAAGGGTTCTCTGAAGAACGGAACTCAATACGAATCGGTGTCCCCATGATCTTGAGCACTTTTCTGAAGGTATTTTCCAGATAACGCTTATAAGAAGCGGGAACTTCTTCCGTCTGATTGCCATGAATAATAATGGTCGGTGGGTTCATAGCGCCGGCATGGCAGTATCGGAGTTTTATACGACGATTTCTAACCATGGGTGGCTGGTGAATCTTGGTGGCATCTTCCAGAATCCGGGTCAGCTGATTGGTAGACAGTTTGCGAGTCGCACACTCGTAAGCTTCATCAATGGAATCGTAAAGATGACCGACATTAGTGCCGTGTTTGGCAGAGATCATATGAATACGGGCAAAGTTAATGAACTCCAGCCTTCTGGCCAGTTCTTCTTTTACCTTTTTCCGCTCTTCCTCTTTCATGCCGTCCCACTTGTTCACGGCAATAACAACAGCGCGACCCGCTTCCAGCACAAAGCCCAGCAGATGCAGATCCTGTTCTACAATGCCTTCCCTGGCATCGACCACCAGTACCACGACATTGGCATCTTCAATGGCCTGGAGGGTTTTGATGACTGAGAACTTTTCAGCCACTTCATGGACTTTACCGCGGCGGCGAACACCCGCCGTGTCAATCAATGTGTAGTCCTGTCCCCAACGCTCATAAGGTATGTAAACACTGTCGCGGGTGGTTCCGGCCTGGTCATAAACCACAACACGTTCTTCACCCAGCAAACGATTGACCAGTGTCGACTTACCCACATTGGGCCGTCCAACAATGCCAATCTTGATTCCCCTGGCCTTGACCGTTTCCGAGTCGTCTTCACCTTCTTGAAACTCATCAGGCTCAGGCCCCATCACGGCTTCGAGGACGCCTTCAATCATACCTTTAACGCCACGACCATGGACGGCAGCAATATGGAAGGCTTCACCAAAACCAAGAACGGCAAAGTCGGCTTCTGCCTGGTCAGCATCAACGGTATCGGTCTTGTTAAGCACCAGATGATACTGCTTGTTTTGTTTGCGCAGATGATCAGCAATCATTTCATCAGCAGCCGTCAAACCGGCCCTGGCATCCACCAGAAACAGAACAATATCAGCTTCCCGGATCGCCGCCAGAGATTGTCCGGCCATGGCTGAGTCAATACCTTCTTCGTCACCACTGATACCGCCGGTATCGACAACGATATAGGGTCTGGAGCCCATCCTGCCTTCTCCGTACTTACGATCACGGGTAAGACCGGCGACATTAGCAACCAGGGCATCACGAGAGCGAGTCAAACGATTGAACAGCGTAGACTTACCGACATTGGGACGCCCCACCAGGGCAATTACAGGAACCATACACTTCATTCCACAGGGGTTATTGGATACCCCCAAGCTTTTAACCAGTTACAGACAAACCGCCGTTTAAGAGGGAGCCATTTGTCCTGAAACCCACTTCAGCAGGACTTTACAGTCCAACCGCAATAGATTTCTGGCATTCTAATAACAGAAAAAGGGCTGAACCCCATAAAAAGTTCAGCCCGGCTTTAATCTTTTGCCAAACGCGCTTTGGTTCAATTCAGCACATTAAGTTGACTTTTGTCTCAGCGCTGTCAAGGTGCCATCGGCACTGAGCACGTACAGGAAATCACCTGATACCACGGGAGGGGCCTTAATGGCTGATGAACCCACCTTGAAACGACCTGCTATGCCACCATCAACCTGAGACAACAGGTGAACATAGCCTTCCAGGTCACCCACCGCCAGATAGCTGCTATAAGTGGCCGGCGCTGTCAGCAAACGGTACTCCAGCTTATCTTGTCTCCAGCTCACGGCACCACTGCGTTGGTCCAGGGAACTGACATAACTGCTGTCATCGGTCAGATACAGAGACCCAAAACCTTCAGCGATGGATTTATAGCTCGATAACTCCCGGCTCCAGAGCACACGGCCACTGTACATATCCAGAGCGGCTGCATTCCCCTGGAAGCTGACCATAAACAGGTTGTTACCTACGATCAGCGGCTGCGCCTTGATGTCGACCATTCTTTCCAGTTCAGAAGAGCCTTCAGGAATGGCAACGCGGCTGTTCCAGAGAGGACCGCCATCGGTAATTCTAAACGCTTTCGCTTCACCATTGGAGAGCCCTACAAAGACCGCCTCACCTTCCATGCGGGGGGTACTGGAACCTCTCAAGGTCAGAGCAGGCTGCAAGTTTTCCTGATGCCAGAGTTCTTTACCGGTTTGTGCATCCAGTGCCGTAATGGTGTCGTCAATACTCTGAACCACTACCACGCTGCCGTTGGTTTGCGGAGAAGAGATCACTTCACTGCTCACTCTGGCTTGCCAGAGCTCACTGCCATCTTCTTCTTTCAGAGCAATAACGTGCCCGTCCAGAGTGCCCAATAGCAGCATTCCGTAGTCGGCAGTGATACCACCACCGATGGGGAATTTCAGACTCTTCTTCCAGATTTCCTTGCCGGTCTCGCGATTCAGGGCAACAACGTGACCCTGGGCATCTGCCGCATAAATCACGTCACCTGATATAGAAGGCACCAGTCGCTCATAACGACCTTCATCACCTTCACCGATACTTTTGGACCAGACTTTTTCTAATTCGACATCCGGTTTAAATTCGGTCAGGGGTTTAGGTTTGCGAACGACCTCCTCATCACCGGAGAACAGGCTACAGGAAGCCAGCCCCAGCGTCATGAAAACGATCAGCAGTGACCTGATTATCCTTTGCATCCATTAGCCCTCTTTTACATTTGCTGCCAGATCGTCCAGTTTGAACTGCAGCAGAGGCCGGGACTCTCCGTCGGTACGGGCAGCTTCCAGTGCCTTTTCATAAGATTCGCGCGCTTTGTCCTTCTGACCCATCGCCAGATAAGCATCGCCCCGGGCAGACTCGATGGTCGCTACAAAGCCAGCTTCTGGCGTGGCCTTGGCCAGAACATCCAGCGCCGCCTGGGCGTTATCGTCAGACTGGCCCAGCATCACCCGCGCCAGCCGGGCACGGGCTACCATCTCAACTTCCAGATCAGGCTTCTGATCCAGTACCCACTCCAGGGAAGAACGGGCACCCTCAAGATCGTTATCCAGAACCTGCTCACGGGCCTGAAACAGTGTCGCAAACGCTGCATACTCAGAGCTCTGGTAATCAGCCTGCAAGGTTTCCACTACGTGTGTTACCGTGGCTTTCTGTTGCTCCGACAGGGGTTGCCCCTGGGCTGTCCGGGTAGCGTCCAGAAGACTCTGGTACAGCTGCGATGAATCAGCCGCCGTTTCCAGCTGATTCTTTTGGTATGCCTTGTAACCAAAAATAGCTATGACTGTGATAGCGACACCGGCAATAACGGGCTTGCCGTATTCCTGCCAGAGGTTTTTGAGCAGTTCTACTTCTTCTTCATCTGAGCGACTCACTCTTTACTCCTGAATTCGCTGTTTAAAAATTCAATTACAGCAGAAATATCCATATTTTCCTGCTCACCTTCCGTTAACAAAGGCTTAACGGATATTGACTGACTGGCCAGCTCATCTTCTCCAATGATGAAGGCAAAATCAGCTCCGCTATTAAAGGCTCTTTTCATCTGACCTTTAAAGCCGCCACCGCAATTCACTTGAATGCGTATACCTGGAACACCTGTTCTTATTTGCTCGATCATGGGCAGAGCCTTAGCACTCACCTTGTCTCCGCGGGTGACCACAGCAACATCGACAGTCTTCTGCACCGACTCTGGAATCAGGTTCAGCGTATCCAGCATCAGCACCAGACGTTCCAACCCCATGGCAAACCCGACTGCGGGAGTCGGTTTGCCACCCAGCAGTTCCACCAAAGCATCGTAACGACCACCGCCGCAGACGGTTCCCTGGGCACCAAGGCTGTCGGTTATCCATTCAAACACGGTCCGGCTGTAGTAATCCAGCCCGCGAACCAGACGTGGATTGACAACATAAGCAATCCCTGCCGCATCCAGAATACCTTTCAGGGTTTCAAAATGCTCGGCCGATTCAGCGTCCAGATAATCGTGCAACACCGGGGCGTCTGCGACAATTTCCTGAGTACGTTTATCTTTGCTGTCGAGAATTCTGAGAGGATTAATAGTCAGACGGTTGCGACTGTCTTCATCCAATTCCTGCTCGAAGCGGGATAAATAGTCGACCAGAGCCTCACGATAATGCTGGCGAGCGGCCAACGTACCCAACGTATTGAGTTCCAGACGCACATGCTTATGAATACCCAGCTCTTTCCAGAGTCTGGCAGTCAGCAAGATCAGCTCTGCATCAATATCGGGACCCGCCATGCCGTAAGTTTCAACACTGAACTGATGAAACTGACGGTAACGACCTTTCTGTGGACGCTCGTAACGGAACATGGGCCCCATGGTCCAGAGTCGTTGTGTCTGGTTGTAGAGCAGACCATGCTGGATGCCGGCACGCACGCAACCCGCTGTACCTTCAGGACGCAGAGAAAGGCTCTCGCCATTGCGATCCTGGAAGGTGTACATTTCTTTCTCTACGATATCCGTACCCGCACCGATACCCCGGCTGAACAGCGGACTGGGCTCAACCACAGGCATCCTGATTTCTCGATAACTGTAGGCCGCCATCAGGTTACGAAGTCTGGATTCCAGATACTGCCAGGCAGGGCTCTGTTCTGGCAGGATGTCGTTCATCCCGCGAATGGCTTGAAGTTGCTTTGCCAAGTTCTGACGTCCTCTCAATCCTCAAAAAAGCGCCAACTATAACTTTTCCAGCCTCCTGAGTATATGGCAGACAGGCTTATCACGCAGGCTGGCGCAAAATCTGGCTAGGAGCCAGACGCTTTTATCGCAACTTCCCTGCCATCAAACTTCAGGTCCGCTACGCCCCGCTTCAGGCTCCGCCGCCTCCGCTTCAGAATCATTAAAGTCGCCCTGAAGGGAGCCAATTTCTTCCACGTCAGAAATATCTTCTGTCGACTCAATAATGGCGGGCGCCTGTGGCTGGGAAACCACTTCCGGCTGCGGGGCAGGACGCTTGTCCATATTCCAGCCATAATAACTGCCCGCACCCACCAGAACCACAACAAGAAGGCTCGCTCCCCAAGCCGCGACAGGAGACATCGCACGCCGCACTGTCACAGGAGCACCTTCTTTCAAACGAGGCGTTTCGGCACCGCTGTGCCCGGTGAAACGATCAAAGTGCTCCACCAGTTCATTGCCATCCAATTGCAGAATCCGGGCATAGCTTCTGACATATCCCCGAGCAAAAACCAGACCCGGCAGTTTCTCAAACTCATTACTTTCGATGGCCAGAATATAAAACTCCGGCAGTTTAAGATGATCGGCGGCTTCCTCTACCGAAAGATCCGCCTTCAGCCTTCCTGCTTGTAGTAACTGACCTGGAGAGGCATCAGAAGCCATCTCAAGATCTTTCTGGCTATTTTGTTCATCAGTACTCATAACTGCTTCTACTCCGCCCTCCCTCTCCGGTGGAAGAAGGGAATAAACGCCCTAACTGCAAAGAATAACTGGCAGCAGCATCCTGATCGCCATTGATTCTGGCCAGACGAACTCCCAGCCTGAGGGATCGCTCATTCTGACGGGAAAGACGGGCAAAGTTCTGATAGGACTTCCAAGCTTCACGAAACTCGCCTTGCTCCTCAAGTATTGCTGCTAATTCCAGACTTGCACGGGGTAAATTACTGTTTAATTTCAGTGCTTTCTCAAAATGCTCTGCTGCCAGAGATAAACGGCCTTGTCTTAAAGCCACTAACCCCAGGTTTTCATAAGCTCGACTGCGACTGTTGTAGCGTACATCATCGGCGGCTTTCTCAAATTCCCGGTAGGCTTCACTCAAGCGGTTCTGACTGAAGAGAAAAACCCCGAAGTTATTATGGATTTCAGAAGAGTCAGGATTCAGGGACAGGGCTTTTTTGAAGGACTGTTCCGCCAGGCTGGCTTCCCCCTGAAGCTGATAAACCAGCCCCAGCATGCCATAGGCATCGGCTGATCGTGGTTGAATTTCCAGCGCGCGGTTGATGGGCTTAACGGCTTTCTCGGTTAACCCCTGTTGCACATAGCCTCTGGCCAGTTCGAGATAGCTGCGGATAGCTTCGCTTTCATTGACGGGCTCTGGCCCGCCGGTTGTCACACAGCCACTCAGAATGATACTGAACAAAACTGCGCCGATTCTCAGTTTTGCAATCATATATCTCCCCGTCATTGAATCCTTTTGAACCATAGTAAGTGAACCGGGATAGCCAAGGCCACAGAAATCTGGCCCTGGCGATGATAATTTTCAGCTCAAACAACCTTGGAAGCCTGACGGGCAGTCATATACCGCTCACTTCTTCTCGTTTTGTCAGCGACCTGCCCGACCAACTGACCACAGGCAGCATCAATATCGTCACCGCGGGTCTTTCGCACGGTCACATTAAAACCGGCTTGCTGCAACTGCTCCTGAAAGCGATGCACAGCGTTATTACTGGGACGCTCGTAGCCAGAATGCGGAAACGGATTAAAGGGAATCAGGTTAATTTTACAGGGGACTTTCTGTAACAATTCAATCAACTGAGCCGCTTGTTCAGGCTGATCATTCACTCCTGCCAGCAGCGTATACTCAATGGTCACGACACGCTTGTCGGGAAGCCCGCTCATATATTGATCGATAGCATCCAGCAACTCTGACAGTGGATACTTGCGGTTAATCGGGACCAGTACATTTCTTAATTCGTCGTTAGGCGCATGAAGCGAGACGGCCAGAGACACATCGGTCACCTGACCCAGTTTGCGCAGGGCGGGTACAACGCCCGAAGTACTCAGTGTTACCCGACGCTTGGACAGACCATAACCCAGGTCGTCCATCATCAGGTTCATGGCGTCAACGACATTATCGAAGTTCAGCAAGGGCTCGCCCATCCCCATCATAACAACGTTGGTGATAGAACGATCTTTCTTTGCAGGGACGTTATTGAAATGACGCGCAGCAATCCAGACCTGACCGATAATTTCTGCAACCGTAAGATCTGAGTTAAAACCTTGCTTGCCGGTGGAGCAAAAGCTGCAATCCAATGAACAGCCTGCCTGGGAAGATACACAAAGGGTGCCACGCTTTCCGTCTGGAATATAAACCGTTTCGACACAACTGCCCGAGGCGACTCTTACCACCCACTTGCAGGTGCCATCTTCAGAAAACTGGCTGCTGACCACTTGGGGACCACGAATTTCAGCCACCGCCTTCAGCTTTTGCTTCAGGGTTTTGCCGATATTGGTCATTTCATCAAAGTTATCGACGCCGAAGTGATGAATCCACTTGAGCATCTGCTCGGCACGAAACTTTTTTTCACCTATGCTGAGAAAAAAATCTACCATCTTGCTGCGGGACAAATCCAACAGGTTGATGGGTTTATTTTGAACCTCACCGACCTCAGCGCTTACGGTGATCAATTCGGACATTCTTAATACCTCAAAAAGCCATGAGCGTTTTCTGTCATGGGGCAGCCACGCATTATTGATTCACGAAAAAATACGAGCGCCATTAAACCACAAAAGCTATGGCATTTTCATAGATACAAATACAGGGCACACACCTGAGCCTTGTTGGCTAAAGGATGAATGCCCCGCTAGATGTCACTTACCGGGTGCGAGGGCAGACGCCTGCATCCTCAAAAAAGTAGGCCACTTCTCTGGCAGCAGAAGCCGGAGAATCGGAACCATGCACAGCATTTTCATCAATAGTCTGAGCAAAATCAGCACGGATAGTTCCGGCGGCGGCTTCAGCCGGGTTGGTAGCACCCATCAGCTCACGATGGTGAGCGACAGCGTTTTCACCTTCCAGAACCGATACCACGACCGGGCCGGAAGTCATAAAGGACACCAGGTCATTAAAGAAAGGACGCTCTTTATGCTCAGCATAAAAGCCTTCTGCTTTCTCTTTGCTCAGGTGAACCATACGGGTTCCGACAACTTTCAGGCCAGCCTTTTCAAATCGGCTGAAAATTTCGCCGATGACATTTTTAGCAACTGCGTCAGGTTTAATAATCGACAAAGTGCGCTCTACAGCCATTACACTCTCCAAAACACTCTCCAAAACACTTTTAAACGTTTTCTGGCCCAGCACGGGGCACATTTATAATCCAATGCGCTACCTCCAGTCATTGGGGGAGCTTGGTCGGCATTGTAAACGATCACTACCCCAGTGTCAGTCTTATCAGCAAAAATGTTCACGATCTTTAAAACCAGCCCCTGGTGACATTCATTTGCAGATTATCAGGCACCTACCTGTATAAGTGCTATTCTGCAACAGCCTTGAGAATACAGAGCCGAGGCGTTATCTGTCCGCATATCAGGTTATACCTATCCTAATACGCCTGATGACAATGCATCTCAGTCTGTAGTTATAAACTCTGGATCAGGTAGGCTACTAGATGTCCAAAAACGTTCTTTTATTTGCTCTCATTTTTTCCATAAAATCTTATGCATGGATACCCATACATCTAATCTATGGTAACGCATTGATGCTTGCATGGATTGCAGAAAACCCCGCTGAAGTTGAAGCGGCTCGCCGATGCAACGCCAGAGCCTATCCATTTTTGAATGAACAGTACCGACTTGATACCGCATACGTATTTCCAAGTGATGCCCGAAACCAAAAAAGCAATAACTATCACCACCAACTATACAGACAGCCTGGCTACTCTCAACCGCTTCAGCGACCCCAGCTGCCTCAGCTGCCTCAGCCGAATTTAAATAGAGGCCTGCTCACGTTACCAGCTTCACAAGCACATGCAGTCGGCGCATTAATAACATTAAAATTTGATACTAATGCGCCCCGTTACCCCAAATACTGCAGAGATTTCGCCTATGGGCGTAATGGCTGCTGGCGAGACCCGTGCAGGTTTCTACATATTACAAAAAGGGACTTTATAAGGCGTGTTGTATGTTTTAATCAGCTTTCAGGGGTATGCCGGTCTAACAATTGTGATCACAGGCACCTTTTGCCACATCAACTACATCAATTACAGACTATTCGAGCGCGGGGAGGCTTTGTCCCCATTATTTTCTGCGACAGGAACCACACCACTTCTCGAGAACAGGAAAACTGTCCCTTTCTACATTTCAGTCGGTGATCGTTTATCTAACAAGTGCGCATTAAGCGCAGAGGTATAACTATGACTCTCAACGTTAAGATTACCAGTGGCTACATTCAATGTTTTGCAAGCCAGGTAGCACTGCTGTTATTCAGTTTTTTGTTGATATCACCACCGCTTCAGGCGGTCATTAAGACATGCCATAAGTGTCAAATACAGTATAATGATGATGACTTTTCAGACTGCCCCATTTGCCACTATGAATTTGACAGTCCAACAACACAACCTGCAACACAACCTGCAACACAATATGCAACACCGCCTGTAACACAAGACTCTGACGAACTGGCGGTACGACTTTTTTTGTTGGCCGCCCAGGCTCAACCGAATTCAAATTTTGTTTTTTCCCCTGAGAGCCTTTTTCAGGCTCTGTCAAACCTGCTCATGGGAGCCACTGGTGCCACCCGGCAGTCGCTTGCAAACTTTTTGGGAGGTTATCAACCCCCTTCCACAACCGAAGAATCAGGCGCCGCTTCAGGGTCAGATGAGGTTTACTCCTTTGGCAACTGGTTATTGTTGTCCTCGCGATACCAGCTTCTTGATGCTTATCGCAGGATCGCTGAAAAGACGAATACCATGATTTATGACAACATTGACTTCAACAACGAGTCATCCCTTATCGACCTCGCCAGACAACTTAACCAACAGATCAGCATTTTAACTCAGGGCATGATGCCAGATTCTTGTCGCCCCGATCGATGGGGGCCGGATACGGTACTCAGTCTAATAAATACTGTTTACTTTCGGGGATCATGGAAACAACCTTTTTATCGCGATGAGGACGGAGGATTTTTTACTTTAGCAAACGGCAGGAGAATACGATTAAGAGAGGTGTTAAATAGTGAAGTACAATTCTCAGAACACGCTAACGTTAATGGGTGGCAAGCAGTGACGGTTCCCTATCAGGGTAACTACGAAATGGTTCTGGTTTTACCCCCGGAGGGAACCTTACCTTCCGCAATATCTGTTTTGGCATTGGCCGATTTACTTTCGTCACTACAACCTGTACAACGGGTGGAATTAACTCTACCGCCCTTCGAAAGCCGCTCTGATACCGACTTGAATCCGATGTTGAGACAGATGGGTCTGGGGGGGTTATTTGAACAGGGCAAAGTTAGTTTAGGCGCAATGCTGATGGGATCTTCGCAAGATATCTTCTTAAGCAAAGTTCACCAAAAATGCGCCATAAAAGTCAATGAAAAGGGGACTGAAGCTTCAGCAGTGACTGAAATGGTTTGTACCGATGGTATGGTCAGACACCCCTGTGTTAACTTTGACAGACCCTTTCTATATATGTTGCGACACCAGGGAACGCTGAGAATAGTCTTTATCGGGCAGATACTTGATCCTGATGCCCTTGATGAGTAAGGGAAAATCGACCATGCCGGGCGGAGACATCATTCAAGCTCTTCAATCCAGGCTGCCTGAATAGCCTCCAGAAGTTTTTCTCCACAGCGCTCTGGATCATCATCAAAATCTTCCAGAGCCATCACCCAGCTTCTCAGATCAACAAAATTGACAAATGTTGGATCAACATCCGGGTGCGCATCCACCAGCTCGGCAGCAATGTCGTAGATATCTGTCCATTTCATAGTCTTTCCTAAAAACACGACAGGGTCAATGTTTCTCTGACACCTGATTAATGGTGTATCTGGGGATTTCTACCACCAGATTCTCTTCCGCCACGACCGCCTGACAACTTAAACGGGATTCAGGCTCCAGGCCCCAGGCTTTATCGAGCAGATCTTCTTCCAGCTCATCAGCCTCTTCCATGCTGTCAAAGCCTTCACGAACAACCACATGGCAGGTCGTACAGGCGCAGGACTTTTCGCAGGCATGTTCAATTTCAATGCCATGAGCCAGAGCTGCATCACATACGGTCACGCCTGCTTCAGCCTCAATCACAGCCCCTTCCGGACAGATTTCATCGTGGGGCAGAAATACGATCTGCGGCATGTTCAGGACTCCTTGAATTCGTCAATCTTATGGCCGGAGAGTGCTTTTCGTATACCCGAATTCATACGACGGGCAGCAAACTCATCACTGGCCTTACTGATACGCTCAATTTCGAGCTTGATGGCCTCTGCGTCACCTGAACACTTCACAACACCCAGGTTTTCCAGATCAGCCACCAGCCGGTTAAATTCATTTTTACTCAGCAGTTCATGCCCGTCGGCTTCAAGCGCCGTAGCCAGGGCTTCTGTCAGCCGCTCAGCCTCTACCTCCTGCTCCCGGAGTTTTCTAGCATCACGATCTGCGGCGGCACTGCCCATGGACTCTTTCAGCATACGTGCGATTTCATCATCGCTCAGGCCATAAGAAGGCTTCACCTGCACACTGCTTTTGACACCTGTCGCCATTTCTTCCGCCGATACATCCAGCAGACCGTCTGCATCTACCTGGAAAGTGACACGAATTTTGGCAGCGCCCGCAGGCAGTGGCGGAATCCCCCGCAACTCAAAGCGCGCCAGCGAACGGTTGTCACTTACCAGCTCTCGCTCACCTTGCAGAACCTGGATGGCCATTGCCGTCTGGCCCTCTTTGTAAGTGGTGAACTCTTGAGCCCTGCTGACCGGAATGGTGCTATTTCTGTGAATGACTTTTTCCATCAGCCCACCCATGGTCTCGAGACCGAGTGACAGCGGAATAACATCCAGCAGCAACATATCTTCGGCTGACTTATTGCCTGCCAGTACATCAGCCTGTTGCGCGGCACCCATGGCAACGACGCGGTCTGGATCAATAGACGTCAACGGTTGTTTGCCAGCAAATTCAGCCACGGATTCACGAACAAAAGGTACACGAGTGGAGCCGCCTACCATAATAATTTCATGAATATCAGCGGCCTTAACACCTGCATCACGCAGAACCCGCTTAAATGTCCTGATCGTTCTGGTAATCAGTGGTTTTACCAATTCGTTGAACTGAATACGACTCAGCTCACCTTGCCAACCGGAAAAGGTGACGGTCACATTCTCTGAGTCAGTCAAAGCCTCTTTAACCCGGCAGGCTTCAATCATAACGGCTCTGTGACTGCCACTATCAAGATCCGCTTCAGAAACAGACGCACTCGCCAGGATCCAGCGGGCAACCGCTTTATCAAAATCATCCCCACCCAGTGCCGTGTCGCCGCCGGTAGCCATGACTTCAAACACTCCCTTCCTTAACCTGAGTACAGAGATATCAAACGTACCGCCACCCAGATCAAAGACCGCAATAACCCCTTCAGCTCCCTCATCCAGGCCGTAGGCAACCGCTGCAGCAGTAGGCTCATTCAAAAGACGGTAGACGTGCAACCCGGCCAGCTTTGCGGCATCTTTAGTGGCCTGACGCTGAGCATCATCAAAATAGGCAGGGACAGTAATGACTGCACCATCCAACTCGCCCCCAAGGCTTTCGCTGGCACGCTCTGCCAGCGAGCGAAGAATTTCGGCAGACACTTCAACCGGGCTGACAGCCCCGCGGCGGGTTGCTATCAGGGGCATACTGCTTTCGGACTGAGTGAAGCGATAAGGCATCACCTCGCCCAGCGTATTGACATCCTCCAGACCACGCCCCATCAGTCGTTTAACTGAGACAATGGTGTTCAGCGAATCGTCTATCACATGGCGTTTCGCCTGCAATCCCACTTCGATGCCCTGCTCTGCGTAACGAACCATTGAGGGCAGGATATGCCTGCCATCGTGATCGGGCAGTGTTTCCACAGATCCAGACCGAACCGTGGCTACCAGAGAGTTGGTAGTGCCCAGATCGATCCCTACTGCACGTTTTTGCTGATGAGGTTCGGGAGCCAGTCCAGGCTCCGATATCTGAAGAAGTGCCATATTCGATTCTCAATCGTCCAGGAGCCCGGCTTCCAGCTGTTCCAGTTCACCAGACAGCTTCACCATGAATTGCATTTTTTGAACGACAGCCGCAGCCTGCTCCAGTGAAGCTTTATCGCCCTTTTGCCAAAGAGAGGCAAATTCGTTTTGATAATCCATTACCGATTGATCCACCTGCGCTATCAGTCGATCCAGTTCTGACTCAGGATCCTGATGCTCACGAATGTCGCTGATAGCTTCTCTCAGCTCCATCTGTTCCATCAGGAAGACCGTATCCATCACTGTGTTATTTTCAAGATCAACAGGGTGGCCTGCCAGTTCCAGCAGGTAAAGAGCGCGATCAAGAGGCGACTTCAGTGTTTCGAGCCCTTCATTGACGAAGGCGGCGTACTGAACTGCCAGCCTCTGCTGCGACTCACCTTCGCCAGCAAACCGGTCAGGATGAACCAGCTTCTGTAATTCACGATATCGCTCAGATAATAATGCCTGATCCACCTGAAATTCGACAGGCAACTGAAATAGCTCGAAAAAATTCTTGGTTAAGTCGACCACGATACCGGACATTCCAAATGTATTCTATTACGCAGCTCTTTGTTACGAGCCCTGTGTTACAAACTCTTTGTTACAAACCCTCTCAATGGCAAAAAGTCCTCCACCACCTGAGTGATGAAAGACTTTTCAACGCATTCAAAAACGAGAGAGATCAGGCTGCATGGGTGTCACTGTACGTCAGAGTTCAGACGTTGAAGCTCTCACCACAACCGCATTCGCTGGATGCATTGGGGTTGTTAAACTGAAAGCCTTCGTTTAACCCTTCCCTGACAAAATCAAGCTCGGTGCCATCGAGATAGACCAGGCTCTTTTGATCGGAGTATATGTTGACACCCTGACTTTTAAAAGACAGTTCATCTTTTACTGTTTCATCGACGAACTCCAGTACATAAGCCATGCCCGAACAGCCAGAAGTTCTCACACCAACACGGATACCGAGACCCCTGCCACGCTTCTTCAGTTGATTCTTTACATGCCGGGCTGCGGCTTCTGTCATGGTGATCGCCATGAATTACTCCAACTCAATACATAAATCCAATAGGTCACCGGGAGCCTGCCAGACTTAAGACTGTCCTGCAGGCTCCTGGAATATCAATGACCTGAAGGCTGATCGTGCTTGGTACGATAATCGTCGATGGCCGCCTTGATCGCGTCTTCAGCCAATACTGAACAGTGGATCTTCACAGGAGGAAGCGCCAACTCGTCAGCAATATCCGTGTTCCTGATTTCCGCTGCCTGTTCCAGCGTCTTACCTTTCATCCACTCTGTTGCCAGAGAGCTGGAAGCAATAGCAGAACCACACCCGTAGGTTTTAAAACGGGCATCTTCAATCACACCCTCGTCGCTTACCTGAATCTGAAGACGCATGACGTCGCCACAGGCAGGCGCACCCACCATCCCCGTACCGACTTTATCAGACTTGTCGTCTAACTTGCCTACGTTGCGAGGGTTCTCGTAATGATCGATTACCTTTTCACTGTATGCCATAACCTTATCCTCCCACCCATTTCGGTATTAGTGCGCTACCCACTGAACAGTACTGAGATCAACACCGTCTTTATACATGTCCCACAGAGGTGACAGTTCACGCAGTTTTTCTACGGCTTCTCTCACCTGAGTAGCCGCATACTCCACTTCTTCAGTCGTTGTGAAACGACCAAAGCTGAAACGCAGGGAACTGTGGGCCAGCTCATCACTGACACCCAGTGCGCGCAGCACGTAAGATGGTTCCAGACTGGCAGAAGTACAGGCCGACCCGGAAGAGACAGCAATGTCTTTCAGAGACATAATCAGAGACTCACCTTCTACGAAGGCAAAGCTGATGTTGAGGTTGCCGGCAACACGGTGTTCAAGGCTGCCATTGACATGAACTTCTTCCATGTCTGAAATACTGTTCAAAAAGTGCTGACGCAGCCTCAGGCTGTGCTCGTTATCAACCCCCATCTCTTCTTTGGCTATACGACAGGCTTCACCCATACCGACCAGCTGATGAGTCGGGAGAGTGCCTGAACGCATACCCCGCTCATGACCGCCACCATGAATCTGGGCCTCAATACGAACGCGCGGCTTGCGACGTACATAGAGCACACCCACACCTTTGGGACCATACATTTTGTGAGCCGATAACGACATCAGATCCACTTTCAGGGTGCCCAGGTCAATGGGAAGCTTGCCTGCACTCTGCGAAGCATCAACATGAAACAAAACCTTGCTGGCCCGGGTAATCTCGCCAATGGCGGCGATATCCGTCACCACGCCAATTTCATTATTAACATGCATCAGGCTGACCAGGATGGTGTCTTCACGCAACGCATTGCTAACCTGTTCGGGGGTAATCATACCTTCAGAGTCGGGCTCAAGGTAGGTGACTTCATAACCTTCGCGCTCCAACTGACGGCAGGCATCCAGAACGGCTTTGTGCTCAATTCTGGAGGTAATGATGTGCTTGCCTTTTTTGCTGTAGAAGTGCGCTACACCTTTAATAGCCAGATTGTCAGCCTCAGTGGCACCTGAAGTCCAGACAATTTCACGAGGATCAGCACCCAGCAGGTCCGCAACCTGTCTGCGGGCGTCTTCAACAGCTTCTTCTGCCTTCCAGCCAAACACGTGTGAACGGGATGCAGGATTACCGAAGTTGCCCTCAGACAACAGGCACTGGCTCATTTTCTCAGCAACACGAGGATCACAAGGTGTTGTTGCTGAATAATCGAGGTATATTGGTAATTTCATCCCGCACATCTCCAGGCGCCTGAATACGTCTTGTGTCGCTCAGGTCGCTCAATTGCCGCTCAAGCTATTAATCGCTCAAGGCTGTTAATCGCTCAAGGCTGTTAATCGCTCAAGGCTGTTAATCGCTCAAGGCTGTTAATCGCTCAAGGCTGTTAATCGCTCAAGGCTGTTAACCGCTCACGGCTGTTTGTCCCTGCGATCCACCGCTCTTCCCTCATCAAAGAAGGCTGTTGATCACGCTCTTGTTTATCAGTCCCTGTTGCTCATCCTGACGGACTGCAACATTCTGAACTTCACGTCTGGCTACCAGATCAGCAAGACTGATTCCACTCAGGAATACGTGGATTTGCTGGCTGAGGTCATGCCAGAGATCATGGGTAAGGCATTTGGCTCCTTTTTGACAGGAACCGCTACCGTGACATCGTGTGGCATCAACTGACTCATTAACTGCATCAATGACTTCTGCCACATAAATTTCATCAACATCACGACTCAAACGATAACCGCCGCCAGGGCCTCGAACACTGCACACCAGATCTCCCCGGCGGAGACGTGAGAACAGCTGCTCCAGATAGGAAAGCGAAATGCCCTGACGATCAGAAATATCAGCCAGCGCCACCGGCCCTTGACCAGCATGAAGCGCCAGGTCCAACATAGCGGTTACGGCATAACGCCCTTTCGTTGTTAATCGCATGTTGGCACCATCTCCGAACCAGCCGACCGGAAGCCGACGCTATCTAAAGAACCTAAATCTACTGACTTTGCTGTTTGTTGTCCCGACAACAGCTCTACCCTGCATACGTAAAAAAACAATGACAGGATCAGTATTCGGGCGAATTATGAAATACCTGAGCAATTTAGTCAAGTATTGTAAATGATAGCGTGAGAAGCCTGTCTCAGCCTTAAACCGACTGAAGAAAGAAGAACTGTGAAGAAATCGAAATGATGCGGAATCAAGTCAACTGAAGAGGCCGTCTTAACAAAAGCGTTATAACAGTGCGGCATAAGCCGCCGTCATTGTATACAAGCAATGCCCTGCATCCAAGCAAATTATGAATGGGAACTCACTTCGATATCCGCATCGGATTTGACACTGGCAAAATCCTCTTCCCTTAATTCAGGCAACTGCTTGTCACCGCAATCAAGCCCACGATCCCTGAGGGTCATACAGAGCTTTTCTATACGACTATCCACTGCCTGCATATGATCCAACATGGCAGATATCGCATTGGCTGTAGGGTCTGGCATGTTTTCTGTCACCGCGTAGGCATCAAAGCCTATTTTTTCAGCCATTTTCTGACGTCGAGAATCCATTTCTTCACGCTTCTCAATGATACGTCCCGGTATGCCAACCACGGTCGCACCTTCAGGCACTTCCCGAATGACAACGGAATTGGAGCCAATTTTGGCATTTGCACCGACCACAAAAGGCCCCAACACCTTAGCACCAGCACCTACCACAACTCCCTTCATAAGCGTCGGATGACGTTTACCCCGATTCGAAGGGTGGTTTTTGCCTCTATTCGGTGAAGTCCCCCCCAGGGTCACACCATGGTAGAGCGTCACATCATCATGAATAATGGCCGTTTCACCAATCACTACTCCCATGCCATGGTCTATAAAAAAGCGTCGACCAATACGGGCACCCGGATGTATTTCTATACCCGTCAACCAGCGACTGAATGACGACAGCGTTCGTCCCAGCCAGCAAAACCCAAACCTCCAGACTTTATGGGCTGCACGATGCAGCAATAAAGCATGGAGACCCGGATAGTTAGTAAGCACATCAAAGGTGTTCCGGGCAGCCGGATCACGCTCCATAACCGTTCTTATGTCTTCTTTTAAACGCTCAAACATGGATCAACCCATCATTCCCGGAAGCTGATGTTATTCTTTAACACTCTGTCTTACTGCTTTTGAGCCTCTTCAGAACTGCCAGCAGATTCGGCAAACTTCCCGGTCTCTGACAAAATCCCCCTGAGGATATTCAACTCAATCCGGTCTGGACGAATACGTCCATACATACGCCTAAGCTTGGCCATGATCTTCTCGTGACTGCTGTGATCAAGAAAACCAATTTGCACCAGTGTCTTATACAAGTGCTCATAGAAGCGTTCCATATCATCCTGGGATGCCAGATCATGGGTTCGCGGCGAAGGCAGCGGCACCTCACCCCGGGTGATCGCCAACCACGCCATCCTTAACTCATAGGCCATTACCTGAACAGCCGCTCCGAGGTTCAGCGAACTAAAATCTGGATCGGTCGGAACATGCACCTGAAGATGACACATCTGCAACTCTTCATTCGTCATTCCACGATCTTCCCTGCCAAATACCAGAGCAATTTTCCCTGAACCCGCTTCACCAAGAATCCGGCCAGCGCAGGCACGGGGATCGACCAGGGGTAATGACACCCCTCTGACCCTGGCACTGGTACCCACCACAAAGTGACAGTCTGCCACCGCTTCTTCCAAAGAACCCACCACCCTGGCACGGGTCAGCAGATCATCGGCACCGGAAGCCAGCGCATGAGCCTTGCCAGAAGGAAACTCCAGTGGCTCCACCAATACAAGCTTGCTGAGCGCCATGGTCTTCATGGCCCTGGCTGCCGCGCCGATATTACCCGGATGGGTGGTATTGATCAGAACAATGGAAATGTTGTCGAGCACCAATGGCTCAATTGCGACTGAGTCACTCACTGGGGGATATCTCGCGTGGCGGGTGGATTGTCGTGGCATAAAACGATTTGACCGGCGAGTTTAACCTAAACGATGACTGACAGCTACGAGAACTGAAACAGGCAGGACGACAGAAGCACGCCGAAAGGTTTCTAACCGCAAATAACGCTGTTATACTCCGCCGATTGTTTTCCCAGTCACTGGCTCAATATCCGGCGTTTCAGGAGTAAGAGACCAGTCTGTACCAGGCTGCCGACCCTTCCGGTCAGCATTTTGATCTTTCACAGTCAGACGTAGTCCAGCCTATGCAACCCATGGTGAATATGGCCTTGCGAGCAGCTCGCACGGCCGCCGAAATTATTCTTCACGCCCACCAGGACCTCGAGAGCCTCAAGGTGCAGGCAAAAGACCGGAACGACTTTGTCACCGAAGTGGACAGAGCTTCCGAGAAAGCCATTATCGGCGCATTGAAGAAAGCGTACCCCGACCACGGATTCTTTGGCGAAGAGTCCGGTATCGTCGAAGGAAAAGGAGAAGGTAAGGACTACCTCTGGATCATTGATCCACTGGATGGCACTACCAACTTCATCCGTGGCATTCCTACTTTCGCTATTTCCATCGCCTGTCAGTACCGCGGTCGTATTGAGCATGCCGTTGTACTTGACCCCGTTCGGGATGAGGCATTTTGCGCCAGTCGTGGACAAGGCGCCACACTGAACAGCAAGCGCATCCGCGTCAGCAATCGTAAAAGTCTTGAAGGCGCACTGATCGGCACCGGAATTCCTTTCTCGGGCCACAACCTGAACTATCTGGACGGCTACCTGAACATGATGCGCTCCCTGCTGGGTGATACTGCTGGCATTCGTCGTGCAGGCGCTGCTGCCCTGGATCTGGCCTATGTTGCCTGCGGACGTCTGGATGCCTTCTGGGAATTTGGCCTGCAAAAATACGATATGGCGGCTGGCGCACTGTTAATTCAGGAAGCGGGCGGCCTGTGCAGCGACTTTAGTGGCGGACACGACTTCCTGGACAAAGGCCAGGTTGTTGCAGCTAACCCCAAATGCTTCAAGGAAGTTCTGCAACGTATTCGTCCATTTGCCCATGAAAATATGGGACGCTGATCCTTCAGAGCCTTATCCTTCAGGGATAAGGCTCAGTGTTCAAGTGCCAAGTGTTATCATTTGACCAGTTTTGCCACATCTCGAAAAGCATCGCAATTCGCTGTTTTCATCAATTCAAACAGACTCATTTCAACACTGGTCATCTCGACCCCCTTCCGTGCCAACTTATCTAACGCCAGTCGTTTGTTTTGCTTTGACCTGGATGAGGTTGCATCGACCACCACTTCCACTTCGTACCCCGAATTCATTAAATCCAGGGCTGTCTGATAAACACAAATATGGGCCTCAATACCTGCCAGCAAAATGTGGGTTTTTCCAGCAGCCTTCAGTGAATCCATAAATGCCTGCTCCCCACAACCACTGAAGGATGCCTTTGCGACAGGGGTTAAACCTTTCAGCTCATCAGCCACACTCGGGCTCGTTGGCCCCAGTTTTTCGGGCAGCTGTTCCAACCAGAAAACCGACAACTCCAGCATTCGAGCCCCTTTAATCATTTTCACCAGGCCGTCATGCATGTTTTTCTGCCTGTACATTAACGTGGCAAGTTTACCCTGAACATCGACCACAACCAGGGCCGTATTGTCCTGACTCAGCATACTGAACCCTCAATATGAAAAAACACCAGTGTAATAATATTTGGCGCACAAACCAAAGCGATTGTTCAGACTGTTTTTATGCAGCACAAAAAAAACCGGCCTTTTTACCAGCCGGTTTTTTGATCAAACTGATAACGATCAGGGTCTCTGATCAACGTCGCCTTCCTTAACAGGAACAATCAGGTCGTCACGACTGATCTTCATATAAATCAGCAGATTGGAAGCAATGTAGATGGAGGAATAAGTACCCACACCAATACCTACAATCAGGGCTGTAGCGAAACCATTGATCATTTCACCACCAAACAGAAACAGTGAGAGCAGCACCATCAGGGTGGTACCGGAGGTGGCCAATGTCCTGCCCAGTGTCTGAGTCAGGGAAACGTTGATAATTTCATCGGCATCCCCCTTTCTCAACTTTCTGAAATTTTCACGAATTCTGTCGTACACAATGATGGTATCGTTCAACGAGTAACCGATAACCGCCAGTATCGCCGCCAGAACAGTGAGGTCGAACGGCAACTGCAGCAAGGAGAACAACCCCAGGACGATAATGCTGTCATGGGTCAATGCCAGAACGGCACCCACAGAGAACTTGAACTGGAACCGGAAAGCGATATAAAGCATGACCAGCCCCAGGGCCATCAGCATACCCAAACCGCCCTGCTCTCTCAGTCGCTCACCTACCTGAGGGCCAACAAACTCAACCCGCTTGACGACAACGCTACCCACGTGATTCTGATCCAGCAATCTGGCAATACTATGCCCCAGAGCCGGATCGTCACCGGGGATACGAACCAGAATATCACGCACAGAACCGAATTCCTGGACGACAGCGTCACTGTGACCAGCATCACCCAGCTGACTGCGAATCTCTTCTGTGTTAGCTGGTTTATCATACACCAGTTCGATCAGGGTACCGCCGGTAAAGTCCAGACCCCAGTTAATTCCCTTGATGCCCAGTGAGGCCAGGGAACCTACGATCATCACAACGGAAAGAACGGTTGCGTAGGTACGCAACTTCATAAAATTAATGATTTTTTGATCTGCCATAATGACCACCTCAGATGCTCAATTTTTTCAGATCACGACGACCGCCGTACACCAGATTCACCAGTGAGCGGGTCACCATAATCGCGGTGAACATGGATGTGACGATACCGATAGACAGAGTCACAGCGAAGCCCTTGATGGGACCGGTTCCCACAGCAAAGAGGATCAACCCCACCAGCAGCGTGGTAATGTTACCATCAAAGATTGATACGAAAGCACGGTCATAACCATCGTGAATCGCACGCTGTACCGGACGCCCTAACTTGATTTCCTCCCGGATACGTGAGAACACCAGCACATTGGCATCCACCGCCATACCCAGCGTCAGCACGATACCTGCGATACCCGGCATAGTCAGGGTGGCGCCGAAGATACTCATCACAGCAATCAGCAGCATCAGGTTGATGGCCAGGGCAATGTTTGCCAGCAAACCAAACACCCGGTAAACCACCACCATAAACATAATGACCATACCCAGGCCCATCAGCGTGGAGTCCAGCCCCATTTTGATGTTCTCTGCACCCAGACTTGGGCCGACTGTGCGTTCTTCAACAAAGTACATAGGTGCTGCCAGGGAACCCGCCCTGAGCAACAGAGCCAGTTCCGACGCTTCAGCGGAAGAATCAAGGCCAGTAATACGGAACTGGTTACCCAGTGCTGACTGAACAGTGGCAAGACTGATGACCCGCCTTTCTTCACGGAAACCAGGCACCTTAACCTTGACCATTTTGCCATCAACTTCTCGGGTTTCAGTGCGGGTGACCGGCTTCTGCTCGATAAAGATAACCGCCATGCTGCGCCCGATGTTATTACGGGTGGCGTTGTTCATCTTTTTGCCGCCGGTACTGTCCAGGCTGATGTTTACCTGAGGCTGGCCACTTTCGGTATCAAAGTTAGACTGAGCACTGGAAACACGCTCACCAGTGATAATGATGTCGCGTTCCAGGTCAACGGTACGACCCCGGTAATCGAAAGCCTCTGTCGTACTGCGAGAAGCATTGGGCAGCGCCTCAAGCCGGAACTCAAGGTTAGCGGTTTTACCCAGGATACGCTTGGCTTCTGCGGTATCCTGAACACCCGGAAGCTCAACAACAATACTGTTTCGCCCCTGACGCTGAACCAGAGGCTCAGATACACCCAGCTCGTTAACACGGTTACGAACTGTGGTCAGGTTTTGTTTGACCGCATAATCTTCCAGTTCACGAATGTATTGTTCGGAGTAGCGGTAGGAAACAGCGTAACGCTCGCCCAGGTCCTCTGCCTCTACCAGCAGATCAGGGAACTCCCGTTTGATCAGGCGCTCAGCCTTGTCCCGGGTCGCTTTGTCCAGGAATGCCAGTTGACGGGCACCGTCAGCACGATCAGGCATGGTGCGATAACGCAGCCTTTCCTTACGAAGCAAGGTGCGAATTTCGGTATTTGAAATATCCAGCTTGGTCTTGACGGCCCGCTCCGTATCCACCTCCAGCTGGAAGTGCACACCACCCGACAGATCCAGACCCAGCTTCATGGGATAGGCACCGATGGAGGTCAGCCACTCCGGCGTCGTCGGCGCCAGGTTGAGTGCCACGATATAGTCATCGCCCAAAGCTTCCTTGACCACTGATTTAGCCAATTGCTGTTGATCGGCATGCTTCAGCCGGATCAACAGGACATTATTTTCTATATCAGCGGCCTTGACCTCGATATTGGCCTCAGCCAGCGCTTCTTGCGCCTTATTCTGCACATCAGTACTGATGGTTTCTGATGAGCTGTCGCCCGATATCTGAATGGCGGGATCATCGGGGTACAAGTTGGGCAGAGCGTACACAAAACCAAGGGCAACGATGGTTGCAATCAGCAGGTACTTCCACAGGGGGTATCGATTGAGCATGGCCCACCGGTTCCTGTTCTAAATATTAAATGCCTGGATCAGGAGCCTGCTCAAGGAACGAAAACTCGCCCTGATGCTCAGGCAAAATCCGTTTCTCCAGAGATAACCGGAAACCATCTTCGATTTCCGGTCGCGCTTTTTATCATGAAAAAATTTTTCATCATCAACGATGCAGAAAAATCGTTTCCTTAGCTTAGGCTGTTGACCAGCCCATAGCTGCTATTTAATGGCTTTCAGCGTACCCTTGGGCAGTGAAGCAGCCACTGAAGATTTTTGGAAATTCAGTTCAATGTTCTCAGCAACCTTCAGAGTGATAAAATCATCGGTGGTGTTCACAACCTTGCCAACGATACCACCGGTGGTCACAACCTCATCACCCTTGGCCAGATTGCTGAGCAGATTTTTATGCTCTTTAGCGCGCTTGGACTGCGGACGCCAGATCAGCAACCAGAAAATCAGGACAAAACCGCCCAGCATGATCAGCTGACCATACATGCTCGGACCCGCAGGGGCCGCGCCAGCCGCTTCAGCAAATGCCGGACTGATGAATGGAATCATTCAGATACTCCTTAGAGACAATAAAAAAACAATAAAATTCCGTCACAAAAACAGGATCACACCAGATCGTTACAGCACCGGCACCGGTTGACCACGCTTTTGGTAGAACGCTTCGACAAAGTCGTCCAATTTACCTTGTTCAATGGCGTCTCGCAAACCCGCCATGACTCTCTGGTAATAGCGAAGATTGTGAATTGTGTTGAGCATACAACCCAGAATCTCGCCGCACTTGTCCAGATGATGCAGATAAGAGCGACTGAAATTTTGGCAAGTATAGCAGTCACAATCCTCTTCCAACGGCCGGGTGTCCCGCTTATGTACGGCATTGCGAATTTTAATGACCCCTTCGTCCACAAAAAGATGGCCGTTACGGGCATTACGAGTCGGCATCACACAGTCAAACATATCCACGCCACGACGCACGGCTTCAACAATGTCTTCCGGTTTGCCCACACCCATCAGGTAACGGGGATAGCCTTCAGGCACTTTATGGGTGATATGTGACAGAATGCGCATCATGTCTTCTTTGGTTTCACCCACAGAAAGACCGCCAATGGCATAACCATCAAAGCCGATCTCGGCCAGCCCTTCCAGGGAGCGGTCACGCAAATGCTCAAACATGCCGCCCTGAATAATGCCAAACAGGGCGGAAGGACTGTCGCCATGAGCGTCTTTGGAACGCTTTGCCCAGCGAAGGGATAACTCCATCGACGCTTCTGCGTCCTTTTCTGTGGCTTCGCCATCGGTGCATTCGTCAAAAATCATGACAATATCTGAACCCAGCTCTCGCTGAACCTGCATGGACACTTCCGGACTCAGGAACACGGGCGAGCCATCCACAGGTGACTTAAAGGAAACACCTTCTTCCGTGATCTTGCGTAATTTACCCAGACTGAACACCTGAAAACCGCCCGAGTCGGTCAGAATCGGCCCCTGCCATTGGTTAAAATCGTGCAAATCCCCATGCTCCCGGATAATCTCAGTGCCGGGCCGCAGCATCAGGTGGAAAGTATTTCCGAGAATAATCTCCGCTCCTGTATCGGCAATATCCCTGGGCATCATGCCTTTAACGGTGCCATAGGTACCAACGGGCATAAAACAGGGCGTTTCAACCGTGCCACGGGGAAAGGTCAGCCGTCCACGTCGAGCCTCACCATCAGTGGCCAGCTCTTCGAACTGCATGAAGCACTCTTCTCTACTCATGAGCCTCTCAATCAGATGAAGCTACAACGCATTCATCTGAGTTATTTCAAAAATTAAATTAGCTTTAAGGTGGGAGCGGATCGCTTTTTTTCAAGCCCTGCGCCCGACTTTCTTGTTCAGCCTTTCCGGGTCAGCCACATGGCATCACCATAACTGAAGAATCGATACCCTTCTTTTACTGCCTCGTTATAGGCTCGAAGTATCGCGTCTCTACCCAAAAACGCACTGACCAGCATCAGCAATGTTGACTGGGGAAGGTGAAAATTGGTGATCATGGCATCCACCGAGCGGAATTCATAACCCGGAAAAATAAAAATATCGGTATCGCCAAAGAAGGGTTTGATGTCGCCATCTCTGGAAGCCGACTCCAGGGAACGAACCGATGTAGTCCCCACAGCCACCACTTTATTACCCCTGGCACGGGCTGCTTTGACCGCCTCACAGACCTCTTCCGGTACTTCGATGTACTCAGAATGCATTTCATGGTCAGCGATATTTTCAACCCGCACTGGCTGGAAGGTACCAGAACCTACGTGCAGGGTAACAAACGCCTGCTCAACACCCTTATCTTTCAGACGCTGCAACAGAGTTTCGTCAAAATGCAGTCCTGCCGTTGGCGCTGCCACAGCACCGTCTTTTTGTGCAAACACTGTCTGGTATCTAAGGCGATCAGCACTGCCATCTTCACGATCAATATAAGGGGGAAGCGGCATATGACCATGTTCTTGTAACTGAGGAAGCACAGGCTTATCAAAATCAATAAGGAACAAAGCTCCCTGTCGACCCGCCACTTCTGCTTCAATGCAGTCATCCGCCAGAAAAATTCGACTGCCGGGTTTTGGCGCTTTGCTGGAACGCACGTGTGCTAACACTTTTCGTTCTTCCAAAACACGTTCTATCAGCACTTCCAGTTTGCCACCGGTTTCCTTTCGGCCAAACAATCTTGCAGGAATCACCCGGGTGTTATTCATAACCAACAGATCGCCGGGCTCGAGCAGGCTTTCTACATCGGTAAACTGTCCATGGGTAATGGTTTCTGTCGGACCATCAAGCTGCAACAGACGACTACCAGTTCGCTCCCTGGCAGGAAACCGGGCAATCTGCTCATCGGGCAACTCAAAATCAAAATCACTGACGCGCATAATTAGGTGTGTGGTAAAAAACCGGTGAATATACTGCAAAACTCTGGCTCTGTCAGGCGCGATTCCATGTACGCTGGTTTCACTCACAATGAATAGTGAGGCTCAGGGCAAAGCGGCTGTTGAAAACCCTTCGGGCTTATGTATACTAGGCCACATCTTCTCGGGGCAGCTCAGCCCTGAAAACAGTGCCGGTGTGATGGAATTGGTAGACATAGGGGATTCAAAATCCCCCGCCTTTGCGGGCGTGGCGGTTCGAGTCCGCCCACCGGTACCAGTTCGAATTTTTATTCCCTGTGTAAATTTAAAGCAGTCGGTTAATCCATGCCGTCAGTGTCGCATACTCTGACTTCACAGGCGTTGCACCTGGATATGCTGAATTTTACCACCGTATACGACCACATCTTCCAAACCAGAGTACTCTACTCTTTCTCCAGTATGAGTTTCACCCACAAAGTTAAAATTGAAATGAACGATTCCGGGCTTGGTCTCCGTAACGCTGTTTACTTGCCACTCAAGCTTTGCAAACAGTCCATGATAACGTCGCTGCATCGACATGATGTCACTCACTCCCAGGAAAAGCTCTCCCTTTCCTGATCGGTACGTAGAGCTTTGACAAAACAGCTTGGTGATTTCATCAAAGTTACTGTCGTTGGAGAGTTGGAAGTAATACTCTGCTATTTGCAATGAATTCATTTTCTTTAAAGTCTCTCAATCATAAACAAATGGGCTAGAGTATAATGCTTGTACATGGGAAGTGGAGAGCAGAATTCCTGAAACGAATTGGAAACATTGTTATATTCTGAGCCCTATCGATAATGTGTAAACATCAACGCTCTATACACATATGACGTTTAACTTTTGGTTCAGCCGCAGCGTCGGTGGGTGGAGAAAAACCCCGTAACGATCTGGAAGTATTCATTATGTTGTAGTTTGTGGCACAAAGCTAATTTTTCCTACTTATAAAAAAGTTCACCTTAATGTCTTCTAAAAGCTTGTTTTTTGTTTCGGGTAAACAGACATAAAAGAAAACCCATGCAAAAAGAGCGATGGCAGCATAAAGGCTAAATGTTGAGCCTATTCCAATAAAGTGCACCAGGGTTAAAAATGTTCCAGAAACAATAAAATTACAAAACCAGTTTGTAAAAATTGCAATACTCACAGCACGCCCTTTTACTTTTATAGGCAGCATTTCATTCGGCATGAGCCATGACATTGGCCCTAGGCTAATAGCAAAACTTCCAACAAAAGCCATAATTGAAACGATAGAGATAATGGCGATAAACTTACTTTGAATTCCGAATAAAAAACTGAGACCAATTGCAACAAGGGTAACGATCATTCCGAATAAGCCTGTGAAAAACAGGGGCCTTCTTCCCCACCTATCCAACAGAGGAAGGGCGATGATTGTCATCAGCACATTGACAACTCCAACCCCAATTGTTGCTAAGATTGCAGCGTGTGTGGAGGTAAACCCAGTACTTAAAAAAATCTGCGGTGCATAATAAATAACCGCATTTATTCCTGTAAGTTGTTGAAATGAGTGCAGAGCAATTGAAACAGTGAATGCAGGCCATATATCCGAGTGAAGAAGCTCTTTAAATTTTGTTTTTTCTTTTTTTAGACTGCCTTTGATTTTCTCAAGTTCTTTTTCTGCTTGATCAGCTTCCCGAATTGATTTTAAAACACTAAGTGCTTGTTTGAATTTCCCTTTTGAGGCTAAAAAGCGGGGGGTTTTAGGAAAACAAGCAAGAGCAATGAACTGAATAACTGCTGGGACCATACCAAAACCAAACATCCACCTCCACCCATCCTCTATACCGGAAAAGGCATAGTTCATAATAAATGCCAGCAAAATCCCAATGGTTACAAACAGTTGATTGGTTGTGACAAGCCCACCGCGAATTTTTGCAGGAGCGATTTCAGCAATGTACATAGGAGCTGCTGTCATTGAAATTCCAATAGCAAGCCCTGTAATCACTCGCCCAATAATTAAATCATGGAAGCTCATTGCAAAAGCCAGGAATAAAGCCCCGGCAATGAATAAAATACTTCCTATTAAAATCGTTATCTTTCTACCTAACTTGTCAGTAAAATACCCCGAAAATAAAGTCGCAATGCCTGCCGTAAGAAGCATGACTGAAACAACAAGCTGTTCTTCATAAATGGTAAGAATAAAATCTTTTTTTACAAAAAGGAGGGCTCCCGAGATCACACCGGTATCATAGCCAAATAAAAGACCTGTAATGGCCGCAAAGATTGAAAGAGTATAAGTAACCAGCCTAGGTGTTGATTTTTCCATATTCAGGTCAACTTTTTACTGGCCATTTAAATTTTTAGCACTAGCTAAGCTTGAGTATTAAAAACCATATTGGAAAAAGGAGTGTCTTTTGCCACAACGCAATCTAAGTCAGAAAAGGCTGTTTGTCAACTTTTCAGGCTTAACGTGGGTCACTAATAATAAAGTGGTTAAATCAAATCGCGAGCACTCACGCTGAGCTGAGCCCCTATCATGATCTCGCAGGTATAAGAACATAGACGTATTAGAAAGAAAAAGAATAAAAGTATCGAGGCGTTTTTACTGTTTAGTATTTTATTTAAAACATCGAGTGGTGATGGAGCTGATATCAGTGTCCTAAAGTTGGTCGTAATAATCCCCAGCACGCTGGCGGAAAAAGACATTACAATATTGCAACTGCAGTTTAACTGGTTTCTCCTGAATAACAGTAACATAGGGATTAGCTTCAAGAGTTACTGTGACTGACTTGTTTTGCAAAAGTTTATCGTAGAGAGCCTTTTTTGTAGTTTCTTTTTTGGAATAAGGCATGCGAATAATAATATTTTTATTGCAGTTAGGTGCAGAAATTGGGAAGTACTCTTTTGGTACAAAGACTTCAAATTGACCACCCGCATTAAAACCATATTTTTTATTGATTTCATAATGACCAGGACGAAGCTCATACTGAAAGTGATAATATTTTGAGTATTTTCCTGGATTCACCGTTATCTCCAAAGCTTGCAGAGGAAACGCAATCCAAAAAAACAGAATGATAAGAAAATGTTTCATAGTTACTCTGACCCATAACACCTGCATGTGGGGCACCACTGCAGCCCGAGTTCCGCAGCGACCCGTTAATAGGATGTTCAACACATAAGCCAATTTCAGTGGCTGCGCTACAGGCGCAGCCCGCTGTAAATTTTTGGTATGCTCACTTTGTTTTTTGGACTAACAAACCAGCTCTATACGCACCCATTACAACATATTTCGCTGTATTTTCCTGCTCCGTTCCTATTGCTTCTAAGTAATCTTTGGAAAATGCAAAATCAATCATATTGTCGTTACAAAGAGAATGCACTACTTTGAATTTACTAAAAGAGTTTAACCACTCTAAGACTATATCAAGCTCCCTGTGCTCGTAAAAAATAAAAAATGCATATCCCCCAACCTTTAGTCGAGCAAGAGAGTTTAAGATAATTTTAATCCATAGTTTTGAAATAAATTTTTGTTTATTTTGATTTTTTACCATCATATACGGAATATGGAATTCGCTATCATATGCTCTATATAATGCACTAATTGCTAATTCATCATAATCTGTCACATGAGGGTGAATAAATAGAACAGCATCATAATATGTTTTGTCAGATTGTCTTTTTGATAAATCCAAATGTCTTAAAACCAGCTTTGGGTTGTCTCCAAACATTCCCCTTGTAAATTCAATGGCTTTGTCATCTACATCTTCAGCAACTATTAAAGAAGCGTTAAATTGAGCTAACAGATCAGGGAATTCATAAAATTTTCCTGAAGCAGGAACTAATAACCGGTCATAGACTTCTACTTCTGCTGCTGATTGTAATTCGCTCAGTAATTTCGAAATTCTTTGTCTTGCATATTTCGAACTTCGGACACTATTTATGTGTACCGCATGATATATGGGATGCCAATCAGGATATTTCTCTTCATTTGACTCCAGGACTCCGTAGATTTTACTTTTAATTTCTAAAAGCATACGTTGAGTAGTTATCTCTTGAGATAATTTTTTTTCAACTTCCGAATAGATATTTTGCTGATCACCTCTTAAAAGATAAGGATAAGTAGTATTTAAATCTGAAAATAAGCGTTTAACCACTTCAATTTCAGGCATTAAATCAACTGCAAACAGTTTCGGCGATAAAGAAAAAATAAATAATGATAAAAGCAACCTATATATGTTTTTCATAAAGCTGACACTTTAGTTAGAAAAGAAACATATATAGCTCATTAGCGTGGCTTGAGCATAATGCCGCGATAAACGGCGCGAGCTTGCGAGCGACCGGCGATCGGCAACCGTAGGCCGCATCCTTTAAAACCATTTGTTACATACGATTCTATGCGTAAATCAGTTTGGACATATAAAGTTCGTTAACGTAGTCACCATTTACTTTTAGTGACTTTCGTTTAACACCTTCGACTTCAAAGCCAAATGACTTATATAGCGAAATAGCCCTTGTGTTGTGCTCCATAACCGTTAGCTCAATTCTATGAATCCCATTTTCTTTTGCCCATAACTCAAGGCTTTTAAGGAGCGTTTTACCAAAACCTTTTCCAGTAAATTTTTGTAAAACTCCGATCACACAATAAACAGTATGCTTGTTTCTTGAAAGCTCATTGCCAATACCAACAGTAAATCCTGCTATTTCATCACTTCCAGAATCAATAGCAACAAGCATAGTTTTGGATTCTGAATCAGAAAAACCAGAAATTATATTACGCTGCTGTTCAATGGTTGTTTTTCTTTCATCGGGCTCATAAAGCATGAATTGTGTTTCAGAATCTAACTTTTTGCCTCGTCAGTAAAATCTGTGGGTCATTTCTGGTTCAGGCAGATGGCCCAGTGCATGATATAAAGCAATTTCTGCACATTTGTAGGTCCTAAAACCGTACGATTTTCTCGTAGTGAGTTTTACCTTGGTGTTCAGACCTTCAACAATTCCGCTGGAAAATGCCTTTTTTGCCTTGAACCAATTCAGAATCAACGGCCTGTGTCGTCGAACAGTTTTGGCTACTTTCTTCATGGGTTCTATCTTTGACCTCATGACTCTTGTGCACCACCGATCCAGATACTTCCCTGCCCAGTGTGGTGATATGTAGTCCCAGAACACTTGAAACTCTTCCTTGAGCAGATAAGCCCTGACACTTTTGAGGTTATACTGGAGTACCGTATTTAACTTGATCTCCTCTTTCTCGGTCAGGTTCTCCTTCCGTTTGAGGAGACACCAACGAGTCTTCTTCAAAACAGGCTCATAACCATCAGCCTGAAGCTGTTTTTGTTCTGATGCCCTGACCTCATCGATAGCTTTGTTCAGCATGGAGACAATATGAAATCGATCCAGAATATGCAGCGCCTGACTGGCAAACTCAGTGATTGCTTTTACGTAGGGCTTCCACATGTCAGAGCAGACATACTCCAATCGCTCACTACGTTCGGGGCCAAAGAAAGAGAAAAAGCTACGAATCGTCGCTTCTGTACGGTCCTTACCAACCCACAACAGCCGGGTACAACCACGATCAATCTGGTAAACCACTGTCAGGTATTTGTGCCCAACCTGGTAAGACACTTCATCAACCCCAATAGCCTTGATATGGTCGAGTGAGCGATTTGCTTTGCCCCACTCAACCATGTACTCCACAGCATGAAATACTTTTTCCCACGAAGTATTGAAAGTACTGGCAACCTCCTTCCAGGAAAGTTTTCTGGCCCAGTTTGCCAGGAATTGCATGTAGACTTTGGTCAGTTCCTTTTTACCTTCAGCCCATGGAACTTGCTCAACCTTTACGCCGCATGTCTTACATTCCACTCGGCGCATTCTATAGAGCAAGAAAACTCTGATTCCCCAGAGGGGAACAAACTCGAAACGGCGTTCAGTAAGGTGATCATAGCCTGGTGCTGGTTTTTGGCAGCCAGAGCAGAGAGCCCGACTGTTCTTCCTTGGAACCACGGTGACATTGAACACATCTTCACCCTGATAATTGCCGAATTGGACATCCTGATAAACAAATGACTTGAGTTTATGCACTTTATTTAGGATAGTTTTTATTAGCATCAGCGGTCTCTTCTGTTTTTTTGTCTGCTAACAAAAAACTACCAGAAATCAGCCGCTGGTGCTTCTACCTTTAAGTTTGATCATTCTTACCCGCGGATACCTCTTAAGAACTGGTTTGCTAACCTCAGGGCGCTGATAGCGTTGCAAACTGGTTTGCAGAGTCAGCGGTTTCCAATCCTTCATGTGCCGACTATTTGTTTCCAACTTAGAGGTTACTCTGTAGCTTTATCCTCACAGGCTGGCTGGTTTTACCCACAGATATCCCTGAAGAGCCAACTTTTTAAACATTGATAAAAGTTCTTCTGCGTCACTTACTATGGCATTTCTAATTTTCAATTTTTACTCCAATGTTGGTTTTACGTATAACGCGTACATGTGGGGAACCGTAGGCGACCCCAGGCTTGTTCAACAACCGGATAAGATTGCGGCTATGCACACCTATCCTTATTCGTTATGTGCTTAGTGCAAATATGCACTGCTCTCTTGTCAACCAAACCTCATCAAAGCTACTTTCTGAAAGATGTTCTTTGATAAATGTTTTATGAATTTCCTTTTTTCTTTGACCAATTTCTTTGGGGAGTATTTCGGTTTCCTGAAAAAAAACGTTTATTGGCTCTTCGGCCTCACAATCAGAGCGAGTAAAATCAAACCTTTCACCTCGATACGTAAGATAGCAATGAGCCTCAGGGATGTACTCAAAATCTGTATTGTCTAAAACAGTACCAACTCCAGGTGTATTTGACTCATTCATTGGATATATGCCAACTGTGAGTTGAACATTAAGATTTAATTCATCAGCAAGTGACTTCAAAAGAGCATGCTTTGTGCTGCAAGTTCCTCTATTCTCCACAAGAACAAGATTCCAATCGTCACTTTTGCTGGTACGCCCATAAGGGATTTTGTGGACATATACACAAGCTTTGTGAAAACTATTACAACCAAGTTCAACAAATGCTCTTGTTAGTTGCGTATCACTAGAAAATTTTTCTTTGGGTAATTCGATATTCATTGTTCACTCTTAGCACATAACACCTTCTAAACGTCATCGGATAAGCCATATTGATCTAAGTCTTCGCCAATTTTTTCAACTAGCTTGAATGGAATTCGGGATGATGACTCACAAACTTCAACACCAATGATTGTTACTTGGTGGACTAATAAATCTCCATAATCAAAGAGATAAAGAATCTGCCTACCTTCCTCAAAACCTAAGTCACGAATTTCAGCGGTAGATGCTGACTTAGTAGGTTTTCCAAGTCTTGAGACATAATGTTCACCATCAGGAGCAGCTGAATACTCCGTTTCTGAATCGTACAGTTCATTGGACAGATAAAATGAAAACATATGATCATTATCCCAACAAAAAGCATCCTGAATTTTCAAGTGAAGATCATATAATGTTTCTTTTCCTGAAACTACGAAGGTTCGAGAAATCTCGTTACTTACATCATGTAGCCAGTGCTCAGTTAACTGAACTTTAATTGTATATTTCTTTATTGGTTCATTGAAAACTTTCTTGGCCCCTTCTAAAGTGCTGGAAAAATTAAAGGCTCTTTTAATCTCATAATCTTTTTCAGGATTAAGAAAGCAACATTTTTTGTATTTTTTTCCGCTACCACAAAGACAGAGATCATTACGAGATATTTTTAACATGACGTCTTTCTCTGGTGTTGATTGATTGGAGAGGCATAACGCCTGCTTCAGACGCGCCGCCGATGGCGGCGTCGGGTGAAGAGACGAAGCCCCGGAACGAGCTGGCTGCATTTGTTAGGCATGTGCTGAGTATGGAGAATACGATTCAGCTAGGAGCCTGACCGAGAATAGCTGCCCTACTGCGGCGACAGCAAATTGGTCTAAAAACCCGCTTTTGTTCGTCAAATAGCTAGCTATTCTCCTCACAAAAACGAATTTTTATCCTCAATTTTCTGCCGTCCTCGCTACGGGCGCTATTCTCGGTCAGGCTCCTAGTAAATCTCAGCTTTCTCTATCCATTCTGGAATTCCTTCCTTGATGCTTTCTTTTAAATCTTCAAGATCATCTCTATCTATTAAATTTTTTTCGAGAAGGAATGAATAAAACTTTTTTAGGGATGCTGCATTACTTTTGATTGTCGAAGGACTAGCCCACATAGCTTTCCTAATAAACCAATACCCTAAAAACATGTCCACTCCATGGGCACCATTTTCTGGTTTTATAACATCTTCATATAAGAGATAGTGGTTTATATAAAAATCAATATTTTGCAAGTGTGTGCGAATAGTTTTGTCTGATAGCCGCGAGCTTTTTAGCCAGCCTTCAAACTCGTCAAGAAGCTTTTTATTTTCAGCTCTTACCTTTTCACACTCAGCTTCATATTTCTCATATTCGTCCATTACAAAATACCAAGGTTATATACTGTGTGCATAGTTTACCAGTATCAATAACTTTGCCAACACAAAAAAGCTAGAGATATTAAAGAAGCACCTGACGGTTGCAGCAAGGGTGGCAAACGCAGCGAGCCGTCCCTTTGACTGAACTTGTTAAATGCCGTTACCCCATAACTCTTCAGTTAATTTTGATGCAGAAATTTCTTTGCAGCCACTTCTATTTTCACCCGCCCATAGAGGAGTAAAATCAGAACAACCCAGAGTTTCTGCTTTTGATCTCAGAGGAGCAAGTGCAACTGAAGCATAAGGGAACTTCGGTGCCTTATCCGTAATAAAACCAAGATCTTTCATTATTTTATTGGTAATGCCTCTTGCCAACCGACCTGAAAATATATTTGTTAATGCGGTTGTCATACCTTTTGACTGTATCGCTTTTCTATGTAGCTCAGTTGTTTTTGCTTCATAACAAAGCAAATATGAAGTACCAACCTGAACGCCTGATGCGCCTAAACTTATCATTTCTTTAACATCAGTATTTGTTGCGATCCCGCCTGCCGCAACAAGAGGAATTGACAGTTCACTTTGCAAGCATTCTACAAGTTCTGAAGTTGCAATTTGGGTTGATGGGTTAGAGGTCATAAACATTCCTCTATGACCTCCTGCTTCACAACCTTGCGCAATAACTACATCTGCTCCATTTTCTTGCAACCACACACCTTCTTCTCTGGTTGTTGCAGAGGAAATGATAACTGTTCCCCAAGACTTTAATCTCTTAACCAATTCTTGGGATGGAAGACCAAAATGAAAGCTAATGATTGGTGGTTTATAAGGCTCTAATGCATCTGCAAGGTTTGAATCGAAAGGAACTCTCAAACCAGAAATATCTTCAGGGGGGGAGACTGAAAATAATTCATAATAGGAAGCAAACTGTTCTTCCCAAAGTTTAAGTGCTTTGTGATCGACAACAGGCATTTGATGGCAGAAGAAATTTAAGTTGTAATTCTTGCCTGAGTGTTTTTTGAAATTTTTGATTTCAGATAAGACCTGATCTTTAGTCAGCATTCCACAAGGAATTGAGCCAAGCCCTCCAGAATTTGATACAGCTACAGCTAATTCCCAGTTCTGCACTCCTGCCATAGGGGCTTGAATTATTGGCTTTTCCATTCCAAGAACACTGCATATTTTCATTTTTATTCTTCATTCTTTATTAACACTTAACGCCTGCGTGTGGGGCGCTGCTGCAAGCAGCTTGCTGCCAACACGACGCACTTGTTATGTAGCGGTGTAACTTTATGACTATTCCAGATATGGCAAATAATATATTGGAATTTCTACTTTCATGGTTCTTGGTTGGTGTGGCTTTTGGCTAATCAAGCCCAGCTTATGCAGTTTTATAACCATCTGATGGACTGTAGGTGCTGTGACCTTAAAATATTTCTGTAAATCAGACTCAGCAGGTGGGATACCATTAATTTTTGTAAAGTTGTAGATAAAAGACAGGTATTGCCCCTGAAGCTCTGTGAATTCTATCGGCTCTTGACTCATGAGAAAATTAATCTTCCTTTAAACTTACAAACGTTTACTGTTCCAGCTGCTTAAGTTTATATGAGCGAAATTGCCAGCGGCATTTTTAACCCTATCGCTGGAAAGGGTTTGACTGCAAAATGGACAATTATAAATTTCTAAAACTGTTTGCCAGATAGTGTCACCAACATTTTCGAGGTTGTGATTATCTTCCAAGTCTTCATCTATAGCTTCCCGTTCAATAATCAAGTTCCATACAGCTTCATCGCTGTTAATGATTGAATCTGAAAATACAATACTTACTCCATCTTTGGGTAAAAAGTCACATTCATGTATTTTATACACATTCACACCTTAATATCGATGTTAGGCTTGCAGCAAGGGTGGCGAACGCAGTGAGCCGTGTCTTTAACTGCACTTGTTATATGGCGGTTGTTAAATCTTAATTTCTTGTTTCTCTATTAATTCGGCTTTTACTTCCTCAAAGGATTGTTTAGTCACATCTTCAAACATCTCAGGTGGAACTAAAGAACTAAACACTCTTAGACGATACTCACCACCAACCCATAAAAGCTCATAATCCATTACATATCGTGGATCTTCACTAAAAATTGTACGTCTACCATTTATCATTAGTGACAAAAATAGAGGTAGACCTTCTTCAAGATCTTCAGGTAGCGCTAAATCATATAACATATTGCTGATAAAGCCATCTTCAAATTCACGACTCATCACTTCAGGGTAATTCCCAATGTTCCAGCACACCGATGCTATAGCAATGACAGCCTCGATATCTTCTTTCGAATCCCCAATCATGTCCAAGAGAGGGGAAGCATAATCCAGTAGAAGTGAGGAAAGCTTCTGTTTTCCAGAATCGTTATCATGCAACTCATACTGCACTGAATTTTTTGGTGCTTTTTGCTTCCGTTTCCGTTTTAGCTCTTTTTCCCTGCGTTTCTGACCTACAGATTTCTTAGCCAAAACAAACTCCATAAACACATTATAAAAGTTGAAGTCTATCAGATTTCACAGGCTTTCCCACAAACTAAAATTGACTATGCTGCCTAGAGGAGCCACATAACGCCTGATTCAGCCGCGCCGCCGACGGCGGCGGGTGGAGGGGCGGAGCCCCGGAACGAAAGGGTAGAATTTGATACCTATTGAGCCCTCTTCCCAGCTTATCGAGAAAGGCCGGGGATCAGTTTGAACACTGTTTCCTGATCCATTTTCGTGTTTTTCATGAAGAGGAAGTGTCGTTTGTTTAGTCCACTCCGGGTGCTTGCCGTATCACTCTATCATGGCACCCAAACCTCGTTCATCCTGAACAGAGTTTGGGTGCTCAGGATGAACGAGAGGGCTGTATGGATATCAATGCTTAGCTGCACTAGTATTTGGAGTAATAATCTTTAATGTATTTTCTTATTGGTGGGACAGCAACAGCAAGAAAAGTAATTATTGTAACTAAGGCTGTAGAAAACCAAAATAAGGAACCCATCTGATCGTTGTTTAGAGCAAAAATCGTTGCAAGTGAACTTGCAGGAAGAAGAAGAGCAGCAATAAGAGATATAAACATTAATACAGAATCATTGGTTTCCTGCTTCTCTTGTCGCCACAGAGCATAACTGTACTCTATTTCAGATAATGACTTTTCCTCTATTTTATCTAATTCTGCTTCATCACAAAGATATTGATAAAGCTTTTGTGCAAAAGGATATGTTGAGATATGTGAAATTCTATACTGACTACGAAACCTTGATATCTTTTTAAATAAAGCAGTTTTGCTTTTTTTACTTCCTAGAATCAGCTCATCTTTATAGTGGTTAAGCGAGATTCTTTGAAATATAACCATAGCGAACAAATCAAGATAGTAATGATACTCAAAAAGATTATACTGCAAAGATGAAACGCCTGGTGTTTGATCTAGAAATACAAAACGATTTAAATTGAATTGACAACACCAATCCTTCCAATGTGAAAACTGTCGATTCCTAAGCTTCCCTATCTCTTCATTTGAAAGGGTGTACCTTGGGTTAGATAAATCAATACCTGCACTTAATTGGCTTATACATAATTTATCATAAGAAAGCTCACCTTCCGATTTGATCCAGCTACAGTTGATAAGCTCATGCCCAAAAACATCATTACTATAGTAATCATCATTTTCAAGAGAAATAGTTAAGATTTTACAAATATGTTCGTAAAGAGTACCAGAATCACCCGTCTTGTTTTTCCAGTTAGTGCAATGGCTATTTTTAGTTTTTGGCTGCCAACTAAATGCGGAACGGTTAATCGATGAAATAGCACTACCTTCATAATTTAAAGATGAATTCACGTGAAAATAAAGTAAGCATACGTCGTTTATAACCAATAACTGAAGCCTTTCTAAAGTAATTTGATATTGATCAGTGGAACAGTGTAGTTGCCCTAAGCTTGATGAATCCATCTTTAAAAAATACCTACCACCATCTAATGGACGAAGCTTTTCTGCACTTGGGCGAGTATAAAAGCGTCTTATATCTTTTATCTGTTCTGGCGATAGATTGGAAGTCCAATGTTTCCAAGGCTGAGCTGATAAGATCTTCTTAATCTGATCTTTTGATAACATAAGTGGCAAGAATCCCCACCCCACCCATTTGTAAGCATTCATCATACTACTTCCTTGGAGTTCTCTGGTAACGACGATGCAAGCCTCTTTATATTATATTTATCACAGAGATTTTTTATCACTAAAAGTTGTTCGTGGCTATATACTTTTGAAATATATCCGCGAATATTTTTATCCACTCTTTCTTTGTACGGAATTTTTCGGTAGCTCTCACAGGTATCCTGAAAATCTCGTAACAAGGAAGCTTCGTGCATCAAAGTTTCATTAACAAGTTCATAACGGGCAGTATAGCCATTCCATACGCTCACAGGATTTGCCTTGTGATGCGCTGTACCGCACATAAGAATAGCCTGATGACCAGACTCAACTCTTTTTTGTAGCCAAGTATTGCTAGCGTTCTTAATGCGTATTATTGGAAGCCCAAATTTATCCAATTTTATCTCTGAATGGTTGACACCATCTCTATCTAATTGATCGATTAAGATCTCCATCATTCGACTTGAATCAACCTTTCTAATCATTGGCAGAATCTCTTCAGCCTTGTATTCAAGGCAGTTTTTTCCGAAAGCGACTATTGCTCTTTCTACTTTATCCTCGCCTACTAAAAAAAGCTTTGTTTGAAGATAACCTGATGAATAATTTTTTATTTCCTCAAATGAAATAGCTTCATCAGTTATGTTTAACCCCCTCTTTGATTGGATTTTTTCCAGATCCATACCTGAAAGACTGACTATTTGTTTTTCTTCTAAAATCTGACTATTTCTTAAAAACTTGCTTGTGCTCTCATTCCGCAATTCATTTAGATCTGTGTATACAAGCTCATAAGCTAATCTAGGGAGTAAGCGAGAAGATGTGGCGCAGTACCGAAATGACCTTTGCACTTTTCTTACTGGTACACCATGCTGTAAGCTCTCTAAGCCAAGGCTGGTCAGCCTAAATCCATCTTGCGTATAATCGATAAATGACCTCCCAGTCATTTCAGCTAAATGTTTTAGTACCAATTTCTCCGCCAATCCTGTTAAGAATACAATGGATTCAACTGAACTAATACCTTGTTCGATGAGTTTAAATAACATAATATCAGTGTCACTTAACTCCTCTCGGCTACGTTCTTTAACCAACATCTTAATATTCAATATTGGCAGCATGCAGTTTTTTGCGTAAAAAATCGTTTCCCCTGAAGCTAACTCATTATTGAGAACTTCAGAGTAACTATCCATAAGACTGAATCTATTTGGTTTTTTCTTTATCTTCTTGCTAGGCATTAAACTTCTCCAATTTATTCAGATTTCTTACTATTTTTTATTTTTTAGCTACCTTATGGAAATTATCTTTTAAAAAAAGAAGCATCAAGAAGAGCCTTTTTCTCAGCTGTTTTATTTTTCAACAAAGACATTGCTCTTTTAAATCCTACATCATGTGCACCTTCACGCTTTGACCCTTTCGTTAAGGTTCCGGAATCACCAATCATGATCAACTGCTTCTTGGCACGAGTCTGTGCAACATTAAGTCTTCGCCAGTCAGATAAAAAACCTACTTTTCCACGAGGATTGGAACGAGTAAATGTAAAAATTATCAGATCTCTTTCCTGTCCCTGGAAACTATCCACGGAGGCGACTAATTCATTTAACGGCATGGTTAATTCAAGAAGATTACCTTTCTTTTGTTCTCGTCGAATAGCTTTTTGGATAGCCTTAACATGATTTGCATAGGGAACAATAATTCCAATCTCTCTGCATTCAGCTAACTCAGGTAATTCTTTTATAGATTCTTCAAGAATATTGACGACAAGCTTTGTTTCGCAAACGTTGTCTTCTACAACAATCCTACCGTCTTGATCAAATGATAATTCAGTTTTGTTTGGCAGACGGTAGGTGTCTATCCAAATCATTGGTTGTGGGCAGAAGGAGAGTAGAGGCTTTTTCTTCTCCATTCCGGTTCCTGCATAGTACTGTCCATCGTAAAATGCTTCCGAGACAAAATCACTAATGATTGATGGACATCGAAATTGAGTGTCCAGCATAATTTTACGATCTTCAGGAGCATTTTCCCAGAGATGTTCAAACCAGCTCAAACGATAGAGATCTTTGTAGTCTTCAAAACCTTGGGATTCTATTTCTTCAAGGACTTCATCACTCACAACCGGGGGTAGCTGCTTGTGATCTCCGACAAGAATAGTCTTACTTGCCCTTGAAAGTGGTACGATTAAATTGTGCAATTGAATCTGACCGGATTCATCAACAATTACAACATCAAAGTCTAGCTCTCTGAATAGAGATTTAGTGTTAATACCAATACAAGTTGCTCCTACAACATTAACATTTTCGATAAGAATTTTATATAGTGCCTGCTGACGTTCATTTTTTAATTTATCAAACCAATGTGTCAGATTTTGTATAACGGCCATTAGCCTTTGAAGGCTATCTTCTAAATCTTTCAAGTCCTTTATTGATATGGGCTTTAAGTTTATGGCTGGAACATCTATTTCTTGTATTGGCAAATAAATTCCTGAAAAATAAAAATTTATTTTTCTGTTTATATCTTCAATTTGATCAGGTAGTTTTTTTGTTTGTTCTTCATGCTCAGTCAGAGTAGATCTTTTGGATAAGATTTCTGAGCTAACCTTAGACAACGATCTATAAGCTACATCTTTCTTTTTTCTCAATTGTTCTCGATTAGCCTTGTAATATATGTCTGATAAAAATTTTAAAATCGGCCAAGATTTCCCTTCAATATCAGATAGTTTTTTTTGTAACTTGCTTATTTCTTCGTCTAATAAAACTTGCCTGGATGTTAGTGTTGATAGCTCTGACTCAATTTTACTAATGGAAAAGAACAGTTTTTGATATTCTGAATCAAGATTATCTCTATGTGTCAGAAGAATGGATATTTGTTCTTTCTGGTTAATGATATTTTCAATTAGTTGCTTTTGCTTATTCAGCATACTTAGTTTTGCATCTGCATCAGCAAACATCTTATTTTGAAGCTCAGTTGCCTTGTTATCTAATGTAATAGCTTCTAGAGAAGAGCTTATTTTGTTTTCATTACCTATCCTAAGGCACTCAAAATCATCTTTTTCAGCTAGTCGTTCAAGTACATTATCAACCGCTTTATTATTTTGGGATGTGACCAATACGCGGTGTCCCTGCTGTGCAAAATACTTCACCCATTGCAGAATAACAGTAGTTTTACCTGTACCTGGAGGCCCAAGGACCAGAGTATAGTCATCACTTCCAGCACCACTGTTAATAGCTTTAACTTGTGAGGGAGTTGGAGGGAACTTACTAGGCGGAATAGGTACATTGACTGGTTTTAGTGGTTTATGTTCGTACTCTTCAGCAATAAGAGGAAGCAGCCAGGGGTTTTTAGAGGATTGATCTTTAAGTGAATCTACAACAGCATTTCGTACCTTACTCAGGGTTGGTAATGCAGCAATTCCGAGCATTCCCTCAGAGGGTATCTGTATGTCAGAAGTTTGTTTTTCAATACTTACATGAATAACAGGTTCTTTCGAAATCGGGTTTAGATCTACAACTTCTAGAAGTATATCAATTGGTTCTCTTTGTTCTGACAATACTAACAATAAACCAGGCTGTTCTTCGCATAATCTTTTATAGTCACTTTCATCGATGGTTATTTCATAGTGCAGTCGATACGTAGTTCTTTTACTTAGAGCCGTTATGAGTTTTGCTGAGAAAGGGGGGCACTGGAGAGCCTTTACTTGTTCAATCTCATGTTCAGCGTTAATAAAACTACGTAGCATGTTAACACTTTCATCCATTTCAACGCTTAATTCATCTACTGTACTTTCCTGGGTTGTTTTTTCTCCTCCTGCATTCCAGGGGGAGTTAATGATTTCAAGTAGCTCATTGGCATATTTTCCGGTACTATATCTATTACTCTGTTTTTCTAGTCCAGAGCCAAAATCTCGCCCCGTAATTACACTTACGCCCTCAAATGACACCAAAGAACCTCTTTCAAGCATTTCTTGGCGATCTCGGTTAGTTGCAAAGCTGATTTTACTTAGCCACAATCGTGAATTTCCATTGCTGCATCCAATGTTTACAATAATTTTATACTTACTAATTAGTAGAGATATTTTTACATCATCTCTACCTTTTGACTTAAATGAGCTGACCCAACCTTTAGTTGCACTTTTCAACTGACCAATAACCAGAGCTTGATTTGGACCATTATCAGGCCAGTTTTGATCAAGATAATTTCTGTCTTCTTTATAAAGAAGTGGAATTTCAGAATTATATTTTTCTACTTTCTGTTCTGGCCAAAACTGAAGGGATTTATTGATTATATTAGTCATCCATAACTCTCTATCTAATTATTCTGGATATTTGACGAAGCTGATTGGCAATCGTTTGAGCTTGCTGTGTTCTTGAGTGGGCTTTAAAAAGCAAACCTTTCCTAAGTAGTTCTTCTAGTTGATTAGGCAGTGATGAGAACTGTTTATTAAATTCTGATGCCCAATCGGTCATATCAAAATTTGGTTCTAGCTCTAAGTGGCTACCTGTAAAAATATACGTAAGTACCTGGCATAGTGAGAATACATCACTTGCCTCTGAAAGTCTGACATTTCTTGCATAACTCTGCTCTGGTGATCGAAAGTGGTACGAACCCTCCTCTGCTTCACGACTTTGATTGGACGATCCAAAATCAATGAGATACACATCGGCTACATTTCTTCCTGCAAATTGGAGAATAATATTTTCAGGTTTTATGTCTCTATGTAAAAGTCTAAAACGATGTAGTTGGTGTACTTTTCTGGCTATTTTCTCTGAAATTGTGATTTTTTGTTGTAATAAGATGGACGATTGTGTATTTGAATTTATGTATTCAGATAGTGGAGTTCCTTCGATCCAGTCCATTATCAAGAAGTGCTTATTCTCATCCTGCCAGTGATGGTGGCACTTTGCAGTTATGCCAAAAGGTAGTCGATTAAGCGCGACTATTTCATTTTTTATAGTTTTCTCCTGACGCCTATCATCAGCCTTAATGACTTTCATGCCATAGAAACTACTGGGTAAATGAGCATGCTTTACTTTGTAAAACGCGCGCCCAGTGGTTAGGTTTGAATAAATTACTTTATCAATTTTATAGCTGGCAACAGGCGACCTTACGCTGTTTCTGATAGCCAGTTCTACCATGATCTGAATACCTCGATGACTTCTTTAATGTCAGGCCTATGCCTTGCAATAGTGTGTAAGATTCGTTGTAAAAATTGAGCGTTTGATTTGTCGACACCTAAATCCTTACATAGGCTGTTCCAAAATATTGGTCGCCGACCTTTAGCAATTAATTCTTTGGATGAGTCCTTGAAAGGTAAGTGGCCACTGAGTAATTGGAAAGCAATCAACCCAAGACTATAGATGTCTGCTGAGTATGTGAGAGTTTGTCCCGGTTCATTTACTTCAGGTGCCTGATAGCGCTGCGCAAAAGTTCTTCTGGCATTGATTGGTAGGGTTGCTAAGGTTTCGAGCTGGCACAATTCGAAGTTGATTAGCATTGGTTTTCCATCATCACCAATTCTAATATTGTCCGGGTTAATCGCTCGATGAATGATGGCCGGTTCACCTACAGATTGGATACTTTCCAGAATTCTGGCCAGCGATACCAGCATTGAAATAATCTCTTGTCTGGATGTTTTTTTATTTGTCCATTCTGTCAGGTTTAATTCAGGAGCGGGTTCTAGAAATATGTAGAGATGATCTTCGGTGACTTCCTTGCCACAATAGTATTGGACTCCATGAAGTCTTTTCTTCCCCAGTCGGTTTAATATCTGCGCCTCTCTTCCCAAGCTTTGAATTTCAGCTTGTCTGTGGACACTACTTAAATGATCAAATGAAAAACATTTTGCCCATGAGAGCTCACTATCTTCCCAAGCTTCATAAACCTTGTAGTAATCAGTAGACTCTTTGATATTTTCAGTTTCACTGCACTGATAGTCTCCGACCCAATGCCTGTTTTTCTGTTGTATAGGAGGAGTACTAACAAGTAAATCCACTATGCGATTAATTTCAGATTCATCAAGCCTAGCTTTGAGCTTTTTTCCGAAGCGTTTTTTACAAAAACTAATTAAGGCTTCAGAAATATTCTTGTTCTCAGCAATGAGCACCTCACCCGCTTGTGTAAAAGGAGTATGGTATATTTCATCATTGTATATACATTTGACACTAGCGTTTGGCGATGTGAATACAACTATTCCTGTATTTTTTAGTAGGGGATCAAGAGCTTTAAGTGCTGGTAAGTCACCGAATCGTCTTAGCCCCTCTCGCAATTTATGAATGGGGTTTGGAAAAGAACGGGTGCCTCTATTGTTTGTAATATACAAACTTTGTCGTTTTGAGGTAGATACATCTATTTTTATATCACCGTGATGGTCTTTCAGTTCTAGAGGTATTACTCCATATGGATAGATCAGTAAACCATCAAACAGCCGTGAAGAGCTATCACTTAAGATAGGAGGGCATGAGACTATTCTGAACCCATCAAATTGCCTACAACTGAAAAGCGATGTTGCTAGTTCGGAAAGTCCTCGCCGCTCATGAAATCTATCCTCCTGCGGTCCTACAAATGGGTTATAGGGCCACTCAGAGCGTATATATGTCTGTGTTTTGCATACTGGAAATATTAGTGCAGACCAATCATTGTCTGCAACAGCAGGTAAAAACTGCCTATAAAGGTTGCCAGATCTCAGAGTGTGGTAATCTATTTCAGCTGCGCACAGTGTTGAAAAGTCTAAACCATCACTGGTTAACATTAGCAACTCTTCATCTTGAGGCTTCAAATGGCGTTCTTCTACTGAGGGGCATGATGGTTGTCCTAAAACTGCAGTAGGTTGACAGTGTATTGCGGAATCTGGATGTAGCGAGACCGATTTTGAAACACTAAACAATCTCAAATTCCCAACATGGTGGAAGATATAGCCAAAATCAGACTTAGTAATTACACCGAATGCAGCTTGAATATTTTCACTCTGAAAAAGAGTATGGATATGTTTAATTAAAGAAAAGGGATTAAACACTTCATTATCCTGCTGCTCATTTAGCCAGTTTCGCAGTATCAGAAGACCTTGGTTGACATCAGTTCCAGACACCATGTCAGCAAGAATAGCTTGGCAGCCTGTTTGATGTATCCATGTGAAGTCTCCAATATTCTCTTTCCCTAAAACGCTTTGAAAATGTAATTCCATAGTCTATTTATACACTCAGCCTCTATTTATTGTTAATTCCCTGTAGGCATCATCAAAGAATGTTGCTCTTCTGGTTTTAATCGTAAAAGTATTGTTTCCTATGCAAACGCAGTGAACACCCCTTTGACTGCACTTGTTAGCTGCTTGTGTGTGTGGCAACCTTAATACCAAAAGCGATTAAAGCACCGCCTACAAATTTCTCTATAGTATTTTTCGAGTCATTGAACATTTGAAGAAGCTTAGGCTGTGTAAAAAATACAGCTACGATAGTGAACCATATTAAGTGTGTTGCTGATATTATTGCACCATAAATTATTTGAATAACTATCGGTGTATCAGGGGTAACTATCTGGGTAAAGATACTCAGAAAGAAAATGGGGGCTTTTGGATTTAATACATTTGTTACAAAACCAATCTTAAATGCTGACAAAGAAGACATGGAACCTTTGGCTTGAGATAACTCTATATCATTACTCGATCTGAATGTTTGCCAGCCAATGTATATTAAATAGGCAGCTCCTGCATATTTCAGTACGGAAAACAAGACGATGGACTTCGAAATTATCACCGCAAGTCCAGCGATTGAATATGCAATATGAACCCATAATGCTGCACTAACACCCAGTGATGAAAATACCCCAGCTCTTCTGCTAAAGCAAATACTGTTTCGAGTAATCATTATAAAGTCTGCACCCGGACTTATCGCCATCAAAACTGCAATGACTGAAATAGAGATCAATTGGGGTAGATATTCGGACAAATTTATTATTTCCATTTTTTACTCCGATATTTGTTTTTACGGGTGCAGCTAACGCCAACTTCAACTGCGCCGCCGACGTTGGCATCGGGTGGAGGACTGGAGAAAGACCAGTCCTCCACCCGATTTATGCTTTTGCTTTTTCTGTGTATAAATCACCCATTAAGCGCACTAAGACAAACAGAAAATTTCTTGTGATCTGAGAGGCTTCTACTCGGGATTTATTAAATGACGAATATCTCGCAACTTCACAATTAAGGTAAACCATTAGTTCAACCTGAATATTTGTTTCGATGCTTCTTTGAACAAACCTGCTTTGTAAATTCTCTCTTACCCTGTCAGGCATCGGTATTTCATCTGAAAGTGATTTTAACTCACCATCAATTAATGCTATGTGATTTTCCGTCCATTTTTCACTACCCGTTACCGGTGGATTTCCAAAACCTTTAATAAAGAACCATAAGACATCGCATGATAAATCAAGATATAGATTTGCCATATCATGATTTATTTCTGCAATTGCATCGGATGGTTCTCCATATATAAATCGATATAATCCAGGGTGTTTTTTTTCAAACTCATCTAGCATATTTGTAATAACATACTCAGATGCTGACCTTCCCTGAGAAATTATATCCATTGTTTGACGTTCACTTAATATTTCCATAACGACTCACTGCTGGTTGATGATGGTAAAAAGAAATAACGCCGACAGCAAGGGTGGCGAACCCAGTAAGCCATCCCTTTGCCCGCAATTGTTAGGCCTTTATCTGGTAAACAACCTCATCTAGTACATTCCCAGATTCAGTTGTAACTTTTGCTTCTTTAAAAATTACACCACCAAGAGACTCAGGAATTTTACGGCTAGCTATATTTCTACGATCAACAGGATATATTGCATACTTGAAATTGATAGTATTCGAAGCCCATTGAAAAAGACTACTAACAACTTTTCTTCCATACCCATTACCGTGTGCTGTTTTTTTAACCCAGACTCCCAATTCAGGTGAGCAGGCATTGCCACGACAATACAATGCGACACACCCCAAAAACTCATCTTTTAACGATGTAATTACTAAAACAAGCTGTTGCTTGGCTTTCATACCTTCAATTGAACAAGAAATAAAATCAAGAGTTTCATTAATATTTTCTGTTGGTTTGGGAGCCATGTAACGAGTTACTTCTTCCGAGAACTCACAAAAAATTTCTTTGGCATATTTGTCAGATATAGAAACTAATTTCAATCCTCTATCAACTATTGATATGTTTTGAAGATCAATTTTTATGTTATTTTTAAATTCAAAATTTTTCATATTTTTATTCACTTTATCTCAAAGGCTCAACGCCTGGATCAGGTGTGCCGTAGGCACCACCTGGAACCACTTGTTGAACTAAGCCGCTAATGCGATGAAAAAACACTGCTCTTCGACGATCCCGGGATTATGGATTTTCACACAGTACGTGTTACTTGTTTTTGCCAAAACTGAGCACAACCATTATCACCGCTTAATTGATATGGTTCAAAACCATATTTTAGGTAGGCTTGCTGAGCGGGCTTATTACCTTCTAATACTTCCAAAGTAATTTTACAACACCCCTTCTGGTAAGCAATTTCCTCGATCTTATCAAGTAATACTCGGCTTAACTTTTTTCCGCGATATTCATTTTTAACTGCAATATCATGAATGTTTATAAGAGGCTTACATTTAAAAGTTGAAAACCCTTCGAAACAATTTGCAAAACCAGCAGGCTTGCCATCAACATAACAAAGAATGCTGAAAGCACTTGCAACCTTACCAAGCTCTTTGGCCAGGTTTTCTTTGACGTATTGATCCAAGGGTTCATTTCCGCCCATTGGATCAATAGCATAATCGTTTAATAAGGAAACAAGGTCATTAGCATGTTTTTCATTTGAATAGTCTGCAAGAATTACTTCTATTGTCATGCTTACTCCGTACTTGTATTGTCTGGTTTGTGTGCCCATTCCTGACTTCCATTTCTGAGTGTGAGAGCTACAGAATGTGCCAGCAGCTGGCTCACATCTGAAATTTCAGTCGATTGCACTTATTGTATTAATCCAGCAGGACTTGCTGTGGCTTACAGTGGTCTGGAGACACCCTCCTGAATAAATAGCGTTCAGCATAATTCGAGTTTCATATTTTCCAATATGATCCTCAGTTAAAAACATGGTCATACTCATAAGAAAGTTTTTCACTTTTCTTATATGCTTTAAACCAGTTTTCTAAACAACTATAAAATTTATTTATAAAACCCAACCACTCTTGCTTTCGTTGCTCCCAATTAATAGATTCTTCCTTTTCTAGAGTCTCATGTTGGGAAAGCAAACTTTCAAAATCTTTCTTGCTCATTAAAGCAGTCTCATTGGGCTTGTTTCTCTGAAAGACTTATGGATCAGGCTTCACCATCCTAGTGCAGACCCGCACGCTACGTGCTGTGGGGGGCTGGAGGTTAGAATCCTTCGGCTACCCGATTTAGGTTTCGTAGTTGATGTTTTGTGTGCAGGTTTTTCCGAAAGGCATAAAATCTATGGTCTATAATTCCAGACGGCTACTCAGCAGTACATATTTAAAATAATATATCGGTGTATCTGTATGTCGAAGCTAGAAAATATAAAGGATAAAGTCAGTGGGACTTTAGAACATATTGCTGACAAAACTGGTAATACTGCTGACTTTGTAGTGAAAAAAGTAGAGAAAGCAGCAGATTTCGTCGTCGAAAAAACTGGCGAAACGGGCGACTATGACTATGTTGATGATTCAATAGAAAAAGTGTCCAGCCCTGCGTCACGGGGCGTTTTTGTATAGAAACCTAACAGCTATTATGTACCGGTTAATTTAGGAGTAGAGAATATGTTTGTAAATGCACAGCAACAAGCTATCGACCACCCTGAGACATTTAAAGCACCAACACCAGGGGAACTGGCTCAAGTAAGAAAGGGTTCTTTCGTGAAGGTGTGTGCTGAACCAGAACGATTCTGGGTACTTGTCGAGCATGTGATTGACGGAATGGTTCAGGGAGTAATCGACAACGACTTGATTTTTACTGAACGACACGGACTGGTATGTGACCAAAGAATTTCGTTTGAACTGGATAAGATCTACCAGATTCATAGCGAGATTGATTAAAGCACATAATGAGCCTGTAGAAAAACTCAAAAACAAAGCCGTAAAACTTGCGGCTTCATTTATTAGCGAGTGCTGATCTACAAGCGCCCGGTTAATTTATAATTTTTCCATTCAGGCTTACCCCCTATGTAATTCGACCGACTACCCCAGCGTTCTGAGTTCCTTGCCTTGGCCTGGTCCATCAGCTCTTTACGCTTCTCCAGACACTTCTCAGCCTGTTCAGAGGCACATTGTCGGGCGGCATCATTTGCTGAATTTTAACTCTTCTGAATAACGAGCCATTGGGCACTCTCTGACCGCCCCCTGATTAGTAGGAAAAATCGTAACTATTCAGCACCCAGCAAAGGATGACCGCAGTAATTCTTCATGGCTATAAGCAGGGCTTCGAAAACGTTCTGACCCTGCTTTCTCGCCGATGAAACATAACTCCGTATCCGGCAATACCATTTCGCTCCTTTCTTGCTTCTGATACAACCCGATATTTTTTGCTTCACCTTGCCATTTCTGATGTCTCGTTCACTGCCATTATTGTCGAAGGGGATGTTGAGGTCGGTCATGAATCTCAAGGTTTCGTCCTTGAACTCCACCAACCGCTTAAACAGGTTGAAGGCTTTGGTATTTTTGACTTTGTCACGACCCAGCCGTTGTCGTACTCGTTCCATATACTCAGCTTCTTCAGCCAGCGCTCTTCTCGCTGTCCGCTCGAACAGTGAGGCAATGCGCTGGTAAATCACTTCTGGCATAGCCTTCATGCCAATCTTTCTGAAACCGTTGCTGAGATGGCAGGCCAGTCTCAGCAACCGTTGCAAACGTGCGGCAAGATGGTTGCAGTCCCTATCAACAACACCCTGTAACTCTCTCAGGTGATGGGCATTGCAGAGGGCATGAAGTGCAGCATAACGGAAGTAAGCCTTATAGTGGTCATGAACTAATATTCCAGCAAAGGCCAGTAAGATGCCCATGGACTCTATGGCGGAGTGACCTCGACTGGGATCAAGGTGATACATCGTCCATTTTTCAGTACGAAGGACATGCATCCACCATAGCGCCCCGGCTACTCTCATGCCCGTTTCGTCAGCACCGGCAATGGGTTCTACCTTGAGGGCATCGGCAATAGCCTGTTCGGTGCTGGCTAACTGGTTATAAGCCTTCTCCTGGAAGGTGCAGATAGAACCCGGGCTAACCTCTAATCCGAAAATATCCATGAAGAACTGGGAAGCGCGCTTGTAAGGCACCAGCTGATACTGGCAAAGATACACGGCCAGTGCCTGAGTAACAGGCCCATACTGCACATGAGAGTCTACGCCTTCGGGGAAGCTGGCCTGCGTTACATGACCGCAGCTACACTTTTTGACCTCTGCTACATGAGCAGTTACTTCAAAGTGACCAAAACGACCGGGTTCAAACACTTGTCGTTCAACCAGCTTAACCGTTTTTCCGAACGCAGTGAGCAACGGCATTTTTCGCAGTCAATGACAGGGTGGTAGTGGGTATGCTCTGCTTTAGCAGCTTGTCGAAGCGTAGAACCCTTGTGACCTTTCTGGCCGCCGGGCTTACGACCTGACTTCTTTCGTAAGCTTTTTGGGTTGGGTTTTTCGTCTTTTGGGTCGCTCTCCGTCGCCTCTAAAGAGTCCTTTGCTTTGGCGTTGGGTTTTGCATATCCATCCGAGGATGGAGGCTTGCTGCTGTTGCGGCTGTTGGTATTGAGTCTAGCTGAGAGTTCTTTGTTCTCCGTCTCCAGCTTTGCCCCTTGCTGGCTCAGCACGGTCACCTGCTCTTGCAGTTCATTCACAACGGCAAGGAGGGCGACAATCATCTGAAATTCGGGAGTAAGCTGACTCATAGCGGCATACGACCAGGAAACTGTACTTCAGAGTGGCACATAATCACGAAAATACCAGTCGATTACAGGGGGGCTGAATAGTTACGAAAAATCAAAAAAGGCGACAACTATCCTGACACAGGGGGGGGATCACTCCGTAAAAAACCCTTTTCGCAAAATATGACAGGCACGCTACCGCTCAACTGCCACACAGCTGAACAGCACTTATCGCTAACGCTAATCGTTTCCTGTTTGCCTAAAACTAGCAAGATTCTGCCAGCATTCTCTTCTGAAGGATAGGTATTAGTGCTTGTTTTTCCAGCGACTCCCACTGAATATACGCATAAAGACGTGTAAGTGATGCAGAAGCGGAGCATCGACGACATTTTCATCTGCATCATGGCAAAAGTGGACTTGGCGAAGTTGCCAAAAGGAATGCCATTCTGACAGTGGTTAGGCCGGTGATCGGGGATTTCACCCAGACAGTCAGCGACTTCTTTAATCAGGTGACTGGCGGACAAGTGCGTACGCCGCGCGCTGCATGCGGCATCGGGTGTAGAGGCAAAGCCACGGAACGAACTGGAAGCATTTGTTATATGGCGCTCTCGATGTGAAACCATTATTTAAAATGGGATTTCGGATTCATCTTCATCATATTTTTGAGTTTCTGCTGTGACATCTTGTTTTGTCTCAATCAAGTGCCATAACTCATTCTGGTGCAGCCATATAGGATCAGCATTTCTTTTAATGAAATCATCAACCGGTATTCCATCAATTTCTGGATCCTTCTTTACTTTAACCTGCTTTCCATTAATGAAAATAAATTCGTATTTTTTTCTCTGCTCAATCTTTCTCTCACGTCGCAGTTTCTTGATTTTTTTAGAAAGAGGCTTTTTTTGAGCTTTCATAATTTGCCACCACACCTGCTATGACAATTGTCATAGTGAACCATATTTGCTAAGTTAGCCTGCTCTTTGGAACTTGATAAGGATTCACCACAAAAAGCACAGCAGTTTATTTCAGAGGCAGTTTGCCAGATTGTATATTTGTTCAAGGTAGTGATTTTCTTCAAGGTCTGACTCTCTTGCTGTGCGCTCTATTATCATATTCCAGACATGCTTCTCATCGCCAAGAAATTCATTGCTGTAGACAATGGTAATTTCTTTTTGTCTGAAAATCACTTTCATGATATTGATACAATCTATGGCTCCTTTGCATGGGGTTTGTATTAGCCACATAACGCCTGGTTCAGCCGCCGCCGGAGGTGGTCGGTTGAGCATAGCGAACGTACTGGAACCACTTGTCAGGTTACGATGCCTGTTACCAACTCGTATATTATTGGTACTACTGATATTACAAGCAACAAAGCCATTGAGACATTAAATTTATGTTGATGTTCTGCTTTTTTGAGTATCTTTTTTAAGTTTGCACCGAAGACAAGCCAAACACCTACTGCTGGGAATGCAACAACGAAAAATGATAGTGCAATAAATAAAATCTGAACATAAACATTGGAATTTAATGTTGTATATGCGGCTATTGCACCTGTTGCCATTATCCATGCCTTAGGATTAGCCCACTGAAAAATAGCGGCTTGCAAAAAAGTTAAAGGCTTTGATTTATTGCTTTCAAGTGAGCTTTGTGAGGAGATCGCAATGAGATAAGCCAAATATAAAAGATAGAGAACACCAATGACTTTTATAATTTCATGTAGCACTGGATATTTTTCAAAGATAACTCCAAACCCTAAACCAACTGCAACAACCATTGCAGGGAATCCAAAACAAATCCCCATAAAATGAGGTAAACTCTTTTTAATTCCATGATTCATTCCAGATGTCATTATCATTACGTTATTTGGTCCTGGGGTCACAGTTGTTGAGACTGCAAACAGTAAAACAGCTAAAGCAAACTCCATTCTTATAATTCCCTATTTTACATACTTATTGGTTTGTATGAGGGTGGAGGGGCGAAAAGCTGCTCACGTAATTCATACGCAAGCTCAAGCTCCTCGTACTCTGCTCTCACTTTTGGGTTTTTGAGAGCTTTTTTCTTGAAATCAGAAAATGTTGGTCTTGTCATTTTTTGAACTATTGCCCCTTGACCTGACAAAACAGTGAACGACCCATGCCTTCTCATAATTGATAACTCTTGCAAGAAATAGTTCCCTTAGATTTGTGATGAACTTGCCCGCTGCAACATAACCCTGTGGTTCCAGCAGCCGGATCCGTCTGCTGGAACCACTTGTTAGCCATTTGGACTATCTTGTGAGTACGTTCTCTCGGCTATGTAACATATTGGGAATATGATGAAAACCAAAACTTTAGTGATATTAACGATTCTGCTTCAATGCATTCTATCTGAACTTCACTTGTTATGTTTTGCAATGGATCCTCCCTTCAAACAAAACGCTGCTGCACTTGATTTAGAGGAAACTCCAGATGACTGTACCTTTGCAGAACTTAAACAGATTGCCCAAGAAATTATTTATTTATTCCCTCCTGATCAGTACTTATATATAGGGATTGGTCGAAGCCCTGCACCCGTAATTGCCTGGTTACAAGTGAAAACACAAGCAAAGGACACTGTTCAGATTCCGCTTTCAAACTTTAAGCTTTGCAAGCCTATTGGTTTTGATAATATAGGAATTCCTGAATTTCCTTCCGATGATAGTCGGGCAAAGTTGTTTAGACATTTTGATAGCTATCTTCGAATAAACTCAGGGTTCCAAAAAAAATGGTTAGTTATTGATGTTGCAGAAACAGGCAATACGCTTCGCTCTGCAGGATTTGCACTGAGAGAATATGCTGCCGAACATGACCTGGATAATTCTGTTGAAATGTTAGCTATTTCCGAAAACGATCAAGAAAAACAAGATTATCTCAACATGGGAATGCATGTGGCGATGGCTGAGTATAAGCCTGGTGCCGAGAACTGTGTTACAGCATTAGAAAATTTTTTGATATTCGGACCTGGAAAAAAATATGCACCCTATGGCAAACTAAATTGGCCTGACTTATTAAACACACCAAACCTACCACAGCAAAGTGCCACAAGCACAGGCTATGACTCGCTCCTCAAACTCATCCAAAACTGGACTGCATCAATAGCACTTACAGTTTTCTGGACTATAACATTAGCTCCAAAGCGTGATCCATCAGCTGAGTAGACGGCTAACGCCTGCAGCAAGGGTGCGAATGCAGTGAGCGTCCCTTTGACTGTACTTGTTAGCTGCGTTGCCCTGGTAGTGTACTTAATAAAGAATAAGCCTCACTGAGAAGCTTTGTTCTTGGCTCCAGATCTTTGATTGATAATGAATGAAGATTTATAACGACTAATTCTCGCTTTTAGTTTCTTTTCTGAATCTGGAAATATAAACATACTGAACTCTCAAATATATGTAGCAGCTAACGTTTGCATAAGCAGCGGCGCGTCTAGCGCCGTCCGCCAAATGCTCTTGCTATGTATTTTTTAGTCGTGCCATATGGTAAGCAGAAACATACTCTCCATTACGAAATGCGTACATTACTGACTCCCCTTCAATGACAAAGCCAAATTTTTTATATAAACCAATTGCCGCTTGATTATCAATATAAACAGTTAACTCCAAACGCGATAAGTTTAACCAATTATCAGCAAGATCTATGATCTATAACAGTTGAAAGTAGTTTACTACCAACACCTAACCCTAAATACTCATCTTTTACTCCCATACCGAAAGAAGCAACATGCCTTCTTCGGGGGTTAACACAAACCTCAAACCCAATATTACCAACTATTTCACCATTAAGAATTGCTACATATGAGTAAATATTATCCGGTATAGTTGAAATTCGTTTTTCCCATAGTTCTAATGATGGGTCAGGTAACTGAAGCGTATTGCTATAAGCATTGGTACACTCATAAATTTCTTTAATCTTTTTTGCATCAGAGGCTTCAGAGCGTCTAACTTTAATTTCCATATGTTCCTCGAATGTTTAAAATACATAACGCATGTGCAGGCGGAGTCCCAGCCAGCCTTGCTGGCGACACCACACACTTGTTATGCCGCGATTCTCAGTTTTGGCCATTGCCCTAACCAGCCTTTACTTGTAACTCTTTGGTTAAAGACCGACCTTGCACGTTTTGGGTTATGAGTGACCTTTAAACTGAATAAAGAATCGGTACCAAAAGCTGAAATGCATTCTAGCTCCCCATTTTTAAGTAGTCGAACTGCTACAGCTGTTTCCTTTTCAGGCCAGAATGACATTGCGTCCAATGAGTTTTTATATGGTTTGTCATTATTTCGGATGTGCATTATAGCTTGGTTGCGAACTTGCCAGTTTAAATTGGGCATATTTTTTTTCAGGGCTGACTCATACTCGATGTACTTATTTTGATCACGCTCATTGCTATCAAAATAGATAACATCAATATCATTCAATTCAGTTGCACTATCAAACCCATGGAGATAATCCCAGACTAAGTTTCGGACAAAACCTGCTGCAATATAGCATTGAGGTAACTCCAACCTTTGAACACACTGCAACGCCTGTATTCTGAATTTATCTGATTTGATTAATTTGGAAATCATCTTTGTGCCATGTTTAGCTGTATAACGCTTACAAAAGGGTGGCGAACGCAGTGCGCCATCTTTTTGACTGCACTTGTTATTTGCTTGCTGTGTGTTGATGTTCCCCCCATCAGGCTGGCAACAGCTCAGACAGCGTTACTATGTTACCTGATCGATTTATCAATATTTCAATTTTGTTGTGGCTATGGTGTAGCTGCATAAGAAATTCACGACACATACCACCACAAGGCAAAATGATTTCATCTGATTTGATGCAGACTAACCTTCTTATTTGATACTCACCTTCGGTAAGCATGGTCCCAATAGCATTTCTCTCTGCACACATGCCCATAGAACAGGCTGTATCAATGCAAACACCAGAGTAATAATTGCCATTCATTGATTCAATAACAGCAGCGACTTGACCATATGAAATATAGTTTGAAGGCACAGCATCTTGTAATTTTGATACAGCTAATTTAATAAGTGGCTCAAAATCAGATATATTTTTCATTTACAAAACCAGATATTTTTGAAAGTCGGATATATCCTGGCACCTGACTGCAAGTGGCGCCCCGGCCAGCTTGCTACCGACACCACGCACTTGTTAGGGGCGCTGCTGATTTTTGACTAAAGCTCTTCTCCATTTACTGCAGACCAATGAAATGGTTGAAGCTCTCTAATGGACTTAAAGATTAACTTATTTTCTTTATTGGTAATTGCGACTTGAACACTACCACCCCAGTGGACCAAGCGCTCCTGACAAATACCGCAGGGACTAAGAACCATAAAATCCGAAGTCTCATTCTCTCTGAAGATACATAAAGAATGTGTTACCGCTTCATTGATTTTATGATCTTCCAAAAAAGCTCCTACTTCCATACACAGTCCAAGAGCGGCATTTTTTGTGTCAGGAGCAACACTTGTAATAATTTTTCCTGATATTGTTCGAATGGCTGCAGCACCTCCCCAACCTTGAGGATACCTTTTCTCAATTAGGTCTTTTGCAGCTTCGTACAGTTCTTCTTAAATGCTCAAAAAATATTACCCCCATTCTTGATTACTTTATTTATTTGGTAAAGCACCTAATGCCAGCTTCAGCCGCGCTGCCAGGCGCGTCCGATGGAGCTGCGCAGCAACGGAACGAACTTGATTTTTTTGTCATGCGGTACTTTCAGGCTTTGCACGCAAAAATGTTGACTTATTCATGTGAAGGACCAAATTACCTAAAACAGTAAGAGCAATACCCATAATGCTGGCTAAGTGCCACTCATAACCCTCAAAAATGCTTGATAAAAACAATGCAATAACCGGGAACATAACTGTGCTATATGCAGCATTATTTGCACCTATGCGAGCTACTAATGATAAATAAGTAGTAAAGGCAACAATTGAACCAAATATACTTAAATACATTAATGAAGCAATGTACTCTGGCTCTGAACTGAAAACTAATGGTTGCTTCATTACTAACAGAATTATGAATAAGATAATTGCACCATAAAACATACCGTATGCATTTGTTGTAATAGGTGACAATCCAAGACTTGTTGTTTTCTTTGAAAGCATATTGCCGAGTGAAAATAAATATGTACCCAGAATAGCGAATATAATTCCTTTTATCGTGTCTATCGAAATTTCTTCATTATACAATTCAGGTAAAAATAATATTAGTAGCCCTGAACTACCTAAAAATGCTGCTATCATTACCTTTGCTGGCACTTCTTCTTTATAAAATATTTTATTATTTATTGCATTGAAAATCGTAGCAAGTGAGAAAACAACAGCAGACAGCCCACTTGAAATATAAATTGTTGAATTATAGAAGCAGATAAAATTAAGCGAGAAAAGACAGCAGCCTTGTAATAGCATTAACTTATGATCTTGTATTCTTGTTGTTTGAAGCTTTCTCAAAAAAATGAGTGTTGGTAAAAATAGAATTCCCGCTAAAGCAAATCTATAAAAGACAGAAACATTAACTGGAACGTCGCCAAGTTGAAAATATATTGCAACCCAAGTGCTACCCCAAATTAGAACTGTGGTTACATATAGAAAAATATTCAAACTGCATCCTCTCTTGTATTTTGATCTTTGAGTGAAACCGCATAACGCAAAGCTGACGGACGCACAGTATGTGCGCCCTAGTTGAGCGTGTTGTTAGGTGGCGTGGTTATTTCTAAAGGTGGTTTACGATAATGGTGAGAGAGTCTTCTATTTTATCAAACCGTTTGTCGTGTTCGTCAAAACGTTTTTCTATCCGAGCGAACATGAGCCGACTCTCTTGCTGGTTAGCGTCAATCTTTTCATTGGGTGACTCAATAGCTATTTCCTGCCGTGCGCTATGCAGGTACAGCTTCCTAATATCGTCCTGTGAGTTTTTGACACTGACCTCTATGCGACTGATGGCATTCCAGAAATCGTCTGTGTCTCTATCGTGGTTCATGCGTACACCCTATGATTATTTCTTGTGCGTTGAGCATATCAGACAATAAGAGATGGTATAGAGAAACCTAACGCCTGCTTCAGCCGCGCCGCCGCAGGCGGCGTCGGGTGGAGGGGGCGAAGCCCCGGAACGAACTGGAAGCATTTGGGTGAAAGTCTCATATTGACCATTTTTTCAGTGCTTGCAGGCCAAGGGATGAAGGGCATCAACAAATTCTATCTGACATGACAACTGGGGACGGCCAAACACCGGTATGATGTTTATTGATACCACAACATTCCAGTGAGAGGCCGCCCCGATGGAAGTATGTCAGTCACTGACCCAAGCCGCCAATTTTTCTTGTCACGCAATCCAGCAGCTTGAGCACAAGTTGGCCGCTCTTCGCCAGCAGAACAACCCAATCCAGCGTCTTGAAGATTATGAAAATGAACTTCACAGGCTTTTTGCCCAAGCGGAGCAAGACGTCCTGGCAGAAGACTTGTCTGGGCTTGATATTAATCTTCCTGCCGTTAAGATAAACGGCATCTGTTACCATCGGGCACTGCGATGCTCGGAAACTTATCAGACCGCTGTGGCTATTCCGGTGCATTCGGCCACCCATTCCGTTAGTACCCGGCCACTAATTCCGGTGCATTCGGCCACCCCCTCTTTCGGAGCGCAGCGACGCATCGGAATGGAGCTTAGGACTTATGTTCGTACTTTGCCAGTTTTCCCCCTTTCTTGCGGAGTGACTCACCCTCCAGGGGAACCCTGTGAGCGTTGTGAATCAGCCTATCCAGAATGGCATCCGCAAGGCTCGGACCACCGATCAGTTCATGTCAGTGCTCGACTGGCATTTGGCTGGTGATCATCAGTGTAACCGTCACGACAGGCTTTTTGCGCAAGAGCATAGGCCAGCCAGGTTTTACCCACGCCAGTAGGACCGGTAATGATGACGTTTTACTGAGCATTGACCTTAGGCCATCCTCGAAGCATGAACCGGGTGAGTCCCAAGACCTTCCTTACCAGAATTCAACCCAGGCTCGTGCAACAACAGGATAATATTGCGGCTAAGCGCAATCTATCCTTATTCGTTACACGGCGATTACTCCATACCTATGTATTTTGGCTGTGATTGTATGCGGCCTATCCATAACATAATTGCTGGATATTCATTTAAATCAAATCCGCCCTCATCGGCAACATGAGTATAACCATACAATGAAATATCGGCTGTGGTAAATTTATTTCCTGTAAGGTAAGGTGTTTTTCGCAGTTGCTGCTCCATTACTTGAAGTGCTTTGTGCCCACCTTCTTGCTTTGACTCATACTCTGCTTTACGATCATCGGGCAAATGGAGATATTTTGCGATAAATCTAGCTACTGCAATGAATGGCTCATGGCTGTACTGTTCAAAAAACTGCCACTGTTGAATTTTCGAATATTCAAATGGATCACTTGATAGAAACTCTGTTCCTGATGCCAAATAGTTTAAAATTGCATTTGATTCAGATATACAACGTCCATCATCTAATTCCAGAACCGGAATTTTTGCATTTGGGTTTTTAACGAGAAATTCTATTGTATGAGTTTCGTCTTTGAGAATGTCTAAATGAATCCAATCGTGTTCGATATTCAGTAACGATGCTAACAATTTAATTTTGTAGCAGTTTCCAGATTGAATATCCCCGTAGATCTTCATTTGCTCCTCCTATCTTCACGTAATCGTTGTTTTATCTCTACATCAACATGATGTGGGTCTATTGCTTGATTTAGCCGTGTAACGCCTGCATGTGGAGTGCCGTAACTGCTCAAAATTTGTAGGCATGTCAACCCACTGATATCAATACTTTGACCATTCTGATCAGGCATAAACCCACCCCATGGCTCCGTCGAAAACCTCAGCGCTTGAAACTGAAGTCAGCGAACTCAAAACCCTTGTCGGCAACCTGCTCAACAAGGTCAACAAGCTGACCATCGAAAACACCTCCCTGCGTGAGGAAGTCAGGCACCTGAAAAAACTCAAGGGGCAACCCAAAATTCGCCCGAATAAAAAAGCCCCGAAAGATGGTAAAAACAACCAAGACGGCAAGCCAGCCTCAGCTTCTGACAACACATCGCCACCAAAGAGTAAGCGGCCCCGTTCGCAAGAGCGTGGCCAAACCGCCAAGCCTTCTCCCTCTAGCGTCAGGGACGAAATTTGCTCGGCAGAAGGTGTGCAAGATAGTTGGAAACGCAAGGGCTATCAAAACTTTACCCATGTTGATGTAAACCTGGAGTTCACGACAAAACGCTACCGTCGCGAGGTCTGGACCACAACCGAAGGCCAAACAGTCATTGCTCCTTTGCCCGCTCATGTTAAAGGTCGCTTTGGAGACAACCTTACCGCCATGGTGCTTGATCTTTATCACTCTTGCAGTGTCACCCAGCCTTTGCTGCTCGATTGGTTACATAGCCATGGTTGTCCAATCTCCGAGGGAAAACTCAATGACTTGCTGATACATGGACACGAGCCATTTCACCAAGAACGGGAAGAAATTCTCGAAACAGGTATTGCCTGCTCCCGTGCGCTGCTCGTAGACGACACTGGAGCCAGGCATGATGGCAAAAACGGCTATTGTACAGTGATCGGCAATGAGACCTTTACCGTGTTCGCTTCAACTGCCAGCAAGAGTCGCATTAATTTCCTGACTTTGCTTCAGGGGAAGCGTCGATCTCACGTACTCAACTCCGTTGCACTTGACTACATGAAGCAGGTGGAGATGACCGGCAAGTGGGTTGATATCCTGTCTGCTTATGGTGAGACCCACTTCCTGGATGCCTCTGCCTGGGAAGCCTTTCTGAATGATCACAAGCTGTTCGCCAAAGAGCAACGCCGCAAGGCAACAGAAGCTGTGCTTAAAGCAGGCTTGTTGAACAACGGCTTTCCGGAAACTATGGTCATTCATAGTGATGGTGCCCGGCAGTTCGACACCGCATTTCCGCACTCTCTGTGTTGGTTCCACGCCAGCCGCCCCCTGGCAAAGCTGATTCCTGCCAACAAACAAGAGCGGGCAGCCCGTGACTGGATGGAAAAGCAATTCTGGTATTTGTACGATGATGTTGAGGCTTATTGTCAGGCTCCGACAGAAGCCAAAAAAAATCAGATTGAGCAAGACTTTGACTATTGGGTGACAACGCAGGTTGACTACTCTGATCTTCGTCATGTTCTGGTCAAGCTTCACAGGGCACGGGAGGAACTGTTGCTGATACTGAAGCATCCATGGTTGCCTCTTGTGAGCGGCAGATCAGGGAGTATGTAAAACGGCGCAAGATCAGCGGTGGTACTCGAAACGCTCTCGGTCGAAAGTGTCGGGATACATTTGCCAGTCTGAAAAAGACGTGCAGATTACATGGCGTGTCATTCTCCAGATATCTGAAGGATCGAATTTCCGGGGGCAGAATGATTCCCCGACTGTCAGACATGATTCGCAACAAGTCAACTCAACCGATGGGCAGCCATGTCTAAGGCCTGTGAGCAGCTGCTGCTTTCGGATGGGCACCCATTAAATCAAACACCTTACTAAAACAAAAGAAATGCTGAACGATAAAAACAACATCAGAACATTTAGAGGATACCTTCATGGAAATTGGTTCAATCTTAACTAACCGGTACAATGCAGCCGCTGCCGGTATAGTAAAGAACCCTCTTACAGTACCTAAGACCTCTACAAGCAAAGAGGAAGTTCAAGTTCAGATCAGTGAAACAGCAAAGAATTTGTCTCAGATAGGCACCAAACAAGCATTCAATGACAGAATGCTAAACCTGTATATGAGTGACTCAGGACTAGCAGAAACAACCGCAAAAAACTTGGCGTATGGGCAGGATCTCCTATTTGTGAAGCTCCCAGAGAGCGGCTTGCTGAAGGATACATATTATCTGGATGGTACGCCTGTGACTGATCAAGGCTACAAAAGTCGTTTTGAGTCGGAAGCAGGTGCCTACCGTAAACAGAGAATTGCACTTTATGAAGCTGAAAAATCAAAAGGAACACCAGTAGGACAAATTATAGAAAAATTGTCTGATTTTTATAAAAATTTACCTGAAAGCTATCACTTGAAGATTGGGTATGTACAGGAAGGCAGGTGAGAAAAGCCCGCCTTATACTCTCTGCCTTAGTTCGCTGCCCAGCTTACATTAACTGTATTTGTTTTCCCATGTGGAGTTGGATGAATTGATCCACTACCGGGAACAGCAAAGGCAAAGAAGAATGGAGTAGACGCTGATAAGCCATTAAAAGCTGTTGTCCCAAAGGACTGATAACGACTCACATCAAGACATGTATCTTTTGCAACACAAACGTAGACCAACAAGCCCTCTGGTCGTTCCGATGAGTCCCAAGTCCATGAAACGTATGTTATCAGCGCATTTGATGGCAATGCTGTAGGTGAGGATATATTTGAACCAATATACCAATTACCTTTAGTATACACAGTTGGACCTACAGCCCAATTTGACCAGCCTCCACTTGATGTCGCTGCCGCTTAGGTACTCGCCAGAAGTCCTAATCCAGGGTGAGAGTCTGCATTCCCCAATAATTCAAACTTATGCTCACTCATAGGGACGGATTTTTCAGTAGCAGAAGTGCTGGAGAAAATCAGAGAAGAGAAAATAAGAGTCAACAAAGCAAAAAAATTGTGATTAAGCAGTTTCATTCGTCTCATTCCTTTGAGCTTCAGATAGGAGTAGAAAAGATAACCGAACTTTTCTGGCTGATCAAGGAAAGCCTTAACAAAGAGGCACCTACTACCAGAGGAGTTTCTTGTATCCTTAGACATTTATAACTTTTTTAAACCCAGTCTGGTTTTTACCTAAAGCTCGAAGTGGCTATCTGCTATTTTTTTGCCAATAAAATATGAGCAGTTACGATTCATGCTCTCCAAGGCCATTATTATTTGCCCATAAATCCATGTTTGGCCATTGAAAACGCAACAAATTTTAATGGGTCATCTGCTGTGCAGTCTTGAAACCAAGCTACCTAACTCTTTAAAAAAAGCCTGTGTAGTTTTTAACCAGAGTTGTCTGAATTGTTCTTCTTTACCAGGTTTTATGTTGAGCTCATATACAGCAATAAACATGTTTATCATCGTTGTTGATTTTGTGGTGACAGAAGCTTCCGTAAAACAACAGATTTACGTTCCTTTGAATAGCGAGGCATATTAAACATCCACCGCCCACTGTCTAACATTATTGGTTAATCAGTAACCGGGACAACTATCCTGACACAGTGGGCCTTCTCCCATATATGAAATTGGGATTTTTCGGCTTAACCCAATATCTCCATATATTAATGGTTGTTGTGCATGGGGAACTATTGAAAGTGATTTTAACTTTGGTTCCAATACTCTAAGATAATTGGTAATTTCGTCAAGGCCAACCTCAATGTCAATTCTACCCAGTCGTTCTGCATCTTCTAATGTATTTCCTTTTGAGGAAGAACCAACAAATACAGCTTGTTTTGGAGTTTCATTAAGATTTTTAACATTCAGTGATAATTGACCACTTTGAATAAATAGATTTGCTTCACCTGCATTTCTTTTCCCTGATTTATAAGTTATTTTCAAGGATTCAGTCAATGCATTATTTGAAGAAAATATCTGACTTGGATCAAACTGCTGGTTTGTTCTAGATATAGTTGCATTGAAGTTGTTCACATGCTCATAGACAGCTTCTTCAGAAGCTTGATTATCTTTAACCTTGATTTTAATCTTATTTTCTAAATTAAAATCATTAAAAAGGGGCTGCCACAGTGAGCTTGGCTGAAAATTAATTGTATTTACCCCTCTCCAAGCATATTGCTTGAGAGTGAGCTCTGGTGAACTACGGTCATAAAACATAAATAAAGCTTCTAATATAGAAGTTTTACCTGTATTGTTTTGGCCTGATATTATATTGATTCGTTTTAAATCTTTTAATTCAAGGTGTTGAAACTTCTTTAAGTTTTCAACACTAAATGAAGTTATCATATTTTATTTCCGTGATATAAAAATTTAAACATTTTATACTTTTTATAAGTGAATTTCTAGTTGGGTGCTTAACGCCTGCAGCAGCGGCAGCCAAAATTGGCGGTTGCCTGCACTTGTTATGTGCTGGGCACTGGATAAATAGTAACAACAACACTACCGCCGACCCCAGCCAATTTTTTTATTGCATCTGACTCTATTCTTGAATGAAAGTTATTTGCTGTAGTCCCACTTTCATAGCCAAAGTCAAAATCTCTCCTTAGTGCTTTGTCCCAGATATCTCTTGATGATTTGGACAAACCATCAATTAAAGAAACATACTCAGCAATTATCTCATCGATCCCGCTACAGGTTGTTTCAAAGGATCCATAATAAATACCATCAACCTCTTCATTACGAAACACGCAAATACGCTCCCCCCATTCCTCGATGATGGGAGATATATCAATCGACGATTCGATATCTAGATCTATGTTAAGAAAGTGGGTCTCATTCATATTAACTTAATTTGATTTGGCACATAACGCTTGCGTGAACCGCGCGCCGAAGGCGCGTCGGGTGGAGCCCTGAAAGGGCAGAACGTATTCCACGCACTTGTTATATACGGTTTCCTTCGGGGACAATCATTGGCAGATCAGTACAACCAAAGTCTAAGCCAAACTGACTTAACACACAGGTCAACTGCCCTCGGTGATGTGTTTGATGGTTGAAAATATGCTGGCAAAACTCACCTACATTTTTTTCAAGCGTGCTGCCTTCTGTAGTTGTATACCTTACTGTTTTACAGCATTTATCCTCATCCAGAGAATTGGCAAATTGCACATAGATCTCATCAACTCGTTCTCTGAGTGGGATCAGCTCTTTGAGACTGTTAGCGAATGTGTCATTTACAGATTTTGCAACTGGCAATGAAGATAATACTTCTTCTTCAATATCCACAAGACGATTTTCTGCCAATCGCCTTAACATGATTAGATCACCGAAAAGAATATGATTCCAATAACTCATTACGCTTGAAAAAAATGAATGTGTTTCTTTATGCAATTGCTCTTTTGTGAGCCTCCCACAAACACTCAACAGTTGTTTATTCATTCGCTGATTATACAGTGCGAGCATTCTAAAATTTGATGATAGTTTCATTTTTTACTCTGAGCTGAGTACATAACGACTAAATCAGGTGCTCCGAAGGCGTCATCTGGATTTTTTTGTTAGGTGCGTTTACTTGATTCTATGACGGAGATTGTGCAAACAACTCTGCCCCAGTCATATTTTTGGTTTGGTTGGAAAAACAATAATACTCTGGCTTTTCATCAATGAATATTTGATGATCGAAGTTGAACTTGTACTCTTTGCCAAACAAGCCAACAGGAACAATATGCTGGTAGTTATGCTTTAAACGGTAAAAAAGATGACTTCCACAGTTTGAGCAGAAAGCTCTTTCAGCCCATTCTGAAGAGTTATAGATTGAAATCTTTTCTTTACCTTCAATTTTTACATTGCTACCACAATCTACAGAGAGAAGTGGACCACCAACCCAGCTTTGACATGTGCTGCAATGACAGGCACCCACATTCAAACTCATTTCTTCACATGAAAGCTTTACGCTTCCACAAAGGAATTTTCCTGTTCCATGTGTAGTTTCAGACATTTTATATACTCACTTCCGATTGTTTGAAATGGGCTTGATGTTGATGTAGCCCCTAACGCATAAATCAGGTGCGCCGTAGGCGTCACCTGGATTTACTTGTTATAACACGGTTTGCACTGAACCTGACGTTTACTTTTTAGACTTTTCACCAAGATACTGTGTAAATCGAAGCATATAGCCATCAGGGTCTTGAACTAAGAATTCTTTTTGGCCAGATAACGATGAACCAACGTCATACCATGATTCCTTGAGGTCACGATATAGTTGTATTTGGAGATTTTGTAGACGCTCAAGAATTGGCTGAATATCTGAAAGCTCCATTTGGAAATTTACACCTCGACCAAGTGGACGAGAAAGCTCCCCAACATGCCAATCACTCTCATGGAACTGTTCGATCATTATTTGAACTTTCTCTAATTCCAGATAAGCAAAATCTGGATTCTCTCTTTTGTTACGAACTTTGAATCCAATTATCTTGGTATAGAAATCCAGAGACTTCTGAAAATTGGTAACTGTGAGTTAAGGAACCATTACGTTCCAGTAATCACTCATCTCAAAACTCCGTTTACTCCATAACTTGATTGAGTGTTATAACGCCTGCGTGTGGGGCTGACGCTGCAAGCGGCAGTCCCAGCCAGCTTGCTGGCGACACCACGCACTTGTTAGGCGCATACTCAAAGCTTGACTTATAAACCATTTATACCATAATCAGGTATATATTGGTACAGGATAAAAAATAGGTGACTGACATGGGTAAAAATACAAGCATTACCTTAGGCGAACACTTTGATTGGTTCATTTCCAACCAGGTTAAAAGTGGCCGCTACGGATCTGCTAGCGAAGTTATTCGTGCTGCTCTGCGACTTTTGGAAAGCAAGGAAACCAAAATTAATACTCTGCGTAACCTGCTCATTGAAGGCGAAGAAAGCGGCATGGCTGAATATGACTATGACACTTTCATTAATGAACTTGACGATGAAACTAACAAATGAAGCCTTTTATTCTAACCCAGAAAGCTAAGGCTGATTTAAAAGAGATTGCAAAATTTACTATGAAACGCTGGGGTAGAGAAAAACGAAATCTTTATCTCAAGGAGTTTGATCAAGCTTTCTTTTTTTTGGCTGAACGCCCTTCCATTGGAAAGTCATGTGACGAAATCAGAAAAGGCTATCGGAAATTCCCTCAGGGAAGTCACATTATTTTCTACAAGCAGAACGATAAAAATCAGATAAATATCATCAGACTCCTACACAAGAGCATGGATGTTGATATTCACTTTAGCGCCTAACGCCTGCGTGTGGGGCGCCGCCGCAGGCGGCGTCCCAGGCAGCTTGCTGCCGACACCACGCACTTGTTATGTGGCGCTTTGACTGATTGCCAACTTCACAGCTTGTGCTGCATGAATTTTTGTTGTGTCGTATAGCGGGATACTTGTATGCTGCTGCTCAACAAGCAATGCGATTTCTGTACAACCTAGAATTACCGCATCAGCACCTTTCGAATATAAGTTGCTGATGATTTCCAGATACTTTTCTCTCGATTCATCATTTATTTCACCAAGGCACAGCTCATTGTAAATTACTTTATGAATAATATCTTGATCCTGATCGTTTGGAACAATAACCTCTATACCATATTTTTCTGAAACCCGATTTTTGTAAAATCCTTGCTCCATTGTGAACTTTGTACCAAGCAAACCAACCCGCTTTATTCCATCAGTAACAAGTTTTTCTGCGGTTGCGTCTGCAATATGAACAAGTGGTACTGAAATAGAAGATTGAACTTCCTCTGAGACCTTGTGCATTGTATTTGTACAGATGAGAATAAAATCAGCCCCACCCGCTTCAACTGATTGCGCGGCTTGAGAAAGAATTTTTCCTGTCTCTTCCCAGCAACCGGAATGTTGCAGCTTTTCTATTTCATCAAAGTCAACACTATAGAGGCAGATTTTGGCTGAATGCAAGCCACCAAGTACTTCTTTGACACCTTCATTTATTGCTTTGTAATAGCTTACGGTAGATTCCCAACTCATTCCTCCAAGCAGACCAATAGTTTTCATATTTTCTCGTTTTACTCAATTGTTGATTTGTGCCACATAACGCCTGCTTCAGCCGCGCCGCCGACAGCGGCGTCGGGTAGAGGGGCGAAGCCCCGGAACGAACTGGAAGCATTTGTTATGTGAAAATTGCACTTAACTCTCTGTAATATTCTAAAGCTCTTTGCATGACCATATCTTCTTTCTGATGAATTTGGTTTTGCTTCTCAATATTTTTCTGAAGTTCTAAGATCTTTTTGTCTCTTTCTTCTTGTGATTCACCACCTTTAAATGGCTCATGAGTAGCAAATGTTCCTGTACGAAAAGCTAATGTATTTCTTAGATTTTCATCGAATGTAATTCCAGTACAAGTTCTATTATTTTCTCTGTATTGTTGCCCAGTAATATCACAAAATTGTAATAACTCAATGTCTCCCAAACCTTGTATAATTCCTTTTTTTATTTTGTTTAGGGCTGCTATTAAGAAAATCATATCATGACGAAAATTTCTCCTTACATATTCATCATTATGTTTATTTGTTATAATTTCCCTCTCGATAAGAGTAGATAATACCCACCTAACATATCCATCATCAAAATATTTTAGCTGAAGATCAGATGATAAATATTTATTAGCTACTGCATGTGGAAATTTAATGCCATTATCAAAACGTAATCTAACAGACCAGTCTGTATTTTTGATATCTCTTATCTTAGAGATTATGATTTCTTCATCGATTTTAACTTTGTCAATAAGCTTATTAATTTCGCTAAATGAACTAAATCCAATGGTATATGTTTCTATGTTTAATATATCTACACTGTCTTGAACTTTCTCTAAAATCTCTTGGTATTTATATTCATTCTCAAGAGATTTTCTTCCGGAAAATTCATAAAAAATCGCAGGCGTTATTGCTAGCTTTATATCAAGCTTGCTTTTTCTCGACAAAAAGTCTGAAAAAATCAGAGTAGACAAATATCTTAGATAACTAATCTGGCTACTGCTTTTATTCTTTATATCTTGAAGAATGCTATTGTCGATAAACAGGTAGTGCGGCTCAGTAAAACCAGAAGATGGCATAAATTGATCCATTAGGTATGCAAAATAGACTAAGACCTTTTCTTTATCCTTTTTATCAAGAGCTTTAATTTCTTCTTTAATACGGATCACTGTTTGAACCCTCTTTTTCACATAACGCAGAGTTAAACGGCGCGAACGCAGTGAGCGTCCGATGGAGTAGCAAAGCTGCGGAATGAATTTGAACGACTTGTTATGCGCTGATTAATACGAAACTCTATTTTCTAAATGGATTGAACTATCTCTTTTATTTTTACTGCTTTTTCAAAGTGATCAAGCTTATGTGTCATTATCCACCATTCCGCTGCCTCCATGAGCAGTTCAGGGTTATCATTTTTATTTGCAAAAAACGCATAGAAAGATACCCCTACATTTTCGCTTTTGCTAGCAATTTTCTTGTCAAATACTTCAATGATCTTTTCTTTTAGACTTTCTCTCATTTACCACTTACTTCAAACTTGATTACTGATTAACTGTGAAAGATTTTAAGCACCTAACGCCTACATGTGCGGCACCGTAGGTGTCCAGCTTCTTTAGGGGCGACACCATATACTTGTTATGTGCCTGATGCTAAATATTTACTGAGGTCTTGAGACACAAGGTTTGATAGAACTCCTAATTGTACCTTTATTCCTGCGTTTTCAAGTATTTTGATTCCTGCACCATTATTCTTTGGGTGAGGACCAATAATGCCAACATATACTGATTTGATGCCTGACTTTATCAATGCTTTTGCACACGACGGAGTGCGACCATGAAACGAACAAGGCTCCAGTGTGACCAGGGCTTACGCACGAAGACAATCATTCTCATTTAGCCTCAACAATGAATGATTTCAATAGCTGAGACAGGTATCTATTGCTCCACCCAGCCTTTTTACGCTTTGTCTTGATGCTCCTCTTACTGGTAACGTCGGCCTTCAGAATATTTAGGGCAATACAACGCAAGGTAGACAGATTTTCAGCAGCGCATTCATCTTTGGTTTGACAAGCATCTTCATCAAAGGCAACGTCCAGCATCCAGTGCAGACTATTTTCCACTTCCCAGTGCTGGCGTGTTGCATTGAGCATTCCCTCGGCTGTCATGGTTTTGCTGGAAATGTAGTACCTTAGAGCTATCGTGGCTTTGCCATCAATTGTTCGATCAGACTGAACGACACCAAACTGCTTTATTCCTGTCCATTCATCAGCTGTTGAAAGAGCCGAAACGTCATCAAAAACCCAGCAGCAGCGATATTCATGACGACCATGACCTTTATTTTTGCGCTCAAAAAATGCATCTGATACTGGCTCTTCCGGGTTGCTATTCCATCGCTCTTCGACTGCTGTTTGAATATCGTTGTGCAGTGTTTTTTGGTTTCCTTTAACAGCAAGAAGATAATCTGCCTCCTGGTTTACGCAGGTTTCTGCAATACTTTTTTGGCAGCTGATTGCATCGGCTGTAATCATGCAGCCTTTCAAGTCGATAGCTTCAAGAAGTTGAGGGACAGCGGTTATCTCATTCGACTTTTTATCAACCTTTTTTTGCCCTAAGACCAGACTCAGTCTGGTGCTCCAGGCGCTAACCATGAGGACTGCTTTTTTACCCTTGCCTTTTCCCTTGGAACCCTTGATAACCTTGCCGTCAATTGGAATGATTTCAGCATCACCATCAGGTATATCAAGGGCTTCAGGATAAGCAGATTTTACCCACCGGGTGAAGCATTCCTGAAATTCATCCGGTCTGAGCATGCAAAAAATCCGGTAGAAGGTGTCGTGCGACGGAATACCATTGGGAAGCTCAAGAAATAAACGAAACCAGTCTTCTTTTTCTTCACCGAACTCTTGCATATCTTGCCATGTATCAGCCCCACAGATGATGGCACACACAGCAATCACAAGAACATCGTCAAAGTTATGCTCGCAGGAAGAAGCTCGCTTACGTGGGTCGGTCAACTCGTTGAGAAACATGATTAGCGGTTCAGGATTAATAGGCATCAGACGTAAAATCGGGGTATTTTACAGCTTTTAAGCACAGATGTGTTAGCCATGATCAACTCATGATGCGGCAGAGCTATTGCTTTGCGCATCTAAATGAGAATGATTATTCTCATGCGTAAGCCCTCCATTTAAAAATCGAAGTTGAAATCTGAAGACTGAGCACTGTCATAGACGCTTTTTACGAGCTTAAAGTCATCGTACTCTTGCGAAGTGGAAAATTGGGCTTCACGGTTTGTTGGCTTATCTATTATCTGTACACGAAAAACACCAACTTCTTCGATTGAGTCAAAAGTGTACGAAATGATGACAGCAAGTTTTGCTAGTTCAGTTTTCACAGTAGCATTTTCATCGTCGTAACTCCACGAAATGTCACCTGACTCCGTTTTTTGTCTTAGCTTTCTAAGGAAATCAGCGGTTTTAGTCGGAATCATAATTTAACCCTTATCGCTGGATTTAAATTTTCAACTTCTACTTTAATGTCAAGAATCTTTTTCATAAGATCTGTTTTTTGTCTCTTTGTCAGAGGTGCATCTGGTGTTGTTTTCTTTGCTTTCAACAACCCCATTTCGACCTCATTAATTAATTCTGAAATTCTGTTTTCTGAGTCTTTTATATCGTTTGCCTGATTTGGTAATACTTTCACACACAACTTTCGGAAATATTGAAAGCTGCATAAAGCGGTTCTATAGTCTTCGTGGCTTACATTATTGTTTGTTTCATCAATAGCAGCCAGGCAATCACTTATTGTCGAAGCACTTTCAACAAGTTTAACCTTTTCAAGTAAACTCATAGCTGTTGCTTGAATAGACTTTGAAATATGAACAGAATGCATTACTTCACATACTGCAACAATAAAACCAATGGCTGTTATAACAGTTCCAAAATATGAAAATCTTGCAAAGTTATTTTCATCGCTGATGATAGTCTTTTCGTACTTGTATGCAACTACCACCAGAATTATAGATACAACAATGTATAGAATTCTTACGATGTTATCCTTGAACATTCATCCTACTCACGCATCATTTCTGTTTGACTTAGAGAAACGGCTGATTATATACCGGATATGCGATAATGTACATTTGCGCTTAACAGCTATTAGACCTCAAACGAGTGATATTAGCTATGACCAAAGTATGCAATACCCTGAAAGTAAAGCGCTATAGCTATAAAACTGAACAGTCGTATTGCTATTGGATCAAGTATTTCATTCGCTATCAACACATGAGACACCCTCGAGACTTGGGGCCTGATCATGTCAGACAGTTTCAGATAGACCTTCGGAAGATGTCCGCCACCTGGTCAGGCCCAAGAAGGCCACAAAAATTGAAGTGGCGTTTGAACGGTCGGCATGAAGCAAAATATGACAGGCACGCTACCGCTCAACTGCCACACAGCTGAACAGAACTTATCCCTCACCTCAATCATTTCCTGCTCGTCTAAAACTAGCAAGATTGTGCCAGCATTCTCTTTCGAAGGATAGGTATTAATGCGTGTTTTTAGCCCGGTAGCTTACCAATGATCCATTCATCACGCCCATACGTAAGCAGAGAAAAAAACTCATCGTCAGGCAGGCACGATAAACACCAAAGTATATGGATTACCAGAACAACAAATGATATAGCTAAAACCAGAGCCACCTAAAACAACAAAAGCCGTACCTCAATCAATCAACCAGCTCTCAGAAGACGGGGTTCGTACATCATGGCCAAAGGAAGCAAGAGCTTACTAGCCCTTAACGCTGTGCTGTTCCAGCTGGTTTGGTTTATTGCTGTACAAGGCAATAACCGGTATGCACTATTGGCATTACTCTTCCTGCTCGTTGTCCACTTCATGCTGATGAAACCAGACAGACAAGAGCTACGACTGATCGTTGCCGTGCCAGTCGTCGGTATTGTTGCTGACACCCTGATTATGAATGCAGGATGGATTGAATATCATGGCACTCATCATTTTATCATTCCAATCTGGCTATGCGTTTTATGGGTTGCCTTCGCGACAACTCTGAAACATTCATTAAACTGGCTATTCAAGACCTTCTGGCTACCTCCGTTAATGGGCCTGCTGGTTGTGCCATTCAGTTATTGGGCAGGCATCAGGCTATCAGGGTCTCAGCCTTTGATCCCGATGGAAAGGCTATTGCTGCTGGAAGGTTTGTTCTGGGCGGTTTTATTGACTTTGATTGGCCATATAGAAAGAAAACAGGAGCAACCTTAATGCCAGCGTCCCTGCCCCCAAAAACAATCATAATGTTCAGCCTGGCTTTACTGCCCTCAGGACTCACTCAGGCAGGTCAATCGGCACTCATCGGGTATGCCTATCACGTGGGAACACGACAGCTTGCGTACACTGAAGAGCACACTTTCCCAGACACCTTATCTCATCATGTTATTTACAAAGAAGCTGATGGAACCGTTTTCGCCAGTAAAACCATCGACTACAGCGATAGCTATATTGCACCTGATATCATTCAGGAAAATCACCGCAATGGTGAACGGATTAAGACTGAGTTGATGGGCGATGTATTCAAGGTTTCTTACAGAGCAAGCTTCGGGAAAGACACCCAACACTCAGACGTCACCTTATCTCCTGACCTGGTGATTGATGCTGGCTTCGATCATTACATTCGTTCAAATTGGGACTCTCTCGTCGCAGAAAAAGAAACAGTGATTCAATACCTGATACCAAGCCACCAAAGAGCCATCGATCTTCGTATAAAACCCGTTGAATGCAAGAAAGACCCAAAAGATACTAATATTTGCTTTAATATTGCCGCAGACAGTTGGTTATACCGCCTGCTCTCGTCGCCACTGACACTCAGCTATGATAAGCAAAGTCAAAGGCTGATGACGTTTTCTGGCCGCTCTAATATCAGCGATAAAAAGGGTGATTATCAGGATGTCACCATTCATTATCAACCCCATCAACCTGCCAAAAATCAAGAGATCAGTTATGTTACGAATGAGTGCTCTACTAATGGTTCTGTTTTTGTTTGGCTGCAGCTCTGTGGATATCAGCCAATATCAAAATAACCAACCCAAACTCTCATTACCGGACTTTTTCAATGGTCCTCTGACAGCCCACGGGATTCTGAAGAATCGAAGCGGTGAGGTCATACGCTACTTTAATGCCACTCTAACAGGGAGCTGGGACGAACAGGGTGTCGGCACTCTCGATGAGGATTTTATTTTTAACGACGGTGAAAAACAAAAGCGTATCTGGACATTCACACCGGATGGCAAAGGCAGTTACCTGGCCAGTGCAGGAGACGTAAAGGAAGCAGTCCCGGTGAAAACAGCCGGCAATGCTCTCTTTATGACCTATGTCCTGAACATCCTCTACAAAGGTGAGCCTATAGAAGTGTCGATAGACGACAAAATGTATCTGGTCAGCGATCACGTCATCATCAATGAATCCGTCATGTCCAAGTTCGGTTTCAACGTGGGCTACCTCACCCTGACTATCATCAAAGCCGGGAACACTCCGGAGTATCCAGATAACTCACAGAGAGGTCAGGACTCCCTTGGCCAGTAACTTTACAATCACTGCATTGAGGGTAACCAATGGATTCACACCGTTAAAAATACCAAGGTCTGGCTCATTACCCCATTTAACAAAGCCAACGCCGGGCACCAGCTCGTGAGGTACAGTTATGGACAAATTAAAGGTATGAGTAGTTTCTGGACAGTCCGGGTAGGTCGATTTCGGTATAACCTTCTGTTTTATGTCGTTAATGAATCTGGCGTCATGACTACACCAGTAGACAATCTCTCTAACAGCCTGTGACAGCAGCTCGCCTTCATCCATAGCCTGAACCGCACACTCTTCTGTGAACCGGGGAAACGCCTTGTGAAACAGAGTAGCCAGAATGACCTTTATTTTATGCTCATGATTGCGCGTGGACTCCCTATCGCCAGAATCGAACTGTTTTTGAAAACAGAGAGCATATTGCAATACCAGCCCCTGGGCATTTTTTGCCAGTTCCGAAAAGGCCACTTTGGCCCGATCCTCTGACTTGTCAAAATCAAGATATTTCTGACATCGGGTAGAAAAAAAATAATCTTCACCCAGCTCATTCATGCTTTTCGTATCACCGGAGTCTCTCATGCCAACAGGACCCACATTAGGGTGTTGTGAAGCCTTTTTCCACTTAAGCATCCTCCCCTCGCAAGGGGCATTCACATAAGACGAAAGGATATGGTGTTTTCGGTGAGTCGCTAAATCATGGTCAGCTGCCATTACCGGCGGAGCGTATAATCCGCAGCTGAATAAAACACCACAATCATGGGCGTACTTATAAAGCCCCTCGAAAATCTGATCCGCCTTTGTCTCTGGATCAAGAACGTAAGGGTATAAATGATAAGGTGCATCCTTTGTTGATTTCAAATGAAGGCAATAACCTGCTTTGCCATCAGGGTAGCGACACTTCTCCTCCAGTTTGGCCTTTTTGGCTGGAGGCATTAATGTCATCAGATCAGCCTGCACATCCTCCCAGCGATATTGGCCAACCACTTCGGGAATCGAACTTTTCAAGCCATGCTGGCTGGCTATAGCGGCCATCAGGCTGATTTTATTACCCTCTTTTGCCAGTTCTTCCGGCTTTTCCGTATCACTGAGAAATTTCAGATAATCCCAGCCGCCATCTGCTCGCTGGATAACCAACGTACGCCCGTTCACCTCGATAGATTTACCCATTAATGATGCTATCGGGGGAGGTGCTGTCCACTGCTGCGGATTGTCGAGTTTTTTCCAATCATTATCAAACTGATTATCCTGTGGCTGATAATCTTGATCCAGTGATAACAATAACTGCCAAGTATTGGGACTTTCCATAGTATTGAGGGGGTGAACAGGTCTGCAAAACAGCGTTTCCCGCTGTTTCGCACAATCAGGATGATTTAACCAATTATTTATTACATAAGTTCGATGAGCTGGAGGTGCAAGTCGTAGAAATGATTGAATAATGTCAAAATGTAAATTAGTCACATCTTTGCTATAGGATGCAAGTTGACCCTGGGTTGCTAAAGTTTTTCTCGAACCCTCTTTACCTGGATCAGGCCACAAGTCGGGCCGATAACTTTTCAGCCTGCTTGTGAAGGTCTCCTCCTGCTCACGGTATTCCGATTCCGATCGAACCCATGAAAGCCCTTCCATCAAAAGCCAGTCCATGAATTTCATAAAATCATTGGGATGGGTGAGGCCATTGCAGCATTTAACCTGGTTGATCAGTATATTCCACGCCTCACTGTACCGGGTATCTTCCTGTAAAAAACCTGCACTGTCCGTCGAAGCCGTACCATTCATTCCCGCAAAAATGTTAGCCACCCACAGGCTTACATCACCCAAATGTAAAGCTTTTCCATGATTCCGTGTTAACCGACTTTCAGCTTCATAACTCTCACCCTTACAAATAGGCAACTGCTCCATGACAAGATGAATAAACGACATAGCTTGTTTATCTGGATACCAAAATACCCGATGTAATTGTTCACCGAATTTGTTGGGCAAAGACCATAAAAACGGTGCTGCTCGATTCACTGTATTGACAAACAATCGATCCTTGGTCAGACCAGCCTCTTTGGCTATAAGAAAAGGAGAATTATTCAGATTGACCGATGCTTCTATAAACGCCTGCCTGGTGACGCTAATACCCATTTCAGTCAATAGCTCAGTGCATTGGTGCAGTCCTCCTAAAATAGCTATCATTGCAATCAGTTGCTGCTGATCCTTACAAAATGATGCAATAAGTTTAAGGGCTTCTTCCCGCCCCTCTTTTTTTGATTGTTGCGCAATAGCCTCAAGAACAAATACCATTATTATGCTGTTTTTATATCGATTAACATGCATATAATTAAAAATTCGGCGACTATTAAAGCTATGGCTAACCAAGTCTTCAATTATGTTGCTCGTAGTAAATTCACGACGGAGATAATTAAAGAAAACTTTCAGCCTTCTATACGAAACTTTTGGTATTGATTGCGCGATTACTTCCTGAAACACCCCATCATCCATTGTAATGGACGTTAAAATCATTTCGGAAAGACTATCAAAGCGAGGATCAGCATCTGCAAAAATAGCTTTGACAAATAATAGATCCGGGCAATGAGGATTACAGTTCTCTAGCAACTTTCTCATCGTATCAAAAGGAAGGTATACGAGATGTTCAGGATAAGGATCGAAACAGAGAGAGTTTGATCTAATGGGAAACCCTTGTTCAATAATATAGGTGAGCACTTCCAGATTGCTTGTTTCGACTTCCGACCAAATAGCAATATCCGGCGCTATTTTTTCAATATGACTTGCTATTATTTTTCTTGATTGAATATCGCTTATAGCTCCAATTTTTCTCCAAGCAAAAGTGTCAGTATCAGCACCAATGTATTTGCTAATCTCACTTTTCAACTCATTAACTTTATCCATTAAACTAACATCGACGTGCAACCTGTCAAACTGTTGAGAAAGTTTCTGTAACTCTTCTTTCACGCACTGTGCATCAACAGGTTCTGAAGTCAATAACTCCAGCAAATTCATCTGCCCTGCCTTGAAACCATGGCCAAGGCTTAGAGCTACTTTTTCGGTTTTCGGTCTGGCATGACTGACTTCGCAGTCGGCTAGTGTAAACGAGCTGACAGGGTGTGCGGATGTGACCCCGGTTGCTCCGGTGTTGTTAGATACAAAATTAGCAGGATTGAAGCATCCCTCTGTTTCTTCAGCAGGCCGTACCGTCAGCGATTTATAACTCCCTGTCCCTCTGCGACTACTCACTTCCGAAGTTAGGCCTGACCCGGTCATCGGATCGGTATTTTTGCCTGTTACATCCATATTTTTCTACCCTGATCAAAATGTCCCTTCCGCCCTTTGACAATGATAAGGAAAAAAAATTCCAATTCCCGGGCCGCAAGGCACCGAAACTCCGTTCAGGATCAACGAGGGGGCTGTGTGGATATCAAGGCTTAGCTGCATTAGTATGGTTCCACTGACCTGAGGACTTACAGCATGAGCGAACAAAACAAATACACTCCACCAGCGGTCTGGACCTGGGACAACGAATCCGGTGGCCAGTTTGCCAGTATCAATCGACCGGTGTCAGGCAAAACACACGATAAGGAACTGCCCAAAGGACAACACCCCTTCCAGCTGTATTCACTGGCTACTCCCAATGGCGTGAAAGTCACCATCATGCTGGAAGAGCTATTAGAAAAGGGCATTGAGAAAGCTGAATATGATGCCTATCCCATCAGCATCAAGGATGGAGAGCAGTTCGGTAGTGGCTTTGTCGATATCAACCCCAATTCCAAGATTCCGGCATTGATCGATAATAGTGGCAGGAAGCCGGTTCGTATTTTTGAATCCGGTGCCATTCTGGTTCACCTGGCGGAAAAGTTTGGCGAATTTTTACCGCAGAAAGAAGGCCGTTCAGAGGTCATGTCCTGGTTGTTCTGGCAAATGGGCAGCGCACCCTTTTTAGGTGGAGGGTTTGGTCATTTTTATGCCTATGCACCGGAGAAGTTTGAATACCCGATTAATCGTTACGCTATGGAAGCAAAACGCCAGTTGGATGTGCTGGATAAGCAATTAGCAAACAATACTTATATAGCAGGCAGTGAATACTCCATTGCCGATATCGCAATCTGGCCCTGGTACGGCGCTCTGGTCTTAGGTCAGATGTACGACGCAGCAGAGTTTTTAAGTGTGGACTCTTATAAGAACGTGAAACGCTGGGCAGAACAGATTGCCTCACAGCCAGCGGTAAAACGTGGCAAGAGGGTCAATAGAACCTGGGGAGAACCCGGTGAACAATTGCCAGAACGTCATCATAAGTCTGACTTTGGATAATTGAGAGCGATCTGGCAATGAACACCATCAACATCCAATACTATACCTCACCCGTAGGTGAGCTGATCCTGGGCACCTACGACCAGCAACTCTGCCTGTGTGACTGGCGTTACCGCAAGAAAAGATTGCGGGTTGATGCACGGGTTAAAAATGGGCTCAAAGCGGAGTACGTTGAGCAAGACGACGAAGTTATGGAGCTTACCCGACAACAGTTAGAAGAGTACTTTCGTAAAGAACGAAATAGCTTTTCAGTCCCCCTGCTTTTGGTAGGCACCGCCTTCCAAAAGCAGGTTTGGCAAGCTTTATTGCATATTCCCTACGGAGAAACCACCAGCTATGCCGGACTGGCAGAATCCATAGGGGACAGAAACGCCCTCAGAGCCGTCGCCAATGCCAACGGTGCAAACGGCATTTCCATACTGGTTCCCTGCCACCGGGTTATTGCCAGCAATGGTGAGTTACAGGGTTATGCCGGTGGTAAACCGACTAAAGAAAAACTACTGAATCTGGAAGGTGCCCTGCCCCAGCAACAGGGTTCGCTGTTTGATTAACACGCCATAGAAACCAACATGATCAATATAAAAACAACCAGAACTGAATTGACTCTGCTTAAACCTGAAGATGCCCGACTGCTTTTAGAGTACAGACTGACTAACCGGGATCACCTTTGTCCTTGGGAACCCCTGCGGCACGAGAATTTTTATACACTGGAACAGTGTAAGCACGAGCTAACCAAACAGCGGAAAATGTTCGAGGAAGGCACAGGCTTCTACTTCACAGCACTGACACCGGACCGAAGAGAAATCATAGGGTTATGTAACTTTAGCAATGTCGTCCATGGCGTTTTTCAAGCCTGTCACCTGGGTTACTCTATCTCGAAAAAATACCAGGGCCAGGGCTTAATGCACGAAATTGTATCCGCGGGCATTGACTATATTTTTCAGGAAGTGAAACTGCATCGCATTATGGCCAACTACATTCCTGACAACCATCGAAGTGCCACATTACTCAAAAAACTGAACTTTGAAGAAGAAGGCAAAGCCCGGTCTTACCTCAAGATTGCCGGGAAGTGGCAGGATCATATTCTGACCGCCAAAATCAATCCTGCCCAACACCACAGAAACTGATAAACTCCGCGGCCTGTTACAGGAGTTTTTATGTCAGACACATCAAAAAAGAAGCACACTCAACCCGCACCCGTCTGGCGACGGCTGGCCGCTATTATGTACGACAGTTTTCTGGTTTTGGCCATTATGTTTCTGGTGGGTTTTATCAATCTTGGCATCCAGATGAAAGTGCACGGCGCTGAAGAACTCAAAGCCATCACAGAGAGCGGGCAATCCATTGGCGGGCCTTTCTTTTATGCTGCGCTTTTCCTGAGCATTTTCAGCTTTTTCGCCTTTTTCTGGTCCCGTCGTGGTCAGACGTTGGGCATGCAGGCCTGGCATATTAAAATTGTGGATCGGGAAGGAGGTTATATTTCCATCGGCCAATGCCTGATTCGGACACTGACCGCTATCCCTGCCCTGCTACTTTGCGGACTGGGTGTCTTCTGGAGTCTCTGGGATCGGGAACACCTCAGCTGGCAGGATCGATTCTCCCGATCCAGAACTCTGTATATTCCCAAGCCCTGACCGGATAGTCAGGCTGCCCTGTACAGCAACAACGATCCTATACCAATACAGATCATAATGGGCAGCAGCACAGACAACACCGGTGGGAAACCAAACACCAGGCTGGATGGCCCCAGCAGGTTCTGCACAATCATAAAAACGACCCCGGTAATCACACCCGAGAAAATTCTCAGCCCCATACTGACCGAGCGCAGGGGGCCAAAGACAAAAGAGATCCCCACCAGCACCAGGGAGAAAATAGACAGGGGTTGCAGTGCCTTGGTCCAGAACGCCAACGCGTACTCACCGGCACCCAACCCTTGCTCTTCCAGATAATTGGTATAAGTATTCAGACCTGAGATAGACAAGCCATCGGGCTTGACCACGACCACCTTCAACAGCGTCGTGGTCAGGTTGGTATCCCAGGGCGCAGTGTTCACTTTTTCCGAGACAACCTTATCACCTTCCATACGGCTCAGGGTGACATCTTCCAGCAGCCAGTGATCCTTCTGATAGATGGCCCTTTTTGCAAACGAACTTTCTTTGAGCCTCATATCATCATCAAAGACATAGCGACTGACACCATAGAGCACGCCATTAGGCTCCACCGCATTGAAGTACATAAATTCATTGCCTTCACGGTGCCAGACGCCTTCTCCGGAATATTCGCCATTGTGTGACCGGGCGATGTTCTTGCGGGTTTCGGCAATCTGCTCTGTGGCTGGCGCCACATACTCACCCAGAACAATGCCTATACAGGTCAGCAGCAACGCAGGTTTCATCACCGACCAGACCATTCGCCATAACGAAATGCCTGCCGCTCTCATAACCACCAGCTCACTGTTGGCAGCCATACTGCCCAGACCGGCCAGACAGCCAATCAAAGCGGATACAGGAATAAATTCATAAATCTTCTTGGGAATGAGCAGCAAAATATAGACGACGACATCCGCCATCTGGTAATTACCACGGACATTATCCAGCTCGCCCAGGAAAGCGAACATGGATTCCAGAACGACCAGAATCAAAAGCACCATGACCATGGAAGCCAGCACGTTCCATGCGATATAACGATCCAGCTTACGCATGAGCAACTTTCCTTTTAGCCATCCTTTTGGCCACCCTTTTCGCCATCATAGCCTGCACAGGCTCCTGAAAATAAACAATCAATCCAAGCAACAGGTAAACCCCATGCACCCACCAGATGCCGATCTGTGGCGAAAGACGTCCATCATCCACCATTCCACGGGCAGTAATCAGCAACGCCAGATAAAGCAGATAAAGCAAGACACCGGGCAAGAGTTTAACGTAGCGCCCCTGCCTGGGATTCACTTTTGAGAGCGGGACCGCCAGTAACACAATAATTGGAATCAATAACGGCAGCGAGATGCGCCACTGCAACTCCGCTATATAGGCAGGATTATCAGAGCCCAACAAGCTAGCGGTGGGCATCGCCTGCTCTTTGCTGATCTCATCCGCTACAGCACTCTCTTCCATACGGATGCCGTAGGTTCCATACTGAGCCACCCTGACTTTTTTACCACCGGGTGTCAGATCGTAACGATAACCATCACTCAGGATCAGATAACGCTGACCGTCCCGCTCTGCGGTAGATATACGACCACGCTCTGCCAACACCAGGGTCATCTCTGAACTGTCCTGACCTGACGACTGGTGAGCAATAAATACCTTATCCATCTGTTGATTGTCGTCTGTCAGAGACTCAGTGTAAGTAACCCGGTTTGCGCCCTCAAACTTTTGGAACCGGCCCGGCACCAGGGTATCGAACTCGGTCATGGAATCCTGTTGGGAAAGAATGATTTCTACTTTCTTTATCCCCCACGGGGCGACCAGGGTGCTCAGAACCGCCACCACGATCATAACGCCCAGTGCCGGAATCATGGTCATGCGCAGCAGCTGCCCCTGACTGACCCCACAGGCCCCCATAACCGTCATTTCATTCTCTACATAAAGCCGACCATAAGCCATGATAATGCCCAGAAACAAGCCCAGGGGAATAATCATCACCAGGAACTCGGGCACTCTGTAAGCCATGATGGCAAAAAGGAAGTCGGCATTCAGCGAGCCGCTGGCAGCCTGCGCGAGATAGTTCACAAAACGGCCACTCATGATAATCAGGAGCACAATACCAGTGACGGCAAATGTGACCTTGAGCATTTCTTTGGCCAGGTATCGAAAAAGGATCGAAGGCATGATCTGGGGTTACGGTTTCCGATTGTTTATTAACGTTAAAATTCACTTATCCCAAAGCTCTGATAAGCGTAAATGACAACAAAAGGCTTAAAATCTGTCTCTGAAAGAGTTGCGGGAATTCACTTCTGACGCAAGCTCTGTTCAAATACCCGATCTGACAATTATCCAACAAACCTGTTCGAGTTTATAGCCCGTATGAGAGAAGTCTCATCATTTACATTCCTTTTGCAAAAAACGGGTGTGGCGGCAAAACGTATTTATCAGGGCTTTGTCAGACAAATTAACAGGAGATCGGGTCATCCCCGAGAGCGATAACCGGACAAGTGTCCTATGGGAGCAACCATGCAATTTATCGTAAAAAGCGGAGCGGTAGAGAAGCAGAAAACTGCCTGCCTGGTACTGGCTGTACAGAAAAAAGTGCTTGCCAGCGCAGCGTCAGCCGTGAACGAAGCCAGCAAAGGTGCCATTAACAGCATCCTCAAACGCGGCGACCTCAAGTACAAGGCAGGCCAGACCCTGTTGCTCCAGCATGTTCCGGAAGTGGCCGCTGAGCGGGTTCTGCTCTGCGCCACTGGCGAAGGCAAGACCGCCCTGAAAGAAAGTGAGTTCATCAAGCTGGCTAAAGCCGTTGCCGGTGAACTGAAAGCAGCCTCGGCCAAAGACGCACTGATTTCTCTGGAAGATGTCGATGTCGATGGCAAAGACCACAGCTGGAAAGTACGCCAGCTGGTCGAAGCCATTGTCTACGCGTTCTACCAGTTCGACGAGTTCAAGAGCAAAAATGCCGACGCACCGGCACTGAAGAAAGTTTCCTTCCTGGCAGATCGTAAGCAGGCAGACGCTCTGAATCAAGCCATCGCTGAAGGTCAGGCCATTGGCGAAGGTCGTAATCTGGCCCGTACCCTGGGCAATCTGCCGGGTAACGTCTGCCACCCGACCTACCTGGCCGAGCAGGCCAAAACGCTGGCGAAATCCCATGCCAGCATGACCACCAAAATTCTGGGCGAAAAGCAGATGTCCAGCCTGGGAATGCATTCTTTGCTGTCCGTAGGCCAGGGCTCTGATCAAGAATCGAAACTGATCCTGATGGATTACAAAGGCGGCAAGCCCGACGAAAAACCCATTGTTCTGCTGGGTAAAGGCATCACCTTTGATACCGGCGGTATCTCCCTGAAACCTGGCGCAGCCATGGACGAAATGAAATTCGACATGTGCGGTGCGGCCAGTATCTTTGGCGCCATGCAGACCATTCTGGCACTGGACCTGCCCATCAACGTCGTGGGCATGGTAGCCGCTGCTGAGAATATGCCCAGCGGCAACGCTACCCGTCCGGGTGACATCGTCACCTCTATGTCGGGCCAGACCATTGAGATCCTCAATACCGATGCCGAAGGCCGTCTGGTGCTCTGCGACGCCCTGACCTACGCCGAGCGTTACAAGCCAAAAGCCGTCATCGATGTTGCCACCCTGACAGGCGCCTGCGTCATTGCCCTGGGCCATCATACAACGGGCCTTCTAAGTAACAATGATGAGCTCAGCGAAGCACTGCTGAAAGCCTCTAAAGACGCCTCCGACCAAGCCTGGCAGCTGCCAATGGGTGAAGAGTACCAGGCTCAGCTGGACTCCAACTTTGCTGACATGGCTAATATCGGTGGCCGCCCCGCTGGCACCATTACTGCTGCCTGCTTCCTGGCACGCTTTACAGAAAGCTACCCATGGGCTCACCTGGACATCGCTGGTACGGCATGGACCTCTGGTAAAGCCAAAGGCGCTACCGGTCGCCCTGTCCCGATGCTGATTCAATATCTGCTGAACCAGCTGTAACTCACTTCGGGGTTGTGGGGGTTGTGGGTCCATAAACACTCACAACCTTTCCTCCAGCCCCATTTGCCATTACACTCAGCGTCATGTCTCGAGTAACCTTCTATTTGCTACAACAACAGTCTGCCCAGGCTGTTAAACAGTTCGCCTGTCGACTGACCGACAAGGCGTGGCGTAGTGGTATGCCTGTTCATATTCACACGGATAATGACATTCAATGCGAAACCCTCGACCGACTGCTCTGGGAGTGGCGTGAAGACAGCTTTCTGCCCCATCAGATCATCAACAGCAAGGCACCGGGCGCACCGATCACTCTGGGGTATGAGCCCCCCGACGCCTTACACGACAACACTCTTCTGATTAATCTGTCCGGTCAGATTCCGGGCTTTTATAAAGACTTTGTCCGAACCTGTGAGATTGTTGACCGGAGTCCGGGCCCGGTTGAGATTCTCCGTGACAAATTCAGAGCTTATGTTGCAGACGGCATCCAGCCAGAAACCCACAAGATCTAAAGTACGCAATCTAAAGTACACAATCTAAAGTACACAACGAAAACCATCAACCGGTGAGGAATATGAGTCAGAAAAAGGCGGATCGTCACGATCATCTCAATCAGCATATTCCTGTTCTCACCGATCTGGCCGACCAGCAAGAAGACCGACAGACCGTCACGGTGCTGGATATCCAGAGAGATTATCAACAGAGCACTCCTCAGGAAACGGTTACAGAAACGGTTACAGAGTCAGAACTGAAAGCCCGGCTACGCAAACAGGCCCGGCAACTGATTCAGGACATCATCGATGACGAGCTGGTCAGGATTGAAGCCCAGCTGAACCGTGAACTGAACAGCTATCTGGATCGCCTGCTGGAGCAGGTGCCGGAAAATCTAACGGATTAACACTGCTCTTCCTGTTCCGTGTATACTGCACGGTTTCGATCAGAACCTGTCAGAACCCTCTAGTTATGGAAAAAACCTTTAACCCTCACGCGATTGAGCGCAGCTGGTATCAAACCTGGGAAGAGAAAGGCTACTTTGCCCCCTCCGGCCAGGGCTCTCCCTACAGCATTATGATTCCACCGCCCAACGTCACCGGCAGCCTGCACATGGGTCACGCTTTCCAGGACTCTATTATGGACGCCCTGATTCGTTACCAGCGCATGAAAGGCAGCAATACCCTATGGCAGGTGGGTACAGACCATGCCGGTATTGCCACACAAATGGTGGTAGAGCGTAAAATTCAGGCCGAAGAAGGCAAGACCCGCCACGATTATGGCCGTGCAGCCTTTACCGACAAAATCTGGGAATGGAAAGAAGAGTCCGGTGGTAACATCACCCGCCAGCTGCGTCGCCTCGGTGCTTCTGTGGACTGGGACAATGAACGCTTCACCATGGATAAAGGCTTCTACAAAGCCGTTCAGGAAGTTTTCGTTCGCCTCTATAAAGACGATCTGATCTATCGCGGCAAACGCCTGGTCAACTGGGACCCCAAACTTCATACCGCTATCTCTGATCTGGAAGTCGTCAACAAGGATATCAAGGGGCACATGTGGCACCTGCGCTACCCCCTGGCTGACGGCGAAAAAACCGCTGAAGGCAAAGACTACATTGTCGTCGCCACCACCCGTCCGGAAACCATGCTGGGTGATACCGGTGTTGCCGTTAATGCTAAAGACGAACGCTACAAGGCCCTAATCGGAAAAGACATCATCCTACCACTGGTCAACCGTCGTATTCCTATCGTGGCCGATGAACATGCGGACATGGAAAAAGGCACCGGCTGTGTAAAAATCACACCAGCCCATGACTTTAACGATAATGAGGTCGGCAAGCGCTGCGGTCTGCCCATGATCAATGTCATGACCCTGGAAGGCCATATCAGCCAACAGGGTCAGGTTTTCAACATCGATGGTTCCGACAATCACGATATTGACGCCCCCATCCCCGAAAAATACCGCGGCATGGAACGGTTTGCTGCACGTAAAGCCATCATCGCCGACTTTGAAGCAGCCGGGCTGCTGGAAGAGATCAAGAACCACGAGCTGATGGTGCCTTATGGTGACCGCTCTGACGTGGTTATTGAACCGCTGTTGACGGATCAGTGGTTTGTCCGTGCCGAACCGCTGGCCAAACCTGCCATTGAGGCCGTTGCAGACGGCCGCATTCAATTTGTCCCCAAACAGTACGAAAACATGTACTTCTCCTGGATGCAGGATATCCAGGACTGGTGCATCTCCCGCCAGCTCTGGTGGGGTCATCGCATTCCTGCCTGGTACGACGAACACGGCAATGTTTATGTTGGTCGCAGTGAAGAAGACGTACGACAGGAAAACAACATTCCTGCCGAAGTCAGCCTGAAACAAGACGACGATGTACTGGATACCTGGTTCTCTTCTGCGCTCTGGACTTTTGGCACCCTCGGCTGGCCTGAAAACACTGAGCGCCTGAACACCTTCCACCCGACCGATGTTCTGGTGTCGGGCTTTGACATCATTTTCTTCTGGGTAGCCCGGATGATCATGATGACCATGCATTTCATCAAAGATGAAAACGGCAACCCTCAGGTACCGTTCAAATACGTCTACATGACCGGCCTGATTCGTGATGAGAATGGCGACAAAATGTCCAAGTCCAAAGGGAACGTACTGGACCCCCTGGATATGATCGACGGCATCAGCCTGGAAGATCTGGTTGCAAAACGCACCGGCAATATGATGCAGCCACAACTGGCGGCAAAAATTGAAAAACGTACCCGTAAAACCTTCTCTGAGGGTATCGCGGCACACGGTACCGACGCGCTGCGTTACACCCTCTACTCATTGGCTTCTACCGGTCGTGATATCAACTGGGATATGAAGCGTCTGGAAGGTTACCGAAACTTCTGCAACAAGATCTGGAACGCAGCCAACTACGTTCAGATGAACACCAAAGACGAAGACTGCGGCCAGAAGGGTGGTGACGTTGAACTGACCCTGGCGGATAAGTGGATTATTTCCCGGCTTCAGCGTCTGGAAGCCCAGCTTGAAAAGAACCTGGCCGACTTCCGTCTGGATCACGCCTCCCAGAACCTGTACGACTTTATCTGGAATGAATACTGCGCCTGGTACCTGGAGCTGTCCAAGCCTGTTCTTTGGAGTGAAGAGGCTTCTGAAGCCCTGAAACGTGGCACCCGTCGTACACTGGTTCAGGTTCTGGAAACCATTATGCGCCTGGCTCACCCGTTCATGCCGTTTATTACTGAAGAGATCTGGCAGAACATCAAGCAGGAAGCGGGCGTTGCAGGCGACACCCTGATGCTGCAAAGCTACCCGACTCTGGATGAAAGTAAACTGGACGAGACTGCCGAGCAGGACATCGAATGGCTGAAAGGCTTCATTACCGGCATCCGTAATATTCGTGCTGAACTGAATATTGGCCCCAGCCGCGAACTGGATGTACTGCTGCGCAACCTTTCTGTTGACGACCAGCGTCGCCTTGATGAAAACAGTGCTTTCCTGAAGTCTCTGGCGAAATTGTCAGACATTCGTGTTCTCAGTTCTGACGAACAAGCCCCTATGTCAACCACTCAGCTGGTGGGCAAGATGGAAGTTCTGGTACCGATGGCTGGGTTGATCGACAAGGAAAAGGAAGTCGCCCGCCTGAGCAAAGAAGTGGAACGACTGAATAAAGAAGTGCAGCGTTTTGAAGGGAAACTGGCTAATGAGAAGTTCATTAACAACGCCAAGCCTGAGGTGGTTGAAAAAGAACGTGGCAAGTTGAAAGAAGCCCTGGCTGCCAGGGAGCGTTTGAATGAACAGCTGACAGCGATTCAGGCTTTGTAAAGAGTTTGAGGATGATACCTGAGACTCCGTTCACCCTGAGCGGAGTCGAAGGGCGGTTGGCAGGGTCTTTAATCGTTGTTTTTCCGCAATTGATCCCTGAGCCGTTGCAGCCGTATCCACTCTTCCTGAGTAGCCAGCAGCTCTGAAAACAGCTCATCGCCAACGGTTGACTGAGAATCACCGTCTTCTTCAAGACCTTCTGTCTGCTCTTCAATCCAGAAATGCTCGAATCGACCTTCAATCTGAAGGCTCAACAAATTGGCCCTGACGATTCTGGAAGCATCATCCATTCTGACAATGTCCTGCCTGTCAGAGGCGAACCGTTTAATCCTTGCAAACAGGTTCTGCCAGAAAAAAAGAAACTCCGCTTTTTCAGGATCTTCCCCACCGGAGGCGGGTTCAGCCTGATCAGAATCGTCAACCATAATGCGTCCTTACTGCCTGAATTCATAAATTGATTATAGAACCCTGTTTCGCTGCGCTCTAAAACAGTCTAATAAAATCAGGCAGATAAGCACTTATTTGATATCCAGAACCTGCTCTTCGATCTTCTGCTTCCAGATTTGCGGTCCGGTTTTGTGGACAGAATCACCGGTGTGATCCACTGCCACGGTCACCGGCATATCCTTGACTTCAAACTCGTAGATAGCTTCCATACCCAGTTCAGGGAAGGCAACCACTTCGGCTTTCCTGACCGCCTGGGAAACCAGATAAGCGGCTCCACCTACGGCAATCAGATAAACAGACTCGTTATCCCTGATGGCATCAATCGCAGCATCACCCCGTTCTGCCTTGCCAATCATTCCAGCCAGACCTGTCTGCTCCAGCATAGTACGGGTAAACTTGTCCATACGGGTAGAAGTGGTTGGACCTGCGGGGCCAACTACTTCATCACGCACCGGATCAACCGGTCCTACGTAGTAAATAAAGCGACCTTTCAGATCAACAGGCAAAGCTTCGCCACGGGACATCATGTCAACCATGCGTTTGTGGGCAGCATCACGACCGGTCAGGATTTTTCCTGACAGCAGTACTGTGTCACCCGGCTTCCAGCTCTTGATTTCTTCTTTGGAGATGCCGTCAACATTGACCTTACGTACCCCTTCGCTCATATCCAGGGCGACCTCAGGGTAATCATCCAGACTCGGAGCTTCCTGAATAACGGGACCACTGCCATCCAGTACAAAATGCGCGTGTCGTGTGGCGGCACAGTTTGGAATCATCGCTACAGGCAAAGAAGCGGCGTGAGTCGGGTAGTCCTTAATCTTGATATCCAGCACCGTGGTGAGGCCACCCAGACCCTGTGCACCAATACCCAGACTGTTGACAGCATCCATAATCTCCAGACGCAGTTCCTCAACCCGGTTACTGGGTCCGCGCTCCCTGAGTTCATGGATATCAACAGGTTCCATAAGGGATTCCTTGGCCAGCACCATGGCTTTTTCAGCGGTACCACCAATACCGATGCCTAACATACCCGGAGGACACCAGCCTGCACCCATCGTCGGTACGGTTTTCTTGACCCACTCAACAATATCATCCGAGGGATTCAGCATCGCCAGCTTGGATTTGTTCTCAGAGCCTCCACCCTTGGCTGCCACCTGAACATCAACGGTATCCCCTGGCACCAGGGTCATATGGATAACGGCAGGTGTGTTGTCTTTGGTATTTTTGCGGGCACCGGCAGGATCTTCCAGAACGGAGGCACGGAGCACATTTTCCGGGTGCGTGTAGGCGCGGCGCACCCCTTCATTCACCATATCCTCGATACTTTGATCCCCTTCGAAGCGGACATTCATACCAATCTTCAGGAAGACAGTAACAATACCCGTATCCTGACAAATAGGCCGCTTGCCCATGGCGCACATTCTGGAATTAATCAGAATCTGGGCCATGGCGTCTTTAGCCGCCTTGGACGGCTCTTTCTTCCAGGCGTCATGAACCGCATGAATGAAATCCAGCGGATGATAACAGGAGATAAATTGAAGAGCGTCAGCAACACTCTCAATCAGATCCTCTTCACGAATTAGTGGCATTGCGCTCCCCAACTCCCATAATCAGTCTGGGAACCTGTCGAACTCAAAGCGCAGCTTCAACAGATCTCAGATTTGCAAGCGTTAAACGGACCCTGGCCGGTTACCCGGCTCTGTTTTTTCGCAGGGTTTCCCCTCCTCATTTGTCCGGCCAGTATATCAACGCTTCACATCAGAAAACATTGATCGAAAACAGGATCTTTCACTTTTTATCGCGGATCACCGAAAAAAACGACAGACAATACTTAAAATGAATGATGGGCACAGCCCCGTCACGAATGCAGGAATGCCCGCAGTCACGCAGGCAATCGTTGATCTGGCAGAAAGTCGAAATTAAGGGTCGGGTTTTACATGCACATCCACTAAATTGGGCATGGAACCACGATCCTCGACGACCTGTATTTGTAACTGAGGAGTCAACAATCTGGTGCGGGTCTCTGAAGTTGGTGCGGACTCCGTCACCCGCCTGATACTATAAATTTGCGGGCCTTTAAGCTCTGACATGATCTTTTGAAATGCCCGTTTCTTTACTACCTCCCAAATTGCCTGAAAGCTTTTATCCACTACTGACGAGCAGGCTTGAGAGGGTTTGCGAACTATATTAATGGCGTATTTTGAGTCACTGGATGAAAGAGAGTCCATCTCGACTGTGCCATCTGCAGGGTTGCTGCTGACAAGGATGGTGACTGGAATCTCAACCGTTTTTTTTCTCTTCCTGTTTTTTTTTGTTCTTGGTGTACATGGGGTTTCGATGCCTAAATGAAGCACCCCTGTGATCTGAAATTGATAGTGACCCTGCTTATCCTTATCCTCATCCTCATCGCTAGCAGTGCTTTCAGAAGAAGCCACGGCAGAGGACTCTTCTTCTGCCGGTGCCGGTCGTGGGGGATGTTCAGCTAATGTATCTGTATGAGACTCGTCCCTTGTCCGCTTTTTTGCACGAGACTTGCCCTTTTTCTGCGGTGATGGCAAGGCCTCCTGATGGGTGCCTGTGCCCGAAGCTGATGGTTTATTTGCGCTGGCTGAAGCAGTGCTTTCATAAATAGTCACTACGGGGTTGTAAATAATGGGATCAATCACGTATAACTGATTCTTGTTCTGAATTTCAATGGGTCCCATTGGAAGAATAATTGGGTAACTATGTTGATCGTCATCCTCAGTAGCCATTTCAATTAAATTTTTATGGATAAGCATTTGCAAAGTGTCACGGGCTATTACCCCTTCATCTGAAGATGGAGAGTACAAATAATCCAGAGTTGAAGAGTAAGAAGGAGGCCAGAGTTCCGCATCAAAAAGTCGACTTCCATAAAAAAAAGTTTCAGGCAAGATGATTGCGGCACTTGGCTGTTCAGGCTGTCGAGGCTGTTCTTCAGATAAAGGACTGAGCGTTTGTGAAACAACAAGGTGGCAATTATCCTCTTGCCGATGTGTAACGACAATTTCATCGTATATCTCATTAACAATAACGGTATACTCGGTGATGTTATCAACCGAATCATCTTCATCTTCTGCGTTAGCATTTATTGCCGTATATCCAAGTGCCAGAATAAACAAAGCTCTTGCAAAAAGATTAAAAAAAGGCATAGTTTGTTACCTGACTTATTGACCACTAAACAACTACAGTCTTGTATCTGACTCCTCCGTGACTATCGAATACAACACTGCCCAGAATAACGCAAACAGCCTTTAACTTAGCAGGAAATCGAGTTTAAAGACTAAATTCTACCTTCGTCTCACGGAATCAGTATGATCGACTACCCGTAATTGTATTTTTGGCATTAATGGCATTGCCCTAACCTCTGAGGATGCCGGGAACCCTGTTAGCCACCTGACACCACGAACTTTCCGGCGGCTTTGCTCTTCCCTGATCCTTCGCATTGCCCGACGGCGTACTTTCTCCCAGGTTTTCTGGAGGCTATCATCCGGCACTGAATTGATGGGCGAGCTGGCCTGAGACGGTTGGCGAAATATATTAACGGCATAGTCCGGGCCAGTGGATGAAAGCGAGTCTATCCAGGCTGCGCCTTGCGCAGGGTCGGTGCTGACAAGCATGATGACTGGAACCGTCACTGTTTTTTTTCTCATCCTTCTTTCTCCTGCTCTTGCCGTACATGGGGATTCGATGCCTAATAAAAGCTGCCCTGTGATATGGAATTGATAGCGGCCCTGCCCACCTGAAGCGGCGCTTGCAGAAGAAGCCACAGTGGCGGACCCTGCTTCTGAGGGTTGTGCTCGTGAGGTGCGGATGCTTTTGCCTGAAGCTGGTGGTTTTAGCGATGCCGGTTTGTTCTGACTCCTGGATGAAGCAGTTTTGGACAAAGCTGTCCTGGAAAAAGCTGTCCTGGAAAAAGCAGTTTTAGACGCAGCAGTTTTGGCTGGAAGATTGCCTGCGCAGGCAGTGACTACCGGATGTTGAAGAATGGGGTCAATGACGTATAACCGATCCTTATTTTGAATTTCAATGGGCCCCATCGGGAGAGCGAGTGGGTAAACAGATTGCTGGTCGCCCCCGGTTGCCAGTTGAATTAAACTCTCATGTGAAAGCATGTGAAGAGGCTCATGACCAAGTACTCCTTCATCCGCAAAAGGACGGGACAAACGATCTTGAGTTAAAGAGTATGAAGGCGGCCAGAGCTCCACAGTAACAAGTGGGTTTTGACTATAAAAACTTTCGGGAAAGATAATGGCAATGCTTGGCTGTGGTAACTGTTCATCAGGCAGGGAACCGGGAGTTTGTGAGATAATAAGGTGGCAATCACCCCCTTGCCGATGCGTGACGACTATTTCATTGGATACGCCATCGACAATAACACTGTACTCGGTGATGCTATCAACCAAATCATCATCTGCGTTAGCATTCATTACCGCATGTCCAAGTGCGAGAGCAAGGGCAAAAAACATTCTTACGATAAGATCAAAGGAAAGCATGGTTTGCCACCTGATTGACTACTAGAGCATCACACACTTGCTCATCTGTGATCACCAATGGCAGTCAATAATAGCACATAACGCCTGGTTCAAATTTTGCTGGTCAGTGCAGCAGCCTCTTTGGATTATTTGTTAGCTTACCGAATTATGACTATATTGATGCAGTTCTCCCTATTACGCTTTATAGATCGCACTTTAAAACTAAAAAATACCACCGGCTTTTTTAATACGAGTAAGTTCATGCTTAAAAAACTACATCTTTTGCTATTTGTTATAGTTTCTTTCTGCCCCCGGACTTGGGCAACCGTAGAAATCATTGATCCACTGACTTTTAAATATACGGATAAAACAGGACGCACAACAATTCGACACATCAATGGCTACACCAGACCTGAGAATGTCGAGCAATATTTACTGTCGGCCATTGAAAGGCATTCTCCCACTCTGAACACGGATAGAGACCTCACAGGAAGAGCAATAAGTACAGTTCACGTTGTACAGTTTTCAGCTGACCCCACAGGTTTTGTTGACCAGAATGAAAATATTGGTTTTATCATCGTTTTAAATGATGGAACAACCCTCCTTAGTTTGGATTTTTTATACACAACAAACCATGCTCCAAGTACCTATGATGAAGCTCTATCGCAGCTCAAACTTTGCGCCCATGTTGCCCGTCATGGCGCACATGTCGGAGATATCTCACAGGGCTCATTAGCGCCTTTTAGCCTGTTTTCCACGGCCTCATTACCCTTCAATCAGAATCTCAAGGATTCTGGCTTTCGCAGGAACAAGAAACAAACCACCAGATATCAAGTAACCTTTCTGGTTCCCTATCCAATGTTATCGGGTCAGGGCACTATAGAAATAACAGGCATTGACTCATTCGAATACACTATTCTTGAGTCCACTTAGACAAGGTAAGATATCACTATGCCTGACATTACACTGTTTAACCGGACTTACCCGGTTGATAAAAACCGGTGCCTGCTGGACTCTTTGTTGGCAGAGGGTGAAAAAATACCCTTCTCCTGCCGTTCAGGTGTTTGTCATGCCTGCATAATGAAAGCTGATACAGGTCAGCCCACGGAACAGAGCCAGGCTTGCCTGAGCCGTGAAAAAGTGCGCCAGGGGTATTTCCTGGCGTGCCAGTGTCTGCCTGAAAACGATATGACCGTCTCCCTGCCCACCAGAAGTCATACGCAGGCCATCATTACCGGGAAACAATGCTTAACGCCTACTATCATGGCCCTGACACTCGCGCCCCGACATCCTGTGCCCTACTTTCCCGGTCAGCACGTCTGCATTGACACAGGAACCAAGCTGAAAAAAGAATGCTACCTGGCCTCAGCGCCAACACCGGACCGGGCAATGGTCATCCATGTCCAGCGCAAGGTGGCCGACCCTTTCAGCACCTGGGCGCATGATGCTACCGAAGCAGGACAGAGAATCCGCATCAGCAGCCCCCGTGGAATAAACCTTTGTGGAAATCTGCTGCCTGCCCAGATACTTATCGCTCAGGAAATGGCACTGGTCCCGTTACTGGCTTATGCCCGTGAAGCTATGAGCAATCAGCCCTCATCTCAACTGAATATTCATCTCATTCACGAAGCGTCCAATAACAACGATCACTATTGCCTTGAATCCCTGGAAACACTCTCACAAATGGATCAATTCCGCTATACCCTGACAACAAGCCGACAGGATTATGGACAATGGCTGGATTCAGCGTTAGCGACAGCGCCGTCAATCCGGGTTATTTGTGCCGGTGACACGGCATTCAACGCAGCTATTGAAAACGCCTGCTCTCTTCGCCCGGGTATTGAGTGCCTCTCTCTGAACAGTGAACCCTTCTGATCCAGTTTTCCCTTCGCAACCATCAGCCTTCCTGTTAATCTGAGACCATCTATCTGATCATCCGAGCAAGATTAACCAAGCAAGATTAAAAAGGTGGGAAGCATGACTCTGCAAACTCAAGTCAGTGACAAACTGACAACAGCCCTGGAGCTTGAATACTTTGAAATAGCCAATGAAAGCCATATGCACAATGTGCCACCAGGTTCTGAGTCCCACTTTAAAGTTGTTCTGGTCAGCCGGGCGTTTGAGAACACCATGCCCGTTAAACGCCATCAGTTGATTTACAAAATCCTGTCTGACGAAATGCAGGGAGGCATTCATGCCCTGGCGCTTCACACCTATACCCCCGACGAGTGGCAAAAGCGTAAGGAGCAGGCTCCTGACAGCCCTGACTGCAAAGGCGGCAGTAAAATACATTAACCGCCAGGCCATCAAAACCACGGAATCCCTCAAGCGTGCGCGGTGGGACACGGGGGATTCTTTTAACAGATGATCTCGGTAAATCGTACTGTTCAAACGACAGGCATTAGTAGACACTCTACTGAGTTAAAACAAAGACCTTAATCAAAAGTCCTTAATCAAAAGACCTTAATCAAAAAACGACTCACACTATGACTGTTTATAAAAAAACACGCCAACTTCTCGCTCTGCCTTTGATACTGATCAGCGCCCTGTTGCTGACAGCCTGCTCATCGCAGCAAAAGATTGACACGGAAGAACAACCCTTCAGCGGTCACCTGGAAAACTATGAAAGACTCACATCGTTTGACGATGACACCGCCATGCGCTGGGTCAGCGGCGACCTGAAAAACTATAAAAAAATCTATGTTGAGCCCGTCAATCTGTTCCCTAATTACAACGCAACCAATGATGCCCGACATGAAGTGGCGACTAAAGTCGCTGAATACCTGAATAATGGTTTCAAAGAAAGCCTGAAGCAGCGTGGTATGCTGGCAGAAAAACCGGGACCGGGTGTGCTGGTGATTCAACCTGCCATCACCGGCATTGTATCAGAGATGCAAGACCTCAAAGCCAGACAGTTTGTACTCCCCATCGCCGTTGCCAGAACCCTGTTCAAGACAGCCACCGACCAACTGGATTACATCGTGGCGCTGTATCTGGAAGTACAATTGAGAGACGGTGAAACAGGCGAACTGAAAGGCGAAGTGCTGCGCAAAGGCATCAACAAACAGTCAGATAATGACCAAGTCACCAAAGAAGATGTGAAAGCGGTTCTGGATGACTGGCTGGAATCCTACAACCTTGGTCTGGACAGTATGATCGGCAAACAACAGTAGACAACCAACAACACGGCTGTCTGCGAGAAACCTCAGACAGCCTGCAAAGCTAACGACGTCGGCCTCTCTGCCCACTTAAAATGTCTACCATCCTATCGGCAGAGGTTAATCCCCTACCACCCGTCGCAGCTGAAATGCGCGATGATAACCAGTCTCGAATCATGTTCCGCCGGTCCAATGGAGCATTTCCTGGCCGGTCAGGATTACCAACGCTGGCAGGCGCTGGTTGCGCGTCCCTGTCACTGAGACTGGTTCTGCATAAAGGACAGCTTGAACTTACCGGTACCCAGGGCTTCAGACAGCCTTCGTGAAACATATGGCCGCATGTTTCGATCACCCTAACTGCCTTTCCGGCAAAAGCTTCGAGACAAACAGGACAGTTGTCTGTCGGCAGTTGATAAAGTGGCTGATTATTTGGGTTGCTGTTTGGATTGCTGTTTGGATTGCTGGGTGGTGCGATTCCGTCCATATGTCTTATTCCTTTCCCTGTCCTTCAAATAATTTCAATCTTTGATCATCGTCTATTCATTTTGTTCCCTGTGTTTATTTCTTTGGCTTCCAGATTGTGAACCCGGCTGCCTGAGAAGGGATAATCAAATTTAGATCTTTCGTACCACATGAAGACCATGTCTGACGGGTAAAAGAATATTATCGAGATCAGCCCTGGCAGAGAGATAACGGTTAAGCTCTGCAATGACCTCATCCCGCTCATCCTGAGGATTCAAGACACCGCCTTTCCAAAGGGCATCGTCAATAACGATAACGCCGCCCTTTTTCAACATCGGCAGAATCAGCTCCAGGTATTCAAAGTACTTTTTCTTGTCGGCATCAATGAACACAAAGTCAAGCTCGCCCGCAATCGAAGGAATGGTTTCCAATGCCCTGCCAAACAACACCTTTAGCTTATGAGCATGGGACGACCGGGCAAAAAATTCTTCGGCAATGGCAATGGCTCGCGGATTCGTTTCACAACAGTAGATTTCGCCATCGTCCGGCAGGGCTTCCGCCATGGACAGAGCTGCGTAGCCGGTGAACATGCCAATTTCCAGCACTCTCTTGCTGTTGCTCAGAGCCACCAGCATTTTCAGGGTTTGCCCCACCATTCTTCCTGACATGTTACCTGGGTAGCGGGTCCGGTCTTCCGTCGCCCGGGCCAGCTCTTTCAGAAGTGGTGACTCACCGCCAGTAATGTTATGGCAATATTCCTCGATATCGGGATTCACAATGACCGTCATCGCCTTTCCTTCAAATCCAGTCTGACGACGGCTTCCTGCGAAACCGAATCATGGGCAGGAAAAGCCCCAGCAGAATGCCTATCATAATGGTGCCGCCACCATAGAGATACCAGCGCATACTGGTGCTGCGAGCCAGTTGATTGTTTTCAGCCTCTACCACCTCGATCCGGTTTTTCAGCTGCAGATTTTCTTCCATCAACTGCTTGTTTCGACGATCCAGTGCCAGGGGCTCAGCGGTTGCTTCTCTCAGGGCGATAAACTCAGAGGTTTTATCATCCAGCAGCCCGGTGGTCTCTTTAAGTGAGGTTTGAACACCGCTCAGTTCATTCTCAGCGGCAGATAGTTCGGATTTCAGAGCCGTATTCTCTTTCGTCAGCTGGGAAACCTCACCCAGCACTTTTGGCAGACGCTCTCTGGCCGGCTGTTCCGCTACCAGGTACTGACTAGGGATATACCCCTCCAGCCCGTCAGCGGTTTTGACCTTGCTGAATCCTTCTCCGGCATCCGCTTCCAGAACCTTCATGCTCAGCCCTGTTTTCAGACCCCGGTGTAAAATCCGGTATTGATTACCCGGGCCTGTCCGCAGCGGCACATAAACGACATCCGTAACATAGCGAGTTTCAGGCTGAACCGGTTCAGCCTGAGCCATGGAACCCAGCAGTACTAAACCACTGAGAAACAAAAACAATTTGTATATGGTTTTTTTCACGTTTTCTCTCTTAACCAGGCTTCTTGGAACCTGCTGAACCTTCTATCACGGAAAAATCAGGGAAGTACTTTCTTAAAAGGCTTCACACTCACGGACCGATACACACCAGCCTCCACATAAGGATCTGCATCAGCCCATGATTGCGCCGCTTCGAGGCTATCAAACTCAGCAATAACAATACTGCCACTGAATCCGGCTGCACCCGGATCGTTAGCGTCGATGGCAGGACAGGGACCTGCCAGGATCAGACGCCCCCGGGATTTCAACGCCTCAAGTCTTGCCAGGTGAGCGGGTCTGGCTGTCTTGCGCAGGGGCAGACTGTTTTCAACATCTTCACTGATAACCGCGTAAAGCATTTATTTTTCCTCAGTCCGCATATGTTTTGAAATCACCAGGAACTGCAAAACGACAAAGACAAACGTCAGGATCAGGCTGCCAAACACCTTAAAGTCGACCCAGAACTCATGGAAGGTGAAGGCGACATAAAGGTTAGCGACACCCAGAAAGATAAAGAATACAACCCAGCTCAGATTCATACGAACCCAGACCTCTTCCGGCAGGCTGACGGCGTGTTCCATCATTCTCTGAACCAGCGTTTTCTGGCCAATGAATTGACTGCCCAGGAAGGCAGCAGCAAAGATCCAGTTGACAATGGGTGCTTTCCATTTCAGGAAGCTCTCATTCTGGAAGGCCAGCGTCATGCCACCAAATAACACCACCGCCACCAGAGTAATCAGCTGGCTCTTTTCCAGGGTTTTATTCTTGATGAAGATGCCGCCGTAAACAATGGCAGAAGCCACAATCAGGAAGAAAGTACCACTGATTGGCCCTCCCAACTCAAAGGAATGACCAGCCACATCCACCATTCTGGGGTCCATTTTGTAGACCGTAAAGAAAACGATCAGTGGAATAAAATCAATCAGTTGCTTCATACTTAAACCAGTTGGGTTACCCTGTTGCCTTGCTTCGCCCGGTGCGATAGGAGCTTTTTAAATCAACCTGTAGTTTACTATGGAACCGGTTTATTGCCATGTCTGACCGGAGCCATCACGCCAACTTTTTAAAAGCCTTTACAGTTCCATTAGTGGTAGAGTGTACTGACAGTTACTACTTATTTGTATCGCAATGACCCTGAATGTTGACCTCCATTGTCACACCACTGCATCCGATGGCTCCATGGGACCGCTGGAAGTTTATGAACGCGCACATGATAAAGGGGTCGATATACTGGCTATTACGGATCATGACTCGGTAGCCGCACACCAGTTCCTCAAAAGCAAAACGCTGGAAGGCCCCAGACTGATTACCGGGATGGAACTTTCAACCACCTGGTCTGGCATGGAAATCCATATTGTCGGCCTGAACTTTTCCCTGTCCCATCCCGACCTTGAGAGCATTATTGATCACCAGTACTCTGCCAGAAAGCAGCGATCACGGCTGATTGCCAACCGCCTGGTGAAACAGCTGAAACTGGATATCAGTGCCGACGCTTTGATGGATGAAGTGATTGATCTGGCATTGAACCGGCAGAAACAATCCGCAGACGGCTTTGTGTTATCCAGAAACGATATCCAGACCGGTCGCCCTCACTTCGCCTATTGGCTGATGGCAAGAGGCTACGTTAATGAGATGCAAGCGGCTTTTGATAAACACCTGTCTCATCAGAAAATAGGCAACCTGAAGGCGTTCTGGCCTCCCATGAGTCAGGCCATAGCCTGGATCAGAGCCCTGGATGGTACGGCTGTGTTAGCCCACCCCGGAAAGTACAAAATGACCCGCACCAAACTCAGGGCTCTGGTGAAAGACTTTAAACAGGCTGGCGGCCACGCCCTTGAAGTCAGCGGCTGTCAGCAACCTCCCGGGCAACGGGAAACACTGGCCAGCCTTTGCGAAGACTTCCAACTCAAAGCCTCAAGAGCCAGTGATTTTCACACCCCGGCCAATCCATGGGTAGAACTGGGCAAAGCATCAGAACTTCCCGATGACAGCTTGCCCGTCTGGGAGAACTGGTAGGTAAGAATCACTAACACCTGTGTTATGAACTTCTGCCATTGATGCCTATCAAAGCTATCAACTCAGGAAGAGATTAATTGCATGGATGCACATTTTTTTACCGGGACCTTATCAACAAGGTCCCATTCCTCAGAACGTGAAGGAAGCGTAAAGCTGACTCCAGAGCAGTTAAAACTGAAAGAGATTGAGGTGCCGGTAAGTTTTAACGCAAGAGTTATAAAGGTTTTAGAAGGTTGCAATATAAAATATCAACTGCAGCGTAATCAGCTACTGGTTGAACCCTCTGTTTATGGAGAGCATGAATCAACAGAATATAAAATCACCACTGATAGAGAAATCAGAAAAATAATCCCTCGTCATTGTTTGCTGTCTTTCAAGTATTCACAAGACAATAGAATGACCCCGATTTTACTGGAAAGCCATCGGTTTGATGAAAACATTATTGATGGTGTAATCTCTCATTCCTTACCCACCGCCTACCTGTCAGTATCAACGAAAGAACACGAATATACCTGTATGCATATTGCAGAAAATCAAATTGCACTAACATCACTTTCAAAGCCTGAGCAACCCAGGTTTTTAACCATTACATATCTTGGCGATTGTCATGCGGTAGTGTTCTGGGATCAAAATACGCAAACCGCCATAATGAGTCACTTTATGCAAAATGACATGTGCGAAGCATCTTTTGACTTTATGTTATCCAAAATAACTCAGTATGCTCCCATGAAAGATATCAAGGCATTTATTGTTGGCGGCATTGTTAAACGGATGAAAGACAGCGGTAATTTTTTTGAATTTGCTGAACAATATCTTGATAAAAAAAACATCACCTTCAAACAAACTTTTCTGGGCGATGAAAAAAGACCCAGTGATTTACTGTTTGATAGTAAAGAAGGTGTTTTTTACGAATTAAAATTCATAAACAAGGGTACCTACCCGTTTGGCTCAATGGACGGCAGAAAAGATTTACCATTCTCTTTTAAAAATGCCGATTTTGATGAAAAGTGTTTTAATTTTGAGAAAACGTATTATTATTCCGCTGAAAATAAAACTCATTTCATACCCATAAATCTGACGTTTATTCGATAAAGCCCTGTCAGATTGCAAATTGAAGGCGGTACCCCTCATTTCCCAACACAACATAATGCAACAGTCCCAAAAATAAACAATGTACAGAGAGCAGTCGTTATTTGATCAAGTTGAGCTTTTTGCTGTTGCAACTCATGTCTAACACGTAGAAGTTCTGAACGAGTTTCCTGATGGCTGGCAACCAAGGAGTGTATCATATCATTAGTAGTAAACATATGGATCGCATGAAGACCACTATTATAGGGTTGATCAAGAAAGCCTGAGCATTTTGGGCAATCTGCGAAGTGTCCATGTTCCGCTAAAACATCATAACAGCCTTCATGAAAAGTATGCTGACAAACTAAAGCTTTTTTATCCTTGCTAGCCAGACATCTTTTACATATAAGACAGTGTTCGTCTGGATACAATACCGTACTTATCAGATAGAGAGGCAAAAAATACGCAATCAGCTTCATGACTTTTTCTCTCACAGGGTTTTAAAAATGCCGTTAAGTATATGCATAAATCGGCCAGCCGGAGGCTAGCACTACCGTCCCCTGCTTCAGCGGTATGATGCGCGCTCCATTTGATACTGTGGATCTGGGGCTGCCTCTACAATGGCTTGCTTAAACGGAACAAGTTCAGAATCGGATAGTCCATAAGACGGTTGATCCGGTAGTTCATCAGACAGTTGATCTGATAGCTCACCAAATAGCTCCTTAGGAGCCATACCAAAGATCAAAAACATACTATGTATAAATTTGTCTTTTTCTCCCTTCTGTTCCAGAAGCTTAACAAGCTGTTCACAGGCTTTTGAGGTGAAGGTTGCTAAAAGTTCAAGTTGCTCACTGCGTACATCTTTCTCAAAAAAGAAATTTTCATTGAATACATCTTCTAAACGCTTTCCGTACATTGATCTTATAAGAACAAAAGCAGTCAATAGAGCTTCAATCTCATACTCACCTATAAATTGATTGGCACTAATATTTAATGCCTGATCATGAAATGATTGAATATCGGTTCCAACTAAAAACTTTCTGTTATGCAAAGTAATAAAAGAATATTCACCACGAACCCCAATCTTAATAATTTCTGTTAACTCCCCACGATCATGGTACGGATCGGGCACACCAAAACCATACATATCATAAACATCTCTGGCAAACTTATGAAACATTGTTATTACTATAAAACTTGATGGGAATATTTCAGCTTTTAGCGACCGACTCACTTCTTTAAATGTCCGATAAATATAATTAATTAATACTGTTTTATGTTGGCGATCTAACCCTGAATAAAAAACTTGACCCGGTTTATTAGAAGCCACAAAACCATTACTCTTTAGCTGGTTGAGCAATTCGTTTCCGAATCGTATCAAACCGGTTTCGCTCTCAAACTTATCCCTGTGAATAGCAAGTATTTTAGCAATTGGTGTCAAATCAACACTATCTCGACCTCCCTGAGACTTTTCCAACTCACCGACATATGAAATAAGCCGGTAAATAGACAGACTGCCATTTAAAAATGCAAGCCATTTCGAATCAAATTCATCTAAATTATTTTTACCTGACACAAAACTATCAACTAGCTGGTTCTGCAATTCGTTTTCAAACCGTTTCAAACCGGCTTCGCTCTTAAAATCATCCCTGTGAATAGCAAGTGCTTTAACAATTCTTGCCACCTCAATATGTTCTTCAATTCCCTGAGACTTTGCCAATTCACCAACTTCTGAAACAAGCTGGTAAATAGACATACTGCCATTTAAAAATTTAAGCCATTTCGGAACAAATTCACTTAGCGTATTTTTATCTGACACAAAACTTTCAGTTAAAAGCTTATAAAGTGCCGGGAAATTATAGTAACTATTACTGTGAAAACAAACTTCTCTCGCGCTTTGATTTGAATCCAGATTTTTGAACCATTCAAATACATAGACTGCAGAAGTATCAGCCTCTTCTGGATATGACTCAGATGTCTCCCTGACTCGTTCTGCTGCAGAAGGCAGTTCTTCTGTTGATTCCTGCTCAAGTACACCAGATTCACGACCCTGGCAGTGTTTGCATTTATTAAAGGCGAATACAGGCTTATTACAAAACGGGCATAACCCACTGTTCGGTGATCCACCTGAGCCATCATCGTCCCCACTCTCTCTGCCACCGCCGCTGCCTTGATTTTGACGACCATTTTGACGACCATTTTGACGACCATAGTCGCTTTGAAATTGAGCATTGGCAGGAGAGGCCTTATTAAGGTCGGCTTGCCCGCTAGACTGATTATTTCCGGTTCCGCCAGCATGACCAATCCCGGTGGGGACATGGCCCGGAAAAATGGTGTTGAGCACAATCCGGGTATCCCAAATCTGTTTTTTTACAGTCTGGCCGTCAGTGCCAGGCACCAGGATTACTATACTGAACAGCTCACTCATCCATTCAAAGGAGTAAAGGGAGCCCATCCTACCGCCCGGCCTCCTCTTGAACAAATCACCTAAATCGTCGCTACTGCCAAAGCCGCCACCATTAGAGCTTGTGAATGGTTTGCTGTTATCCGCAGTACCCGAGGTTCCGGGTATCGCAAAAGACCCGCTGAAATGACTGAGGTTGACATAAAACTGATTGTTCTCCAGTTCAGAAACGGTTTTACCGTTCTGCCCATCCGCTTTGCGATCCGCCCAGCTCAACAGGCTGGTATAACCAGCACAGTGACCAGCAAGCGGCAAAGTGACAGACAGCATAAATAAAGAAAACAGGTGACCCACAGTCAGGAGCCTTGTGATTTTCATGCCTAAATTTACCGAAAGGTTTTATCGACAAGCAATAAAAGTAGACGTTATATTTGAAAATGTTTTATTTATTTCAGGTATTCGAAACGAAAGCGGTCATTTAAAAACGTCTTTCAACAATCCACAGGAGTTCACTATTCAATAAAGCCCTGTCGGATTGCAAATTGAAGGCGTTACCCCTCATTTCCCAACGCAATATAATACAATAATCCCAAAAGCAAAAATTGAAAAGAGAGTAGCCGTTACGTTATCAAATTGAATGTTTTGCCGTTGCCGTTGCCGTTGCAACTCATCTCTAACACGTTGAAGTTCTGAACGAGTTTCCTGATTGCTGACAATCAAGGAGTGTATCACCTCATTAGTAGTAAACATACGAACCGCATGAAGAGCACCATTACAGGGTTGATCAATAAAGCCTGAGCATTTTGGGCAATCTGCGAAGTGTTCATGTTCCGCTAAAACATCATAACAGACTTGATGAAAAGTATGCTGACAAACTAAAGCTTTTTTATCCTTGTCAGCCAGATATTTTTTACATATAAGACAGTGCTCGTCTGAATACAATACCGTACTTATCAGATAGAGAGGCAAAAAATACGCAATCAGCTTCATGACTTTTTCTTCTCTCACAGGGTTTTAAAAATGCCGATAAGTATATGCATAAATCATAAATCGGCCAGCCGGAAGCTAGCACTACCGTCCCCTGCCTCTTAACAAAAGCCACACTAACAGCTCCCGATTAAACAGAATCATTGCACTGCCCTGCTTCAGTGGTATGATGCGCGCTCCATTTATTACTGCAAGAGAATGGCAACCTGTCGACATCCCTTTGAACACAGTCGCTAAAAGACGGTTCAAAAGGTACAGGTACCATGCACACAGCCATGAGCCAGTTTTTCCAGATTCACCCCGAGACGCCGCAGCTTCGTCTGATCCGTCAGGCCGCAGAAATTCTAAGGGCCGGTGGGGTGATTGCCTACCCCACTGACTCGGCCTATGCCCTGGGCTGCCTGATTGGTGACAAACAGGCGGTTGAGCGGATTCGCCAGATTCGCCGCCTGGATGAAAAGCACAATTTCACACTGGTGTGCAGAGACCTCTCTGAACTGGCCACCTACGCCCAGGTCGACAACGTCCAATACCGTCTGCTGAAAAATCACACCCCCGGCCCTTACACGTTTATTCTTAAAGGCACCCGGGAAGTCCCTCGCCGCCTGATGCACCCCAAGCGAAAAACCCTGGGCATACGAGTTCCCCAGTGCAGCATTGTCAGCGCCCTGCTCAATGAACTGGATGCGCCCATCATGAGCAGTACCTTACAGTTGCCCGGTGACAACGAGCCCATGCTGGATCCATACGACATTCGCCAAACACTTGAAAGCCAGCTGGATCTGGTTATTGATGGCGGTTATCGAGGCATGGAACCCACCACGGTCATCAGTTTACTGGCAGACACACCGGAAGTACTCCGGGAAGGTAAAGGTAATACGGAACCGTTTTTTAATTAAATCCTGGGCACCCATAAAACGATGATTTTATTTACGACGGGCAAAACACGCTTTTACCGTCGCCCAAACTGTCGTACCCTGTCGGTTCAGGATTCTAACGGGAGAGCCTCTTGAGCGCTGTAGACTCGCAGTCGCGTGTCCTGTCTGGCATGCGACCCACTGGCCGACTGCACCTTGGCCATTATCATGGGGTATTAAAAAACTGGCTCCGGCTGCAACACGAATACGAATGTTTTTTCTTCGTAGCTGACTGGCACGCTTTGACCACTCACTACGAAGAGCCGGAAAAACTGGAAGACTCAGTCTGGGACATGGTCATTGACTGGCTGGCAACAGGTGTCAATCCAGGGGCAGCCACCCTGTTCATACAGTCCAAAGTTCCGGAGCATGCCGAATTAAATCTGCTGCTCTCCATGATTACACCGCTCTCCTGGCTGGAACGGGTACCCAGTTACAAAGATCAGCAGGAAAAATTGAAGGAAAGGGATCTCTCCACTTTCGGATTCCTCGGCTACCCCTTGCTGCAAAGTGCCGACATCCTTGCCTACCGTGCTGGTCTGGTTCCCGTCGGTGCTGACCAGGAAGCTCACGTAGAGATCACCCGTGAAATCGCCAGACGTTTCAACCACCTGTATGGCCGGGAGCCAGGCTTTGAGGAGAATGCCGAGGCTGCGATCGCTAAAATGGGCCGCAAAGCCGCCAACCTCTATCGCAAGCTCCGTCGTGCCTACCTTGAGCAGGGAGATGATGAAGCCCTGGCCACCGCCAAAGCCCTGCTGAAAGAACAGGGCAATATCACCCTGGGCGATCAGGAGCGATTGTTTGGCTATCTGGAAGGCACGGGCAAGGTCATCCTGCCGGAACCTCAGGCTCTGCTCACTGAGCAGGCCCGTATGCCGGGTCTGGATGGCCAGAAAATGTCCAAGTCCTACGGCAATACCATCAGCCTCAGGGAAAACCAGGACAGTGTTGCCTCAAAACTGAAAAAGATGCCCACAGACCCGGCCCGCATTCGCAGGAACGATCCGGGCGAGCCGGAAAAATGTCCGGTCTGGCAACTCCATCAAGTCTACTCCGATGATCAGTGCAGAAAGTGGGTGCAAAACGGCTGCCGTTCAGCAGGTATCGGCTGCCTTGACTGCAAAAAACCCTTGATTGAAGCCGTTCAGGCGGAACTGGAACCTATTCGCACAGAAGCCAGGGAACTGGAAAGCAATCCCGATGTCGTAAAAAGCATCATTGCCGAAGGGATAGAAAAAACCCGGGACGAAGCCCAGGACACCCTCAGGGAAGTTCGGGAAGCCATAGGGCTGGACTATCGCTGAACACTGTGTTTCAGTTAAATAAAATTGCAACAATCGCAAAATCAATTACGCTAGACACAAGATAAATCATTATAAAAGTGAATTTATCTTGTGAGTTTCAACTTTAAGTGTTTGACAAGGTAGCTTGAACCTTAGCCATAACAGCGAGTGTTGCGCTCGTTGCGGTTTTAATCAAGAGTGAAGTATCAACCATTAAAAAATACCATCAGGCTTTTAGCCTGATCACCACAAAAAGCAGTTTTACCGCTTGCCGGTCAAACTGCTTTTTTTCAGTTAGAGGATTTGAAACAGGGTGACGCATCAATGACCCCCACGGAAGCCGTGGCTGAGTCCGGAGAACGCCAGATATTGGTTATGGGTCAGCCCATGGCCAAGCTGCCTGATGATCTTTATATCCCACCGGATGCCCTGCAGGTCTTTCTGGAAGCCTTTGAAGGCCCTCTTGACCTGCTGCTCTACCTGATCAAGCGCAACAACATGGACATCCTGAACGTTCAAGTGGCGGTCATCACAGAGCAATACATGCAGTACGTGGAATTGATGGAATCAGGACAATTCGAGCTGGCAGCAGAATATCTGGTTATGGCTGCGACACTGGCTGAAATCAAATCCCGCATGTTGCTGCCACGAGTCTCTGAAGATGAAGACGAGGAAGAAGACCCCCGTGCTGAGCTGATTCGTCGACTGCAGGAATATGAACGTTTCAAGAAAGCCGCAGAAGATATTGATCAGCTGCCCAGAATGACCAGAGACCTGCACCAGGCCAGCGCGGTTCCACCCGATCTGGAGCAGGAACGCCCGCACCCGGAAGTGGATCTTAAAGAAATCATGCTGGCCATGGGAGAGATACTGCGCCGCTCAGAAATGTACGTCAGCCACCAGGTTGAACAGGAGGCGTTGTCCACCCGTGAGCGCATGAGTGAAGTGCTGTCCATGCTGACCTCTGAGCGTTTCACACCTTTTGTTGCCTTGTTCCGGCTGGAAGAGGGCAAACTCGGCGTTGTCGTTACCTTTATGGCGGTGATGGAACTGATCAAAGAATCCCTGATCGAATTGATCCAGAACGAACCTTTTGGCCCCATTCACGTTAAAGCCCGGATTGACTGATGGAAGCAGAACAACTGCAACGTATCCTGGAAGGAGCCCTGCTGGCCAGCCAGAAACCCCTGACCGTAGAAAAGCTGGCCGCGCTGTTCCCCGAAGACCTCTACCCTGAGGAAGAGCGCCCCGATGGCAACCGGATTCGCGAAGCCCTGGTGGCTATTTCTGAAGCCTGTGAAGGACGGGGTTTTGAACTCAAGCAGGTGGCATCGGGTTACCGCTTCCAGGTCAGGCAGGAATTGTCCCCCTGGGTGGGCAGACTCTGGGAAGAAAAGCCACAGCGCTACACAAGGGCACTGCTGGAAACCCTGGCACTGATCGCCTATCGACAGCCGATCACCCGTGGCGAAATTGAAGACATCCGGGGAGTCGCGGTCAGCAGCAACATTATTCGCACCCTTCAGGACCGCGAATGGGTACGTGTGGTGGGTCACCGGGATGTACCAGGGCGTCCGGCCATGTTTGCCACTACCCGCCAGTTTCTGGATTATTTTAATCTGGAAAACCTCAATGAGCTGCCTCCTTTATCCGAGATTCGTAATTTGGAAGAAGCCGCCAGAGAGCTGGCTGAAGCCAATGAACAGAGCGAACTCACCACGGAGGATGATGAAACTCAAGAGGTCACTGAAACGGAAGAACAATCCGCCGAGGAACTCTTTGCCGAACTGGATGAACTGGAAGCCGATCTGCCAGACAACTTTGACGACCTGATCCGTAAAAAGAAAGTCGAAGAGATGGAACGGGCAGAGCCATCTACCCAAGAAGATGAAGCGGCACACCCTGAGACGGATCTCCATCACAGTGAAGAGCCTGCGCCTGAAGCAGAAACACCCGTGGAAACACCAGACGAAAGCAGTACACCCTGAGCGATGCCTGATCACTCAACGGAACAGCGACGGAAATCCACGCTGTCTTAACCGGTGCTGAATCGCTATAATCCGGCCCCTTTGATTGAGTAACAGAGCGGCACAGCCGTAAATAACATGACAACTGAAACCACTCCTCCCCAGGGTGAGAAACTGCAAAAAATCCTGGCGGGCGCCGGCCTGGGCTCGCGCCGTGAGATGGAACGCTGGATCAGCGAAGGTCGAATCTCCGTAAACGGTGAACAGGCCAGCCTCGGCGACCGCGCCAATGCCGAAGACAGGATTGCCGTCGACGGTCGCCTGGTTAAACTGGAAACCTATGCTTCCAGAATCCGCCGCGTCATTGCCTACAACAAGCCTGAAGGTGAGATTTGCAGCCGTCACGACCCCGAAGGTCGCCCCACCGTTTTCGACAAACTGCCCAAACTTCAGGGAGAGCGCTGGATTGCCATTGGCCGTCTGGACATCAACACCTCCGGACTGATGCTGTTTACCACCGATGGTGAGCTGGCCAGTCGCCTGATGCACCCTTCCTACCAGATTGAACGTGAATACGCGGTTCGAGTCATGGGGAATGCCACAGAACAGAAGGTAAAAAACCTGTTCGACGGTGTTGAGCTGGAAGATGGCCCTGCCCGCTTCACCGACATTGTCGACTCAGGCGGTTCGGGCATCAACCGCTGGTTCCATGTCTGCCTGCTGGAGGGCCGCAATCGTGAAGTGCGCAGACTCTGGGAATCCCAGGATTTGAAAGTAAACCGTCTGAAACGGGTACGTTTTGCTAATGTTATCATTCCTGACCACCTGCGCATGGGTCAATGGGAAGAAGTCGAGAAAGCGGATATCGACGAACTGGCGGCAGCGGTTCAGCTGACACCCGCAGCCAACGGACCGTCCCGCAGAGCCGATCCCCGACACACCAAAACCGGCCTGAAAACCAAAGGCACCCGTGGTAAACCGGCTATTAACAAGAAGCGCCCGTCACCTCACAAAAAGCCCGGTGCTTTCAAAAAGAACAGACATCGTTAGCGCGGTTTGAGCTTCCGTCAGGGCTGATACTGGACAGATCTACTGTACTTATATACAGTTACTCTAAACCAAACCTGACAGGAGAGGGCCATGTCTATTACCCCCATGTGGCGAGTTGACCGGGACGGAAGCATGTTTACAGACAAAAAAGCCGCTGAAGAATACGATCGTATGCTGGAGCTGGCCGGAAATATCTCCAGCCTGCTGGAAGACAACTTTGAAATCAATGAAGAGCTGGCTGAAGAGATCGGCCTGATGTTCGCCAAAAACAAAGACACCTTCGCCAAAGCCTTTAAAGGCAAACCGGATCTGGTGCTTGAGATTGGTCAGGCTTCTGAAGCAGAGAACAATGCCGAGGATGAAGCAGAGGATGAAGCAGCGGCCTGATCCGCCCACACAGCCTTCAACAGGCCAGAGCGGAATGCCCTGATCCGCTCTGCCACAGGAAAAAAAGTCTTTCTGCCATTGCTGATTAAAAAAACCTTTTTTTACCGAAAACAGTGAATCTGCCGGTCGTTTTTCCCATTTTCAGACCAGCACACCGGTAAAGCAACCCGCCAAGTAGCACTTGTACTGGTTGCTAATACAATCAATTCCGCTAATATAGCGGCCTTTTTGTCTGGCAAGGTATGTAGTCACGACATGACGAGCTTCGTTCCTGGACAGCGCTGGATCAGTGACACCGAAACTGAACAAGGGCTAGGTACCGTTCTTACTTTCGACAGTCGCATGGTCACCCTGTTGTTTCCTACCACCGGTGAGACCCGGCTGTACTCCATTAATAACTGCCCGCTCTCAAGGGTACAATTTAACCTTGGTGACGAGATAGAAAGTCACGAGGGCTGGGCCATGACGGTGACAGAAGTCATCGAAGAAAATGGCCTGCTGCTTTATAAAGGCGTTCTTTCTGACGGTAAGCCCAAAGAGCTTCCCGAATCGGAACTGGGCAACTTTATTCATTTCAACAAACCGCAGGATCGAATGCTGGCCGGTCAAATCGATCAAAACAGCAATTATTCCCTGCGCTACAAGACATTGTTAAACAATTGTCGACTGCTCAGCTCGCCGGTGAGAGGGCTTCTCGGTGCTCGCACCAGCCTGATCCCTCACCAGCTGCACATCGCCCGTGAAGTGTCTGAACGACATGCTCCCAGGGTGATGCTGGCTGACGAAGTGGGCATGGGTAAAACCATTGAAGCCGGTCTTATTCTTCACCAGCAGCTCATCACAGAACGTGCTGGGCGGGTGTTGATTCTGGTGCCGGAAACCCTTCAGCATCAATGGCTGGTGGAAATGCTGCGTCGCTTCAACCTGCATTTCAGCCTGTTTGATGAAGAGCGTTGCCGCGCCATTGAAGATGAAAATCCGTTCAACACCGGACAGCTGATTCTCTGTAGCCTGGACTTCCTGAGCCAGTACGAAAACCGTTGCCAACAGGCTCTTGAGGTCGACTGGGATCTGTTGATCGTCGATGAAGCTCACCACCTGATCTGGTCAGAGGAAAACCCCAGCCGTGAGTATCAGGTTGTGGAATCCCTGTCGTCACGGATTCCCGGCCTGCTGTTGTTGACCGCAACCCCCGAACAGATGGGTCCCGAAAGTCATTTTGCTCGACTCCGCCTGCTGGACCCGGACCGTTTCCACGATCTGGCCACTTACCAGCAAGAAGAGAAAAGCTATGAGCCTGTGGCCGAGGCGGTTCAGGAGCTGCTGGAAAATGACCACCTGCCGGAAGCCGCCTGTCAGCACCTGATCGGCTTCCTGGGCCAGGACTGCCAGCCTCTGATCAGCCTTATCAATAATGGCTCGGATGAACAAAAACAAGCGGCCCGTGAACAGCTGCTGAGAACCCTGCTGGACCGTCACGGTACCGGTCGGGTGTTGTTCAGAAATACCCGTGCAGCGGTGGGTGGATTCCCCGGTCGTGTGGTACAGGGTTACGCCCAGAAACTGCCCGAGCTTTACCAGATTGCCCAGGAAGAAGAAACGGAAGTCCGTGGTTCGCTCTATCCTGAACTGGCTTACCAGTCCCATATCTGCGTTGATGATATGGACCCCTGGTGGAAGGTAGACCCACGTATCGACTGGCTGATCAATCTGCTAAAACTGCTTAAAAAGCAAAAAGTGCTGGTGATCTGTGCCAATGCCAATAGCGCCCTGGACCTTGGGGACGCCCTCAGAATTCTGTCGGGCATACCCACCGCAGTGTTCCACGAAAACATGACGATCGTGGAGCGGGATAGTGCGGCGGCTTATTTTGCGGAGGAAGAATACGGTGCCCAGGTGCTGGTCTGCTCCGAGATTGGCAGTGAAGGCCGAAATTTCCAGTTTGCCCACCATCTGGTGCTGTTTGATTTACCCGCTCACCCGGACCTGCTGGAACAGCGTATTGGACGACTCGACCGCATTGGCCAGACCGAGACCATCAAAATCCATGTTCCTTACCTGGAAGGCACCGGACAGGAATTAATGTTCCACTGGTACGATCAGGGCCTGAACGCCTTTGCCGATACCTGCCCGTCTGGCAGCATGGTCTATGAACAGCTGGGCGAAGCCTTCAGCGAAGCACTGGCACCGGAAAAGAAAACGACACTGGCCGACATTCAGCCGCTGATCGAGGAAACCGCCAGACTCAATGCAAAACTGAATGAGCATCTTCACAATGGCCGGGATCGCCTGCTGGAAATCAACTCCCGTGGCACCCTGGCCAGTGAAGAGCTGATCAATGACATCGAAGCACAGGAAGAGCCCAAACAGCTCAAACGCTATATGGAAAAGCTGTTCGAAGGCTTTGGTGTCGAGTCAGAAGACCATTCCAAACATTGTCTCGTGGTGCGCCCTGGCAGCCATATGGTGACCGCTTTTCCGGGTCTTCCGGCTGATGGCATTACCGTCACCTTTGACCGGGATATGGCGCTTTCAAGGGAAGACATGCATTTTCTCACCTGGGAACACCCCATGGTTCGTGAAAGCATGGACATGCTGCTCACCAGTGAAATGGGCAATACCTCAGTAGCCCTGCTGAAAAACAAGGCGCTGAAGCCAGGCACCATGCTGCTGGAAGCAATTTATGTCGTCGCTGCCACTGGCGAGAAAAAACTGCAACTGGATCGCTACCTGCCTGCGACGCCGATTCGCTGCCTGATCGACCCCAGTATGAATAACCTCTCGGAAAAAGTCGCTTTCGATACGTTGAATGCCCAACTTCAGCCCATCAAAAAAGGCATGGCGAAAAAGCTGGTAAAAGCGCAACGGGAGCCGATTCTGACCATGCTGGCCAAAGCGGAACAAGCAGCGAAGGAACAGGTTAACCCCATTGTGACAGAAGCCTGCAAAAACCTGCTGGGTCATGTTACCGAGGAGATCAAGCGACTGGCCGCCCTGAAAGCAGTGAACCCGAACGTACGTGACGAGGAGATTGAACACCTCAAGCAACGTGCTGCCCTGGGTCATCAATGTCTTCAGAAAGCGATGCTCAGGCTGGATGGTTTGCGGTTGATGATTGCGGGTTGATAGCAGTATCTCCGTTCAGGATGAACGGGGTTCTGCTGCGTAGTAGTATCTCCGTTCACCCTGAGCGGAGTCGAAGGGTGCCGGGCACGGTCTTTATTGTTGGTTCGGAGCCTACATCCTTCGACCGTGCATCCTGAGCGGAGTCGAAGGGCGCTCAGGATGAACGTAGATTGTTCACATCAAACTCATTGAAATGATGCACTAGAAACATCTCCGAAAGCGACCTGCGGTTTCTCCATTATTTGCCAAATTTAAGCTAGGATTAAGCCAATCAACCTGATCCCTTAATAAGAAAAGGTAGCCTCATGTCACGCAAAGGACCTTGGCCTCTTTCCCTGTTTTTGCTTTTTGCTTTGTTTTCCCCGAAAGTCATCTTCGCAGGCCAGAATGGTGTGATGCTGCTTGGCAGCAAAAAGTTGGACTACAGTGAAGATCTGCCCATCCTGGGGATTTCTTCCATCCGTTATGATAAGAACTACCGCAGATACATTCTGCTTTCAGACGACACCGGAGCCGTACCCAACTATTACAACAAAAACGGCCAGTCCCGATACTATCTCATTCCGGAAAAAACCCTGATTACCAGGAAAGGCATAGTAAAGAGCAAAGGGACTTTCCTTCGGTCGTCTGGTAGAAAGGTCAGGGAAGTGGTCATTGAGCCTAATGACAGCATTTTCTGGACAACTCATGGACATATTGATACGGAAGGCTTTGATTTTCTTGACGACAATAGTTTTCTGATCGCTTCAGAACAAAGCGCAACCTATCTGTTCAATCGGGTTTCCCCCTGGATTCGTTTCCCGGGGTGGAATGTTCACAGTGCACTTCTGCAAGTAGCCAGAGATGGAACGCTTCTGGGTGCTTACCATTACCCCAGCGAATTCTCCAATATCGGCTGGCGCTTTGACTGGAAAATTCCTCATTGGGTGCCAGGTATCGGTGACACAGCATTCAACTGGCACAGTGAAGACCCCGATAGAAAAGGGGTCAAGCGAAACCGGGGCTTTGAAACAGTCACCCATCTTCCGGGAACCAGTGATTATCTGGCTATCACTGAACAGGGCATTTTACAGGATGAAAAAAACTGGGATCATGATAAAGGCCCTGTACCCAGCCGGGTATTACGTTTCTCCATGGCGGAGGCCAAAAATCTGGTTTCAGCCAGGGTAAAACCAGAGATTCAGTATCATTATCAACCCACTGCGGTTCCTGCAGACCTTTATGATCCCCAGACGGATGTCGTTGTCCAAAGCATCAGCGATGCCCAGGGCATCAATGACCACCAGTTTCTCATTATCGAAAAAAATTACATCAAGAAAGCCGACAGAAAAACGGCAAACTACTCCTACGCAGAGGTTTATCTGGTTGACCTGAACAATCTGCTACCGCCGACTCAGGGTAATAGCGACGGTTCAGAAGAAGATCGCAATACACTGCAAGAATCCGCTGAAACGCCTCTGCCTCTGCTCGATAAAAAGCGCATTTTGAGCACTCGGAATTTTGAAAAAACCTTTCCGGACTTTAAAAGAATCAACATCGAAGGGGTAACGCTTGGACCCGACGGTGATGACGGCACTAAGCTACTGGTTCTGGTCAGCGATAACGGGGCTAACGCTCCCAAGCCAAGAAGCACCGACGTCATCTTCTTCAAAGTCCCTGACAAGCTGTTAAAGATGCAATAAGTACTGAATTAGCCCTGGTAAGGCGTTGGGTCAGCAACCCCGGCTTCATCAAAGCCCTTTTTGCGGTAGCGGCAGCTGTCACAGACACCACAGGCACGACCTTGCTCATCAGCCTGATAGCAGGAAACGGTAATGCCGTAGTCGACCCCGAGACGGCTGCCTTCCTTGATAATGTCTGCCTTGGTCAGCTCCAGCAGAGGGGCACGAATATGAAAGTGATCGCCCTCGACACCGGCTTTGGTGGCCAGATTAGCCATTTTCTCAAACGCTTCGAGGTACGCAGGACGACAATCCGGATAACCAGAATAATCCACATCGTTAGCGCCAATGAAAATATCCCGGGCACCCAGGATTTCAGCCCAACCCAGGGCCAGGGAGAGAAAGACGGTATTGCGTGCTGGCACATAAGTCACAGGAATACCCTCGCCCAGCGCCTCAGGAACGTCAATACCATCATCGGTCAAGGCTGACCCACCGAGATCACGCAAGTCCAGCTTCAGGGTTTTATGATCCCTTGCCCCCAATGCTTCGGAGACACGAACCGAGGCTTCCAATTCCGCCCTGTGCCGCTGACCGTAATCAAAGCTGACGGTGTAACACTCATATCCTTGATCTTTGGCAATAGCCAGTACCGTAGAAGAATCGAGACCACCGGACAGTAAAATGACTGCTTTTTTTGTCATACTCTTTGTTCCTAATTTATTCCCAATTTTTTCCGCTCATTAATTAAACTCCCGTCTTGTCACCCCAGATCACCCGGTGTAATTGCACCTGGAATCGAACCGGAAGCTTATCGGAAACAATCCAGTCAGCCAGCTGATCGGGTTTCAGCTGGTCATTGACAGGGGAAAAGAGTACATCCGATACTCGCTCCGGAAGGTTATATTGCAGCATCTTACTGACCGACCAGTCATAATCTTCCCGATTGGCGATGACAAACTTAACCTGGTCATGGGCGGTAAGGTACTCAATATTCTCGTACAGATTCCTGTGGCTCTCACCAGACGCAGGCGGCTTGAGATCCAACACTTTAGCCACTCGCTCATCCACTTGGGAAACATCCAGTGCGCCGCTGGTTTCCAGCGACACGTCATAGCCTCTGTCCGATAACTGCTCAAGCAGCGGCAGGCAATTCGGCTGCCCAAGGGGCTCACCACCGGTTACACAAACATATTTAGCGCCATAGCCCTCGACTTCCTGAAGAATCTCATCCAGAGACATACGGGTGCCACCATGAAACGAATACTCGGTATCACACCAGCTGCAGCGAAGTGGGCAACCCGTCAGGCGGACAAACACAGTGGGCAGGCCCGAGGTACGGGACTCTCCCTGAAGGGAATGAAAAATTTCGGTAATTCTGAGGGTATCAGCAGTCATTGAGCTCTCACCAGACATTCAGGCGGGCAATACTAGGAGCCAACCCGGCTGAAGTCAATTTCGGTTTAATCGTCCGAACGGATAAGAGAAGGTAGCGGCAGTGCCCACCCGGAGGCAGGCAACATGAATCAGGTCCCGGACATATTCCTGAGATAGGTCTCTGACAGCCTTGCCGCAGAACTTCCGGGATATTGACTGATCACTGATTCAAAGTGTTTTCTGGCAGCGTCTTTTTCACCTTGCAGGTCAAGAACACGGCCCAGTTTATAAGTAGCATCAGGTACTTTTGAGCTATCAGGGTAGCTGTCAATCAGAACCTGGAAATCGCTCTGGGCTTCTTGGTATTTGCCCTGGGCCATCTGAACTTCACCTAACCAGTATTGAGCGTTATCAGAAAACTGACCTTTGGGATAATCTTTCAGCAGTTTTTTCAAAGCAGGCACAGCCTCATCAAACTGCTTCTCCTTAATCAGGGCGAAAGCAGACTGATAAGCAGCTTCTTCACGGCTATCCGACTTGGCTGCCACAGGCTTCTTGGGCAAAGTCACCGGGAAGCCGCCAGCAGTGGCAGGCGCTTTATCTGAAGTGTCACCCAGACGGGTAATACGTCGATCAAGATCCAGGTAACGATCCCTGTTCTCTTTCTGCAACTGGTTGATCTGATAAGCCTGTTCCTCTACCTGCCCTCTGAGCGTCATGATCTCCTGACGAAGTTCATCCAGGAGATTCAGCAAATGAGCAGTCCCTCCTGCCGCTGATTCTGTCGAAGCCATTTCAGCCTGGGGCGGATCCTGACGTTCAACAGACTGACCACTACTGCCCGAAGGCTGGGAGTCCACCACAGGCACCTGCGCCTGAACAGAAGAGGTCATCAGACCAGCAAGAACAAAAGCAGAGCAAACAGATCGTTTCAGACGCATTCAGTCTCATTCCCTGTCGTGCAGCCATGAGCCTGAGTGCTACCCACCCAGGATTTTTAAACCCGTGAATGGGGCGCCATGGCTGCAATATGAAGTCGATAATTTTCTTTCGTTATGGGGATCAGTTGATCACAATGTGAGCACGGCGGTTCTTAGCCCAGGCTTCAGCATTATGAGCGGGATCCAGAGGCTTCTCAAAACCGAAGCTGATCACTTCAATGCGGCTTGGAGAAACACCTTTGGCAACCAGGTAGCTCTTCACAGCATTGGCACGACGCTCGCCCAGGGCCAGGTTGTAAGTGCGGGTTCCGCGCTCATCCGTATGACCCTGGATGATGATGTTCTTGCCACGACCTTCAGGGGAGTTCAGGTAAGCAGCCTGTACGTCCAGAGCCTTATAATCGCTTTCTTTCAGCTTAGAGCTGTCAAAGCCGAAGTGGTAGGTTTTATCCGCCAGCAGCTGCTCGACCTGCTCAGGGGAAGCCTGAACATCACCGCTGTCAATAACGGCTTGAACAGCAGGATCAAGAACAGGGGTGGTTTCAATCACTACTTCTTCAGTGACGACCTCGGGAGTCGTTTCAACATCAGAGGTGCTCTGACCACCTGTAGAGGCACAACCCGCCAGCCAGAGTGCAATAGCAGGCAGTGCGGCAGCTTTGACAATATTGGCAAAACGCATGACAAGCTCCAATCGTTCATTCAGTGTTGGTAAGTCGAAAATCAATACATTGATTGATGCAGTACAGTATCAGAACTGCAGACTTCGAACCAGCCCGAATACCAAGGGATTCAGCCAAACTTACGACTTAATCCGGCCTGAAATCCAGACAGAGTAAAAACCCTATGCCCGAACATCAGGCTCAGCTGCCCCCGGCAGACTAATCCGAACCGATTTTAGCGCTGTGTACCTAATGACGGCCCCCAGACCGGCTCTCTGACATCACCCTCGGCCGATGGCAGGCGATATTTTACTCGACCATCCGCTGTGACAATGCCAAGTTCTCCATTTTTGCCTCCCGTTACCGCATAAATAAGACGGCGACCCCCGGGGGAAACACTGGGCGAATCTTCCAACCGGGCAGATGTCAGCAAACGCAATCGTCCGGAATCGAGATCCAGAATGGCGATGTTAAATTCGGCAGCGCCCTGACCTTTATGGACCAGTGCCAGCGATTTACCATCAGGGAATACTTTAGCACGGGCATTGAACTTACCGGTAAACGTCAGTCGTTCAGGTTTCCCATTAGCGACCACGGTACCATTTGACAACCGGTTAACATCCACCTTGTAAATCTGGGCACTGCCTCCCCGGTTAGAAGTAAAGACCAGGCTTTTCCCATCAGGCATCCAGTCTGGCTCAGTATCAATCGAGAAGTGCGAGGTGACCTGGCTGAGTTTTCCGGTGGCCAGATCCATCACATAAATGTCCGGATTATCGCCTTTGGACAGAACCAGCGCTACCTGCTTGCCATCTGGAGAAAACACCGGAGAGCTGTTCAACCCTTTAAAGTTTGTTAACTTCTGACGTTTACCAGTAGCCAGCTCCTGAATGTAGATAGCCGGGCGGCCAGACTCAAAAGAAACATAAGCAACACGACTACCGTCGGGTGACCAGCTCGGGGACAGTATAGGCTCTCTGGAACGAAGTATCTCGCGCTGACGCTGACCGTCGGCATCGGCATAGTTCAGGCGATACTCGGTATTATCAGCACTTTTACGATGGGCCGTGACATACATGATTCGGGTAGAGAAATCGCCGGGAATGCCGGTAATCTTTTCATAAACCGCATCACTTATATGGTGAGCCAGGCCGCGCAACTGACTTTCAACGCCTCGCACCCTGCCTTTTAGAATGCTTTTCTGGCGAACAATATCAAATAGCTGATAGCTCACCTCAAAGGTGTTACCTTCCTGTTTCACTTCCCCGGTCACCAGATAGGAAGCACCCAGTACATCCCAGTCACGGTAAACGACATCTTTGGCACCGGCAGGGAAACTGAGCATGTCTTCCCGCGGCAAAGGTGCAAACAGACCACTGAGACGAAGGTCATTTTCTACGACAGAAGCCATATCTTCCGGCAGTATTTTTTTACCGTTCCAGCTGAAGGGCGATACGGCCACCTTGACAGCTTTGTCATTGCCCTGGGTCACTTCTATGGTAAGAATGGCCTGGGCATTCTGCATAGACATCAGCAGGACAACAAACAACCACGAACTCAAAAGGCCTCTGCCCCGAAACCTGCCCGACAATCCGGCAGAAAACCGTTCTACTGAAAACCGTACTAATTGCTTCATCTCACCAGATCCTCTGGCCTGAACCTAAAATTAACGCGTCTAAAATTGTTGTCGAACACACGCCGCTCCAGCTTTTTCAATTCCGGGAAAGGCGCTGCCCGTTGTATCGCCTGTATGACAGAACGATCATAAGCATCATTTCCGCTGCCTTCCAGCAATCTTACTTCCAGCAAATCACCAAAAGGAGACAGACTGAGCTGAACCAGCGCCACCATATTATTACGGGCACTGGGTGGTCGGTTCCAGTTCTGGGCAATCAGGTTGTTCAGCAATTCAGAGTAGTAGGCCACTTCTGCGGCCTCTTTTTCGGCCTGCTCGGCGGCAGCTGCCTGAGCCTGTTCCTGCTGTCTTAGCAATGCTTCCTGTTGCTTTTTCTTCCGACTTTCTTCCGCCAGGCGCTGTTGCCGCTCTCGCTCTTTTCGAGCCGCTTCTTCCTTTTTCTTTCTTTCCTGCGCTCTTTCCTGCGCTGCTGCTTGCTCTTTTGCCGCCTGCTCTTTTTTCAGAGCCAGCTCTTTCTGTCGTTTAATTTCGGCCTGCCGACGTGCCTCTTCCCTGCGCTTTTGGGCAGCAAGTTCCCGGGCTTTTTGTGCCGAGTTGTCGACCACGGGCTTGGGTTCTGGTGGTCTGGCTTTTGGCTGGGCTATTTCAACGACACTGGCCTTGATGCTTCTGGGCGGTACGATCCTCAACGCTTCATCAGACGACCAGTCCCGGGACAGCAGAGCCAGTAGCAAAACGTGCAGCAGTACGGACACCACCACTGCAAACCCGTAACCCTGAAACAGCTTATGACTGAATAAAGCACCGACCAATGGAATCTTCTTCATTACCGCCCTGCGTTCCACAATACCATGATCATGGTTTTTTCTGTCTGACAGTCAGGCCAGAAGGAAACACGTTCGATCATCAGCGTTTCACCCCTTCATCCAACGACGATGGATCGGTAATCAACCCCACATCATGAACACCTGCTCCCTGCAATCGGGCCATCAACTCAACGACCGCACCGTAGTCAACTTTACGGTCACCTTTAATTAATACCTGAGTGTCGGGACTGGCAGAAAGCACCTTACCAACCTTGTCACTGATTTCGTCCAACCCTCTGGCACTTTCCTGGTTGCCACCCAGGTCAATAAAGTACTTGCCATCGGACTGGACGGAGATAATCAAAGTCTTGGCATCATCTGGCAGGGGCATTGGCTTGCTGGTTGCTTTCGGCAGTTCTACCTTCACTCCCTGGGTCAACATTGGGGCACTGACCATAAAGGCCACCAGCATAACCATCATGATGTCGATAAACGGCACCATGTTGATTTCTGACATTGGCTTGCGCCGGGTTCTGGATCGAGCCATGATTTTTTACCCGCTCCCCTCAGCCCGCACGATGACGACTGTGAACCTTGCGATGAAGAATACTGGAGAATTCATCTGCAAAGGTTTCATAATTCGCCAACAGAGCTTCTACTCTGGATGCGTAACGGTTATAGGCCACCACCGCAGGAATCGCAGCCACCAGACCGACGGCTGTGGTCATCAGTGCTTCAGCAATACCAGGAGCCACCGAGGCCAGGGTGGCTTGCTGCACATTAGCCAGCCCACGGAAAGAGTTCATAATACCAACGACGGTACCGAACAGGCCGACATAGGGGCAGGTCGAACCGACACTGGCCAGGAAGGGGAGATGGGTTTCCAGTTTTTCCTGCTCGCGGGAGATGGCGACTCTCATGGCTCGCTGGGTGGCTTCCATGACAGCGTCAGCATCTTCCGTACCCTGGGAACGCATTCGGGAAAACTCACTGAAGCCTGACCGGAAGATCTGTTCCAGCCCCCCCAGATCGTCTTCTTTATCCAGCTCTCTGTACAGCTGGGTCAGATCCATTCCGGACCAGAAACGATCTTCAAAGGCCAGCATATTCTGATGGGCGGAGCGAATAAGCATGCCGCGCTGGACGATCATGACCCAGGAAACAACAGACGCCACCACCAGCAGTATCAGCACCAGCAAAACGATCCAGCTGGCGTTGCCTACCAGTGACCAAATGGACATGCTATCTGCCACTGAAAACCTCGCTTTTAATTCGATCAGTTAGAAAAAGGGTTACCGACAATCGTTCTGGATAATACCATCAATCTCAGGACGAATTATCGTCAGAGCTTAATTTCTTCCGTAAGGATTCTGTAATCGCCGTCGGTTTTCGGCTCTGGCTGTCAAGGCAAGCTACCACAAACCGGGCTTCACATAACAAGACGCCTTCGCGAAAACACTGTTGCAGAAAAACCATCCGGGCCTTGCCCATGCTTTCAATCCGGACGGTTACGGTAAGAGCATCATCCAGCCGGGCAGTCTGTTTAAACTGAACTGACGCATCGACGACCACCAGTTGTTTCTTGTCCTGCAATAACTTCTGGTGATCATAACCGGTACTGCGCAGATATTCAGTTCTGGCCCGCTCCATGAACTTCAGGTAATTGACGTGGTACACGATACCACCGGCATCGGTGTCTTCGTAATAGACTCGAACAGGAATGGAAAAAGTATCAGTCACTGGGCAGGCCACATAAAATGAAATCAGGTCAGAGACTGCCAGAGACGCTTAGGCTATGGCAAGCCATGAATGAGCAAACCGTTACCAAGTTTCCAATGCGTCATAATAGAATCGAAATCCACGCTTTTCAAAAACTCTTTGACAATGGTCACCAACTCACCGGAGTTCAAATTCAAGCTATTCAAAAACTCTTCGGCAATGATCGTCAACTCACCGGAGTTCAGCACCAGTGCATTACAGGTGTTGTGTGCCTCCCGTAAGTAGGCATTCTTAGCAAATTCCCCAAAACCAGAAGTATTGTCAATAGCACACATCATGGCAGACAACTCTTCTGGCGAGGATGGGTCATGAGCACCATAACTGCTCTCGGTACAAGTTTTAGAATTGATGATACCCCCGATCCAGCAATAGGTTAAACGACCACCTTTCGAATGTGTCACTTCATACAGATAATGACCGAATGCCTGCTCAATGGCTTGCTTGTATTTAGTTTTTAAATCGTCCAAAAGCTTATGATCTCTGTCTGGCACCCTAGAGAGCGTTCGTTTGATTTTTTTCAACAACCGCCTCAGTTCAAAGCTATTGTTCTCGGCTTCTCTTTCAAAAAAGACTTCGATCTTTTCATCAATCAATGCTTTCCAGGAAGGCTGCCCCATGATAATTACCGGACGATGGCTCACCCTGCCCGGGTTTAACTTTGGAAATGCGGGATGGTGCGCCAGCATCCGTGCTATGTCCGGAACTCCCTCTGGATTGTCTGTCCAGGAGGTTTGTAACGATGAGCTGAGTGCTAAACGTTCTAAGCGTGACGAAAAGCCACCACAGCTACTGGTGACAAATAAGGCATAATCTTCTCTTTCCTGGAAGTCTTTATAAGCCAACTGCCATTTCTGGCTACTTTTTTCACTGAAAAACACTTCTTTATAAAACTTTTTCAGGCAATGAGCAGCTTCGGTCCTGAGTTCATCGACACTTTCCAGATCCGCCAATAACCTATGATGCTTAATAACCTCTCTAGCATAATTCTCGTAAAACGGCAGTGGATCCAGCCAACCTAACTTCAGAGCTTTCTTGGCAAGGAGCCTAACCGAAGGCATGGCTAAGTCTCTGCCGTCTAATATGTCTAACATTGAACTCAACCAATCCAGTGGGCTTGCTCTAGCCTGATCAATCATTTTTGAATGGAGTGACCTGAGCAGTTCAATGACCTGGTAACCGTCGCTGTTGGATAATATTTCTTTGACTGCATCTGACATCGGTCTATAGTAACGCCAATCTTCGCTATATACACCACCGATCAATTTTTTCTCGAAATAGTTCAGTGATTTTGTCTCCAGCGACACCAACATTGAGACCCCCGTGGAAAAACTGGCCAAGTCTTTTTTATCCCAAAGACTCTTTACTAATTCGAAGGTACTTAGATTTTTTTTGGGCAATGCACTGTCCGTCTCAAGGGCTTTGTTCAGATCCTCAAGATTCATACTGCAGGCTTTAGCCAGAGCTTTTTGTTGTGCAGGTTCAGCCCCCTTCAGAAAGTTCTTAACCTTATTTGCGGCATTACTGGAACCCTGCACGTTTCTGGTGGGCTGGAAGTCTGGTGTCATTTCTTTCAATTGTACAGGCGCCCCGCCCAAGTCCACCGATTTCCAGGTTTGACCTGCATCTTTAGAGTACTCAGCAAAACAGTGTCCAGAGCTACTGATTTGCCGGGATGGAATCCCGAAATAACGACAAAAAGCAATAAAAACAGGCACCCGATGACGACAACTCCCCTGCCGCCGGGTGACTAAATAGTGAAAGAAATTAACACCCCGCTTTGGTTTAGCCTCGCCAGAAAATCCCTTGCAATAGTCTGTGATTGCCATCATTCGTTGTTCCATATTTTCAGGTTTTTTTATGGTCTGCAAAAGCCTCAATACTTCGGGTGGGTGTTGGTCAACCTGGTCAAGGGTCTCAAACAGTCCGTCCAGTACTGCTTTCATACCTTTCGAACAGCTGGCATCAAAACGTTTTAATGGTTCTGGCCGGGGCTCTTTAAAAGGTGTTTTTCTGCCCGGTTTTCTGGGTTCTACGACATAAACGCATTTGATACTCTGCCTGGGTTTAGCATCGGGAATAAACAATGTATGAAGCCCGGTATATACATCCCTGTGCAGGAAAGATTCGGAGAACTCAGGTTCTGTACGCAGGGCCACGATATAGTCATCAGGTGTCAGGCTGGGCAAGGCATATTGACCATTTTTCGATGACGTTTCAAAAGTTGCCAGCGTTTGATTGCTGGCTAATGTCACCGTCTGGTCATGACCCGGTAACCGCTTCGGCCTGAGGGTTTCGAATCCTAGAAAATGCTTAGCGTTAATAATGATCGGTGTAACATCTCCCTTGGGAGACACATAAATATCCTTTGCCCAACAGCGATACATTGCGGGTGAATATTTGTCGGTTTTAAAAACTCTACAATCTTTGACTTTTGGCATCTTCTGGTGACCGAAGTCCGTTTTCCTGTCCAGTGCCGGTAATTTTTTTGCATAGAGCTCTGGAATATATTGTTCAGGGGCACTGTCACCGCCAGTTGCCGACATGTTGTCAAGCCGCCGGGTCGTCAGATGGTTCGTTTTCCTGCCCGGTGCCGGAATTTTTTTTGCATGGAGTTCTGGAATGTGTTGTTCAGGGGTCTTGTCACTGCCAGTTGCCGACATGTTGTCAAGCCGCCGGGTCGTCAGATGGTTCGTTTTCCTGCCCGGTGCCGGAATTTTTTTTGCATGGAGTTCTGGAATGTGTTGTTCAGGGGTCTTGTCACTGCCAGTTGCCGACTGGTCGTCAAACCACCGGCTCTGGGCCACCATTTTGACCATTTCCATCCTGACTTTCTCTTCACTCAGGTCAGCCTTAATACCGATTTCATGGCATTTTTCGTCAATACTGTTGATCTCACTGGGTCGTACCAACCATGGACGACGAACGTCCGGTATCGTCTCGTTGAACCAACGGCAAAGCTTAGCAACAAGCTTGCTGTTACTCACGACAGGAGCCGATAACTCCGGCAATGCCTCCAGCGACAGGTTGGCGGCCATCAGATAGAGCCGGTAGTGCTGGTTCAGGCATCGGAGCAGTCCCTCTTCAGTAAAATCGTTCCCTTCGATAACGGCCCTGGCCACATTCTGTAAATCAAGGCTGGTGGGCTGCAACGGCAGTTTTTTCCGTTGCAGGGCAGCCCTTAGACAACAATGTTTATTGGTCAGCCATTTAGCCACGCTTTTCCCCCGGGAATTCTCTGGCAACACTTTCTCTGGCAACACTTTCTCGGCAATAGTCTGCAACTCTGCCGGGCTGTACTGCCGGATGGGCAAATGCCTAAAACGCCCTTTTAACGCGGGTGATAGCGGTTTTCGTCCGCTGTACTCCGGTGGATTGATGGTGGCAAACAAATGGAAGCCCGGATGGGCATCACCGGCCAGACTAGCGTTCAAGGCTCCTTCCAGATATTGGCTCTCGATCAGATTCATTTCCGAGATGACTACGATGCCACCCTCAACTCTTGCCTTCTGGATCCTTTCACACACGTAGTCCCAGGAACAATCACAGGCATTCAGGGGAAAGACCTTCGGCATGGATTCTCCCCGTTGCTCAAGCTGCCATTTGAAACTTTCAATCACCAGATTCAGCGTGGCATCCTTACCCCGCCCAGCCGGGCCTTCTATCAGCGTTGCCTGACGGCCGCCGTGTTTTCCCTTGAGATGATACTGCTGACATCGACTCAAATCCTGTGCAAGCCATTGCACCAGCTCATGAACTGCCGATCCGGAAGCCTCAAAGTCAGGCCGGTTTCGTTCAGTGTATGTTTTGAAGGCCTGCTGTATAGACTGGGTGGTCTGGTCATGAACTTTCTTGCCCAGGGTGTTGTCCACCTGGTAACGAGCAGCAAACCAGATTTCCAGTGCTGCCAGGGCATCCTGATCGCTCTCGCTGATTTCGGGTCCCAGTACATCCCGAAAACTTTGTTGAATCAAACCGTTCACTTGCTCACGGGTAACCGGCTCCCCTTCAGACAACCCACGATCCAGGTACCAACTCACCCAACTGCAAATATCCGTTAAGTCCCTGGGGGTAAACTCACGTTCTGGCAACAGCTCCTGATAATATTGCCAGAGTGTCATCACACTTCTGGTGGCACTCTGGGCAGCCGTGTTTATTTGAGTATCTGACAGGTGCCGTTGTAACGGGTTGACCAAAGCGGGCTCCACCACTGTGTCCCGAAGAAAAGCCTGGTCTAATGGGGGGTAGTACACCCCGAGCAATTTCTCTTTCAGAGCCGGGTCGAGTTGGCGCCCGGCGTAATGATCCGGGTTACCGGTGAGAATCACCCGATGTTTTGAGCTGACCTTGACGGGATGTCCATTCACATAGATGCAAGGTTCCGGCTCCCATAAGCCGTTCAGGGAGGCCAGCAACCCGGCCTTAGCCAGATTAGCTTCATCCAGAATCAGAGTTATATAGCCTCCGTCTTTATCGGCTGAGCGTTTGGCCCATTCCATCAGTGCCCTATCCTGCTGTTCCATAGAGCGGTCGCCATCAGCGTGCTCTTGCCACTGCCAGTGTTTCATCAAAGTCTGTTCGCTGTCAGATGGCCCGAGAGAGATCACCAAAGCCTGTCCCGAAGCCCTCGCCATCCTGGCGGAAAAATAACTTTTCCCGGTGCCGGTTTCCCCTTGCAGGAAGATCACGGGAGAATCCACAAGCCGGTCATGAAGTCGGGATAAGCGACGGCTTTCACGATCCTTCTGATTGATCGAGCCGTGATAAAGATCCCGGGCCAGCGCTGACAGGGGCCGTTCAGCAGAACCCTGCCACTGCAATGATTGCGACAGTCGGTGTGCTATGCGTTTAATGCATTCTGCCTCGGCATTCGCCGCTCTGGCCATGTCAACACAATCGGCGGCCAGAGCGTGAATGGCATCGGATCGGGTCTGTTCTAGGGATGAAAGTAGCTGCCAGCCAGAAGCCAGTGCATCTTGCAAACGTTTAATATGTCTTGCTGGCCTGATGGCTAACCGTTGATGGGGCTCTGCTACCGTCAGATGATCGACTTCCAACTGATCGGCCACTGCCTGTCGTTGCTGTTCAGGAACATAGGCCACGATCATGGTACAGAACCTGTGCAGAGTTTCTTTTTCAACCCCAGCTCGAAAGGGACGCTCATAGGACAGTTGTAACTCTTCGCGCAATACTGACGGGTCGAAGGCTCTGGCCAGTGACCACAGGTTCTGTTTGACAAACTCTCTGTCTAGCCGTGGGGCATCGCTGATGATGGCATGTAACCGATCCGGGTCTACTGTGCCGGTTTGATCTTCATCCGGCAGTAACTGCCAACAAGCCACTTTCATAAAATCCCGCACTGACGGATTCTGCCGGGTGCCGTGGGTGATAACGCTATTGATGGCCTTGCGCCAGTGGCGGGCCAGAAGCTGTCGGGACTGATCAACCCGCTGTGCCCGCCGGGCAGCCAGTATCAGGTTATTCAACAACCCTTCGGTCATTTCAGGCAGAGGACTGCAAAGGTCGGGAGGTACTGTTTTAAAGGCTTCGTAAAGTTGTTCAATGGCCTGTTCTGGCAGCTCAGCCCGGGGGAGATCATACCTGCGGGCATTGATATCCCAGATGTCAAATTCAGGACAGGGTTTGCTCCTGGCGATCATCGAGCAGAATAACGAAGATGAACTTTTCTCAGACTCGGGCCAGAGCACCGTGACCCTGGCTTTCGGGTAAGCCTGTAACTGACCGTTCACCAACAGAGGTTGTTTAACAAGCAGCGGTTCCAGCAGCTGCGCAAGCGTGGGATTACTCTCCAGCCCACGCAACACCACCTGCCTGCCGACAGTTAATGCCTCCTGTAATACACTCTGGCGTCGTCCAAAGCGCGCCTTTTGTTCTGAAGTGATATGGATATTATCAAACAGTTGACTGAAGCTGGTCTGTTCATTGACCTGGATCACCAGAGGGTCGTTCTGGTCACTGAGCCAATGACTGGCCTGGGCAGGTTGCTGATAAGTGACGGCATTAAAGGCCGTTTGAACCAGGGTATTGAACAAAGGACGGCTGTCGTTTTCTGCCAACCCCAGGGCTTGCGGCTGCTCTCTTGAATGGGCGACCTGAAGTCGGGGATTCAGACCCGTTGTCTCGCGAATCGTCTGCAATGAACCGAGTAAATGAAACCAGAGCGTCTCGGTGAGGGGAGAGGTCACGGTAACGACACGACTCAACCGAAGTTGTTTCAATAGGGAAGTGTTAGGAACGGCATAACCTTTTGGGTCAATGGCAATCGGGTTTAACCACTGTGAAATATTACTTTGGTTAATAATGATCGCGTTTCCTGATGCTTTACCAGGGCGCGCCTGTCTTTGGAACAGAGAATGAAGCTCGTCATTCTTCACCGGCATTTGATAAAACTGAACATCGTCGGGTAACTGACAGAGCTTGCCATTGCTCTCAAAGCTCTTTTGCACCAGCATCTGCCGAATCGCCTGTTCGAAGGCCAGATCCTGCCAGTTGGCTCCTTTCAGAATCACCCGCTGTCCAGCCTTTAATAACTCAAGCCTGCCGGGGATATGCCGGATTCTCCCCTGTTTATCGATGCCTGGCCCACCCAGCAGCAACGGTCGCCAGTGACTGTGCCTATGACAGTCAATAACAACGGCATTGTCGTTTATAGCAGGTTCAGCCCCGGTAAATTCAGGCAATACCGGGGGAGCCTCGTTGAGTGGGTCGAACTGCCAGCTATTTCCCGGTCGATTAATTCGTCGCCAGAAGTCAGCACCCGGTGCGTCGTCCTGCTGACCAACCGCTGCCAACTGTGCAGGATCGGCCAGAACCAACAGGGCAACATGGTTACCCAGAGGGCGCTTTTTCTGGCTAAGTTTGTCGTACAGACAGGGGTTATCCGGGTCCAGCAGATCATTAAATTTTGGCAATTCTTCACTGGTGAGTTCCCGAATATCCATCACCAGGGTCAGTGGCTTTGAACCTTCAAACAACTTACCTGAATGCAGAGCGTGGCGACCATCGTCAGAAATGCTCAAGCGGCTGACCAGATTATCCTGTGCGAGATCATCGGGATGGGAGATAACAGTGACATCCTGATGGTTAGCAGTTCGGGCCGCTAACAGCTGTCGAACCTCATCATCATTGGCGACGAAACGAAAATCGAAGGGATAACGGGACTTGCGGAGCGGGGAATCCGCCGAGGATACGGTTCTCGCCTTGTCAGGTAAGGTAATCGGAGGTAACAATCTATTGAGTTTGGGCGTTACCTCGGAACAGATATCGACTCCGTTCGGTAATGGCGATGGTTCGTCACTATTGGCGATGCTACTACCAGTAACAGTACCAGGAACAGAGCTGTTTATTGGCTCAGGGCTGTTTATTGGCTCACCAATCCGACCATCCATAGTCACTCCCACTCCTGTTATCTGAAAGTACCTGTGACCTTCAGACGGAATGAAAGTTCCCCTGAGCTGAAAACTTTGTAACAAGCTTTTCAAGTTTATCGTCTATTGTTACCGGCTTCTGAAAGAACAGATGAGTAGGCTTTTGATCGAGATGGTTTGATAAAAAAACACCCCCAACCTTCCTTTTTTGGTTTTGGTCATCAGGATCGATCCTTCTATACTGCAATCCTGCAACCCGCCGGTGAAATGCCTGCTTTAACTTCTCGTGGCAAGGTTGCACATGTATGTTTTTGAGCTGTGCCGAATACTCCAGGCAATATGTATGCGAAGCAAATGGAAACAACAGTGCAGAACAAATAATATCGGATACTTGTAAGCCCGAGTGATTATCACTTTTTCCAAAGACCGGCATTTCAACTAACTTCGGGTATTCATCGCCTTCAAACTTGAACTTCTGCGTGAATATTGAATGAGACGTTTGAATATCAAGCTGATGGCTTCGAGAATCGGCGATAATTACGCCTTTTTCATCCCTTTCTTCAAGAAAAGCGTTGAACTCAGTGCAAATATATTGCAGGGCTGAAGTGTACATGCCAACACTGCTGGTATCTTTATCTGCTTTTTTTACGTAAACCCTACCAATAATCCTACCATTATGAGTATTGACAAGATTTAGTAGTTCATTCAAAAACCGTTCTGTATGAGTCCATTTATTATGACTTTTCAAGCTTTTGGGGTTTCTGAGATCAGAACCTTTAATTTCTTTTCTTATAAGATCAATTGGCCGTTCAAGATTTTTAGCTAAGGAAGGGAAGTATTTTTTCTTTATTCCAACAAACTTCTTAGTAAATGAGGCTACATTTGCTTCTTTCAGAATTAATCCCCCCAAGACAAACACAGGCATGGAGTTTTTATTTTGAGTAGACAAAGAAGCAGTGTCGCCCGACTCATCAACATAGCAGAAGTACATCTAAAAACTGATTCCCCAGAAATGAAAAAAGGGCGCGATTTTGGCACCCTTTACTACGCCGAGAGGTTAGTTCGGCGTAGGATATTTGGCAACTATTTCTAGCTGCCTGTGTAGCTACAGCCAGAAGTCTAGGGCTATGTGGCCAAAAGATCAAGAGCAGCTTCGAAAACCAGCCATATATCTTGAAAGCTTCTACCAAACTACTTCTGGCAATAACTGTTATCGGCTCTGGTACATCATTTCAATGAAATTGACGGGTTACGTTCCGTTCATCCTGAGCGCCCTTCGACTCTGCTCAGGATGCACGTAGATTGTTCACATCAAACTCATTGAAGCGACGTACCACTATTCTCTGGTCTGTTCATCGAGCCCAAAATGCAGGTACGCGTGTCGGGTGACCATGCGCCCTCTGGGGGTTCTCATTATATAGCCCTGTTGTATCAGATAAGGCTCCAGGACATCTTCGATGGTATCCCGCTCTTCACTGATCGCGGCTGCCAGGCTGTCCACCCCAACCGGGCCACCATCAAACTTTTCGATCATAGCCAACAGCAGTCGTCTGTCCATATGGTCAAAACCGCTGGCATCGACATCCAGCATATTCAACGCGGCATCGGCGGTTTCCTTATGGATCACACCATCGCCCTTAACCTCAGCAAAATCCCTTACCCTGCGCAGCAGTCGGTTGGCAATTCTGGGGGTTCCCCTGGAGCGTCGGGCTATCTCCCCTGCCCCATCTTTATCAATGCCCACCCCCAGAATGCCAGCAGAACGTTCGACGATATGAGTCAAATCCTCAATATTGTAAAACTCCAGCCTCTGCACAATACCAAAGCGATCCCGCAGTGGCGAGGTCAGCAAACCCGCTCTGGTTGTCGCCCCAACCAGAGTGAAGGGAGGCAAATCCAGTTTGATGGATCGCGCAGCCGGGCCTTCACCAATCATTATGTCCAGCTGATAATCTTCCATCGCTGGATACAGCACTTCTTCTACCACTGGGCTGAGCCGGTGAATCTCATCAATAAACAAAACATCATTGGGTTCAAGGTTGGTCAGCAGGGCTGCCAGATCGCCTGCTTTTTCCAGGACCGGGCCAGAAGTCGTGCGAATATTGCTGCCCATCTCATTGGCCAGTATGTTGGAAAGCGTCGTTTTACCGAGTCCCGGGGGTCCGAATATGAGGGTATGATCCAGGGCATCATTACGACGCCTTGCCGCCTGGATAAAAATCTCCATCTGCTCTTTGACTTTTGGCTGCCCTACATAATCAGCCAGTTTTACCGGACGAATGGCCCGGTCCAGCACCTCTTCCAAAGGGCGCTCCGAGGAGGATATTAATCGATCTGCTTCAATCATGTTTTAGCTCTTTTGCCATTAGTCTCAGCGTACCATCTCCAGTCGGTTAAAAAAACAAACCCACCCTGGGAACAAAACACTTTATTGATCGTCCAAGTAGCTTGATCGAACAAGCTCAATTCTGATTAAAGGAAGTACTCGGAATGAATACACATTTGGTTTCAGGAAAAGGCCTGACCAACTCGGTTCTGGCCTCTATGCTATTCGGGCTTGTGCCCGTCTATATCCAGCTGACTGAACTGACCGGAAATACCTTGTTCTGGAACCGGATCATTTTCAGTGCCCTGTGTCTGGCGCTGGTCTGCTATCGCATGGACCGACTGCAGAGTTTCAGTGCCATTTTTCTCTGCCGGAAAACCGTGCTGATGCTGTCTCTGGGTGGATTGATCGTTGGCTTTCAGTGGTGGCTGTTTGTCTGGGGCCCTGTGAATAATAAAACTCAGGATCTGTCTCTGGGCTATTTTTTGTTGCCCCTGACCCTGGCGCTAACCGGCAAGCTGGTCTTTAACGAGAGACTGAACAAAGCTCAGTACTTTGCCATGGGGTTCGCCTCACTGGGCGTGCTTGCCATGCTTTGGCAACAGGGCTCGCTACCCTGGGTCAGTCTGGCAATAGCAGGGCTTTATCCAGTCTATTTCATTATCCGTAAGCCTTTGCAGGTCGACACCCTGCCAGCTCTGTTGTTTGAGCATTTGCTGTTCTTGCCAGCCAGTCTGTTCATACTGATGAGCGATCAGAGCTTTATCCAGAACCTGACCCGCTCCGCCACCCTGTGGTATCTGCTGCCGGGTCTGGGAGTGCTCTGCAGCCTGTCACTGATCTGTTACATCAACGCTTCCAGGAATCTGCCTGTCAGCCTGTTTGGCTTGTTGAGCTACCTGGAGCCTGCTTTGATCTTTGTGGTGGCCATCACTGCCCTGGGGGAAGTCTTCACAGCACAACAGTGGTTCAGCTACAGCTTTATCTGGCTGGCTACCGCAATCATCTGTGTTGACTCGGCCAGAAGGCTCACTCAGAAAATTGCAAATCAGGCAAGCCGGTGAGACACCCCGTGCCTCACCAGCTACTCAATGGCTACTCAATAATACCGGGAGCCATCAGATCATACTTTTCAGAGCCTGACGAATCAGCTCTTCGCTGGTCATGCCTTCCTTGAACAGCTTGCCGATGACCTTGCTGGCTTCCTGGGGCTTGTAACCCAGGGCCACCAGCGCACTGACCGCTTCCTGTTCGTTATCTTTTGCTGCCACAGCCATTTCACCACCGGCAACCAAGGGTTTCCCTTCCAGCAGGGGGGCTGACTGCCAGCGATCCAGCTTGTCTTTCATTTCAACAATCAGCCGCTCGGCGGTTTTTTTACCGACACCCGGTAACTTCACCAGCGTGGCACTGTCACCTTCTTGTACACAGCGCACAAAAGCATCCGCTTCGATACCTGACAACAGAGTCAGCCCAAGCTTGGGACCAACTCCATTAACCTTGATCAAGGTTCTGAACAACTCCCGTTCATCACGACTGCTGAAACCGTACAAAAGCTGAGCGTCTTCCCGCACCACAAAGTGGGTATGTAAAACGACTTCTTGCCCAATCTCCGGCAGTTTGTAAAAAACCGACATCGGAGCTTCCACTTCGTACCCGATACCATGGGCTTCGATCAACAAATGAGGAGGCTGCCTGTCAGCCAGAAGGCCCCGAATTTTTCCAATCATCGTTTTTCCAGATTTTGAATTTTCTGACTATGGGGTCAGAACACCTAACAATACACCGGCGACCACGAACTCCTGAGAATTGTCCCTCTCTAATCACTGAGAGACATTCAATCTGATGGCTCAGAAGTCCGGAGGAGCCCACCCCTTGACAAAACTTCGCACGTTTCTAGGATCACTCTGGCAGATCCTGCCCGAGGCCGGTCTGGCCAGTGAATACCATCCCGCTGTAGCCGGTGGCGCTATTTCTATACCTTTTATTCAGTCACAGAAATTTCTGTTGCAGGAGGACTTTCCAGAGCCCCTGCCAAGTTCACCTGAGCTTGCCAAACCTGCTCGCAGCTTTACCAGTTATATGCAAGGCTATAGCAGCCTCCCCCTGAAAGATCGCGCTCTGGTTGCCCTTCGAAGTGCCTACCTGTGCAATGCCAGACACCTGACCCCGGTGATTGCTCAATGCGCCCTGGACACCGGCCTGCAAGCCAGTGATGTGCAAATGGTTGCTCACGGCCATCTGGCTCCGGGCTGGAACAGCCATCAACGCCTGATACTGAGAACCACCGAAGAACTCTACAAAAAACAGACCATAAGTTCAGCCAACTGGACAGCGCTGGTGAAAATCTATACGCCACAACAAATTCTGGATCTGGTGCTTTGCATCGCGTCCTTCCACCTTTGTGTTTATCCGCATTAGGAACCTGTGAGACGCCGACGTCGGGTACCCGTAGCACCCGCCATTCTGACCAGGCTGGAGCGGGTATGGGAATGACAAAGTGCCACCGCCAGAGCATCGGCAGCATCAGCCTGGGGAGTATCACTCAGGTCAAGAATCGACTTTACCATGTGCTTTACCTGATGCTTATCTGCGGAACCTTTGCCAACCACCGCCTGCTTGACCTGCCGGGCAGAATACTCCGATACCTCAATATGGTGATTAACCACCGCCACAATGGCCGCTGCCCTGGCCTGCCCCAGCTTCAGTGCCGAGTCAGCGTTCCTGGACATAAAGACCTGCTCTATACCCACTGACTGTGGTGAGTAACGTTCAATCAGGGTGCTGATACCGTCATAAATCTGCTGCAATCGCTCTGGCAGGGGCGCTTCCCGGATACGAATACACCCGGACGCCACGTAGTGTGTTTTATTACCTACTTCTTCAATTAATCCATAGCCGGTAATTCTTGATCCCGGATCTATCCCCATCAGGATGGCCATTCAGAATGTATTCTCAAGTCAGGATTTCAGTACCAATGTTTATGCCGAAAGGATACTGTACATCCATACAATATACCAGCGATGGGGCAAGGTATCAGAAACTTACAATTCAAGAACACTGAATTACCAAACTTGCCTGTGAGTAACGATGGAAGCAGCTTAGTATTTCTCCGGCAATACTTTCATGGTGATCCGGAAACGATCAATGTCTGACCTACTAAAAACATTAATAATTATCACTGCTATCACGGCAGTATTGTTTATGCTGCTGGTGGGCTTCAATGTCTGGGCATTCACTGATTTGCCCTCGAGACTGTCAGAGCAAAAACAGCATCAAAAAAGCCCCGACACTTTCGTTATCGAGGCCATTCAAAAGGAAGGAACAACTTAACCCAGCTGCTCCATCACTTCGGCAGAGATATCAGCGTTGGTGTAAACGTTTTGTACATCGTCCAGATCTTCCAGACGATCCACCAGCTTCATGATTTTTTCTGCACCGTCTTTATCCAGTTCCGTCTGGGTGGAAGCGATCATTGCCACTTCACCACCCGCCGGGGTCAGACCCGCAGCTTCAATGGCTTCTTTTACGGCCATGAATTCAGTCCACTCAGTCACCACTTCAATGGAACCATCGTCGTTAGTCACAACGTCTTCAGCACCGGCTTCCAGAGCGGCTTCCATAACCGTGTCTTCATTCAGGCCCGGTTCGAAGAAAATCTGCCCTTTGCGCTCAAACAGATAGGCGACAGAACCGTCAGTACCCAGGTTGCCACCGTGCTTGGAGAAGGCATGACGCACTTCGGCAACGGTACGGTTACGGTTGTCTGTCAGGCATTCCACCAGAACTGCGATACCGCCAACGCCATAACCTTCGTAGGTGACTTCTTCCATATTGGAATCATCATCGCCACCAGCACCCCGGGCAATGGCCCGGTTGATGGTATCACGGGTCATATTGGCACCCAGAGCCTTATCAACCACCTGGCGCAGCTTGGGGTTATCCTCGATATTGCCACCGCCCTGCTTGGCCGCTACCACCAGCTCACGAATGATTTTGGTGAAGACTTTGCCACGCTTGGCGTCCTGTGCCGCCTTACGGTGCTTGATATTGGCCCATTTACTATGACCTGCCATAGAAAATACCCTTTATCTTTTCTTGAACAGGCCGGTAAAACCGGCCTTTAACAATGGATTGATTGGTCGCAGACCTTTTAATTAGTCGCAGACGCTAAAACAGTCGCAGACGCTTGAACAATCAGTGACTGGTTGCAGACGCTGGAGCACGACGAATACGGATGTTCAGATCGCGCAGCTGGGTAGCGTCGACTTCGCCCGGAGCCTGGGTCAGCAGACAGGCTGCCGACTGAGTTTTCGGAAAGGCGATGACATCACGAATGTTATCAGTACCACACAGCAGCATCACCAGACGATCCAGACCAAACGCCAGGCCGCCATGGGGAGGTGCGCCATATTTCAGAGCGTCCAGCAGGAAGCCAAACTTCTCCTGCTGCTCTGCTTCCTCAATCTTCAGGATACGGAATACCGTCTGCTGCATGGCCTGATTGTGTATACGAACAGAACCACCGCCCACTTCGTAACCATTGATCACCATGTCATAAGCACGGGACAGAGCTTCAGCAGGATTCGCCTCAAGCTCTTCAGGTGAAGTGGTTGGCGCTGTGAACGGGTGATGCAGGGCTGTCAGCTCACCGTCGTCTGTTTCTTCAAACATCGGGAAGTCTACAACCCACAGTGGCGCCCACTCTTTTGTGTACAAATTCAGATCAGCACCGATCTTGCAGCGCAATGCACCCAGGGCTTCGTTAACCACCTTCTCTTTGTCGGCACCAAAGAAAACGATGTCGCCATTGCTGGCATCCAGACGCTCCATAATCTTCATGGTGACATCGTCACCCAGGAACTTGATGATCGGAGACTGTAAGCCATTAGCACCGTTTTCGATTTCGTTGACCTTGATCCAGGCTAAACCTTTGGCACCATAGATGCTGACAAATTTGGTGTAGTCATCAATCTGCTTACGGGACAGCTCAGCACCGCCAGGAACTTTCAGAGCAGCGACACGCCCTTTTGGATCTTCAGCTGGTCCTTTGAAAACCTTGAATTCAACGCTAGCCATCAGATCAGCCACATCCACCAGTTCCAGAGGGATACGCAGATCTGGCTTGTCAGAGCCATAACGGTTCATGGCTTGTGCAAAGGTCATGTGCGGGAATTCGCCCAGCTCAATATCACCTACTTTCTTAAAGGTGCTCTTAACCAGATCTTCTGCCATGCCCATGATTTGGGACTCATCCATGAAGGAAGTCTCAATATCAATCTGGGTAAATTCTGGCTGACGGTCAGCCCGCAGGTCTTCGTCACGGAAGCATTTTACAATCTGGTAGTAACGGTCAAAGCCAGCCACCATCAGCATTTGTTTGAACAGCTGGGGAGACTGTGGCAGCGCAAAGAACTTACCTTCGTGGGTACGGCTGGGTACCAGGTAGTCACGGGCACCTTCCGGGGTGGCACGGGTCAGAACCGGTGTTTCGACATCCAGATAACCGTGCTCATCCATAAAGCTGCGCACGGCACTGGTCAGCTTGCTGCGAAGAATCATTTTTTCCTGCATTTCCGGACGACGCAGGTCAACGACACGGTTTTTCAGACGAACTTCTTCACCTACATCGGTGTAGCCTTCGATCTGGAAAGGGGGCGTCTGGGCTTCGTTCAGGATGTCTACCTGTTTACCCAACACCTCAATCTCACCGGTGCCCATATTGGTGTTTACAGTCCCTTGCGGGCGTGGGCGAACGAATCCGGTAATTTTCAGCACGTATTCACTGCGTGCTCTGTCAGCGAGGGCAAAAGCCTCTTCGGTGTCGGGATCAATAACCACCTGGGCGATGCCTTCACGGTCACGCATATCCAGGAAGATTACACCACCATGGTCGCGGCGGCGGTGTACCCATCCACACAGAGTTACCTCCTGCCCGTCATGGGAGAGATTCAGTTCGCCGCAATAATGGCTGCGCATAACATACCTCGAAACTGGGGGACTAAGACCCTTGGCCGGGCCCTGATTATCATCGTTTTATCTCAACTGGATACCCCGTACTTCTAGTACGAGGAGGAATGTTGACTAGCGGGGGATTATACCTGAACCTTTGATTTTCACCAGATGCGGGTGACTTGCTGCAAAGTTATTACTGGGACTGGTACAGATTGAAGTGGCAGGCACCAGCCCGGTACGGCAACTGGAAGCGGCGCAGAGTGTCAAACGCGATTACCTTTACTGATTTGAACCGCGGCTTCCTGCTGCTCTTCCAGTGACTCCGCCACTTCAAGCGGAATCGATTCAAAATCCTGCAGATGCTCAGCCACGCTCTTGCGCTGGCTATCGACATTCTCAGCCACTTCATCCAGGTGATCTTCTTTCACATCCTGGGTTTCTTCACCTTCTTCGAGCTTGGCTTCCATCCAGAGGCGGGCAAACACCTGTGGACTGCTTGCACCTTCAAAACTGAGATTGTCACCCCGGTGAGTCTCTGCCGCAGGATTGAGGGCGTCTTCCAAGGCCTGCTCTGAAGGGACACTATTGAGAGCAATAGCGAGACCTTCTTCGGCTGAAGGCAAGTTCCTTATCTGTGGTTGATCATCAAGGCGCTGAATAGCACTTCTTAACTCAGCGGGGTCAGAAGGAGAGAAAACCTGTTGCAGAGTTTCCAGTTCCTGAGCGGTTAGATACTGATCAACGCCCTCCTCACTATCAGCCCGTTCATCCTCTAGCCGTCTCCCATCTCTTATGCGCTCTTTATCCAGCGATTTTACTCCATCTTTGCTCTGCTCACGTTTTCTGGATTCCCTGACCTGCTCTTTCTGAACCTGTTGTTCGAGCTCTTTGACGGCTTGCACACCTTCTTCACCGGTTTTCAGCGCAGCAGGATCGAACCTCTGACGAATTTGTCCCAGAAGACTGTTAACACGAACGAAGGTTTCCGTCACTGTGTTCAGCTGTCTGTTGGCTTTGAGCAGGGCGGTATGATCGGTGGCATTGCTGGTTTTCAATGTCTGAATCTCCTGATTCAGAGCACTGATTTCGGTGGTAATGCCTGCAATTTGATACTCAAGCATCATGATTTCAGCCGTTAACTGATTGACTTTATTATTATTGCTGTTGTTGTTAACTACAGAATGGTTACCGGCATAATTGCTGTTGGCCTGACTGGACTGAGCACTGGCCAATTCAGCTTCTTTCAGGGTTTTATAAAGATTCTTGGTGGCCAGGTTTTCAGCATAGGTATCCCGCTGAGCGGTTTTGTTGGTCAAATCTTCGGTTCTGGATCGAATATTCCCCCTCAGGGAGAGGGCAGTAGCTGCACTATCTTCCCTCCTGCTCTGCTCAGAAAGCCGATTACTAAAGTTCTGATCGATAGAGGCAGCACTCACCATCGCCTGGGTATCACTGATCATCCCTTTCACAATAAGAATGAGCGACTGGGTATCATTAATATCGATATCCTGGGCATTGAAACGACGATTGAATTCATGCACAGCTGCCCTGAAGCCATCCAGCCTGGCATCAAAAGCTCTTTGCAGAAAGTCGCGACTGTCTGCACTGGAAGAGTCCGGCTGATCCGGGCTGACACTGACTGCTTGACCGCTGTTACTATTGGCAGAACTGGAAACCGAATTCGAGCCGCTGAAACCTTGGCTTACCTGACTCTGAGCTGGCGTTTGGGATACTGGCCCATTCTGTTGCACGGGGGTCTGGGATATACCGGAGTTGGGATCCACTGGGTTCATAGTTACTTCCTCCCTGAAGGTTCTATCAGATAGCGCTTTAATTGTTTGGCCTGTTTTCGCTGCTCCTCCCATCCTTTGGCAGATTTCAGAATTTTAGCGGCATTTGTCAGCGCTTTAACTGCCAGATTACGATTTTTGAGACGAATAAAACACTCTGTCATACAAATTGATGGGCGAGGGTCCTGACTATCCAGTTTTTCAGCATAATTCAGCGCAGGTATCGCCGCAGCATTCTGATTTAAATGGTAAAGAGCCAGTCCTATTCCCAGATAATAACGAGGGTTCTGATGATCCAGGAGCGCCAGGTAACGAAAGACTTTAAGAGCTTCTGGGTAGTTTCCGATACTGAAATAGCTGTAACCAAGCTGATAGATGGCCTCCATCTGGTCTTGATCCAGCCCTTTCAATTCACGTATTGTCCCGCCCTGCCTTAAATAAGACTGCCAAAGGCCTTTTCCTGCTTCAGCATTTTGCTGCAAGCTGCTCATAATTCATCCCTGAGAAACTAATGATCTCAATTCATTATAAACATTCATTTTTTACAGCTTTTTGTTCATTACTCTTGCTGAAATAACAAAAAGAAATCATAAGAATATTTCTTTATTCACTAAGATAATTTGCAAAATATCAGATCACTGTTTTACTCAAACATTCATGTGACGTTCGTCTGTACGGCGATCGGACAAATGATGTTTTAGGGGCGGGACGGCTGGATAGCTGTTATCAGGCAAGGACGCGGACCCGGTAAACGCTTGCACTTAAAGATGTGAGTTTTTTCTATACCCTGTTGCATCCTGTTCAGGATTGTATAAGAATCACTCTTAGCCCTATGGGGAGGTTTCGCAGTACATTCTGTTCAGGTGGTACAAGGATTTTGAAACCAGGGCTGGAACACACATCTAATACAGCAAGGAGCTGAACACTAATGAAACTCGCACAAATCAGTGCACTGAGCGCTGCCATCTTTATGGCTACCTCTGCTCAAGCTAACGCCTTTTTGGATGACTCGAGCCTGAACCTTGAGTTGAGAAACTTTTCCGAGACAAAAACCGGGGACGATGGCACTACTAAATCCTCCAACACTCAATGGGCTCAAGGAGTTCGCCTTGACTTCACCTCTGGCTATTTCGAGAACATTGTTGGGCTGGATCTGAGTGGTTATTACTCTCTGAAACTTTCTGCTTCCAACATTGATCCTTTTGTTGGCAACCCTGGCCTGTTGAGGGTAGACAGTGAAGGAGACTCTCACAGCTACGGCAAAACAGCCTATGCGATCAAGTTCAACCTGGCCGACATGGGCGTTGCCAAGTACGGACGCATGTTCCTGGATATGCCTCTGGTCAACAACTCGGATAGCCGTGTATTGCCGGGCCTGAGCGAAGGCTTCTACGCAGACGTTGCTTTTTCTGGCCTGTCAGCTCATACCGCCTGGGTCAAGAAAGGCAATGGCAGAACGGAATCAGGCTTTACTGATTACGAAGCGTACGGTGACAGCCAGGCAGTAAAAACCCTGGGCGGCTCCTACGACTTTGGCAATGGCCTGGTGCTGAGCGCCGACTATGCCAGTCAAAGCGATTACGCCAAGAAATACCTGACTGAAGCCAGCTTCTCTACCGAAGTCGATGGCATTAAAGCGGGTGTAGCGGGTCAGTACGGGCATGCCAGCCTGACCGGCGACAGCGAACCAGCCACCGGAGACAAGAGCCAATATGCCTATGGCCTGAAAGTGACCGCAGGTGTCGGTCAGGCTGACTTTGGCGTTGCATACACCAAAGTTGAGGACACTGACATAGGTGACTACAATTCTGGCTGGTCTGGTGGTGACGATGACACCGGCTACTTCGGTTATAACGCTATCCAGATCTCTGACTTCAGAAGCAATGGTCAAAAAGCCTGGGGCTTCACTGCAGGCTATGACTTTAAAGGCATTGTGGACGGTCTAAGTCTCAAAGGCATTTACGTCGTGGGCGACAACAAGTATGAAGACGAAAAAGAATACAACCTTGACGTCAATTACGCCATTCCTCAGGTTGAAGGTCTGACCGCTCGACTGAGGTACGCAAAGAATACGGTTGAGGCCAAAGGCGAAGACGATGTTGTTAAGACTGACACTCGCGTCATCCTGAAGTACAACGTCGCTGTCTTCTGATCTAACCCATCAGAAAAACAACCCTATAAAGCCTCTGCTCTTGCAGGGGCTTTTTTTATTTGATCATTGATAAAACTCATTTTTCAAACACAAAAAAAGGGAGGTTTTTTTTACCTCCCTTGATGGATCGAAAAGAACTCAGAGAATCAATACCAGCATCATCACGAAGCGGCGTATTCCTTAAGTTTTTTCAAAGGACGAACCTTAACCTGAATACTGGCCGGCTTGGCAGGCACATCCATTAGCTCGCCGGGCTTAAATGGATTGGGGACGCCTTTTTTGGCTTTCTGAGCAGGTTTTTTCCTGGTCACAATCTTGAGCAGCCCCGGAAGAGTGAACTCGCCACAACCCCGCTTCTTGATATGACGCTCAACCAGTATTCCTAACTCTTCCAGTACAGCACCCACTTCTTTCCGGCTTAAACCGGTACTCTCTGAGATATCAGCAAGAATCTGGGTTTTACTGTACTTATCTTTGATAGCTGCGGCTTTCTTCGCTGCCATACTTTTACTCTCCTGATGGTTTTCCTTGTAGGTTACACCCGCACCAGCGGATTGTGATCTGCCACTACACCAGGCCGATTCAATGTTTCGAGGTGAGTCCGAAAAAACCAGACTTTTGAAACATCTGAAATCACTATAACAAGTGCTTTTTTACAGTGGTAGTCTTTTTTTGCACCCTTTTCAGCATTGTTGCAGCCCTTTATGTACAGTGCATCGAAAGAATTTGAGATAGAAGCACAATGACGTTACATTAATCCTTACAGCAGTGTTGCACTGTATTTTTTATCACCCCATTTGTTTGTACTCTGGGCTGACTGCATTAAAAGTTTCAAAACATTCCCATTCTTTCGGGAGGCAGTCGTTTCATTGTCAGTCACACACATAACAACCAAAAGGACTCAGTACTTGAAACATCTAAAATTTATCCACATGATCCTGGGCATCCTCTCACTAACGGCACTGATTGTGGAAGGATCCATCCTCAATGTATTACTGGAGGGAGCACTGGCTACTGCCTCAGCCACCATGCTGTTGCTCACTGCGGCATTGATTCACCTCTGCCTTGGCTGCTATCTGACAGTCTATCGCTCCGGGAAACTCTACGTACAGGCACTGGCCTCAGTTATGGTGATCGCTGGAACGGGCCTGAGCGGCTGGGCGATGTTTTCTCACCAGTCACCTGAAATCGCCTCCTCACTACTCCTCGTTACCGGCGTCCTGCTGCATGTCGTAATCAACCTGAAATCACTTAATCCGGCAACGCCAATGGAAGTGATGGATTCTGGCAGAGAAACAGGCACCGTTAAATGGTTCAACGTTTCAAAGGGCTTCGGTTTTATTACCCGGGATAACGGCGAAGATGTTTTCGTTCACTACCGCACCATACGTGGAGAAGGTCACCGAACTCTGACTGAAGGACAAAGGGTAGAATTTATCGTGATAGAAAAAGACAAGGGACTGCAGGCAGAAGACGTGATCGCTGCTCCCAGGGGCCGCTGAGATTGACACCTTTCTGAACGGGGGATAATTCGCCCCCGTTCAGTGCACTGCCCTGATTAGTAATGAGGAGGCGCATTCTCCTCCAGTTCTTCCAACTGAGAACTGGCCATAGCCATCAATTGCTTCTTCAGCTGAGCCATCTCCTGCTTCAAGTCATCAATTTCCTGCTGCTGACGGGTCACCACTTCATTAAGCTGGGCAACGGTATCTTCCTGAAAGCTGACCTGAGTCTGTAGTTCAATCAGTTCCTCATTCATCTCAAGCACCCCACTTATTCAAAACAACTGAACAATGATTCCAGTTTCTTTTTGATCTCACTCACCTGCGCCTTGTCATAAGGCTTAGCGGGCAGCCTGCCCCATACCGGGTGTGGCCAGGCTGGATCACTCTCATAACGGACAATATGATGAACATGCAGCTGTTTAACTACATTGCCAAGCGCTGCCACATTCATCTTGTCCGCCTCAAAAACATCATTCAGAATGGCCGCAGTCAATGACGACTCACAGGCCAGCTGTAACTGCTGCTCTTCATCAAGATGAAAGACTTCATAAACCCCGGCCACCCTGGGCACCAGAATAAACCAGGGATACTGGCTATCATTCATTAGCAAAACCCGGCAAAGGGGCAGATCCCCTATAACAAAGCAGTCCTCTTCGAGCCTGTTATCCAACTGAAATTCGCTCATAATTTACTCCATTTTAACCGAGTTGCCAGTAATAAATTCGCAGCACTATAGCCAACCTGCTGGTGAAATTCGACTTTGATTCACTCAGCGTCATGACGCTTCTGCACAACCATAGTAAGATACCCTCCTTTGCGTTTTCATAATCGGATAACTGAGCACATGCGTACTAGCCAATCCTTGATCTCTACCCTCAAGGAAACACCTTCTGATGCCGTCGTTATAAGCCACCAGCTGATGCTACGGGCAGGCATGATCCGCAAACTGGCGTCCGGCCTCTACAGCTGGATGCCCATGGGTCTGCGGGTTCTCCAGAAGGTAGAAAACATTGTTCGTGAAGAAATGAACCGCTCTGGCGCACAGGAAGTCCTGCTGCCAGCCGTACAACCGGCTGAACTCTGGCAGGAAACTGGCCGCTGGGATCAGTTTGGTCCCGAACTGCTCAGATTCAAAGACCGCCATCAACGCGACTTCGTCATTGGTCCGACTCATGAAGAAGTCATCACCGACATGGTTCGCGACACCCTCAGCAGCTACAAACAGCTGCCCATCAATTTGTTCCAGATCCAAACCAAATTCCGTGATGAAATCCGCCCCCGTTTTGGTCTGATGCGGGGTCGTGAGTTTATTATGAAAGATGCCTATTCATTCCATAGCAGTGACCAATGCCTCGCTCGTGAATACGAAAATATGCACGACACCTACCACCGCATATTTACCCGTCTGGGGCTGAATTTCAGAGCAGTAGAAGCAGATACGGGCTCCATCGGTGGTAGCGCCTCACACGAAATTCATGTTCTGGCAGACTCCGGAGAAGACGCCATTGTCTTCAGCAACCAGAGTGACTACGCAGCCAACATTGAAAAAGCAGAAGCCCTGGCACCTGCCCATGAGAGAGCCACCCCATCTGAAGAAATGCGTCTGGTCGACACTCCTGAAGCAAAAACCATCGCCGATCTGGTTGACCAATTCGAGCTACCCATAGAGAAAACGGTCAAGACTCTGATTGTTGCAGCGGACGAAGAAGCAGAAGCCGACTTCGTTGCCCTGATGATTCGTGGTGATCACGAGCTGAATGAAATAAAAGCAGAAAAACTGCCTGACGTTGCAACCCCCCTGCGCTTTGCAACAGAGGATGAGATCAAGTCCATCATGGGAGCCGGACCCGGCTCACTGGGCCCGGTTGGCATCAAAATCCCATGCATTGTTGATCGCACGGTTGCCCTGATGTCTGATTTTGGCGCAGGCGCCAACATCGATGGCAAACATCATTTTGGTATCAACTGGGAGAGGGACGCTTCCTTCAACCGCATCGCCGATTTAAGAAACATCGTCGAAGGTGACCCCAGCCCCTGCGGTAAGGGCACACTGGAAATCAAACGCGGCATTGAAGTCGGCCATATTTTCCAACTGGGCACCAAATACTCTGAAGCCATGAACGCGACTGTTCTGGATGAAAACGGCAAAGCCGTGACGATGGCGATGGGTTGCTATGGCCTGGGGGTTTCCCGTGTCGTTGCTGCCGCTATCGAACAAAATCACGATGACCGCGGCATCATCTGGCCCGAAAGCATTGCGCCTTTCCAGATTGCCATTGTCGGCCTGAAGATTGAGAAGTCTGAAGCCGTCCGTGAAGCCGCCGAAAACCTCTACAGGGAACTGACTGAAGCAGGCTACGAAGTCCTGCTGGATGATCGCAAGGCCAGTCCGGGCGTCAAGTTTGCCGACATGGAACTGATCGGCATTCCTCACCGGGTGGTCCTCAGTGACAGAGGTCTCGCGAACGGTCAGGTAGAATACAAATACCGCAGGGCAGCGGATCGCGAAGACGTGGCACTCAGTGAAATTTCGGACTTTCTTAAGGAGCGTATGGCCTGACAAACTTATTAAACGGCCATCGTTTTATAATAAAAACAACCTGATCACAGGTTTCACCCTCACCCTTCTGCTGACTCCAACAACCGGCTGGAGTCAGCAGACAGTGGATGAAGGGCTGAAAATCTATCTTGAAGAGACTCTCAGCACCCCTGAGAGCTTTTCTGATCGTTTTGCGGCAGAAGTCTGGCTGATCGATATGTCCAGACGACTCAAGCCGTTTATGAGACACCAGAGCCAGCGACAACGTCTGGAGCTGCTCAAAGCAATTCATAAGAAGGCCACTGCCGCAAAACTTTCCCCCGAACTACTACTGGCATTAATCCAGACAGAATCCTCTTTTGACCGGTTTGCGATTTCTTCTGCCGGGGCCCAGGGCCTGATGCAGGTTATGCCATTCTGGAAAAACATCATTGGTCGTCCACAGGACAACCTGACCGACGTAGAGACCAATCTGAAATACGGCAGCCATATTCTCAATTATTATCTGGCCAAGGAAAAAGGTAACCTGACCCGGGCTTTGGCTCGCTACAATGGCAGCCTTGGCAAAACCTGGTACCCGGAACGAGTGTATAAAAACTGGGATCGCCACTGGCGAAATGACTGAGACAGCCTTAAGTCAGACTAACCAGTAATAAAATCGGAGAACATCTGTCCGGGCTCACGGGTCACACTGACATCCGTGACCCGAGCCATGGGAGGGCCTTCATGAAGCCAGGCTTCCAGCTTGTCCAGCGCTTGCTCTTCACCACACATTAAGACTTCAACCCTTCCATCCGGGAGATTTTTTGCCCATCCGGTAATTCCCAGTTTTCTGGCTTCCTGCTGAGTCGAGCCACGATACCAGACACCCTGCACTTTTCCCTCAATCAGGGCGCGCCTGCATTGATCAGTCATCAGCTTTCACCTTACTTTTCAAGCTCTGAATTTTCTGCTCAAGGCTCTCCTTTGTCTGAGGCCCATACAGTACTTCAACCAGCTCTCCCTGTGGATTAACAATCATGGTCGCAGGCAATGCCTGAGGGGGTTTGATTGCCAACAGCGCCATCGGACTCTCCGTCACAACAGGAAACTGAATCCCCATATGCTTAGCTTTTTTTACCAGTTTTTCTCCCTGGCTGTGATCAAAATCGTAGCCAAGAACCCGAACCTTGCCGTCACTGGCCAGAGCGTTCAACTCCGGAATCTCTTCCCGACAGGGTGCACACCAGTGAGCCCAGATATTTATAACTGACCACCGCCCTTTATCATCCTTGAGAAAAACCCCCTTTCCCTGGGTATCGGTCAAATCCGGTTCAGAGCAGGCAGACAAAAAGAGAGTGGCCAGCATCAGTGGAAAAAGTCGGAAAAAAAAGTATCGCATTACCGTCGGATCCTGTAGCAAGTTTGTTCTGATTCTAGTTGTAATGCCTTATAAAGTCGTCTGCAAGACCCCCCAATTAAAAAACCGGCCTGAAAAAAGGCCGGTTTTCAAACTTCAACAAACGACCCGAATGATCAGGCAGTTACTGCTTTTCCTGAAGCCTGTTCAGACTCCTGTGCTTCCAGAGAACGACTGTAAACATTCAGGAATGGCAGATAAGCTACGGTGGAGAAGGCCACCAGAGCCAGGCTGAGCAGCAGCGCTGTGACGCTGAAATTAGTACTCAGGAACGCAGCCAGTGGGCCCGGTGTTGTCCAGGGCACCAGAGCAACCACTCGACCTACCAGATCCATGGAAGTAGCTAGGTAGGCAACCGTCACGTTAATCAGAGGCACACCAATGAAAGGAATACCCAGAATCGGGTTCATAATAACCGGCGCACCAAAGATAACAGGCTCGTTAATATTGAAAAGACCGGGCACAACAGAGAGACGACCAATGGAGCGCAGGTGGGCACTTTTACTGATGGACATGGCAATGGCCAGACCCAGAGTTGCACCGGCACCACCCAGGTAAACAAAACTGTCCAGGAAACCACCGGCAAAGATAGCAGGCAGAGCCTCGCCAGCTTCCATGGCAGCCTGGTTCGCCTGAAGGTTGGTCAACATAATCGCAGTGATCACACCCACCACAATGTTGGTACCGTGCAAGCCACAGAACCACAGAACGTGCACCAGCAGAACAATCAGCAACAAACCTGGCAGAGAATCAGCCGCACCCACCAGAGGCACAAACAGCTTCATCATCAGTTCAGGAATCAGCATGCCACCTTCACCCAGGGAAGCCACAAAAAGGTTCAGCGGTTGCAGCACCAGGATAATGGCAATCACCGGTGTCAGGGATTCAAAAGAACGGGCAATGGCCGGTGGCACTTGTTCTGGAAGCTTAATGGTCAGCTTGCGATTATGCATGAAACGGTAAATTTCAATGGCCAGGAAAGACACCAGAATGGCGGTGAACATCCCCTTGCTGTCGAGATAGTTGGCATTGATCGCTGGCGGCCAGCCGGTAACGGGAGCGGCGACCAACAAAAAAGCAAACAAAGACAAAAAGCCACTGGTAACTTCAGGCAGCCCATACTGTTTACCCAGGCTGGAACCAATACCAAAAGAGATAAACAGGCAGGACATACCCAGTGTCGCATAAAATGGCTGCAACCAGTCGCCTTTATATTCTGCCATCAGGTCTGTATACCACTGGGAGAACATAAAGTTGGCAGGATCAGTCAGAGGCAGATTGAGTAGCAACAGCAGGATAGAACCCACTATAAAAAATGGCATGGCGTAAACCATCCCATCCCGTAGAGCAACCAGATACTTGATATTGGCCAGCTTACCAGCCAGAGGCATTAGTGCCTGTTCCATTTTGTTTGCAAAATTCTGCATAACCCCACCCTGCTTGTTTTGCTTATGAATTCCGATGTCAGTGTGAAGCCTCGGGCTACCCGCTCATCCAACAGGAAAACCAGAGATTCACAACGACTGACCTTTATTAACATAGGGTATGAGAATACCAATACTGAAGATCAAATGTAACCGGTTTCAGTAACCGATTACATTGATTAAATCACTTTTTTGACCGAGGTCATTATTTTCAGGATTCGGTAAAAAGTTCGTCAAGATTGCAATCGAGCACAGCCCGCTGTTTTTCATTCAGCTGCTTCAAGCGACCCACCAGTTGACCAAACCACACGGGCTTGTTCAGAACCACAACGGACTCCAGCTCCTGGTCCGATGGCAAAGCCCGGGACAGCGACTGGCACAAGGCATTAAACTCCAGATGCCTGAGATCTCTGGCCAGTATCATTTCGCCCAGATCATTTTTACTGACGATATCCTGATCCAGCAAATAACTGGTATAAAGCTCCCAATCTTCAAGAGAGAGATTCCATCCCCCCTGATGTAGCTGTTTCAGCTTGAGACCCATCCCTTTTTGAAACTGCTCACTAAATCCGTTCAGAACCACCAGAACGCCGAGCAAAGGTGGCAGCGTCTCATTTCTGGCCTGGTTGGATAGCGCAAAACTCCTGACCAGTACCGCACCAAAAAGAACCAGCACCCAACTGAAATAGATCCACAACAAAAACACGGGAACAGCCGCAAAGGCACCATAGATCAAATGATACGACGGAGACAGAGTAATAAACAGGGCAAAGCCCCCCTTCGCCAATTCCAGCAGAAAAGCTACCACCAGGGCTCCTGTAAAAGCGTGACGAAAAGGTACAGGCCGATTGGGCACAGCCAGATAAAGTAAGGTAAAAACGAGGCTACTCAACAACATGGGAGTTAACCGCAACAGCCACTGGTCAACCCCAAGATAAGCGGTGGTATCAGCGATCAGCTTCAGGGACGCCAGGTAAGAGGTCAACACAAAACCAACCCCAATCAGAAAGGGTCCCATGGTGAGAATCGCCCAATAGAGCAAAAAGCCGGCGACTCCCCGACGAACCCGATCTACCTGCCAGATCTGGTTAATGGCACGATCAATTGTCCTGAGCATCATAAATGCCGTAACCACCAGAAAGGCAACACCCACTCCTGTCAACTTTCGTGCCTGCTGGGAAAAGCTGGAAAGATAAGATTGAATCTGCTCACTCGCTGTCGGAACAAAGTGACTGAATATAAAACTCTGAACCGTATCACCCACCCCCTGAAATGAAGGAATAGCCGACAACATGCTATAAGTGACCGTCATCATCGGCACCACGGCAAACAGCGTCGTATAAGTCAATGCCGCAGCGTTATCAAGGCAACGGTGCTTGAAGAAAGTATCTGAGACAGACAGCAGGTAGGCTCGAAACCAAAGAACACGTTGAGCCCTTATGGAACCGAAAGGACGCGAATCTGGCATAACCAATCCCTAATATTGAGAAGAGCCCGGACAGAAAATTTCCGGGGCTCAAGCGACAGCGCGTCAGTTTTTATGCCCGGGAGGAAAACCATTCAGTATTGCCTTAACCGCAGTGTTAATCTTTTCACTGCGCTTTTCGGGTGTGGCACCTTGCACCACTCTGGAAGTCGAACGTCCACGCCATTGGAGCTGATGATTTTCCGGGTTCACAAAGTCGATAATGAGCGAGCCTTCCTCATAGTCTCTCACTTGAGTTTCAGTCGTAGCGCCCATACCCCAGAAGCCCCAGCCATACCCCATGGAAGTCGTCATTTGATTCAGCTCTCTGCGTGTGCGGGTCGTGGTCAGATAATTTACCAGAAAGTCCGGATGATCCTCTTTACTCACCTCCCGATACCCCCTGGTCTGAAGATCGCTGTTGATAGCGGTCCGGATGCGCATATCCGTCAAACCATTGATCTGATACCCCTTGACCTTATTGTTCTCGCCCGGCTTGTTCAGCCACGCATAGGTTTTCCAGTCTTTCATGGACTGGGTAGCAGCGGGAGAATTGTTGTAGTCCCAGTTGAGCTTCTGGCTGGAGCAGCCAACCATTACGACCGCAATAATCACAACCAGCGACAGTTTAAGCTTATACATGACCATACCTGCCTTTTGAGAAGAAGGTTTTATTAGACTTGTTGTCCACCAGCGACCGAACAAGCCTGAACATGCTGATAACAACTGTAGGGAATTATATGGTTGATTTGATTAAAAGTGGATAGATTTGCTGAACTTTTGTCTACGGATATCAATTGCACCGGAACCCATTCAACGATAATCTTCCCGTCACAGATACCCTTGCGAAAGATAAGTCGAGAGAAAGGCAATATGAGCGTCACCATTTACCATAACCCCCGCTGTTCAAAGTCCAGACAGACTCTGGCTCTGATTGAAGAAAAGGGCATCCACCCCGACATAGTGCTGTACCTGGAAAACCCACCCAGCGAAGCCACTTTATCTGATATTCTGAAACAATTAGGCAAGAGCCCGGAAGCACTGATGCGCAAGGGTGAGCAGGAATACAAGGATCACGTCAAAGGTCAGGACCTCTTAGAACAGCAGCAAATTGAGACAATGGTCGCCTATCCAAAAATCATTGAAAGACCTATCGTCGTCTGTAATGGTCAGGCTCGTGTCGGTCGTCCGCCGGAATCCGTACTGGAGATCCTGTAATCGTGGATCTGACTCAAAAAGCCAACCTCAGCTACCGGTTTAGCCTGGTACTCTACTTGTGTCTGCTATCTTCGCAGGCGGCAAAAGTACTCTGGCTGGACCCACCTCAAAACTCAGTCTGGATGATTGCGTCTTTCACTATTATCCCACTGTTACTGCCTGTTTACGGGTTAATCAGACGCCAGCCAAGAGCGACGGCCTGGCTGTGCTTCATTCTCTGCTTTTATTTTATCAGCGGTGTGCTTGATGCCTGGTTTATCACCGATTCCATTCATGGCTGGCTAATTACCCTGTTCAGCAGTGCGCTGTTTATCTCTGCCATGATGTTCACCCGCTGGCAAGGACAATTAAACAATCAGCCTGAGTAACTGAGTCCTTTCCTTCTTGACAGGCCAGCTGGCTAGTGCAGGAAAGCACTAATACCCATACAGATCAAAATATGCTTTGATATGCGCTCATTTCTCTTCAGTAGTTGTAGCACGGATGCCATCAAAGCATACCCAACAAATCATCTTGTCAGAACAGCAACGCAATGCCCTTGACCTGATTGTTCGCCAACGGAAAAGTTCTCAGGCTATGGTGCTCAGAGCCAAAATCATTCTGTTGGGGGCACAAGGGAAAAGTCTTCAGGGAACGACTAAAGAACTCAAGTGTAACCGTGAAACCGTCACTCGCTGGAGAAAGCACTGGGTCGAGCGTAGTGATGAGATTCCAGTATTAGAAAAACTCAAAGAGGCTCCTCGCCCTGGCGCAAAAGCCAAGTTCACCGAAGAGCAAATTTGCTTGATTGTTGCCATGTCTTGCGACAAACCAGGGCTGAAGGCACACCACAAGATGAACTTGGCGTTAAGGGTAAGTCCGGTATCCTGAAGAACATGAGGACACGGGCTGCGTACCTGACTGATACATCCCATAAGATCGTTTTTCACTATACTCCGAAACATGCATCATGGCTGAACCAGATAGAAATATGGTTTTCGATTCTGGTAAGACGTTTTCTGAAGCGAAACAGCTTTACTTCAAAAGAAGACCTGAAAGCTCGGCTTCACCAGTTTGTTGACTTCTTCAACGAGAAAATGGCGAAGCCATTTAAATGGACTTACAAAGGTCGGCCATTGCAGGTGCGATGCTGTATGGATATTAGAGCTTGGGTGCACTAGGCTTATCAATCTGTCGAACTGAATTGTCTCAATCAGCTCGGCAGATTTCGCCGTGCCTGCTCTAAAATGGAAACAGAGCAGGTTGTGTGTTTGCATGTCGCACAACCTTAGAGGTTTCATTATGCCAAGGCAGATTCTCGTTCCTGTTGCTCATGGCTGCGAAGAAATCGAAGCCATTACCATTATTGACACACTTCGCAGGGCTGGGGCTCAGGTCTCTGTTGCCGCCTGCACCCTCGACGGTAATCTGGAAATTGAAGCATCCCGAGGTATTAAGTTAATAGCCGACGGCCATATCGAAGCCTGCCTGAATACAAACTTCCATTTGATAGCTCTGCCCGGTGGTATGCCGGGGGCTGCCAACCTCAGGGACAACGCACACCTTACCGAGCTTCTGAACAGGCAAAAGACAGCCCACCGCTGGTATGCCGCCATCTGTGCCTCATCAGCCGTTGTGCTGGCTTACCACTCTCTGCTCGATAATGTCCGCGCCACTTGCTACCCTACTTTTTTTGATCAACTGGAGGGGGCTTTGCCGCAACCTGAAAGCCCGGTCGTCGTCGATCAGAAAAAACGGGTGATTACCGCCCAGGGGCCCGGCTCTGCCATGGCCTTCAGCTTCGCTCTGGTTGACGCGGTATACGGTAAAGATGCATACCGTCCCATAGCCAAACAGATGCTGGCAGACTGGGCATTATAAGTACTCAACGACCGAAAGCTGTGAGCAAAGAGAAATGAGCGCTTCCCTAAAGCAAGGCATCTATGGTTTGATGAAAAAAGGGTTTAGAAAAAGCTGGTACGGACGCTAGTACTAATTAATAAAGCCTTGAGGTACTCATTATGGAAAGTATTATCATTCTCTTTTTATGTGGACTGGCTCTCTACCAGTTAAGCCTGAGACAAGATAAAATCGCCGAGCAGCTGATCGCCCGGACCTTTGACCGGTTTGAACGACGATACAACAATATTACCTACTCCTGCCTGAGCTCTACCGTCGTTAAAAAACAGCTGCTCGGCTTTCCTTCTGTTCCTCTGGTACCTTCGGTCAACTATACAGCCAGAGCCTTATGTTATTCCGAGAACAAGAACTGGTTCTGGTTTGATGCCAGTATCCGCAACATGAAACTCTGTTCAACCAGTATTACACCGGTTTCACAACCAGAAGCCTGCGATGCATTGAGCAGTGACCCGGACATTCTCAGTCAGTATTTTCCTGAGGAAAAAAATAACCAATCCAACGCCAGCACCTGACGGACGCTTTTAAACAACTGTTCAAAAAACCTTCAGGCAATCAGAGGGTATCACAAAACTCTAACCACTCGTTCCCAGTCGAGTCGCCCGAGAGAACTTCCCCCTCAGGATCGGGTAGAAGGAGCTACCAGTTGTAACTCCAACCCCCTCAGATCCCGGCGTGCGGATTTCCCGCACCGGGCTCTTCAGCATCTGACTTACAGCACTGCCATAAACTGCATCCTCCAAAAGGGGATCGCTATCTTTGGTTTCAGTAACGGCATGATCTGTTTGAGGCGGTTAAACATTTCCCAAGTCACCTTGCCTTTTCGGCTTCGCCTACTGAGCATCTTGCGCCAATATCTCTCCACAGACCGATACAATTTGCAAAGGCTCCGGAAGTTCCCTCCCATTCCATAGTAAGCGTAGTGTCCCTGTAAACGACGATTGATAGCTGTTAATTGTTCATGCAACGGATCGTGGCGGATGCGTCTTAGCAGCTCTTTGAATTTCTCAATACTTCGCCTAAGCCGTGCTCTCTCCGTCTTACGACCAACCATGAAGTTTCCCTTCTGGTTCCGGGTGCAGTAATGGGTAAATCCAAGGAAATAGACCATCTTCGGGCGCTTCTTTTGCCGGTGAGCAAAACGGCCAAACTGAATCACAAAACCCGTCATCAGAATCATCCAGCCAACAAGCCTCAGGGACAACCAGCCATGTCAGAGGCTCTTTCACCCACCCCCTGTCGTCTGGTTCTGGCGGTGGCAATGAACATCCTGAACAAGACCTGCATACGTTTGGTTTAAATTGTTATGCCGGTTCCTGTCATGGTGTTTGTGAACTCCGTCAAAAATTCAATAATGTTACGTTAGCTGAAGAGTCGCTGAGTTACGCAGAAAGTTCGACAGGACACAGTCATCATGAGACGACAGAAACACAACCCTCTCAGCCACAAGCCCATGAGGGCGCCGTAGTAGTGGGAAAAATAGATGAAAACGCAGCAGCTTGTCACATTATTTCAGAAACCATAAACCACTTGCATTGGTTAAAAGCTATTCTCATTGAAAAGGATGTGCGTGATAGAGCAGGATCCGCTAACCCGAATATTCAGGTATTCAGTAATGCCATCGAATTACTTGATTTTCTCAACCCTTACTATATTTCAATAACTCAAGAGAGAGAACCGGATCATGGCTTTTCACAAGGCTATAGCTACACCTGGCTTCACTTCTTTTATAAGGGTAAGCCGTTGTTCTCAGTAAAAAAACTGACAGTGAAACTAGTTTTTCAGAGTTTTATGGGAAATGGGCAGATATTAAAACCGAAGAGTTATTTATTGAACTCTATTACACTCCTTATGCCCCAGGGTACCAATCTGCAAAAAGTGAGTTTGAGAAACACAGGAAAAAATAGCACACTCAGGGAAAAATACCTTTGAGTTTTCAGCCGCACCAGTAGCCTGATGATCAGGGCAGCTCTTCTCAAACTGGCTCCCACGTTAGAACCCAAAGGGCCCAAAGACATGGGAACCAGAATGCTAAACACCCATTTTAAAACGACAATTATGTCTACTTATATTCAGGCTGGTCTGCAAAATCCTCTTTAGGCAGCAAGAGTTCATCACCGTTGGTAGAGCCAAGGTTTTCAACATTCACGTGAGAGCCATTCGATTTCAAAAATGAAAGAGTTGCTTCAACAATGCTTTCATGGACATCTACGTCATTAGGCAGCAGGTCTTGATCTTCAGATGCCGCATCCACTGGAACAAAACTGGACATGTGCGTGCCATAACCATAACGGGAAGCACTACGGATAGTGGTTACACCCTGTACACCGTTGTCACCACCAACCAGCAAATCCAAACCCAAGGTTCTGATCAGAGGATCTGTACCACCCAGCGGCATCTCATGGGCCTGATTAACAATCACAAAATCGCCCGGATTGAAATCCTTACCATCGCCTTCCATCGCGGCAAGAGCCATGGCTGTCATATTCAGTTCATTTGAACCATCGCCCACGGCCTCAGTCAGCAGAATAGGCTCATCAGGATATTGAGCCAGCACCTTGGCGTAACTCACCGGGTCAGAAGGGTCGGTAATAGCCTGATAAGCAATCTCGGCGGGGATTTTATAGACTTGCCAGATTTGCTCCTCAAACTCAGCAAAGTCAGCCGGTGCCGGGTTGCCCATAGCAGCACTGGCGGCCAGCACATCATCCGCCAATTGACGTATATGCTCATCGGCAATCTGATCAGGCTGGGTCAGATCAACATTTTCCAACCCCTCGCGATATTCGTCGGTTTTATCCAGGGCAGCCACTTTCTCATCCTTCGAAAGCTGTGTTACCGGATTGTAGAAACCCAACGTCTCAGCCATAAATAAACGGAAAGCGGCAGAGTGCAGAGCGTCTTCCTTCATTTCTGGCAGTAACACAGGCGACTGTATCAGAACAGTGGCGACACCCGCACCGGGCACATTCACTGTTGTCGTCTTCAGGTCCAGCTTTTCTTTATACTGAGGGAAATGCTCTTGGGCATCTCTGATAATACCAGAGATAATAGTGCCGTGAATGCCTCCCAGTGAACTCCCCAGCATGTGCACATTGTTAGTATCGAGAAGCGTCTCACCCTTATGGTTCACACCATTGGCGATCGCCATGCGGATGCCGACATAATCCAGGGCCACCTGCCACATAAAGCCGCGTGTAGTTAACAGATTTTCAGCACTGGCATAATCCGTCCGGCGTTCCGAAGCATCCAGATCAGCCACACCGTCGCCATCAATATCCACGGCTCTGTCACCGTGCATGGGATGGTCGATGGCTACCACCGCATAACCGGAACCAACCAGCTGTTTAGCAAAGATTTCAGCTTCGTCTTTTGAGCCACCGAAGCCATGGCTGTGCATAACCACCTTAAATCCGCCGTCAGGCACCTCACCTGTGGGCAGATAAATTTTGGCTTTTATGGAAGCCTCTTTAAACACCTTGATATCAGCAGCATTGCTGGCATTAATAGGTGTACCGTCGCTTGTTTGGAAATAACTGAAAGCGCCTGAACAGAATTCCTGTGGTGCTACCCTATATTCATTGAAGTTCTCAGGATGACTGTCGTGGCTGCCACCTTCTTGCATACTGACGACATATTCATTGTATTCACAGTTTACTCCCATCTCAGGTGTATCCAGATAGGCTGGCAAGTTGATGGTCGCAGAGAAAACACGGAATTCAGCTGTTTCTGTGGGCTCTTGTTCTGAAATTGATACGCCTTCCTTCGCCAGCTGTTCAGAAATCGCCGTGACAACTCTATTCTGCTCAGTACTCACTGAAGATGAAGCAAATGTTTCTTCCACTAAACCAGAGAATTGGGTTCCTGAGGAGTACTCACCAAGATACTTTTCAACCACAGGTCGAATCACACTGATATTGCTGCCCGTAGTAAAATCAGCCGCATAAACAATACTGCTATCAGAAAGACCCGCACCTGCCAACTGATCAATAACACCCTGCAAATGCAGACCCATTTCATCATTACTGCTTAACAGCTGCTTATAAGCAGACGGAGTTTGCAAAGGTTGACCATGGGCGTCCTGCAACCCAGTTGTCAGAACAACAAAATAGCGGGTCGCTTCGTCAAAAGGCTTCAGGGGCTCAATATTAATAGTGCCCGCCTCTGCCAGAATTGCCCGGTAATCTACATTCCAAACCAGCTCTTCAAGCGTACCATCCTTTTCCCGGAACATTTTAATGCCACTCTGGAACGTAGCCGGATCAATGGAGGGTGAGCCACCGGATGATTCCGGCGCTTTGGTGAATTCCAGAATCATGGGAACGGATGTGCCCCAGCCTGGCTGAGAACCGTAGTAGTTCCAGAAAGTATTGGGGCTATCACCCGTAGCATCCCCAAGAGTAGCAGCCCAGTCTGTCTCCCCGGGTACTTTCAGCGAGCCATCTTCATCAAACCCGACAATATCATTGGGGTAAGGGATAACACCATTGGCTGGATCAAACTTTAACGTCTGGGATTGAAGGGTGACTTCTTCAACATCGTCGTTTAGAACATCATCACAACCTGCCAGTAACATAACGGGCAGAGCCAATGAAACCGCTTTAGCTAAACGTGTGCACTGCATCATTTTTCCCTTGTAATTATTTTTCATCACTCTCGGCGAGGGGCATTTGAAGAATGCCTTATTAACAATATCTAATCTCAACTCTCTAATGGCTATTCGCACTTTTACCTACACAACAAACAAATTAATAAGATCTATTTAGAGGAGCTGGGATTATTAACGAGCAGGTATAGTTAGACAATCGACTCAACCTATAAGGCCGTCAAAAAAACAATTCATTGACCCATGTCATTTAAATGCAACTAAACCCTAAGTATTTACACCTGATACAAAAAGGCCCGAGTATTTAACTACTCAGGCCATTCAGTTTAAATTAATTTCGCCCATTTAGTTAATGGATTAATTAATCAGGACTACGCCCCTTATTAGCAGCAATTCTCAGCCTTAATGCATTCAATTTAATAAAGCCTTCAGCGTCTGCCTGATCATAAGCACCGGCATCATCTTCAAAGGTGGCAATATTTTCATCAAACAGAGAGTCATCCGACTGACGACCAACCACCGTGACATTCCCTTTATACAACTTCAGACGTACGACACCATTCACGCAGTCCTGACTTTCATCAATCATCTTCTGGAGCATCTCACGCTCGGGAGACCACCAGTAACCGTTGTAAATCAGCTTCGCATACCTTGGCATCAGCTCATCTTTCAGATGCGCTACTTCACGATCAAGGGTGATGGATTCGATGGCCCTGTGCGCCTTCAGCATAATGGTTCCACCGGGAGTCTCGTAGCAACCTCGGGACTTCATACCGACGTAACGATTCTCAACAATATCCAAACGTCCGATACCATTCTCCCCACCGACTTTGTTCAGGTGAGCCAGAACCGTTGCCGGTGTCATGTCCTGACCATCAATGGCAACAATGTCACCTTTCTTGTAGGTCAGTTCCAGATACAGCGGCTGATCCGGGGCCTTTTCCGGAGATACGCTCCAACGCCACATTTCTTCTTCAGCTTCAGCCCAGGGATCTTCCAGAATGCCGCCTTCGTAAGAAATATGCAGCAGGTTGGCATCCATAGAATATGGGGATTTGCCTTTCTTCTTCTCAATCTCGATACCGTGCTCTTGACAATAAGCCAGCAGTTTTTCACGGGAATTCAGATCCCATTCACGCCAGGGAGCAATCACCTGCACACCAGGCTTTAACGCGTAGGCACCCAGCTCAAAACGCACCTGGTCATTACCTTTGCCAGTAGCCCCGTGGGAGATAGCGTCTGCCCCGGTCTCATTGGCAATTTCAATCAATCGTTTGGAAATCAGAGGACGGGCGATGGAAGTACCCAGCAGGTACTCACCTTCATATACGGTATTGGCTCGGAACATTGGAAAGACAAAATCCCGAACAAACTCTTCACGCAGATCTTCGATATAGATCTCTTTGATGCCCAGTGCTTCTGCCTTGGCCCTGGCAGGCTCTACTTCTTCGCCCTGACCCAGGTCTGCGGTAAATGTCACCACTTCGCACTGGTAAGTGTCTTCCAGCCATTTAGCAATGACGGAGGTATCCAGCCCCCCCGAATAGGCCAGCACTACTTTTTTTATCTCTTTCACCCTGCACTCCCAATTAGCAAGTACTCAAAACCTGATTTTTGAAAGAGTATTGATGATACAAAGCCGATAATCAATACTTATTCAATAAAATAGCATATAAATTCAATATTTTTACTTTTGAGGGCTCTCTCCCACACCCTGAACCGCCAAACTCAATAGCTAAATATCACTACCAAGCCAGCATGATTTTAGATAGGATGCCACCCCGGTGAAAACACTTTTACGCTGTTGCTACCCAGCAGTCACTCTTTCTTCCCTGAAAACAGGTATTCCTCAGCAGATGACGCACATGCCCATAGTGAAAGAAAAGCTCTCTCTGACACGCCCTGATGACTGGCATATTCACCTCAGAGACGGCGCAGCCCTGGCCGAAACGGTGCGTTCTGCAGCCAGAAACTTTGCCCGCGCCATTATCATGCCAAACCTGCGTCCACCGGTACTGAATGCTGATGATGCTGCTGAATACAAGGCCCGAATTCTTGAGCATGTGCCTGCGGGCAGTCAGTTTGAGCCACTGATGACCCTGTACCTGACGGATAATACTACCCCGCAGATGGTTCGTGAAGCCAAAGCCAGAGGGGATGTCAGTGCTTTGAAGCTCTATCCAGCCGGGGCTACCACTAACTCTGACTCTGGCGTCACCGACATCAGCAATATTGAAAAAAGCCTGGCAACCATGGCTGAAGTGGGCCTGCCACTGCTGGTACACGCTGAAGTCACTGACAAAGACATTGATATATTCGATCGTGAAAAAGTCTTCATTGATCGTTACCTGAGAGATATCACGGTTCGCCACCCTGACCTGAAAGTGGTGATGGAACACATTACCACGGCTGACGCGGTTGAATTTGTCAAAAGCAGCCACAGCAATGTAGCAGCGACCATTACGGCGCACCATCTGCTGTACAATCGCAACGATATGCTGGCAGGAGGCATTCGCCCTCATTACTACTGTTTGCCGATCCTGAAGCGTAATATTCACCAGCAGGCCCTGCTGGAAGCCGCCACCAGTGGCAACCCGAAATTTTTCCTGGGCACGGATTCTGCACCCCATACGGTCGATGCCAAAGAGACTGCCTGTGGCTGTGCGGGTTGCTACACCGCACCGGCGGCACTGGAGCTGTATGCTGAGGCCTTTGAGAGCATGAATGCACTGGATAAACTGGAAGCATTCGCCAGCCACTTTGGTCCGGATTTCTACGGCCTGCCCAGGAACCAGACTTCCGTAACCCTGATTAAGGAAGAGTGGCAGTTGCCGGATTCCATCCCCCTGGGAGACAATCAGGTGATTCCTCTGCGTGCAGGTGAAACCCTGAACTGGCGCCTGCAAACTCAGGACTGATACTTTCTACTGACACTTTCTACTGACTCTGAAAGAACCAAGGAGATTCCGTGGTCGATGATAGCCACCTGATGGCCAACCGCTTTCGTGGTTTCTTACCCGTTGTGGTGGATGTAGAGACCGGAGGTTTCAATTCCGCCACCGATGCCCTGCTGGAAATTGCGGCAGTCGTCATTGAGATGGACGAAAGCGGCTATGTGCACCCCGGTAAGCCTCAGTCTTTCCATATCAAACCTTTTGAAGGTGCCAATATTGAACCGGCGGCGATTGAGTTTATCGGTGTGGATCCTTTCCACCCGCTTCGCATCGCTACTGAAGAAGAGCAGGCACTGAATGCCATTTTTAAAACAGTGCGTAAGGAAGTAAAGAAGCAGGGTTGCAACCGGGCAGTACTGGTGGGTCACAATGCATCGTTCGACCTTGGTTTTCTTATGGCCGGGGCAGAGCGCTGTAAGATCAAGCGCAACCCATTCCACCCCTTCTCCTGTTTTGATACAGCGTCCCTGTCGGGCTTGGCCTATGGGCAGACGGTGCTGGCCAGGGCCTGCGAGGCGGCAGATATCCATTTCAATAAGGGTGAAGCCCACTCAGCCCGTTATGACACCGAAAAAACTGCCGAGCTGTTTTGCTCTATCGTTAATCGCTGGAAGGATCTTGGCGGCTGGCTTTAGAGAGCGAGAAGGCTCACCGGGACACCGGTGAGCTTATCTGAAATTCAGTTCGGATAATGTTTTTCAAGGTATTGAGCAACCGCATCATCATTGCATTCACCAATCACTTCGTGATCAGGCAGTTTTGCTTTCAGTCGCTCCGTCGCATTGGCCATCACCAACCCTTTGCCAACTACCTGTAGCATCTCAACGTCGTTCATACCGTCACCGAATGCCACTGCGTCTTTTAGCTCCAGTCCTTTGAGTTTCATCACCTCTTCCAGAGCGGCACCTTTGCTCACAGCCGGGGCCATGATTTCAAGGCAGGTATTTAAAGAGAAGGTCATATTCACGGAGTCACCAAAGGCATCATGAATATCCCGCTCAAGATCAAGCAACTCATCGTGCTCTTTGGCAACGAAGAACACTTTGATAATCTTCTCGACAGGAATCGTATCCAGACTCTGCATGGTGTAGCTGAACCCTGTGTCCTTGTGAAACTTCAACACGTCTTCATGATGCTGCTCGACATACCACTTATCTTCGCTGTAAACACTCAGAAAAACCGTATCACTGTATTGACGACCCAGGGCAATTAAAGGCTGGATAAAATCCGGGTTCAGATCATGACGGATGATCATCTCCCCCTGGGGATTATGGGCACGGGCACCATTAGACGTAATGGTAAACATATCAATGTCCAGCTGTGCCCTCAGCTCTTCAACATCCAGGTAATGTCTGCCCGTGGCAAACACAAAACGAATCCCCTGGCTGCTTAAACGACGAATCACTGCTTTTGTGCGGGGTGCCAGCTCATGCTGGTCATTGAGAAGGGTGCCATCAAGATCTGAAACAACAACTGGATACATGCATACCTCTGTAGGAGAGTGCGTTTTATCTAACAGGTGCGTTAGTCTCTCAATTATGCACACCTGTCCCATTTTCTGACAATAGGCGCATGTACGGAAGCCGCTGGGTAACGGCTTCGGCCAGGTGCCTTACACGAACGTAATCTCAGCGTCTTTAAGTGTTGCCTTAATAACATCACCGGGAGAATACTGACCGGAAAGTATGGATTCTGCCAGTGGGTTCTCAATACTGCGCTGAATGGCCCGCTTTAATGGGCGGGCACCGTAGACAGGATCGAAACCCACTTCAGCCAGTTTTTTCATGGCTTCGTCTGAGATCTCCAGGGACAAACCGTTTTCAGCAAGACGCTTGTCCAGTCGGCTTAACTGAATGGCCGCAATGCCTTCTATCTGTTCTTCAGTCAACGGATGGAAGACCACCAGCTCATCGACACGATTGACAAACTCAGGTCTGAAGTGAGCCCCCACGACATCCATAAGCGTTGATTTCACGGCTTCAAAATCTTCACCCTGCATAGTCTGAATAACATCAGAGCCGAGGTTGGAAGTCATGACAATCACCGTATTTTTAAAGTCTACCGTTCTGCCCTGACCGTCTGTTAAGCGACCATCTTCTAATACTTGCAACAGAATATTAAAAACGTCGGGGTGCGCCTTTTCCACTTCATCCATCAACACCACGGAATAGGGTTTACGACGAACCGCCTCTGTCAGATACCCACCCTCTTCATAACCCACATAGCCGGGAGGCGCTCCCAGCAAACGGGCAACCGAGTGTTTTTCCATAAATTCGGACATATCAATACGAACAATGGCATCTTCTGTATCAAACAGAAATTCAGCCAACGCTTTGCACAGCTCTGTTTTACCGACACCGGTTGGCCCAAGAAACATAAAAGAACCATTAGGTCGATTGGGATCGGCCAGACCGGCTCTGGAACGGCGAACAGCGTTAGAAACAGCGACTACCGCTTCATCTTGACCAATAACACGACTATGAAGCGCCTTTTCCATGGTCAAGAGTTTTTCACGCTCCCCTTCCAGCATCTTGGCAACAGGAATACCGGTCCAGCGAGAGACGACTTCAGCAATCTCTTCATCGGTCACTCTGTTACGCAACAATTTAGTTTCGCCACCGGACTCAGCAGCGTCTGCTTCAGCCAGCTTCTTTTCCAGCTCAGGAATCTGGCCATACTGAATTTCTGACATTTTGGCGAGATCGCCGGAACGCTGGGCTGCTTCCAGAGCGATCAGTAATTGCTCACGTTCTTCCCGTAACTTCTGAGATCCCTGGAGGACGACTTTCTCGGCCTTCCAGATATCTTCAAGGTCTGAGTAGTCTCTTTCAAGGCGGCCCACTTCTTTATCTAGCAGTGTCAGCCGTTCTTTGGAAGCTCTGTCGTCTTCTTTTTTGAGCGCTTCCCGTTCAATTTTCAGCTGAATCAGACGACGCTCCAGACGATCCATCTCTTCCGGCTTGGAGTCCATTTCCATACGGATACGACTGGCGGACTCATCAATCAGATCGATCGCTTTATCGGGCAACTGTCTGTCCGTGATATAACGCTGAGAGAGTTTTACCGCAGCAACAATGGCCGGGTCGGTAATATCAACACCGTGATGGGCTTCATAACGCTCTTTCAGGCCACGCAGGATAGCAATCGTATCTTCTTCTGTTGGCTCATCCACCAGCACTTTCTGGAAACGGCGCTCCAGGGCGGCATCTTTTTCAATATACTGCCGGTATTCATCCAGTGTCGTCGCACCGACACAATGAAGCTCACCCCGGGCCAGGGCAGGCTTAAGCATATTACCGGCATCCATTGCTCCTTCTGCTTTACCGGCTCCTACCATGGTATGGAGTTCATCAATAAACAGAATAATCTGCCCCTCCTGTTTGGACAGCTCATTAAGCACCGACTTTAATCGCTCTTCAAATTCACCCCTGAATTTGGCACCGGCAATCAGCGAACCCATATCAAGCGACAAAAGCCTTTTACCCTTGATACCGTCAGGCACTTCGCCATTGATAATTCTTTGAGCCAGCCCTTCCACAATGGCGGTTTTGCCGATACCGGGCTCACCAATAATCACCGGATTATTTTTGGTTCTCCGTTGCAGCACCTGGACGATGCGCCTGATTTCATCGTCCCGGCCAATGACCGGATCCAGCTTGCCAGCTTCCGCCCGCTCAGTAAGGTCGATGGTGTAGGTCGCCAGGGCATTGCGATTGTCTTCGGCATTGGGATCATTAACCGCTTCGCCACCCCTGAGATTATTAATGGCATTTTCCAGAGCCTGCTGGCTGACCCCCTGCCCCTTCAGTACACGGGAAACGGACGAGCTACCCGCCATCATGACCAGAAGAACGGTTTCACTGGAAATAAACTGGTCACCTCTGTTCTGGGCTTGTTTATCAGCCAGATTCAGCAAGCGAATCGTTTCCTGAGAAGGTTGAATATCGCCGGTTGGCTGATTGATAACAGGCACCTGATCCAGTAGCTTTTCAAGCTCATCAACCAGTTGCTGCAAATTAAAACCCACCTGACTCAACAGCGGCTTGATGGAACCACCTGGCTGATTCAACAGTGCCAGTAACAGGTGGACAGGTTCTATTTGATTGTGATCTTTACCCAGAGCCAGTGACTGAGCATCTGACAATGCGGATTGCAGCTTACTGGTAAGTCTGTCTGCTCGCATAGTGAGTTCTCCCGCGCTTTATTACTTGCCGACAAGGCGGCTTATGTCACTTATATTGCGGCTGAATTGTTTTTTTCAAGACTCAGCTTTCCCACCTTTTCCTGAAATGGCTAAATAGAAATGCAGCGTCTAAGCTTGCTATGGACTGTCCCAAGGTGCCCTGAAAATGATTAAGTTGCAGCATTATCTGGCTCGGCTAATCGCTCTTGTATTCCTGCTACAAACCCTATCTCTCCAGGCTCAGGGGGTTGCTACCACTACCACTACTCCTACGGTATCGTGCGACTCTCTTAAAGGGCAGACGTCAGGGGTTCGGGATCGACTGAGCCAGTATAAAGGTCTGGTTCGCGGGCGACAGTGTGTTGTTTTTAGTACCTACCCGGATCCTAGCGGTTTGGATCTCGGAACCGAAGTCAGTCGGATTCCTGAAAACACTGTGATACTACTCTCCTCCAACACTATCCAGAGAGTAACGCCTACCCCTGCCCCATCCGTTAACCCTACAACGGGCAAAATTGCTGTGACCTATTGGCTTGGCACACCAATCGTTTTGAAGGATGGCCAGGATCTTATTGGGGCTGCTGATGACGGTTTTGAAATCGTCATTACGGGTACGCCAAATTTTAATATACCCCTTTTTGTCGATGTTGGAAGCGCTGACAAGTTCCTCTTCGATCAAACAAAACCCAATCATATAAAGCACATTACCTTCGAGTACATTCAGCTTAAAGGCACCGTTGCACTTAACAATGTTATTCTCGCAAAGTGCTATAACCGGAAACTGATTGTAGAAGACAACGTATTCAAACTTGCTAACCAGTTCGCAGTTTCCCTTGATTGCAAAGAACCTCTGGATGCATCTGCCAACGCTACGGGCCCGGGCCTGCGGTTCGCCAATAATACGGTCACAGGTCAGACCCTCATATTCCGTGGAGGCCTCCGCCTCGTCTACATTCCCGAAGGTGGGGTATTTATTAATCTTCCTGAAATTAAGAACCCGCCGCAGAAAATAGAGGTGATTGAGAATACATTCCAGAGCAGAATGGCAATAGCGGGCGAATTTATGCTTGGCGCCAGAGCCCGTCTGGATGTTTTCAGAAATACGGTTAACTCGACCAATGACGCTCTCACACTTCGTGAAGCCAAGGGCCTGCGAAACTCACCAAGGGGAGGCTTTGCTCTTAACGGCCATACCGATCCCAATGAAGAACCTCCTCGCTTCAATCTGGCAGGTAATCAGGTCCAGACAACAGAGACAGCGATAACCGTCACGGCTCCCCTTAAACTGGCCCTGGCCTGTAACCGCCTGCAAGGGATGACTCCGTGGCTACAACTGAAACCCGAACTCAGCCTGAAAGCCGTTGATGCCTTCCCGCTGACCAATGAGTGCGAAAGACGAGTCAGCTCAAGCGTTGTCATGCCAGTTTTGAACTCAACCACGGCCATACCAGCCTTGAACCCAACCGCTGCAATGCCAGCCTCGAACTCAACCGCTGCCATGCCAACGTATGGTCCTCATGCCATCAGCAAGATTGAGAATATCTGGACGGCCATCGGGGGCTCTAATGCGATGGCCTGCTGCGGGCTGATAAACGTCGAAGGTCTTTTATATTTTAAGTCAGCAGTCTGCCCTACAGCAATCTGCCCGTCGCCCTCTTCTTCCGTTGCTGTTGCGACGTCCAGCATAATCCCCACCACTGTAGCGACATCAACAGCCGTTCCAATAATCCCGTGCGACTCTCTGACAGGACAAAAACCGGGGGTTCAGAAACGGCTGGACCAATACAAAGAACTTGTCAGAGGACGGCAGTGCGCTGTTCTCAGTGCCGACCCGGCAGGAGATACAGCAAAGCTGATCAATCAGATTCCTGAAAACACCGTGATACTGTTCTCCTCTAATATTCACCAGGTATTGAGCTCTTCTCCCTCCGTTACCCCTGCAACGGGTGATACTACTGTTAATTATCTTATTGACAGCGAAATCCTTTTAAAGGACGGCCAGGATCTTATCGGGGCTGCTGATGACGGTTTTGAAATTGTCATCAAGCTCTCGGAGCGTTTTGCAAAGCCCTATATGGTCAGAGTTGGAAGCACTGACAACTTCCACTTTGACGAAATAAGAGACAGCCATATAGAACACATTACCTTTCTGCCCGCTGGCCCCAGATACCTGAAACCAGTTAACGCCATTGTTTCTGCAGGGTGCCATAACCGAAAACTGATTGTAGAAAGCAACCTGTTCCATCTTCCCAACTGGGCTGCTGTTGACCTTGATTGCAGAAAATCACTGGATGCATCGGCCAGTGACAATCGCCCGGGCCCAGGCTTGCTGTTCACCAACAACACGGCCATTGGCGACACCATCAGCATGTTGCACTTTGGCGTTATTCCCGAAGGAGGGATAATTGTTAATCTTCCTGCTATCAGGAATCAGGCTCAGAGGCTCGCAGTCATCGGGAACAGGTTCCGGGGCAAAATGGCCAATGCCGGTGACTTTAACCTTGGCCCCGGATCCAGTATCGATGTTTTTAGAAATACCATCGACAATATTGACAATGCTGGCCTCACACTTCGCGAGACTTTCGGTTTACGAGAACAACGGCGAGGGGGGTTTGCGCTTATCAGTCATGCAGATAACACGGTAAAACCTCCCCTCTTTAATCTGGCAGGTAATCAGATCCGAGTGACAGCGACAGCAATAACCTTTAGAGCCCCCCTTGAACTGGCTCTGGCCTGTAACCATCTGCAGGGGATCGTTCCGTGGCGACAACTCGAACCCGAGTTCAGTCTGAAAGCCTCTGATGCATTACCATTGGGAGGCGAGTGCCAAAGAGTAATGAGTTCAACGCTTGTCATGTCCACTCCAGGTTTAAACACCTTCATGGCAACTTCAGACTCAATCAATATTATGTCAACGTTGAACTCATTCACTGTCATGCCGACTTTGAGCTCAACTAATGTCATGCCGACTTTGATCTCAGCCGCTGGCATGTCGATTTTGAATTCAACCCATGTCATGCCAGCTTGGAACTCATCCACTGTCATGCCGACTTTGAATTCAACCAATATCATGCCGACTTTGATTTCAGCCGCTGCCATGTCGATTTTGAATTCAACCCATGTCATGCCAGCTTTGAACTCATCCACTGTCATGCCAGCTTTGAATTCAACCAATATCATGCCGATTTTGAATTCAACCAATGTCATGCCAGCCTTGAACTCATCCACTGTCATGCCCACTTTGAATTCAACCAATATCATGCCGATTTTGAATTCAACCAATGTCATGCCAGCTTTGAACTCATCCACTGTCATGCCCACTTTGAATTCAACCAATGTCATGCCAGCTTTGAACTCATCCACTGTCATGCCCACTTTGAACTCAACCAATGTCATGCCGATTTTGAATTCAACCAATATCATGCCAGCTTTGAACTCATCCACTGTCATGCCCACTTTGAATTCAACCAATGTCATGCCAGCCTTGAACTCATCCACTGTCATGCCGACTTTAAATTCAACCAATGTCATGCCAGCTTTGAACTCAACCTCTGTCATGCCAACAACTAGTTCCTATACCATTGCTGAAATTAAGAATACCTGGACGGCCATCAGAGGCTCCACTGCAACTGCCTGCAGTGGACTGATAAACGTCGAAGGTATTCTATTATTTGACTCAGCAGCCTGTACGACACTGATCTCTTCTTCACTTGCCATTGCGACTTCCAGCTCCAGCGCGATCTCCACCACCAGTACAATCACAAGCACCAGTGCAACCCCCACCACTACAACAGAACTTCCAATAGTACCGTGCGAATCTATCATAGGGCACGCAAGCGGGATTCAGAAACGACTGAACCAATATGAAAAGCTTGTCAGACAGCGTCAGTGCGTTGTACTCAGTCCCGATCCTGCGGGCGATTTCAGTGAGTTGATCAAACGTATTCCAGATAACACCGTTATACTGCTCTCATCCAGCGCAGCGACTCCAACCACCGCTGTCCCTTCGGCGGGTAAAACCGCCATTCATTACCTGATTGGCAGTGAAATAGTCTTGAAAAACGGTCAAGACATTATTGGCGCGGCTGATGACGGTTTTGAAATCGTCATTTCGCCTTTGCCAGATTATTTTGATCAACATATGCTCAGAGTCGGAAGCACCAGAAACTTCTATTTTGATGAAACCAGAGACAGTCACATAAGACAGGTGACTTTCCGGCCCACTGAATCCAGGGGCCGCTATCCCATTCAGACGATTGTTTTCGCAGAGTGCTATAACCGGCGACTGATTATAGAAGACAGTGTATTCCATCTTTCCAACTGGGCCGGGGTTGACCTTGATTGCCGATTACCTCTGGATGCATCGGCCAATGATTTGCGCCCTGGTCCCGGCCTGCGGTTCGCCAATAACACGGTGACTGGTAACATCATCAAAACCTTGCTCCTCGACTACATTCCCGACAAAGGGGTAGTGATTAATCTACCTGCCATCAGGAACCAGTCAAAACAGATCGCTCTTATCGGGAACAGATTTCAGGGCAATATGACAGGTGCAGGGGAGTTTACCCTTGGACACGGAACCCGTATGGATGTGTTCAGAAACAATGTCGACATTGACAATACAGGCAAGACACGTAAGGCGCTTTTTTCAGGAGTAGATCAACAAAGAGGAGGCTTCACTCTGACTGGCCATAAAGATATCAATGCAGAACTTCCTCTATTTAATCTCGCAGGCAATCAGATCCGGGTAACCGATACGGCTATAAGTATCAGGGAGCAACTGGAACTGGCTCTGGCCTGTAACCACCTGCAGGCATTCAATCCGTGGCGACAGGCTCAACAAGAATACCGCCTGATAGCCGCCGATCCATTACCACTGGCAAACGAATGCCAAAGATCAATGGGCTCAACCCATGTCATTCGAGATCACACTCCATTAACCATCAGCCAGATTCTAAATACCTGGACGGCCATTCATCATTCTACAGCCACTGCTTTGAGTGGACTGGTGAACTTTGAAGGTCAGTTCTTCTTTGAATTATCAGACCTTACGACAGAGCCTCCGGTTTCTATTGCTGACACGATCTCCAGCTCAAGAGCAGTGATTACTGGTTTGAGTATCATAACTACCCTGGCCGTGTTATATAGATACCATCAGGATCTTTAAAGCTGAGTGCTATAGCTTCTGAACTGGCGAATATCTTGACATCTGCTAGTTTGAGTCATTCCAGATTTAATTCTAAGAAACTTGGAATATTATGAAAAAATTATCGCCCCCACCCAGCCAAAAAAATCGACCAGACTCGTTATCCGCCATGCTTTTCCTGATATTGGCAGGCACCTTTTCTCTTCAGACGCTGGCAGACCCCACCAACCCGGAAGACAGTCTCGTTGTCATTAACAATGCCCGGTCTGCCACTGGCTTTTGTCTGGGCGTATTGACAGGAGAGAAAGAAGTCACCACCACAGCCCCCTGCGCACAGGGCGGTGGGTTTGGCAGCTACGCCATCTACAGCAGCCTGGAAGACCTCAGTCATTGGCAAGGCGCTATCCAGCCTGACTGGCCATCAAGAAGAAACAGACAGGAAGCAGCTGATGAAAACCAGATTGTAAAAATTACGTTGGAACAGCACCCGGAAAATAAAAGCATTGCCAAACTCTCCAAACAGGCACACCCAATCAAGACCACACCTCACTGGCAGTGTCTTGCCCTGGCCGGAGACTGGGACGATGCCCGCTGGCGATGGCAAATGCGTTCGGTCACACCTCTGAGCGCCAGTGCGGACATCTATCCAGATATCTACATAGCGCCTGTAAACAATCATCTGACCGAAAATATGGAAGGCTGGTACGTTCATAACACGGTGGCAATATTTGATCAGGAGGGTGCTCTGGTGGGCTTTTCCTATTGCCCCTCAGCCGCCTACAGCACTTCTTCAGATAAGTTCAGGGTATACTCGATTGACTATCAATCAGGGCAATATCGAAACCATCAGGATCTCTGAAGCTGAAGTCAAAACAATGTGGCTAAACGCTCAGGCTGAACACCATTCCTTTGATGCTGAGTTTTTATTTGTATATTGAACTTCCGTACAATAATATGAAGGGCTTGTTACCCAAGAATTAGATAAGATTCGTGACACCACCAAACAAATGACTGCTAATAAAATCAAAATATAAGAGTTGTTAATATGACCACATTACCTGAATTCTTCTTATGGCTAGGAGTCATTTTTCCTCTGGTATTTAGTGCAGGCCCGGGAAATGTACTGTGTGCTGTATGCGGTGCGTCTAATGGCTTCAAAAAATCGATCCCATTCATTTTAGGGCTGGATTTAGTCTACACAACTTATGCATTACTCGCAGGTTTCGGGCTTTCTGCCCTAATTACTAACTACCCCAAGCTTTTCTTCTTTATTCAAGTAGGAGGAGTGATATATATTTTTTGGCTGGGCTATAAATTTCTTATCCGAAAAAACATAGATAATAATAACTCCATAAGACAGCTAACATTTATTGATGGCGTTATATCCCAAGCGTTAAATATTAAAGGCGTTACAATAATCCTAACCATGTATTCTCAGTTTTTAAATCGTGGAGAATCGATCATTTATGAAGTGGTATCCCTCAGTCTTTGCCTTCTTTTATTAAACTTGTTCACACATATGAGCTGGTCTTATGGTGGTGCATGGATGGCTAAAAAATTTGCATCCAATTACGCCGTACAGGTTCAAAGCAAACTATTTGGATCAATGCTGATAGCCATAGCTTTCTGGTTATTTTATCAATCGATGCTTACTATCTAACGTTGCCATAGCCTCTGAACCGGCATCCGGAACAAAGGCTATGGAAAGCGTGGTTATGAGGCGGTAATAGCAGGAGTGAGTGTCTCACCCTGATCAACATTCCTGCTCTTTTCAACCAGTCGGTTAATCACTCTGGAGAGGAAGATCGTCACAAAAACCATAATGCCTGCAAAAATGGCCAACTTCAGAAAATAATCGTAGTAGGCACTTTCAACAACGCTCTGGGTAAACTCGATGTCTTTTGGCAGGGCAATGCTGGTTGAAAGTCTGGCTGCAAACAGGCCGCTCAACGACAGGGCAATGGAGCGCATACCCATGGTGAAAGCGGAAAGATCTTTAGGAGCCATCTGAAACAGAAAGCCTGCACCCAGTGCGCCAACGATCAATTCAGCAATGGCCTGGAAGAAATGCACCATCAGTATCCAGTTGGCAGAGATTTTTCCGGCCTCATTCATATGCTGCGTGGAAAGCGCCAGCAGCGAAAACCCGATGGCAGTGAACACAAAGGCAAAAGCGAACTTGGTGGGAATGGAAAAGGAAAAACCTTTCTTTTCCAGCCAGGCGTAGAAGCCCACCACTGGTCCTCCAAGTATGAAGCACCACAGTGGGTTAAAGGCCACACCAGACTCCGGCTTCACCGGAATAAACCCAAGAATTTCGTCACCCATCAGGTTGATAGCGTAAATATTCATGGAGGTCATCATTTGACCGTAGTAAAAATAAAAGCAGATCAGAATGACCATCATCACGAGAATGGCGATCATACGAAGCTGGTCAGATGATTCTGCTTTGGCGGTACGAAAGATAAAATAGCCAATAGCGGCAAAACCAATGGCGTAAAGCAGGTACTGACCCTGATCAAGGTTTGAAAACACCCAGTAAATAAGGCCCATGGAGAACAGCGAGCCAGCACCGAATATGCCCCAGAATAACAACGACAGTGGCCTGTGATCCATCGCGTTACCTGCCGCTCTTAGCGGTTTGCGGTAAACATAGAATAAAACCAGGATCCCACACATGATAAGGGAAGAGAGCATAAAGCTGCCTTGATAAGCAACAAAAGCCAGTATGAAAGGGAAGACATATTTTGCCCCAAAAGAACCCAGATTGTTTAACGAATAATTCAGGGTCAAACCTTCTTGAAAACGATCCTGGTTCGTTTCGTTGTAAGAGTTGCCAAACAACACAGTCGGGCTGGTGGAAGACAGTCCCCTGGAATAACCAATAACGGCAATACCCAGAATACTTAGCGGAGCGTTGATGAGTGCAGCACCGGCACTGAGCATGGCCAGGCCGATGGCGTAGAAACTGTAACCTATGTACACGGCACGAAAAGAGCCAATATAGCGATCGGCAACAAAACCGCCAATGGCTGAACAAACAGGGCCAATGGCACCAAAGGCACCTAACATCATAATGGTTTGGGCTTCGCTGTAGTTGAGCTTATCAAGAAAAAAACGAGTCAACAGGATAAAGCTTCCGTAAAAAGCAGCCCCCCATAATATTTGACGTAAAATCAAAACAGGCACAATGCCTGGTAATCGTGCGGACATGTCTTTCATTGCGTAACAGCCTTGGTCAATGATGTCGGTTTTTTTTCTAAGTTATCATTTCAAGGCTTTGTAAATATTGATTTAGGCCAATAAAATAAAAATGTCGTTTTGTTTTTATGAGAAAAATAGCAGCTATTGCTTAAAATTTTTCAGGGAGTTCTGTGTTATCAGGGAGAGTAATAGTGACTTTTTCAGTCTTGGGCCTTGAACAACAGAGCAGGAACTGACCCTCTGCAGGAGCAATGGCGATCTTACGGTCGTAGAAGGTATCTCCAACTTCCAGCCGTGAGATACAGGTATGGCAGACGCCCATACGGCAAGCGTTAGGGGGAGTCAAACCATACTGTTCAGCCAACTCCAACAGTGAAAGATTAAGACCCGCATCCCACTTTGCAAGGATCCCGGCGGGTAAGAAAGTGACCTCAGCCGTTTCTACTACAGGTACAGGCGATGCCCCTGGCTCCGTTCCAAAGCTTTCGGTATAGATCTGATCAGCATTAGCTTCCAACGCCAGCAGAGCTTCTGTAACGTGAGTTTGAAAAGCAGGTGGCCCGCAGAGGTAGAACTGCAATTCATAAGGAGGCATATCAATCCGTTTAGCTCCATCCGTGATGTATAGCCCGTCAAGCTTTTCAGCGATGATATCCTTCGTCAAATGACCCTGATAATTGAAACGACCCGACGAAACGTCGTTTTCAGTCGGCCGGGAAAAAATATGAATGACAGTGACATTAGGAAGTGCCCCGAGCTGATCCAACTCGGCCCGGTGCGCCTGATGAATGCCATCCTGAACGGCGTGAAAGAAAAATACGGGCGGGTAGTTTTTCATCAAGGTGTGTGCTTTCAGCATGGCTAACAATGGCGTCAATCCGATTCCGCCAGCAAACAAAACCAATGGTTTTGGGTTACCTCGTGCAAGGGTAAACTGACCCAGGGGAGAAGACACCCGCAGGCTGTCCCCCACCGCCAGTGTCTCATGCATATACGCACTGCCGGGTCCGCTGGGCGTGCGTTTAATCGTCATGCGATAGTGGTCAGGGTTATCCTGATAATCGCTAAGACTCCAGACCCGGGTAATTTCTTCTTCGGCCAGAGGAATCTTTACAGTCAGAAACTGCCCAGCCAGTGCTCCCGCCAAGGGTCCCGTACCATCGGGAGCCTCGAGCCAGACTGATTTTGTATCCGGTGTCTCCTGACGGATGTCTTTCACTCTCAATGCGCGAGAGCCTGACCACCGACCTTTTGATAACTTCGCCCGATCCTGCTCCGCCGCAATTTTTGACGTTAAAAAAAGAAAAGACATCGGGCTCAGGCCTTCAAGCTCTGACATCGCTTGCATCTGATCCAAACTGGCGGTGCCCGCAAAGAGTGCTTTAGCGATGTTCAGCACCAGGGTGCGTGGCTCTGACTTAGCCTCCAGCTGCACTTGATCGCCGGAGGTAATGGTTCCGGTTTTTACTACGCTCAGATAGACACCACTGTGGCCTGAAATGGCAAACTCCGGGATAAAACGGTCTGACTGCCCCAAACGCCAGCATACTTTGAAGCATGGAATACGAGGCCCGGACACAGACAGCACTACTTCATCGCCAATGTACAGAACATCTCCCACTGCCAAGGCCGCCTCATCCAAACCCTCTATAACAAGATTCTCAGCAAAGCGACCCATTGGCCAATCCTTATCGTTGCCACCGATACGATCTTGCCAGTACCTGTAAGTTGTCGTCGAAACAGCGTAGATGTGATCTTTATGAACCGCTACCTCATTGCCTTCAATACCAGTGGCATGAACTCTTACCGAACCCTGCACTTCAGATTTCAGATAAGCCGTTGTGACACCGTGACCACGTATGTTCTGACGCTTTGTTCTACCAATGCAGATCGCAGAAAGTTTCATTTCTTTAACGTTAAGTTTTCAATGATGTTATCTACCCCTGCAATATAGTCCCTTTTTACACCCTCACAACCCGAAGTCTCTTCCAACATGAAATGAGCCTAAAGGGGACTCCTGTTTCTAGCATGAAATGAGCCTCACGCTTTTGGATCTTTCGTCCATTATTACTGGATGAAAATCATCATGAACACGAGGCTAATTAGTACCCTCCAGCAGGTTCAAGAACTGCTTAATCAAGCACCATTGATAGAGCCCGGTTGGGAGTCAAAAGACGAGTGTTATCAATGGGTTGAAGAAGTTTTGAGGCACTTCCGATATCGATCACTCACTCGGTCAGAGAAAGGGATTATTAAGCGGTATCTGACAGTTGCCACAGGCTACTCAAGAGCTCAAATCAGCCGCCTTATCAAGGCATACCTCTCAGCAGGTCATTTGAAGCGCAAACAGCGGACCAGCAATGGGTTCAGCAATCAGTACACCAAGGCCGATATAAGGCTCCTCGCTGCGACAGATCAGCTTCATAATGGTCTAAATGGGGCTGCTATCAAAAAGCTCTGTGAAAGGGCGTATGTGCAGGGTGACCAGAGCTATGAACGCCTGAAAGATATTTCCGTCTCACACATATACAACCTGAGAAAGTCACAGACATACCGTAACATCCGGTCACCTAAAGACGTCACCAAACCGACAAAACGAGCAATTGGTGTACGGCGAAAACCAAGGCCAGAAGGACAGCCAGGCTTTATACGCATCGACACTGTACACCAGGGTGATCAGGATAGAGTCAAAGGCGTGTACCATATCAATGCTGTTGATGAGGTGACACAGTATCAGGTTGTTTGCTCTGTTGAGAAGATTAGTGAGACATTTTTGATTCCTGTTTTGGAGGAGCTGCTGGCTTCATTTCCCTTTAAATTAAGGGGTTTTCATTCTGATAACGGTTCTGAATACATTAATGGTCGTGTATCAGAATTACTTGAAAATCTTCGTATAAATTTTACGAAATCAAGAGCAAGAAAGACGAACGACAATGCACTTGTAGAAAGCAAGAATGGTGCGATCATCAGAAAAATACTTGGGTATGCTCATATTCCTCAGAAGTATGCGACAGAAATAAATGAGTTCAATAAAATCTATCTTACCCCATACCTAAACTTTCATCGTCCGTGCTTCTTCCCGGAAACAGAGGTAGACGCAAAGGGCAAGGAAAAGAAAAAGTATCACTATGAAAACATGATGACCCCCTATGAAAAATTCAAAAGTCTCCCCGACTTTAAGAAATATTTGAAAAAGGGAGTCACCCTCGAAGAACTTGAGGCAAGAGCTACAAGCATGAGCGATAATGAGTCAGCAAAGCAGTTGCAGGCTGCCAGAGAATTACTGTTTCAATCAATTTTTGAACGAAAGGCCTGAAAGCACTGGCTTGACGCCCCTTCAGGCTCATTTTGGGATTAGAAAATACTCCCGATAGCGGGTCTGAAGAGTGAGGTTATTCCTTTTTATTGAATCCAAACCAGTGTGGCCAAACGTCCGGACTGGACGCCATCCCTGCGGTACGAGAACCAGCGATCTTTCTCTTTATAAGTGCAGAAATGGCCACCACTGATTTGCGTTACACCCAACTTCTCCAGCCGGAGTCTGGCCAGCTGGTAGAGATCTCCATACCACCGGTCACCCTGACCGGGAATAAACGCTGCCTCAGCTTGCGGATCAGACTTCAGAAAAGCTTCGCGAACTTCAGGCCCCACTTCAAAATGAGACTGACTGATGGCTGGCCCCAACCAGGCCATCACCCGGACAGGTTCATCACCCATGGCTTTAACGGTGGCTTCCAGCACTCCTGCCTGAAGCCCTTTCCAACCCGCATGGGCAGCAGCGACACGAGTACCGGACTGATTGCAAAAAATAACCGGAAGGCAATCCGCTGTTAAAACGGCACAGGGTAATCCCGGTTTATCGGTCCAAACAGCATCACCTTCCCTTTCGATGTTATCCGGCTTAGCCGTCACTACCTCAATACCGTGAACCTGTTTGAGCCACTGAGGCGGGTGTCGCCATTGCCAGTCCTCACCCAGCAACGCCCTGTTTTTTGCCACCACATCAGGATCGTCACCGGAGCGCAGCCCCAGATTAAAGCTGCTGAAATGACCCTGACTGTGCCCCCCTGCCCTGAGGGTGACCAGCGCCCTGATACCTTCAGGTGCAGGCCAGTCCGGGAACAGGTAACGATCTTCAGACATATTTGACTCTCTCTATTGCGATACTCTGGAGCCTGAGCCCCCCGGTAAAAAAGCGTCTTCTCTTAATGCTGCCAAAAGTGCTGAAAAATCATCCGGCAAAGGCGCTTCCCACTCCATGTAATCATCCGTCACCGGATGCATCAGCCCGAGCTTTCTGGCATGAAGTGCCTGACGTTTAAAGCCTCTCAAAGTCTCTTCCAGAACAGGAGAGCATCCTTTGGGAATTCTCAGACGGCCAGCATACAGATCATCCCCCACCAGTGGGAAGCGAATATGACTCATATGCACCCTGATCTGGTGGGTTCTGCCCGTTTCCAGTTTGCAGCGGACATGGGTATGAGCATTAAACTTCTTCAGAACCCGGTAATGCGTAACCGAAGGTTTACCGCCAGGCACCACTGCCATACGAAGACGATGAGCCGGGTGACGGGCAATAGGTTCATTCACCGTTCCGCCTGCTGTCATAACACCCTGGGTCACTGCTTCATACTCTCGACTGACACTTCGGTCCTGAAGCTGGGCCACCAGATCGGTATGAGCGGCCAGATTTCTGGCTACCACCATTAATCCCGAAGTATCCTTATCCAGACGGTGAACGATACCCGCCCTGGGCACTGAAGCCACTTCCGGATAGTGGTATAACAGGCCATTCAACAAAGTACCTGAGTAGTTTCCCGCCGCAGGATGAACCACCAGCCCCACGGGTTTGTTGATGACCAGAATGGCATCGTCTTCATAAATGATATTCAGTGGGATATTTTCAGGTTCCCAGCGCTCTTCGTCGTCGACTTCAACACTGAGTGTCAGCCGCTCCCCCCCCACCAGCTTGTCTTTGGGCTTTTTTATCTGGCCGTCCACCAGCAGACCGCCGTTCTTGATCCATTCCTGAAGACGTGCCCTGGAAAAATCCGGAAAGCAGCTGACTGCAATCTGATCCAGTCTCTTACTCCCCTGCTCGTCAGGCACAACGGCCTGCTGATTAATCTGCTCACTCATTAATTACTTCTCAAGTTTTAGTACCTGAACGGCGCTGTTCTCGGTCAGGCTCCCAGACAAAAAATTTCGTTTTACAGCGGACTGTGTTTAAATTAGTCGGATAAAGGCAGGTAGTTTATCACATCAGTGCGGCTGGCTGAGCTATGCTCAAGACTTTATCAACCTGCTTCCCTGCCGTAAGTTCAGGGGAGACACCCGCTCTCCTCACAATCATGCCGGAGTACGGAAACTGTAAACATCATGACAATACTCAAAACGACTTTTTTGCGCGCGCCCATGTTGCGCCTGACAGTTTCGCGCTTGATAGGTCTGTTCCTTGCTGCGGTGGTTCTGGCGGGATGCTCGTCGACCCCCGAAAAAGAGAAGCTCCCGGAATCTCTGACTGAAGCCGAACTCTACCAGATGGCCAACCAGTCTCTGAACAACAAGAGTTACACCAAGGCTATAGAGCAACTGCGTGCGCTGGAGTCTCGCTATCCCTTCGGCTCCTTTGCAGAACAGGCGCAACTGGATCTGGTTTATGCCTATTTCATGAATGTAGAGCCGGAAGCGGCTCGCGCTGCCGCAGACCGTTTTCTGCGCCTGCACCCACAGCACCCGGATGCGGACTACGCCTATTACATGAAAGGTCTGGCATCGAATACGGCTTCTATGGGGCTCATCGAACGTTACCTGCCACTGGACAATACCAAACGTGATCCCGGTCAGGCACGTCAGTCCTTTAATGAGTTTCGTGAATTACTGACTCGCTACCCAGACAGCAAATATGGGCCGGATGCCCGCCAGCGCATGGTAGCCCTGAGAAACCGCCTGGCTGTGTATGAAATCCATGCAGCCAATTACTACATGAAACGTAAAGCCTACGTAGCCGCTGTAAACCGTGGCAAGTACGTCGTTGAAAATATGCAGAAGACCCCGGCGGTAGAACCTGCGTTGGGCGTTATGGTAGAAGGCTATCAGCGACTTGGGCTGGTAGAACCTGCGAATGAAGCCCTTGAAGTGTTGAAGCTCAACTTCCCGGACTCGAAACTGCTTAACGATCAGGGTGAGTTCATCGGCTACCAGTCTTTCGGCGATGTCAACCCCTCTCTGCTTTACACTGTGACATTCGGCCTGCTGGGTGATTCAGGGATTGAAAAGCAGAAAGCCCAGACTCCTGTTGCTCCAAAACCTCCCAAAAACGAACAGTAATATCCTGAAGTGGCTTCCAGCAGGAAGCCACCCTACCCTCTGGTTTAATTCAATGCCAACTATTGTGAAGTGCCCAAATGTGAAGTGCCCAAATGTGAAGTGCCCGAAATGCGGCAAAGAAGTGGAATGGAAGAAAGAAAACACGTTTCGCCCCTTCTGCTCCCAGCGATGCAAGCTGATCGATCTGGGAGCCTGGGCGAATGAAGAGCACTCAATTCCCGGAAGTCCTGCTTTTGATGATCTGATGTCCAGCGAGATTGACGACAGTCTAAAGCACTGAAAAGCCTTTGCCAGCCCCCAGCTCAACAGGCCATGAGCCCTCTTTCAGCAAGGCTTGTGCCTGAGCACGCTTGAATCTCAGGACATCATACATGGCCTCACGCAGCTCTGGCTGATGCATATGCTCAGCCAGCTCATCCAGTTGCTTATCCGACAGTTTGGCGATTCTTCTCAGCGCTAACTCTACTGATCTTTTCACTTGATCTTCTGGCATCTGCTCAACCATAGACAACAATGTTTTCTTACCTCGATACTGAAATCTATGTAGGCTTGAAGGATGCAAAAGCTTCTCGGTAAATTCCTCCATGGAGCAATCTCTGGGAAGAGGAAACTGATTATAAAAGGACATACCAAAATCAATACTGACTAACTTTCCGGTAATTAAGTCATCCCCGTCCTCAACGTTAACCAGCTCATCACCTTCGGCGTGCTTGAATAAGTAATTATCCAGTTTCAGGTAATCCTGGTCACCCAGCAGAAAACGCCTCATAACCAGATTGGTGACCGGGTTCTGATCATCGGTAAACTGACAAATAGAAGGGAACAGGGTTTGACGAAAGAACGTATCGCCAGGATAGAAATCTTTCAGATCTTTAGAGGCCACACAATGATCCTGGCGCTTTTCATCCAGACTATAGCGATAAGCGTACTCCTGCCCATAGCCCATGACTTTTTTATAGGCTTCAGCAGCAAGACACTCTCTCTGGGCCAGAACTTTTTGATTATCATAAAAGCGGGCTTTGTAAGGTTTTCCGGTGATCAGGTAGATCACTTTTTGCAACAATCGTTTAAATTTTTCAGCACCCGATTCATAGCCGGGCGTTTTGATATGCCAGAGTCCTTCATTTTTTTCAGTTTTGGGAGAACCTGACGCCTTCTCCACTTCTTCTGATTCTGTTTTGACCCGCATTAACCGGTGCTCAACAACGCCCCGGCGAGTCGGTCCGGGTACTTCCTCCCAATACTCACTGAAAGGCCTGTCGTTAATGGAAGGAAGAATATTTCTGCCAACCTGCCCGGTCTTTTCAAAATAGGTAATCGCTCGATCCTGAATGGGGCGCTGCTCATGGGTTAAGGGGGCTTGATCCAGCCCTTCGGTACCAGACAAGTCTCCCGGTGAACCTATCGTTCTTCCCAGGGAGTCCTGACCAGTAGGTGATGGGGTTTTGAGTGGTGAATCGGTGGGTAAACCTGATGTTGGTCTGTTACCAAAAGGTTCGATACTAGGCTTAGACATTTGCTTCCCTGCAAAAGTTATTCATTTGAGTTAAGACTAGCAGCCTCAATAAGTTCAAAGCCAGAAAGTACCAATAGCGGCAAGCCCCTGGGCACCCCGGTTAATCAGCCTATCCTGATCAGTCAGCTTCATTCCTCCCAACCAGAAGACAGGTAATGGACAGTTCTCAGTTAGCTCAGCAGCTTTCTCCTCACCTAACGGTTCACTGTTTGGATGCGAGTCTGTGGGCAGTACCGGAGAAAGCGTTACAAAATCGACAGCCAGCGACACAGCCCGATCTATTTGCTCCTGATTATGACAGGAAGCTGCCAGCCACTGATCAGAACCACAGCCACTGCGCCAATCAAGCCCCTCCTGCATCAGCTGTTTCGAGGTAAGATGAATACCGTCACACCAGGTTTTAGCCAATAGCTCAGGCTCACCTTTCAGCAGCAGTTTGGCTCCGGTTTGCCGGCAGAGGTGATGCAGTTCTCTGGCTAAATGCTGATACGTGGCTTCATCCAGCCATGGCGCCCGAAACTGGATCAGTGCTATTCCCTGATCAATCTGATCACTCACTTTCTCAAGAAGTTCAGCCGCCGTACCAAACTTTCCGGTAATCATATAACGATTGGGCAGTAGAGCAGCCGTAACAATGGCATTGTTAGCCGGAGGAAACTCCAGTCCGGGTAACTCTTTCAGGTCGACCCAGCGAATCTCCTGCCCCTCATTTCCACAAGGTTTCCCTTTGATATCTTCTGCCCACCAGGTGTCGAGATAGACCGACTTGTCGGGGTAATCATGTCGAATCGAAATTAATTTCCGGAACTGACCTACCTCGATATCCAGCTCTTCCTTAAGCTCGCGATTCAGGGCTGCTGTAACAGACTCCCCCTCTTCCACCTTGCCACCGGGAAACTCCCAGTAGCCACCCATGTGCTTATCATCCGGTCGCCGGGCTATGAGGATTTTGCCATCGTTCCCACGAATAACGGCTACCGCAACATGCACTACTTTTCTGGCATTCGCCTGATTGTCTGGAGACATGACCCACTGCCTTATTATCAAGTTCGATATTCAGCATTGATTCGAACATACTCATGGGAAAGATCCGTCGTCCAGAGCGTTTCTGTGATATGACCGGCACCCAGCTGAACACGGATCAGAATCTCTTCCTGATTCATGACACGCTCACCTTCCGCTTCGGTGTAGGAGCGGGCAACACTGCCACCTTCTACAATGCAAACGTCGTTTAGCCAGATGGCAACCTTATCAATCTTCAGCTCACTGATCTCAGCTCTCCCCACTGCCGCAAGAATTCTGCCCCAGTTTGGATCAAAGGCAAATACTGCGGTTTTGACCAGAGGAGAGTGGGCAATGGTATAGGCGACCTCAAGGGCATCTGCGACACTGTTCGCCTGTTCAACCTGGATAGTCAGAAACTTGGTAGCCCCTTCACCATCTCTGACAATGGCCTGCGCCAAAGCAGTAGCGACCTCTTCAACCGCCTGTTTCAGAGCCTGGTACAAAAGCCCTTCAGAATGGGTTAACGGTTCATTCCCGGCCTTACCCGTGGCGACCAGCATGCAACAATCATTGGTAGAAGTATCACCATCGACAGTGATTCTATTGAACGACAGATTGACAGCATTAGACAGGAGCTTTTGCAAAACAGCCTGATCCACAGCAACATCGGTGGCCATAAAAGCCAGCATGGTCGCCATATTCGGCTTGATCATACCTGACCCTTTGCTGATTCCTGTGACTGTGTACTTTTTACCGTCGACTGCAAATTGCCGACTGGCACCTTTAGGCCGGGTGTCGGTGGTCAGGATGCCTTCTCCTGCCCGGTGCCAGCCATCTTCACTTAAATACGAGATAGCAGCAGGCAGGCCAGCAACTATTTTATCTACGGGCAGAGGCTCACCAATCACACCGGTTGAAAAAGGCAACACCTGATCTTCCTGCACGTTGGCGTGTTCAGCCAGTGCAAGACAGACTTCAGTGGCGTCCAGCATTCCCTGATCACCAGTACCGGCATTGGCATTACCGGTGTTAATCACAAAATACTCTGGCGAACAGTGAATACGACGTCTGGCCAGATGGACTGGAGCCGCACAAAAACGGTTCAGGGTGAAAACTCCGGCAACAGAAGCGCCCGAATCCCAATTCATAATCACAAGATCCTTACGGTCCTGCTTCTTGATACCCGCCGCTGTTGTTCCCAGACGAAAGCCCTTCACTGGATGCATTTCCGGCCAGTTTCCTGATCCTACTGCCATCGTTTTTCCATCTCCTCTTTCTTAGGGCCAGCGAGCACTGACTCAGCTGACCCAATGCGAATGACAGTTATAGCCAACTGCTCGCAGTTTGTTATTAATTTCGTTCCACGATTTCTTCAAATACCTGGAAATAGGTCGGGAAAGTCTTTGAGGTACAACCAGGATCATTGATAGTAATTGGACTGCCACCAAATGCCGCCAGAGAAAAACACATTGCCATTCTGTGGTCATCGTAGGTGTCTATGGCAGCAGGCTGAACCTGCGCGGGCGGATTAATCACAATGTAATCTTCACCTTCTTCCACGTCCGCTCCCACTTTACGAAGCTCCGTCGCCATGGCTGCCAGCCGGTCAGTCTCTTTGACCCGCCAGTTGTAAATGTTTCGAATAACCGTCTGCCCCCTGGCAAACAGAGCGGTGGTGGCAATGGTCATGGCGGCATCCGGGATAGAGTTCAGATCAACATCCACCCCCTTGAGTTCACCTTTCTCTACTTCAATCCAGTTGTCACTCCAGGTGACTTTAGCACCCATCTGCTCCAGCACTTGTGCAAACCGGGCATCGCCCTGAATACTGGCATTACCGGTGCCATGAACCCTCAACTTGCCGCCAATGGCTGCCGCTGCCAGGAAGTAAGACGCCGAGGAAGCATCTCCTTCTACCATGATGTCGCCGGGGGAAATGTAGGTTTGCCCTCCCTCTACGACAAAGCTCTGGTATTCATTATTCTGAACATTGACACCAAAGCGCTTCATAACCGAAAGGGTAATGTCGATGTAAGGCTTGGAAACCAGCTCACCTTCAATGGTGATAACTGTTTTGTCTGATGCCAGGGGGGCTGCCATCAGCATGGCTGTCAGAAATTGACTGGAGATATCGCCCCTGATGCTGACCTCTCCGCCCTTCAGGCCGGTGCCTGAGATTTTCAGAGGAGGGAAGTTTTTCTCACCCAGGTACTCGATATCTGCTCCGGCCTGCTCAAGACAGGAAATCAGGTCGCCGATGGGCCGCTCATACATTCTGGGTTCACCCGTCAGGGTGTATTCACCTTCCCCCAGACACAAGGCTGCCGTCAACGGCCTCATGGCAGTACCGGCATTCCCCAGGAACAGAGTCAGGCTTTGACCGAAACCCAGCGGGCCAGCCAGACCGGTGATTTGGCAAACAATATTGTTCTCTGACAGTTGGTACTGCACACCCAGCGCTTTCAGAGCCTTCAGCATATAGCGAACGTCATCGCTATCCAGAAGGTTGGTGATAGTCGTTGTGCCTTCTGCCAGCGCAGCAAGCAGCAAGATACGATTAGACAGGCTTTTTGAGCCAGGAATAGAGACCTCCCCCTGTACACGGGAGATAGGCTTTAATACGAGTTGCTCCATTGGACTTCTTAACTGGCCGAATGATAGGAGGCACCGATTATACCTCAACACAGCAATAAATCAGCCGGTGTTAAACTGCCCACAAAAGAAAACAGGCCGCTTTGCGGCCTGTTTTCTTTAAGGTAACGAATCAGTATCAGACAATCCTGCCATGACACTGCTTGTATTTCTTGCCAGAACCACAGGGACAGGGCTCATTTCGACCCACTTTGCGACTTTCACGAACGAAAGGTTCACTGACACCCTGAGGAGGCTGAGAAGGCTGAGACAGTTCACCCTCTTCGCCAGAATCGTCTGCTATGCCCTGAGCCTGATCGTGCTGGAACTGCATACGACGAATCAGTTCCTGACGACGCCGTTCTTCCATTTCCTCAGTTTTATCATCCTGCTGAACCTGGACATGGGAAAGGATACGAATGGTGTCGGTTTTGATATCTTCCAGCATGGACTGGAACAGCTCAAAGGCTTCTCGCTTGTATTCCTGCTTGGGGTTCTTCTGGGCATAGCCTCTCAGGTGAATACCCTGACGCAGGTGATCCATGGTGGCAAGGTGCTCTTTCCACTTGTCATCCAGCACGCGCAACAGGATATGCTTCTCGAAGTTCCTAAGAGGCTCCTCACCCGCCAGCTCTTCTTTCTGCTTGTAGTGAACGATGACCTGGGCCAGAATTTTCTCTCTCAGCGACTCTTCTTCCAGCTTGTCATCTTCATCCAGCCAATTCTGTATTGGTAACTGGATAGCCAGTTCTGCTCCGAGCTTCTGCTCCAGACCCTTGACATCCCACTGCTCTTCAAGACTCTCAGGAGGAATGTGCTGAGAAACAATATCGTTGACCACTTCGTCTCTCATGCTGTCGATGCTCGACTGCACGTTTTCAGAGTTCAGAAGCTCATCACGCTGCTTGTAGACCACTCGACGCTGGTCATTAGCGACATCATCGTATTCCAGCAACTGCTTACGAATATCGAAGTTACGGCCCTCAACCTTACGCTGGGCTTTTTCAATGGCATTGGTCACCATTCGGTGCTCAATGGCTTCGCCTTTCTCCATACCCAGTGCTTTCATAAAGCTCTTCACCCGGTCAGAGGCAAAGATACGCATCAGGTTGTCTTCCAGGGACAGGTAAAAACGGGAGGAACCGGGATCACCCTGACGACCAGATCGACCACGCAACTGGTTGTCGATACGGCGGGATTCATGACGCTCAGTACCGATAATATGCAAGCCACCGGCTTCCAGAACCGCCTTGTGGCGCTTCTGCCATTCAGCCCTGATCTGTTCTTCCTGCTCCTCGCTCGGGTCTGCAACCGCAGCAAGCTCGGCTTCCCAGCTACCACCTAAAGTAATGTCAGTACCACGGCCTGCCATGTTAGTGGCAATGGTAATCGCACCCGGACGACCGGCCTGGGCAATGATCTCGGCTTCTTTCTCGTGGAATTTGGCGTTCAGGACATTGTGGGGAATCTTGGCCTTGTTCAGGGCATTGGACAGCAGCTCGGAAGCGTCAATGGAGGCCGTACCCACCAGAACAGGACGCCCCTGTTCAACGGTTTCCTTGATGTCGGCGATGATCGCTTCGTATTTTTCTTCGATGGTCAGATAAACCAGGTCGTTACCATCTTTACGCACCATCGGTTTATGGGTCGGGATAACAATAACGTCCAGGCCATAAATCTGGCGAAGTTCGAAAGCTTCTGTATCCGCTGTACCGGTCATACCAGAAAGCTTTTCGTAAAGTCGGAAGTAGTTCTGGAAGGTGGTGGAGGCCAGAGTCTGACTCTCAGCCTGAATATTCAGCCCTTCCTTGGCTTCCAGCGCCTGATGCAGACCTTCAGAGAGACGACGGCCCGGCATGGTTCGACCGGTATGCTCGTCCACCAGCAGCACTTCACCTTCAGCGACAATGTACTCGACATTGCGCATAAACAGCACATGCGCTTTCAGAGCAGCATTCACGTGATGAAGCATATTCAGGTTGTGAGCAGAATAGAGACTCTCACCTTCAGGCAACAATCCCAACTTCTGTAACTGCTCTTCAATAAACAGATGACCGATCTCAGTCAATTCAACCTGACGGGTCTTTTCGTCCAGCAGGTAATGACCGGTTGGCTCTTCACCTTCTTCCAGCTCTCCTTCCTGCTTTTTCAGCTGGGGAGCGAGCTTATTCATCTGCTTGTAGAGTTCAGAAGAATCTTCTGCCGGACCGGAAATAATCAGTGGCGTACGCGCTTCATCAATCAGGATCGAATCTACTTCGTCAACAACGGCGTAGTGCAATTCACGCTGAAACTTATCTTCCTTGCGAAACGCCATGTTGTCGCGAAGATAGTCGAAACCAAACTCATTGTTGGTACCGTAGGTAATATCCGCCTGATAGGCTGCCCTTTTCTCTTCAGGAGACTGCTGGGGAACGACGACACCAACGGTCAGGCCAAGAAATTCATAGAGAGCACTCATCCACTGGGCGTCACGACGAGCCAGGTAATCATTGACCGTAACAACGTGAACGCCCTTACCAGTGATGGCATTCAGGTAGACCGGCAGGGTCGCCATCAGGGTCTTGCCTTCACCGGTTCTCATCTCGGCGATGCGACCTTCATGAAGAGTAATACCGCCGATCAGCTGGACATCGAAATGCCTCATACCCATGCTGCGCTTACTGCCCTCTCTGACGACAGCAAAGGCCTCTGGCAGCAGGGCATCAAGACTTTCGCCCTGTTGATAGCGATCCTTAAGCGACTGGGTCCGTCCCCTGAGTTCTTCATCACTGAGACCAGACAGTTGATCTTCCAGAGCATTGATCTGTTTGACCAGCTTGCCCATGCGTTTCAGCTGGCGATCATTCCGGCTGCCGATAATTTTTTTGACTAACGAAGCTAACATAGATTGGTTACAGTCTCACTCTGATTCCGGGGCTGCCTCTCTTGCCGACAATCCCGGGTGGGCAGACAAGCTAAAGAACAGCTGTGTATTCTATGACAATCACACAAAAGTCTCATCCATATTAGCTATAAATCTGGCCTTGAAGGATTAATAAACCATAAATATAAAGCCCAAGATGGTTTTTTATTGACTAACGTCAACGTCAGGAGCCTGTCGGACTTAATAAACGAACAGCAGGGATATAAGGACAGGAAAGAAGTATTTCAAGGGCAGTAAGTTACTTTTTACTGCCAGTTAAAGTTACTTGCTGGCTCGATAAATGTAGCGCTGAGGGTCTACATTCCTGCCATTGCGGATCACTTCAAAGTGAACATGGGGCCCCGTTGAACGACCTGAGCTGCCCACTTCAGCGATAACCTGTCCACGGGTAACGATGTCGCCTTCCCTGACTTTGTTCGCCTGACTGTGGGCATACCGAGTCACGTAACCATTACCATGGTTAATTTCAACCATAAGCCCATAGCCAGAACGTTCACCCGACCAGGTCACAACACCTGCTGCCACCGCGACGATGTCAGAACCATTGACAGCGGCCATATCGATACCTGAATGCCAGGACAGCTTACCGGTAAAAGGATCCACCCTCTGACCAAAACGGGAAGAAAGCCAACCTTTCCTGACGGGAAGACCTGCCACAAAGGCTTCATCACTGATGGCCCTGCTGGAAACCAGACTGGTCAGAACATCAAACTGCTGCGCCCTGTTATCTATCTGTTCGGAAAGCTGATCAATGGCATCAATCAGGGAAGGTTTTGCATAGACCGATTCACCGGAAGGTAATTCTTCCGGCCCGCCGATGGCCGGCACTTCATCAAAGGAAAACTCACCGTCATCCAGCTTGGCGGCCACCGTAAGCCTCTCACCCAGGGCATCCAGCCGGGTAATCCGTCCCTGCAGTTCAGCCAGACGAATAGTCAGAGCATCAATTTGACGTTCAGCAGCAAGACGCACACTTTCAACTTCTTTCTTCTGCCCGCTCAAGGTTACCTGCCACCGCCGCAAGCCCTCTTCGGTCAGAATAACGTCAGACCCCGAATTAAAGAAAAGACGGGCCATTCCTCCACCCAGAATCATGCTGAGAAAAATCAACAAGAAAATCGCCAGTACCAACCACTTACCTGCGACTCTGAACGATTTCGTCCGAGAGTTATCCTGATTGACAACAATGACTTTCATTCAAGGGAACCCTGTACTTCTGATTTCGTCAGCGTAGATCCCAAAAAAGGTCGCCACAGCGACCTTTTTTGAGAAGTAACCCACATAACCCATAAGAGTCAAGCGGTGACCGCAACAGGTTTGAGATAGGAAATCGGTGCCACTTCAGCATCCTCGAATGTCACCACCTCCCAGGCTTTTTCATTCTCCAGCAGAGAACGAACCAGCTTGTTATTCAGCTCATGTCCGGACTTGTAGCCAACGAACTGACCAATCAGGCTATTACCTAAAAGGTACAGGTCCCCGATGGCATCCAGAATTTTGTGCTTGACCAGTTCATCGTGATAACGAAGTCCGTCTTCGTTCAGAATCCGGTAGTCATCAACCACGACAACGTTATCAACGCTGCCTCCCAGGGCCAGATTCTGTGAACGCAGGTACTCAACGTCACGCATAAATCCGAAGGTACGGGCCCGGCTGACTTCTTTGACAAACGAAGTGCTGGAAAAATCGATCTCAGAGGTCTGGGAACGACCTTTGAAAACAGGATGATCAAAATAGATAGTAAAGCTGACTTTAAAGCCGTCATAAGGCTTGAAAGTAGCCGTTTTCTCACCGTCAGTGACGGTCACTTCTTTCTTGATGCGAATAAATTTCTTGGCTGCCTCCTGCTCCCGAATACCAGCAGACTGGATCAGGAAAACAAAAGGACCCGCACTACCGTCCATAATTGGTACTTCATGGGCACTGACTTCAACATAGGCATTGTCAATGCCCAGACCAGCCATTGCCGAAAGCAGGTGTTCAACGGTATCTACCCGGACACCGTCTTTCTGCAAAGAGGTACACAGAGTAGTTTGTCCGACATATTCCGCACGAGCAGGAATTTCCACCACAGGCTCAAGGTCTGTACGGCAGAAGATAATGCCAGTATCGACGGGAGCCGGTTTAAGAGTCAAATAGACTTTCTCACCGGAATGTAACCCCACTCCCGTAGCTCGAATAATATTTTTCAGGGTACGCTGTCTGATCATGATAACGCTATTCCGCGACCTCAAAGGTCCCTGTTATTTGAATGCAACGACCTATTGTAACAAAACTTACACATGACACAACCAGTCATTCACTCAATCAGCCTGACGACGTAAAAACGCCGGTATATCCAGGTAATCCACATTGTCAGTTGATGGTGCCTGCCTGCGGGGCTTTTTTTCAGCTTGCTCCACCTCGGGCTGTTCAGCAGCTTTATTGCGAACATGGGGAGGAATGTCGAGCTCCTTGAGATTCAGGGTACCATCTGGACGGGTTGCCTTGGACCTGGAACCATCAACCACCTTGAGCGACTGCTCCCGTTTATCACCACCGTCTCCGAGGCCGGTCGCAACAACAGTCACCCTTAATTCATCCGTCATTTCCGGATCGATAACGGTGCCTACCACGGTGGTAGCATTATCTGAAGCAAATTCACGCACGGTATCACCTACTTCGTGGAATTCGCCGACAGAAAGATCCAGGCCCGCAGTAATATTAACCAGCACACCACGAGCCCCCTGAAGGTTAACATCTTCCAAAAGAGGGCTACGGATAGCACGCTCGGCCGCTTCAATCGCTCTGTTGCTGCCTGTGGCAGAACCTGTACCCATCATAGCCATGCCCATTTCAGACATAACGGTACGTACGTCAGCGAAGTCTACGTTAATCAGGCCGTCGCGGGTGATCAATTCTGAAATACCCTGAACTGCACCCAGCAGTACATCATTAGCGGCACCAAATGCGTTTAACAGGCTGACATCACGCCCCAACACAGGCAGAAGGTTCTCATTAGGAATACAGACCAGAGAGTCTACACTCTCTTTCAACTGATTCAGACCTTCCTCAGCCACTGTCATTCTACGGCGACCTTCAAAAGAAAAAGGCTTGGTCACCACCGCCACGGTCAAAGCACCCATTTCTCTGGCAATTTCAGCCACAACAGGAGCCGCTCCGGTACCTGTTCCACCGCCCATACCGGCAGTGATGAACACCATATCAGAGCCCGCTAACACTTCAGCAATCCGATCCCGGTCTTCCATTGCAGCTTCACGACCGACTTCCGGATTCGCTCCAGCACCGAGGCCGCGGGTAATATTGGCCCCCAACTGCAAATGAGTGTGCGCCTGAAGGTGCTGTTTTTTCAGAGCCTGAGCATCCGTATTGGCACAGACAAACTCAACACCTTCCAGCCGACTGTTCAGCATGTGGCACACGGCGTTACCGCCACCGCCACCTACACCAACCACCTTTATTACCGCTTCCTGCGGAACATTATCCACCAGCTCAAACATGGCCATCTCCTTTCTATTACCTTAAACAATATATTTTCTGAATAGTCATTACCACAACACCACGATTACTTTCCCGAAAAACCAGCCTGCATGTAATACGATCACTTCTGTTGATGGCACTCTTCAATCAAAATTGACCTTGAAACCATTTTTTCAGCCGATTAAGCAGACCTTCTTCCTGCTTGCTAAAACTGGCTGTTTCCCTTCGCCCATCCTGCTGAGCTTTCAAACCATAATGAAGCAAGCCGACACCTGTTGCATAAATAGGGTTACATACGACATCTGTCAAACCCTGGACAGCCTGAGGCACACCGAGCCTGACGGGCATATGAAAAATTTCTTCTGCCAGATCCACGGCACCTTCCATTTTGGAAGTCCCGCCTGTGAGTACGATACCGGCCGGGATAAGATCTTCAAAACCACTGCGTCTTAATTCTGCCTGAATCAACGTAAACAGCTCATCGTATCTGGGCTCGACCACTTCTGCCAGTGACTGCCGGGACAGTTCTCTGGCCGGCCTGTCCCCGACACTGGGAACCTTGATCATATCTTCCGCCCCAGCCAACTGGGTGAGAGCGCAGGCATATTTAATCTTAAGCTCTTCAGCATGCTGAGTGGGTGTTCTCAGAGCCATGGCAATATCGTTGGTCACCTGATCACCGGCGATGGGAATAACCGCCGTATGTCGTATGGCCCCTCCAGTGAAAATAGCAATATCAGTAGTACCGCCACCAATATCCACCATGCATACACCGAGCTCTTTTTCATCCTCTGAAAGCACTGAATAGCTGGAAGCCAGCTGCTCCAGAATAATGTCGTCTACTGCCAGACCGCATCGCTTAATGCAATTCTCAATATTTTGCGATGCATTAACAGCACAGGTTACCAGATGCACTTTTGCCTCAAGGCGAACACCTGACATACCCAGTGGCTCTTTTACACCTTCCTGGGTATCAATCACATATTCCTGGGGCAGAATATGAAGAATTTTCTGATCCGCCGGAATGGCAACAGCCTGAGCGGCATCAATCACCCTGTCAACATCGGCTCCGGCAACTTCTCTTTCCCTGATAGCAACGATGCCGTGGGAGTTAAGGCTGCGAATATGATTTCCGGCAATACCAGCGTAAACCGAGTGGATCTGACAGCCCGCCATCAGCTCTGCCTCTTCCACCGCTCTTTTGATAGCGTGGACGGTAGAGTCTATGTTAACGACAACGCCACGCTTCAAGCCCCGAGAAGTATGTGAGCCGATCCCGATCACTTCAAGCTGGCCATCGGCGCTTATTTCACCCACGATCGCGACAACCTTGGAAGTCCCAATATCAAGTCCGACGATTAAATTTCCGTTATCAGCCGTTGTCATGGCATTTGTCTTCCCAAACCACTCAAACTGTAATAGTCAGTGCACCGAGCCCATTATTCCAGCGGTGCCATGTAAACGAATTACGACGTTTTCATGGCTGTTTCCAGGCAACCGAAGCCCCATTCAAATAGCGCAAATCAATGCGCTTTACATCCTGCCAGCGATCATCAAGCCTTGCATGGTACAGCCTGATAAAACGCTGCAATCTTTCCATTCTGCGATCACGCCCAAGATTGACTTCAACATGATCCACTCTCAGCCACCAGGAATCCGTTGTACTGAGCTGTAACTCTCGAACGGCGACCCCAAGGGGCCTGATCACCTGACTAAACGCCAGGTATTGCTGCATAATATCCTGAGAACGATCTTCCCGACCTGCCAGCTTTGGCAGCTTACTGAAAGCTTCCAAAGACTCTGGCCTGAAGACGCCTCCATCCTCATCAATTAAAGCGTCATCCTGCCAACGGGCAATAGGTTTTCGCTCTTCCAGCCTGACGATCAGAGTATTCGGCCACTCTCGACGCAGGCTGACTTCTCTTACCCACGGCATATCCAGAACAACCTCGCGCATCGCTTTCAGGTCAAGGTAAAAAAACCGGTTAACCAACCAGGGCGCCAGCTGTTTTTCAACTTCACCAGGTTCCAGATAATTGAACGTGGAACGCACCTCCACCCGTGCTATCGGCTGATTAACCCACATCATCAATGTTGGCCAAATCCAGAGCAGCACTCCGCCCAGAGCACAGATAGCCGTCAGTCCCAGGCAACGCTGCCATGGAATAGAGCGAACCCGCCCTTTATCCCTTTCCCGACTCGCTCCACGACTACGATTACCTGAGACGTCAGATGACTTCTGATTCTGTTTGAACAAGCTCGTCACTTCCCTTTATGCCAACCTCCTTCTGATGAGCCGGTAACAGGGACGACTTCAGAATCTCCAGAACCAATGCATCAAAACTCAAACCCACTGACTTTGCAGCCATAGGAACAAGACTCGTCTCAGTCATACCGGGCACCGTATTTGCCTCAAGTAGCCAGAAACGTCCTCTCTGGTCCTGCATAAAGTCCACTCGCCCCCATCCAGAACAACCCAGTGTTTCGAAAGCGGTCAGAGCCAGGGCCTGAAGCTCTTGCTCCTTGCTTGCCGACAGACCACAGGGTAAGTGATATTGAGTGTTCCCTGAGAGATACTTGGCGTCATAGTCATAAAAAGACTCTGCTGACTCGATTCGAATAGCAGGCAGGGGCTGCCCGTTCAGAATCGCCACGGTAAACTCAGGGCCATCAATAAACTGTTCCACCAGCACAGAGCTACCGTACTCTGAAGCCTGTTCCCAGGCTGGCAGCAGATCCTGCTCCCGATCAACTCGGGTAATCCCGACACTGGAGCCTTCCAGGCTGGGTTTTACAAAAGCCGGTAATATCTCCGCACAGCTATCCAGGTTTTCGGACTGCTCAATCAGCATAAAATCCGGGGTGGGTAAACCAACGGCCTGCCAGAGCAGCTTGCTTCTGTATTTATCCATAGCCAATGCGGAAGACATAATGTCACTGCCCGCATAGGGTATATCCATTTGATCAAGCAGCCCCTGCACCGTACCATCCTCACCACGGGGACCATGCAGGGCGATAAACACGCGATCAGGTTTCTGTTCAACCAGCTGACTAACCAGCCCGTCCACCGGATCAATAAGGCAACAATCTATGCCAGAGGCTTGCAAGGCTTCGAAGATGCGTGCACCTGATGCGAGACTCACCTCCCGTTCAGCCGAACAACCACCCAGCAGTACCGCTACTTTGCCGAATATTTTTCCAAGCTCATGGCTGTCCACAAGCTCAACAAGCTCATGGCTGTCTGTATCAATAACTGTCTGCCCCTGTTTCTGGCTATACATCTTCAAGCTACCCTTCCATCCTGAGTTGTGTCATCCAGTTTTTCACCCAGCTCTGTCGTCAGCCTCACCGCCAAAGCACCAATGTCTCCAGCACCCTGGGTCAGAACAAGGTCATTGTCTTCTACCACACCTTGCAGAACAGTACTCACTTCTTCAGGACTGGAGATAAAAACGGGCTCCAGCTGACCTCTCTGACGAATGCTTCGACAGAGGCTTCGTGTATCAGCACCTGGAATGGGTTCCTCTCCCGCCGGATAGACTTCCATCAAAAGCAGGACATCCACCTGGGACAGCACCTCCACAAAATCTTCATAAAGGTCCCGGGTTCTCGAATAGCGGTGTGGCTGATACACCATAACCAGTCTCTTGTCTGGCCATCCGGCGCGGATAGCCTGGATCGTTGCCGCCACCTCTGTCGGGTGATGACCATAATCATCAACGAGCATTACCCGGGCGGATTCAGCCTGAAAATCCCCCTGCACCTGGAATCGTCTGCCGACGCCCTGGAACTGCCTGAGCCCTTCACAGATCACTTCATCAGGCATACCTTCATCCGAGGCGACGATAAAAGTAGCCAGGGCATTGAGAACATTGTGACGACCAGGAATATTCAGCTCAACTTTTACCTTTTTATTGTCTACCTTTTTATTGTCGTGAGATTTCCGCTCCAGTTCAAAACAGGTCTTCATACCTTTTTGCTGAATATTAACCGCTCGGAAATCGGCCCCTTTACTTTCACCATAAGTGATGACCTGTCGTTTAATCGATGGTAACAGTTCTTGCACGACAGGACAGTCTGTACAGACCACAGCCAGACCATAAAATGGCAGGTTATGGAGAAAATCCACAAAGGTTTTCTTCAGCTTGCCAAAGTCCCCTTCATAGGTCGCCATATGATCTGCATCAATGTTGGTCACAATAGAAACCATCGGTTGCAGATGCAGAAAAGATGCGTCTGACTCATCCGCTTCTGCCACGAGGTAACGACTGCCTCCGAGCTTGGCATTGGTACCGGCAGAGTTCAGGCGACCACCAATGACAAAAGTAGGGTCCAGGCCACCATGACCCAACACCGAAGCCAGCAGACTGGTTGTCGTTGTCTTGCCGTGCGTACCTGCCACAGCAATACCATGACGGTAACGCATCAGTTCGGCCAGCATCTCTGCCCTGGGAACCACCGGTACACGCTGCTCTCTCGCTGCAACCACTTCTGGATTTTCCGAAGCAACTGCCGTTGAAGTGACCACTACATCCGCCCCTTCGACATTACCGGATTTATGGCCAATGAAGACAGTAATCCCCTGATCTTCCAGACGCTGGGTTACCGGTGAGCGCCTGATGTCTGACCCTGAGATCTGGTAGCCCTGGTTCTTCAGCACTTCAGCGATACCGCACATGCCTGAACCACCTATGCCAACGAAATGAATGCGTTTTATACGACGCATTTCTGGTATAGGAGCCACAGGAAAAATCGGTTTATCAGCAAGCATGAGCCACCTCCAGACAATGATCAGCGACTTCCTCAGCTGCCGTAGGCTTGGCAACACTGCCCGCAGCCTCGGCCATGGCAAGCAGCTGCTCAGGATTGCCCACAATATTCTCTAACATGTCCGTCAGACAGTTTTCATTCAGATCTTTCTGCTGCACCATCATGGCAGCGCCCTGGTTGACCAGGTACTGACCATTGACGGTCTGATGATCATCAACAGCATGGGGATAAGGCACCAGTATGGCGGCCCTGCGGGCCATTGCCAGCTCTGAAACCGTCAGGGCACCCGCACGGCAAATCACCAGATCTGCCCACTCATAAGCACTGGCCATATCCTCAATAAAGGGCTCTACCCGACCCTCAACACCCAGAGTACGATAAGACTCACGGGTCGCATCCAGATTATTCTCGCCAGTTTGATGCCATACCTCGATGTAACCTTTAAACCGGGTGAGCACTTTTGGAACCAGCTCGTTGATGGCTACAGCCCCCCTGCTGCCACCGACCACCAGCAACTTTAAAGTTCGGTCATTCAGTGGCGAGGGAATATCCAGATCGGCAATATCTGTTCTGACCGGATTACCCGTCAAAACAAGTTTCCCGGAGCGCTTCATTGAGCCAGTCATGGCACCAAAAGCACCGGGAAAAGCCAGTAATACTTTGCAGGCAATTCTGGATAACACCTTGTTCGTGAAACCAGCAATGGCATTCTGTTCGTGAATCACCAGCGGAACACCCAACAAACGGGATGCGATCCCGCCGGGACCCGTCACAAAACCACCCATTCCCAGAACACAGACAGGGTTGCAGCTTCGAATCACTTTCAAGGCCCGGACCAGTGAAACAGTCAGTCTCAAGGGAGCTTTCAGTAAAAAGCTCAAGCCTTTACCCCTCAGTCCGGTAACCGGGATAAAACTGATTTCAAAACCATGGCGCGGTACCAGTTCGGCCTCCATACTGTTGGCCGTACCCAACCAGCGAACAGCGTAGCCACGCTGCTCAAGTTCCCTGGCGGTGGCCAGTGCAGGAAAAATATGCCCACCCGTACCACCGGCCATAATTAAAACAGTAGGTTTATCAGCAGCACTCATGACACCTCCCTGTTTTTGTTATCTTTTTCGACATTAAACCGCCGTCGTTCATAATCAATTCGCAACAATAATCCAAAAGCCAGGCAGTTGATTAACAGGCTGCTGCCTCCATAACTGATCAGAGGCAAGGCCAACCCTTTTGTGGGCAGTAATCCGGTATTTACCGCAATATTGATCAACGCCTGACTGCTATATAACAAGCCAACCCCATAAGCAACATAGCCGTGGAACAGTAATTTTTTGGCTTCTGCCCGGAAACCGATTTGCAAAGCTCTCCAGGAAATAAACAGAATCAAAGTCAGGACAAAGACTGCCCCAAGAACACCAAACTCTTCCGCCAGAACGGCAAAGACAAAATCGGTATGAGCTTCCGGTAAATAGAATAGCTTTTGCAGACTGTTACCCAGCCCTTCACCAAACCATTCACCCCGCCCAAAGGCAATCAGGGACTGAGTTAACTGGTAGCCACTGCCAAAAGCATTGGCCCAGGGATCCATATAAGAAGCCAGACGAGCCATGCGATAAGGCTCAAAAACAATCAAGCCGGCAATACAACTCACCAGCAGCAGGATCAGAATAATAAACTGCCAGAGTCTGGCACCCGCCAGAAAGATCATACCCATAGAAGCGCCCATCAATACCACAAGCGCGCCAAGATCTGGCTCCATCAAAAGCAGTACGGACGAAACAATAAGAATGGCCATTGGCTTGAGAAAGCCAGTCCATTGAGTTCTGACTTCGTCCAATCGACGAACCAGATAGGCTGCCAGATATACGACAATCATCAATTTAGCCGCTTCTGATGCCTGAAGGCTAAAAGGGCCCAAAGGAATCCAGCGAACACTGCCGTTGACCTCACGACCCACAATCAGCACAGCCAGCAGCAGACCCAGACCACCAAAAAGAGAAAGCCAGCTGTATTTCTCCACCGTTTTAACCGGAACCACCAGCATGGCACACATCAGGAACAGGCCAGCAAAAACAAAGAAAGCCTGCCTGTTCAGAAAGTGAAATGGATCAGAGTAATCACTGCCCGCCACTCCCATGGAGGCGGAGCTGACCATAATCAGGCCTATTACCATAAGCACCAGCACAGCTCCCAGCAGTGGCAGGTCAAGAGCACTGCTACGGTGGCCGGTAAAAGGTGATCTTATTTCACTGAGAAGCTTCTGGTGTAGCGTCATACAAGGCGCTCCCTGACCAGAGTCGTAAAGACATCGCCACGCTGCTCAAAACTCTTGAACATATCAAAACTGGCGCAGGCGGGAGCCAGCAGGACAGCATCACCACTTTCACTGACCTCACAGGCATGGTCTATTGCCGCCGCCAGGTCCTTGGCATATTGAACCGGGATCACACCACTGACGGCAGCATCAATATCAGGTGCGTCACGCCCTATCAGCACAACTTTCCGACCATATTTTTGTAACGGCTGTTTCAGCTGATTAAAATCCGCCCCCTTGCCATCGCCACCGGCAATGAGAACAATTTTTCCGGCAAGAGTCTCACCCAGACCTTCGATGGCCGCAACCGATGCACCGACATTGGTGGCTTTGGAATCATTAATCCATACCACACCCTTTTCTTCAGCCACCCACTGGCATCGGTGAGCAAGGCCGGTAAAGCGTCTCAAGGTCTCCAGCATAGGCGTCATCGGGATGCCCACTGACTCACCAAGAGCCAGGGCAGCCAACGCATTCAACTGATTGTGACGACCCGGTAACTTCATGGCCGCCGCCTGCTGGAGCCTTTCAACCCCCTTACAAAGCCATACCCCCTCTTTATCCTCAATCAGACCATAGTCGTGCAAATCCGGCTTAGCGGAAGTAAACGCTGTTGCTGGTACAGTCTGAGGAAGAAGCGGCACAGTCAGGGCATCCTGTTTGTTGTAAACCGCATGTTTACAACCACGATATATACGCTGCTTGGCCTTGTGGTAGTCCATCATGGACTCATAGCGATCCATGTGGTCAGGACTGATATTCAGGACTGTCGCGGCAGCTGCGCGTAAAGAATGAGTGGTTTCCAGCTGGAAGCTGGATAATTCCAGGATATAGAGGTCAACATTTTCCCTCTCCAGCAGTTCAAGAGCTGGAGTGCCAATATTACCACCGACGGCAACATTCAAACCGGCCTCTTTTGCCATCTCTCCCAGCAGAGTTGTCACCGTACTCTTGCCATTAGAGCCGGTAATGGCAACAACGGGTTTATCCACCTCACGGCAGAACAGCTCGACATCACCAATCGCCTGGGTACCTTTACCGACAGCTTCAGCAATCTCAGGCGTAGCCAGCGCAATACCCGGACTGAGAATCAGCTCATCCGCATCATTCAACCACTCCGGATTCAGGCCACCCAGATGAACAGGGACATCCGGATAAATGGCTTTGAGTTCATCAATGCCGGGAGGGTTCTCCCGGGTGTCCATCACTTTGAACGAGCGTTGTCTTTCAGCAAGATAGCGCGCACAGGACAGCCCGGTCTTGCCGAGACCGACGACTACTCTTGTACGATTTGAACTTATCAATGCTGACACGCGTATTTTTTCCCGTGCAAACTGCGTTAACGAATCTTCAGTGACGCAAGACCAATCAGAACCAGAATCAGGGTAATAATCCAGAAACGGACAATCACCCGGGGCTCAGGCCAACCCTTTAATTCAAAATGATGATGCAGTGGCGCCATACGGAATATTCTGCGCCCGGTGAGCTTGAACGAAGCCACCTGCAGAATTACCGACACCGTCTCCATCACAAAAACCCCGCCCATAATGACCAGTACGACTTCCTGACGAACAATAACCGCCAGCACACCCAGTGCTGCACCAAGCGCCAGAGCACCCACATCCCCCATAAAGACCTGGGCGGGGTAGGTATTAAACCAGAGAAACGCCAGACCCGCGCCGCCTATAGCAGCACAAAAAACCACCAACTCCCCTGAGCCTGGTACAAAGGGAATAAACAGATACTGGGCAAAATTCGCATGGCCACTGGCATAGGCAAAAACAGCCAGTGCAGAAGCCACCAGCACCGTAGGCATGATCGCCAGCCCGTCCAGGCCATCCGTCAGATTGACGGCATTACTGCAACCGACAATGGTCAGGTAAGCCAGCACAATAAAGAAGGGACCAAGATCAATGACGACATGTTTGAAGAAGGGCACAATCAGGCTGGTCTCAACCGGTGATTTAGCGGTAGCGTAGAGGAAAACGGCCGCACCCAGCCCACCCACCGACTGCCAGAAAAACTTCCAGCGTGCAGGCAACCCTCTTGAGTTTTTTTCCACTACCTTACGGTAGTCGTCCACCCAGCCAACAACCCCGAATACCGCTGTCACCAGTAAAACCACCCAGATATAACGATTACTCAGATTGGCCCATAACAGCGTACTGACCGCGATACAAATCAGGATCAAAGCCCCACCCATGGTAGGTGTTCCAGCTTTGCTGAGGTGTGATTGCGGACCATCATCACGCACTGACTGCCCTATCTGGTGATAGCTCAGCCGACGAATCATATAAGGTCCCAGCCAGAGCCCCATGCCCAGCGCCGTAAGCACACCCAGGATAGCCCTGAGTGTAAGGTATTTGAAAACGGCAAAGCCGTGATAGTATTGCGACAGAAAATCCGCAAGCCAGAGCAGCATTATCAGCGCTCTCCCTTATATTCTGATCCCGTCAGGGATCTGACTACATCCAACATATTCATTCCATTCGATCCCTTAACAAGAACCGTGATGGGACAATCCGCCTGTTGCTCTCTGAAACTCTGTATCCGGGTTCTTACCCAGTTCGAGAGCGCTTCTTTATCATAAAAGTGCTGTGCTTGACCGCCATGAAGCTCATTTTTAAACGCTTCAACAGCAGCAATAGACACTTGACCGTAAGCAGCAAAACAATCAATACTTCTGACTGCTGCATACTCGCCCACATCAACATGCCGGGCTTCACTCACGCCACCAAGATCCAGCATATCCCCCAACACCATAATGGTTTTACCCCCACAGTCTGCCAGTTGATCTATGGCAGCCAGAGTGGCAATCGGACTGGCGTTATAACTCTCGTCAATGACCAGAACACCATTCGACAGAGGGTAACGGGTACCTCTTTGTTGATAAGGACGGGCATTTTCCAGCCCTCTGGCAATAATGTCCAGTTCCAGACCGACGGCAGTCGCTGCGGCGGCGGCGCAACAGGCATTTTGAACCTGATGCTTACCCCAGAAGGACAGATTGATGCTCGCCTGCTTTTCAACATCACCCTGAACAACATGCAACCTGAACGTCATACCTTCAGGCACTGAAGACACTTCAGAGGCAAACACATCAGCTTCCCGCTTATTCAGGCTGAAGGACAACACTTTTCGACCAGACTGTTTCAGAGCTCTTTCTTGCCAGCGCTGAAAGCTGGGATCATCGAAATTCAGTACAGCAGTACCGTTTTGTTTGAGCCCCTCGAGAATAAAGCCCTTCTCATGAATCACTCCCTCAAGCGTTAACAAATCCTTGAGATGATTCTCTGAAGCATTGGTGATAATGGCAACATCCGGCTCAGTCAGACGCGTGATGTAATCAATCTCACCAGGAGAACTGGTGCCTAACTCTATCACCGCATGACGATGATCTTCTGCCAGCCTGAACAGCGTCAGGGGCACACCATAGGCGTTATTCAAATTCCCCCGGGTGGCCAGAACCTCGCCAGCCTGCTCGAAAACAGCGGCCAGCATCTCTTTGACCGATGTTTTTCCACAAGTGCCCGTCACTGCCACCACTGGCTCATAAAAGCATTCACGATTAAACTGCCCCAGCCGCCCAAGTGCTTTATCCGTATCCTTAACCTGAATCTGGGGAATGGTCAGCCCCTCAACAGACTCCTGAACCACAACGGCAATAGCACCGGCAGACTCAGCCTTGACAGCATAGGCATGGCCATCAAAACGGGGCCCCTTGATGGCAACAAAAAGATTACCTTGCTCCAGGGTTCTGGTATCAATACTGATACCGGTTATGGTGGCACTATCTATGGTGGCACTATCATCAAAATCATCAAAATCATCAAAATTGCCCGCCAGAAGAGTCCCCTGAAGCACATGGGTCAGCTCAGCAAGGGTAAATGGACGAATCATGCCACCCCCTCGCTGACTGAAGTTACTGACGGCTGCCAGAGATCCAAGGCTTTTCTGGCCTCTTCACGGTCATCAAAATAATGCCTGACGCCATTGATCTCCTGATAATCCTCGTGCCCTTTGCCGGCGATCACAACCATATCGCCAGCAGCAGCCTTGCAGACAGCCTGACAAATAGCATCGGCACGATGAGTGACAGAGGTCACAGGTATACTGGCGTGATCAAGCCCTGCCAAGGTATCTCTGATGATGGCTTCAGGATCTTCGCTTCTGGGGTTATCGCTGGTCACCACCACTTCATCTGCGCCCTTGATGGCAGCGCGGGCCATAAGCGGCCTCTTGCCCCGATCACGATCACCACCACAACCAAAAACACAGATTAATTTTGCAGCGCCGTGCTCTCTCAATGCTTTCAGGACACTCGTCAGAGCATCGGGAGTATGAGCATAATCCACCACAACCACTGGCTTGTGACCACCACCGAACCGTTGCATTCTGCCCGGCACAGTGCTCAGTTGTGGTAGCTTTTCAAGCACCCGCTCCAGAGAATAGTCCTGACAACACACAGCCCCGATAACCGCCAAAAGGTTTTCAAGGCTGAAACGGCCCAGCTGAGACGTTTTCAGCAGGCCTTTACCCCAGGGCGTATCCAGATCAGCCTTAACGCCTTCCCCATCCAGGAGAATATTCTGAGCGGTAATATCGGCTTTATCCGAGGTCAGAGAGAAAGTAAACACTTCAGTATCACTGGCGCAACTGGACAGCATCAGTTCGCTGTAGTCATCATCCAGGTTAATCACCGCTTTTTTGGCACGACCATCGGCAAAGAGCAGAGCCTTGGCTTTGGCATAGTCGTCCATTGTCTTATGATAATCAAGATGGTCACGACTGATATTCGTGAAAACGCCTACTTCAAACGTTAACTGATCTGCCCGCCCCTGATGCAAACCATGGGAAGAAACCTCCATCGCCATAGCAGACACATCTCCTGCCACCAGCTCAGCCATAAAGCTCTGTATCGACACAGGGTCTGATGTGGTATTCAGGCAAGGCTCCAGCTCTGGAGGAACCCCTTTACCCAGGGTTCCCATCACAGCACAAGGCTTACCCATAAGAGAAAGTAACTGCGCAGCAAACCAGCAGGCTGAGGTTTTGCCATTGGTTCCGGTCACCCCAATCAGTTTCAGCTTTGAAGATGGCTGTCGATAAAATCGATCGGCAAGATAGCTAATATGCGCTTTTAAATTTTCGATAAAAATAACAGGCTTGCCAGCCAGAAATTCCGTTTCAGAAGGTGACTCCCGGCCTGAATCAGCGAGCACTGCCGAGGCACCCGCGTCCAGAGCTGCATCAATAAACTTGCGACCGTCAGAACTCAGACCCGGCACAGCCAGAAACAACTCGCCCCCGAGCAGCCTGCGACTGTCGAGAGCCAATCCTGTGAGCATTATATCTTTATCCAGCGGCGCTTGATTCAGCTCCGCCAGCACTTCATTTAAAGACGTCATTGGCGACGAGGTCATGTTCCATCCTGTTTCAATTTTGTCTCTCCAGTCTGCTCCAGACCAGGTCTTTTGGCGGTCAGTATTGGGTCCTCACTGGGTCTGACACCCAGCATCCGCAAAGCCTGACCCGTGACACTGGAAAATACCGGGCCAGCGATCACACCGCCGTAGTAATCTTTTCCTGCCGGATCATCAATGATCACCACCGTGACAATGCGTGGATTTTCTACCGGTGCAATACCGGCGAACAAGCTGACATAACGATCTTCCAGGTAGCCACTGCTCCCCACCTTCTTAACCGTTCCCGTTTTGCCTCCTACATCATAAGACTTCACTGCACCACGGGAGCCTGTGCCACCTTTTTCGACGACTTTGCCTAACATGGACACCACTTTATGAGCCACCTCTTCATCCATGACCCTGATACCATCAGGAGCGACATCACGCTTAATCAAAGAAACTGGCCGGAGTATGCCGCCAGAGCCCAGCACAGAATAAGCCTGTGCTAACTGCAACGGTGTCAAAGTCAACCCGTAACCGAAAGACAGGGTAGCCACCTCAATATCACTCCAGCGATCCCGGTAGGGTAGAAAGCCTGCCCTTTCCCCGGGAAAGCCGGTTCCGGGGCTTTGTCCAATACCTACCCGGCGCAATAGATCAACCACTTTATCAACACCAATATCCAGCGCCATCTTCGCGACACCGATATTGCTGGACTTGGTTAAAACCGTTTCGACATCAATGGTGCCAAAACCCAGGACATCCCGAACGGCGTTTCGCCCAACACGCAGATACCCCAAACCGGTTTCGATCTGGGTATAGCGGTCATACTCTCCAGACTCCAGGGCAGCAGCCACAGTAAAAGGTTTAATGGTTGACCCCGGCTCAAGCAGATCGGTCATAACCCGGTTTCTCATCCGAAAAGGCTGTAACCCGGTTCGGTTATTCGGGTTATAGGATGGCTGGTTAACCATGGCCAGAACTTCTCCTGTCTGGACATCCATCATCACCAGCGAACCCGCTTTGGCCCTGGCCTTTTCTACGGCGCTCTTCAACTCTCGATAAGCCATGTACTGGAGTCTGGAATCAATACTGAGCATCAACTCCTTTCCGGGTTGGGCGCTTTCTACCAATTCTGCCTCTCTGGCAAGATGACCCCGGCGATCTTTCAGCACCCTGCGAGCGCCCTCGGTACCGGTCAACCAGTGATCGTATCCCAGCTCCAACCCTTCCTGGCCTTTGTCGTCAATCCCGGTAATACCCACCAGATGTGCCGTCACCTCTCCCATGGGGTAATAGCGTCGCTGCTCGTCAAGGATATGCACGCCCGGCACCTTCAACGCTTTGACTTTTTCACCCTGCTCCGGTGTCATCTGACGCTTGAGGTAGATAAACTCTTTGGCCGCGTTCTTTTCTACCTTGTTTGCCAACCAGCTTTTTTCCAGCTTCAGGGCGAAGGCCAATTCACTCCACCGCCCCGGAGCCTTAACCAGATCCTGAGGATCAGCCCAGACGGTCATCACTGGCGCACTGACCGCCAGAATTTTTCCGTTTCGGTCAAATATGACTCCACGGTGAGCCGGTATGGACTCGTGGCGGACAGAACGTTTATCACCTTCGTTCTGAAGAAAATGGTGATTCAACACCTGAAGATCAACAAGGCGATAACAAATCACCAGCCCAACTGTGATAAACAACAGCTGCAAAAGCTTGACTCTCCAGCGGTAGGGCATAACCGCCTTCTCGCCAGTCGGTTTTTTTCTGCTGGCACTGGCTGGCCTTGCTGAAGTTTTCACGGCCCCACCATTTTTATACGTCCAGCCTCAGGCACTTCCATGTCCAACTCATCCCTTGCCATTTTTTCCACTCGCACCGGATTGGTCAGGGAGCTTTGCTCCAAAAGCAACTTACCCCATTCAACCTGGGCCATATTCCTGTGCTCGAACGCCTGTTGAAGCTCATTATGAAGCCGCCTGTTTTCATGCCCGACAAAACTCACTGCAATGCCGGACACAAGAACACTGACCAGCAACAGAGCAGTGACTAAATTAGACTTCTGAAACAACGCCAACAGTGGTTCTTTATCCATTTTTTCAGCCTTATCAGCTCAGCTTCTCGGCAATTCGCATAACGGCACTCCTCGCTCTTGGATTGGCTTTAACCTCTTGTTCACCCGGCTTGATCGCTTTACCAATGGGCCGCATTCTTTTATTCAACTGGTCTTCCGTCACTGGCATCCAGCGCGGCAGCTCATCGCCTTTGGCCTGTTTTCTGATAAACCTTTTGGCGATCCGGTCTTCCAGTGAATGAAAACTGATCACCACCAGACGCCCACCCGGTTTGAGCACCTCCAATGCGATATCCAGGCCATCCACCAGATCGTCCAGTTCGCGATTGACATGGATACGAATGGCCTGAAACGCACGGGTAGCCGGATGCTTGCCCTTCTCTCTGGAAGGACTGGCTGAGGCGATAATGGCCGCCAGCCGCTTCGTCGTCGTAACAGGCTCTGCTTCTCGTTCCCTGACAATAGCCCTGGCAATTCTGCGCGAAAAGCGATCTTCGCCGAACTCCCAGATCACCTTGCTGATTTCCTGCTCTTCGGCTCGATTAATCCAGTCTGCCGCACTTTCTCCCCCGGTAGTGTTCATCCGCATATCCAGCGGGCCATCCTGCATAAAACTAAAGCCCCGCTCAGCGTTGTCAAGCTGAGGTGAAGAAACCCCCAGATCCAACAAAACCCCATCCACCTGCTGACCCGTAAGAGCCTCTTCCAACTCTGTAAAAGAGCCGTGGTATATGGAAAAACGGCTATCCATTCCGGCCAGCTCCTGTGCTGCGGCAATCGCCCTCGGATCTTTATCAATCCCTATCAGCCTGCCTTTGTCAGACAGCATTTCCAGAACTGCACGACTGTGTCCGCCCCGGCCAAATGTTCCGTCAACATAGAGACCGTCCGGGTCTGTCACCAACGCTTCAACCGCTTCCTTTAACAGCACGGTAATGTGCTGATCTGATTGCTCTTGCAATGTCATCTATCGTGCCCGGGCGTATACCCATTACAGGGACAAAGACTGGAGCTCAACCGGCACTTCAGTGGATTCACTGGCCTCTTGAAGATAATCGTCTCGCCGCTGGTTCCAGCAGGCTTCATCCCAGAGTTCAAACTTTTTGCCCTGCCCCAGCAGAATGCAGCGTTTATTCAGGCCTGCATAATCCCTGAGCAAGGGAGGTACTAAAACTCGGCCACTGCCGTCCATATCAATGTCGGTGGCGTGTCCGATAAGAAGTCTTTGTATTCGGCGTGTCATCGGATGAAAACTGGGCAGGGCTTCAATCTTTGCCTGAATGGACTCCCACTCATCCTGCGGATAAATCAATAGGCAGGGCTCGTCGGTATCGATGGTTGCCACCAAGCTGCCTTCACAACGATCCTTCAATACCTGCCGATAACGGGTAGGTACTGCAAGACGCCCCTTGGCATCGAGGTTGATGGCATTAACCCCTCGAAACAAACCGATTCCCCCAAGTCAAATCAGACAGAATGGCAGGCTGCAATCCGAAGAGAAAAAGTGTTCACCGACACCCTTCATCCCCACATCATGCTCATTAAACTCCACATTTATCCACTTTACTCCACTGAAGCACACTATAGGAACCTGAAAAACCCACGTCAAGGTCAGAATCTGTCTGACGAGTCAAAGAATTGACTTATCCGGAAAGCCGATAACCAGTGCCCTGCATCAAAAAAGTGCATAAAAATGAGCAGCTTGGAGAGAAGAATTGTTTAAGCCCATGAAGCATAAAAGCCGCCTGAAAAAATTGTAAAAATTTTAGACAACGGCCGACTCTGATGGACACAACCCCAACTATGACAAAAAAGGCTGCTGTGGTTCCGGGAATAGAAAGAGGAAGAAAAAGAAAGTCTCGAGCTGGCCTGTAAGCCGGGTTCTGTCCAACCTGTCAACAGGTCTGGGCAATCATTCATCTGGGATGTCTGTCACCAGACACCTCAAGCAACCTACCCGAATCCAGTGCGGGTCACACCTCAGGATTCCTATTTGGTCTTGCTCCAGGCGGGGTTTACCATGCCATGAACTGTTGCCAGCCATGCGGTGCGCTCTTACCGCACCCTTTCACCCTTACCGGTCACCGGATGGCGACTTAGGCGGTCTGCTCTCTGCTGCACTTTCCGTAGGCTTTCGCCCCCCAGGCGTTACCTGGCGCCTTACCCTCTGGAGCCCGGACTTTCCTCCACCAGCTACTGAAAACAGCATCTGACAGCGACTGCCCGGCCAACTCGAGGCGGCGAATACTACCGAATGATTTCCTTCACTGCAATTCATTCATTTCGCACTCTTAAAACATCAACAAAATATCAACCGGATGGCATTGTCATATTTCTGTAACCAACCAGTGTCATATTTCTGCAACCAAAATGTCATCTTGATTATTTACTGTTCACTTTTCTATTCACTCTGTAAAAGGAATCATTACTTATGGCCATTAAACCCCTCGCTGGCCTCGCCGTTGCAGCGGCACTGATCAGCACGCAGGCACAAGCCAAAACAGAGATTGAGTGGTGGCACGCCATGGGCGGTGCGCTGGGCACCAAAGTCAATGAGATTGCCGCAGACTTTAACGCCAGCCAGTCAGAGTATGAAATTAAGCCTGTCTTCAAAGGCAGCTATGCAGAAACCATGACCGGCGCCATCGCCGCCTTCCGGGCAAAAGAACAGCCAGAAATTGTGCAGGTATTCGAAGTTGGCACCGCCACCATGATGGGCGCGAAACAGGCGATTTACCCGGTTCACCAATTGATGGCGGACACTAAAGAGCCTTTTAACCCGGATGATTACCTTTCCGCTGTCACCGGCTACTACACCACTAACGAAGGCAAGATGCTTTCTCTGCCATTCAACAGTTCAACGCCCGTGCTTTATTACAACAAAGACATGTTTGCCAAGGCCGGTGTAAAGCAACCACCCAAGACCTGGAAAGAGATGGAAGCAGTCTCTCGCAAGCTACTGGCCTCTGGTGCAACCTGTGGTTTTAGTACAACATGGCAGTCATGGACCCAGATCGAGAACTTCGGCGCACGTAATAACATTCCGGTAGGCACCAGGAACAACGGCTTTGCGGGGCTTGATGCGGAACTGAAGTTCAACGACTCAAGGTTCGTTAACCATATCGATCGAATGGGTCAGTGGTCGAAAGAAGGCCTCTTTAAATACGGCGGTCGCCAAGATGAAGGTATGCCGCTGTTCTACACCCAGCAATGTGCAATGACCATGGGCTCTTCAGCCAGTCTTGCGGGCATTCAGGAGAACATGAAAGACGTTGATGTCGGCGTTGCCCAATTGCCTTACAATTCGGAGCTGGTTGCCAAACCACAAAACACCATTATTGGTGGTGCCTCGCTTTGGGTGCTTCGTGGCCACTCAAGTGAAGAGTACAAAGGTGTAGCCAAGTTCTTCAGCTATCTGTCAAGTCCGGAAGTTCAGGCCGACTGGCACCAGTTCACAGGCTACCTGCCCATCACCAAAGCCGCTTACGAGCTGACGAAAAAGCAAGGCTTCTACGAGAAGCATCCGGGCACCGACGTAGCGGTTCTGCAAATGACCTCTACCGAGCCAACGGTGAACTCAAAAGGTATTCGCTTCGGTAACTTCCTGCAAATCCGTGACATTATCAACGAAGAGCTGGAAGCGGTATGGGCGGGTGATGCCACCGCCCAGGAAGCCCTGGACAATGCTGTTCGTCGTGGTGGTGAGCAACTGCGCCGCTTTGAACGCACGCAGAAATAGCGAGCTTTGATGCGCTGAGTTTTTTCTCACTTTTTTCTCAGATACGCATTTTCCCCACCCTCATCCGGTGGGGAACTCGTTCACACACCCTGCTTGATTTTGGTATTTGAATGTCTTCACCCGTTGTTTTTAAGCACAAATGGCTTCCGGTTGCGCTCATCGCGCCTCAGCTGGTGATCACCCTGGTGTTCTTCATCTGGCCGGCAGGACAAGCCGTTTTCCAATCTTCACAACTGGAAGATGCCTTCGGCATGAGCCGTCAGTTTGTCGGCCTGGAGAATTTTATAAGGCTCTTTCAGGACCCACTTTATCTGGATTCATTGCTGACCACGCTGCAATTCAGCATCAGTGTTGCCGTACTCGCACTGGTCAGCGCATTGGTGCTCTCCGCCTTTGCCGAGCAAATCACCCGTGGTGCCACCACCTATCGCACCTTCCTGATTTGGCCTTATGCCGTTGCCCCGGCTGTGGCTGGCTCATTATGGCTGTTCCTGTTTGATCCAACCATCGGTGTCATCGCCGAAATCCTGAACCTGTTTGGCGTTGACTGGAATCCCACCCTCAATGGCAGCCATGCGATGTGGATGGTGGTGATCACCTCGACGTGGAAGCAAATCAGCTATAACTTCCTGTTCTTCCTTGCGGCGCTTCAGTCGGTGCCAAAATCCCTGCACGAAGCGGCAGCAATTGACGGCAGTGGTCCCATAAAACGCTTTATCACCATCAGCTTCCCACTGATTTCGCCCACCAGTTTCTTCCTGCTGGTGGTGAACTTTGTGTATGCGTTCTTTGATACCTTTGCCATCATCCATGCGATGACCCAGGGCGGTCCGAGCAACAGCACTTCGACGCTGGTTTACAAAGTCTACAACGATGGCTTTATTGGCTTGGATTTGGGCTCATCAGCCGCACAGTCGGTCATTCTGATGATCCTGGTCGCTTCCCTGACCGTTATACAGTTTAAGTATGTTGAGAAGAAGGTGGCGTACTAATGGTTGAAAGAAGACCGCTTTTTAATCTGTTTTGCCATGTCATTTTGATTCTTGGCATTGTCTCTATTGCGATTCCGGTCTGGATTGCGATCGTTGCAACCACTCACGAAAACAGCGCATTCGCCACCGGCACCCCCCTTTGGTTTGGGGACCTGGGCTTTAGTGTTTTTCGCGACTTGCTGAGCAACAGTACTGATAGTAACTATGCCTTGCCCATGAATGCCCTGCCCATTGGCAGCATGTTACTCAACTCTTTTATTATGGCGATGTGCATTACCATCGGTAAGCTGACCATCTCTCTTATGTCCGCTTATGCCGTGGTATTCTTCCGTTTTCCGGGTCGGATGCTGGCGTTCTGGATGATCTTCTTTACGCTGATGCTGCCCGTTGAAGTACGGATCATGCCGACGTTTGAGGTGGTCACTGACCTCAATATGCTCAACTCGTTCTACGGCTTAACCATCCCGCTGATTGCCAGTGCCACGGCGACTTTCCTGTTCCGCCAGTTCTTTCTGACGGTGCCCAATGAGTTGGTAGAAGCCGCACGAATTGATGGCGCAGGACCGATCAAGTTCTTCTTCGATATCCTGTTGCCACTGTCCCGCACTAACATCGCTGCCCTGTTCGTGATTACCTTCATTTATGGTTGGAACCAATATCTATGGCCACTGCTGATCACCACCGACGCAGAGTACTACACCATCGTTATGGGCATTAAACAAATGCTGAGTGTCACGGATGGCGTAGTGGAATGGAACAAAATCATGGCCACCACCATTATCGCAATGCTGCCACCTGTCCTTGTGGTTATTGCCATGCAAAAAGCCTTTGTGAAAGGTCTGGTAGATTCGGAGAAATAAATGTCCACATTAACTCTTTCAAATATCGCTAAATGTTATCCGAACGGCTACCAGGCGATCCAAAAACTGAACCTTGATATCTGCGACGGTGAAATGGTCGTGCTGGTAGGCCCCAGCGGCTGCGGTAAATCCACCCTGCTTCGGATGATTGCAGGCCTGGAGGAGATCAGTTCGGGTGAGCTGAAAATCGACACCACCCGGGTTAACGATCTGGAACCCAGTGAGCGTGATATCGCGATGGTCTTCCAGAACTACGCCCTGTACCCGCACATGACGATTTACAACAATATGGCTTACGGTCTGCGCAACCGCAAAACCCCCAAAGCTGACATCGATCGTTTGGTTCATGAAGCCGCAAAGATGCTGGAGCTGGATCATCTCCTCGACCGCAAACCGGGTCAACTGTCCGGTGGACAACGTCAACGTGTCGCCATGGGCCGTGCTATCGTGCGTGAACCCAAAGTGTTTCTATTTGACGAGCCGCTGTCCAACCTGGATGCCAAACTGCGGGTTCAGATGCGTCTGGAGATCAAGAAACTTCAGCGCCGCCTGGGGACCACATCCATCTACGTAACCCACGATCAGGTTGAGGCGATGACCCTGGCAGACAAGCTGGTAGTGCTCAACAAAGGTAACGTGGAACAGGTTGGTACGCCGCTGGAGATATACGACAACCCTGCATCTTTGTTTGTTGCGACGTTTATTGGTTCACCCTCGATGAATATCCTGAACGGTGATGTAACGACCAACGGCATTGCAATAGACGGCGCTCTGCTGCCTACCTCCACGGCGAAGCTGGACCTGGGCAAGGTAAAACTGGGACTTCGTCCAGAGCATTTAGAAATCAGCGAAGATAACCCATGGTTGCAGGTAGAAGTGGAATTGATTGAATCCCTGGGTGCCGACTTGCTGCTTTATTGCTGCACAGAGGGTAGCGAATCTCAGAAGTTAGTCGTTCGTGTTGAAGGACACACGCCGGTTCAAATAGGCGACAAACTCGGTCTGGCGATCAAACCAAAGCATGTTCATTTGTTTGATGCTAACACTGAAAAACGCATTGAGTGTGCCCTGACTTCGTCGACTCAAAACGTGAACTCTGCTGATGGAGCAGTTAACCACAACGAAAACACACAGGGCTCGGTGGTTGCCTAGTACACGATTTCAATGTAATTGACGGGCTCCCTCTATCAATGGCTCCCAGACTCCGTTCACCCTTAGCGGAGTCGAAGGGTGGTTGGCACGATCTTTATTGTTGGTTCGGAGTCCACATCCTTCGACTCCGCTCAGGATGAACGGGGTTTGGTTGCTCAGGACGAACAGGGTTTGGATGCCATTTGGCGATTCAGGGGCTGCACGACGCATATCGTATGTATGGCAGGGCTGCTGAACTACAAATTCTGATAAGCTGCCCTGTGGCGACGTTTGTAAACCAGGTAGCACACTGAAGCAATTGCACCCATCAAAGCAAAAGCGGTAACTTCTCCAATTATCCCTTCTACGATGGAGCCTGCAGGATGTTTACCCGAATGTTTTGGGCCAGGTTTACCTCTACAACCAGGCATACAGCCTTTAGGTCTGCAAATCACAAATTTGCCGCCGGTCAACGACGAATTAGACCACTTATACTGGGCTGAACAAGATTTGCATGTAATAAAATCGAGCTTTCCGTCATAATCCATTTCATCAGAATTAAAAACGCACGAAGAGTAGAATGTACATTGCTCTTTTGACTCAGGGTTAACGCAGGTCCCATTGACCTCAATACCTGCACTCCCTTCTGGTGATACAATTCCACTACAATTGTATATCCCCCTTTCCCCGCAATGAAAATAGTACGTCTCGTTAGCCCTCGGACACCTTATCACAGACGGTTGATAGGGTAAGTTATCAGCATTGTCTTCAGTATTTTCTTCAGCAAAAACAGGGTATTTGGAAAAATTAATGATGAAGAGAAAACAAAAAATAACGTTACCAATTCGTTTTTTTAACGAGCATTGTTTAGTTTTCATCAAAATACACTCCCGCCCCGACAAAAGCGTAGGAGACACGATAGAAGCGATGACCAAGTATAGCTCGTAACCCTTGGCTTAAACTGAAAACCTGAGCAAACTTCAAGGCATAAATTCACCGGATTGGATTACATAGAGCTAATCTACCACGAAGATTTCCAAACCAGAGAGGCGACTAAGCAGGTGATATGCTTAACTTGCGAGGTTTTGCCACACTCTCTCAGAACCTGAGAAATTATTCCGAGAGCTCTAGACATGACCAAATTGCAAAATCATCTGACCCGGTTATTCGCTCCTTTACTCCTGTTACAGGCTCTGAGCCTGCATGCTCAAACGACTCAGCCTGGCACACCGCCCCCTGCAACGGTACCGTGCGACACTCTTTCAGGAAACACGACAGGGGTTCAGCAACGACTAAACCAGTACAACGGCCTTATTTACGGGCGGGATTGTGTTGTTCTCAGTGCCGACCCAGCAGAAGATATAGCCCAGTTGATCAATGGGATGGCTGAAAACACCGTGATACTGCTCTCCTCCAACACGGTACCCTCAGTGACGACGCCTCCTCTAGTCGCTGACTCTGTGACGGGTAAAACCCCGGTTAACTACCTTATTGGCAATGAAATCGTTTTGAAGAACGGCCAGCTCATTATCGGGGCTGCTGATGACGGTTTTGAAATCGTCATCTCGGTCCAACAATCTTATCCAAAAGAACAAATGGTCAGGGTTGGAACCCCTGACCATTTCCAGTTTGGGGAAACAAAAGACTGTCATATAAGTCACGTTACTTTCCTGCCATTTGAACCTAAGGGCCTAATCCCCGTTACCGCCATTGTTTTAGCAGAATGCTATAACCGAAGACTGGTTATAGAGAACAACATATTCCGCATTCCTTATTGGACTGCGGTTGACCTTAATTGCAAAAAACCGCTGGATGCATCAAACAATGAGACACGTACCGGCCCGGGTCTACTGTTCACTAACAATACCGTCATAGGTAAGGCTATCCCAATGCTTGTGGGTGGTGAGCTTACTCCCAGCTTAGGGATACATATCAGTCTCCCTGCCATTAAGAACCAGTTTCGGAGGCTCGCTATTATTGGCAACACATTTCTCGGGAAAATGGCAGAAGCAGGTGAATTTATTCTTGGACCCGGAACCCGTCTCGATGTCTTCAGAAACATAATCAAGGCATCTAATGCTGGAGTTACCTATCTTGTTCTCGTTATGGGAGGATATCCACTGCAGGGGGGGCTCGCTTTTTTAGGTCACAATGATACCGACGTCGAACCTCCTCTCTTTAATCTGGCAGGCAATCAGATCCAGGTAACAGCAGACGCTATCATCGTCAATGCTTCCCTGCAACTGGCTCTGGCCTGTAACCACCTGCAGGCCGTCAGTCCATGGAAGCAACTGCCACAACTCTTCGGCCTGAAAGCCGTTAATCCATTACCACTGGGAGCTGAGTGTGAAGAACCAACAAACTCATCTATTGTTATGCCAGCAACCACTCCTTATAGCATCAACCAGATCGTTAATACCTGGGCAGCCATCAATAACTCCACTGCCACCGCCTGCAGTGGACTGGCCAACCTCGTAGGTCAGTTCTTCTTTGAATCAGAAAACTGCTCAATAATCCCTACACCCTGTATTACTGATAGGAACTACGACGCCGCCTCCAGTGCTCCTGTGGCTTCTATCAGTGCTCCTGTGGCTTCTATTTCACCGGCGCTTAAACCCATAGCGATTTCAGGGTTGGGGGTCATAATAACTCTGGCGATCTTGTTGATCCTATGAAATCACTTACTTCATCGTCAGCGACAACTCATAAAGCTGCTTCTTACGATAGCCGGACACATCAGCGATCACTGCGGCGGCTTTTTTAGCGGGTAACTCCTGCAACAGCCGTTGCAGTAATTTAACGGTTTCAGGATCAACCGCCTCTTCCTTCTGCTCTTCAGCCCCTTCAACCAGAACCACAAACTCGCCGCGACACTGATTAGCGTCTTCCTGTAAGATTTTTTCCACCACGGCCACCTTGCCTGCAAGCACCGTCTCAAAGGTTTTGGTCATCTCTCTGGCCAGCACGATATATCGATCTCCGCCCAACACTTCCCGAAAATCGGCAAGGCTGTCCAGAATTCGGTGCGTGGATTCATAGACAGCCCAGGTATGAGTCATCGAACCCAACGCTTCCAACCTTTTCTTTCTGCCAGAGGATTTGGCGGGTAAAAAGCCTTCAAAATAGAACCTGTCTGTTGGCAGGCCACTGACCGACAGAGCCGCCACCAGCGCACAGGCACCGGGAACAGGCACCACTTTAATCCCCTGCTCCCTGACTCTTCGCACCAGCACAAAACCCGGATCTGAAATCAGGGGCGTTCCGGCGTCACTGATCAGGGCCACGGAGTCGCCCTGCTGCAATCGGGCCAATAACACCTCCGCCTGATGCTTTTCATTGTGCTCATGGCAGGGAACCATGGGAGTCTCAATCCCAAAGTGATTAAGCAGCTTCCGACTGTGACGGGTATCTTCTGCGGCAATCACTGACACCTGCTTCAATACTTCAATGGCTCTCGGCGTCATATCATCAAGATGACCAATGGGGGTTGAAACAATAAAAAGGGTACTTTCAGACATATCCTGCCAGCCAGTTGTTCCACTATGAAGGCTGTTCATAGTCGGGAAAATTAAAAGTCAAACGGCCGGAAGTGTACCCTCTTCAAAGAGCCATTGACAAAATACTTCACAACCGAATCCCTCTACTCTTTCCCATCAGGCTGACGCACAGGCTATGTTGGGGTAGAATGCACAGATCAACAACAGTTCGGTCGACTCCGATTTTTATGAGCCAGAACTTTTCTATGCGCCAGGGCCTCTTTATGCGCCAGGGCTTTTCCAAGCGTATCCTGATCACCGCACTGCTAATCAGCGCCGTGCTGACAGGATGCTCAACACAGCCCAGCAAAGTGGTTGAACTGCCTTCACCCGCCTATGAACTCACCCCGGAAGAAGCAGCAGATCAACTGCTGGAACGAGCGAAACGCAGCTCATTTCCAGAAAGCGCCAGACTCAAAATCCAGGCTGCCAGACAGCTGACCGATGACCAGACAGTCAGGGCACAAGCGATTCTGGACAGCCTGAATTACGACGAACTGCCTGAACCTCTGAAGGCAGAAATGGCACTGGCAAGAGCCCGCATTGCTGAGCAAATGGGACAGAACCGGGAAGTTTTCTTCTGGCTGGATCGTGCCTCCGTCATTAACAGCAGCAACATCCAGCTTCAGGATCAAAGCCATACTCTCAAAGCCAGAGCCTACAATCGCTACCGAGAATACGCTGCTGCCCTCGATGAATGGAGCATGCTGTCTGACATCAGCAGGCTCGACCAACAGCCTGAAGACCGCGACGCCTTTTGGGAAACTCTGCTTAATGCACCAAAGGAACGCCTGACCGACCTGGCCAGCGAAACCAACAATCAGGCCATGAAAGGTTGGCTGCAAATCGCTCTGGTTTATCGCCCTGGCAAATCACTGGAGCAACAACTCGCTGACCTGACCAGCTGGCGCACTCGCTGGCCGGAGCATCCGGCAACAGCCTATTTACCAAAAGACATCGCCGCGCTTCAGATAGCCAGCACTCAACAACCCGACAAAATGGCGCTTCTTCTTCCGGTCAGCGGCCCTCTGGCCTCTGCGGGTCGAGCCATTCGAGACGGCTTCCTCGCCGCTTACTACCAGAACTTGTCTGATGCCCAAAAGCCCCTGCCCGAAGTGAGCATAATAGACACCCACGGCAAAGACGTTGTCGAACTGGCTAACGAAGCTAAAAGCAAGGGCATCACATTGATCATCGGCCCCCTTGATAAAATTAACGTGGGCCTGTTAAAAGAAAACACACCTGAAGGCGTTACCGTCCTCGCGCTGAATACGCTGGCAGATAATGAGGAAGACAATGGCAGCCAGCCAGCTCAAAACGACAACTTCTTCGAGTACGGCCTATCCACTGAAGATGAAGCCAGAGCCGTAGCCCGCAGGGGTATACTGGACGGTCATCGTCGGGTATTGATACTGCGTCCGGAAACGTCATGGGGTGACAGGGCAACCAACAGTTTTGTCAGCGAATGGACAAAACTCGGTGGCGAGGTGGCCGGTGTTTCTGAATTCAACGAGAGAACCGAATTCAGCCAACTGGCGGGTAAGGCTCTGCTGGTTGACGACAGTCAGAAACGAGCCAGGGAGCTGAGCCGGGTGCTGAGGGAGCCGCTCGGCTTTGCACCCCAAAGAAGACGTGATGTCGACATGATCTACATGCCCTCCAATGCCAAGGAAGCCCGCCAGCTCAAACCTGCCCTTTCTTACCAGTACGCTGGCAAGCTCCCTATTTATGCCACTTCCAGTGCATACTCTGGTAAAGTCGATCCCAGCAGGGATCAGGATCTGGACAACCTGAGAATCCCCTTGATGACCTGGTACCTGCCTGACCAGAAAGGCAGTCTTGAGTCCAATATTCGCGCCACCTGGAGCAACTCAAGAGGCCTGTATGGCAGCCTTTATGCCATGGGTGCCGACGTTTTTAAGCTGTCCCCCCGTCTGCAACAACTTGCCAACCTGCCCGGTAGTCGCCTGAAAGGGCTAACAGGCCTGCTCAGCATTAACAGCAAACACCAGGTGGAAAGAGAACTTTCCTGGCAGGTCTTCCGAGGTGGTCGACTGAAACCCCTGCCCATCCCAGCACAAGATAAAGCCGATGTTCTGGCAATTAAAACTTCAGAATAAACAGGGGCTTTCTGCAGAAAACCGGGCTTTGAGCTATCTCAAAACCCGGGGGATGCAGCTGGTCAAGAGAAACTATGCCTGCAAAGCAGGAGAGATAGATCTGGTCATGCTCGACCGGGAAACGCTGGTTTTTATAGAAGTTCGCTCCAGATCACCCTCACAATTCGGCTCTGCCGCCGAGTCCATTACCATCCACAAGCAGCATAAAATCAGAAAAGCGGCTGGCCATTTTCTGGCCCTTCACTCGCAGCATCAGCACAGGCTTTGCCGTTTTGATGCTCTTTTACTCAAACATTCATCGACACACCGTGACGAAAACTCCGAAGGGGATATAGAATGGATTAAGGGGATTTTTTAGACCCAACGACATAAAAAAGATAAAAAGCGGTAATGAAAAAAAAATCACGGTAAACTAACCTTTTCTACTTCTCATAAATTCATAAGGCTTTCACGATTTTCAAATGCCCTCAACAAAAGAACATGCCTATTGCGAAAGACACGATGTCGAACCATTCGGGATTTTGAAACATGCATGAGCGCATTACGCAACATTTTTCAGACAGCATTGACGCCAAGATCCGTGCTGCCGACAGCCTGCCCCCGCTGATCGCCCAGGCCTCCGAGATGATGGTGCAATCCCTTCTCAATGAAGGAAAAATCCTGACCTGTGGCAACGGTGGCTCCGCTGGCGACGCCCAACATTTCGTTTCCGGGCTGCTCAACCGCTATGAACGGGAAAGACCTTCACTGCCAGCCATGTCCCTGTGTGCCGACAGCCTGACATTAAGCTCCATTGCTAATGACACCAGCTTTCACGAAGTCTTCTCAAAACAAGTGCGGGCACTGGGGCAACAGGGCGACATCCTTTTGGCCATTTCGACATCGGGCAACAGCCCCAATATCGTCCAGGCCATTCAGGCCGCTCATGACCGGGATGTCCATGTCATTGCCCTGACGGGTAAAAGCGGTGGTGATATGGCGAGACTGCTGCACCCGGAAGACATTGAAATCCGGGTGCCTGACAATAGCTCTCCGCGTATTCGGGAAGTTCATACACTGATCATTCATTGCCTGTGCGATCTGATTGATGAATACCTGTTTTCCGGAGAGTAACGTTCAGCACAAGACTCCATTCAATAAATCACCGGTCAGGAGATAACAAGGTGAAGCGTTTATGCGCCCTTATTTTAGCCAACTCACTGTTTCTGCTGGGGGGCTGCTCGACCATCGTAGGCAGCGTCAATGAAGACCCCATCCGTGCAGACCCCACCGAACGTTCGTGGGGCAACCTAATAGACGACCAAACCATTGAAACCATATCAGCTGTTAACATTCAAAAAACCGATGAGCGCTTTAAAGACAGTCGAATTAAAGTGGTCAGCTTTAATGGCACCGTTCTGCTCATCGGCCAGGTAGCCAGCAATGAGCTGAAGCGCCTTGCAGAAGAAACCGTCGGCAATGTGAGTGAAGTTGACAAGGTTTACAACGAGCTCACTTTAGACAGTAACGCCAGCCTGCTGGAACAGAGCAATGACTCCTGGCTAACGACAAAAGTGAAAGCGAACCTGATCAAGAGTGAGGAGGTTTCTGCGGACCGCATCAAGGTCAATACAGAAAAAGGCACTGTCTACCTGATGGGACTGACCACTCCCGCACAGGCTCAGGCGGCGGTTGATATTGTCAGAAACACCGGCGGTGTTCAGAGAATAGTTAAAGTCTTCGAATACATTCAGTAGTCCCATCATTTGAGCTGGCACAGTCACACCAGTCTGTGACACATTTAATAAGCTAAGTAATATTGCTTACTTAATATGCTTGATGAGATTGATATGATGTAAACCAATTTCTCCAACTTGCATAACGCAAGATCATTAAGGATTAAGACGTATCATGAAAGGCATCCAAATCACCTCCTGCGAAAATGAAGCTCTGGTCAACTCCATCTGGCTGATCGATGAAGCCAGTAAAGAGGCCCGTCTGATTTGCTCCAAAGGCGATGAGCTAGAAAACGACACCGTTCTACCGGTAGAAAAACTGGGTACGTTCGAAAGTCGCGAGATTGAACTGACGTTTGAAGAAAAAACCATCCGGGAAGGTGGGCAGCACCTGAACGTTAACGTTCTGTCCCGGGAGAAACTGGAAGAAGCCGCAGCCAATCCTGAGAAGTACCCCTCTCTGACCATTCGGGTTTCCGGTTACGCTGTTCGTTTCAACTCCCTGACACCTGAGCAACAGCGCGACGTGATTACCCGCACCTTTACCAGCGAGATGTAAACATCTCCCCAGAGGAAAGCTCCGCTTTCCTCTGCTTTGCAATCCTTCCTTATGCCATCTCTTTCATAACAATCTTTTGAGAAAAAGATTATTTTTGATGAATTTCGAGGACTTCATCACCATTCACGCTAGCCTCAAGACCATCCAGCGTTTCATACTGATAGAATCCGTCAGGTTTCATACGGGGAGTATCTTTCGTCGTGATTGAACGACCGTCTTTAAGGGTAATAACGTGAGGGCTGGCACAGCCAACCAGAAGAACGGTGATGATTAAAACAAGAATCAGGTTAATGCGCTTCATAAAAAAACTCCTGCTAAACCATCATCACAGCTTAGGAAAAGATTTCGGGTCTGCAACCAGAAATCCCGATTTTCTTGTCAATCAAGCGCACATTTCGGCAACAGAAGCACTATTTCGAAGGGGAGAGAAAGAGAGCGCAATCAGCGCCCTCTGAATGGGGCTTACATGCCGTTTCGAAAAGTCTTATGGTCAATAACGCCGCTATCTCGCACACTTTTCAAGCCAACTGCATACTCTTTCAGGACAGCAAGGCTGTAATCCATACGGTCTTGCATATGCTGATCAGCTTCTGCATTTTCACCGGTCATCACAGAAGCCACATGGCGGACAATAAGATGGTCTGGAATGTAGCAGAGGCGACAGTTCTTGTAGCTGCTTGAACGCAACTCCACGACAGGGTAAGAGCCACCCTGTCCAGCAGACACCGCAGCAATCAGAGCCGGCTTATGCCCTAATTGCTGAGGACCAAAGAACAGGAAAAAGTTTTTCAGGCCGGAAGGAACCATGCCGTTCCACTCCGGTGCCACCACAACGATGGCATCACTGGCATTTAAAGTAGCCCTCCAGGGAGCCAAAAGGGACTTCCATTCTTCATTGCCAGACCAGATGGACTCATCCCACAGCGGCAGAGGGTTTTCTGCCAGATCAAGGATATCCACCTGATCAAACAGCGCCAATGTTTCTACACGCTTTTTGAGTACATGACCGATACGAGTACTCTGAGATTCCTTACGATGGCTGCCACAGATAATTGTCAGGTTCATCAAGACCTCTTTTAAGCATTCCGATTATTAGATACCAGGAAATAATAACGAAAACATGCCACTGAAGCGAAGCCATTTTAGCTAATGAGACTTAACTTACTTAATGACTTTCAGGTGTGACCTGCCAGGCTTACGGGGCGTTTTGTCAGCTTTTTCTTCTTTACCAGAAGCTTTCTGAGACTTGGGACCCGATACAGCCTCTAACTCAAGGTGAGGAGCCACGCCCTCTTCCGACTCAGCAAAGGGTTCAACTTCAAATACCATACCCTGGCCGTTCTCGCGGGCATAGATCGCCATCAATGCTTCAATAGGAACCACTATGGTCAGTGCCTCACCGCCAAACCGACCATCAAAGGTAATCATGTCATTCCCCATATGCATGGCTCGCACCGCTGCCGGAGAAATATTGAGTACGATCTGACCGTCGTTAACGTACTCCCTGGGCACCTCTACCCCTCTACAGGCCGCATCCACAAGGATGTAAGGGGTGCAGTCATTTTCAAGAATCCAGTCATACAAAGCTCTGGCAATGTAGGGGCGACTGCTCGTCATTGTCATATTCTTTCTCCGTCCGGGCCAACTTCCGACAGCTGAGTACTTATGCTGCCTGGCCAGACTCTTTAGCCCCGGCAGTGGTGCTGCCGGGGTTCGCCTTATATCAAAGAGTGTCACGCATCTCTTTTTCAATTTCAGACAAGCTGTCCTTGAAGGATTCACGCTCAAACAAACGTTCAGCATAATCCAGAATGGCCTGACCCTGCTTGGGCAGTTCAATACCCATCGCTGGCAACCGCCACAGGATTGGGGCCACACAGCAGTCCACCAGGGTAAATTCATCACTCATAAAGAATGGCTTTTCAGCAAAAATAGGCGCCACCGACAGCAGGCTCTCACGCAGTTCTTTACGAGCACGGGCCGCGGGCGTCTCTTTGGTTTTTGGATCGGTAATAATATCCACCAGACTGCACCAGTCTTTCTGGATGCGGTGCATCATCAGACGACTCTGGGCACGGCTGACCGGATAAACAGGCAACAGGGGAGGATGAGGAAAACGCTCGTCCAGATACTCCATCATAACGCTTGGTTCATACAGCACCAATTCACGATCAACCAGGGTTGGAAGACTGTTATACGGATTGAGATCAGACAGTTCCTGAGGCAGGTTTTCAGGGTTTACATCCTGAATATCCACCGCGACCCCTTTTTCGGCCAGAACAATACGAACCCTGTGACAGTAATGGTCAGATGGGTTCGAGAAAAAAATCATGGATGACTTTTTGGCAACTACAGCCATGAAGTACCCCCGCCTCATGCAAAGGAAATGAACTCCCGAGCGAGCCAGCCTGCTCATTCGATCCCATAATTCGAATGAGTCACACTGACCTGACGGGCCGACACCGGAAGCCTGTCGGACTTAAGACCGCCCTACTGGCTCCCAGAAAATAACGGGATATCTTATCAAACTTTACGCCCTGCGGAATAGGCGCTCCGGAAACTTTCGCGATAAAGCCCGACAAAATCACCGGGCTTTCCCGAAATTACTTCCAGCCAGGAATGGCACTACCCTTGAACAACTCCTTAGCTTTCTCTTCCACAGCCGGTGTATGGTAAGACTCGACCAGCGCCTTGATACGGGGATCGTCTTTATTGTCCTCACGCGCCACAATCAGGTTAACGTAAGGGGAGTCTTTACCTTCAACCAGCAGTGCATCCCGCTCTGGCAGAAGACCGGCTGGCACTGCATAAGTTGAGTTGATAAAAGCCAGATCGACGTCATCCAGAGAGCGAGGCAATTGGGCTGCATCCAGCTCGATAAACTGGAGTTTTTTCGGATTTTTAACAATGTCAGCCGGTGTCGCCTCCAGATTGTTAACGTCTTTCAGCTTAATTAAGCCCTTTTTATCCAGCAGGATCAGCGTACGACCTTCATTACTTGGGTCGTTAGGAATCGCCACTTTGGCACCCTCTTTAAGCTCACTGATATTTTTGATTTTTTTGGAGTATGCGCCAATCGGATAGATAAAAGTATTGCCAACCGCTGCCAGCTTGAAGCCACGATCATGAATCATGCTGTCCAGATAAGGCTTGTGCTGAAAGGCGTTAACATCAATAGAACCGTCAGCCAGAGCCACATTGGGAGAAACATAGTCAGAAAATTCGACCAGTTCAACATCCACACCATGGTCTTTTTTGGCGATGTCTGCTGCGACTTTCATGACATCCGCTTCCGGGCCCGCCATAACGCCCACTTTCAAAGGACCTTCTGAGGCATTCTCAGAGCCACAACCGGTTAACAGGACACTGGCGGCCACCAGCGCCGCACCTGCCAGGGCTTTTATTTTATTGACTGCAAACATTCTTCACTTCTCCATTCAATGATGTAATTCGCCAGCAATCAGCGAGTTCTGTCGTAATAATTTTGCAAACGGTCGCCAATGCTCTGTATCAGCTGCACCAGCACAATAAGAACCACTACAGTGGCGAGCATGATGACCCCATCAAAACGCTGGTAGCCGTAGCGAATCCCCAGGTCACCGAGACCGCCACCACCAATGGCACCTGCCATAGCCGAGTAGCTGACCAGGGTCACCAGAGTAATGGTCATACCATTAATCAGTCCGGAACGCGCTTCAGGCAGCAATACCCGACTGACAATTTGCAACGGTGTGGCGCCCATGGACTGGGCGGCCTCCACCAGCCCCGAAGGCACTTCATTAATGGCACCTTCAGCAATACGGGCAACAAATGGGATGGCCGCCAGGGTCAGGGGCACAATGGCAGCGGTTGTTCCGATCGAAGTGCCTACCAGCAGGCGAGTCAGAGGAATGATCGCCACCAGCAGTATAATAAACGGCACCGAACGTGTAGCGTTAACGATAGCACCCAGCACCGAATTCAAAGCCGCATTTTCTTTAATCCGTCCCGGTCGGGTAATGTAAAGCAACACACCAAGAGGAATACCAAACAGGAAGCTGAGCCCACCCGATACCGCCGTCATATAGACCGTTTCCCAGAGTGCCTTGCCCAGGAGCAGCCAGGAATCAGCAGACATATCCCGCCACCTCCACCTGTACATTGTCTTTAAGAAATTTCATGGAGGCCTCAACGTCTGGCTCTTCACCCATAATTTCCACCATCAGAAAGCCCATGGATTTGCCATTAACGGTTTCAATGTCGGCCTGCAGAATGACAAAATCAGTACCAAACTGCTTTGCTGCCCGGGTAATCAAGGGCTGTACGACCCGCTGCCCAATAAAGGTAATCCGTACCACTGGCCTTGAGCCTTCAGTGGGTTCTGATTGAAAACGGCTTTCCACTTCAGCTACCGGCTTTTCATGAATGGCACTGCGGACAAATTCCCGCGCCAGTTCCGTTTTTGGATTCAGGAAAAAGGATTCAACATCGTTCTCCTCAATCAGTTGACCATGGCTTAATATGGCAACCCGATCGCAAATCGTTTTCACCACATCCATCTCATGAGTAATAATCAGCACCGTAATCTTTAACTCACGATTAATATCTTTCAAAAGCGCCAGAATCGATCGCGTCGTCTGAGGATCCAGGGCGGAAGTCGCTTCATCACACAAAAGCACCTTAGGCTTACTGGCCAGGGCTCGGGCAATGGCCACCCTCTGCTTTTGGCCACCTGACAGCTGGGAAGGATAACTGTCCCGCTTTTCTTTCAAGCCGGTCAAATCCAGCAGTGGCAACACCGCTGCTTCAATGTCCTGCTGGCTGGCACCGGCCAGCTCCAGTGGCAGCGCAATATTCTGGTAAACCGTTCGGCTCGACAGTAGATTGAAGTGTTGGAAAATCATTCCTATGTTGCGACGAGCCAGACGAAGCCCTTTTTCAGCCAGCTGAGTAAGCTCCTGCCCGTCCACAACTACCTGACCTGAGCTGGGACGCTCTAACAAATTGACACAGCGTATCAAGGTACTTTTGCCAGCACCACTTGAGCCAATCACACCGTAGATGGATCCTTCAGGCACACTGAGATTAATGTCATCCAGAGCCTTAACCTCCTTACCTCCTGCCGTAAACACCTTGGTAAGGTTTTTCAGTTCTATCATCGTTTCTCCTGGCTGATTCAGATCCAATCAGCGGATGTTGCCTGAGCTTTACTTTTTCATGGGCAAAAAAAAACCACCCTGCGCTAAACAGAGTGGTTTTTTTACGAATTCGTTCACAAACCCTTCTTTTAGCCGAATTTCTAGTGCGCCCGCAAGCCAAGACAAATCGGCGCATTTTCGCGAAGACTAAACGACGCAAAAAATAAAGTCAACTGCAATTCCCGGCAAAAAGACCGGCTATCGAACACCCGAAGCAATAGCAGTGACACCGGCAATACTGCACAGCACCAGCAAAGCATTACGAATAACTCTTTGATCAATGCGGTGGGATACATGAGAAGCGATTTTACTCCCCAGCAATACGGCTGGAAGCAGCACCAGGGCATTCTTAACGTCATGAACACCCACCATGCCACCGGCTGAGAGAAATATCAGTGAGATAAAACTACTGAACACGAAATAAATAGATAGACTGGCCCGAATTTTGTCCCCGGTTTCATTCTGCATGACCAGGGCCACCGGAGGTCCGCCAATAGAGGATGTTGTACCTGTCACACCCGAAACAACACCCGCAACAAACAAGCTGAGTTTAGTCGCTCGAACTTTTACGGAAAACAGACTGGCAAACACCGCCATAAGCACAGCAGCGCCTATAAAAAGACTCATGTGATCTTTGGAGGCCACCAGCAGAAGATAAGCCCCCAGCAACGAACCCGGAACCCTGCCAGCCACAGCATACTTCATTTCTGCCAGGTCCAGCGCCCCCCGATACTTTCTGGCTGTCAGCAGGGACAGAAACAAAGCCATACAGATCAGGGTACCCGGCACCAGAGAAGGTGCAACGATATAGAGGATGGGTGCAGCTACTATCGCCATACCGAAACCGATCATGCCCTGAACCAAAGAGCCCAGGAAAACAACAAGCATGGCTATTAAAAGCTGGTACAGGCTCAGGTCCATAACAAAGCTGCAATATCCAATCTATCGGAAGGGAGCAATAATATAACTGTTTACCATGAGCAGAATCCACTGCCATTTGTACCCATAATCACACCCGACGACCAAACAGCTCTTTGTAATGCTTCCTACAAACTGAAAGATAACTGTCGTTGCCACCAATCTGAACCTGACTGCCACTGTTGACAACATTGCCATCGGCATCCAGACGCACCTGCATACTGGCCTTTTTCTCACACTTCTTGCAGATACTTTTCAATTCACACAGTTCATCAGCCACCGCCAGAAGCACACCGCTGGCCGGGAAAGCCTGACCGAAAGCATCGGTACGCAAACCAAAACAAAGCACCGGCAACCCCAGGTCATCAACCACATCACTGAGCTGCCACACCTGTTCTTCCGTCAGGAACTGGGCTTCATCAATCATGACACAGGACAACCTTTGCTCTTCGTGCTCACGGGTTATCTGCTGAAGAAGGTTATCTTGCTGAGCGATGGCCAACGCATCTTTCTGAAGGCCAATTCGGGAGGTAATCCTCCCTCTGCCAAACCGGTCGTCTACCGCTGGCGTCAACAAAAGCACCCGTTTACCAGCCGACTGGTAATTATGCGCTGCCTGCAGCAGATAAGTACTCTTTCCCGAGTCCATGGACGAATAGTAGAAATAGAATGAGGCCAATTTCAGAGCACCTTTGTCAATTTACATTGACAGCATACAGCGATATGCCGCTGTCAGGCGATAAGCAAATATTCGGTATTTGAGACAGCCAGACTCATCTCCCGAAGCAGGTTATCAACAAAAGAGAGGTGACCCATATCTCCAACTAAACTGTGATTGATCTGGCTCACGGGATCGGCAATACCAGAATACCCACTCATTTTTATGCCTCAAACCCACGTCGTCAGAAAAGACTCCGGTTTTTCTTTCATCCAATTCAGGGCATTTTATCGTGAATAACTTTCTTGATATCCATCCAGATGTTAGTTCTGCCCTAACCTCTGGCACTCCTGTTGTAGCCCTTGAGTCCGTCGTTATTTCCCATGGACTGCCCTTCCCCCAAAACCTCGAAATCGCTCTTGAGCTGGAAAAAATACTGCTGGACCAGGGCGTTCAACCGGCCACCACCGCCATCATTAATGGACGGTTAAAAGCAGGCCTTTCGAAAAAGGAGTTGGAATTTATCGCATCTGAGAACAAATCCCTCCACAAGGCAAGCCGAAGAGATTTGGCAGGTTTGATAAGTCACCAACGGTCAGCAGGCACCACCGTAGCGGCCACCGTGGTGATTGCGGCGATGATAGGAATACCAATAATGACCACCGGCGGCATCGGTGGTGTCCATAAGCACGTCGAAAAAACACTCGATATTTCTGCTGACCTGATTGAGCTGGCTCGTACTCCCGTTGCCGTGGTCTGTGGTGGCCCAAAAGCCATTCTGGACCTGCCAAAAACTCTGGAGTTTCTGGAAACCCGGGGCGTTCCTGTTGTTGGTTATCAAACCGACAAACTGCCCGCCTACTACAGTCACGAATCTAACCTTTCGGTCGATTTCAGAGTCGACTCTCCAGAACAGACCGCTCACCTGATTGAGTGTCAATTAGCCCTGCCAGCCTGTGGCGGCTTACTCATTTGCAATCCGCTTCCCAAGGCAGATGCCCTGCCCTGGGAAGAGATTGCTCCCAAAATTGACGATGCTGTTTTTCATGCAGAGAAACAGGGTATCCACGGTAAAGCCCTGACGCCTTTCCTGCTTCAACATCTCTTTCAAGACCATGGCGAGCAGTTGCTGCAAGCCAATTTATCGATGTTAAGGCACAACGCTCAACTGGCAGCAATGATTGCCCGACATTTCAATAACCCCCTTTGACACAGAGCCTGATCAGACTGCTATCCATTTAAGGCTCTTCGTGCAAGAATACCCACCCTGCTCAGCCTTCCCTCCTGTCACCCAAAGGAACAAATATGCTTGAAAAATACGTTAAAGTTGGCCAGAAAAATCGTCTGAAAGTCGTCGATAAAGCAGGCTTCGGCGTATTTCTGGACGGCAGACAGTTCGATGAAATCCTGCTACCCAAAAGGCATGCGCCTGCAGACTGCACGGTCGGGGATGAACTGGATGTCTTTGTCTACCTGGACTCAGACGAGCACCTGATCGCAACGACAGAAACACCACTGGCCTGTGTTGGTGAGTTTGCCTCCCTGAAAGTCAAGGAAGTGAATCAGGTAGGCGCCTTTCTGGACTGGAACCTTGGCAAGGATCTGCTGGTGCCGTTTCGTGAGCAAAAAGCCCCTATGCGTGAAGGTGGGCGCTATGTCGTTTATCTCTATCAGGATGAAGCAACAAGACGTATCGTCGGCTCCTCAAGACTCCACAAGTTTATTGATCGCTCAGCAGACGAGTACCGAAACAGCCAGCCGGTCTCTCTTTTGATTTACGAAAAAACCGATCTTGGCTACATGGCCATTATCAATAACAAACACGAAGGACTGCTTTTCAGAGAAGAAGTACACGACACAGTCAAACTGGGTGACAAGGTGCAGGGTTATATCAAGCGTATCAGGCCGGATGGGAAAATTGACCTCTGCCTGAAAAAACCCGGCTTTGATCGAAAGGCAATGGACTCTCTCAGCCAACAGATTATGGACAAGCTGGCTGCGGCAGGAGGTTTTCTTCCTATGAACGATAAAACGGATCCTGCTGAAATCAAGCGAGTCTTCGGAACTAGTAAACGCGCCTTTAAAATGGCGCTGGGTGGCTTATACAAACAGCGCCTGATTCAAATGGAAGCATCGGGTATCCGCAGCAATTAACTTTCTGGCTGGAGATTTTGGATGGCCTGGAAGATGCTGGAAAAATCTTTCTTACCCATACCCTGGGAAACATGGCGGTTATAAAGGGCACAGGCAAGGTCACCCAAAGGCGTCACGACCTTGCTATCGCCGGCAGCCGCCATTGCCAAGCGCAAATCTTTCAACATCAGTTCGCTCATAAAGCCTGGCTCATAGCCCTTGGAAGCCGGGGCATTTGCCATCAGGCCGGGACATGGGTTATACCCTTCCAGCACCCAGTTTTTTCCTGAGCTGGCCAGCATGATGTCGGAAAGTACGGCAGGGTCCAGGCCATTTTCAGCGCCAAGGTTAAGGGCCTCTGAGGTGCCAATCATCAGGATAGACAGCAACATATTATTGCAGGCTTTAGCCACCTGACCGGCACCTGGACCACCCGCGAGAAAGACATTTTTGCCCATATCAAGCAGCAATGGCTTCACCTTCTCAAACACTTCGGGATCGGCCACCCCACACATAAACGACAAAGTGCCTTCAACTGCACCGGCAACGCCACCGGACACGGGCGCATCCACCATGGACTTCCCTCGCCCGGAAGCTGCAACGGATAACTTTCTGGCGGTATCGGCATCAATAGTGCTGGTGTCAACAAGAATGGCAGAAGCTGGAACCAGGTTCAGCAAGCCCTGTTCAAGATAGAGACTTTCAACATGCTCGCCAGCAGGCAACATGGAAATAACAAACTCGGCCCCGGAACAGGCCTGCTCGGCACTGGCTGCGGCTTTTGCCCCCTGGGCTGCCAGAGAACGGACTGCCTCAGGAACAAGATCAAATACATTCACGTCGTGACCACGCCTGACCAGGTTGGCCGCCATGGGAGCGCCCATATTTCCAAGACCGATAAACGCAACTGTTGCCATGATCTGCACTCCAAAGTATTTGTTATTATTATCAACCGACCATTTAGATAGAGGCATCATTATATGCAACATTCAGGATAAAACTACAACCGATGGGTTCCACGATTGAAAGCAATACCTCTCTGAAAAAAGCATATTCCGGCGACATACTCTTTTAGAGGTACAGATGCAGTGACGGTGAGTTTTGTCCAGTACGAGTAAATACCATAGGATTAATTGCATCATTGGCTTGATTATCCAGAGCAAGATGCACACAATCCACCCTTCATAGTTATTAGCTGTAAACGGAACACGATGCGCAAGTACGAAGACTCTCTTCCGCTCAAATTACTCAAAGCCAGAGAGGCTGCCATGAGCTTCTTTCGTCCCATGCTGCAAGAGCACTCTATTACTGAACAGCAGTGGAGAGTAATGCGAGTTCTGAACGATGCCGATGAGATGGAAACCAAGCAGCTGGCCGATGCCTGCTGTATCCTGAGCCCCAGCCTGACAGGTATTATCCAGCGTCTTGAGCAACAGGATTATATTAGCCGCCGGAAGTCATCAGAAGACCACCGACGTATTTTAGTGAAAGCCACCCCAAAAGCCAGAAAGCTGCTGGATGAGATGACCCCTATGGTGGAGGACAGCTATCGCCGCCTGACCCAGGGTTTGAGCCAGGAAAAGATGGAACGACTGAAAAAGCTGCTTGATGAAGTCAGCCTGTTGACCAACTAAAGCGCAAACACCGCTCAACGACCATCAGTCATGGTGAGGTCCTTCTCAACAGCTCAGTTCCACTTCACGATCCCGGATCGTTTTTGCAATGGGATCATGAAAGACTCTGAGAATGTACTTGATGACATTTTGTTGCCTTTTCACCCGCTTAACCGGGTAGAAGCAGTAGACTTCTCCACGCTCTCTTTTCAAAGTAATCCGGCATGTTGGCGGGATATGCCAATACATAAACCGCTTTCTGACCATATACATGGGTGAAGCTCCTGTGGGGGAAAGCGTCCTTTCCGATACAACAGGCACTCCATGCTCTGCAATTGAGTGGAGCATTAGTCCACTCACTTTCAGAAAAGTTCCCGACAACATAACAAAATTATTTACCCTTGCGATGTTCCCGAACCTGATCGTAAGCTGCCTGAATTTCCTGGGTTTTCTGCTTGGCGACTTCCATCATCTCTTCGGGCAGACCTTTGGCCACCAGCTTGTCGGGGTGATGCTGGCTCATCAGCTTTCGGTAGGCTCTTTTCACTTCACTGTCCGTCGCAGCAGGCTCGACACCCAGTACTTCATAAGCTTTGGCAAGACTTTGCCCACTGTCCGGGCGCGCCCAGCCGCCGCCCTGCTGACCCCCTGCCTGATAATACGCTCTCTGGGCCTGAAACCTTTTATGAAGTAACTCAAAACTGATCTGGCTGACACCCAGTTGCTCACATATCTGCCTGAAAACAACCCGTTCAGCCTGAGTCAGGCTGCCATCGGCATAGGCAGCCTGCAACTGAATCTCAAGAAACAGAGGAATCAGCGTACTGGAACCTGCCACCCTGCGAAACTCAGCCAGGGCCGCACTGATATCAGCATTGGGCTGTTTACCCTGGTTAAAAAGATTGATCGCAGCCTCACGCTGATCCGGCGATAACCGCATCTGATTCATAATGGCTGATGCCATTTCAATCTCATGCTCACTGACTCGCCCGTCAGCTTTGGCCAACCGGCCCATAGCCAGAAAAGTGGCCTGAAAAAATGCACTCTGGGCGCGCTGACGATCAAAATACCCACGGGGACCACCACCGGCCCGTTGGTTAGGATTAATGTAATTCCGATTGATCCAGGCACCCAGAATGCCACCAAATACTGCCCCGAAAGGTCCTCCAGACATAAAACCGATGAATACACCGATCAGAATTGCTGTCATTTTACTCTGCTCTGATTTAAATGTTTTTCCAGACTCTGCAATCGTTCCACTGTGCCGACATCGGTCCAGAGTCCGCAATAATGTTCGCCCGTTACTTTGCCCGAGGCCATGGCATCAATCAACAGAGGTGCCAGCCTGAACGCTCCGGATTTACAATGCGCAAAGAGTTCGGGTGACAAGACACTCATTCCACTGAAAGTCAGCTTGTTCTGACCATCTGCCTGAACCCGACCGAGAGAGTCCAGGGCAAAGTCCCCGACTTCCTTGAAGTCAGGATTATCCACCAGCACCAAATGGGCCAATCCCCTGAGTGAACCTGACAAAGAGTGAAAGGCGTAGTCGGTATAAACATCGCCATTAACCAGCAGAAAAGGATCATCGCCCAACAGCGGCAATGCTTTGAACACACCGCCACCGGTTTCCAGGGGCTCAGGCTCCGCTGAATAGTCAATGTTCAGCCCCCAATGGCTCCCATTGCCCAGGGCCGCAACCAGTTTTTCTCCCAGCCAGGCGTGGTTAATCACGATATCGGTGAAGCCACTCCCGGCCAGTTTTTCCAAATGATGCACGATCAGTGGTTTACCGTTCACTGGCACCAGTGGCTTGGGTTTTTCCAAAGTCAGCGGTCTGAGCCTTTTTCCCAGGCCGGCAGCCAGAATCATTGCTTTCATTGTTCAGCCTCTTTCCTTGTCGCCGTAATACACTCTTCAAGAATGGGTGCCACAGACTGCCTGAGCCATTTACCATGAAAAGCCAGCTCTTCGTAGCGGTCACAGACATCCATAACATAGGCGAATGTTGCTGGAATCTCCGGCAGGTATTGGGGCTTGTTATCCCGAAACCAGAGTCGGGAGAATATTCCGAGGCACTTGAGGTGTCTTTGCAGTCCTATCCAGTCAAACCATTTGAGACTGGTTTCAAAGTTCAGCTCTTTCAGCCGGGGGTGAGACTGGATAAACATTCTCAGCCAGCTTTCTACCTTTTGCCTGGGCCAGCTGATGTAACAATCCTTCAGCAAAGAGACAACGTCGTACAATACGGGACCATGAAGGGCTCCCTGAAAATCAATGACGCCCAGGTTCCCTTCGGCAAGCACCATCAGATTTCTGGAATGAAAGTCACGGTGAACAAACCCTTTGGGTTGTTGCAAGGCTGCCCCGGTCAGCAGTTCAAACAACTGGTCGAGCTGCTGGCTGGAATTGCTGTCAATATCCAAACCCAACAGTTCTTTTAAAAACCACTGGGGATAAATGTCCAGCTCAGTCATTAACAACTCACGACTGTAGGGAGGCAGAGTATCAGGCTCACAACGCTGGATTTGCAGAATAATAGCCAGAGCTTTTTTGTAGAACTGATCCGCATTGTTGTCGTCCAGGGCTTCCAGCAACAAGGTGTCGCCAAAGTCATCCACCAGCATAAAGCCGGACTGATAATCCACCGCGTGCACATCCGGCACACAAATGCCCTGAGCCTTGAGCAAACCGGCGATAGCGACAAAAGCACGGGAATCTTCGGTTTCCGGCGGGGCGTCCACTGCCAGTAATGAGCCTTCTGGCACCTGCACTCGATAATAACTCCTGAAACCTGCATCACCACCTACAGGATTCATCTGAGCGGCCTGGGTGGGTAACGTCTGACCCGGTGCTAAAGTTTTATACGCCCATTGTTCCAGTTGCTGGAGACGATCGTGAGCAGAAGTGGTCACTTGCTTGCATATCCTGTGTTAAATTCGAGCTGAACGACTGAAGGCTTAACATCAATGTGTGAAATGTATTGCACTGAAAGACAGAGTAACACAGACTAGTAAGGGTGATAACTGAGCCTTAAACCATGCACAGAAACCAGCATCCTTCTGAAACAGTCAGCCGGACCATAAGTCATGGTAAACAGCCATTAACCATGGTAAATCGATTTATCTCACTCCGACTCAAACCGGAGTCAAGGAAAAACCCTCAAATTATGGTAATAAGAACGGCACGGGATAGTTGAGCTCATGGAGAAACACCCTCTACCTTTCAAACCAAGGACATTACCCCTGGCGATTGCTGCCGTGTTGCTTGCCAGCCAGCCTGCCACCCGGGTTTATGCCGAATCCTCGCTGTCACCTGATGATCAGTGGAGCTGTAAAGCCAACCCTGATGGTTCTGGCTGGCAGTGTTCAGTCGAACCCGTCAAGCCAACGGTTATGAAACGGGCGTCTCGTCCTGCTGCACAGGTTGTCACCGAGCCCACTGGCGACAAAAGCAACCGTCAAACACCGACGGTAGCCACCAGCAACAGCCGCGCCAACCTCCGGACAACACTGGATTGGGTACCTAAATCCCAACTCAGCAGGAAAGAACAGAAAGCTCTGGATCAGACAACGCCCTGGTGTACAGGTGACTATTCAGAGCCTCCCCGCCCGGGCAAACACTTCAAAGGGGATCCTGACTCAGCTCCCATCATTGCCGAGTCCGATGAATCCTCCTATGACCAGGACGAGACAGCGACCCTTACCGGCAATGTTTCTATCAGACAGGGCAATCGCCAGATTCAAAGTGATATCGCCAGGGTGAATCGTGCTACCCATTATGCCGAGTTTGAAGGCAACGTGGTTTTCCGCGAGCCTGGCACCCTGCTGGTGGGTGATTATGGCGATATGCTGCTCGATACTGGCCGGGCTACCTTCGAAAATGCCAGTTACGCCCTGCATGGAGCCCATGCCAGAGGAAGCTCCAAAGAAATCATCCGGAACGAGGACTCTTCACTGGTACTGGAAGATGCCTCGTACACTACCTGCCGCCCCGGTGATGAAAGCTGGCTGCTGACCGGCAAGAATGTCACCCTGGATCACAATACCGGTTACGGTACGGCGCGTGACGCCGTTATCCGGGTTGAAGGGCTGCCAATCTTCTACGCCCCCTACCTGTATTTCCCGATTGATAGCCGCCGTCAATCCGGCTTCCTGTACCCGAGCATAGCCGTAGATGGTGAAAGCGGTATGGACTTAACCCTGCCCTATTACTGGAATATTGCCCCGAATTACGATGCCACCATCACGCCTCGCATTATCACCAAACGAGGCCTGCTGCTGGAAAACCAATTCCGCTACATGAACAAAAGTGGTGAAGGCGAAGCGGGCATTGCCGGGCTGATCGGCAAAGACAAGCTGGAAAAAGAAAACCCTTATTACGATCAGGAACGCTGGCTGGCTAATGTACGCTACCAACAGCGTTTTTCTGAACGCTGGACTGCTGAGCTCGACTACGCCGATGCCAGCGACAAAAACTATATTGAGGACTTTGGTACTAGTCTGAACCTGTCCAGCACCGGTCCACTGAATCAAAAGGTAGGCACCCAGTATCTGGGTGGCAATACCTACAACAACTGGACCTTCAGTCTGAATGCTCATCAATTCAAAAACATGAATCAGACTGCGGACGACCCCTATAACAAGCTTCCACAGCTGGTCTTCAGCGGCAACTGGCAGGCCGGTGAAACATTGAAGGTCAGCTACCTGGCGGATTACACCCAGTTCAGCCGGGCTGATGACTGGCGCTTTGTCAGAGAGGTTGAGCACCCGGATTTTGATGACCCGGATATCAGGCAAAGTGTTTACGATGAAGGCTACGGCGTCAAAAAAGCCGAAGGTGGTCGGGCTTATGCTCAGGCGGGTGCCAGTTATCCAATGCAGACTATCTGGGGTTTCCTGACACCTGAAGTAAAAGTTCGCAGTGTTAACTACAACCTCAGCAATCTGGTGGCCAGTGAAGTTGTCAACGATCTTCAGGGAGCCTACGGCGAGTCTGTTATTGGCCCGGATGACTTTACCAAGTCTCCAAGCACCACAGCCGGTTCTTTCAGTCTGGACAGTGGCCTCTACTTTGAACGCTTTACTAACCTGTTCGGCACCGACTTTACCCACACTCTGGAACCCAGGGCCAAGTACCTCTACGTGCCTTATGTCGAAAACCAGGAATACAACCCGACTTTCGACACCGCCGCCATGGGCTTCACTTACAGTTCGCTATGGCTGGATAACCGCTTCAGTGGCTATGATCGCATTGGCGATGCCAACCAGCTCTCGCTTGGGGTCACCACCCGCCTGATTGAGGACGATGGCTTTGAACGAATGCGCTTTGGTATTGGCCAGATTGTCCATTTTCGGGACCGTGAGGTCTATATAGCGACCAATTTAGGTTTCGAGAAAGTGCCAATCCGGGACATTGAGGAAAACCATGCGGCCATGGACGACAGGCTCAGAAGTGAGCTGACCGATCCAACGTCGCCCCTGGCCTCGGAATTCATCTACAATTTCAATCGCGCCATGAGTGTGAGACAGGATTTCTCCTGGAATACCAACGAGAATCGTCTCGACAACTACGGTCTGTATTACCGCTGGAAGCCTGAACAGCGCAAGACGTTAAACCTGGGTTTCCGCTTCAGGGATCAGGTTGATCGCTATGTTCAAGATGAAGATGGCCATAACGTGCTTATCGACCCCACCGATCCCGGCAAAGGTTTCCAGACCCATGGTAATAACCTGAAACAGACCGACCTGTCTTTTGCCTGGCCGATCCCCATGACCACCAACTGGGTGGGTCTGGGTCGCTGGCAATATGATTTAACCAATGAAAGGAACCTTGAGAGCCTTGCTGGTGTCGAATACAACAGTTGCTGTTATCAGGTTCGGTTTTTCTGGCGTTCATGGATCGAAACAGACGATAATATTGACCACCCTGATCCGAAGAGCGGTATTTTCTTCCAGTTCATCCTTCGTGGACTGGGTAATATCACCGGTAGCTCCGGAACGGAATACTTGCAAGCTATCCAAGGTTACGAGATTCACGAGAAGTAATGATGAAGGGATTGAAAAATCTGTTCTTTGCCGCCTGCTGCGCTCTGTCAGTGGTCGGCGGTACGGCTAACGCCAAGCCGGTACCACTGGATCGCATTGTTGCCGTCGTCGACAAAGACGTGGTAATGGAAAGCGAACTGAATAACCGTATCGAAGCTGTACAGCGTCAGTTGGGCAGCCGTGATATTCCCATGCCTCCTGACAACATCCTCAAGAAGCAGGTCCTGGACCAGCTGATCCTTGAGAACCTGCAATTGCAGATGGGTCAGCGTGGTGGCATCCGTATTGATGATTGGACGTTGAATGACGCCATCAGCAAAATCGCCAAACGTAATGGCATGTCGGTCGAGGAATTCAAGAAAAATCTCGAATTAGACGGCTTGTCATACGCCGATGCCAGGGAGGAGATTCGTCGCGAGATGATTATCAACCGCGTGCGTCAGCGCCAGATTGCCCAGCGCATCCAGGTCAGCGAGCAGGAAGTGGATAACTTCCTCAAGTCGCCAGAGGGTCAGGCCAGCATGCAGGTGGAATATCGTCTGGGCCATATTCTGATTGCCACACCGGATAATCCGACACCAGACCAGGTTCGGGAAGCTGAGAAGAAAGCCAACAACATTTCTATTCAGCTTGATAAAGGTGCCAACTTTTCCGAAATGGCGCTGACTTACTCCAGCGGCCAGAGCGCCTTAAACGGGGGCGACCTCGGCTGGCGCTCTGCTGACCAACTGCCCACCCTGTTTGCCGAACAGGCGCTGAAAATGAAAGACGGAGAAGTATCGGCACCGATACGCACCCCCGGTGGCTTTCATATCTTCAAGCTGATCGACTCTCGCGGTAATGAAAAGCACATTCAACACCAGATACACGTTCGTCATATTCTGATCAAGCCCAACGAGATTCGCAGCGATCTTGAAGCGCAGATGCTGGCCAAAAGCCTTTATGACCGCATCGAACAAGGTGAGGATTTTGCCGAACTGGCCAAGGCCTACTCTGACGACACCGGCTCAGCTTTGAATGGCGGCGACCTGAACTGGGTTTCTCCCAAGTCTCTGGTTCCTGAATTTCAGAAAGCCATGAAAGAGACGCCTGAAAAAGTCATCAGCGAACCCTTCAAGAGTTCTTACGGCTGGCACGTACTGCAAGTACTGGGCACCCGTAATTCAGATATCAGTGAACAGGTCCGCAGGAACAAGGTGCGTGAAATCCTGGGCAACCGCAAGTTTGAAGAAGAACTTCAGGTGTGGTTGCGTGAAATCAGAGATCAGAGTTACGTAGAAATTCGTCTCTGAGGCACTCTTCACCTTAAAAACGTTCACCTTAAAAACGTTCACCTTAAAAAATTAACGCCCCGGTTCTCTGGGGCGTTGCTTTTTTATAGACTCGGTGAACTGCCTATTCCCTGACTCTATGGCTGACTTATGAAAAGCAACCCACTGCCCAGACTGATTATTACCTCAGGTGAACCTGCGGGTATCGGACCCGACCTCTGCCTGCAACTGGTGCACCAGACTTTTCCAGCACACATCGTGGTCGCTGCCGACCCTGAGCTTCTGGCAGAGCGTGCGGACACCTTGGGAATGGATGTAACCTTTGAATTATTCAACCCCGATAACACAGAACCCACTGCGGCAGGTACGCTTCTCGTTGCGCCCTTCTCTTTACCCAAACCCTGCTCTGCCGGGCAGCTGGATACAGCCAATAGCTCCTACGTTCTGGACATGCTGAGCTACGCCGTTGCAGGCTGCCAGAGTGGCCTGTTTGACGCCATGGTCACCGCCCCTGTCAGCAAGGAAGTGATCAATAATGCTGGTATCCCCTTCAGTGGTCACACTGAATTTCTGGCTGAGCAAACCGACACTCAAAAAGTCGTTATGATGCTGGCAACAGAAGGTCTCAGGGTCGCCCTGGCTACCACCCACCTGCCCCTTAAAGAGGTCTCGTCTGCCATCACAAAAACCTCTCTGGAAGAAGTCATCAGGATTCTTCACAGGGATATGGCGACAAAATTTGCCATTGAGCATCCCAGGATTCTGGTCTGCGGTCTTAACCCTCACGCTGGAGAAGGCGGCCACCTTGGCATGGAAGAAATTGAAACCATTATTCCGGTTCTCAATCAGTTAAATCGCGAAGGTATGAATTTAGTAGGCCCCCTGCCAGCAGACACACTCTTTAACCCCAAATACCTTGAAAAGGCCGATGCTGTTCTGGCGATGTATCACGACCAGGGCCTGCCGGTTCTCAAGTACAAAGGCTTTGGCAATGCCGTCAATATCACCCTGGGTCTGCCCATCATTCGCACCTCTGTCGATCATGGCACAGCACTGGATTTGGCGGGTAAAGGAAAAGCTGATGCGGGCAGCTTGTTTACCGCTATTCGTTATGCGCTCGATATGCGCTCGGTATAGCTCGGCGATATAGTTCGGCGATATGTTCGGTAGCCAAAAGAGTGATCTGTCGCTATCATAGCGCCCCCTTTATTAATCGAAAGAAAGCATGGCTGAGATTCCCTACCACAAGGCCCGTAAACGATTTGGTCAGAACTTTCTGCACGATCACGGTGTCATTCAACGGATTATCCGTTCCATACACCCAAAAGCGGGCGACCGAATTGTGGAAATTGGCCCCGGTCAGGGTGCACTGACCGAGTTTCTGCTGGACGGTGCCGGGCAACTGGATGTGGTTGAGCTGGACAGAGACCTGATCCCGACTCTGAAGCTCAGGTTTGGCCTGAACCCTGAGTTCAGGATTCACGAAGGCGACGCTCTCAAGTTCGATTTCTCCTCTCTTATTAAAGAAGGTGAAACACTGAGACTGGTGGGCAACCTGCCCTACAATATATCCACTCCGCTGATTTTCCATCTACTTGAGTTTCAGGGACTGATCAGCGACATGTATTTCATGTTGCAAAAAGAAGTTGTGGAAAGACTGGCAGCCCAGCCCGGTGAAAAGCACTATGGGCGACTGGGCATCATGGCTCAGTACTATTGCAAGGTAGACAACCTGTTTATTGTGGGGCCGGGCTGTTTCAAACCGGCTCCCAAAGTTGACTCCGCTATTGTAAGGCTTGAGCCTTATAAGGAGCTGCCTTACCCGGCAAATGACGTCAAACTGTTGGAAAGGGTGGTTCGTGAAGCTTTTCAGCAACGTCGCAAAACCATGCGAAACACGCTGAAAAAACTGATTTCTGCCGATGAACTGACTGAACTGAGCATCGACCCCACGAGTCGTCCTGAGACGGTGACTCTGCCTGAGTTCGTTGCTATCGCCAATTATCTGCATGCATCAGCCAAAAACAACTAAAATAATTTTTTGATCATCGGGAGATTATTGTTAATGACCGTATACGCCGTAGGTGATATCCAGGGATGTTACGAGCCTCTCAGGCGCCTGCTCGACAAAGTGCAGTTCAAGCCTGGCCCTGACCAGCTGTGGGTGGCAGGAGATATGGTCAACCGCGGCCCTGACTCATTGGCCACGCTGCGCTACCTGAAAAGTCTCGGTAGCGATTGCACTGCTGTTCTGGGCAATCACGACCTGCACCTGCTGGCTGTTGCTGCACAGGTTCGTCGACCCAAAAAAAAAGATACGTTAGCCCCCCTGCTCAGTGCCCCCGACCGGGACTCACTGATTGACTGGTTAAGGCACCGACCACTGATACATCGTGATAAGCAACGTAAAGTCACCATGGTGCATGCCGGAATTCCTCCCATCTGGACCCTGAAACAGGCCTGCCTGTACGCAGGCAAGCTGGAGGAAGTGCTTCAGGGAGAAAACTATCGGGAGTTTCTTCAGTTTCTATTCAAATCAGATGCCATCAGCTCTATGGAAGAAGCTTATACCCGTCGAGCCAAACTCAAACTGACCGCAACTTATCTGACACAGATGCGCTTTTGTGACCGATATGGTCGGCTTGATCTTGATAACAAGACCGCCTCTGCCAGAAAGACATTCGCTCCCTGGTACAGTTTTCCTGATAGCCCCATCTATAAAAAACGCATTATTTTCGGTCACTGGGCAGCCCTGGAAGGTAACAGTCAGCGCAAAAAAATGCATGCTCTCGATACCGGATGCGTTTGGGGACGCTGCCTCACGGCCCTGAATCTGGACGACTACAGTACCACTTCAGTGGACTGTTGCTAATTTTGCCCAAGTTTCCCTAAGGTCTCACACACTACTCGCCGACAAAGCCATTAGCGCTATTAAACGGAACTGGCTAGATATGGCACGCAAAAAAACAAAAACAGCCACGTTTGTCTGGGAAGGAAAAGACAAGAGTGGCAGGAAGACCAAGGGAGAACTCCAAAGTAGCAGTATTGCCCTGGTCAAGGCCGAACTTCGTAAACAGGGAATCAACTCAACAAAAGTCAGAAAAAAGGGTATGTCGCTGGGCACCAAAGGCGGCAAAATCAAGCCCATGGACATTGCCCTGTTTACCCGCCAGCTAGCCACCATGATGAAAGCGGGTGTCCCCTTGCTCCAGGCTTTTGATATCACTTCTGACGGTATCGAAAAGCCTGCCATGAAAGACCTCATTGGCAAAATCAAGACGGATGTCGCCGGTGGTTCCACTCTGGCTGACGCCTTGAGAAGCCATCGACTTTATTTTGATGACCTCTATTGCAACCTCGTTGCTTCCGGTGAGCAGTCAGGTTCACTGGAGTCACTTCTGGACAGAATTGCCACCTATAAAGAAAAAACGGAAGCCCTCAAGGCAAAAATCAAAAAAGCGATGAAATATCCCATTGCGGTTGTCGCTGTTGCCATGATCGTAACCGGCATTCTACTGATCTATGTAGTGCCTCAGTTCGAGGAGGTATTCCAGGGATTTGGCGCTGAACTGCCCGCGTTTACCCAGCTGGTTATCGGTATTTCTGAAGCAGTTCAGAGTTCATGGCATATAGCAATAGCCGCGCTTATTGTCTTTGGATTTATATTCAAAAAACTGTTACAGAAGTCCAAAGCCACCAGAGACAGAATGGATCGAATCACTCTTAAGATCCCGGTGCTCGGTGAAATTCTTGATAAATCAGCGGTAGCCCGGTTCGCCAGAACCCTGTCGACGACCTTTGCCGCCGGTGTTCCCCTGGTGGATGCCCTTGAATCGGTGGCTGGGGCTTCAGGTAATATCGTCTATTTCGATGCCACCCAGCAGATTAAGGAAGACGTATCCAGCGGTCAGCAGCTGCAATTTGCCATGAGAAATTCTGGCATCTTCCCGGCCATGGCCATCCAGATGGTAGCCATTGGTGAAGAATCCGGTTCTCTGGATGAAATGCTCAACAAAGTCGCCACCTTTTATGAGGACGAAGTCGATAACATGGTGGATGGCCTGACCAGCTTGATGGAACCTATGATCATGTCGGTTCTTGGGGTATTGGTCGGTGGTCTTATTATTGCTATGTACCTGCCTATCTTTCAGTTGGGGTCTGTGGTTTGAGTTATTTTTGTTAAGGGGGATTAAAACTGTTTACAGATGGATCAAAATATCGACACGAAAACAGCTTGTTAGTCTACAGCCCTTGTTTCATGGGGCTGTCTGTCAGCACTCTTAATCCACTCACATTCAGAAAACGGGTATGTGTAAACAGTTTTAATCCGTCTTAACAGAAAACAACCCTTGAGGTTTGCAAATTAGTAGCCTTCTGACTACGATCCTGTCATGAAGTATGAGATTATCCGCACCCGGGAATTTGACCGCTGGGAGTCCCGACTGAAAGACCGGCAGGTGCTGAGAGCTATCACCATGCGTCTGGCTCGTGCAGAGGCTGGCAACCTCGGTGATGTAAGATCCGTGGGTGGCAATATCAGTGAAATGCGGATATTTGTCGGCAAAGGCTACCGGCTTTATTTCACTGTCCGTGGTGGGCGACTGATCATCCTATTGTGCGGTGGGGACAAATCCAGCCAGCCCCGGGATATTGAAACAGCCAGGGAGATACTGCAAAATCTGGAGGAATAAACTGTGAACGAATCGTTGAAACCTTACAACCCTTTTGACAATGCCCTGACCGATGACGACATTCCCTGGTTTCTGACAGAAGCCTACCGGGATAATGACCCCGGTGTTTTTATTGTGGCCCTTGGGCATGTGGTTAAACATAAAGGCGTGGCACAACTGGCTGAACAGACCGGCCTGAACCGGGAAAGCCTGTACAAAGCCTTTAACGGCAAGGTTCAGCCCCGTTGGGATACTGTGCATCGACTGCTTAAAGCGCTGGGAGTTCAGCTGGAGATCGCCGCCTGACAGTCAGGCTCGCGCCAGTGCATCTTCGCCGGAATTGCTAACCATGTTGACTCCCTGCCCAGAACAAGGAACGAATGTCTCATTAATGGACTCAGGCCGTCTGTCGAGCCCGAGCCAAGTACCCGTACTCCTCCAGTTTGTTTAATAACGAGAAATGAAAGAAAAGTGATAAATAATGATCCGCCTACCAACCCCCTCAAAAAACTCCAACCTCTCCCCAGATTTTGACTAACCTGATTTCTCAATAAACATTTCAACGACTGGTAAGCCAGACCTTGCAACCCAAAAAACCATTGATTTTGACCTTGGTTATTGCCTTTTCTGTGCATTACTCTCATGGCCACGCTCAGGAAAACAGGTTGCCTTTGCTCTTCGCTTTGGCACTTCAGCCTGATGATAACCTGAAAGTTGGCCTTCACTTCTTGGGCGTCGAAGCTAAGGCTTACTGTCGAGCCGCCTCTGATGAGGGTTCTGGCAGTGAAGAGAGCGGAGGGACCGATGAAAACAGCGACAACCATTCAGACGAAGACGAAGACGAAGATGAAGATGAAGATGAAGATGAAGATGAAGATGAAGATGAAGATGAAGACGAAGCTGATACTGATGCTCAGTGTGTAAATACGACACCTGACCCTTTTCGGGCACTAAACGAAATCAGTGAGTATTGTGCGACTCTGTGCCAGAAAATGATTAACCAGGAGTCCATTTCAGGCGGTGAAATACCCACTGAGTCAGAAGCAGAAGTGACAGAAGCAGGCTCTGCTAACACCCCGGAAATCAGCCCACCTGCTTACAGCACCGACCACATGGGTCACCTGAAAACACACAAACAGACCCACCTGCCTATCGACCAGAGAGCCAAAAGACGCAAGGTGCACCAGTGTGACCATAAGGGCTGCAACTACAGCAGCAATCAGGCGTGCAATCTGAAAACGCACAAACAGACCCACCTGCCTGCCGACCAGAGAGTAAAAAAAACCAAGGTGCACCAGTGTGACCATGAGGGCTGCAACTACTGCACTGACCGCAAGAACAATCTGAAAAATCACAAACAGACCCACCTGCCTACTGACCAGAGAGAGAAGGTGAGCCACTGTGACCATGAGGGCTGCAACTACAGCACCAGCCACATGGGACAACTAAAAATGCACAAACAGACCCACCTGCCTGCCGACCAGAGACCCAAGGTGCACCAGTGTGACCATGAGGGCTGCAACTACAGCACTGACCGGACGAGCAGTCTGAAAGCGCACAAACAGAGCCACCTGCCTACTGACCAGAGAGACAAGGTGAGCCACTGTGACCATGAGGGCTGCAACTACAGAACCGAGCGGATGTACAACCTGAAAGCGCACAAACAGACCCACCTGCCTGCCGACCAGAGACCAAAGGCACACCAGTGTGACCATGAGGGCTGTGACTTCAGAACCGAGTTCATGGGCAGTCTGAAAACTCACAAACAAACCCACCTGCCTCCTGACCAGAGAGCCAAGAGACCCAAGGTACAACAGTGCGACCATGAGGGCTGCAACTACAGCACTAGCTACAAAAGCCATCTACAAAGGCACAAAAAGACCCACCTGCCTGCCGACCAGAGATCTAGGAAAACCAAAAGGAAAGACTATGACCAGCCGCCACCTAACAAGAAAAGAAAGAAAAGTGATAAATAATGATCCGCCTCCCAACCCCCTCAAAAAACTCCAACCTCTCTCCAGATTTTGACTAACCTGATTTACCAATAAACATTTCAACGACTGGTAAGCCAGGCCTTGCAATCCAAAAAACCACTGATTTTGACCTTGGTCATTGCCTTTTCTGTGCATTACTCTCATGGCCACGCTCAGGAAAATAGGTTGCCTTTGCTCTTCGCGATGCTTTTTATTGAGGTCTCATCCACAAAAAAAGTTTACGTTAGGGAGGCTAATGCCCTACCACTCCCTGGCACACAGTGTTGGCACACTGAAACACCGCAAGAACAAGTGTGCTTTGGAAATAACCAACTCACCCGGATAAGACTTCTGGCTGACGCTAACCTGAAGATTGGCCTTCACTTCCCGAGCGTCGATGCTAAGGCTTACTGTCGAGCCGCCGCTGATGAGGATTCTGGCAGTGAAGAGAGCGGAGCGACTGATGAAAACAGCGACAATCCTTCAGGCCAAGACCAAGACGAAGCTGATGCCGAAACTGATGCCGAAACTGATGCTCAGTATCTAAACACGACACTTAACCCTTTTCGAGTATCCAATGAAATCAATCAGTGTCGTGCGACTCTGGAACTGAAAAAGATTAAGCAGGAGCCTGTTTCAGACAGTGAAATACCCACTGAGTCCGAGGTAGACGAGTCAGAAGCAGACTCTGCTAACCACCGGGCGGGCCATCTGAAAAAACACAAACGAACCTACCTGCCTGCCGACCAGAGACCCCAGGTGCACCAGTGTAACCATGAGGGCTGCAACTACAGCACCCATCGGATGTACAACCTGAAAGCGCACAAACAGACCCACTTGCCCGCCGACCAGAGAGCCAAAAGACCCAAAGTGCACCAATGTGACCATGAGGGCTGCAACTACATCACCAGCCAGGTGAACAATCTGAAAAGGCACAAAGAGACCCACCTGCCTGCCGACCAGAGAGTCAAAAGACCCAAAGTACACCAGTGTGACCATGGGGGCTGCAACTACATCACCAACCAGCTGAACAATCTGAAAAGGCACCAACAGACCCACCTGCCTGCTGACAGGAGACCCAAAGTGCACCAGTGTGACCATGAGGGCTGCAACTTCAGCGCCAACCAGGAGGGCGACCTGAAAAAGCACAAACAGATCCACCTGCCTGCTGACCAGAGAGCCAAAAGACCCAAGGTGCACAAGTGTGAGCATGAGGGCTGCAACTTCAGCACTGACCGCAAGAACAATCTTAAACAACACAAACAGATCCACCTGCCTGCCGACCAGAGACCCAAGGTACACCAGTGTGACCATGAGGGCTGCAACTTCAGCACTGACTGGAAGAGCAGTCTGAAAAAGCACAAACAGACCCACCTGTCTACTGATCAGAGAGACAAGGTGAACCACTGTGACCATGAGGGCTGCAACTACAGCACCGATCGGATGTACAACCTGAAATTACACAAACAGATCCACCTGCCCGCCGACCAGAGATCCAGGAAACCCAAAAGGAAAGCCTGTGACCAGCCGCCATCTGACGAGAAAAGAAAGAAAAGTGATAAATAATGATCCGCCTCCCAACCCCCCTCAAAAAAAACCTTCAACCTCTCTCCAGATTTTGACTAACCTGATTTCTCAATAAACATTTTAACGACTGGTAAGCCAGGCCTTGCAATCCAAAAAAACATTGATTTTGACCTTGGTCATTGCCTTTTCTGTGCATTACTCTCATGGCCACGCTCAGGAAAATAGGTTGCCTTTGCTCTTCGCTCTGGCACTTCTGCCTGACGATAACCTGAAAGTTGGCCTTCACTTCCCGGACGTCAAAAACAGGCTGCTACTGACGTTTGTTACAGATCCCCTTTTCCTAGTCCGGGATGTACTACCGGAACTCGACTCTAAAGTTAAAACGATCGCCACTGAGATACAGCAAGGCGACGATCAGCAACGTCAAATCATTGAAACTGCCAAACAAAGAGGCAGCCTGATGCTCTCTCGCTTTAGAGACCGGCTTGAAGAACCAGGAGAAGAGAGCATTGAAGAAGAGAGCGAGGCCATTGACTGGTGGGAGTTGAAGCAAGAACCCGAGGCGAACCACTCCGATATGCCAGAAGTTTGTTTTGGTGATGACATCCTCTTAAAGCCAGACTCTCGCTATTGCTTTTCTCCTGACTCTGGCGTCGAGATTATGGCTTATAGTCGGGCAGCCTGTGATGAAGGTTCTGGCAGTGAAGACAGCGGTAGCTCTGATGAAAATAGCGACAATCGTCCTGACGAGCGCGAAGCTGAATCTGATGTTCAGTGTGAAAACACGACACTTGATCCTTTTCGGGCATTAATCGAATTCAGTCAGTTTTGCGCAACTCTGAGACAGGAAATGACTAACCAGGAGTTCATTTCAGACAGTAAATTACTCACTGCATCAGAAGTAGACGTGACAGAAGCGGACTCTGCTAACCAGAGAGCCAAAACAGCCAAGCTGCACGAGTGTGACCATGAGGGCTGCAACTACGGCACTTATCGCAAGGAGAATCTTAAAAAGCACAAACAGAACCACCTGCCTACTGCCCAGAGAGACAAGGTGAGCCACTGTGACCACGAGGGCTGCAACTACAGCAGCAATCAGGCGTGCAATCTGAAAACGCACAAACAGACCCACCTGCCTGCCGAGCAGAGAACCAAAAGACCCAAGGTACATAAGTGTGACCATGAGGGCTGCAACTACTGCAGCGATCAGGCGTGCAATCTGAAAACGCACAAACAGACCCACCTGCCTGCTGACCAGAGAGTCAAAAAACCCAAGGTGCACAAGTGTGACCATGAGGGCTGCAACTACAGCACTGACCGCAGTAACAATCTTAAACAACACAAACAGATCCACCTGCCTGCTGACCAGAGAGAGAAGGTGAGCCACTGTGACCATGAGGGCTGCAACTACAGCACCGAACAACCGAACAATCTGAAAAAGCATAAACAAACCCACCTGCCTGCTGACCAGAGACCCAAGAGAACCAAGGTATACCGGTGTGACCATGAAGGCTGCAACTACAGCTCCTACTATTTGGGCACTCTGAAAGCGCACAAACAGACCCACCTGCCCGCCGACCAGAGAATCAAAAAACCCAAGATACACCAGTGTGACCATGAGGGCTGCAACTACAGATCCAACCATTTGGGCACTCTGAAAGCGCACAAACAGACCCACCTGCCCGCCGACCAGAGATCCAGGAAACCCAAAAGGAAAGCCTGTGACCAGCCGCCATCTAACGAGAAAAGAAAGAAAGCTGATAACGACTGATCCGCCTCCCAATCCACCTAAAATAAACCTCCACCCTCGCAGAGAGGGTGTCGCAGAGCGTGGGAACGAGGGAGTTTTAATCCCTCTTAACAGCAGGTGTCGGCTCACAAAAGGAAAGATCACACCGGAGAGAAATCCTGCCCTGAACGCCGGAAGACTGTGGCAAATGCGAAGGCTCTGTCGTCTCACAAAAGAAAAAATCACACCCCAGAGCCAACCTGCCCCGTGTGCCAGAAGCCCCTGCCAAACGCGAAAGCCATGCCGGTTCACAAAAGAAAAGATCACACCTCAGAGCCATCCTGCCTTGAGCGCCAGAAGACCCTGGTATATCCGAAGGCCCTGTCGGTTCACAAAAGAAGAGATCACACCTCAGAGCAAACCTGCCCTGCGTATCAGAAGACTCTGGCAAACGCTCAAGCTCTGTGCAGGACATATCCTGGCCTGAGTTTTTTTGCCGACCAGCACGGGTACACTGCTTTGGCCTTGCTCCCGACTGCAAGTATCTGTCAGTGGTTGAGCCAGGGGAGCTGGCGCTAACACCAGAGGCATTTTGGCCGCTATCAACCTGCCGGAAAGAATCAGTAAAGGTGTTTGCATTGTCGGCAATTATTTCGTTGGAGGTATTATCATTGTTTCTGGCTACAGACCCCTGCGCTGAAGGCTCTTCTGTAGGAATGCAAGGCAGCAACAATGTACACAGTCTATTTGAGAAGCGCATTAATTCATTGGACGACGGGTGTAGTTCAAGTTGTGTAAGGGTATCGCGAAAAGGGATGGAAAATGTCAATGATGGTGCAAACATCAGAATATCACGGATTATGACTGGATCTGGTATTGCCCTTAACAGTTCACAAATGGATTCAAGTGGATTCGAATAAAGCAGGAATAGCTGCACAAAGTACTCAGTAAGGCAACGTTTTTCAAACTGTCCTATAGGTGGCTGCCGGTCAGATTGATTGACCCTGTGGATGATGTTCAGAACGATCTTATGCAAAATCATCAGGTTGTTATTGCCAGCTTCGGGCAGTGACCAGTCAGGTGGAATCATCGGTTGCAGTGAAGACAGAATGTCAGGGTCATTCAACGTCCGTGTTTCATCACTTGTGGCCTCTATCAGCTGTTCGAGAAACCGGTTGCGCAATGAATCCTCATTGAAAGAACGCTGTAGTTGCAGTATTGCCTCAAGCGGAGTGACAGTCTCCCCTATGGAGTTTGTGCTTTTTGTTACCAGAACCTGCAAACGCTGAGGCGTGTCCAGGTCATCCAGTATTTGCCTCAGCTTAAAAACGGCATCGGGATCGCCGCTTTCAATGATGGCTATAAGCAGGTTTGCAAGTGCCTGAAGTTCTTGAGTCGAAGCATTATTTTCACTCTCTTCTCCATTGTCGTCTTTTCTGTTGTTACCATCCCCGCTGCCATTATTACCGTCTCCCGGTGATTGGCTCTCCTGGTCTTCAGGTTCTTCTCTTTTCCCCTTCTGATGGTGGTTATTTTCGTCCTTTGATCCTGCATCCGGTGGGCTACCAGAGGGTTGGCCATGCACATTACCTGCCTGCAGGCCAGTACGCTCAAGAAATTTAGACATTAGCCATGTGATAACGGGTTTCAGGATGACCAGGTCTATCTCGAATAATCCTGATGGCCTGCTACCTCCCCAGGGTGGCGGGGGAGGCGAAAAGAAAACACCCCCGTGCCCGCCCGGATTATGTCGATCCGTGATGGTTGTGGAGTGGCATAGCGGCACAAACAGTACAGCCAGCAGGAAAAGAACAAATGCTCTGAATAAACGGTAAAAATGCATTCAAATTTTTCTGAAAATCTTGTGTTAATAATGCCAACCCTGCCCTCCCTGTCTGATACAAAACGCCCGGACAACCTCTGCTGACCGATTGCTCTGGAAAAATGGAAGGGACAATATTGACCGGTTTTATTATTCGCAGGACAAACAGAGAATAGCCAAGAATTTCTGAATTGCTATGTGGGTTACCGGTTCTGTGATAGTACATCATTTCAATGAGTTTGATGTGAACAATCTACGTTCATCCTGAGCGCCCTTCGACTCCGCTCAGGATGCACGGTCGAAGGATGTGGACTCCGAACCAACAAGAAAGACCGTGCCCGACACCCTTCGACTTCGCTCAGGGTGAACGGAGTTTGGGTGCCATTAATACAGGGAACCCATCAATTACATTGAAACCGTGTACTAGTTTGCTAGGTGAGGTATGCATTCCCACGCAGAGCGTGGGAACGAGGGGTGTACGGATATCAAAGCTTGACTGCATTACTGACATCTCATTGTTATGTTGGCTGACCACTATGTTATGAACTTTATACAGGGCGGTGACTCTGAACAACACCTGTAAATAAAAGAAAAAGGACTTGCACCATGACAACACCGGTCAGCAATAGTTCAAATAACGGATTGCTCCCAACAACAGATATAGCCACAACACAAAACACGTCCGATGTACAAACACCTGGAGCAACGTGTTTTAACAGGTCTGTGAAGTGTATAAAGCCATCAGTATCTATAAACATTGATAGATCCGAAAAAAGAAAGATTACTTTCTCTGGATTTCATGCGAGTGGCTTGGAGAATAGAGTGGTATTAAAGTATATCCCTTTTGAAATAGACGGCAGTGTTTTTGATTGTATCGATGGCAATGAAAGAGATAATGAGCTGGCAGAAAAAATGATAGATATTAGTGATGACTGGCCAAGAACCTCTTTCTCTTTTACTATCAAAACACAAGATGGAAATCACGATTATAAGCCTTCACTTCTATGGCAAGAACGATTATTACGATGTATAAATGTAGGATTGCAATCTTTGTTCGATGACTGCCCTCCAGATAGAGTAGTCCCCTTGTTAGGAAATAAGACTGTTGCTGAGATTTATAAAGGTAAAAAAACCCCGGTAGTTTGCCATCAGTTTGTGAACTTTATGGAATTTAATTCAACTTCATTCCTAGATAAATTCAGCATCAAGTTTACAAACTTGAAAAGTTTAGATATAAACAACCAGTTCACTCCTATCACAATTTTAAAAAACAACGACATCGTTCATACGTTTATTCACATTGGAAATAATATTTGCATAAGTAAAGTGGGAGACGGGAATATTTTTTTCCATACCGCTGAAGATATATTGAGTCTTTATCAGGAGTATTTTGAAACCCCTTTGAGTTTGGCGATTGCAACCATTCAACCTTTACAGTAGTTGTGTGGCACCTAACGCTTGGGTTAGCCACCTCTCACTGTTAAATTGGCTGACCATTATGTTATGAACTTTATATAGGATAGTGACTCTGAACAGTATCAATAAATAAAAGAATAAGGAGTTGCATCATGACGACACCGGTCAACAGTAGTTCAAATAAAACATTGCTCACAACAACAGATATAGCTTCAACACAAAACCCGTGCAGCTCACAAACATCTGGAGCAACGTGTTATAACAGGTCTGTGGAATGCGCAAAGCCATCATTATCTATAAAAATTGATAGATCCGAAAAAAGAGAGACTGCTTTGACTGGGTTTCATGCGAGTGGCTTGAATAATAGAATAGCATTAAAGTATATCCCTTTTGAAATAGACGAAACCGTTTTTAATTGTATCAATGGTAATGAAAGAGATTATGAGCTAGCAAGGAAGTTGATTGACATTACTGACTGGCCAGAAAAGACTTTCACTTTTAACATTAAGACAGAAGATGGCGATCACGACTATCAACCTTCACAACTATGGCAAGAACGATTCTTAAGATGTATAAACTTGGGATTGCAGACTTGTTTCGATGACTGCCCCCCAGATAGATTAGTTCCTTTGTTAGAAAATAAGACTGTTTCTGAAATTTACAAAGGTGAGAAAATCCCAACAACTTGCACTCAATTTGTCTTCTTCATTGAATTTAATTCAAATTCATTTAATGATAACTTCCGTATCGAACTTAAAATATTAAAAGATTTAGATATAAAAGATCAATTTATTCCTATTGCAATTTTAAAAAACAACTATATCGTGCACATGTTTATTCACATTGGAGATAATGTTTGCATCGGTAAAATGGGAGGTGGCAATATTTTTTTTCACACGGTTGAAGACATATTGAGTCATTATCAGACGTCTTTTGAAACTCCTTTGAGTTTGGCGATTGCAAATATTCAACCTTTACAGTAGTTGTGTGGCACCTAACGCTTGGGTTAGCCACATCTCACTGTTAAATTGGCTGACCATTATGTTATGAACTTTATATAGGGTAGTGACTCTGAACAATATCAATAAATAAAAGAATAAGGAGTTACATCATGACGACACCGGTCAACAGTAGTTCAAATAAAACATTTCTCTCAACAAGCGATATAGCTTCAACACAAAAACCGTGCAATTCACAAACATCTGGAGCAACGTGTTATAACAGATCTGTGGAATGCGCAAAGCCATCATTATCTATAAAAATTGATGAATCCAAAAAAAGTGAGACTGATTTCACCAAGCTTCATGAGAATGGCTTGAAGGATAGAGTGGTATTAAAGTATTTCCCTTTTGAAATAGACGGCACTGTGTTTAATTGTATCGATGGTAATGAAAGAGATAATGAGCTGGCAAAAAAAATGATTAACATTTGTGATGACTGGCCAAACAGCGCCTTCTCTTTTAACATTAAAACAGAAGATGGCGATCACGACTATCAACCTTCACATTCATGGCAAGAACGACTCTTAAGATGTATAAATGTAGGATTGCAATCTTTGTTCGACGAGTGCCCCCCAGAGACAGTTCCTGTATTAGGAAAAAAAACTATGGGTGAGATCTATAAAGGTAGAAAAATCCAACCAACTTGCTTTCAATTTGTAAACTTTATGGAATGTAATTCAAGTTCATATCATGACAACTTCCAAGTTAAATTTACAACCTTAAAAGAATTAGATAAAAACCATCAATTCACACCTCTTGCGATTTTGAAAGATAACGACATCATTCATATATTTATTCACATTGGAGATAATGTTTGTATAGGTAAAATGGAAAGTAGGAATATTTATTTCCATACTACTGAAGACATATTGAGTCATTATCAGGCGATTTTTGAAACTCCTCTGAGTTTAGTGGTTGCAAAGATTCAACCTTTACAGTAGTTGTAAGGCTCAGAACCCCACACTCACTGGCAAAGCATTCAAGAAGAAATGTCAAAAGCTGACATGCCCAAGGATACAGGTGACCAGGTTACGCTTGTTAGGGGCTTTCTCAGGTGCCAAAATCCGACTAAAGTGTAATTTTATGCGAATTTGGCTAAAAAAAGCCTCTATCACTGATAAGGATCGGTCTTATGATCGTTGATTTTACAATAGAGAATTTTCGTTCCATTAAGGACGAGCAAGTATTTAGCCTGTATGCTGATAGAAAACCCAAGCATCATCCAGGCAATATTTCATACGTTGACGGTAAAATTGGCCTACTGAAAACCACAGCCATCTATGGTGCAAATGCGTCCGGAAAAACCAACCTTATTTTAGCTCTGGATGCCCTAAAAAAGTTAGTCATCGAGAGTGGAAGCTGGAAGGATGGTGAAGAAATAGAAGCCTATGAGCCTTACAGGCTTTCAAAAGATACTTTTGGCTCCCCAACCAACTTTGAAATTGAATTTTATGTTAATAAAAACAGATATCGGTATCAAATAAAGTTTGATGCATTTGATATTATTTATGAAAGTCTGGATCTGTATAAAACTACAAAGCCATCAAATATATTTACACGCAATTCCCCTACAGACTGGAAAGGTGTGAAATTTGGTGACAGCTATAAGGGAGGGAAAAGGCAGTTTGCATTTTTCTCAAACAATAGCTATCTGTCAAAAGCTGGAAATAGCCCAGACTCACCGTCTTTTTTACGTGATATCTATAATTATTTCAGAAAAAACATTCTGATAATGCTCACTGATCACTCATTCTCTATGCTGGATTGGGCGAATAAATCAGGATATAAAAAAGTTGTTAACTCATTTCTAAGTAAAGCTGACTTGGGTATTAGTAAGTTTGATTTTGTAAAGCAAGAGCTTCCTGAAAACTTATCGCTTCCAGAGCATTTTCCAGAAGAAGTAAAAGGTAAATTTATTAAAGAATTCTCCAGGCGAGAAGTTTTCTATCATAAGTCAGACTTTGGAGATCTTGTGGAATTTGACAAAGGTTTAGAATCAAAAGGTACAATTAAGCTTTTTCGTTTGGTTCCATTTTTTGCAATGGTTTTAAGTAAGGGTGCATCATTATTTATTGATGAAATTGAGTCCAGCTTGCATCCACATATTGCTGAGTTAATTATCAAGCTGTTTAATGATCCAACCGTAAATGTAAACAATGCACAGCTGGTTTTTACAACTCATGATATATCTCTGATGTCTCAAGATATTTTACGAAAAGATCAGGTTTATTTGAGTGGAAAAAACCATGGTTCTGGGACAGAATATTTATGCATTGAACAGTTTGATAATTCGCTTAAGGACTCAAGCCCATTTTCCAAATGGTATAATGAAGGCCGGTTAGGCGGTATTCCTGAGTTTAATTATAAGGAGATTTCTGACTCTCTTAAAGAGGTTATTCGTCGTGCCTAAGCCAAAAAGAGGTAAGCAGTTAAGTGTTAAGCCTGTATCCATCTAGTTCCTCAAGCCATACAGAATTCTGATCGGCTGATGAGCCAGGCGATTAAGGATGCCGAGCCAGGGAAATCTCAACCCTATTATTTAAATCCCTACGTTGATATTCATCAGATGTTTCAAGATATGCAGAATTTTATCGATGGCAAGCCAAGTGTTCGAGATTGAGAACACTCAAACCTATCATTTGATCGTTCATATATTTATTGATGAAATTTCATCCCGAAACAACGACCCCGACAAAGTCGGACTGTTACCTTTGCTAACTATTATGTTATGAACTTTAGGCATAGCATTGACTCTGAATAGCAGTTAAATAAAAAAGAGTATTTCACCATGGCGACACCGATCAACAATATTTCAAATACAGGATTGCTCTCAACAACAGATGTAGCCACAAAACAGGACACTTGCGACTCACATAAAGCTGAAGCAACGTGTTTTAACAAGTCCGTGGAAAGTGTAAAACCACCGGTATCTATAAAAATTGATAAATCCAAAAAAAGACACGTGATTAGAAACCCACCTAATCAGGTCGACCTGCAGAATAGGTCGGTATTAAAGTATTTTCCTTTTGAAATAGACGGTACCGTTTTTAATTGTATCAATGGTAATGAAAGAGACAATGAGCTGGCAGCAAAATTGATTGACATGAGTGACGACTGTCCAAAAAAATCCATCTCGTTTAGCATTAAAACACAAGACGGTGAACACGAATTTAAACCTCCACGTTTATGGCAAGAGCGACTTTTAAGATGTATTAACGAAGGATTACAGAATATATTCGATGACTGCCCCCCAGAGTTTGTTCCTGTATCTGAAAATAACACTATGGATGAGTTTCGCAAAGACAAAAAAATACCAACAACTTGCCTTCAATTTGTTAACTTTATGGAATTCAATTCACATTCATTTAATGATAGGGTCCGTCTTGATCGTGCCCCCTTAAATGAATCAGATATAAAGAATCAATTCACTCCGATGTCAATTTCAACTTCAAAAAACAACAAGCTGGTTCATGTATTTATTCACATTGGCGACAATGTTTGCATAGGTAAAATGGGACATAATGAGATTTGTTTTCATGCCCCTGAAGACGTATTGAATTTTTACCAAGCATATTCTGAAACTCCTATGATTTTAGAGGTTGTAAATAAAATTTTGACTTCACCGAAGTTGCACAGCACATAAAAACGCCGCGCTCACCGGCAAAGTAAAGCGCAGCGCACAGCCCCGATTGCTTAAGATCCTGCCTTACGAATCAGGTAGATATACTGTTTCTCCACCTGCTCATGAGACAACAGCTCATGATCCAGAAAATTACAGAACTTAGGGATATCACGCTGGGTAGAAGGATCCGTTGCTATCACCCTGACCATTTCTCCGGGCTTCATGTCTCTCACTTTGTTATGCAACATCATGACCGGCTCCGGACAAAGCAGACCTGAAGTATCCAGCTCATGATTGATTTCTATACTCTCCGACACATTCACTCCCGTTCTCGCTAACCCAGGATCCGGACTGACACAAGGATCGATAAACCATAGCCAGTCCCGCACTGCGGGCCAGCATAAAGGCACTGTAAGCCAGCCACAAGCCGTGATTGCCCATATCACGAGTGATATACCAGACCGGCAGGAACACCATAAATGTCGCTATCAACATGGTGTTTTGCATCATATCCGTACGTACAGCACCAATAAACACACCATCCAGCCAATAGCACCAGACGGCAAATAAAGGCATAGCGGCCAGCCAGGGCAGATAACTGTTTGCCGTTTCGGCGACAGCAGGAATATCCGTCAGTAGACCAATAATATTCTGCCCCATCAGCGAGAAGGCGAAGAAAAACAGAACCGCACAAATAAGCGAGCAATAGCCCGTTACTCTGACAATCTGTTTAAAACGATCTTCTTTTCGCTGCCCCAGGGCTTCACCGGTCAGGGCCTCGGCAGCATGGGCAAAGCCATCCAGCCCATTAGAAATCAGCAGCAACATATTCAGTAACAGGGCATTGGCTGCCAGGATATGGCTGCCACTCTGGGCACCCTGTGCTGTAAAGAAAGCCTGGGTTCCAAGCAAGCAGAGCGTGCGCACAAACAGATGTCGATTCAACAACAATAGACGACGCATAGAACCCAGATTCAGAATCATTGCGCGAACAAAGGTGCCAGACTTCCCTCTCAAGGTTTGCCTCACTATCCAGATCCCCAGTAAAAGACTGGTGTAGTCAGCGATCACTGTCGCCAATGCTGCGCCCTGGGTAGCCATCCCTAAACCCAGAACAAAGAACAGATCCAGAATAATATTGACCCCATTGGCCAGCACCAGAATAAACAAAGGTCCCTTGGGGCGATGCATTCCGATCAGCCAGCCAACGATCCCGTAGTTAATCAACACCGCAGGGGCTGAAAATATGCGGGTAGTAAAATAGATTCGGGCCTGTTCAGCCACTTCGGGGGCCGCATTAAATAAAGGCAGGGCAATATCCAGAAGAGGACGGTGTAAAAGAATCAGGAACAAGCCAATGACGACCGCCAGCAGAATCGACTGGGCCAGCCATTGCCGGGTTTCCTGATGGTCATCTTTTCCCAGTGCCTGGGCCACCAGACCGGTGGTTCCCATTCGAAGGAAACCAAAAGCCCAGAACACCAGTGTAAACAAGGTACTGCCAATGGCGACACCGGCCAGGTAAATATCACTGGAGAGATGTCCCAGGACCCCGGAATCAACCAGCCCCAGCAGGGGAACCGAAATGTTGGAAAGAATGGCAGGCCAGGCAAACATCCAGACCCGCCGATACAATGCTGCAGTCGACATCAACGCCAGCCCTCACAATTGCCTGACAAAACTCAGACTATTGTAAGGAACTTTAGTTCACACCAGTATACGTACAGACTGATCGAAGGATTAATTAATAAAAGCTGAGACTTTTTCTGCGGCTTCGATCAGGTGCTGCTCATGGGTAAAACCCGATTTAACTCTGGGTTTCAGATCATGATTACCGTCTTCCAGCCAATGAAGCTCAATATTACCCGACAGCTCATAGCCCTGAACGGTGGCGTAATCACCCATGGCGTCCCGGGTGCCCTGAACCACCAACATAGGTAATGGGAAATCGGCAAGGTGCCCTGTTCTGGGTTTGTCCTGTTTGCCCGGTGCGTGAAAAGGATACCCTAAACAGACAACGCCGTTCACTGAAAGATCAGACACCTCAGACACCAGCAGGCTGGCCATTCTCCCGCCCATGGACTTACCGCCAATAAACAAAGGGCCACTGTACTCGTTGCTGACCTGTTCGATCACTGCCAGCCAACGTTGCAATAATTTTGGCTGCCTGTCAGGAGGTCTTTTTTTACCGGTCTCCCTTCGCTCCTGCATATAAGGAAATTCAAAACGTACGACACTGACACCTTTAGCCATCAGTCTGTCAGCCATTTGATTCATGAAATCACTGTCCATGGCCGCACCGGCACCGTGAGCCAGTATCAATAATGGAGACCCGGTTTCAGCCCGATTCCAGATAAGATCCATGGGAAACTGTCCATCTTGGATAAAACACTTTATTGTAAAGCCATTCATCCCACCCGTCTTCATAAACCCCTTCATGCTATGCACAGAAACCTGACAGCGAAAAGACAGGTTGCCATAGTTTCGAAAACTGACGTTAGGAGTCTGCAATGAGCACACCACAATCAGGAATTACTCCAGAAGCCAATACCGATGCCTGCTTTCTGGTTTTAACGATCAGGCGGGATGCGGACAATGCGGACAGTCTTGAACGGGTTGACAGTCTTGAACGGGTAAAAAAAACCTGTGCACTGATTCCCCAACTGACCGAGGATCTCAGCAAGCAGTATCCCGATGCCAAATTGTCCTCCACAATCAGTATTGGCAGCCAGGCTTGGGACAAGTTATACAACGCCGGTAAACCCGCCCTTCTTGCGCCTTTCAAAGCCGTGACAGAAGGCGACCGGGTTGCCCCTGCCACTCCCGGTGACCTGCTGCTCCATATCCGTTCCAATCGCCGGGATATCAATTTTCTCCTGTTGCACAAAGCCATGGATCATTTTGGGCAGGCTGTTGAGATTCAGGAAGACGAAACCGGTTTCCGCTACCTGGACAACCGTGACCTGACCGGGTTTGTGGATGGCACCGAAAATCCCAAAGGCGACAATAGAGCCAGCGTCGCTCTGGTAGGCGACGAAGATCTCTCGTTTGCCGGTGGCTGCTATATCCACACCCAGAAATGGGTTCACTCATTCAAAAAGTGGGACAAGCTGGCAGTGCCTGAGCAGGAGAAAGTCATCGGTCGCACCAAGGAAGACGACATTGAATTTACTGGCGAAGAAAAAGCGCCTACGGCTCACGTAAAGCGTTCCAACGTCAAGAACAGCGAAGGCAAAAGTATGGAAATACTGCGCCATAGTATGCCCTACGGCAATGCCAGTGAAGGCGGGCTGTACTTTGTCTCCTACTGTCGTACACCGGATCATTTTGACAAGATGCTGGAGTCTATGATCAAGGCCGACAGCCAGGGTCACTACGATCACCTGATGGACTATTCCCAGGCCGTCACGGGCTGTGCATTTTTTGCACCCTCTGTAGAGTTCCTGATGACATCAGGCTCTTAACCGGGACTCTACACAACAAAGCCGGGTTATCTGGTTTTTTATCAGGTAACCTTTTCATTTTGTGACTACATTTGTTGGATGTTTGTCGTCACAAAACACGCCTTCACTCCATGAACAGATTGATAAAACGTCATTTGACGTTAATTGGAACAGCCACGCTGACACTGCTGCTTTCCGGCTGTTTCTCTGCCGATACTCATCAGGCGCTGGGAACCCTCGAGCGAGACAGAATTGCTCTGACCGCCACCGCATCGGAGCTGATCACCGACATTCTTATCACCGAGGGTAATCCGGTAAAAACCGGTCAACTGATCCTGAAACTGGATGACCGCAAGCAACAGGCAGCCGTTGCTGTGGCACTGGCCGAAACAGAACGGGCACGAGCTTATCTGAGCGAAATAGTCAACGGTGCCAGAATCGAGGACATCGCGGCAGCAAGGGCCAATGTCAGGCAAATAGAAGCCCGACTGGTGGATGCCAATAAAACTTTCCAGAGAAACAAAGTACTACTGGAACGCAAACTGATCAGCCCAGCCAAACTGGATCAGGCAAGGGCAGACCGTGACGCTCTTGAGGCCGAAACAGCCAAAGCCAGAGAAAAACTCCTGAGCCTGCTCAATGGCAACCGTCCTGAAACCATAGAACAGGCTGAGGCTGCTATGAAAAAGGCATTAGCCAGTCAGTTTCTGGAACAGAGAAAGCTGGAGGATCTATCCATTTATGCCACCAGAGACAGCTGGCTGGACAGTTTGCCCAGACACCAGGGAGAAAGAGTTTCAGCAGGCAGCACACTGGCCGTGCTGCTGGCCGATGCCGCCCCTTATGCCCGCATTTACATTCCTGAGCCCCATAAGGTGGCTGTTCATGTAGGCGACCATGTAACGGTACATGTTGATGGTGTAAAAGAAGCCATTCCTGGCAAAATCCGCTGGCTGTCCATGGATCCGGCCTTCACTCCCCACTATGCCCTGAATGAAAAAGAACGCTCCCGACTGGTTTACATGGCCGAAGTACAGCTTCCGGAAACGGCTTCCGATTTACCCTCAGGCGTGCCTGTACAAGTGGACCTGCCCCTGTGAGTCGGGAGGCTATCTCAGCCAGAGGGCTGACCCGCTGTTTTGGTGACTTCACGGCCGTGGATCGTCTCGACCTGAATATTGAAGAAAACACTATTTTTGGCTTTCTGGGACCCAATGGCAGTGGCAAGTCGACGACGCTGAGAATGTTAACCGGTTTGCTAACGCCCAGTCAGGGTGACATTCGTGTACTGGGGCTGAACATACCTGAACAGTCAGAAGCCCTGCGACGGCGCCTGGGCTACATGACTCAGAAGTTCTCTTTGTACGACGATCTGTGTGTAGAAGAAAATCTGAAATTCATGGCACAAGTTTTCAACCTGCCGGGCAAAGAGGTTAATAAACGCATTGATAGCCAACTGACGATCTACGATCTGGATCAGCGCCGCAGGCAAATGACAGGCAGTCTCAGCGGTGGCCAGCGCCAGCGGCTCGCACTGGCGGCAGCCACATTGCACAAACCGGAATTATTATTACTGGACGAACCAACTTCGGCGGTGGATCCTGAGAATCGCCGTGATTTCTGGGAAACGCTGTTTGACCTCTGTGATCAGGGAGTCACTATCCTGGTGTCCACTCACTACATGGATGAAGCGGAACGCTGCCATAACCTGGCCATTCTGGAGGGGGGCATCAAGCAGGCCGAAGGCCCTCCCAAGCAACTCATGGACGATATGCAGGCCACGGTTCTCGAAGTCGGCGGCACTCACCTTCGACAGGTCAGGGAAACCCTGACAGCCCGCCCGGAAATTTTATCCGCAGCCCAGCAGGGAACCCGCCTACGGGTTCTGATCACCAACAGGATCAGTGAACCTGAAGTCTGGTTACGAAGTCAGTGGCCGGAAGCAATGAAAGGCAGAACCATTGAAAGAGTACGTCCCAGTCTTGAAGATGTATTTGTTCAATGCACCGGCCAGCGGCGACAGTAATGGCAAAACCTTCCGGCCTCAAAGGCATAACCAACAGCCTGCAAAGAATCTTCTCTATCCTGATGAAGGAATTTCGGCAGCTGTCACGTGATCACGCCACCTTTGCCATGATCGTCATTATCCCCCTGGTTGAATTGCTGCTATTTGGCTTCGCTATCAATACCGATGTCAGAGAGATACCGGTCGGTATTGTCGATAACAGCCAAACTTACTTCAGCCGGGCGCTTGTGGATGCAGTGAGGGCGACCCAGGTGATCAGAATTGTTCGTCATGATGCGCTCCCGCAGGAGGCAGAAGAGGCACTGCAAGACGGAAAAATCAGTGCTGCCCTGGTTATTCCATCTGACTTCAACCAGCGGCTAGTGGATGGCAGAGTACCCGCACAGTGGCTGGTGGACGGTTCAGACCCCACGATCAGCGCAGCCATTATCAAGCTCCAGAGAATGCCTTTTTCAGCCGTCACAGGCATTCAGCCGAAGTCCTCGAGAGAGCTTTTCAGAGTGGCTCTTTATTACAACCCGGAGCAACGATCTGCCGTTAATACGGTTCCTGGTCTGGTGGGCGTTATTCTCACCATGACGATGATTATGTTCACTGCTGCCGCGTTGGTACGCGAACGGGAAAGGGGGAACCTGGAACTGCTGATCGCGACACCGGTCCACCCAATAGAGCTGATGATTGGCAAGATCGTTCCCTATATTTTTGCAGGTTTTATTCAGACCGGCATTATTATGTCACTGGGTCACCTGATTTTTAATGTACCCTTTGTCGGCAGTATTTTCGAGATGTTGCTGGCTACGATGCTGTTTATTGTAGCCAGTCTGACCGTGGGACTGATTATCTCCACCTGTGCACAAACGCAATTGCAGGCTTCACAAATGACCATTTTCATTCTGCTGCCTTCCATTCTGTTGTCAGGGTTTATGTTTCCTTATGAAGGCATGCCAAGAGCGGCTCAATGGTTGTCCGAACTCTTGCCTGCAACCCACTATATGCGGTTGATGAGGGGTATTGTTTTAAGAGGTGCAGAGTTACGCGATATGACGACAGATGTAGCTTACCTGAGTATTTTTACTATCGTTGGATTAGTGGTTGCAGCAAAACGATTTAAGAAAAGTCTGGATTAGATCAGATCTCACCTTACAAACCTTTTATCGCCTATGTCATGTCCGCAAGAATGTTGGTATAAGCTTTTTAATCCTTCTGGTAATATCGAAAGCACATCTTTTGAATCAACATGATTGTCCATCAAAACAACCAAAGAATGAATAAATAGGACAGGAAATAACCAAACAATGGCAGTAAGTTCGGAAGTATCCCTGGGAGCTTTAAAAGTAGTGCGATCTAACAACTCACCCCAATAATAATAAAAATACACGACTAAATGCAGCCACCTTTGGTCAGCTGACGCATGAGTAACCTCCCATTCATTGTCAGCATAAGGATCTGCACCAAAACTGAGTAATGCAACAATTTCATATATCGTTATAGCGTCGCTTAAAACATGATTGACCGCCATATTATAGGTATTTGTATGGACAATTGAGTTCGGGTCAGCGCCATGATTCAGGATATAAAGCAGCATTTCCAATGATCTGGATTGAAGGGCATCTGATACGGCTTCAGAGTCTTTTTGAAGATTATGACCACGATCGAGTAGCACTTTTACCGCTGTAAAATTTTTTTCCATAATAGCCTTACTAAATGCTCCGGCAGTAGAAAACTGCGCGAAAAAGACAAACATAAAAAAAATCAGTCTAAAAAGTGCTCTCGTAGCATAACTTCTACTCATAAGTGAGCTACCTACTCAGAAGTGTGCGGAACAACGACACCACTCCAGTCAATCCAGTCAATTTCGGACGGTTGTGTGGTAGCATCCTGTGAAGTTGTATTCTCACCGAGGGTGTGTGGAACAACGACACTAATCCGGTCAGCTTCCGACGATTGTCTGGTGGCATCCTGTGAAGTTGTATTCTCACGGAGGGTGTGTGGAACAACGACACCACTCCAGTCAAGTTCGGACGATTGTGTGGTGTCATCCTGTGAAGTTGTACTCCCAGGAAAAGTGAGTCGAGCAAGGAGACTACTCCAGTCAATTTCAGACGATTGTGGGGTGACAGCCTGTGAAGTTGTACGCCCACGAGTGGATTCAGTGGCCGTCAATGAACCACCGGGCATTATCAACAACCAATGGTTATTAGCATGAAGTAATATCATACAATGACGATTTTCATGAATCGCAGCAACCACTTCGTTTTGATTCTGAAAGGCAACATCAACACCATCTGCCCTTATCAAGCTAACATGGAAAGGGCATCCTGAAGTGGGCGTATTAGACGCCATATCAAATATCAAAATATTTTGATTAATAAACGGGGCAACCAGAAAACGAAGGTGATTATCATCAAGCCACATTCTATCCGGATTAGACCCATTCATTTCATTCGCCATTGATTGTATAAATTCACGATCATCTTCCTTAATAAGTTCTTGAGCCCTGTCAGCAAAATATTCAAATACGCTCTGTGCCGTTAAATCACCTGGGTTGTCAGTCATTTCAGATAAAAGCTCAGGTCTATTATTACAGATCCAATGCAGAATGGCGTGCCAGCCGCAGTAACCATCTGCTGGCATATTATGAACCTCAAAGCCTAGCTCTTTCAAATATTCAGCAGTATTTACCAGTGTGTCATGGCCGTTTGAGTTGTCGCCTTTGAATCTATTGAAAATCCCCGTCAAAGCAACGTATAAGCCTTTAAAGAGACTTAACGTTTCTGGCGATGCTTCAGCGAACTTTCTGCACACTTCATAGATATTTGTGCCTGTAGCACCGGTACTGGCGCTCTCTTCAACAAAAGTTTCCAGCTGGCGGCAGGTTCTGGGAAATGTCCATACACAGGCATTATTTTGACCAATCATTGCGAAAGCACAATAGTCTCCCTGATTCTGTATGTCGCTCACAGTCAATGATTGACTGGGATTCTTTTGGCATACTGTTGATGGAAAAAAAATCATAGAGCTTTTATCTGTCTCTCCCTTCCTTCGTATACCCGACTTTTCAATATCAAGGCGAACGTTGGCGTCTAGCTGAAAAGTTTGGAAATTATTATTATTTTCATTGCCAAGAGTAATAATAACTCTAATATACCTGCAATTTTCTTGTTTTGAATCTACAAATTTAAAGTTCCAACCAAACTCCTCAAGGCCTTCTAATAAATAACTTTCACAATTATTTCTCACATCTTCGTTACCAAAGCATTTAAAAAACAACACAACTTCTAAATCAGCGTTTTTATTAAAAAGCGACTCAGCAAATTTTGCTTCACTTTCTCGCTGCTCGAAACTCGATGAATAAAAAAGCTGATACCATAAGGACTTTAAAATAACATATTGATTAAAGCGTGGCCCATCATTTTCAATACAACTGACACTCAGAGGAAATTCATAATCATCAGAACCCTCAGCGAAAACGCCAAACTCACGAGAAGGAACTACAAAACAAGAAATTGGATTTTTCAAATGTTTAAAAAATACTATTGTTCTTTTATGATTTCCTTTATCGCCAGCATCAACATCTATTACAGAGTAAGTAAACTCTGAATTAAGTTCATAACATCCATCCATCAAGAATTTCAAATTAGAAGGTTTGATGACGAAAAAAATCCGTAAATCTTCGACTGCCCTTATATCTTGTAGATAAAATACTAATAACAACAAAAACAACTGCTTATACATTATAAGATTCCTTAATTGTCGTATAAGAGTCCTTTCAATATACCGTCTGACCGCTGGACTCTAGCAATAGGCTAGATTATTTTTGTCAACATTTTGAACGTTTTCGAAATAATATGGACTAACGATATAATGAATTGGATTTATAAAGGACTATCTCCCATGCATTTGTCATCAATCCACACACAAGCACAAGCCATCAGAACAGATACACCCCGCCAGGAAGATCTGAGCCCGGAAAAAAAGCGTTTGCACACAGATGACTCTCTTCACGATGAGGGAAAGAGCCTCCATCACAGAAAAACAAGAAAAATCGCAACGCTAGAAAAGCCAGAAGGCTATTTCACTGTTGGCAAACAATACAAAATATCCTTAATGAAGGATTACCTGAATGGCAACACACAACATTTCAGTGACGATGACTGGCTGTATCTGATCATAAAAATGGGTAAGAGGGCAATTAGTGAAAAAAACTTGAAAGCACTCCAACAAGAATTCAGTACCACAGATGAGGTGGAATTATTCAGTAAAATAGCAAGATTACAAGCATTGAGATACAAAATTGAAGATATCGTTCAATATTCGCGTTTCGATAGCCGTAATAGACTGTATAAAATAGCAAAAAAAGATGAATATTTATTCCCCGCTGGAAGTCTGGAAGAAATAATTGAATCAGCAAAAAACAATAACCCTTTGCAATCCTGTGCTGCACCAGAGCTTTTATACGCTACAGCCAGCCTGAACCATGGCCCACATAATCCTTTTTTCTCTGAACTGATCATTACCTGTTACAGAAACAGTCGTTTTTCGCCCCCAGACATTGAAACGGGTCACAAAATCGAACATGAAATAAAAAACCAAATTCCAAAAATGAATACAAGTCAGGAGAATCTGGAAATAGAGTCAATGCTTTTAGATAAAGCCACAACAAAAAAAGTTTGTGGCGGGAGAACAATCCAGCTCACCCTTCCTGACGGCCAAGTGCTGTACCTTAAATTTCAACGAAAAGATGAACCATGGGATCAATTCACCCGAGAACTTAAAATGCACAATGCCTTGCACGATTTGTTTTCAAAACAGGATTTTGCCAGCGAAATCCCTGTAAGCAAAGGTTTATTTTCTATTCCTGGAGATAAGATTAATAAAATATTCGAAGATGAGCTCGAAATTTCTGAAGGTCGTCTATATGGTTATTGCTTCGCAGCATCCAGTGATTATGTCAATTATGCGTGCCAACCAGATCCATCAAACCCAAAAAAACCATACTTAAGATCCGAAGAAGGATTAAAAAAAGCGGCTATTGATATAGGGAGGTATGCAAGATATGGCCTGACATTCGATAGCCTTATTAAAACTCAGCACTTGAAAATTAAAAGTATTTTAGATGAGTGGCTTGGACTACCCAAGTGGATGACTTTAGGGCATCTGGCTGCACACAATTGTGGCAATAGGGACTTTTTCCCTGGGGCAATTTGTGATTGGGTAGAAGACACTGAACGCTCAGATTTATCCTGGTCCGGATTGAGAGATCTTGGTGACAGCCAAATATTTGAAACAGCATTCCACAGTCTACCCCCTAAAAATCCTTTAGGCATTAACTTCTTTCCAAAAATTAGTAACCTGTTAGCTTTTTTTAATGCTCTTATGGATAATATCATTGCCATTGTTGTTGTTTATGCTCGTGGAAAGCGATTAAACCATGAGTTTCATTACCAAAACCCTGCCGCTGTTGAGGATGTAAAAAAATTCATTAGAGATATTCTGGAGCATTTTGTTCGAGGGTATTACTCAACCCATTCAATAACCTTGCAGCAAGCTCTCAGGTTGGATAATACAACCTTTGAACTGTGGCTAAATAGAACCTCATTAGAAATAATCTATTGGTCAGCTGTTCAGATCTATGAAATGACAGGAGATTTTTTTATTTCAAACCATGATCACGATAACCAGAACTATTTCACACATATAAAGAAGAATAAAAGGCCCGACCCTGAAATAATGAAAACTTCAAGGCCAATACTAGTAGATGCTATACGTGATAACTGTTTTGGTAGTGGCCACAATCTTGGACTTGGACATATCAATGGCTTTCCCTTTCAAGCTCTTATAAAAGGGCTGTGCCAATTATCTATAAATATGCTGGAACAAGCATCACCAACAGATCAAAATTTTGAACTTTTTCGGTAAAACATAAACTAATTGAATTATGGATTGGAATTATAAAGGATTATTGCAATGCATCTACCATCAACCTCTTCACAGCCGCAGCCCGTGATGGCAGATGCAACCTACCAGAAAGATTTAAGCTCAAAAAGAAAGCGTTTGCACACAGATGACTCTCCTCAGGGTGAGGGAAAGAGCCTCTATCACAGAAAAACAACAACGCTAGAAAAACCAGAAGGCTATTACAGGGCTGGTAAAAAACACACAATATCATTAATGAAAAATTACCTGCGTGGCAACACCCAGCATTTCAGTGACAATGACTGGCTCTATCTGATCATAAAAATGGGCAGGAGGGTAATTAATAGCGACAAACTGGCAACGCTCCAAAAGGAATTTAATACAACAAAAAAAGAGATTTTGCTTGATGGAATAGCCAAATTACAGAGATTGAGATACAAGCTTGAGAATGCAGTTCATGATTCTCACTTGGATAGGCGTTGCCATTTGTATGAAGCGGCAAAAGAAGATAAACAGCTATTCTCAACCGGAATTCTGGAAGAAGTTATTGAGTTGGCAAAAAACAATACTCCCTTGCCACCCTGTGCTGCACCAGAACGCTTATATGCGACAGCAACTTTGGATAAGCAATCACAGAATCCATTTTTCGCTGATCTTATTATCGCCTGTTACAAAAACAGCGATTTTTTACCCCCCGATCTTGAAACAGGCCACAAAATCGAAAGTGAAATAAAAAAACAGAATCCTGAAGAGAACACAAGCCAGGGCAATCTTGAAATCGAATCCATGTTGTCAGATAAAACCATAGCCAAAACAGTCTGCGGTGGAAGAACAATCCAGCTCAGCCTTCCTGACAACCAAACACTGTACCTAAAATTTCAACGCAAAGATGAATCATGGGATGAGTTCACCCGTGAACTTAAAATGCACAACACCTTGCACGACTTATTTTCAGCTCAGGATTTTGCTAGCGAAATACCTTTAAGTAAAGGCTTATTTTCTATTCCTGCGGATAAAATTAATACAACATTATTGGAAGATAAATTGGAAGATAAGCTGGAAATTTCTGAAGGAAGGCTGCGTGGTTATTGTTTCGAAGCATCAAGAGATTATGTTAATTATGCCTGCCAGTTAGACCCATCAAATCCCAAAAACCCACATTTAAAATCCGAAGAAGGATTAAAAAAAGCCGCTATGGATCTAGGAAAGTACGCAAGATATGGGCTGACATTCGACAGTCTTATTAAGTCGCAACATTCCAACATATATGATCCATGGGAAGGGCCACTAAAGTGGATGACTTTAGGGGATCTAAGCGCTATTGGTCTAGACAATCCGGAGAGTTTTCCCGGATCAATTTATAATTGGGTAGAAGACACTGAGCGTTCAGATTTATCATGGTCTGGCCTGAGAGATCTTGGTGACAGCCACATATTTGAAACTCTATTACAAAGCCTGCCCCATAGGAATGCTCTTAATACTAAATTCTTTCCAAAAGTTGGAAAGCTGTTAGCTTTTTTTAATGCTTTTATGGATAACATGGTTGCCATGGTTGTTGTTTATGCCCGTGGTAAACGCTTAACTCATGAATTTCATTACCAAAACCCTATAGCTATTGAAGAGGTAAAAAAATTCATCAGTGATATTCTGGAGCATTTTTTAAGGGGCTACTATTCTGTCAATGCAATAAGTTTGCAGCAAGCGCTTGGACTGAATCATACCGACTTTGAACAATGGATCCATAGAACTGCATTAGAAATAGTCTATTGGTCAGCTATGCAGCCTTATGAAATGACGGTTGATTTTTTAAATTCGAAGCATGACCATAATTACCAGAACTACTTCATGCATATGACGCAAAATGAAGGGCCTGATTCCGAAATAATGAAAAATTCAGAGAAAATCTCTGGTGATTTCTTTCTGTCTCATGGCAAAAACCATGATTTCGGACTGCCACATATCCAAGGCTTTCCCCTACAAGCCCTTATAAAAGGACTGTGCAAATTATCCATAAACATGCTGGAACAAGATCCATCCATAATGACTCAAATCCCACAGATACACTTAGCTGAAACACCCCTACGGCCTGACGAAATCCTAACAGAAGAATCCGAAGATAACGCTCAACCGGGTTTTACAAACTGCTCTATCCAATAACAATCATTACGGGTTCCCGCACTCCCCGCGAGTGTGCATACAGCCCAGACCCCACGGTAATCCTGACACGCCCTATACACAGCAGGCCATCACAAAAATTTTTACCTCACATCAATTATTCATACCCAAAAAGCATTAGCAGGCCTGATGATATTTCTGTATGATTGCCGCGGGTTTGGCAGTATTAGACAACATTGCCAACCGATAAGGACCGGATAATAACCAGAAGTGTGCAAGACCAGGAGTACAGCCCCAGGGTCAAGACACTCGGAGTCTGAAGGTTTCCGACTCAAGACGCTGACCGCCTACTTTATTAATAAGTGAATTAAATGCAGTCAGTACGGCCTTACCGACAAACCCGGGGGAGCTAGCCAGTAGCTGAGACTATTTGGCCTGAAATCCAGTAGAACAGTATCACCTTATCTTTTCGAAAGCCTTTGGCAGCCGAACCGGTTTTGTTTGGCCTGAAAAGCAGTGCACAGGGTTTCACAATCAGTGCAGGGTCATAATGTGTTACTGGATTTCCGGTCGAAGATGCAATGCCTCAGGTTATCTCCACGTCGTAACCATTATTAGTAGAACCCGAAGGTAACACGGAGCATGAGCACTGCAACGTTACAGTCAACCTATAACTATAAGGTTGTCAGGCAGTTTGCCATCATGGCGGTGGTGTGGGCCATCGTTGGGATGGGGATGGGACTGTTCATCGCTACCCAGATGGTATTCCCTGAACTGAATTTTGATCTACCCTGGACCAGTTTTGGCAGACTGAGACCCTTACACACAAACGCCGTTATTTTTGCATTTGGGGGTTGTGTCCTTTTCGCCACCTCTTACTACGTCGTTCAAAGAACCTGTCAGACCACGCTGGCCATGTCCAGACTGGCATCTTTCACATTCTGGGGCTGGCAGCTGGTGATTGTACTGGCCGCTATTACCCTGCCACTGGGCCTGACTTCTTCCAAAGAATACGCTGAGCTGGAATGGCCGATCGACATCCTGATTGCCATTGTCTGGGTCAGTTACGCACTGGTGTTCTTTGGCACCATTATGAAGCGTAAGACTAAACACATTTATGTGGCTAACTGGTTCTTTGGTGCCTTCATCATCACCGTTGCCGTTCTGCATATTGTCAACAGTGCCGCATTGCCTGTGACCCTGACCAAGTCTTACTCTGCCTACGCGGGTGCCATGGACGCCATGATCCAGTGGTGGTACGGCCATAATGCGGTTGGCTTCTTCCTGACCGCTGGCTTCCTGGGAATGATGTACTACTTCGTACCCAAGCAGGCTGAGCGTCCGGTTTACTCTTACCGTCTGTCCATCGTGCACTTCTGGGCACTGATTGCTATCTATATCTGGGCGGGTCCACACCATCTGCACTACACCGCCCTGCCCGACTGGGCCCAGAGCCTGGGCATGGTGATGTCCCTGATTCTGCTGGCACCTTCCTGGGGCGGCATGATTAACGGCATCATGACCCTGTCCGGCGCATGGCACAAACTGCGCACCGATCCAATCCTGCGCTTTTTGGTGGTCTCCCTGTCCTTCTATGGCATGTCGACCTTTGAAGGTCCGATGATGGCGATCAAGACCGTTAATGCTTTGTCTCACTACACCGACTGGACCATTGGTCACGTCCACTCCGGCGCACTGGGCTGGGTTGCCATGGTGTCCTTCGGTTCCCTGTACCACCTGATCCCAAAAGTCTGTGGTCGTGAAAAAATGTACAGTGTTGGCCTGATCAACGCTCACTTCTGGCTGGCTACCATCGGCACCGTTCTGTACGTTGTCGCCATGTGGGTCAACGGTATCATGCAGGGTCTGATGTGGAGAGCCGTAAACAACGACGGCACACTGACCTACAGCTTTATCGAGTCGGTCACCGCCAGTCACTTTGGCTACGTTGTCCGAGCTATCGGTGGCGCCTTCTTCTTGGCAGGTGTGCTGATCATGGCTTACAACTTATACCGCACTGTTAAACAGGGCAGCAAAAACCAGCAGGAAGGTGAAGTTCAGGCGTCACCTGCACAAACGGCCTGATCGAGGGAGTTCACCATGAAAAGACATGATTTAGTCGAAAAAAATCTTGGTTTGATGGTGGGACTGATCGTAGCCGCCATCAGCTTTGGCGGCCTGGTTGAGATCGTGCCCCTGTTTTTCCAGAAAACCACCACTGAGCCGGTGGCAGGCCTCAAGCCTTACACCGCTCTTCAGCTGGAAGGTCGTGACATTTACATTCGCGAAGGCTGTGTAGGCTGTCACTCACAAATGGTTCGTCCTCTGCGTGCTGAAGTAGAGCGTTATGGTCACTATTCAGTGGCCGGTGAGTCGGTCTACGACTATCCGTTCCTGTGGGGCTCCAAGCGAACAGGTCCGGACCTGGCCCGGGTTGGTGGCCGTTACTCTGACGAGTGGCACCGTGCCCACCTGAATAACCCAAGAGATGTTGTACCTGAGTCCATCATGCCATCTTACCCATGGCTGAACACCACTGCTCTGGACGGTAAAACGATCGCCAGTAGAATGGAAACACTCAGAACCCTGGGCGTACCTTACACCGATGATGACATCGAGGGTGCAGCAGCAGCGGTTAAAGGTCGTACTGAAATGGATGCCGTAGTTGCTTATCTGCAGTCACTAGGCACCACCATCCAGAACAAACGGTGATACTCATGGATATTAATGACCTGAGAGGACTGTCCACTGTTTTTGCCATGATCGCCTTTTTGGGGGTTTGCTTCTGGGCTTACAGTGGCCGTAACAAGCAACAGTTTAATGAAGCGGCATCACTGCCATTTGCAGACGACGCAGCTCATATAAATACACGAGACGCCAGTAACACAAAAGAGCGTGGCGTAGCCAACAATGAGCACGCAGACAAGGACAAAGGGGCCATATAATGATGAGTAGTTTCTGGAGTGGATGGGTCATCTTCCTTACTCTGGTCTGCCTGACATTTGTAGTCTATGTGCTGGTGACTTCCTGGAAGCAGCAGCGCAAAGAGACGACAACTGAAACCACCGGGCACGCCTACGATGGTATCGAAGAGCTGGATAATCCTATGCCTAAATGGTGGCTGATGCTGTTTGTCGCCACCATTATCTTTACTGCCGCTTACCTGGCCCTGTATCCGGGTATGGGTAACTGGAAGGGCTTCCTGGGCTGGACTTCTTCCGGCGAACTGGAACGTCACCAGCAAAAACACGATCGTCGTTATCAGCCGCTGTTTGCCCAGTACGCTAATACTCCGATCGAAGAGCTGGTGAACAACCCTAAAGCGGTTAAGATGGGTGAGCGTATCTTCCTGAACAACTGCGCCATGTGTCACGGCAGTGATGCCGCTGGTGCCTTTGGCTTCCCGAACCTGACCGACGATGACTGGCTGTACGGCGGCACCGCTGACGCTATCACGACCTCCATCACGGCGGGCCGCAACGGGCAGATGCCAGCCTGGGGGGCAGTGATTGGTGAGAAAGGCGTTCGTGACGTCGCCACCTTCATCCGCGCTAACGCCGGTCTGAGCGACCAGGTTGACCCGACCACAATGGCGGCAGGCAAGAAGATTTATGACACCACTTGTGCGGTCTGTCATAACGCCAATGCTAAAGGTAATCAGCTGCTGGGAGCACCAGATCTGACCGATGATACCTGGCTGTACGGCTCCGGCCAGGCTCAGGTGGAATACACCATTCGTAACGGTCGTAACGGCGTGATGCCCGCCTGGAAAGACGTTCTGGGCACGGAAAAAGTCCACCTGGTCTCTACCTACGTATACAGCCTGGACGAAGACAACAAGGACAACAAAAAAGAGCAGGATTAACCCCTCTGATTAAAACCGCAGCCATCTGGCTGCGGTTTTTTTAATCAGTAACGACCATCAGGGCAGTGAAGTGATATGCCAGAGTCAGACCAACAAAGCCAAAACAATCAAAGCCAAAGCAATCAAAGCCAAAGCAATCAAAGCCAAAGCAATCAAAGCCGAACCAATGAACCGGAATTAATTGACCTGTATCAAAAGCCGGACAAAATCTACACACGCAGTTTTCAGGGATATTTTCGTAATCTCAGGCGGATCGGGGGAGCACTGCTGTTCCTTCTGTTTTTTGGCACGGCCTGGTTAAACTGGGAGGGTCGACAGGCGGTTCTGTTCGATCTGCCTGAGCGTAAGTTTCATATTTTTTCCGCTACTTTCTGGCCGCAGGACTTTATTCTGCTGTCCTGGCTGTTGATTATCTGCGCCTTTGGGCTGTTTGCCATAACGGTGCTGGCCGGTCGGATCTGGTGTGGCTATACCTGTCCCCAGAGTGTCTTCACCTGGGTATTTATGTGGGCAGAAAACATCACAGAAGGTGACCGCAACCAACGAATACGCAGGGACAAAGGCCCGATGTCGGCAGAAAAAGTGCTGCGCAAACTGGCCAAGCACAGCATCTGGCTGGGCGTCTCTGTGGCCACCGCGGTCACCTTTGTTGGTTACTTTACTCCGATCCGGGAGCTGGTTCCGGATCTGCTGTCCCTGGCCGTCAACCCCTGGGCGCTGTTCTGGATGGGCTTTTTTACCTTAGCGACCTATGCCAATGCAGGTTATATGAGGGAGATGGTCTGCTTGCACATGTGCCCTTATGCACGTTTCCAGAGCGTTATGTTTGACCGCGATACTCTGGTGGTGGCCTACGATCATAAACGCGGTGAAAACCGGGGTTCACGCAAAAAAGGGATTGACCCCAAAAGCCAGGGACTGGGTGACTGTATTGATTGCAGCGTCTGCGTACAGGTCTGCCCCACCGGCATTGATATCAGGAACGGGCTGCAGATCGGTTGCATTGGTTGTGCGGCCTGTGTCGATGCCTGCGACAGCATCATGGATAAGATGGGCTATGAAAAAGGCCTGATCCGCTACACCACAGACAACCAGCTTTCGGGTAAGAAAACGCACTTCCTGCGCCCCAGGCTGATAGGCTACACCGCCGCTCTGCTGGCCATGATCGGACTGTTTGTCGTCACCCTGAACAGTCGCTCGGCACTGGAGCTGGAGGTTCTCAGGGACCGTAACCAGCTTTATCGCACCACCGCTGATGGCGGTATTGAAAACACCTACATCCTCAAACTAGCCAACAAGGATCAGCAGCCGCTGACCATGACGGTCAGTATCAAGGACGTGGGTAATCTGAGTAGCAAAGGTGATATGAGCTTTACGGTTAATGCCGGAGAAGTGACACAACACGTCGTTCGACTGGTACTTCCTGCGGGTTCTATCGATTCCGGCAGCCGGGATATTGAATTTATAATCAGCACCGATCAGCCGGATATTCCGCCTGTCACTGCCGAAAGTCGATTCATTGCTCCACAAATTTGAAGACAGGTAAAACGATTATGAGCCTTTCGAAGAATGAACCCTTCACCCGCTGGTACCAGGAACCCTGGGTGTGGGCAATTCTGGGAGTACTGGCTGTCACCTTCGCCTGGGGTAGTTACCGAATCTACTTTGCGTTCCAGATTCAGGACAGCGTGGTGGTCGATGACTACTACAAGACCGGCAAACTGATTAACGAAGATTTTACCCGTGACAACAACGCCAGAGACCTTGGTATTCGCGCCAAGCTGCTGATCGACGACCTCACCGGTGAAGTCCGAATCACCCTGAAAGGCAACACTAATGACTGGCCCAAACAATTAAAGCTCAGCCTGCTTTCTCCGGTATTCGCCGACCAAGACAAGGTCATCACGGTCAACCGCTCCATCTCCGCTGACGAATCCACCCAGATTTATGTAGGCCAGGTGGATGAAGCGGTTGAGGGAAAAACCTACGTTCAGCTGGAAACACTGGATGAACACGTCCCCGAAGTCGGTTACCAAACAGGCTGGCGCCTGAATCAGCCCCTGATGCTGAAAGCCGGTGTTGCCAGTGAGCTGCTGCCCCGTGGCAGTGCTCAACCCTGAAACATTTCGGACTGACTGGATGAGTAAACATTCTGAAAGCTGCCACTGTTTTCACTGCCACCTGCCGATCGAGGGGACACCCCCTTATACGGCAATGGTTGAAGATATAGAGCAGCCTATGTGCTGCCCCGGCTGCAAGATGGTGACCGAAGCGATCATTGCCGGTGGTCTGGACAACTATTATCAGCACCGCACCGACCCGGGCCAGCAGGCCAATACGCTCAGTCAGCGACTGGAAGAAGAACTCAGGCTTTATGACCGGGATGATATTCAGCAGGACTTTGTGATCCGCAATCGCAATGATGCGTCTGAACGACAGGCCAGCCTGCTGATTGAAGGCATCACTTGTGCCGCCTGCATCTGGCTGTTGGAAAATCATATTGGTCGGATCGACGGCGTGGCAAAAGTCAGTGTTAACCTGAGCACTCACGAAGCCCAGATCAGCTGGAATAATGGCCAGGTGCCACTCAGCAACATTCTGATCGCCATCCATCAGATTGGTTATAAAGCCTACCCCTGGCGGGCTGATCGCCAGGAAGCCATGCTCAAGGAAGAAAACCGGGTATTTATACGACGCCTGGCTATTGCCGGTATTGGCACCATGCAGGTCATGATGTATGCCATCGCGCTTTACTCCGGAGCCATCAGTAATGATATGGCGGCTCCTTATCGGGACCTGATCCGCTATGTCAGTGCCCTGATCGCCACCCCGGTTATATTCTACTCGGCAGCGCCTTTTTTCAAAGCGGCCCTGCGAGATGTCCGAACCCGTCATCTGAGCATGGATGTGCCGGTTTCCATTGCCATTGGCGGGGCTTATGTTGCCAGCCTCTGGGCAACCGTTAACGGCGGTGGCGAAGTCTATTTTGATTCGGTGTCCATGTTTACCTTCTTCTTGCTGGCCGGTCGATATCTGGAACTTCGCGCCAGACACTCCACCTCACGGGCGGCCCGGGCCCTGAGCAATCTGCTGCCCTCCAGCTGCCTGAAAAAAGAAGGTGATGAGTACGTTCGAGTGCCTCTTATCGACCTGAAACCCAACGACCAGGTTCGGGTATTGCCCGGTGATGCCATTCCGGCTGACGCCGTAATATTGCAGGGCAACAGCAGTATCGACGAGTCCATGCTGACCGGTGAATATCTACCCATAGCCCGCGGCAAAGGTGAGTCAGTGATGGGGGGCAGCCTTAATGTCGACAACGCCATTGAGGTTGAAATCACCCATGTGGGTGAAGAAACCCGGATGTCTGCGATTCTCAAACTGCTGAAACATGCCCAGCAGGATAAACCGGCCATTGCCCGACTGGCCGATCGTGTTGCCGGTTATTTTGTGGCTTGCGTGCTATTAACGGCATCTCTCGTTTATTGGTACTGGTCCGGTGTCGTGGCAGAAGATGCATTCTGGATCACCCTGTCGGTACTGGTGGTGACCTGCCCCTGCGCACTCTCCCTGGCAACGCCAACGGCTCTGACGGCAGCCACAGGCTGTCTGCATAAACTGGGATTCCTGGTGACCCAGGGCCATGTACTCGAGGGTCTGGGCAAAATCAGCCACGTTGTTTTTGATAAAACCGGCACCTTGACCCAGGGTCGTTTAACACTGGAAGGCATTTATCCCGTTGCGGGCTGCCATCATTCAGAAGATACACTGCTCGCCATTGCCTCAGCCATTGAAGCTCATTCGGAACACCCTATTGCCAGAGCTTTTGCAGTAGTCACTGACCTCAAGGCTAAAGAAGTTGTCAGTCACACCGGGCAAGGCATCGCCGCGAGAGTAGGTGCAAACTATTACAAACTTGGCCGTCCCGATTTCTGTTGTCAGGAGAATATCCCGGCACGCCCGGAGCAGGAAGGGCAATGGTTGCTGATGTCCGAAAACCACTTGCCACTGTGCTGGTTCAAAGTGACCGACAGTCTCAGGCCAGAAGCTGCCCGTGTCATTGGTCAGTTAAAAGACTCTGGTCTCAGGGTGACACTGCTCAGTGGCGACCAGGAACCGGTGGTAGCCGCCGTCTCACAACAACTGGCTATTGAGCAATGGCACTCCCAGGCCAGCCCGGATGACAAACTGGCGTTTATTCGCCAGTGCCAGGCTGACGGAGAGCATGTCCTGATGGTGGGGGATGGCATTAACGACGTTCCGGTTCTGGCCGGTGCCGATATCTCTTTGGCTATGGGCACGGCGTCAGATCTGGCCAAGACCAACGCCGATGCCGTTCTTCTATCCAACGACCTTGGTCGTCTGATAGAAGCCTTTGAGCTGGTCAGGAAAACCCGCAGGATCATTCGCCAGAACCTGGCCTGGGCATTCGCTTACAATATGACTGCCCTGCCCCTGGCGGCGGCGGCCATGGTGGCTCCCTGGATGGCTGCCATTGGTATGGCATGCAGCTCTCTGCTGGTAGTGGGCAATGCCCTGCGGTTAAACAGGAATAAAAAGCCTGCTGCCCGCAAAAAACCATTTTCGAGTCAGAAGAGCGCCAGCCAAAAGAGCGCCAGCCAGAACCGCAGCAGGGAAAATGCGGATAGTCTGCCAGATGCGGTAAAGGTATAGTGTTTTTATGGAAAGCCTGATCATTCTTATCCCAATAGCCGTAATACTGATTGCCCTCGCTGTCGGGATATTCCTGTGGGCGGTGGACAGTGACCAGTTTGATGACCTGGAAGGACCCGCGCACAGCATCCTGTTTGACGATGAACCAGCAAAGGCCAGTCCCCCAGCCAAAAAAACCGACTTGAAACAGCCATGACCGAAGCACCCACTCTACTCGCCGCAATCACCCTTGGCTTGCTGGGCAGTACCCACTGCATCGGTATGTGCGGGGGGATCACCTCAGCCCTTAGCCTGTCTCTCAAAGGACGCTCAAAAGCATCAACCGGCTGGTTAATGTTGGCTTATCATGCCGGTCGAATCAGCAGTTATGCTTTGGCGGGTCTGCTGCTGGGGTTGGTGGGCTGGTTTCTGGGCGATGCCAGCGAAGCTCTGCAATCTTCTCTTCGTGTCATTGCCAGCGGCATGCTGATTGCCATGGGTTTTTATATCACCGGTTGGTGGAAAGGCCTGATGAAAATGGAAAAGCTGGGGCAGCATCTCTGGAAACACATTCAACCGCTGGCCAGCAAACTGCTGCCCATTCGCAGCACGCCTGAAGCCCTTGCCCTGGGTGCCCTGTGGGGCTGGCTTCCCTGCGGACTGGTTTACAGCACATTGGTCTGGTCCGCCAGCCAGAATAACCCGACTCAATCTGCCTTGTTAATGGCGGCCTTTGGGCTGGGCACTCTGCCGTCGGTGTTTCTGACCGGCATTTTTGCAAGACAACTGGCGTCTGTTATACAGGCCAGCATGACCCGCAATATTGCCGGCATGATGATGATCCTCTTTGGTCTCTACAGTATTCCCGGCCCGCATCAGATGTGGGTCATGTCCCTGCTTTCTGTCGGGCATGGCGGCCATTAGAACGACCCGAGCTCCCACCCTGATTGACCAGACTGTAAAATCTGCCCGATCTGGTCAGCCATCTCTTTTGAGTTCACACTCCTGAGGAAGATGTGAGCGTGAGCCAGCCCCGCCACCGTTCGTTTGTGGGGTGGGTTCACATGGATTTTCCATTCCAGAGAATACCTTGACAGCAACTCACCCAGGTTTTTCTGCAACAGTCGGTTTGATTCTTCATGCAAAGACTGTTCATGCCAGTCCCTGCTGGACATAAACAGCAACAGATGCACTACGTCGTCTTCCAGCCAGTAGGGAAAACGGTTCAACACCAGTCGGCTTTCCAATGCGCAATGACCAGCACTGCACTCCAGTGCCCTTTGGTCCGATAGCTTGAAAACATTCTCCAGAACAGCCGTTTCAGGCGATTTCCTGATCAGCTTCAATTGCGACAGATAGCCAAGGTAAGCTACCAGCTGGACAGGACTTCTACGGGTATCAAAATGGCCTGACTGAATCTCTTCCCAGGTAATCACTCCGGAGTAAGTGACCATACTGAGAAGAACTTTAAGCAACAGACTGCAAACGCCGATAGCCCCCAAACCATTCTCTCTCGGTTAAGTCCAGTATCGTTTGTTGTTCAGCATAGCCTTATCAACTGCCGTCAGCGCAGAAGTGAATGCTCTACCTGATGGTTTGAGCTACCAGGGTTCCAGTCCTGGTTTACTGAATGGCAGAATTCGCTTGATCTGATCAGCAATCGTTTCTGAGTTCACACCTTTCAAAAAGATATGAGCATGAGCCAGACCCACTGATCGTTTATGGGGTGGATTCACATGGATTTGCCATTCCAGAGAATACTTTTTTTGTAACTCGCCAAGATTTTTCTGCAACAACCGCTTTGACTCATCGTGCAAGGGCTGTTCCTGCCAGTCCTTGCTGGAGATAAACATCAACACATGCACCACGCCATCTTCCAGCCAGTAGGGGAAACTGTTCAACACCAGCCGACTGTCCAGCTTGCAATGGCCATCACTGCACTCCTGTGCTTTTTGATTCGATAGCTTAAAGATATCCTCCAGCACAATGGTTTCAGGCGATACGCCATTCTGCTTCAACTGCGCCAGATAGCTAAGATAAGCGTCCAGCTGGGCAGGACTTCTTCGGGAATCAAAATGGTCTGACTGAATCTCTTCCCAGGTAATCACTCCGGAGTAAGTGACAACACTGAAAAGAACCGTAAACAGCATGAGGCTGAAAATGCCGATAGCTCTCAAAATCTGAGTAGCCTTCAAAATGCCTTCCCCTCTGTTGAGTCCAATATTATTTTATTGGCTTCCAGCATAGCTTAATCAGCTGCTGGCAGCACTGAGGTAATCACCCCGATATTGAGTCTGATTTTGTGTTCTAACGAAAAGGCGACTTGCCTTCCTCTCTTCTGCCTATCACTTCGATCAAGTCAAGCACTCATTTTTTACACAACACCGACCTTTGTTGACACGGATCAAGTATTAAATATGTTAATTAATATCAAATAGCGCCACCCATATCTGACTTGCTCACCTTGTCTGCCTTATTAGCTGTCGATGATCAAGTGTATCTCGACAAATCAGTAAGTCAGGACTCTGGAAACCCTCAAATATAAAACCATTGACCTGGAACCTTTATGGACATCGCCTTTATTTTGTTGGTCGTCGGGCTTGTGGCCTACGCCATGCTGAAAAAGCTCAACCCTCAGGCTACATTGATCACTGCCGGTCTTGCTTTACTTGCTTACTCTCAACTTCGCGGTTTAGCGCCTGTGATGCCTGAAGGGGAAAGCCAGGGCCTGCTCTTTTTTGACCTTTGGCAGAAATTTGCCGAGATCACCAACCTGCGCCTGTCCAGTGTCGGCCTGACTCTGGTATCTATTTGCGGCGTTTCTACCTATCTGACGCATATTGGTGCTTCCCAGGCCATGGTCAGGCTGACATCCCGCCCCATCATGGCAATTGGCAACCCCTATACCTTGCTGGCCATCATGCTGGTGTTTGTCTCCTTCCTGTACGTGTTCATTACCGGAGCAACTTCACTCGCACTGCTGTTGATGGGTACCCTCTATCCAGTGATGAGAAACGCCGGGATCAGTGCACCCACAGCCATCGCCACCATTGTTATTCCCACAGCCTGGGAGTTTGGTCCGGGGCAAATCAACGCAGTGATTGGTGCCGATGCCATAAATGTCGATGTTATGGAGTTTGTGGTCCAACATCAGGCTATTTTCCAGGGACTGCTGCTGGTAGCTATTCCAGTGATCAATATTTTATGGCAGCGTTACTGTGACAAAAAAGCGGGTTACAACCCTGCCGATGATCGCGGCAAATATTTGGAAAACCTCGACAAAGATTCTGACGTACAGGCTCCGGGCTATTATGCTTTGATGCCCATACTGCCTTTTGCTCTACTGTTTGGTTTCTCCAGCCTGTTTGTCTCCTCCATCAAAATGAATATTCCTATCGCGATGATGACTACCATGAGTATTTGTATCGTGATTGATGCGATTCATCATCGCTCTTTGAACAAAGCCTTTGATAATTTCAACGCCTGGCTGAAAGGAACCGGAATGATCTTTGGCAGCGTCATTACCCTGATGCTGGCAGCAGAGTTCTTCTCCAGCGGTCTGTCTAATGCCGGTGCCATTACCGGCCTTATTGAAACCGCTCAGTCTATGTCACTGGGACCAGCAGGTGTTGCTATGGTCTTTTCCTTGTTTATTCTGTTGACAGCTTTTATTACCGGTTCGGGTAACGCACCGGTTATGGCCTTTATTCCCATCGTTCCAATGATTGCTGAGAGCTTTAATGTCAATCCACTGTTAGCCTTGATACCAATCTTGTTTGCAGCCGGTATTGGCCGTACGATTTCTCCGGTTGCTGGTGTCGTGATCACGGTGGCAGGCATGGGTCAGATTACCCCACTGGAAGTTGTGAAAAGAACTTCTATTCCTATGATTTCATCCATGGTCATTGTGCTGATAACAGCCATTACTATGTACGCCTGAGGAAACGGTAATGAATCTGGTTTTAATGAGTAACGGCAAGATTGCCGGTAAAGATAAGGTGATGGAGTATGGCTTGGAAACCATCCGCAAGGTGGTGACAAAGACCGGTGCCCGCAGGTTTGTGCTGATTCCTTATGCAGTGATTCGCTCCAGTCATGATGACCGGGTAGCTATGGTGCAGGAAACTATGGCTGATCTGGACTGTGAAGTGATTGGCCTGCATCGCTGCGAGAATCCGGTCACTGCCATTGAGCAGGCCGACGGCATTATTGTCTCTGGTGGTAATACCTGGGTACTGAATAAAACCCTGCATGACCTGGGTTTAATCGGTGTGATTCGCAAGGCGGTGATCGCTCACCAGAAACCGTACATTGGCTGGAGTGCCGGTTGCAATATTGCCTGTCCGACCATTCGTACCACCAATGACATGCCGATTATCACCAGCGTTGTGATGAGCTCACTGAATCTAGTGCCCTTCCAGATTAACCCGCACTACATTGATGCCACTCTGGAAGGTCATAATGGTGAGACACGCGATCAGCGTATCGAAGAGTTTCTAGCGGTGAATCATCACGAAGTCGTCGCTGGTCTGCCAGAAGGCACGCTGATGCATGTAGATGGTCATGAGCTAACTTTCATCACGGCCAACGGCAAGCCCATGAAGCTGTTCCGTCACGGTGAAGAAGCCGTCACTTACTCTGAAAACGACAGTGTTCAGTTTCTTATGGAGCAGGGACGCTGATTAGTCGTTAAAAAAACAGGGCAGTCAGTCAAAGCGCTGCCCTGCTTTTGCTGATTTCCTCTTGGAAAACACCGTATTCGTGGTCTATTTTCATGTAGGTTAGGTAGTTTGGTTCAAAAGCAATGTCCACCGGAACAACGCTACGCGCTTCTGCCTCAAGAACATCAAAAGCAAATTCGGGGCCTGCTGGCAATACCATCATTGAACGTATCTGGTCTGCGGCAGAGTCAACCCCGAACAAAATCGCTCTCAGATATATATACCAAAACAACGGCCCTGCTAAAGAAATAACATACCAACAGCTACGGCAAACGATCTGCGACTACTCCTGGTCAATACGCCAGCTTTGTCAACCGAAAGAGGTTGCGTTACTGGCCATGCCCGACCAGCTGGAATTCTGGTTTACATTGCTGGGCTGCATACACGCAAAAGTGATCCCTGCCCCCATTCCTATAGGAAAGACAAAGGCACAAAGGCAACGGTTGCAAAAAATTGTTCAAGATAGCCGTGCTATGGTTATTTTTTGCCTTGAAAAGAACCAACCGGAAATATTAAAAGACATATGCCCTGAAGAAACATCCTGTAACCTGCCAGTCTACGACATCACCAAATCCCATGCCCGGTCACCGATTACCCCATCATCCGCCACAAAAAAAACCATTGCTATTCTTCAATACACTTCAGGCTCTACCGGATCACCGAAAGGAATCCCTATAACCCATGACAATATTATCACCAATTGCCGTTATGTCGCAGATCCTGAAAACCCTGAACACAATGGCTTCAACTGGTTACCCCATTTTCATGATTTTGGCTTACTCTGTTATGGAATTGGCCCACTTTGCAATGGCGATACCACCACGCATATACCCATCGATCTCTTCCTGAAGAAACCTGAGATCTGGCTGCAAATCATCGAAAAATACAGGGTGACTTTCGCAGGGGTGACGCAGTCAGCTGCCAACTTGCTAGTCAATTTGCTGGAAAATAGAGAACAAAAACGGGATTTATCCTGTCTTGGCCAGCTATTAATAGCAGCAGAGCCTATCACCATAGATTGTCTTACAAGATTCTCGACATTCCTTTCACGGTTTGGGGTTCCACCAGAGGCACTTTGCCCCGCCTATGGGCTGGCTGAAGCAACTGTTGGCGTCACCAGTGTTGAAAAAACAATAGTCTGGCATTCGAAACGGACGAGGAATATAACATATACTACGGATTCTTTATCCTCTTCTATTGAAGAAAACAGCAGGGATCAACATCATTTCGTGTCCTGTGGGCCACCTTTTTCCGATACCCAGGTGTGCATCGTTGACCCAACCACTGGCAAACCACTGTCAGACCAGAATACCGGCGAAATCTGGGTCAATGGGCCAACAGTCGCCTCAGGCTACTGGCACAATAAAAAGGCAACCCAAACCACCTTCAATAAAAAAATTGAAGGTAACAGTGAGTCATGGCTCAGAACTGGAGATTTAGGTTTTATCCATAAGGGTGAGCTGTTCGTCACCGGGCGATTAAAAGATCTGATCGTTATCAATGGGCAAAACATCTATCCCCAGGATATAGAAGAAACCGTTTCCAAAGCCTGTCACAACGGCAGGAATAAAAATGATTCAGCGGCCTTCAGCATCCTTCATAATGGAATCGAGTGCATTATTGTTGTTCAGCAACTTCCAAAAAAAATAGAATGCTCTGAACTGTATATTACAAACTTACTGAATCGAATAACTGATGCTCATCAGGTTCCCATTTATGACCTTGTCTTTGTCCGAAAACGATCAATTCATAAAACTTCCAGCGGCAAAATTCAACGTTCCAGCATTAAAGCAGCCTACCTTGATAAAAGCCTTGATATCATTGCCAGCTCAAAAGGCTTGCAGAACCAAATCGAAGAAAAGGAACTTCCAGCCTCCCCTGTTGAATCTAAACTCTGTGACCTCTGGCAGGAACTGCTGAACATCGAGCAGGTCGGCATACACGACAACTTCTTCCAGCTCGGCGGTGACTCCCTGCTGGCCATACGACTCTGCCAGCGTATTGGTCAGGTGTTTTCGATAGAGGTGCCCGTCGCCTTGCTGTTCCAGCACCCCACGGTCACGGCTCTGGCTCAACACATTCAATCGCTGGATGCCCTGCCGCAGATGCAGCTGCCCGCCCTGGTGCCTGAACCTGATCACCGCTTTGAGCCCTTTCCCCTCAACGCCATTCAACAGGCCTACTGGCTCGGACGGCAGTCCGGTTTTGAGCTGGGACAGGTGGCTACGCAAGGTTACATGGAGTGGGATCTGGACGACATTGGACAGCTGGATGTTCACCGCCTAGAGCAGGCATGGCAGACCCTGGTGGATCGCCACGATATGCTGCGTACCGTTATCCTGCCCTCCGGTGAGCAACAGGTACTGGCAGAAGTGCCTGACTTTGCCCTTGCCATCACCGACCTGACCGCCCTGAATGACCCGGCGGCACTGGCACAGCATCTGCTGGCTATACGACAGAACGAGTCTCACCGGGTCAGCGATCCTGAACAATGGCCCCTGTTCGACTGTCAGTTGATTCGGTTACCCAGCCAGCGTGGCCGCTTGCTGTTCCGTATGGATGCCCTGGTCGCTGACGCCAGCAGTTTCTTGCTGATCTTTGCCGAACTGGCCGATCGCTACCAACATCCGGAGGTTGTCTACCCGCCACTGCAGCTGACCTTCCGGGACTATTTGCTGGCAGTGCCGGAGGATCACCCGGCCCGTCTCCGGGACCGGGACTACTGGCTGGAACGGCTTGATACCCTGCCACCGGCACCCCAGTTACCGGTGACAGCCCTGGCGGCTGAAGAACAACCGCGCTTTGTCCGGCGCTCCGGCACACTGTCGCCTGAACACTGGCAGGCACTGCAGAACCAGGCCCGTCAGCAGGGACTGACGGCCAATGCCGTCCTGTTAACCGCCTGGTCCCTGGTGCTGGCCCGCTGGTGCCGGGAACCGGCCATGACCCTGAACCTGACCACCTTCCAGCGACTGCCGGTGCATGAGGAGGTCGACCGGGTCATTGGCGACTTCACCGCCCTGAGCCTGCTGGAAATTCACCCTGACCCCACTGTGGATTTCCTGTCGCAGGCCCAGCGTGTGCAACAACAGTTGTCGTCTGACTTATCACACCGGTTGTTCAGTGGCGTGGAGGTGCTCCGTGCCCTGCGCCAGCAAACCAGTCCCGATGTCCTGATGCCCGTGGTCTTTACCTCCACCCTGGGGCTGGACCACCAGGCACTGGACACATTGATGGACAACCCGCTGTTCGGCACGCCCGGTTATGCCATCTCCCAGACCCCGCAGGTCTGGCTGGATCACCAGGTGATGGAGCACAATGGTGCGTTGGTCTACCACTGGGATGCTGTCGAGCAGTTGTTTGACCCGGCCGTGCTGAACAGCCTGTTTGCCAGCTGGAACTCCCTACTGCAGACCCTGGCGACCGGGCCACAGTGCTGGAAAGCACCAGTATCCCCTTCCCTCCCACAACCGGATCTTGTCCTGTGGCAGGCATTAAACGACACGGATTATGCATGGGCGGATGATGACCGGGCCACCCTGCTGACGGACATTCTGCAACAGGCTGAACAACGGGGCAGGCAACCCGCCCTGGTCAGCAGTGATGAAACGCTGGATTACCAGACATTACTGGCCAGGGCCCGTTCACTGGCTGGCGTCATGATGGATCAGGGTGTTCAGCCCTGTAGCCCGGTGGCCATTTATATAGAGAAAAGTATCGGGCAGGTGACAGCGGTGCTGGCGACCCTGTTGACCGGTGCCTTCTACGTGCCCCTGAACCTGGAATGGCCCATCGCCCGTATCCGGCAGGTGTTGGCGCAACTGGATCAGCCGGTGGTGGTGACCGATGCTGAATGGGCTGGTAATCTGCATTCGCTGGCATCGGATGCCGTGGCCACGCTGCTGATTGACGACGGTGAACCGGCAAATCATCAGGTCGAATTACCCCATACCCAACCGGACGACCTGGCCTACATCATCTTCACTTCCGGTTCCACCGGCACCCCCAAAGGCGTCATGATGACCCACCGGGCGGTGCTGAATACGCTCCGGGATGTGAACCGTCGTGTGTCACTGAACGCTGAAGACCGGGTATACGGCTTGTCCGCCCTCTCTTTTGACCTGTCGGTGTGGGATATCTTTGGTACGCTCTGTGCCGGGGCCACCCTGGTATTACCGGACAGCTGCCTGGTGAAATCGCCTCAACACTGGCGTCACCAGGTGAAACAGCACCGGGTCACGGTCTGGAATACCGTCCCTGCGCTGGCGGAACTGCTGATTGAAGCGGCACCGGCGGGTGCCCTGGGCAGCCTGCGCCTGGCCCTGCTCAGTGGTGACTGGATTCCCCTGACCCTGCCGGACAGGCTGCGTGAGGCGGCACCGGGCATTCAGGTGCTCGCCCTGGGTGGCGCAACGGAAGCGGCCATCTGGTCCAACTGCTTTACCGTGACGGATACCGTAACGGAGAATAAGCAACACTGGTCATCCATTCCCTACGGCACGCCGCTGGCTAACCAGCAGTTCTACATTCTGCAGCCGGACAGTCGGCTACTGTGCCCACCGGGGGTGACCGGTGAGCTGTGCATCGGTGGTGCCGGGCTGGCACAGGGCTACCTGGGTGACCCGCAAAAGACAGCGTCCGCCTTTATTGAGCATCCAGACTATGGTCATTTATACCGGACTGGTGACCTGGGGCATCTTGATGGGGAAGGCTTCCTGGTCTTTGAAGGGCGGGAAGATACCCAGGTGAAAATCCATGGACACCGGGTGGAGCTGGGTGAGTTAGAAACGTCGCTGAAACAACTTCCCGGACTCAAGGATGCTGTTGTTATTGCCAGGGATAATCAGCTGGTTGCCTGGGTAACTCCAGATAGTCCCAATGCTGTTCTATTCAGCCCTGTACCACCACCGGGATTGCAGTTTGATAATTCAATCATTCAACACCATCTGGGCAAGCCGGATAATGAAGCGGAGAAATCGCTTCAACGCGCAATCTGTGGCCGTGAGCTTTCATCCACTGATGCCAACCATTATTTTCACCAGCACATAAAAATTCAATGCCGTATTTTCACCCTGACGCTCTGTGAGATGTTCGATAACCTGGGGCTTTTTAGCAAGCCCGGTGAAGCACTGACCGTACAACAGGTCATGGCCCATGGTTCTATTCTGCCCCGCTTTACACGTTGGTTAACACGTTGCCTGAACCATCTTGTCAGTGAGAACATCCTGACCGGCCAAAAGCCGCATCCGGAAAATGATGCCGTGTCCTATCGGTGCCTGATACCGGTAAAAACATATCTGGCTACTCATAACAAACAAAACAACCAACCGACTGGGAATGTTAATAGCCTTGATCTGATTTCTATTATTACGGGTCGAAGGCATGCAGCAGAAATCTACCTTACAGAGAATACTGACATTATGTACCAGCATTCTCACCTTTATTGCTTTCAACAAATCGAAAAACTGATCACAGCCTTGTTAACCACCTCAGGCAGCCAGCAGGATAGCCCGGTCCGATGCCTGGAAATTGGGGCAGGCATGGGGTCATTGACACGGCATATTATACCTCTCCTGCGTGAATCCAATCATGAATTTAACTATGTCTTTACGGATGTATCCAGCCTCTTTCTCAAGGAAGCACGAGCAGAGTACGGTGATACATGCATGGAATATCGTTTTTTTGATCTTAATAAAGCACCATCACTCCAAGGAATAAACCCGGCAAGCTTCGATTTCATATTCGCCTCAAACAGTTTGCACGTTGCTCACGTTATCGATCATGCCCTTGAAGATATTCGCAGCCTGCTGAGCCCCGGGGGAGTCTTGTTCTTCATTGAAGGGTGTACATATTGGCCGCAAATGGATCTATTTAAAGGCCTTCAGGTAGGCAGTGATGAATATCAGGACGATCGTGAACATGACTTATTAAGTGAAAATCAGTGGCTTGATCGACTCAACCGTCTGTTCTCTGTTGCCCAGAGCGGTGCAACCCCCACAGGCGGTCTGGCAGCCGCTTTGGATTTACGGCTTTTTGTGGCCAGGCAATCGAACCAGGTTCTGGGGCTTGACGCAGAGAAAGTTCGGGGATTACTGTCTCAACAACTCCCTGAGTGGATGCTGCCACAGCACGTGCATATGTTACAGACACTCCCCAGGTTAGCCAGTGGAAAAATAGATCGAAAACAGTTTTCCAGCGTCGAATCCTTACCAGAGAGAAAACAGTACACGGCGCCCGGCACACCTAACGAAACACGACTCTGTGACCTCTGGCAGGAACTGCTTAACATCGAGCAGATCGGCATACACGACAACTTCTTCCAGCTCGGCGGTGACTCCCTGCTGGCCATACGACTTTGCCAGCGTATTGGTCAGGTGTTTTCGATAGATGTGCCCGTCGCCCTGTTGTTCCAGCATCCGACCATTGCCCGGCTGGCTCCGGAACTGACCCGGGATATTGAGCCGATACCGGCCCGCCACCTGAGCCAGGCGCCCATGTCCTTCGCGCAACAGCGTCTCTGGTTTATCGAACAGTATGAGCAGGGGACTGCCGCCTATCACATTCCCATGGTGCTAAAACTCCATCAGCCAAAGCAGGCACAAACGCTGGTCGGGGCCTTGCAACTACTGGTTCAACGCCATAAAACCCTGAGGACTTTTTTCAGCACGGATGATGATGGTCAGCCTCTGCAACAAGTTCAGAAAGGCCCGTTACCGGTTGAGCAAAAAACACTGGCTAAAGCGGAGTTAAGCCCGGCTCTGTCCCGTTCCATTAACACACCGTTTAATCTCAGCACTCAGTATCCGCTTCGCGTCGTCTGGTTTACGGTCAGTGATAATCCGTCAGGCGCTGCGTCTGAACCCCGTCAGGAAGAAGACATTTTCCTGTTACTCTTTCATCACATTGCCGTGGACGGCTGGTCCCTGGAAATGCTTTCCAGAGAGCTGACACTATTGATGAGCGCACTGCCATCCCACCAGAATACGCCGGAAACCGTGCTTCCCGAATTGCCCATCGACTACCTGGACTTCACCCTCTGGCAGCAGGAAACCTGGCAGGACCAGCTGCTGGAAACCCAGACCCGATGGTGGCAGCAGGAACTGGCAGACCTGGAACCCCTGAACCTGCCACTGGATTATCCTCGACCACGGCAAATCGACTACCGCGGTGGCCATTGCCAATGTTCGCTGTCACCGGAACTCTCTGCGCAGTTGCGCCAACTGGCCAATCGTGAAAATACCACCCTGTACACGGTCATGCTCAGTGCCTTTGCCGTACTGCTCAGCCGTTACTGCAGTCAGGACGATGTTGCCGTTGGTAGCCCGGTCGCCAATCGCCAGCACCCGCAGCTGGAATCCCTTGCCGGTTTTTTTGCCAACACCCTGGTGGTCCGTACCCGGCTTGCCCCTGAACAGACCTGTCGTGAACTGATTCGCCAGGTGCACCAATCAGTCGCCGTCGTGCAACAGCATCAGGATATTCCCTTTGAGCAGCTGGTTGATCAGTTGCAGGTAGAACGGGACCCTTCCCGTCACCCGCTGTTCCAGGTGATGTTTGCCGTGCAGCACTTTACCCTGGCTCAAGGTCAGGGCATATCACAGCTTCCCCTGCCACCGGAGGCACAGACTACAAAGTTTGACCTGACCCTGATAGTGGATGACCAGGAAGACAGACTTCATGCCAATCTCGAATACGCCACAGCCCTGTTCCGGGAAGAGACCGTAACACGCCTGTGGCAGCACTATAAGCGGGTACTTGAGCAGTTTGTTGCCCGGCCGGAGTGTTTAACCCGGGAGGTCTCCCTGCTCAGTGTTGAGGAATACCAGCAGATCGTCGTTGACTGGAACCAGACCGACGCTCCCCTGCCCGAAGGCCAGGAAAGCCTCCTGCTGCACCAGTTGTTTGAACAGCAGGCCAAACAGTACCCGGATAACCTCTGTCTTGTATTTGAAGAGCAGCAGTTAACCAACCGGGAGGTCAACAACCGGGCCAACCAGCTGGCAATGATGATTCAGGAGACAATAAAAGCACAATGCGACGGTGTCATCCCACCGGAAACCTGTGTCATGGTCTGCTGTAAGCCCTGTCTTGAATTTAACATTGCTGCCATGGCGGTATTGAAGGCAGGGTGCGTGTATGTCCCGGTGAACCATACCGATCCGGTGGAACGTCTTCGTTTTATCTTTAATGACACACAATCCCGGATGGTATTGACGACGTCTCACCAACCCTGCTTCTGGGACAACTGCTTCTGGGACAAGCACGATGAACCGGATAGCGTTTCTGTCGTGATGCTGGACGACATATCATGGACAGAGCAAACACTGTACAACCCGCCCGCACTGATCAGCCATGATCAACTCGCTTATATTATCTTCACCTCCGGCACCACCGGACAGCCAAAAGGGGTGATGATTTCACACGGGGCCAGTGTCAACTTTATTCAGGACTGCCTGGTTCGGTATCCCACGGATCACAGCGATGTTCTTATCCAGAAGATATCCCATGGGTTTGATGTTTCCATATGGGAAATATTATTTAGTATGTCTTCAAAAGGGCATACAGTCATTGCTTCGCTTGATGCTCGCTATGACCCGGACACATTGGCGACCATGATCTGTCAACACTCTGTATCCATCATCATATTTGTTCCAACACAGCTGGAAAGATTTCTCAAAACCATTTCACAAAAAAGTTCAGATTCTCTTCAGTGTCTGAGGCTGGCTTTTGTCATTGGAGAAACATTTAATGACGACCTTGCTCACCGGTTCATTACCACCTGCCCACACCACACTCTGGTATTTAATGCCTACGGCCCAGCTGAGACTGCGGTTGTCGCCACTACTGCCCAGGTGCGATTGAGTCCCGATCAAAACAGGGATTCCCTATCCATTGGCAAGCCATTAACCAATACACGGGTCTATGTGCTGGATCAATATATGCAGCCAGTCCCCGTCGGCATTCCAGGCGAACTGTATATCGGTGGTCACGGGTTGGCCCGTGGTTATCTGAATCAACCTGAGTTGACGAAAGCAGCCTTTATAGATGTGCCTTCGCTTCCGTCAGGAATACATGGCCATGTCTATCGAACAGGTGACGAGGTCAAGTGGCTCGACAATGGCGAATTGCTCTACATAGGCCGTATCGATCAGCAGGTTAAAATCCGGGGGCACAGAATAGAGCCGGCTGAAATCGAACAGACACTGACGACCATACCCGGCATCACCAGGGCCTTTGTGCAACCACGCAGCCGAAGCAATGATTCGCAGGATCAGTATGACTACCTCGTCTGCTGGTATACCTGCGAACAGCCACAGGTTGAAGCTTCGCTACAGACTCAATTGCGTCAGAAACTGCCAGAATACATGATCCCAAAGGCTTTTATTGCCGTTGAGTCATTCCCCATGACCCGCACTGGCAAACTGGATCGCAAGGCTCTGCCTGAACCAGAGATCAGCAGCCATGTGCAGTATGCCCCACCCACTACCCCCGACGAAACACGACTCTGTGACCTCTGGCAGGAACTGCTGAACATCGAGCAGATCGGCATACACGACAACTTCTTCCAGCTCGGCGGTGACTCCCTGCTGGCCATACGACTCTGCCAGCGTATTGCCCAGGCGCTGTCGGTGGACGTACCAGTCGCCCTGTTGTTCCAGCATCCGACCATTGCCCGGCTGGCTCCGGAACTGACCCTGGATATTAAGCCGATACCGGCCCGCCACCTGAGCCAGGCGCCCATGTCCTTCGCGCAACAGCGTCTCTGGTTTATCGAACAGTATGAGCAGGGGACTGCCGCCTATCACATTCCCATGGTGCTGAAACTCCATCAGCCAAAGCAGGCACAAACGCTGGTCGGGGCCTTGCAACTACTGGTTCAACGCCATAAAACCCTGAGGACTTTTTTCAGCACGGATGATGATGGTCAGCCTCTGCAACAAGTTCAGAAAGGCCCATTGCCGGTTGAGCAAAAAACACTGGCTAAAGCTGAGTTAAACCCGGCTCTGTCCCGTTCCATTAACACACCGTTTAATCTCAGCACTCAGTATCCGCTTCGCGTCGTCTGGTTTACGGTCAGTGATAATCCGTCGGGCGCTGCGTCTGAAACCCGTCAGGAAGAAGACATTTTCCTGTTACTCTTTCATCACATTGCCGTGGACGGCTGGTCCCTGGAAATGCTTTCCAGAGAGCTGACACTATTGATGGGCGTGATGGGCGCACTGCCATCCCACCAGAATACGCCGGAAACCGTGCTTCCCGAATTGCCCATCGATTACCTGGACTTCACCCTCTGGCAACAGGAAACCTGGCAGGACCAGCTGCTGGAAACCCAGACCCGATGGTGGCAGCAGGAACTGGCAGACCTGGAACCCCTGAACCTGCCACTGGATTATCCTCGACCACGGCAAATCGACTACCGCGGTGGCCATTGCCAATGTTCGCTGTCATCGGAACTCTCTGCGCAGTTGCGCCAACTGGCCAATCGTGAAAATACCACCCTGTACACGGTCATGCTCAGTGCCTTTGCCGTACTGCTCAGCCGTTACTGCAGTCAGGACGATGTTGCCGTTGGTAGCCCGGTCGCCAATCGCCAGCACCCGCAGCTGGAATCCCTTGCCGGTTTTTTTGCCAACACCCTGGTGGTCCGTACCCGACTTGCCCCTGAACAGACCTGCTGTGAACTGATTCGCCAGATGCACCAATCAGTCGCCGTCGTGCAACAGCATCAGGATATTCCCTTTGAGCAGCTGGTTGATCAGTTGCAGGTAGAACGGGACCCTTCCCGTCACCCGCTGTTCCAGGTGATGTTTGCCGTGCAGCACTTTACCCTGGCTCAAGGTCAGGGCATATCACAGCTGCCCCTGCCACCGGAGGCACAGACTACAAAGTTTGACCTGACCCTGATAGTGGATGACCAGGAAGACAGACTTCATGCCAATCTCGAATACGCAACAGCCCTGTTCCGGGAAGAGACCGTAACACGCCTGTGGCAGCACTATAAGCGCGTACTTGAGCAGTTTGTTGCCCGGCCAGAGTGTTTAACCCGGGAGATCTCCCTGCTCAGTGTTGAGGAATACCAGCAGATCGTCGTTGACTGGAACCAGACCGACGCTCCCCTGCCCGAAGGCCAGGAAAGCCTCCTGCTGCACCAGTTGTTTGAACAGCAGGCCAAACAGTACCCGGATAACCTCTGTCTTGTATTTGAAGAGCAGCAGTTAACCAACCGGGAGGTCAACAACCGGGCCAACCAGCTGGCAATGATGATTCAGGAGACAATAAAAGCACAATCAATAAAAGCACAATGCGACGGTGTCATCCCACCGGAAACCTGTGTCATGGTCTGCTGTAAGCCCTGTCTTGAATTTAACATTGCTGCCATGGCGGTATTGAAGGCAGGGTGCGTGTATGTTCCGGTGAACCACACCGACCCAATTGAACGTCTTCGTTTTATCCTCAATGACACAGGATCCCGGGTGGTGTTGACAACGTCTCACCAACCATCATTCTGGGACAGTCCTGATCATCAGGAAAACGTTTCTGCAGTAATGCTGGATAAAATATTATGGGCTGATCTGACACGGCACAATCCGGACTCACTGGTTACCAAAGATCACCTCGCCTATATAATCTACACCTCCGGCACCACTGGTCAGCCTAAAGGTGTCATGATTTCACATGCTGCCAGTGTCCACTTTATTCAGGACTGCCTGGTTCGGTATCCCACGGATCACAGCGATGTTCTTATCCAGAAGATATCCCATGGGTTTGATGTTTCCATATGGGAAATATTTTTTAGTATGTCTTCAAAAGGGCATACAGTCATTGCTTCGCTTGATGCTCGCTATGATCCAGACACATTGGCGACCATGATCTGTCAACACTCTGTATCCATCATCATGTTTGTTCCAACACAGCTGGAAAGATTTCTCAAAACCATTTCACAAAAAAGTTCAGATTCCCTTCAGTGCCTGAGGCTGGTTTTGGTCGGTGCAGAAACATTTAATGACGACCTTGCTCACCGGTTCATTACCGCCTGCCCACACCACACCTTAGTATTTAATACCTACGGCCCAACTGAGACTACGGTTATCGCCACTACTGCCCAGGTGCGATTGAGTCCTGCTCAAAACAGGGATTCCCTATCCATTGGCAAGCCATTAACCAATACACGGGTCTATGTGCTGGATCAATACCTGCTGCCAGTCCCCGTCGGCATTCCAGGCGAACTGTATATCGGTGGTCACGGGTTGGCCCGTGGTTATCTGAATCAACCTGAGTTGACGAAAGCAGCCTTTGTAGATGTGCCTTCGCTTCCAATACATGGCCATGTCTATCGAACAGGTGACAAGGTCAAGTGGCTCGACAATGGCGAATTGCTCTACATAGGCCGTATCGATCGGCAGGTTAAAATCCGAGGGCACAGAATAGAGCCGGCTGAAATCGAACAGACACTGACGACCATACCCGGCATCACCAGGGCCTTTGTGCAACCACGCAGCCGAAGCAATGATTCTCAGGATCAGTATGACTACCTCGTCTGCTGGTATACCTGCGAACAGCCACAGGTTGAAGCTTCGCTACAGGCTCAATTGCGTCAGAAACTGCCAGAATACATGATCCCAAAGGCTTTTATTGCCGTTGAGTCATTCCCCATGACCCGCACTGGCAAACTGGATCGCAAGGCTCTGCCTGAACCAGAGATCAGCAGCCATGTGCAGTATGCTCCACCCACTACCCCCGACGAAACACGACTCTGTGACCTCTGGCAGGAACTGCTGAACATTGAGCAGATCGGCATACACGACAACTTCTTCCAGCTCGGCGGTGACTCCCTGCTGGCCATACGACTCTGCCAGCGTATTGCCCAGGCGCTGTCGGTGGACGTACCAGTCGCCCTGTTGTTCCAGCATCCGACCATTGCCCGGCTGGCTTCGGAACTGACCCGGGATATTAAGCCGATACCGGCCCGCCACCTGAGCCAGGCGCCCATGTCCTTCGCGCAACAGCGCCTCTGGTTTATCGAACAGTATGAGCAGGGGACTGCCGCCTATCACATTCCCATGGTGCTGAAACTCCATCAGCCAAAGCAGGCACAAACGCTGGTCGGGGCCTTGCAACAACTTGTCCAGCGCCATAAAGCACTTCGTACCTGCTTCACGACCACTGAGGATGGTGAAATGATTCAACAGGTACACGAACAGACATTGAGCGTTGATCACCGGCAAATCAATAACAACGAACTTAGCTCTATTATTCACAAGGAAATCAATACGCCTTTTGATCTGACCTCCCAATACCCTCTGCGGCTGCTATGGTTGTCTGCGGATAGTAAGACACCTGACAAGACAGACCATTTTTTGTTATTACTCTTTCATCATATTGCAGTTGATGCCTGGTCCCTCGAGATCCTCTCTAAAGAACTGAACCAGTTGTTAGCCACCGGTCCCCATACTGAAAATAGTACTGAGGCATCTCTCCCCGAACCTGATATTGATTCTCTGGATTTTTCGGTTTGGGAACAGGAAAATCTGCCCCTCTCATTAATTAAGGAGCAACAACGTTGGTGGCGGCATGAACTTGACGGTCTAAAACCCCTTCATCTGCCAACCGATTACCCCCGACCACCACAATTTGATTATCGTGGACACGTTAACTCTTTTGTATTGTCAGAAGAGCTGTCGGATCAATTGCGGAGTCTGGCAAAGCAAGAAGCGGTTACCATCTTCAGTATTATGCTTAGTGCCTTTAGCCTATTGTTATGCCGGTACAGTGATACAGATGATATTGCAATTGGTACTCAGGTAGCTACAAGAAACCATCCACAACTTAAAACACTGGTTGGATTTTTAGTACACACTGCAGTCATAAGAACAAACATCGCACCGGACAAAGGATTAAGTCAGCTAATATCTGACTGCCATAAGAAAGTTGCATATGTTAATCAGCTTAAAGAACTGCCTTTTCAACATATAGTAGAAGCTCTCAATAATCCCCGAAGCTCTGAGAAAAACCCTTTGTTTCAGGTTATGTTTAATGTACAACATTTTGATTACACTGAAATTCACGGCACTGAAAACATCCACTATCAAAGAGACACAACCTGGTTTGACCTGAAGTTGGTTATTGATGACAAACCATCCTGTATGATTGCTCAATTAGACTACGCAACCTCTTGTTTCAAAGAAGAAACCATCAATTATCTCTGGACAAACTATATCCATATTTTAAATAGGATGGTGAATAACTCAGACGGTAAACTATCGGATATTCAGCTGTCTGCCAGAAAAAGCCTGCAATGTCCTGAAACTGACGATCATACATCTTTATCTGAATCTGATCGAAAATCATTATACGTCTACGAACCTTCTACATCCAAAGCAAGTACTGCGCTCACTCCCATTCAAACAAAAGAGATTAAGGAAATCTGGCAAAGCATATTATCTTTATCTAAAGATTCCATTAATGATCATGACAGTTTTTTTGAACTAGGGGGAAGCTCCCTTCAGGCGGTCTTTATGAGCAAGCAAATTGAGAAAAAATCAGGCAAGAGACTTTACCTTCCATCATTCTTCAACAACCCCACAATTAAAGGCATCAAATATCTTATAGATTCTCACGACTGATTGTTTTATGTGCTTTAAAGCTCAATTCAGCAAGTTATAAAATCTGCCAATCTTGCCTGATAATGTATGGCTGGCAAAAAAAAGAAAACAAATCAAACATATACAATAGTTAATATATTACCTCTATAAAGACAACTGTATCCACATGCTTGAAAACCATGTCCATATGATGGTGATAAATTTTCAATAACCCGCAGATACGCAAGCCCACCTAAAGTACAATTCAGAACCTCTGCAGCATCAAAATAAAAGAGCTTACCGACCAGCGGATATAATGCTTTGAAAAGACTCTCTTTAAGAGAAAAAACCATGGAGGTATTTATTCTCTGTAGCCAACGCGAAAACTCTTTTACAACAAATCGTTTTCTTTCATCAGGCAATAATACCAAATCCACCAGCGCATCTATCTGGTCATAAGGTACAATTTGCTCCAAATCAAGCCCGATACCCTTCAATCGACCATAAGTACTCATCACGACAGAAGCAACATTATGATCACTGTGGCTGAGAGAACCCACTACGCCTTCCGGCCAGATGGGTGCACCTGATATACTACTACCGGGTGTTAACCAGCAACCTAGTAACCGATTTATTGCATCAGCAGCGCACATTCTTCCCGCTAAATACTCAGCCCTACGGCTTTTGACAGAAGAAAAATACGATTCCGGCAGCGATTGGGTCAAGCTAGCTATTGTAGCTTCGCAAACAATACTTTGATCAAACCGCCCTGAGGTAAAACACATATTCTGCTTCATTAAATGGGGCCATGGAATTTGCCGATCTACATCCTTCAAACCATGAAGATTACTGTTCTCTGATAATGCATCAATCATGTGTCATTGTTTAAGCCTGAATTCGTATCATAAGTGCATAACCTCTGTAACCAGAGCGCTGCAACAGAACCTTTGAAATGAATCAAGACTCAGGGGTACTCTGTAAAGCGACCAAACCGTACAGAGGAGCCTAGGAGCCTGACCGAGAATAGCGCCCGTAGCGAGGACGGCAGAAAATTGAGGATAAAAATTCGGTTTTGTGAGGAGAATAGCTAGCTATTTGACGAACAAAAGCGGATTTTTAGACCAATTTGCTGTCGCCGCAGTAGGGCAGCTATTCTCGGTCAGGCTCCTAGGATGGCCTATACGCACCTGAGTCTTGAAGAGGGACATTATATCACAGTTCAACACAAGCCGATGTTGTTCCTTTTAGTCAGCGCAGAGTGCATTAAGTAAATTGACTCGTTCTCACCTACCTGACTAAAAGCCCTAAAACCCTGAATCGCTCCCATGCGCCAGCTTGGGAGCGTGACGCGCTACCGGTATGCATTCCCTGAAAAATGGACTTTACATCAACCATTGCCACCAGATAAAAAATCCGGCGAAGCCAAACAGGAACACCATTCCCAGCTGGGCCCAGAAAGTCAGCGCCTTTCCGGGACGATGCTGCTCAGGAACCTGTTCAGACTGGATCAGGCGATAGTTTAACCAGGCAAAAACAGGAGTGGTCAGAAAAGCGACAATCATGCCGAATTTAACCATAGACAGCATAGTCCCGGGGAACATCAGAACGACGATCAATGCCAGAGCAGTGACCACTAAAATCAGTAGCGGCTTTTCAGTCTCATCGGTGTCACGCTGCTGGAGGTTCAGCCAGGCACTGAAAATTGTACGACTGTAACCGTCAATACAGGTCAGCGCAGAGCTGTAAATGCAGCATATAGCAGCAATAACAACCAGCCAGCTACTCCAGGGGCCAATGGTCGAGGAATACATAGACACCAGCTGCTGGGTGAAAGCGGCACTGCTCGCCGCCGGCTCAACACCACTGCCGTGTAGTACCGTGGCTCCCATAGCCAGGAAGAACAAAGCCAGAACAGCGGTAACCACATAACCAAGGTTCATATCAAACAGGGCATCTTTCACACTCAGGTACCCACGCTCTTTTTTCTTGCTCATGCTCCATACAGAATTCATGGCCGATACTTCGATCGGGGCCGGCATCCATCCCATCAAGGCCACCAGAAACCCGACCGAGGCCATGGTCCAGGGGCTTGGGCTGACAAAATCAGTCGGCGCAACAGGTCCCTGACCAAAAGCGACCAGGGCAGCCAGGACAGTCACTACAGAAAGCAACACAACAATCAGCTTGGTCACTCTGTCAACCAGTGTGTAATGACCCAGCAGAATAATCAGCAGACTGACACCTGCTATTACTGAGACCAACACCTGACTGGACACTCCGGGTGCCACCCAGGTCAGAAGTGCTGCCGTCAAGCCCATCAATGCGGCTATGTTCACGACCCCGACAAAACTGTTCAGCGCCAGAAACAGAGCTAGCCAGCCTTTACCCAGACGACCATAGCCCGCCATCAAAGACTCACCGGTAGCAGCCGTATAACGGGCACCAAACTGGAAAAAGGGATATTTCAAAAGGTTAATAAGAATCACCAGGCCCACCAGCTGCCAGCCGAAGTGAGCACCTGCTTGGGTCGATGCGACAATATGGGAACCACCGATGGCCGCAGCAGCCACCATAATGCCAGGACCCAGTGCTGACCATTTGTTATTTTTGCCAGCAACGGCGGAACCGGTTGAGGTTTTTTCATACGAAAGGTTATTTGAAGACATACTTTTTTACTTTTTGAAAAAGGGCGATCTGAAAAACAGTCTGCCGCTGAATGCAGCCGTTATTTTATAGTGGCCGGTTACTGAGTTCGCAAATGCGAAAACCAGAATCTCCAGTGGTATGAATACTATCGAACCCCAAAGACGATTTACAGTTTCAGCTTTTTTATAGAGAGAATCGCTGATTTTCTGAAGCTACCCGGATCTTTAGAATCGGAAAATCTGTGCCGTTACCCGTTAAACTTCACCAAAAAACTCATCTGAAATGACGCCACCAGCTTATTGACGCACATCAACTACATTTATGCGTTTAGTCTTTAAACTGTTAATTAAAGAATCGGGTCATCCGACTGTTTATTCGATCCAGCCACATGACCTGTAACCAGTTCGAGAGTTAGCATGATTACAGCCCCCGTATGGGATACAGGTCTGATCAAAAAGTACGACCTCAGTGGCCCGAGATATACGTCCTACCCTACTGCTGTTCAGTTTCAGGAGGGGTTTAATCTCACGCACTATGAATCCAGCGCCTGGAGAAGCAGTGCCATCAATAAACCCTTGTCCCTTTACGTGCACATCCCTTTTTGCAGCCACGTCTGCTACTACTGTGCCTGCAACAAGATAGTCACCAAACACCGCTCCAGAGCCGAAGAGTACCTCGACTACCTGTTTCGTGAAATCGACCTGCAAGCCAGCCTGTTTGGGCAGGAGCAGAGGGTAGAGCAACTTCATTTTGGTGGCGGCACTCCGACGTTTCTGAGCCCGGACCAGATTTCTGCGGTGATGGACAAGCTAAGATCAGCCTTTAACTTCGGCGCCAAAAGTCATTGCGATTTTTCCATTGAGCTGGATCCCCGTGAGGTGGATTGGGTCATGATGTCCCGTCTCCGTGATGAGGGCTTTAACCGCATCAGCATCGGTGTGCAGGATCTGGATGAGAAGGTTCAGAAAGCCATCAACCGGGTACAACCTGAAGAACAGGTACAGTCTGTTCTGGATGCGGCCCGGACGATGACCTTCAAGTCAGTGCATATGGACTTGATCTACGGCCTGCCCCATCAGACCGTCGAAGGTTTTATGAATACCGTCAACCGCGTGATCGAGATGTCGCCGGATCGACTGTCATTATTTAACTACGCTCACCTGCCACACCGTTTCAAACCACAAAGAAGAATTAACGAAGCTGACCTGCCTTCCTCTGAGGAAAAACTTGATATTCTGCATCGGGCCACTGAAAAGCTGGTAGAGCGAGGCTACGTCTACATTGGCATGGATCACTTTGCCCTGCCCGATGACGAGCTGGCTATTGCCCAGGAAACTGGCACCCTGCACCGGAACTTCCAGGGCTATACCACACACAGCCACTGTGACCTGGTAGCCATGGGTGTTTCTTCCATCAGCAAGGTGGGCAGTGTTTATGCGCAAAACCATGTCGATATGGAGGCTTATCAACACTCAATCGATGAAGGCCGCCTTCCGATTTACCGTGGTTTAACCATGACCCATGATGATGAGATCCGCCAGAGTGTCATTAACGAGCTGATCTGTCATTTCAAACTGGACTTTGCTGAAGTTGAAGAGCGTTACAACCTCCAGTTCAGAGACTATTTCTCTGATGCACTGGCAGCACTCAGACCCATGGCCGACGATGGCTTGCTTGCTTTGACTGAGCAGGGAATTAACATTGAGCCCAGAGGCAAGATGCTGATCAGAAATATCTGTATGCAGTTTGATGGTTATTTCAAACAACAGATACAACAACAGCAAAACCTCTATTCAAAGGTTATTTGACACTTGTCGTTTCATTGAGCCCGCAGGTATGCGGGCTTAAAAAGCCCGGCTATAACTCAGCTGAAGGCCGTTACTGCTGCTGCGACAGGATCGAATCGCCATATAATTGATACTCATAGCGGATTGCTCGGACATTCGGGCATGGTAACCCAGACTCAGATACAGCCCCGTGTCGTTGATCTCCTGAGCCACGTGTTCTAATGACCCTTGTTGCTGAGCGCCATTGACGGTGTATCTGGAATTCCCACTTAACACAGTCTGCTGCTGGTAGCCCACAGAAAGCTTCAGGGCTGAGGGTTTACCGCCAACTTCATTCAATAAAACAAAGTCACTCCCTAATCGTAGAAGCCATTGATCGAAAGCTTGCCCACCCACAGCCAGCGTTTCACCAGGCAGCCCTTTCTCTCTGAAGCGGTCCGACTCTGAGTGATGATAGAGAAACTCAACCATGGGCGTGACGGTAAGAGCATCGAGCCAGTGACTCATGTCAATGTCATACCCCAGGGCACTGTAAGCATTCCACTCGGTACCTGATCGATAAGCTCGAAGTCGGCGACCATCGACATAACGCCTGCTGTCGTATTGTTGGGTAGCAACAGTCAGGGCACCGTCAAATTGCCATGGCCCCTTCTGCCAGGACAGGAACGGACCCAAGTGTACAGACTCTACCGAGCCCGAGCCCAATTTCTGCTGAAAAACAGCTGACGTAGTCCGGGTACCCAACATCATGCCGACAATGGTATTTTCCGTGGCTTGCCTGAACACTCCAGCATTCAACCCGTAGCTGTTGGCATTCATTCCCTCTAAATCAGGCAATGATGAATAGTGGGACTTGGAACCATAAACCTGAACAAAACTGTGCCACTGGCTGCCCTGATCACTGTGCAACGTCTCAGTGAATGTTTGGTAACCCTCATTCAGAGTTCGTTGATCCAGAGCTGCATGATTAACAGGAAAAGCCTGACCATTACGATAGAAATCCAGAATCTGACGAAGATCACTCAACTGGCTGAACAGGGCCTGGGTAGAAGCCATTTCCAGATGACGTGTCGCATTTAATGTCGCTTGGGCGCTGGGAGTCGGATGATAGAGTACTTTTCCAGCTTCAGGTAAAGGCTGATCGATCATTGACTGTAGCGCACGACTGGCAGCCCCTTTTTCCACCTTAATGACTACCCGTTTTTCCTGAGCACTTTTTACTGAGTCATTCTGTTTTTCAGGCTTTTCAGGCTTTTCAGACTTTTCAGACTTTTCAGGCTTTTCTGGCTTTTTAGAGCTGAGGGGGATATCACTGGATTCGGAATCAGGTTTCTCATGAACCCTGGCTTCGCCACCCCCCTCACCGTCTCCGTCACCGCCATAACCTTCAAGAAGCTTGAGAGTCAGTTCATAAGGTTTGTCCTCACCGGGGTTAAAGAAAGAGATCGGCTCAACCAGTACCGGAGCAGATTTCTCCTCACCGCCGCTGTCCGGGCTGAACAGCCATTGACCAAACTTATAGGAGAGCCCTCCAAGCCCCGCCCCCAGCAGGGTCGTTCCTCCGGTCACGATTAAAGCCGGATCAATAGCCAGCACGGGCCCAGGCAACACAGCGGCTGCCAACAGCATGACCAAAACTAAAGATAATTTAAGCGGTTTTCCGACCATAATCCTTGCCCCCCGAAGTACTGATTTAATTGCTTCAGGGGACTATGGCCGATTATTGATGGGATTTGACTAACAACGTTGTTATTTAAACGGCTGTGTGTTACCCACTTGCTAACGAAACCTTTGCGCTACTTGTTCAACATCTTCCTGCCCGAGCCAGTCATGCAGCTCTTGCTGCTTTTGTTCCAGTATGGCTCGCTGATTCTCTGCCCCGGTTTCTGCATCATTGGATTCAGAGAGATCGAGCTCTTCAAGCTGCCGGTCAATTTCCTCCAGCTCAGCCATGGCACCGAGCACTTCCTGATAGAGTTCTTTCTGATAGAGTTCTTTCTGATAGAGTTCTTCCTGAGAGTCCACTTCGACTTCACGAAGTTCACGTTTCTGCTGCCTGAGCATGTCATTCTTAACAAGATCTTCAATACTGCTTGTTTCACCCAAGCCGTATTCCAGTGGCATAACGCCTGCGGCTGTATCCGACTCATCTGACAACCCAAGCAACGCGGTATAATCCCATTCCAAGTTTGGACGCCCTCTGGTCTGAAGTCTGCCCGAAGCTTCTGACAGAGTATCTTCAGAGTCCACCTCAGCTATTGGCTGCATTTTTTTCATCCGGTAGAATTCTCTCGATTCTGCCGGCCACCCCAGATAATCGTTGAGTATGGTTTCCAGCTCTACCTGATCTTCTTCCAGTGCTTTTGTTTTTAATCCACGATAGTACAACTCAGCGACCAAGTAAGTCCGAAGGGCCATCAATTCTTTAAAGTAAACCCTGGAGCGAAACTGTTCCTCCTGCAAGGCCTGCTGCCAAGGCTCGGGGGCTTTTACGCCAGCCAGCTCTGCCTCCCAGTCTCTGTCGTCATCGTCATAATCCTCAATACGATAAATATAATCCAGAGGATCGCTCAGCAGCATTTCCAGCCCCGTTCCTGGATGGGCTTCATTTTCATTAGTGGCAATGTACTTTTTAACGACTTCCAGAATCGCCTGTGCATACTCTTTATCATTAATGTCAGGCGACTGCGTTTCTGAACCCTGTCGTGCAAGCTGCTTCAACGCCTTGATCTGACTTAAATAGTCTTCTGACTTTTGTTCCTCCAGCGACAGGTCACTGCGCACTTGATCCAAATCGCTGACTTCAGAATCAACGTCACTCAGAACAGCTGGATGACTCTGCAACGTCATAATACTCAGTGACAGTTCTTTAGATTCCTCCATTAATGCTTGCAACGAGGTTTCAGCATCCAGCAGCTCTTTGGCAAACTTATCGGCCTCTTCAGGACTTCCGGCTTTTTGCAACTCATTGAGTGCTTTCAGTGCTTCGACCAGCTTGACTTGAGTTTCCAGAGTCCTGGTCTGACTCTCTGTCCCCCTAACTTTCAGCTGATAGTTCATTTCATGGAGCTCTTCGGCCTCACGTTTGAGGGCAGTTATTTCCTTTCCTGTAACGATAGCCATCCGTTCCTGTTCAGACTTGAGCCATGACAGGGTCTGAGTAATCCTCTCAGCGTCACTTTGAAAGGATTCACGGGTTGTTTGCAGATACTCCCCAAGAGCCGTCAGCTCCTCATCCATCTCTTTGAGCTGCGGCAATGTCTGAACGTCGGTTTCCACAACCGCACCAGTGCCACTCAGTTGTGTCTGTAACCGTTTAACCTCGCTTTGTGTTCTGGCAAGCTCAGCCATTGCTCGTTGATGTGCTTCTTTATCCGTGCCTACCGTTTTATCCGTGCCTGCCGGTTTTAAACTGAGCACTTCCAGTTCGCCGGTCAGGGAATCCAGACTGAATTGCAGTTTAGCTATGGACCGCTCAACTTCTTCCAGCTTCAGCTTTCTTGCCTCTGACTCTATCTTGCTTGATTCCAGCTGAATGGATACGGCATTGGCTTCCTGCTTTTGGATGTTTAACTGCTCTGAGACCTGATCAAACGCCTCTTCAACTTGCCTGAGCCTGTCACTCATCTCATCAACCGAAGCGTTCCTGCTTATCAGCTCTTGCTGTAAGCTTTTAGCAAGCATCTGGCTTTGTTCAGCTACAGATTTGGCCTGATTGATTTGCTGTTGCCAGACCTTTCTTTTCTGGCCCCGTTTGTTATTAAACTGTGCAGCTTCTGTCCTCAGCTTCTGATTCATACTGCTGAGGCTCTGTAACTGCTGCTCCAGATCATGTTTTTGCCGTTCGACCGTTCTTAGTTGCTCTTTGGTATTCACTGAATCAGAGCTCAGTTGATTCACATGAGTCATAGCACTGACCGCAGTCCCCTGCAGGGCTTGACTGCGAATGGCCTCTTGCTCGGCATTGAGGTCAAGCACCCTCTGCTTTGAGCTTTCCAAAACGCTTTTGGTCTTCTGCAGAAGGTCACGAACTTTCTGGATTTCTGTATTTCTACGCAGTATCTCTTCTTTCACCCAATCCAGTTCGGTTCGCAACTGCTGGTTCGAAAACTTACCCTGAATGACCTGCTCCTGAAGACGGTTATAACTTTCCTGCAACAGTTCATGCTCATTCTTTTTCTCTTCAAGCTGCCCCTTCGTCATGGCGAGCGCAGCCCGGTCTGTCTTTTTCTCATCCTGAAGACGCTGGATCTCCACCTCCAGCAACGCTTTTTCTTTGGCAACCGTTGCTTCCCGCTGCTTCAAGCCATTGAGTTCTGCTGCCAGCACTTTTCTGGAAGAAGACTCATTGTGTAAATGCCCCCTGGTTTCTTCAAGCAGCTTCCCCTGAGCCTTCAATGCTTTTTCAACACCCTTAAGATGCTGAGACGACCGATGGGCTTCTACCCAACGCGCCCTGACCTCCTCTTCTTGCTGGGTGAGCAGATCAACCTGTTCCCGATACGACTGATTCTCGGAAGCGACCTTTTCCGAGCTATTGATTAACTGGACTTTTTCTTTTTGCAGTTGCTCCAGTTCTGACCGCAGTCGATCTATCTGGATTTGCTGAGTCTCCAGATCCTTCTGCATTTGAGTTTCCAGCGTTTTTTGTAACGTCTGGTGGCTTTCAAGCTGCGAACGTGCAGCATTTAGCTCATCAATAACAGCCAGATATTCTTTATGGTTTTTATCTTTATTTTGAATGGCAACACCCAGCTGATCCTCCAGAAACTGAACCCTTTCTATGGCACTTTCCAAATCAACTTTGTGGGTGTCCGCTTTGTCTGTTACTTCTGCTTCCAGAGATTGAACGGTCTGCTGGGTTTGAAACAGCTGTCGTTGAATCAGCTGCTGTGCCGATTCTGCCTCCATCAGCAACTGCTGGGCCGCCTTGAGTCTTCTTTGCAAAGGTTTAACCGTGTCTCGTTCAACGGCTTTATTTTGCAGAATCAGTGCCTGAATCTCATTAGCCTGAAGGTTCTTCTGGCGATGCAGCGTTTCAAGCTCAATATCTTTTTCTTTAATCTTTTCTGTCAGTGTCCGGGCTTCACTTTCAAGTGCTTCAACGTGTTCCTGGGCGAGTCGAAGCGCTTCTTCGCTTTCAGTATCTTGCTTGTCCCTGCGTAGCTCATTCAGTTGTTCAACTTCTTGATCCACTTTTGCTATCTCAAGATCAACAGTCCTGTGTCGTTCAGTGAGTGTTCTTAACTCATCGTCCAACTGTTTTTGCCGTTGCTCAGCATCCCTGAGTCGTTCGATTCGAGACTGCATCTCCTCAAAGTGTTCTTGCCCTGAAGCCAGGTCCGATGTTCCCGGAACCAGCTGACTGGTGAGCTCTGCTTTTCGTTGCCTCTCACGCTCCAGCTCTGCTTCTGCCTGGTGGAGTCTTCTATCAAGAGCCTCTGCACGCTCAGATTCTCTGAGCTCCAGCTGTTCCCGAATGATTCTCTGGGGTTGTGCATGGGTAACGACAAAATCAGTCAGCTGCCTGGAACGCCTTTCCAGCTCGCCGGCATGGGTCCGAAGATAAAACAGGTAACCTACTCCCGAACACACAGCCACTCCGGCAGCCATTGGAATAGAAACAGAAGCAGCCCCCGCGGCAAAAGCCCCAGCGACCAGAACCCCGGTTCCCTTGGCTATGGTGACAGCGATTCTCCGGCTATTCCAAATCGTACTTTTTTGAAGCCGGGTGCGATGCACCTCTTCAAGCTCAGCGCACTCAACCTCTTCGAGTTTTAATGCCCGGAGTTTATCCAGCCCCAGCTCGGCCTTTCTGGCCATCAGGATGCTTTTTTCCTGCGACGTAAGATCATTAAACGACAGACCCTCTGCTTCGACGAGTTCTTCAAAAGTTCGGGGTTCCGGCTCCTGCATGGTGGGTGTAAACAGCATTCCCGTCACTGAGTTGAGCAGATTCATAGCGTCAATTCCCTGATTTACGAAATTGTGTTCAGAACAGTTATCGACACCTTTTCTTTAAACCCAATGCGACAGAGTAAGTATTTCCCGAAAAAGCCTTAGATATGAAGAAATTACGCCTCAGTCTCGGAAAGCACAGACTTACACTTTGATAACATTTTCAATAGAATGGCCAACGATTTCGCCAATACGACTTTGAGGCCACTCAATGACGTCAAAGCCCAATGTACGACAACCTAGCCATGTGGCCTGTAGAGACTGTAGCCTTAGCTCTCTCTGTCTGCCGCTGGCATTGAGTCTACAAGACATTGACCAGCTTGATCGCATCATCAAGCGAGGCCGCCCTCTCAAGAAGGGGGAGTATCTTTTTCTGGAAGGAGACCCGTTCACCAGTGTCTTCGCTGTTCGCTCCGGAGCCATAAAAACCTATACCGCCACCAATGAAGGTGAAGAACAGATTACCTCTTTTTATCTTCCCAGCGAGATATTGGGTTTGAGTGGTATGGATACTGATGTCTTCCCGGTTTCTGCACAGGCTATGGAAACCACCATGATCTGTGAGATCCCTTTTGAGCAGCTGGAAGTACTATCCGACCAATTCCCGGAATTGCGTCGTCATATGATGCGCCTGATGAGCAAGAAGATTCGGGAAGATCAGCAAATGATGATGCTACTGTCCAAGAAAAATGCTGATGAGAGGATTGCCACCTTCCTGATCAACCTGGCCAGCCGTTTCCGTCGCCGGGGCTTCTCATCTCAGTCATTCCGGCTGTCCATGTCCCGCAACGAAATGGGGAACTACCTGGGACTGGCTGTAGAAACCGTTAGCCGGGTATTTACCCGATTCCAGAAAAACGGTTTGATTCTGGCCGTGGGCAAAGAAATTGAGATACGCGACCCGGTTCAGTTATGCCAGCTGGCGGGCGGGAAGTCTGTCGATATAGAACAGATTATCTCTACCCCGTAAGCACACGAACCCTTTTCATAATCTGAAGTTTCAGCGGTAAAAATTTTACTGTACTTCAGATTTTTTTGGGTGCTACGATAATCCCTGTAATGAAAAATAATGCTCTAAGGCAAGGGAAATCCTGATGGGTATTTGTGCAAAGGAACTGCGCCACTACGTTGTTCGTCCTACCCTGAAGCATTTAAGAATGTGGAGCCCCACTGCAGAAAACCTGCTGTTGGGAACCGCAGCCCGGGAATCCGGGCTTGGCTTCCATCTTAAGCAGGAACACCATCAGGCGCTGGGTATCTATCAAATTTCACCAAGAATGCATCGCAATATCTGGGATCATTATCTGGCGAAGAAATCCGACCTTTCCAGCTTGGTCCGGGGGCTGGCCAGCCAAAGAGAATTCCTGGCCCACCCACACCTGGAGTTAGCAACCAACCTCTCTTACGCTACCGCCATTGCCTGGATGATTTATTATCGAACCGATAAGCCAATCCACAAGCTGCCTCAGGATGATGTCCACGCCCTGGGCAAGCTCTGGCACAATTACTACCACCGTCACCACCCTGGCCCCATCGAGAGTTTTGTGGACAGTTACAAGGTTTTAATCACGGATTCTATTGAGACGGAAGCATCATTACCAGAAAGCCTGAAGACGGCCTGATTGCTTCAGCTGGCCTGATCCCGCTTTTCTGCACACTTGATGCAAAGATCAGCATAAGGCATGGCAGCCAGGCGGGCTTCGACTATTTCATCACCACAACTGGTACAAAAACCGTAATCATCATGATTCATGCGATCCAGTGCTTTGTTAACCAGGTTAAGCTCGGCCCTGGCATCATTACCCAGCTGATCAATCACCTCGTCATTCTCCCTCTCCTGCGCCTGTTCTGACCAATCGGCACTGGCCCTGCGAGTCACATCTTTACTGATGTTTCCGAGACGAATATTCAACTCTTCTCTGCGAGACAATAACCAGACTTTCAATTTCTCGTAATCAGCCATGGAAATCCCCTGAATAAATATCAACGATTATTCTGTGTGTAAACAATTGGATGCTGAGTCCTTACGCATATTGCTTACCAGCTAAGCATAGCTACTGTTACCCATATTTCGACAGATCATTCACAACAAGTCCGGTGAAATTCGGGAGAAAAGATATTCACTGTCATTATCCCTGATGCCTGACGTGAAACCTTGGATTATAATGTCTTGAATTTTCGGGATACGGCCCGTTTTACCATTATTCAAAGTTGTAAGTCACCCGGTTTAACCGCCCCTTCCCGGGCTTTAAATGAAGTTGGGTACTTTGAGAGACAAGACAGAGTCAACATGCAAAGCCAGACAAAAAGCGCAAAAACCCACTTCAACAAGCTACAGAAGCGCCTGAGACGCGAGGTTGGCCAGGCCATCGCCGAATACAACATGATAGAGGACGGTGACCGCATCATGGTCTGCCTGTCAGGAGGGAAAGACAGCTATACCTTGCTGGATATCCTGCTGAATCTGAAGACCTACGCACCGGTCAATTTTGACGTTATTGCCGTCAACCTGGATCAGAAACAACCCGGCTTTCCTGAGCATGTTCTGCCTGAGTACCTTGAAAGCCTGAATGTTGAATATCGCATTGTCGAAGAAGATACCTACTCCATTGTCAAAGAGAAAGTGCCTGAAGGCAAAACCACATGCGCACTCTGCTCACGCCTGCGCCGTGGCATCCTGTACCGCACAGCCGGCGAGCTGAAAGCCACCAAAATTGCCCTGGGCCATCACCGGGATGATATTCTGGAAACCCTGTTCCTGAATATGTTTTACGCTGGCAAGATGAAAGCCATGCCTCCCAAGCTGGTCAGTGATGACGGTCAGCACACGGTGATACGCCCCCTGGCCTTCTGCCGCGAAAAAGATATTATCCGCTTTTCTGAGTTCAAGGCATTTCCGATTATTCCCTGCAACCTTTGTGGCTCTCAGGAAAATCTTCAGAGACAGGCGATCAAGGCCATGTTCACCGAGTGGGACAAGCGTTTCCCCGGCAGGATGGAGAGTATGTTCAGGGCCCTGAGAAATGTCGCCCCTTCTCACCTGGCGGACAGCTCACTGTTTGATTTCAAGAACCTGACAGCGGATGGCCAGCCTGTTGAAGATGGCGACACTGCTTTTGATCCGGTGGATGTGCCTCTGACCTTCAGGGATGAAAACGATGAAGACGAAAAACCCGAACAGGCTGCAATGGTGAACATTGTGAACCTCTGACAAGGATTCAACAACTTTCTTGTGAATGCCCCTCCGTATTCAAAAACAGACGTTTTGCCGGTGTCTGAATACGGAGGTATGGTTAATATTGGTCAGCGTGTGCCGCCAAATCGTACTTCAGCAAATCATTACTCTCGATCATGGCGATCAACTCTTCCACGTAATCGACCCCTCGCGAGGAGTAAGCATAAAGCCCATGGGCCAATATCGGGCCCGTAACAGGCTGCCCTACTAACTTTCTTTTTGAACGCAGCTCCCTTAAGCCCTCATAATGGTGACTGGTATTGAGATTGAACATATACGAGCGAACCGATTCAGCCGGTGAAGAAAACTTCCTGACTTCGTAAGTCGCACCTTCCGGGCGCTCACCGGGAATCACGCCGCAACCCGGAGTAAAACACCACTGGCCAAAGTAATTATTCGCTTCGACGGCAAACCTTGAAGTTCCCCAGGCCGACTCGTTGGCCGCCTGCACCAGAGCCAGGGATACCGGAATCTCATCCACCCTGTTCAGCAGGTCATTATAAAGCTCATCACTGACTTTAAGCGCTTTATCCACTCTGAACGCCTGGGCGGTATCCAACAACCACTGTTCTTCCGTTTCATGCAGAGCCGGCTTTTCCCTGAGGCTTTTAATTTTCTGACGGATACCTGCCAGACGCTCATTCTCCTCGTCAATCATGAGCTTCATGTAGGCAAAGAACTGGCTTTTCTTCTCTCCGACTTCCTTGATGGCGGCAAAGTCGGGAATGTCCTTCTCAACTTTTTTCTCAGTCCTGACCTCCTGCTCAATGACTTTTTCCACCTGTTTCGCTGCGGGGTCCTTAACCGTCTGCAAATCTCTGTTGTACCAACTCGACAGAGCCACAAGCCCAGCCAGCAGCAAAAGAAAATAACGATCAATTCTAGTCATCATGGTTTCAGCAATTCTCCTGCCCCGAAAAAAACGATACTTTTCAAACACTGCCCCAACAAAAAGCCTGCCCTGAGGCAATAACGCTTTACTTTACGTTATAAATATGGGAACACTGAAGCTAATACTGCCAGGCTCCAAGCCTGTCGCAGTAAATAATAATAACAGGATACTAACCGCTGTTTTGTAGCTGAATACGAATCAAACTATAAGTATTACCAGCTACTGGTGTACAGCCCTAATGGAGGTTGCACCATGATATTAAGTCATTTCTGGGGACTTATCTTTCATCCGGAAGAAGAGTGGAGCAGTATTCGGGAACACCCTCCCGGCATTATCCGTCTCTATCTGGGCCAGGTCATCTGGCTGGCAGCCCTGCCTGCCATCTGCACTTACCTGGGAACTACTCAAAACGGCTGGACACTGCCGGGCAGTGATCAGGTAATCAAGTTAACTGAAACCAGCGCGGCTTACATGGCATTTTTTGCCTGGCTGGCCATACTGGCTGGCGTTGCCGTTATGGGGGCTTTCATCCACTGGATGGCAGAAACCTTTGGCAGCAAAGTAACTCTGGCCCAGGCGCTGGCATTTAGCTGTTATGCCGCAGCCCCCCTTTTCCTGGCAGGACTCTGCGGACTGTATCCATCGATCTGGCTGACTATCGTCGCGGGCACTATTGCCGCTTCCTGCTCGGCCTGGATGCTGTACTCCGGTCTGCCGACGTTTATGCAGATACCTAAGGAGCAGGGATTTGTCTATGCCAGCTCAGTGCTTTGCATCGGGTTGGTTGTTCTGGTCTCCATTATGATTACTACTGTGATTTTCTGGGGTATAGGGATAGGCCCTGAATACATCCAGAGTCACTGAAGCGTCATCGCTGGTAGATGAATTAAGCGGTATCATCTGGCAGCAATTAATGTCTTGCCCCTTCATTTACTGGAGCCATAAACAGGCTGTACAGATGCTACCCCCTTGATCGAAATGCTGGCGCAAACCCGTTCCTTCAGGGGCGGGTCTAGCCAGCGCAAGGCGTTAGCCTTGCTGTGACAGTCGCTTAGAAGTTTTAACAGACTTTTCTGAAGGCGGTGTTCTCTGGCTTTCTCCAGAAGTGTTTCCCCCATAACATCGGCTTTATGCGCTCCCAGTATTCACGCCTTAATGTATAAGACGACTTTCCCTTTGGCTTGCCTACCATTTCCCTGCTGAACTCGTTTGTACGGTATTTAGTAACAAATACTAGATGTACGTTATTCCTAAATACACATGATCTACCAATCTCCATTCGTACATACAAACCTCATATTTGACAGATATTTCTAGCCAGACTAGCATGAAGCCATTCAATTCAACAGGTTATGTAATGCTTCAAGGTATCCGACTCAAAGCCAATCCAACAGATCAGCAAAAGCTGGTTCTGTCTCAGTGGATGGGCTGCGCTCGGTTTATCTGGAATGCAAAATGTGATGAACATCGCTATTACAGCACTTACGCAAAAAAATACTGCCCCATAGGTACGTATGCCCCTGTTGACGCAAAGGCAGCCCATTTCAAAAGCGAAGAGTTATCACCCTGGTTATCCGATTGTCCCAGTCAGATAATCAGAAACTCGGCTACCAACTGGTATAAGACCTACCGGAAGTACATGAATGGCTTGTGCGGCAAACCAAAGAAAAAAGCCAAGACAGACAAGGGTAGCATTTACCTCACCAATGAAGTGTTCCGGTTCGATATCTGTGAAGATGGTGTAACCCGTCTTTTCATTGGTACAAAGACCAACAATATTGGTTATTTGTCGTTTAAAACTCATCGCCCATTCAACGAACCAAAATCCATTTACATTAGAAAAGAGGCTGGTCAGTACTCCGTTTCTTTCTGTTATGACGATGGATCAGAAGAACCAGCAACAGAAAAAGAGCATTTGGAATACCTTAAAGGTGCTTCCAAAGAGTGGCTGGAAGAGCATGTTATCGGCGTCGATCGAGGTGTTGTTATACCTGTTCATACTGGCGTTAAGCCTTACGACTTTACAGAAAACCAGACAAAGAACATGGATAAGCGCCAGCGATACCTAAAGAGGTTTCAGCGTCGTTTGTCTCGCCAAACCAAAGGCTCTAACCGTCGTCAGAAAACAAAGAACAGGATTAGCAGGCAGCACAAGAAAGTAGCCAACATTCGGCAAGATTTCTGTCACAAAACCAGCCGTAAAATGGTTGACAGCAAGGCCAGGGTCATTGTTTTCGAAGATCTGAAAACCTCAAAAATGACTCGCAGGCCAAAAGCAAAAAAAGATCAAAACGGAAAGTTCATCTCCAACAAGGCGAAACAAAAAGCCGGACTGAACAAGGCCATTCTCAACGTAGGATGGCACTTCTTGGAAACCTATACCCGATATAAAGCAGCAAAAGCAGGCAAAGCTGTATTCAAAGTGCCTGCACCCTTTACGAGTCAAGAGTGTGCTGATTGCGGTCACACTCACCCCGACAACCGCAAGACACAAGAACTGTTTCTTTGCGGTCAATGTGGACACTTTGACAACGCTGACAGAAACGCCAGCATCGTAATCAAGAAACGAGCAATTAGGTTTTTTATGGACTCTGGAACGGAGTTGGTTGGCAAAGGAATTCCTGTGCTGACTAAAGGACGTGGAGCGAAATGTAAGTCGGGAAAGGGCAAGCCCTCTTCCGCAGCTCGCAATGAAACGTCAAAAAAGAAAAAAACGGTAACTACTCCGGTAGCTTGCTTAGTATTGGAAGCTCGCTCCTTTAGGGGCGAGTAGTTCACCTATCCTTCCTACATTTTCAAGCCAGTCTACTTATGTCGAACACACCATGCCCCTTTTTGCCTGCCATTGAACTACGGATCAGTGAGCTTTACTGTCTGGCCGAGCGGCACTGTCTCAGGCGATTTCCACGGCCACGGGTCAGCCTGACTTTAAGGGGTGAAACTGCGGGTCAGGCCTGGACAGAAAAAAATCTCCTGCGTCTCAACAAGCAGCTGTTCAAAGAAAATCAGGAGCATTTTCTGAAGCATACCGTGGGCCATGAAGTCGCACATCTCATTGCCCACCAGCTGTTCGGCAAAAAGATTCGTCCCCATGGCAAAGAATGGCAATGGATTATGGAAGTCATTTTCAGGCTACCGGCCCAGAGAACCCATAGCTACGACACCAGCAACGCCAGTAAAAAACCGTTTTTATACCGTTGCAGCTGCGAAGGAAAGACCATTCCACTGAGCGCCATTCGCCACAACAGGGCAACAAAAGGTACGGTCTATCTTTGCGGCCAGTGCCGGGCACCTTTGAAATTTGTTGAACAGACCCACTGTTCAAGTTAGAGTCCATGCATCAACTAATGTTAAAGACAATGTAGAAAAGCAATAATATGAAAAGTCTCAGAACCCCTTTGGAACAAGTTCAACTCAATGTCAACAGACATCCCGATCAGGTATGGCTTAATCAGCCTGATAACAGGCAATGGACTTCTTACACTTGGGGAGAAGCCGATGAGCAAGCCCGCAGGATCGCTCAGGGACTTCTGTCAAACGGACTATCAAAAGGCGATAAAGTAGCCATCATCGCCAAGAATTCAGCTGAATGGTATATCTGTGATTTAGCCATCATGATGGCAGGCTTAATCAGCGTGCCCATCTACCCCACAGCCGGGGCAGAAAATATACAATATGTACTTGAACACAGTGATGCCAAAGCTATTTTTGTTGGCAAACTGGATAGCTGCGCAGCGCTTTCAGAAGCACTTTCAGAAGCTGTGTCGGATGACTTTCTTAGCATCTCCTTTCCCTACCCTACACTTGATTGCAAAGAGCAGTGGCTCAACTGGCTGAGTACTTATGAGCCATTAAAAACGCTCCACAATCCAGATATCGACGATCTGTTTTCTCTTATCTACACCTCAGGCAGTACAGGTCTTGCCAAGGGCGTTATGATCAGCCAGAGAAATGTCGCTTCTTCAGCTATAGCCGCTGGTGAGAAGTTTTTAATTGGCAAAGATAGACGTGTGATGTCTTATTTACCGCTGGCCCATATAACTGAGCGATGCGTGGTTGAACTGCCCTCCATTTACCGCCCTACTGAGATTTTCTTCGTTGAGTCATTGGATACTTTTATAGACGACGTTCGCTATGCACGCCCCACTGCCTTTTTATCGGTCCCCAGATTATGGACTAAATTCCAGTCACAAATTCTGGCGAAAATGCCTAATGAAAAGCTTCAAACTCTCTTGAAAATCCCCTTTGTAGGTAAACTGGTATCAAAAAAAATTCGCACGGCTCTGGGTCTGCAAGAAGCTAAAATCTTTGGTTCTGGCAGCGCCCCTATATCTCCGGAAATTTTGAAGTGGTTCCATAAGCTGGGTATCAGTATCAGCGAAGGCTGGGGCATGACAGAGACCTCAGGCTTATCCTGTTGCAACCTTCCCTTCAAACTCGATCATATTGGCACAATTGGCTCTCCTCAGACTTGCGTCGAAATGTCACTTTCCGAGCAGGGTGAAATATTGATTCGAGGAGAAGCCGTGTTTCAGTCCTACTACAACAACCCTGAAGCAACAGAGGCAGCCTTTGAAAACGGTTGGTTTAAAACAGGTGATAAAGCCGTGGTAAGCCCTGACGGTTCATGGAAAATTATTGGCCGACTCAAAGAACAATTTAAAACCAGCAAAGGAAAATATGTTTCTCCAGTACCTATCGAGTCGAGCCTGGGTCGTAACCCGAATATCGAGCAAGTGTGTGTTATGGGTATCGGTCGCAAACAACCCATCGCAATGATTGTACTGGGAGAAGGCTCTTCCAAACATCGCGACCAACAGAAAAAAGAATTGGCCAGCACGATGAGATCAGTCAACGACGAACTGGAAGCTCATGAAAAGCTGGACCACATCATAGTCACTAAAACAGCCTGGAGCATTGAGAATAACCTGCTCACTCCGACACTCAAGCTAAAGCGGGATCAGCTTGAAAAGCAATATGGTCACTTTTTAACCCTGTCGCATCGTTCAGAAGTTGTTTTTGAAGAGGAGATAGGCTGACAACTGCACGGCTCGTCAGCCCCGCTGCCAATGACAGCTCTATAGCTTGAACAGGCTCCTCAGTGAGCCTCTCTCCCGTCCAATAATCGTACCAGAATGCAGGGTGACCAGAGGTCAATGTCACCTCCCTGGCCTCTTCGTTGTAGTTGAATAAACAATGCAGTTCCTTACCCTCCGCCAATTGCAGAGCAGCCTGATGCAAAGACAGCGAGGTAAATCGGGCAGCCTCTTGGCTATAACCATGGCGCAACATCAATTTACGCAACGTCGTTTTAGCAAACGGAGTGAGGTCGGGCAGCGGGTCACCTGAAAGCAGAAGCCCACCACTGGCCAGTAGGACATTACGGTGAAAGTCGTAATGGCAAGGATCTGCTGCTTGATCCACAAGCGAAACAAAGGTTCCGCAATCAGGATCGATTTGCCACAACTGACGATGTTGCCAACTGCGATAAAAGGTTTCTTTGGCAATTTGCTCAAACCGCTGGGCATCGCGCTCGACATCATCAGAGACTCTCATAGCATCAACCAGCCCTAGAGATGGCCACATGGGCGCGTTACACCCCAGCAACCAGGCATCCTGAGCGCCTTTGGCGATCGCCTCCATACCCATTCGGTAGGCCTGCACTCCGGTGACGCCGCTCTGGTAACGTTTTCCTTTGAGCGTTCCCCAATAATTGGCATCCAGTTTAAACAGCTCGACACCCCACTCTTCCCGCATAGTTCTGACAACCCGGGTTAAATGATTTTGTACTTCAGGGTGAGAGGTATCCAATACATACCAAGGAGTGCAACGCCAGCCTCCATAGGTCACATCTTCGGCTTTGAGCAGATCACCATTTTCATGACGAACAAACCAGGATGGATTCTGCCTGAACAGTTGTGACTCAGGCTGGGCAATAAACGGGGCAAGCCAAATCGCCGGTTTTTTTCCCTTGCGCCGGATATCCGCTATTAACTCCTTCACACCTCCGGAAAATTTATCCGACGGAGACAGCCAGTCGCCCATAAACGCCTGATAACCATCATCCAGCAGCACCCATTCCAGGTCGCTGAGATCACCTGCCATGGCATCCAGGTTCTGGCGAATATTATCTTCGGTAACATCGGCATAATAAGCGTACCAGGAACACCAACCGATGGGGGCTGGCTGCCGGACGCCCGCCCTTGCAGGATGATGCTGAGCGATCAACCCTGCGTATTGTTGATACAGTTGAGCAAGAGAGTCTCCAGTTAGCACAGCCACCGCTTCCAACTCTTTGCTGTCCCAGTCCTGGGGAGAAGTGCCCTCCCCGTCGATACAGGCTGAGATAACAATACCCGCTTCGTCACTGATGATTTCGAAATAGCCGGCATAGCGATAACAACAGGTAAAACCAAACAGGGTGTACCCCGCTGACTCTTCGATAACCAGATAGTTGTAGTAACGCTTACCCTGCTGCTCTCCATAAATCCGGTAACTGCTGTCGTTATCCGGGCAACGACCAATATCGACCGGTTTGTCATAGGTCCCTGAGGTTTGCGCCAACATTTGAAAGCCATCCCCCAGCAAAGTTGCACCCTGCTCGAAATCAAACTCACTGGTGAATAGTGGATAGTTGTCTGCTATAGGATCGTTATGCAAACCGATATAGCGAAAGGTCACTTCGTTGTCACAGACATCACCCAGCAAGTCTGGATTATTCACTGTGATCACTCTGTGACAGGGTAAGCGAATGGTATGAGACATAAGAAACTGCTAAAGCTGATAAAAAACCAATAGCCTAATTCGACAAGCTCCCATGCTCCAGCATAGAAGTGAATACGCTTATCAAACAGTCGAAACAACAAACCCGGCTATCAACTCCACAAAAGTCTGCCCATATTTTTCCAGCTTGTATTCACCCACCCCTGAAATATGAGACAGAGCCTCCAGGCTGGCGGGTTTAACATTAAGCATTTCATAGAGGGTTTTGTCATTGAAAATGACGTAGGCAGGAACGCCCTGCTCTTCTGCCAGTTCTTTACGACGGGCTCTCATGGCTTCCCATAGTGGACGATCATAGTCGTTAATAATAACCCGCCCCTGATCCACACTCCGGGTTTTGCCTGCGGCTCTTTCAGTGGCGTACTCGAAGCGATCCTGGCGGAGTAATAAACGCTCATTGCCTTTGAGCAGGGGGCGGCACTTTTCATTCAGTTTGAGTGCGCCATGCCCTTCTACATCAACATTTATAAACCCTCTGGCCACCAGCTGCCGGAAGACTGAACGCCACTCACTCTGTTTAAATTCGCTGCCGATACCAAAGGTGCTTATCCGACGGTGACCAAACTGGCTGACTTTGGCGGTTTCTTTGCCAATCAGCACGTCAACCAGGTGCGAGACACCAAACATCTGCCCCGTTCGGTAAACGCAGGAGAGTGCTTTTCTGGCTGCCTCTGTACCATCCCAGGTGGCCACCGGCTCCAGACAAAGGTCACAGTTGCCACACTTCTCTTTCAGAGGCTCACCGAAATATTCCAGCAACACCTGGCGGCGACAACCCGTTACTTCACAGAGAGACAACATGGCCTCCAGCTTCTGCTGCTCTATTCGCTGAATTTCAGGGGCAGCGGTAGAATTCGACTGAATCTGCCTGAGCAACATGACGTCCTGGAGGCCGTAAACCATCCAGGCGGTAGCTGGAAGCCCATCACGACCTGCCCGGCCAGTTTCCTGATAATAAGCCTCAATGCTTCTTGGCAGGTCCAGGTGAGCAACAAAGCGAACGTCCGGCTTATCAATCCCCATCCCGAAAGCCAGGGTCGCGACCATGATCATGCCGTCTTCGTTGAGAAAGCGGTGTTGATTGTGCTTGCGATCGTAGCTCGTCATCCCGCCATGATAGGGCAATGCTTTTCGACCCTGGGCATTCAGCCAGGCCGCGGTATCCTCCACCCGTTTTCTGGAAAGGCAATAGACTATGCCGGAATCTTCAGGATGCTCTTTTTCCAGAAATCTCAGTAATTGCTGCTTACCCTGCTTCTTCTGACTGATGCGGTAGAAAATATTGGCCCGGTTAAAGCTGTCAACAAACACCCGGGCCTGTTCCAGCCCCAGACGGTCGATAATTTCCTGACGGGTCCGTTTGTCTGCCGTGGCGGTCAGGGCAATTCTGGGAACGGTGGGAAAGCGTGTCTTCAGTACTGAGAGCTGTAAATATTCGGGCCTGAAGTCATGTCCCCATTGGGATACACAGTGGGCTTCGTCAATGGCAAACAGGGAAACCCGTACCTGATCCAGCTTTCTCAGCATCATTTCCGTCATCAGACGTTCGGGAGCGACATAGAGCAGATCAAGATGCCCGGTGAACAGTTCCTGTTCGATCCGGTACTGCTCTTCCATGGAGACACCAGAGTTCAGGCTTTCGGCCCGAATACCTATCTGCTTGAGATTACGGATCTGATCTTCCATCAAAGCAATCAGAGGGGATACAACAATGGCAGTACCCGCCATTACCAGAGCCGGTACCTGATAGCAAAGCGATTTACCACCGCCGGTCGGCATGAGAACCAGCGCATCACGCCCTTCTGTAACCTCCCTGATGACTTCCCCTTGAAAACCACGGAAAGATTCGAACCCGAAAGTATTTTGCAGAACATTAAGAGCAGGGTCGGCCATTACAGTCCAGTGCACATCTAAACGACAGTGATTAATTAGATTAAAACAGACGGATCAGTATAGCATCAAACTGGCACATGACCTCAACCGGGAATAAACAGGCATCTTTCAGAAAACTGATGTAAACTTCCCAACTTCAATTCATACCGGATTTTCTTTAAATGCAGGACATCTGTTCCACTCTTGAACCGCTGCTGAACAAGTATGCGGATGAGGAAGGCTTAACCTTCCACGCCATCCATGGCTTTTATACCGCCATGGCCATTGTCACCTTCGAATTGAAGACAGATGAACGTAATGAGATTCTGTTCGGAGCTCCGGTAACGCTCACCCGTGAAGACTTAGCCTCGCTCGAACAGACGCTGGACCACTTGTTACTGGCGATCGATCGACAATTTAATAAAGAAGAGGGCTTTGAGCTCTCCTGTGAAGAATTTACCGACCCGTATGATGAAGACTTGATGGACTGGTGCTGCGGTTTTCTCCAGGCCCATATCATGGCGGAAGAACAGTGGTACCAGGAAAATGAACAGGAAGTCAGTGAGCTGATGCTCCCGATCATGCTCGGCTGCGGGCTGCTTGACGATGAGCCTGAGTTTGAAGCGATCCTGCAGGATGAGCAACTGGCTGAAGATATGTGCAGCCAGATCCCGGAAGTGTTAATGGAGCTTTATCTGCTGTTTAACTCACCAGAGGAAGCCAGTGGCAAGCCACCTGCCAAACAAGCAAAACCCGCCCGAAAAGGCTCGCGTCACAAACGCCAGTGAATAGGAATCGCACGGGTAAAATGAGCGGTGTTTCCGGCTGTGAACTATGCCAGAAATATGACACCTTTTAACAAGGATCGTCTGCCTGCCTCGCCAGCTAGCCACTCAATGGAAAAAGTCACGTAGCCATTTATACTGCAAGAATCAAGGAAGATTCTCAGGAGAGAGGTTGTGGGCAATACAATTAATAACGGCGGGACTCCTTCAATAAGTCCTTCTCAAACAGCAGGCGCTGATCCACAGAATTCAATTTCCAAAACAGTCAAGGTCAACGGCAAACTCTACAATTGCAGTGCTTCGAAAGTCTGGGGCTTGAGAGTTGCACGGGAAGTTCTCGGTGTGCACGGCTTGGTTAAACCCGTCTATGACCACTTCCATAGCAAGTTGCATGAACATCGCGCTGACACTGCAGCGAACCCATCAAAACCGCCTTCAACATCGCTTTCAGAAAGAAGTGCCCGCCTACTGCCCAAGCTTCCCAACCAGGTGAATGAGCAACCCAAAACCCATTCTAAACCCGCTAACACACCGCTTGAAGTCAGACGCAGCGCTCCTGAAACCCAGGCAGCTAAAACCCTGACAGCTCCAGAAATCATTAAGAATATAGACCATGGCAAATTTGACGATGCTGATTCCAATTTCTTACTCAACAAGTTCTCGGAAACCGTCCAGCAGCTCCCTACTTCGGATATCAAGGCATTGATATTTGAACTTAGAGATAAAAAGGACTCTAGTTATGATACCGCCAAGCAAGAAGTACGAGAAATTTACGCTGAAAGAAAAGTCCCCGAAGAACTGAAAAAATTTGGTAATAATGTGCAGGGTCTCAAAGACCATTTAGCCAACCATTATGGCCGTGGCTCCAAGCTTGCAGATGCGATGCTTGCAGAGGTTGATCGTCGATTTGGTCTTCAGGAAGCTCCCGACTCCCGAACCCATGAACTTAAGGAACTGACTCCGTCCCTGCAGGGTATCTATGACTCAGACAAAGGCTCACAACTTACATTTGGCACTTTCCGGGGAGCCTCGCTTAAACTGGGCCAGGAGTTCCCCCACCAGCCTGAGGACCTTAACATTAAAAACCAATTCCAAGCTATTCAAAAAAACAGCCCCTACATAAAGGGTGATCTCGATAGAAGCCCTAAATTCATAGATGGAGCAAAGCCAAAATTCCCAAAAGACATCTTTCAGAGTGATAAAGCCCCAGGATTCGCACCCGGAGCTTTCTATCATGCTGCCAAAGTCGACCTGCCTGGTGGCAGCTTTATTGCCAGTCAGGGGCCGCTTGAGGAAACAGAAAATAACTTCATTAAGATGCTAGCTCATCACCGTCCTGCCGTATCCGTTTCTCTTGTTAATTCTATGGAACTCGCAAATCCGAAAGTTTCCAATAAACCCCCCAATAGACATTCTATCGAAGTTGGCCCGAAAACAGTCGGCGAAGAAAAAGACTGTGACGGCGTTAAGGTTAGACTGGATGGGCAGTATTCTTTTGACAAGGGCAACGTGACCGTCAAACAACTCTCCATTAACGGAGAAACACAGTTCAGGGTTTACGATAAAGGCTGGGCAGACCATACCGCCGGTACCCCGGAAAGATTGGCAAAACTGTCGGTACTGGTTGAAAAGTTACGCCAGCACCCCTCTGTTGCAAACCGGTCAGGTAACCCCACCGTCGTCAATTGCAATGCGGGAGTCGGCAGAACCGGAACCTTCATAACGATTGATAACAGCCTGCGGCAGTATCAAAAAACGGGAGAAGTTCCCCAGGATTTCACTAAAACCATTACTACCGCCCGCCAGGTCAGGAACAAATTCGTGCAAACGGCAGGACAGTTCAATACCCTCACAGCGGTTCACGGACAATTCACCCCCCTGTTTGATCCTTTACTGAAAGAAGCGGGACTGACTGTTGCAACGCCCCAAAAAGCCCCGGAACCTGAAGACAATGGGCTGGGGTATGGCTCAGAAGACTATGCCACTGTCGACAGAACAGCAGACAAAATCCGAAGAGAAAATGAGGATGAACTTTACGTAAATACCACTTTTGCAACGAAAAAAGACACTGCTGTTGAAAAGGCTCCGGACTTACCCCCCTCACCACCAGTCGCTGCCAAGAGATCGAAATACACGGGTCCTAAAAATGCCGAACAACTGGTTAATAAAATTGCTGATGGCCAGTATGGAAAAACATTACAAGCATTTAATATCAAGAAGCTGAGCAGTGAACTTACCCATGTCTTACGGCAGGCAGATCGGCAGTCAGATCAGCAGCAGCTCAATCAGATTCTTAGTTATGCCGAGACCTTGCAAGCGGACGAAAACTGGCATCAGATAGGCGATAAGATTCAAAAGCTTATTGATGACTTCAGTCGGAATAGACGCTCGCCCAGGCGCTGATATCCGTACCCCTCCTCGTTACCACTCTCCAGATTATCAATGGCACCCAAACTCCGTTTACCCTGAGCGGAGTTGAAGGGTGGTTGGTGCGGTCCTAATTAAATCTCTTCTGACACTATGATATCGACTGAATTGCTTTGGATTGCCGTTCTCATCCAGAGGCTCAGCCCCCTTATCCACTGGCCTCACGAATTACTCCTCTACAACTTTTCCTTTACCCAGGCCGGATGCAGCTCGCTCCATCTCAAGAAAGGCATGATAAGCCACATTATCACTGAAGGGCGCACTCAACTCGTCCAGCTCCTGCTTTAACTGCACTTTCGGGAATGCTTCCCGCAGGTCATTTAATACCCGACGCTGCCATTTGGGATGCAGATGCAAATCGACTTCATCAATCAGCACAATGCCAGGAGTTTCTAATGGGGCTCTCTCCATCAGATGAGGATTCAGGCGACCCGCTCTGTGTGCGATATCTGCCACTATAGCCAGAGTATTACGATAACCGTCACTCAGATTATCGAAGCTAAATAGCTGTCCGTTTTCCAGCTCAATCATCAGCTGTTGTAGGTGAACTACTCGCCCCTAAAGGAGCGAGCTTCCAATACTAAACACCTAACAAAGTAGATGTCGTTCTTTTCTTTTTTGACGTTTCACTGCCACCTGCAGGAGAAAGCTTGCCCTCTCTCGACTTACGATTGGCTCCACGTCCTATAATCAGCACGGGAACTCCCTTGCCGACCAACTCCGTTCCAGAGTCCAATTAATTGTTCGTTTTTACTACGAGTGCTGACGGTTTATTCAGCTTAAAGTGTCCGATATTATCGGTTGAGTGTGTAGTGGCACACTCTTGACTCGTAGGATATACCATCCACATTGTGGGTGGCCTCTAAATGTTTACGACATTCTGGCTTAAATAAACTTTTTGTCAAATCCAACTTTTAAAGCAAGGCTAACGCCTTGCAAGGGCTTGACCCGCCTCTAAAGAAGCGGGATTGCGCCCTTAATTTCGTTCAATATCAAAATAAAAGTACCTGCATTCAGGTATGCAAAATTGAATCGACTTACGAACCGCTTCGAGCACGCCGAATTTTTTACCTTTCTGGAACGAAGCCTGCTCCAACTGGGCAAACCATCTAAGAAACAACTTGTGACTGGAAGCTGGATCAAGGCAATCACGATAGCCTGCCGATCTGGATTCAGGCTTCGTCAGCTTTACATCTTGTTTGATAAAAGCCCCCCATGAACTTTCATGCCCATTTGCTGTCTTAACCCGCAAAGGGAGGTTTTCATAACTATGAGTTACGGATCAACACCAGTCACCAGTGGCGCGACCAGTTCAATCACCACAACGACCACGGCATCGCTGCCGTCACTGCAGGGTGCGTCGGGTTCAAATACCGGTGCGGTAGGGCTTGCTGAATTTACAATATACCCGCAGGCTACATCGTTTATTCCTGGTATTCAGGGATTTCAGGGCACAGCAACACCTATTACAGACCGACAGGTAACTGCAATCCACGCACCTCCTTTTCTTCCTCCGTTTCATCAGTGGGCCACAAAGACTCCCCCTGAAAGTAGAAAAAAAATCGATGTCGCTTACGCAGTACTAAAAAATGGAAGATTCGAAGATGCCGAAAATGCATTCTGGATCATCATAAATGAACACCTGCTTACACTGGAGATGATCGACTACCAAAGTGTCATCATAGGGCTTGCAAGATCACTAAAAGATCAAACCCGCGCAAAACAGGAACAAGCTCGCTTGCTTCTGGAAGAACTCAGGATGAGCCGAACACTCAACTCATTCGATGCTTCAATCATTCACAACCTTGATCTAACCCTGAGCCTGTGTGAGCAAGCCCTTGGACGATACCTTGATGCTGAAGCACGACTTTTGAGACTGAGACGCAAAAAGCCCAGCCACTCTCGGAAGATCCTGGTCAGAACTTCCCGCGATTTTGACGTTGATATTGCCAATGCCCGACTGTGGCAGTTTACAGGTAAACACAAGCTGGCCCAGGCGTTGCTGTTGAATGTAAAAATAGAATTGATTTACCAGCTAAGATCAAACCCAACCTCTGACGCTGTAAAAAAACTGCATAAACAACTCCACGTCGTAAACATAGCGCTGGCACGACTCTGGCAGGAGATGGGCTGCTATGAACTGGCTCAGGATCTACTGCTGAGCATGAGTAACAAGAACCGCGATGACAGCGAGGAGATTTTGTGCACCACCTCTGGAGATATTGACACTGATCTGGCCCTGGCACGACTCTGGCGATTGATGGGCAAAAATGAACTGGCTGAGAGACTGCTGCTGAACATGAGCGGTAAGCACCCCGATGCCAGTGAAGAAGAACTGTGCCAGCCTAGTGGGCATCTTGACACAGATCTGACTCTGGTGCGGCAGTGGGAAGAAAATGGCAAAAGTCACCTGGCAGAAAGACTGCTGCTGAACCTGAGCGGCAAGCGCCCCAATGCCAGTAAAGAAGAACTGTGCCAGCCCTGCGGGCACCACTCTATTGATCTGATTCGGGCGCTATTGTGGCAGACAATGGATAAATTTGAACTGACTGAAAGACTGTTGCTGAATATGAGCAACAAGAGCCCCTATCATCATGAGGAGATACTTTGCACACCCTGCGGGCATCATGAAACCGATCTGGCACTGGTGCGGTTCTGGGAGCTGGTGGGCAAATATGAGCTGGCTGAAAAACTACTGCTTAACATGCTTGGCAAGCGCCTTGATGCCAGTCTGGAAGAGCTGTGCAAGCCCTGTGGGCACAATGGCATGGACCTGGTTCTGGCACTTCTCTGGCAGCTGATGGATAAATATGAATTGTCTGAAAGACTGCTGCTGAACGCAAGTGGCAAGGGTTTCAGTAGCAGTGAAGAGAGTCTGTGCACAGCCTGTGGGCTTTACAAGATTGATCTGTCTTTGGTGCGAAACTGGGAGACAACAGGCAAATATCAGTGGGCTGAAAGGCTGCTGCTGGACACGATTGGCAAGCGCCCCGATGACAACGAGGATTGGCTATGCACCCCCTCAGGGGATCATGACACCGACCTGGCTCTACTGCGAATCTGGCGCGCAAATGGCAAACAGAAGCAAGCTGAAACGCTGGTTGAACGTTGCTATCCCCTTTATCGTACCGATGAATTTAAATCAGTACGGTTGGGCTTGTTTATTGGACAGCCAAATTTTATGGCAATGGATGCTGATTATCCGGAAAGCGTCAGTACACTACTGAAGACCTCAGTCCATTATTTCACTCTGGCCTGTCATCAGGTCAACGATGACGATATGGAATCAGGAATATCTAACTTAAACAAGTCGCTTGAACTGGTTGAGTTGATATTAAAGAAATACCCCCCGAGTGCAAGTGCTTATTCGCACAAAGCCCACTGTATTAGAATGTTAGGCGGCAGTGAGAAAGAATGGCGAGAATTATTCAACAAAGCAGATGCCCTTGATGGCAACCGTCCACAGAGAGACAAAACCAGGGCCTGGCGAAAAGACGAATCTGATGCTCTTAAGAAGATGCTAAGTCGGGAGTTTTAAATCCGACATTCACCACCCCAATCAGGAATAAATCGACTGGTACGTAGACCCTAAAATTAAAATGATTGTCGACTGGCTTTCCGTAATGCCTACCACATGTTTCTCCGTCCCGTCGATGACCCAAACATGAATGCTCTAGCAGCTGAATGTTGAGGTCTTCATCGTCCTCTTCGCTGTCGCTGTTATAGCGTCTATCGACGTGTATGCTGGTGCCGTCAAGGTTTAGGGCGTCGCACTGGAGCTTGAGATGTTTTAAGACCTTGATAGCCAGTTCAAAATAGACTTTACTGGCATTGAGTTCAAAGAGTTCATCCAGAGTCCTTCCAAGAACCTTGTCGTTTATATGCTCAGGCTTAATACCGGGCCTGATCAGTTTATCAAGGGGTTTATTGGCGAAGAACCGGGGAAACTACACAGAGAGCCTGACTACTCTCATCAGCCTCTTCCTCATACCCTCACCGAATTCGCAGATTAAGAATCTTACCCAATCTACACCTTCTGACTTTTGTGATCGTCTACTCTTTAAAGCTGTCGCTCAGTGTAGCCATTTACACGAGCTAATGAATTTTTACACAAGCTAATGACTTTAGCTCGCTTCATAATTTTACTTTGGTGTTGTCATTATGTTTCGTCTGTTTTTTGATCATTATTATCAACTGTTTAAGTTGTTGGCACTGGCTTTTGTCTCTCTGCTCATGCAGGTTAGCAGCTCCAGTGCTGACGAATGTTCGGGTCATAAAGACCCGGGAACAGCGACTCAATGTAACCCGTCAAGCGCCCCTTCAGCATCAAAAGACAAGGCTGAACCGGAACCTGGGTATTCTTTTGTGGGCAGTGAGTATGTGGGTTTCTTTATAAAAGGCTCCATTCCCCGGGAAAAAGCCATTGAGCTGGCCGGTGAGGCTTTTCAATTCGTGTCGCCGGAAGACTCACCGGAACGAGTACGCTGCGCTATGCTGGTGGTCACCATTAACATAGACAGCGCCTTCAAGATTCCATTGCCCAGCTTCTTTCAATTACTTTACACCGAGGCTATCTGGATGCTGGAACTCAGCAAAGGCTCATATCTGGCAATCAAAGCATATACTGATTCATTGAAAATGAAATATGTTCTCGAATATTTCGACAAATACAATACATCTTATGGCTCAATGACACTCAAAAAAGTAAATGGGACCGACACTTTTTCTCTCCGTTCAGAGGAGGCTCTTTTATTTTCAGCCACCTTTGGCGAATCAATAGAGAGTGATGATACATCGCTAATAGAGAATTTATGGACAAGAAGCGCTAATGGTCACTACTACAAGATTCCATGGGGGACTGCCAAACCTTCTAAGGCCTATTCCACAAAATGCCAGGTAGACGACCACCGTGACAAAAGTATCTTTGCAGACGTCATCTGGGACAATACTGGACTGCTCTACATGAAACGCAAACATGAATGTTCCATGGCGATTACCGCTGAATTACCACCATTGTCCGATTAAGCCTGTTCCAAATCTGCTTAGGGAGTTTTAAATGGAAAACCACGAACTTTTATACCCTTTGACTGTCCAATAGCACAAGTCTCCAGGACGGTCACACGGCTATGAGTTATGGATTACCACCGGCATACAGCAACGCACCCGGCACCGCATCGCAACTATTACAGCAGGGTGCGTCGGGTTCAAGTACCGGCGCGGCAGAGCCTTCTGAATTTAAAATATACCCGCAGGCTACATCGTTTATTCCTGGTATTCGGGAATTCGAGCGCACAGCAATACCTATTACAGACCGACAGGTAACTGCAATCCACCCACCTCATATTCTTCCTCTATTTCATCAGTGGGCCAGAAAGACTCCCCCTGAAATCAGCTTGTGCCATCCTACGTTGAGAATGGCCTTGTTCAGTCCGGCTTTTTGTTTCGCCTTGTTGGAGATGAACTTACCGTTTTGATCTTTTTTTGCTTTTGGCCTGCGAGTCATTTTTGAAGTTTTCAGATCCTCGAAAACAATGACCCTGGCCTTGCTATCGACCATTTTCCTGCTGGTTTGGTGGCAGAAGTCTTGCCGAATGTTGGCTACTTTCTTGTGCTGCCTGCTAATCCTGTTCTTTGTTTTCTGACGACGGTTAGAGCCTTTGGTTTGGCGAGACAAACGGCGCTGAAACCTCTTTAGGTATCGCTTTCGCTTATCCATGTTCTTTGTCTGGTTTTCTGTAAAGTCGTAAGGCTTCACGCCAGTATGAACAGGTATAACAACACCTCGATCGACGCCGATAACATGCTCTTCCAGCCACTCTTTGGAAGCACCTTTAAGGTATTCCAAATGCTCTTTTTCTGTTGCTGGTTCTTCTGATCCATCGTCATAACAGAAAGAAACGAAGTACTGACCAGCCTCTTTTCTAATGTAAATGGATTTTGGTTCGTTGAATGAGCGGTGAGTTTTAAACGACAAATAACCAATATTATTGGTCTTTGTGCCAATAAAAAGACGGGTTACACCATCTTCACAGATATCGAACCGGAACACTTCATTGGTGAGGTGAATGCTACCCTTGTCGGATTTTGGCTTTTTTTTGGCTTACCGCACTGGCCATTAATGTGTTTATGGTAGGTCTGATACCAATTGACGGCAGAATTCCTGATTATCTGGCTGGGACAATCGGATAACCAAGGTGTTAATTCTTTGCTTTTGAATTGCGAAGTCTTCTGATCGACCGGAGCATGAGTACCAACAGGACAATACTTTCTGGCGTAGGTGCTGTAGTAGCGATGTTCATCACACTTTGCATTCCAGATAACCCGAGCGCAACCCATCCACTGAGACAGAACCAACTTTTGCTGATCTGTTGGATTGGCTTTGAGTTGGATACCTTGAAGCATTACATAACCTGTTGAATTGAATGGCTTCATGCTAGTCTGGTTACAAATATCAGTCAAATATGAAGTTTGTATGTACGAACGGAAATCATGTAAATCCTGTGTATTTAGGAATAACGTACATCTAGTATTTGGTACTAAATACCGTAGAAACGTGTTCACCAAGGAAATGATCGACCGGCTACGAAGCGACTGTCACAGCAAGGCTAACGCCTTGCAAGGGCTTGACCCGCCTCTAAAGAAGCGGGATTGCGCCCTTAATTTCGTTCAAACAGGCTCAGGCGTTGCTATTGAATGTAAAAATAGCATTGACTAAAAAGCTGAAATCGAATCCAACCACTGACGATTTAGAAAAACTGAACGAACAACTCTATATCGTAAACATAGCGCTGACACGACTCTGGCAAGAAATGGGCAGCTATGAACTGGCTCAGGATCTACTGCTGAGCATGACTAACAAGGACCGCGATGACAGCGAGGAGATTTTGTGCAGCACCTCTGGAGACCTTGACACTGACCTGGCTCTGGCACGACTCTGGCGATTGATGGGCAAAAATGAACTGGCAGAAAGACTGCTGCTGAACATGAGCGGCAAGCGCCCCAATGCCAGTGAAGAAGAACTGTGCCAACCTTGGGGGCACCACGCTGTTGATCTGATTCGGGCGCTATTGTGGAAGAAAATTGGTAAATTTAAACTGGCTGAAAGACTGTTGCTGAATATGAGCAACAAGACCCCTATCAACATGAGGAGATACTTTGCACGCCCTGCGGGCATCATGAAACTGATCTGGCCCTGGTGCGGTACTGGGAGCTGGTGGGCGAATATAAGCTGGCTGAAAGACTGCTGCTTAACATGATTGACAAAACCCTTGATGCCAGTCCGGAAATTCTGTGCCAGTCCTGTGGGCACAATGACATGGACCTGCTTCTGGCACTGCTCTGGCAGCTAATGGGTAAATATGAATTGGCTGAAAGGCTGCTGCTGGACATGATTAGCAAGCGCCCCGATGACAACGAGGATTGGCTATGCACCCCCTCAGGGGATCATGACACCGACCTGGCTCTGGTGCGAACCTGGAGCGCAAGTGGCAAACTGAAGCAAGCTGAAACGCTGGTTGAACGTTGCTACCCCCTTTATCGTACCGATGAATTTAAATCAATACGGTTAAGCTTGTTTATTGGACAGCCAAATTTTATGGCAATGGATGGCGATTATCCGGAAAACGCCAGTGCACTACTGACGACCTCGATCCATTATTTCACTCTGGCCTGTCATCAGGTCAACGATGACGATATGAAATCAGGAATATCTAACTTCAATAAGGCGCTTGAACTGGTTGAGTTGATATTAAAGAAATACCCCCCGAGTGCGAGTGCTTATTCGCACAAAGCGCATTGTATTAGAATGTTGGGCGCCAGTAAGGGGGAATGGGAGGAATTATTCAAAAAAGCAAATGCCCTTGATGACGAACGTCTACAGAGAGACAAAGCCAAGGCCTGGCGAAAAGACGAATCTGATGCTCTTAAGAAAATGCTAAGTCGGAGGGTGTGACTAGAACTTTTATGCCCTTTGATTGTCCAACTGCACAAGTCTCCAGGAAGGTCACACGGCTATGAATTATGGATTACCACCCGCATACAGCAACGCAACCGGCACCGCATCGCAACCATTACAGCAGGGTGCGTCGGGTTCAAATACCAATGCGGTAGAACCCTCTGAATCTAAATTAAACCCGCAGGCTACAGCGTTTGTTCCTCATGTTCAAACAGCCGCGTTACCTATTACTGACCGACAGATAACCGTAATCCACACACCTCCTTTTCTTCAGCCAGGTCACAAGTGGGGCAGAAAACCTTATCCCCCTGATACTCAAGCAAGAATCGATGACGCTTTCAAAGCACTAAAACAAGAACGGTTCAAAACTGCAGAAGCTGCATTCTGGGTTATTATCAACACAGACCTGCATTTACTGACTCGGTTCGAGTACCAAAATCTGATCGTAGGGTTTGCAAGGTCACTGAAAGATCAAACCCACGCAAAACAGGAAGAAGCTCGCCGTTATCTGGAGCAACTCAGGCTGACTGAAAAGCCCGACCCATTAAAGGCTTCGACCATTCACAACCTTGATCTGACGCTGAGTCTATGTGAGCAGTCCCTTGGACGGTACCCCGATGCTGAAGCACGACTTTTGAGACTGAGAGACAAAAACCCCGACGACGATCGGAAGACCCTGTGCCAGACTTCCTGCAATTTTGACGTTGATATCGCCAATGCCCGGCTGTGGCAGTTTACCGGTAAATACGTGCTGGCTCAGGCGTTGCTATTGAACGTAAAAATAGAATTGACTAAAAGGCTGAAATCGAACCAAATCACTTATGATGTAGAAAGTCTGCATAAACACCTCCACACCGTAAACATAGCGCTGGCACGACTCTGGCAAGAGATGGACTGCCATGACCTGGCTCTGGATCTACTGCTGAGCATGAGTAACAAGAACCGCGATGACAGCGAGGAGACTTTGTGCACTAGCTGTGGAGACATTGACACTGATCTGGCCCTGGCACGACTCTGGCTATTGATGGGCAAAACTGAACTGGCTGAGAGACTGCTGCTGAACATGAGCGGCAAGCGCCCCGATGCCAGTGAAGAAGAACTGTGCAAGCCCAGCAGGCATCTTGAAACGGATCTGACTCTGGTGCGGCTGTGGGAAGAAAAAGGCAACTATCACCTGGCAGAAAGAATGCTGCTGAACTTGAGCGGCAAGCGCCCCAATGCCAGTGATGAAGAACTGTGCAAGCCCTGTAAAAATCGTAACGTTGATCTGACGCGGGCCCTATTGTGGAAGACGCTAGGCAAATATGAACTGACTGAAAGGCTGCTGCTGAATATGAGCAACAAGAACCCCTATCAACATGAGGAGGTTCTGTGCACGCCCTGTGGGCATTATGAAACGGATATAGCCCTGGTCCGGCACTGGGAGCTGATGGACAAATATGAGCTGGCTGAGAGACTGCTGCTTAACATGATTGGGAAGCCCCTTGATGCCAGTCCGGAATTTCTGTGCAGGCCCTGTGGACACCATGTCTTTGACCAGACTCTGGCACTGCTCTGGCAGACGATGGGTAAATATGAACTGACTGAAATATTGCTCCTGAACTTAAGTGGCAAGCGTTTCATTAGCGATGAAGAGATCCTGTGCACGCCCTGTGGGAATTACTGGATTGACCTGGCTATGGCCCGACTCTGGCAGGTAACAGGCAGACTACACTGGGCTGAAAGGCTGCTGCTGAACATGATTGGCAAGTGCCCCGATGACAGCGAAGATCAGCTATGCAAGCTCTCAGGGAATTATCACATTGATATAACTCTGATGAGAATCTGGCTGGTAACTGGTAAACATACACTGACTGAAAAACTGCTGCTGAACATGAGTGGCAAGCACCACTTTAACGATCAAGACTGTAACGATGAAGACAGGCTGTGCGAGCCTTGCGGAAATCAAGAAATTGATATGGCCCTGTTGCGAACCTGGCAAGCAAGGGGCAAACAGAAGCAAGCTGAAATACTGGTTGAACGTTGCTACGCCCTTTATCGTTCGGATGAAATTAAATTGACACGATTAAATGTATTCGTTGGACAGGCAAAGTTTATGGCAATGGTTGCCGAGTGTCCGGAAACCCCCAATACACTTCTGAAGACCTCGATCCACTACTTCACCCTGGCTTGTAAGCAGGTAACGGATGGCGATACGGAGTCAGGAATAGCTAACTTTAATAAGTCGCTTGAACTGGTTGACGCAATATTGAAGCAATACCCCCCGAGTGCGGCTGCTTATTCGCACAAAGCCCATTGTATTAGAATGTTAGGCGGCAGTGAGAAAAAATGGCGGAAATTATTCAACAAAGCAGATACCCTTGATACCGTCCGTTTAGAGAGAGACAAAACCGCGGCCTGGCGAATCAATGAATCTGATGCTCTTAAGGAGATGCTACGTCTGAGGGGCAAAAAAGTCGGAGAGCCTAAATAGATAACCATGAACTTTTATAGCCTTTGACTGTCCAACAGCCTAAGTTTCCAGGAAGGTCAAACGGTTATGAATTACGGATTACCACCCGCATACAGCAACGCACCCGGCGCGACACCGTCGCAATCGACCTTGCCTGATTCTAATAAGCAAACAAAGGCTCCCTTTAAATTAAACCCTGATGCACCGGTGTTTGTTCCTCGTCGTCAACATGCTCACCAACCTTCGATCAGCCCCCAGAATATTCTCCACAGGCAAACCACTGCTTACCAGGAACCTTCTTCTCAGACCTTGTACCCACCGGTGGAAAAGGAATCTCCTAAAAAGGCCAAAGTAAAAATCAATAGAGCTTACAGCATGCTGTCGCGCCAAAACTTCATTGATGCAGAGAACACATTTCGGTCCATCTTGCACGAATACGACGAAGACTCACTGGCTACATTTGACTACCAAAGATCAGTCATAGGACTGGCAAGATCACTAAACGAATCCAATGAAAAACAAAAAGAGGCCCGTTTGCGTCTGGAAAAACTCAGGTCGGAGCACGATTTAAACGAATTCGGGGCTTCAACCGTTCGTGACCTTGATCTGACCCTGAGTCTCAGTGAAGAGAGACTTGGGCGAATAGCTGATGCACAGGCACGACTTTTGAAACTCAGAGAAAAACAACCCGATGCTGATGAAGAAACCCTTTGCCAGCATTCCAGATTTTTTGACGCCGATATGGCTCAGGTACGGCTATGGAAGCGTACGGGAAAACTCCAACTGACTGAAAAACTGCTGCTGAGCATGAAAAAAGGGCTGACTTCAAAGCTGGATTTGCAACCACATGCTGCCAAAGTAAAAAAACTTCAAGATTTACTCCACACCGTAAATATAACGCAGGCACAATTCTGGCGGGAGACCGGCCAATATAAATTGGCTGAAGATCTGATATTACAGATGAGTGACAAACACTCCGATGACAGTATCGAGAAACTCTGTAAATCCTCGAAGAATAATGACGTCGACCTGTCTCTGGTACGAATCTGGGAAGCAACATATCAATATAAGCTGGCTGAAAAACTGCTGCTGAACATCATTGACAAGCAACCCGATGACGACGAGGAGATTCTGTGCACACCCTCTGGAAAACAGGATATTGATATAGCCCTGGCACGACTCTGGCAATTGATGCGCAAACATAAACGAACCGAAATACTGCTGCTGAACATGAGTAACAAGAACCCCGGTGACCGTGAGGATATTTTGTGCAGACCTTCCGGAAATCATGACATTGACCTGAATCTCGTAAGACAATGGGAGATAATGGACAAAAATCATCTGGCTAAAAAACTGATTGAGCGCTGCTATGCACTATATCGTTCCAGTAAATTTCAATTAGCACTGTTATGTTTATCTGCCGGGAAAGCAGAATTTATGGAAATAGTTAGCCACCTCCGGAAAAATGCCGTTACATTGCTGGCTCACTCGATCCATTATTTCAATCTGGCTTGTCAGCAAATAAACGATAATAAGACGGAGTCAGGAAAAGACAGCCTTAACAAAGCGCTTGAGTATGTGCAATCAACCATAGAAAAGTACCCCCAGACTGCGGGCGCCTACGCTCAAAAAGCGCATATTATTAGAATGTTGGGCGCCAGTGATGAAGAATGGCAGAAATTGTTCGATACTGCAGACACCATGGACGGCGAGAGAAACAGGGAGAAAGACATTAGGTGGCGAAGAGAAGAATTAGCAGCTCTTAAGAAAATAGAAGCCACCTGAAAAAAAGATACCAGCAAAAAGGCCTGAAGCGGTCACAAGACGGCCTTGCGCCCTAAAGCCAAAGAATTGTTGGATGAAGCGCGAGAGGATCTCAGGATAAAAACGGAACTAGTGCACCCAAGCTCTGATATCCGTACACCCCCTCGTTCCCACGCTCCAGAGGGTGTCGCAAAACTCTAACAACCCGTTCCCACGCTGGGACTCAAAGGGCCTAAAAGCAAGGGAATCAGAGTTTTGCGACAGCCTCATAAGGCTTATTCCAATTATCAGTGTCAAAAAAACAGACTATCCTGAATAAACTCAGCAACCTAACCGGCTTGGCAATGTACAGCTTTTACACCTTTCTAAAGTTGTTCACTATGGCATTTGTAGCAACAGTACTTTCCTTTTTCACAAATCCTGTAGTGGCCACTGGTGAATATTTAGAATGGCAGTTGCCTGTAAACCAACAAAGTGATTCTTCTATAACCGTTCGAGCCAGAACCGTTCGAGCCAGGCCGGTAAGTATTGCTACAAAAACTCAGGGCACACGAACGCAGTCTTTTACTGGCGAAGTCACTATTTTCGGGCAGATTGACCAGCCATTTATCATCTGTGCACAAGGCTTAGACTCTCAGGGCTTTACTTATGAAGCCAGTGCTGTTGTACCTTTCCCCTTTTCTGATAATGATAAATCAACCCATATTTATGTGCTTACGTTGAGTGAGCAAACGGGCAGAATGGCGATTAAAGAAAGCCAGCCTTGCCCGGTGTCTTTTAATCACCCGTATCCATTCACATCAGGGCAATATCTGCGTTCAAAAAAGCCTTTTTTAGTAGTAAATGGACGAGTAGAAAAAACGCACGATACTCAAAATGCCGGGGCAATTCCCCCTGTCGGCCTACCAATCAAGCCTACGTTGTTTCAAAGCCCTTCAGGTGGTGGCTACGACACTGACGATTACAACGATTTCAAACGCCCGCCCTTTATGCCAGCACCCGACAAAATGATGGTCGACCTGATTCTCCTGCCCACTCTGAGCCTGCCTGCAAACTGTCGTGATTATCAGCCTTTTATCGGAGTGTACCACTGGCTTACCAATACTCAGCCCGAAGGAGTAACGATTGTTGTACGGTTCGGTGATTCGCCGCCGCTTACCTTTCAAATCAGCCTGGCTGAATCCCGGGAACTGACGGATAAGCTGCTTAATACACGGGAGCTTTTACACTGGCTCGCACCTAGGCTCAGTGGCAGGGAGCACCTGATACAACAGCTTCTGGAGCTGACAGCAGACTCAGATGAACTACCCAGCCCATTATCTGAAGAAATCCTTAAATCCCTCCGAAAGCAACTGGCTATCGTGTTGGAACTACCAGATATTGAGTTCAGTCTTGAGTTTGAATGCTCGGAACTGGAACGCACTTTTAGAAGACAGACCAAGACTCAGCCCCCCCCCGGAACCAAACAGCTGGGGAACTCCCAAAGCAAAATTTCACAAAATCCTGCAGTGGCTAAAGGCAACAAACAGAGTTATTCAGGCAACCAGAAACGGCGCAAAAAAAAACAAAACCAGCCAAAGCAGAATTATCCAAAACCTGATAACAAACGTACCGATTACACTCATAATGCATTTTCCGGGCTAAGTTTCCATTTCCAGGAAGGTCAAACGGCTATGAATGATGGATTACCACCCGCATACAGCAACGCAACCGGCGCAACACCGTCGCAATCGCCCTTGCCTGATTCTAATAAGCAAACAAAGGCTCCCCCTAAATTAAACCCGGATGCACCGGTGTTTGTTCCTCGTCGTCAACATGCTCACCAACCTTCGATCAGCCATCAGAATATTCTCCACCGGCAAACCACTGCCTGCCGGAAACCTTCTTCTCAGACCTTGTACCCACCGGTAGAAAAGGAATCTCCTAAAGAGGCCAAAGTAAAAATCAATAGAGCTTACAGCATGCTGTCTCACCAAAACTTCATTGATGCAGAGAGCACATTTCGGTCCATCTTGCAAGAATACGAAGACTCACTGGCTACATACGACTACCAACAATCAGTCATAGGGTTGGCAAGATCACTAAACGAATCCAATGAAAAACAAAAAGAGGCCTGTTTGCTTCTGGAAAAACTCAGGTCCGAGCACGATTTAAACAAATTCGGGGCTTCAACCGTTCGTGACCTTGATCTGACCCTGAGTCTCAGTGAAGAGAGACTTGGGCTAATAGCTGATGCACAGGCACGACTTTTGAAACTCAGAGAAAAACAGCCCAATGCTAATGAAGAAACCCTTTGCCGGCATTCCAGATTTTTTGACGCAGATATGGCTCAGGCACGGCTATGGCAGCATACGGGAAAACCCCAACTGACTGAAAAACTGCTGCTGAGCATGAAAAAAGGGCTGACTTCAAAGCTGGATTTGCAACCACATGCTGCCAAAGTAAAAAGACTTCAACATTTACTCCAAACTGTAAATATAACTCTGGCGCAATTCTGGCGAGAGACCGGCCAATATAAATTGACTGAAGACCTGATATTGCAGATGAGTGACAAACACCCCGATGACAGTATCGAGAAACTCTGTAAACCCTCGAAGAATAATGACGTCGACCTGTCTCTGGTACGAATCTGGGAAGCAACATATCAATATAAGCTGGCTGAAAAACTGCTGCTGAACATCATTGACAAGCAACCCGATGACGACGAGGAGATTCTATGCACACCCTCTGGAAAACAGGATATTGATATAGCCCTGGCACGACTCTGGCGATTAATGCGCAAACATAAACGAACCGAAATACTACTGCTGAACATGAGTAACAAGAAGCCCGGTGACCGTGAGGATATTTTGTGCAGACCTTGCGGAAATCATGACATTGACCTGACTCTCTTAAGACAATGGGAGGTAATGGACAAAAATCATCTGGCTAAAAAACTGATTGAGCGCTGCTATGCACTATATCGTTCCAGTAAATTTCAATTAGCACTGTTATGTTTATATGCCGGGGAAGCAAAGTTTATGGAAATAGTTAGACACCACCCGACAAATGCCAATACATTGCTGTCTCACTCGATCCATTATTTCACTCTGGCTTGTCAGCAAATAAACGATAATAAGACGGAGTTAGGAAAAGACAGCCTTAACAAAGCGCTTGAGTATGCGCAATTAACCATAGAGAAGTACCCCCAGACTGCGGGCGCCTACGCTCAAAAAGCGCATATTATTAGAATGTTGGGCGCCAGTGAGGAAGAATGGCGGAAATTATTCGATACTGCGGATGCCATGGACGGCGAGAGAAGCAGAGAGAAAGGCATTAAGTGGCGAAGAAATGAATTGGCAGCTCTTAAGATAATAGAAACCACCTGGAAAAAAGATACCAGCAAAAAGCCTGAAACAGTAACAGTGCCTGAACAATGAATCAGAAAACAGGATTTCGTACGGTTGAGTACTTAATTATGGCGCTCCCGAGAGGATTTGAACCTCTGACCTATCGCTTAGGAGGCGATTGCTCTATCCAGCTGAGCTACGGGAGCATAGAAAAGCCAGCGGGCAGATTATTCCGGCTGGCTTGCTTTGCATTCTAACGAGTCGATGTAGTTTTTCAAGGAAAAAGTCGTTTTGCGTAGTGCACGGAGATAAACCCCTGCCGGAAAATCAGTCAGCTACCTTGTCATTCTGATGAGCCCGGTCACCCAAGGCTGACGCAAGTGTACTTTCGAAAGCGAGCAGCTTGTCTGCCACTCTGGCACTGTCTACTTTCAGTTTGCCTGCGAGATAAGCTTTTCTCAAAGCCAACAATCGCTCCCCGGTATGATGGCCGGGTGTACTGCCGGGAGTCTCAGTTTCGTTGTTTTGGCGGTCTTCCATGATTCCTCCTGATCGCTAAGCACCTGATAATCTCACAAGATATTTTCAGCTTCCAGAGCCAAAACATGGCTTTTTTACCATACAGGTTTTATGCCAGATTCATTAACTTATGAATCGTCAGATACTTAGCAGAATCAAGCCAGAAACGATGAAGCGAACGTTCCATTTTTTTTAAATATTTCACTCAACGAAAAAATGATTCAAACTATAACTCTGTACATCCAAAAATTTAGGCAGCATAAAAACAAGGAAAGCGAGGACAGGAACGTGATGCAATCACTGACTAACAACCTGAAAAATGCACTACAAAACAGGGTTAAGGTGATAGCCGCCCTGCTACTCATCGGATACGTTTCCGGTGCCGGAGCGGAGGTCGTTTCCTACGACGATCCCTGGGAGAAAACAAACCGCGCCATCTTTTCATTCAATGACACACTGGATACCTATGTCCTGAAACCCGTGGCTGAAGGATACGATACCGTGACCCCCAAGCCGATTCAGCAACTGGTCTCTAACTTTTTCTCAAACCTCGGCGAGATCCGCAACGCTGTCAATGCGGCGTTACAGCTCGAAGGCGGTGAAGCCCTGGCGTCTCTTGGGCGCTTTGGCATTAATTCGACGGTCGGCATGCTGGGAATGGTGGATGTCGCCACCCCACTGGGCATTGAGCGGCACTATGAGGACTTTGGCCTGACACTGGCTCACTGGGGCACGCCATCCGGGCCTTATGTGGTGCTGCCGTTACTGGGTTCAAGAACACTAAGATCCGGTATCGGTACATTGCCGGACTCAATGATGAATCTCCAGGGGCAGATTCAGCCAGAACGGGACCAGTGGACGGCCAGAGGCATCGATACCATTAACACCCGTGCGTCCCTGCTGAGCTCTGAAGCTCTGATTGTCGGTGATCGCTACACCTTTATCCGGGATGCGTACCTGCAACGTCGTGAATATCTGATTACAGGCCAGTTGCCAGAAGATGACTTCTGACGGCTTGACATCCTCCCCGCCCCGATACCGTTTCTGTTTTATCTTCTCCCCCGGCTTGCAGCAAAGCCGGGTTGGGAGTATGTTTCAACAGACTGTAAATTAATCATGGTTCAACGTCAGATGCACTCTGTTTTACTTGACGTAGATTGTCCTGACACCGATCTGGATACATCTCCCCAGCAGGCAGGATCATAAATATGGCCAGTAGTACCATTCTGGTCATTGATGATGACACAATTGTAAGAGAGAGCATCGTAGCCTATCTCGAAGACAGCGGCTTCAGTACCCTTCAGGCAGACAATGGTGAACAGGGGCTGGCTTTATTCAAAGAGACTCCCCCCGACCTGGTTCTCTGCGACCTTCGAATGCCGAAAATGGATGGACTGACGGTCCTTCGCAGCGTCCGGGAACTGTCTCCCGATACTCCCTTTATCGTGGTATCCGGTGCCGGTATCATGACCGACGTGGTACAAGCAATGCGTCTCGGGGCCTGCAACTACTTTATTAAGCCTATTGTCGACCTGGAAGTTCTGGAGTACGCCATTAACCGTGCGCTGGAAAAAGCCCAGCTGATACTTGAAAATCGCCGCTACCGGGAAAGCCTTGAAGAGGTCATTCACTCGCTGAAAAACAACCTGCACCTGTTGCAGGAAGACCAGAAGGCAGGCCGCCAGGTACAAATGAAAATGCTTCCCCAGGAGCCTCTGATCTTTGAAAACTTCAAGGTCGACCACAAGATCATCCCTTCTCTCTACCTCAGTGGTGACTTTGTTGACTACTTCGCCCTGAATGAACACAGTTTCGCCTTTTACCTGGCCGACGTCTCCGGTCATGGTGCGTCCTCAGCCTTTATTACCGTGCTGCTGAAAAACATGTCCATGAACCTACTCAAGGAATATCAGTCCCATGGCGGCCGGGCCAGGGTCAAACCTTCCCATGTGCTGAACTTTCTCAACCGCAGCCTTCTGGAAACCGGCCTGGGCAAGCACGTTGCGGTCTTTGGTGGAGTGGTCGACACCCGCGATCAGACGCTCACCTACGCTTTTGGCGGTCACTACCCTCTGCCCATTCTTTCCACTGGGGAAAAAACTCGCTGTATTCAAGGCCGTGGCTTACCGGTCGGGCTGTTTGAAAATGCCACCTTTAAAGATGTCACCATTGACTTGCCCGAACAATTTACCTTGACTATTCTGTCCGATGGCATTCTTGAGTTGTTACCACAGAAAACACTTCAAGAGAAAGAAGACTACTTGTTGTCTGTGATTAAAGAGGGAGCCGTGACGGTATCAGCCCTGACAGAAAAGCTGGGGCTCAACACCGAAGCCGCTCCGGACGATGTCGCCATACTGATTCTGAAGAGAGATAAATGACTACTGGCAAAATACTGTTCGCAAAAAACAATGGCACGCATGTTGTTAAACTGGTGGGAGAAGTGCGGTTAACCCTGTGCTCCTCACTGGAAAAGATGCTCAACAAGCCTGATTTCACATCGGTTATTATTGACCTGACCGACGCCGACACCATCGACAGTACCTCTCTGGGCCTGCTGGCCAAACTGTCTATTCAGACCAAGAAAAACCTGGGACTGGTGCCGGTTATTATTTCCACCAAAGATGACATCACCCGGATTCTGCTGAGCGTGGGCTTTGACCGGGTGTTTGTGATTGTCAGAGAGCTGGAAGGCTATGAAAACCTGAACCTGGACATGCAGGAAATCATCTGTGAAGGGAACCTGGAACAATCCGCCCAGGCCAGACAAGTTCTCGACGCCCACCAGGTGTTGATGGGCATGAACAAAGGTAACCAGAAAGCGTTCAGCGAACTGGTAAAACAACTGGAGCAAACTCAGCCCGACCCCGACCCCAAAGATAAAGGCAAGAGCTGAATCTCAGACGGCGCCCTGCGCCCGCATCCTGAGGCTTTCAACCTGCCTGACCGCCTCCAGCAGCACCTCTGGCCCGGCAGCTTTTTTGTGGGCATTTTCGCTGATATAACGGCGAAACTTACGGGCTCCTGGCTCACCCTGGTACAGACCCAGCATATGGCGGGTTATGTGACTCAGGTAAGTGCCTTTTGTAAGTTCAGACTCAATATAAGGTAACATTTTCTCAACCACCTGATGACGTTCGATCAATGGTTTGCCGGTACCATAAAGACGATTATCAACCTCAGCCATCAAATAGGGATTGTGATAAGCCTCCCGGCCCAGCATCACACCATCCACATGCTCCAGGTGCTGCTCAATCTCAACAAAGGTTCCTATGCCGCCATTGATGGTGATTTCCAGGTTCGGGAAATCTTTTTTCAACTGATACACCACCTCGGGCTTAAGAGGAGGAATATCGCGGTTTTCTTTAGGAGACAGACCCTCAAGAATCGCGATACGCGCGTGAACAATAAATGTTTGGCAACCGGCTTCAGCCACTTTACCGACAAAATCCACCAGCTCCTCATAAGAATCACGGCCATTGATGCCAATCCTGTGTTTCACCGTCACGGGAATAGCCACCGCCTGTTTCATGGCTCTGACGCCTTCTGCGACCGTTTCAGGTTCCGCCATAAGGCAGGCACCTATTCGACCATTCTGAACCCTGTCACTGGGACATCCCACGTTCAGATTAATCTCCTGATACCCGGACTGTTCAGCAAACTGCGCTGACCGGGCCAAATGTTGAGGATCATGACCACCCACCTGAAGAGCCAGTGGATACTCTTGCGGATGATGCTTGAGAAAACGGTCTTTATCGCCAAACACCAGGGCCCCGGTGGTCACCATTTCGGTATAGAGCAGAGCGTGTTCTGACAGCCGACGGTGAAAGTAGCGGCAATGTCTATCGGTCCAATCCATCATCGGGGCCACGGAAAATTTACGATCCAGGGGTTTGGGTTGAGTCACTGGTATAACGGCTTTCGAAATAAAAGAGACGGTAATGATATACCAGAAAGCTGTGTTCGGCAGTAAGGGTTAGTGATTAAGAGCCAAGTATCCACCTCCCGCCTGGTTCGGCGGGAGACTCCTTCGGTTACAGGCAGTGAATGAGGATCCTTATTTTTCAGGAAGTCTTGAAAGAATAAGGGATTCCAGGCGCTGCAAAGAGGCATCCAATCCGTCAAGGCGTTTATCTACTGCATCAAAGCGTTTATCTATTGCATCAAAGCGCCGATCATGCTCCTGCAATTTCTCAAAAGCCAGGTCCAATTTCTGTTCTTGTTGGGAGAGTTTCTCTCGAACCTCCACCTTGAAAGAATTAAGATCTGACCGGACTCTGGACACTTCGTCCTTAGTGGCTAACGTTTTCAGAAGATCTTCCAGCATATCGTTCATCCGAGCTACCTCTTTTTCGTGAAGGGCACCTCTTTGTACGGCGACATCTACCCCCCTGACTTTAAGCCATTCGGACATATCGTTACACTTTATTCGAAGATCCAAAATCTCTTCTTTGATTTCTTCCCTCAGCTCTACCTTAAGCTCCTCAAACTCCTCTCTGGTCACAGCGTTTCCAGACATTGAAAAACCTCGTTATTTTTCAGTTTTGATGAATGGGCTTTAAGATACCCGAACATTAATGTTGTCTGGAAAAGCTATTCTGTCAAATCCGACCTGTTCAAAGAACAGACATCGCCCTGGCCAGACGACCACTGCCTTCAAGCTGATAGGACTCGGTCATGGCACTGACGAAACAGGCACGGCCCGGTGTCAACTCGATAGACTGTTCCCCAGCCCTGATCGCCTGACGACCTTCTACACAAAACAGTATCTCGGCTGATCTCACCTCAAAAGGCTCACAAGCCCGCTCAGGCTCAATGATACTGAAAAGAAAATCATCAACAGGGGCAACAAAACGGGTTTCACCATTCTCTTCCTGTTCGGGTTTCAGGCACAGGTCAGCCAGGGCAATGGTGTCGAACTCAATGGTCTTGAGCAACTCAGGGACATCCACATGTTTATTGGTCAACCCGCCTCTGAGCACATTGTCAGAGCAGGCCATGATTTCCAGCGCCGTACCCTCCAGGTAAGCGTGGAGTGTCCCTGCTTTCAGAAACATAGCCTGACCGGGAGTGAGTTCGATCACATTCAGCAGCAATGGACTGAGCACACCGATATCACCCGGATAGAATTGATTCAGACGACAGACTTCTTGCCAGGCAGGATGATCCGAGGTCTCGGCAAACGACAGTGCCTCAGTAACCAGTCCCTCCTTTTCTGCGCCTTTAAGGTTCATTAAATGCTCATAAAAAGCCTTAAGGTTGCCTTCTTCAAGCCAGCATAATGCTTCTGCAAGCGGTTTCAGCTCAACCATTTTGAACAAAGCCAGCATTTCAGCCAGTGGCCGAAAACCATTCATAGCCCTGAAAGGTGTCAACGCATAGACCAGCTCAGGCTTATGGTTATCATCCCGATAGTTTCGATGAAAGGCATCCAGCGGCACGCCCAGATGATTTTCATTTGTAAACCCTGCTAATGCCTGCTGTTTATTGGGATGCGATTGAATAGACAAGGGCCTGGCAGCCGCCAGTACTTTAAACAGGAAAGGCAGAGTCTGACCAAACTTTGCCAGAGACCCTTGACCTAAGTGGGCCGCCTGACCGTCCACCAGCACGTTCAAAGCCACCGGATCATCAGCCAAAACGATAGAAGGTGCTTTGGGATGAGCACCCATCCAGAGTTCAGCCACAGGCTGGCCGGACTCATTAGCCATACCAAAAAGTTCACTCATCGCATTCAGACTGCCCCAGTCGTAATGCTGAACAGGGTTTTCCAACGGAAAGATAGCCATAAACAATCCCTTTAAGAAAAAGGCAATACTTGAAGTCCGGCTATTAAACAGTAGACGACACTCTAACACCAGCCTCGGAATACTAGTACATCATTTCAATGAGTTTGATGTGAACAATCTACGTTCATCCTGAGCGGAGTCGAAGGATGTGGACTCCGAACCAACAAGAAAGACCGTGCCCGGCACCCTTCGACTCCGCTCAGGGTGAACGGAGTCTGGGTGCCACTAATAGAGGGAACCCGTCAATTACATTGAAACCGTGCACTAGCTTTTAAGTTAAAAATTCACTTTTTAAAAATCAAAGGGTATTTCAAAACACTCCACTGTTTACCTAGACTGCGCCCAGTCCGGTTCTGGTCATTTATTGAACGCTGAATCAGTTTTTTTTCAGCGCTGGTCTTTTTCCAAACGATCTGCCGCCTCTTCCCACTATCGGCCTCCTACCCAGACTCCAATGATTTTTAAAGGTGTATTAATGACTCATTGCAGGCCTCGTATTCTTCACTCAAACAGTATTTTAACCTTTACCATTGCTTCTGTGATTTCAGGGTGGGCTTCAGGAGGTGGTAGTGCCTCAGGGGATGATAGTGGAGGCCGCTTTGACCCCAACGAATGGCCCCCCCATAAAACCAAAGTTGTAGAAGGGGTAGAATCCATTCCGAAAGGCAGTACCGTCACCGTAGGCCCCGCTGATGCATCTAAACCCGACGAGATAAATTACCTGAAAATGGTGAATGGAACATTAAACATCGAAGGTTCCCTGACGAGCGAATTACCCAGTGGCGATAAAGTGCAGGCCGGGGTTCACATGATCGTTAGCGCTGTCGGCTTGAATAATAAAGTCACTAACCAGGGCGTGCTCAGCAGTGCCCGGGATAAGAGCGGTTACGCTGCAGACGTCATCATGGCCCTGACCAAATATGGGGATAATATCAGCAACGAGGGCACACTCATTGTTCAGGGGATAAAGAGACGAACTGTACCCATAGCCTTTCAGGCTGTGCACAAAAGTTCTCAGGCCGCTAATGAGATAAATGGAACCTTTAATATTTTAGGCGCTCCCGCAATTGGCTTTCTCGTTATCAACGGGTTGGGTTCAAACAGTGGCACTCTTAACCTGTCAAGCCAATCCTCAAGCGACCAACCATCCTATGGAATGAAAGCCAGAAATCAAAATATCCACGACTCCGTAGATCAGGGTAATGCAGAAATTCGCAACAGAGGCACCCTCAACGTTAATGGCAAAAACAATTATGGTATGGCTGCAACCGTTGATGCCAATCAGCCCCCCCCGGACGGTTACTCTTCCACTGCTGCCAACTGGGCCACTATCAACGTTGCTGGCGACGGTAGCGTTGGTATGAGCACAGACACACATCGAGCTAAAGTAGACAACACTGGTAATATTTTTACCAAAGATAATGGCACTGGCATCAAAATCTCAGGCAATGGTCAGTTAGTGAATGCGGGAACTGTAAGAGGTACTGGCACCGGATTGCTTTACTCTGGTAATTTTCCAAGAGGCCTTAGCATCAGGCCCGGATACGTCATTGAGGGGTCGCCTGCCATTAAAATGGAGCAGGCGGATCAATCACCTCTGCATTTGTATGGAGGACACATAACAGGAAACATCGAGAGTGTTGATGGCAGAGATAACGCTCTTCATATTGCACCTCTCCCTGAAAAAGCCCCGGGTAAAGATACGACAGTATCCGTGAAGGGCAATATTTCCGGCTTTTCCACCATTGATATTTCCGGAACAAGCTGGAACGTGAATGGCTGGATTTCAGGGGTGACCTGTTTTGATACATCCAGTGCACCAGGGCTTAAACATATGGCGGTGTACCATTCCGGGAACTGGTCAGTCTCGAGTGTTGCATCCTTGCCTGAACGGCTCACCATTACTGCTGGTTTAAAAGGCGAGATTGAAGAGATAACGACTAACCCCCCCTCTAACAAACCCAGATCACTCAATCTGTCATTCAGCCAATCAGCTTTGGATGGTCAGGGTGAGCTTGTTGTACGAAGCTTCCCTGGGAGCACCATCAAGACGATTGATCTGTCTTCAAAAGACGACCGACCAGCTCTATTAATGCTTCTGCAAGGGGGTGAGGCAGGAACCATAAAGGGCCGTTCTGACCTGAACGATCAACTGGTACTGCATAAGGGTTCAGTGACAGGAGCGATTAATGATATCTCTACCATCATGGTAACCAATGATAATGCCAGCGCCTGGTCAGTGGCGGGGCCACTATCCAACCCCAACTCCATAACTATAAATGACGGTGCGAAGATCAACTACATCAATAGCTACTCCAGCCGCAGCAGTTACCCTGGCACTTTAAACCTGGTATTTAACCCCACCTATACCAAAAGCGACTTAGTTAAAGTGGATAACCATGGAACACTGGTCAGCCTGGACTTTTCCAGCGACGCTCACCGCCCTTCACTGCACTTTGTCCAATCCAGTGGTGGCGCTAACCTTGTAAAAGCACGCTATAAAATGAACGACACTCTTATAATGGTTTCAGGCATTATCCTGGAAATGAGCGGCTTTGATAACCTGATTATCCAGGGAGATAAATGGGACTTTTTGAGAATGAATAATCCTGTCATTGTGAACGTTGTCAAAGGCGCTGTCGTTAACAGAATCACCAATGACCTGTCGGCTAAAAAAGGAACTAATCTCCTGGTATTAGACTTTACAAAGTCTTTCCCGAATAGGTCAGTCTTTGCTATCAAGAATGAAGGCGGTGAAATCCATGAAATCGATATCTCAAAACCCAACTCCGTACGTCCGCCACTCTTACTGAACCATCTCGATGGCATCATCGAGAACATTAAAGGTCAACCAGACCACGGCGATAGTCTGTTTCTCAGCGGTGGCAAGATCACTGAATCGGTTAGTGGCATAGATAATATCTGGATCACAGGCAAACACTGGGAAAGCATTGCAATACAGAACCCATTAAGCATCACGGTGACTGAAGACGGTACAGTCGGACTGATGACGACCAGAGACGCAGATCCTGCTGGCGGTGCTTCAGCATTGCCTCTTAAATTCACCCAGTCAGCGACCCCCTTCAAAAACGTGCCATTAAACACCCGTGGCACAATAGGAGAGATCAAGTTTGATAACCCTACCACCGCTAAACGCTCACCCATCAACATTATTCAAAAGGGTGGCAGCATTGGCAGCATCCTGAGCCTGGCGGGTAAAGGTGACACTCTGGATGTTCAGAACGGTACCGTGAAAAGCGATATTATCGGGCTCGACTCCCTGACCTTCAGTGGTAAAGACACTCAGTTCGGTGGTCAGCGGATTGAAACCATGGGGACAATGACCGTTAGTGGAAAACTGACCCTGACTTCAAACCAGAAAGTGTCGGTCACTCCTGTCAAGAAGGTTCAATCGACTCCCGGTGCAACCACTGATGCGACCACTGATGCGACCACTCTCCACATTAAGAAAGGGAGTACGCTGTCTGCGACAAGAAGTAACACTGCGCTGGAAGTAGAAGGCATTTATAAGCAGGATGGCAAGCTGGAAGTTCAACTGGATAAGCAGAGCAACCCAAAAGTGCCTTATGTCAAAGCCAACTCTGTTGAAATCGGGCCTGACGCCGTTGTTTGGCTGAAGAATCAACCGGATGTCGATGAGAGCACCGAATATTATATTTTAATGCAATCATCCGACTCCAACATTAAGACACAGCCCCTCCTCGTAACGACTTCATTCACTCCTCATACCCTTTACTACCTTCGCCTGGCAGCCAAACAGCTGTTCCTTGTCAGCTACCATGTAGCGACACCCGTTGGTGATCTTGCCAGATCCGGCGGTGCCAACGATTCAGCCTCGAAAGCCATTGCAATAGCACTGACCGCCCGCCAATCAGACGACAATGCCCCATTGAACAGCTGGCTCCTGAGTCAGATCAAGAGGCTCAATAACAATCCTGCCGAAGTCGCCAAAACGGCCAACCAGATGACTCCGGACTTGTCCGGTGCTTCCATCAGTTCGGCCACCGCTGCGATCAGACAGGCCCGCACTGCCGTGGGTGCCCGACAGTCAGGCCTTCGCACCGGCATTGCTGCCGGTGACATGGTGACCTCCGGTAATGTCTGGATACAGTACGCCAACACCGATGCCACTCAGGATAAAAAGGACGGGTACAACGGCTACAAAGCCAAAACCCATGGCTTCACACTGGGTGTTGACTCTGATCTGAATCAACGAATGACGTTAGGTGTCGCCTATACCTACTCAAAGGGTGATGTAAAAGGGACCGATGATTCAACCAGCAGGTTCGATACCGAAGGCCATACCCTCAGCGTCTATTCGAGCTTTGGGCAGGGCCCTGTATTTGTCGATGGCCGCATAGGTTATAACTGGAGTAATAATGTCGGTAAACGCCAGGTTGTCAGCAATGGGATCAAGGTCAAATATGACGTCAATTCGTGGGATCTCGGCCTTCTGACCGGCTACAAAATACCTTTGGGTCAGTCAGGAGAATGGCGCTGGATGCCCCAATTGGCCTTCAACTATGTCAACATTAAGCCAGACGACTACCGGGAGCTAAGCATTAACGGTTGGTCAGACATCCTGCGATTTGCCAGAGTCAAAAGCGACACTTACGAAATACTGGAACTGGGCGCGGGTCTGAAACTGTCGGGCGATATTGCCACCGCCCGTATGATCGTTAAACCTGAGGTCAGCCTGATGGCCTTCCACGATTTCAAGGATGATCCGGTGACCATGACCGCGCAGTTTGCCCAGGGTGGCAATGCCTTCGTGGTGAACGGAGCCAAACGTGAACAAAACCGTTACCAGTTCGATGCCGTGGTTAATATGGAAAGCCACAGCAACCTGGCCTTTACCCTGAGCTATCACTATGACTGGACGGACAGTTACAAGGCCCATGGGGTTATTGCCAGGGTCAGTTATGAGTTCTGAGTGAACCACAATACAACCCCTGTGTCGCTTTTTAGGCTAAAAACTGTTTTTTTAAAAATTAAAGAATATTTCAAAACATCCCTTTGTCTACCTAAACTGCACGCAGTCCAGCTCTGATCACTTTTTAAACGCTGAATCAGACCTTCGTCGGTAGTCTTTTCCCGTCTGCCGCCTTTTTCTCACAGTGAGCCTCCTGCTCAAACTCCAATGACTTTTGAAGGTGTATCAATGAGTCATCGTCAGTCTCAGGTGTTTTTCTCAAAGAGCCTTCTTGCTTTTACCATCGCTTCTGTGATTTCCGGATGGGCTTTGGGACAAGATAACAGTAACGACTTTCCTTCCGGAGAATGGCCCCCCGAAAAAACCAAAGTTGTGACAGGAGAAGAGACCATACCGAGTGGCGTAACCATCACCGTTGGGCCCGAAGATGCAAAAACAGCCGCTGAGATAAAATTCATAGAAATGAAAGGAGGAAAATTAACCATCGAAAAAGGAGGCGCTGTCACAAGCGAATCACCTGCCCCCGCAGGGTTTGAGGTCTTTATGATAAGAAGTAAGGACGTTGGCGGTAACTCAGTCATTAATGATGGAGAACTCAGTAGTGCAAAAGACAAAACTGGTCATGCCGCTGAGGTAATCATCAGACTAGAGAAATCGAAGGATACTGCCAGCAATTACGGCACAATGAATATTCAAGGGGTAAAGAGACTAGGCCCACCCAGAGGCCTTGAACTTTTTCCAGATGATGGTTCTATTACTAATGAGAAGGGCGCAACCATTAATGCCTTAAGCGATGAAGCGATTGGTTTGATGGTTTTGAACGGTTTAGGCACAAACAAAGGCACCATTAACCTAAACGACAAATTTCCGGCTCCATCGTACGGAATGAAAGCTAGTAATTTCAAACGGTCTCCCCCCTCTCTTCAGGGTAATGCAGTGATTTTGAATGACAGCACAGGCATCATCAACGTTCAGGGTGGAAACGACTATGGCATGGCTGCAACAGTCTTTGCCCGCAGTAAGCCACCACAAGACTGCTACTCTGTCGCCGTTAACAAGGGCACTATCAATGTCATTGGTAAGGGCAGTGTTGGTCTGAGTACCGATACAGACCAGGGCCAAATAGACAACGGGTTAACGACGGGTACTGTCTTTACCCATCCGGGCACAACGGGTATCAAAATCTCCAATAATGGTGAGCTTGTGAATCCGGGGAGGATCAAAGGTACCGGCACTGGCTTGTTGCTGGAGGGTAACTTTCCACATGGCGTTCACGTTCAATACAACGGATATATTGAGGGTTCGCCTGCCATTAAAATGGGGCCGGAAACAGCAACGATCAACCCTTTGTATTTAGAAGGCGTATCCGTTAAGGGCGACATTATCGGTAACGGCAGCCAAAGCAGCTTCCTCCATATTACTCCCAAGAGCGAAGATACCCCCGTGACCATCACCGGCGATATTTCCGGCTTCACCAATATTGATGTTTCCGGAAAAGGCTGGAGCACCCGTGGCTGGATTTCAGGTGCGGCCACCCTTAATGCATCCAGTGTGATGAGTCACTTGATTGTGAGTGACAAAAAAGAATCCTTGATTAACCCCCCTGGCACTTTTTTAAGGTTTGCTACTACGGGTGATAGCAAGAACAGACTGGACGTAAGGAGTGATAAGGGAGGCAAGATAGAAAACCTGTACGTGTTCGGTAGCGCGCAGGTGAGTCTTGTCCCAGGGCTTGAACATATAAAGGTGTTCGATTCCGGGGCCTGGTCAGTTTCGCCTGATGCCGCCTTGCCCAACCTGCTCACCATTACCTCAGAATCGAAAGGTGTCATTAACGAAATTTCCACCCAGAGTCCTGCCAACAAACCCCAGTCTCTCTACCTGTCGTTCAGTGAATCAAGTTTGGTTGGCCGTAACCTTGGCGTATACAGTTTACCTGAAAGCACCATCAAGAAAATTGACCTGTCTGCCAAAGACTACCGGCCTCCTCTGTGGCTCTTTGTGGAAGGGGGCGATGTAGCAAACATCACAGGCGACCCTGATCGCTACGATGAACTGATACTGAACTCTGGTTCGGTGGCGGGTTCCGTTACCAATATCAGCAGCATCAAGGTAACAGGTTCAGAATGGAGCTTTGGGGGATGGGCCGACGGCACACGACAAGTGTCTCTGAAATCCGCTATAAATGGGATCCTTGTTTCTGACGAGGCAACTCAGGTAACAGAACCGACAGGAAAAATCCTGAATATAAAGACCAGCAGCAACCCGGTCAGCATCATCAGCAATGCTGACCAACAAGCGAATCTATGGTTGCAGGGCAAAGCCCGAATCACCGACCTGCAGGGTGCCAGAAAAATTTATCTGGAAAGTAGCGATAACTGGTCAGTGACCGGGCCAGTCACCAACCCCTACTCCATCAAAATAGAGTCTGCCGGGGGGGTTGACGATATCAGCACTGGCACTGAATCTACATCGAAAAATAAAACGCTTGCCCTGGTCTTTAATGGTGACTACGCCGACGATCACCACTTTATGGTGGATAATCATGGAACACTGAAAAACCTGAACTTTTCCAGTGATGCTAACCGCCCTCCTCTGGTGTTTATGCAATCAGGTGGCACTGTCCAGAGCGTAAAAGGCCGATCTGACATGCACGACACCCTTGTCATGGTTTCAGGCGATGTTAAGGAGCAGGCTGGCTTTGATCATCTGGTTATCCGGGGATCAGACTGGGGTTCGCTGAAAATGGATGATCCTTTTACCGTGTTCGTTAATGAAAAGGGTGTCATCAACGAAATCGTTGATCATAACCCCGTCGTCACAGAGAAAGGAAAAAATCAACTACTGGTGTCGTTCCATAATCAACCCACTTTATTGGGTCAATCCTTTAGCGTGTTCAATGATGGAAAGGTGGGAAGCCTTGATTTATCCAGTGCTGGTCACAGACCGCCACTGCAATTTGTTCAGTCAGCGGGTACTACTTTCTCTATAAAAGGCCGTCCAGATCTGGACGATAAGCTGTTTCTCGAAGGTGGCAGCATTATTCAGTCTGTCAGTGGCATACGGGACATTCGGATCATGGGCAAAGACTGGACAACCGCTGCCATACAAGATCCGGCAGGCATTATTGTGGTTGAAAGAGCTGCCGCCAGTCTGATTACCACCCGTGGCGTCAATTTGCCCGGCAATACTGCTTCAACATTGCCGCTCAGTTTCACCGCGCCACCACCGGAACCTCACTCTGGCCTTAAGAACGTCACACTCCTCAACAGTGGCACGGTGTCAGCCATTGAGTTTAATGACCTCAGTGAGCACCGCCGTCCGGGCATCAATATTATTCAGAGTGGCGGCAGCATTGGCAGTATCCTGAGCCGAACCGGTAAAGGCGACACTCTGGATGTTCAGGCAGGTATTGTGAAAGGTAATATGACCGGGCTGGACTCCATGACCTTCAGTGGTGAGGACACTCAATTCGGTGGTCAACGGATAGAAACCATGGGGACAGTAAACGTCACCGGCAAACTGACCCTGACTTCAAACCAGACCGTCTCTGTTACACCCATCAAAAAGCTTCAATCAACTCCCAGTTCAGTCACTTACATCACCAACCTCCATGTTGCAAAAGGCGGTACGCTGGCTGCAACAAGGCATAACACGGTGCTGGCAGTAGAAGGCGTTTACAGACAGGATGGCAGACTGGAATTGACCCTGGATAAGCAGAGCGATCCGAAAGCGCCTTACGTCAAAGCCAATTTCGTTAACATCGGCCCTGACGCCGTTGTTTTACTGGATAATAAAACGGATATCGTTGCGGGCACTGAATATCTTTTGATGCAATCAACCGACAGCGATATTAATACAAGACCCAGCCTCGAAACGACTACACCACTCAGTCGTTACACCCGAATCTATCCCAAACTGACTGCCAGACAGCTATTTGTTGCCAGCATTGGTAAAGGCACCTACGTAGGTGACCTTGCCAGATCCGGCGGTGCTAACAAATCGGCAATAAAAGCCATCGAAACCGCAGTCAATCGTAAGAGAAGCAGTACATCGTCCCTGCTCAACTCAGGCGACGGTGACAGTGACCCCCTGAACACCTGGGTGCTGAACGAACTCAAAAAAGACCATGACAATCCTGTCAAAATTGCCAAAATCGCCGACCAGATGACACCTGACCTGTCTGGCGCCACGGTCGGTTCGGCCATCGCTTCAATCAGGCAGGCCGTCAGTGCCGTTGGTGCCCGCCAGTCCGGGCTTCGCACCGGTATTGCTGCGGGTGATATGGTCTCTTCCGGTAATCTCTGGTTGCAGTACGCCTACAGCGATGCCACTCAGGATAAAAAGAACGGCTACTTCGGTTATCAGGCCAAAACCAATGGCTTCACACTGGGTGTCGATTCTGATCTCAATGAACGTATCACGTTAGGTGCCGCCTACACCTATACGAAGAGTGATATTAAAGGAAAAGGTGGCTCAGACAACACGATTGATAACGAAGGCCATACCTTCAGCGTATATTCCAGCTTTGAGCAAGGCCCCATGTTTGTCGATGGTCGTCTAGGTTATACCTGGGGTAAAAATGACGGGAAACGCTATGTCGGGAGCAACGAGATCAAATCAAACTATGACATCAACGCCTGGGATATCGGTCTGCTGGGTGGCTATAAAATACCGTTGGGTCAGTCAGCAGAATGGAGCTGGATTCCACAGCTGGCCTTCAACTATGCCAGCATCAAGCCAGACGACTACAGGGAGGTGGGCGTTACTGGTAGATCCAATTACCTGCGGTTTGACAGAGTTAAAAACGACACTTACGAAATACTGGAGCTAGGCGCCGGTTTAAAACTGCTGGGCGATATTGCCACAGCCAGCATGACCGTCAAACCAGAAGTCAGCCTGATGGCCTACCACGACTTCAAGGATGACCCGGTGACCATGACCGCACACTTTGCCCAGGGTGGTAATGCGTTCGTGGTGAACGGGGCCGGACGTGAACAGAGCCGTTACCAGTTCGGTGCTGCAGTTAATATGGAAAGTCGCGGCAACCTGGCCGTTACCCTGAGCTATCACTATGACTGGATGGACAGTTATGAGGCTCATGGGGTTATTGCCAGGGTGAGTTATGGGTTTTGAAAAACCGCTTTTAACCCATGTGTTGTAGACCCAGAAAACAAAATGCCTATAAAAACCCTCAGTGTTTGTCGGGTCTGCAAATCTACTCATTTCTTGTTTGAGCTTGATCAGTTTTATCGTGACTGCTTCTGACATAACCATCATTCCCATATGAAGATGTTCTTATAATAGGTTGCTTTAAGGATTTCAGTGCGGGGTTCCTTGACCGCCCTGGCAGATTGCCTCCGCCCTGCGGCGACAATTCAGTGTCCGGCAATGTGTGCTTTTAAAATATCATCAATCTGTGTCTGCCAGCCTTTACCCTGACCACGAAAATAATCCAGTACCTCAGGGCTGAGGCGGATAGACACCTGCTCCTTGGTCGGTTCTTTCTGCTGTCCGCGGGTTCGGCGGTATTCCTCAACAATTTCGGGGAGAACTTCTACAGCTGGACGGGCATTAGCAATTTCTTCATCGGTCCATTCCGGGACATCCACTGAATCCCAGTCTTCCTGACTAATGTAATCGGGCTTTTTGAGTTCTTTGCTCATATCAGATTGTATATACAAAAAAGTAATTGACAAGATAGTAAGCGGTAAAGCTTAGACCAGTTTTTTATATCTATCTTGCTAGCCCTCGCAATGCTGGCAACATCCTTCTTCCTTATAAAGTTGAGGATATACTTATCCAGATTTTGAACCGCCTATCCAAGCTTAAAAGGAAAGCTTAAAAGGACATCCACACTTACTTAAAGGGTACTTAAAAGGGGTAAATACAAGGGTGTCCTTTTTTTCGTTGTCAAATATAAGGATGCCCTTTTATTTTTGAGCATGGGTACCAGAGCTTTGCGACAGCCTCTGGAACCCGGAAACGAGCTATAAGGTGGGGCAGAATGGTTTAAACGCTTCATCATCAAAAAGTTCACACTGTGATTTTGCATCTTCTGTCTTGACGGTCAGTGTGCACATCAGCTGATAGTACAAAGGCGCATCGTCATTAGCCCGTTTAACCACAAGCGTGAGGTCAGCTTCCTGAGTCATCAATTGATGAATGCCTTTCGCCAGATATCTTGGGCAATAACCAACGATCTCCGGTGCTTCGTTGGTACGAATAACAAGGGCCATCGGGTCTTTCGGGTTCTGAAAATCCTGCATCAGTAGCAGCGGATCGCCCGACTGCAACGTTTTAATCCGGGCTCGGGCGGAGTCCGAAACATAGCGTACACCATGAACAAAAAAATCGAATTCAAAGGACCCCGTCGTGTTCTGCTGCACCTCAGGGAAAACCTGCAAATTATCAGTATTTTTAAATCCACCGGTTTTGGCCAGAATAAGCAACGGGCAATGCTGCCCCTCGATACCCAGCCAGGATAATAGCAGCTTATACTCAGGCCGACGTTCTGATAACAGTCGGTTGGCAAACAGCGGGAACAACTGCTCAGACTGATAAACCTTGGTTAAATCCTCCATACCGGTAAACGGTGTAAACCGTTTGCTTTGGCCTGCTCCCCGAGTGTATTGAAACTGGTAATGATCACCGTGCCGGGTCAGCTTGCCTACCGGGTGCCACTCCCTTTTTAACGGGTCCTGCCAGGCTAAAAATACGCTGTTTACTTTTGAATGCATAGTAGGCTCCTTCTATTTTCCAGAATCATTTGTTCCGCAAATTGAATGGCTGTGGGGGTTGTTATCTCCTCTGGTACTCACTGAAGCAGCTGACCTGTTTCGGCCTCGTCCAGCAGGCTAAGTTTATTCAGCCAGAACTCTCCAGCCCGGGGGTGTATTTCACTGGCAATCATAAAAGCATCTATGGTTTTCAATGGTTTCTTGTCGGCTTTGGACTTATAGAGTGCGCAACCGGCTTTTTTTACGTATGCCGCAACGGAAAAGCCCGGATCCTTTGTGGTCAGGCGCTGCTGTCGTGTTGCATCCCGTTCTGTGCAGCCAAGACTGGAAGCGTGATCATACGTTGGGCAAAGGTACTTTTTTCCGGTGCCATCATCCAGCAATACTGCCCAGTTTTCGTGATGCCGATCCTGATTGCTGATCAGCGCATCCAGCATAAGGTAGCCAGTAAACACGCCCGCCGCGTCCATAAACTCAGGGAATTTTCCTTGAAAGGGCGGAAGAATACCACTTTTTGCAGTTTCAAGAATGCCCATCACCCTGGCCACAGTATGCTCCCTGACCCGGACAAACCGCTTCTGCTCATTGCCAGGGTAAGTATTGTCACTGGACATTAACAGCTGGTTACCCAGCGTCATCCGCCAACCGCTACGATCCTTAATAATGCTTGGGCAGGTGACACCAACATTGCCCTGAAAACTCGCCAACTCATAGGTCGTGTGAGGGATGCCCAGCTTCTGGCATAGTTGTTCTGCCACTTTCTCCGACCAGTGTTCCCCCGTTAGCGGGCGTGACTTTTTAAACAGCCATTTCTGTCCCTGCCAGGTATACCAGAATTTTTCTTTGGTACCGAGATCCTCGGGAGAGTCCACCTCTTCCCTGATCTCAATGATTTGATAGGGTGTTTTCACGCCGGAGTTCCTGATTTTCTTGTGAGATTAGATTATTTGATGGTGACTTAGCCATTCATCAGCATGGGTAGGAGCAATTCTAGCAGTTGGGCCAGTTGCTGATTTTTGATGATTTCTTACTTATTACTTAAAAAGACATCCACACTTACTTGGTACTTAAAAGGGGTAAATATAAGGGTGTCCTTTTTTTCTTGAGGGTGTCCTTTTTTTCTTGCTTTTCTTTGTTCACTGCACCTTTGCGTGCTAACATACGTACACACAGAGAAAGGAGTTATGTTATGGAAACCAGAATACAATTTCGAGTCGATGAAGAAACGAAAAGGTTGGCTCAACAGATGACTGAAAGCCAAGGGCGAACTATTAGCGATGCCTGCCGAGAACTTACAGAACAACTTGCTGATCAGCAGAGAAAAATATTATCGCAAGAAGCTTGGTTAACGGAACAAGTCAACTTGGCTTTTGAGAAACTTGATTCTCATAAATCCAATTTTATAGAGCATGACGCGGCCAAAAATGAAATGATAAAACGCAAGGCGAAAATTCGTAAGCGAGGTTATCGTTGATGATTTATTGGGAAGTGGAGTCATTAAATGATAGAGAAAAAATCTTTGAGTTTATTTACGAATTTAACCCCATAGCTGCTGAAAAGACTGATGAAGTTATTGAAGCTAAAGTTGAGAATTTGCTAGAGCAACCCTATATGGGTGTTGAGCGTGATGGCATTCGTGGGCGTTTATTAATCATTCCAGAAGTATCAATGATTGTTTCTTACTACATCGACAATAAGAATATCCGCGTTATGCGTGTTCTGCATCAAAAACAAAAATTTCCAACAGACTAATTATTTGGTATCAACTCGCTCCCATGCCATTACATCGGAGTGTGCCCAGCCCGCCGTATGTATTCCCACGCATAGCGTGATTTCATTTGGCTCGGCCTTCAGCGGCAAGCCTGAGGTAAATGATCCAGAATTTTCTGATCATGGGTGATTAGTGGGATATTCTGTACCTGAGCATCAGCACAAATAAGTCGATCAAAAGGATCTCGTGTCCAGGGCAGCAGAATGCCCTCATCCACCAGTCTCGACATGGGGGTTTTCGACACGGTGAGTCCAATTTCGGTATAAAGAAATTGAATAATATTGTTCGGAGTCTCAGTAATTCGGCCAATCTCATTCAAGTACTGAAGTTCAAGCCTGGACATTTCCGGCAGCACGATGTCGTTATTATCCAGCATGACTTTGACTTTAGGAGAGAGCTTTCGGACTTGCCTGCCCTGTAAAAAGACGGCTATGTGAGTATCAATTAAAACCATTGTCAGGCTCCCAATCAAACACTGATTCATTCTCTAACCCGTCCTCATTGCCAATGATTATGGATTGCTCGCCCATACTTTCCAACCTGTCCAGCTTAGAGCCTTTGTTCGTCAGGCTGATTGTCAAGCTGACACCACCACGATCAACGGCTACGGATTGTCCTGTTTTTATAATCTCGTCAAAGATGGCGTAGATGTTTTTCCTGAGATTGGTCAGATTGATGGGCTCTTGTCCATTCTGCTGATTTGCCATGTTGAACCTATTTTAGTTGGGTATGTACGCTTTATTTTAGTTGCGTACGTATAAAAGTAAATACTGCATCATACCGCATCGCCTGAATTTTTAGCCCTGACCATGGAAGGAACTATCGGGGCGGCCTCTCACTGGAACGATGTGGTATCAATAAATTTTGCAATGATTGCACATTTAGCTATCATTCCCCATTATGAATAATGCAAGCAAAAAAACACTAAAGGCCATCTTTGCTAACCCAATCAATGGCAATATTGAGTGGCGCAGGGTCGAAGCGTTATTTCTGTCATTAGGGGCTGAACGTACAACCAAAGGCGGTTCTTCAGTCAGCTTTGTGCTCAACGACGTACGTGCTGACTTCCACAGACCACATCCAGATGGAGCATCGTTAAGATATCGTATCAAAGATGCTCGACGCTTTCTGGAACAAGCAGGGATCACACTATGAATATGATGAAATACGGGGATTACATTGCCAGAGTTGAGTACGATAACGAAGATCGCATCTTTGTCGGTCATCTGGCTGGCATAAAAGATATTGTTGGTTTTCACGGCTCTACCGTCGATGAACTGGAAACTGCGTTCCATACGGCAGTTGATGAATATATTGCCATCAGTGAGAAAACGGGCCGTCCAGCTCAAAGGCCATACTCAGGCAATCTTATGCTACGGATTAGTCCTGAAGTTCATGCTGCTGCTGCCACTGCTGCTGAAGCCAAAGGCAAAAGTCTTAACCAGTGGGCTTCTGAAGTTCTTGGTAATGCCTCTCAAATTTAACCGCTCTGCCTGCCAAGGCCTAAATCGGGTTAGCGTTCTGGCAGGCTGTTTAAAGTTTAACTGTGAAAAAGATCGACTCCGTTCAGTGGATACCAGTCATCAGTCATCATTTGCTCGTAAGACCACGGACAAGTATCTGGAAAGCTACTTTCGTTAAGCCTTTGATTGGCATTAACATAAAAGTTCATAGCTTCAATAGCTTTCTTTTTTGCCTCATAGTAAGAGTCTTTTAAAACATCTTCGATTCTCGGTGCTAAGCTGTGGTTTTTTTCTATTATTTTATTAACTCCATACCTTGCATTAAATACACTTTCAGCCCAACCTTTAATAACTCTTTCGGTAGCCACACTGTCTCTCAAAACCGTTGTCTGGTAATCCATTTTAAGCAAATGGAGTATGAGATTAACCAAAAAACTTTCTAACTCTCGAAGGTCTTGCTTAATACCCAACTCCAAATCCTCCAACAAATTCTCTAAATCCAGCTGGTCAAAGTCATGGTTTCTCAGCAAAGCTACCTGATTGGTTAGCCATTGATGATAGTCAGTCTCATATAAGCTATTCATCGTTTTACCTCAACTTGATACCCTGTTAATACTCCATTGCCCTACTACTGTAGGCAAATAACAGAAAGGATGCAAAATGAATTATGATCCTCTCCACACAAATACGCTCTGCGTACGCATCGATCTATACAGTGATAATAAGGTGTCGAACCTGGGTCGATCAGTGAACTTCGCGCACGGGTCATAATCTCTCCTGCCGGAACTAAAAAATCAGCGACAGGGAAAAAATAGACAAGCTGGTTTGTTTATCAAATATAAGGGTGTCCTTTTATTTCTCAGGGATTTCCTTAATTCATATTTTTTCTCTGCAATCTCTGATAAAAATTTTCGTGTGCGCCAAAATCAATCAGAGTAAGAATCAAGGAATTTTCGCTGTAGCTGTATGCGAGTAAAGTTAATTGCTTAGCCATTTTAAATTTGTAGACCCTCAAAAAATCAAGGTCATATTTCTTTCTCTCTCCGATGAGTGGGTTGGCGATTATCTTTTTTACAGCTTTGTTTAAATCAATGATTTGGTTTTTATGTAGTTTTTTCTTTGATTTAATGAAAGATTTTGTTGCTACAACCTTCATTGTTGGTCGTCCATAAAATCGTAATCAACAACCTCCCCAGAGTCCATTTCTGCCTTTGCGATCAGTATCCTCTCAACAAAGGAATAAGTTAAGTCGGGATTTTCTTCCAGGATTTTCCCAATTTTCGCCCAATGCTCTATTTGCTTGGGTGGGGTTCTACTCATCGCCGAACCAACAATAGCAGCTTTTCGGACTAACTCTTCATTTAATCTCAATGGTGCAGAAGCCATAAAAAAATCCCCAATTGATAATCACTTTATGAAAGTAGCATAATGCTACCATTGCAGCAAATAGCTACAAAAAATACCCTGTATTGGCAGCCAAAACAACGAAGAACGTGCCAACCACCCTTAACTGACCAAAAGAGCCGATAATTTTCTCAATCAGTCTTGCAAGTGCTTAACAGTGATACCCAAAGCTTGCGCCACACGGCTCAAAGTTCGATCCGTTGGCTTTGATTCCGTGTTTTCAATTTGGGCCATAGCGGATTGACTGATACCCAGCTGGTCAGCCAGTTGTACCTGGCTCAGTTTTTTATACTTGCGCCATGCAGCAATCAGACTATAACCCTGTAACTGAAAGCCCACCACTTCATGAGGGAAATAGACTTCAGTGTCCTGGCCAGTGAGTTGCAACCATTGGTCATAGGGCACGACAGCAAAAGCTGGTTTATCGGAATGGGTAATAATCTGAACGTCAGTAGGTATGTTCATCGTTTTTCCTCAACTGGATACCCCGTACTTCTAGTGCAGCCAAGCTCTGATATCCATACACTCCTCGTTACCACGCACCAGATTATCAATGGCACCCAAACTCCGTTCACCCTGAGCGGAGTCGAAGGGTGGTTGGCACAGTCTTTGTTAGTTCAGAGTCCACATCCTTCGACTCCGCTCAGGATGTACGGTCGAAGGATGCAAACTCCGAACCAACAATAAAGACCGTGCCAGTCTCCCTTCAACTCCACCCATCCTGAGCAGCATAAGGGTGTCCCTTTTATCGCATCCCTTTTATCGTATAAGTTATTCACAATATTTCCTCCGCTGTTATTTTAAAACAGACTGGGAATATTCTATGACTTGCTCAAAGTTCCAAGGGCACTCGCCAGGAAAACTATTTTGGTTAAGTTTCTGGTTTTCGTGCCGAGCGTATTTATTCATTTCATCAATAGCATCTCGTTTTGCTGCCGGATACGCACTTTTTAGTACATTGTCAGTCTGTGGTTTTAAACAAGGATTTTGTTCAATTAATAATTCAATCGCCCTTAAAGCGTTCCTAATGCTAGGTAGCCAGATGTGCTTTACGTATACGTCCACCCACGGGTCTTTTAGTACTTTCTCCTGATAGTCCCACTTGAGCACATGAAGCAATAAATTAATCAAATGTCTCTTTAACTCACGAATATGGTCTTTAATACCCACTTCCAATTCCTCAATCAAGTTTTCAACATCTAACTGATCTAATTGACCTTGAATGAGGTGTTCCCGTTGCTGACTCAACCACTGATGATAGTCAGTCTCGTATAAGCTATTCATCGTTTTACCTCAACTTGGTACCCTGTTAATCACGCCATTGCCCTACCACTGTAGGCAAATAACAGAAAGGACGCAAAATGAATTACCAAAGCACAGATGCCTTTGCCGAGGGCTTTGCCCGGGGGTCGGGCTGGTCAACTCAGCCATCGAAAGCAAAGGGGACCGGTGCACCGGGTTGGTCATGATCGCACTATTTCAGGAACAGGGCTGACACTCCCCGCCCTTTCGGGCGAGGGTTCTTAGATCGCTCCAAGAACCTTCCTGCTTCGTCACGCCTTCCCTAGGTAGGGGCTTTTAAGCCTCTACCCCCGTTCCAGTCGCTCCACAGGCTAACCCCGCCAGTCCGGCGGTTTTGATATTCTTCGCTGCGTTAATGTCCCTGTCGTGATGGGTTTTGCATTCCGGGCATTCCCATTCACGAATAGACAACGGCAGACTTTCATGGACAAATCCGCAACTGGAACAGCGTTTAGAGCTTGGAAAGAAACGGTCTATCTTAACCAGACCTCTACCCGCCCAATCAGCCTTGTATTTCAACTGACGGACAAACTCTCCCCAGTTTGCATCGGCTATATGCTTTGCCAGCTTTGGATTTTTGATCATGCCCTTCACGTTCAGAGACTCTACGCAAACAACTTGGTTCTCGTTAATGAGTTTGCGTGATGCCTGGTGGGTGGCATCCATCCGACAATCGGCAATCTTGGCATGAAGTCGTGCAACCTTGAGCTTTGCTTTGGCTCTGTTGCTACTGCCTTTTGCTTTTTTGACATCTGACGCTGAAGATAGGCGAGCTTTATCTCGTAGCGTTTGGTGTGCCTTGGGTTACCGGATTTTTCACCCTCTGAAGTGATGAACAGATCATTCAAACCTAAATCAATGCCTACTGTCTTGTTACTAATAGGCATTGGTTTAGCTTCAAACTCACACAGCATGGACACAAAGTACCGGCCTGCCCGATCTTTGATGATGGTGATACTTGAAGGATCAGAAGACAGCGGTCGGCTCCACCGGATATTCAGCGGATCTTTGCTTTTGGCAATGAAAAGCTGACCATCTTTGTATCTGAAAGCGGCCTTTGTTAGCCGGATACTTTGTCTTGAGTGTCTTTTCTTGAATTTAGGGTATTTGGCTTTTCCATTACAAAATTTCTTGAAAGCCTCTTGCTGATCTCTAAGCTTTTGTTGAAGAATCACGCTGGATACATCAGCCAGAAATGGAAACTCTGTCTTGAGCGAGACAAGCCTTTTTTCTACCTCAGAGTGGGATATGGATTTCCCGTCTTTGTAGTAGGCATCAGTGCGAAAACGAAGCGTATTGTTATAAACAAATCGAGCACAACCAAACGACTGAGCAAGTAGCTGAGTTTGCCCAGGTGTTGGGTAGAATCGTTCTTTGTAGGCTCGCTTAGTCTTCATGCGAAATATTTTACAGAAAGCATTGCCTTTCGTAAACCTTGATGTTTATTATCAGTCCTGCGGACTGACCGCTTGTATCACCGCCCGATTGGGCGATGCTTTACGCGGGAATTGGTAAATATGTAAATATAAGGGTGTCTTTTTTCTTTTACTGCGGCGACAATTCAGTGTCCTGCAATGTGCGCTTTTAAAATATTATCAATCTGTGTTTGCCAGCCTTTACCCTGACCACGAAAATAATCCAGTACCTCAGGACTAAGGCGGATAGAGACCTGTTCCTTGGTCGGTTCTTTCTGCTGTCCACGGGTTCGGCGGTACTCCTCAACAATTTCGGGGAGAACTTCTGCAGCTGGACGGGCATTTGCCCAGTCTTCTTCCGTCCATTCGGGAACATCCACTGAATCCCAGTCTTCCTGACTAATGAAGTCGGGCTTTTTGGGTTCGTTGCTCATATCGGATTGTATATACAAAAAAGTAATTGACAACATAGTAAGCGGTAAAGCTTAGACCAGTTTTTTATATCTATCTTGCTGGATATCAACTCGTTCCTGCGTTCTGAGGGTATCGCAAAACCTTGTTCCCATGCCTTTGGCCCTGTCATTAGCACATACCTTTATTGAGATCTATTATCTTTGGCGGCCAAACTGACCAGACGAAGTTGATAATCACCTACCCCACGCCACACCTGCATGAGGATCCGCACCGGTCGGTTCACCAACCCCCCGTTCATCCTGAGCGCCCTTCGACTCCGCTCAGGATGCACGGTCGAAGGATGCGGACTCCGACACAACAATAAAAACCGTGCCAATGACCCTCCGACAAGCTCAGAATAAACGACACCGATTCATGGAAATGGCATACCAGCCTGAAAATACACCAACTGTGTCGCTTTTTAGGCTAAAAACTTATTTTTTAAAAATTAAAGAGTATTTCAAAACCTGCCTTTGTCTACCTAGACTTCACGCAGACCAGCTCTGATCACTTTTTAGACGCTGAATCAGGCCTTCAGCGGTAGCCTTTTCCAACCTGTCTGCCGCTTTTCTAGCACAATGAGCCTCCGGCTCGCGCTCCAATGACTTTTGAAGGTGTATCAATGAGTCATCGTAATGCTGTCGTTTTTTACTCAAAAAGTGTTTTAGCTTTTGCCATTGCTTCTGTGATTTCTGGATGGGCTTTGGGGCAGGATAGTGGCAAAACGTTCAATGCCGGGCAATCGCAACCCGTTAAGGGCGTAACCATTTTAGAAACCTTCGATGCCGGGCAATCGCAGCCCGTTAAGGGCGTAACCACTCTAGAGGATGATGATGTAATAACGCAGAATAAGATTCTTGCCCAAGATGCATCCAATAAATACCTTTCCCCGGATGAGGCAGGCTCTGCTGGCTTGGAGAAAAATAAGGCTAACCGGTTTGAACGTGATGGGCAGCCGCCCAGAGCTGCCCAGAAAGATTACTCCGCCCCAAAAAGTGAGTTCGTTGCCTCTGGCTCCTTCGATCCACCTTCTACCCCGGTTAAGACAAGTTTCGCAGGCCTGAAAGAAGGTAAAGATAGCAAAGTTCACCCTGATGGCTGGCCCCCTGAGGTGACCAAAGTTGTGAAGCAAGGTGAAAGAGCAACCGTCGGAAGCGGTCAGGAAGTCGTTGTACAAAAAAAAGAAGGAGTACTGGAGTTCATAGATTTGCAAGGGGGGGAATTAACCATCGAACAAGGCGGTACTATCACGAGTAACATATCCGATGGTCAGCGTCCTGAGATCTATATGATCAAGAGCACTGCAGGTACCGCTAATAAAGTATTCAACAGAGGCGTGCTTAGAAGTGCAAAGTATGCTAAGGGTGTTTACGCTGCTGAAGTAATCGTCAGACTGATGGAAAAGGACGACAAAGCCAGCAATCTTGGCACAATCGATATTCAGGGGGTAAAGAGACTAAACTTACCCGCAGCCTTTGCAAGTCTTCACAAAACCGGTTCTGTTACTAATGAGGCGGAAGGAACCATTAACATCCTAAGCAATGAAGGAGTCGGTTTGGAAGTTCTCAGCGGTACCGCTACAAACAAAGGCACTATTAATTTAAACGGCGGAACACAAAACCCATCGTACGGAATGCAATGTACTGATTACAGACTTGGCCCCAATGTTCAGGATGGTGCAAAGATTTTGAATAGCGAAAAAGGCATCATCAAAGTTAGCGGAGAAAGCAATTGTGGTATGAATGTAAAAAGTACTGTTCGTCCGTCAGGGTTCGATTTTACAGCTACCAACAATGGCACCATCAATGTTACTGGCCGTGGTGGTGTTGGCATGAGTACGGATACAGACAAAGGTACGCTGAACAACTCTGGCACAATTAACACCAGTGATGGCACCACTGGTATCCAAGTCTTAAACAAGGGTAGTTTAGTCCACATAGGTACTGTGAAAGGTACCGGCACCGGATTGGTTTTCCAAGGTGACTATTCAAATAGCAACCAACTTAGCATTCGACACGGAGATGAAATTAAGGGTTCAACTGCAATTAAAATGCTGCCAAACGGTAAGTATCCACTGTATATATATGGAGGAACAATTACCGGCGACATCGTAGGTAATGGAGGCAGGAACGACGTTCTTGACATTAGCCCCGAAAGTGAAGACAAGCCAGTGTCTATAACAGGTGATATATCCGGATTTCCCACCATTGAGGTTTCTGGAACAGGCTGGACCGCTAATGGCCAGGTTATAGATGCATCGTCTATTAATACAGATCAGAAAGGCAATATTGAGAGGATCTCTACTGGAAGTCTTTCAAACAGCTCTGAATCACTCCATCTGTCGTTCAGTCAATCAAACTTGGCTGATCGCAGCCTTGCTATACACAGTTCGTCTGGGACCACTATAAAGACAGTTGACCTATCTTCCAAAGACTTTCGCCCTGCTCTACAGCTCTTTCTTGAAGGTGGTGAAGTAGGAACACTCAGAGGCCGTTCTGATTTAGCTGATGAGCTCATACTGAAAACGGGCACAGTAAAAACAGGTGTTAATAATATCCATACAATCAAGGTAAAGAGCGACACTACCAGCTCTTGGTCAGTCGCTGGGAAAGTGCTCAACCCCAATACCATACACATAGACAATACTGCGCAGGTCAGCAATATCAGTACCGACTCTAGCCCCAGTTCCGGCTCCGGCAATTTAAGTCTGGCATTTGACGGTAAGTACACCGACGACAGCTTCGTTACAGTAGATAACCATGGAACATTAGACAGCCTGAACTTTTCAGATGTTAGTGACCGTCCCAACCTGAAATTTTTACAGGGGGGAGAAGTAACCGGAGGTATCAAGGGTCGCTCTGATAAACAGGATGTACTTGAACTGAAATCTTCTGCTGTGGTGAAAGGGGCGGTTGATGACATTCATACCATCGCTGTAACGGGTAACAATTGGACTGTTGAGAAGCCGGTAACCAACCCCAGTTATATATACATAAACTCTGGAGAGGTCGGCAATATAGGCGTAAGTAACAGCTACGTAATTCAAACTCCAGAAAATCTGGCTCTGGCATTTAACGACAGCAACAAAGTCGACACCTTAACAGTGGAGAACGATGGAACACTGAACAACCTGGACTTTTCAGGTGACACAAATCGTCCCAACCTGAACTTTTTGCTAGGAGGTCAGGTAACAGGAGATATCAAGGGTCGTTCTGATAAAGATGATGTGCTTGTACTGGACAATGGTACCGTGTCAGGAGTGGTTAGTAATATCCACACCATTAAAGTAACAAGCACAGAACTCTGGAACCTTCCAAATCAGATCGCAGGTACAGAAGAAGTGGTTCTGGAGAAAAGTATTGATAAGGTCGTTGTTTCAAGCAAGGAAAAAGATGGTGAAAGAATGCCAGCACGAAGCCTGAGCATACTCAGTGACAAGCCATTAACCATCACCAGTAGTGTTAATCAACCGACAGATCTACTTTTGAGAGACGCAGCCAAGATCGCAAAGCTTGAAAATGCCAGAGGTATCACAATTGATAGTTCTAACCTGTGGTCAGTAGCAGGGCAAGTAAACAACCCCGAATCTATAGCCATAAATGAAGGTGCGTTAGTTAAAGATATCATTGCCGACGGCTCCAGCGATGACAATAAAACTTTGAATCTGTCGTTTAGTGGGACAGGTTTCAAAGAAAAATCCACCTTTAGAGTTGAGAACAAAGGAACACTGAACAATCTGGACTTTTCAGGATCACAGCAAAGACCGCCACTAGAGTTCATTCAATCAAGTGATATAAATGCCGGGCGTGTAATAGGCCTACCTGGCATGGGCGACACTCTTGTAATGAAGAAAGGCAGTGTTAAGGAACAATCTGGCTTCGACAATCTGGACATTAAGGGGGCAAGTTGGGACTCCATGACAATGGTTAACCCTAGCAGGCTTACCATTGATAAAGACGGTATCGTTACCAATATCTCTAATCGCAATCCCGTTATAACAGAGAAAGGGCAAGGGCAATTGCTATTATCGTTCAATCAACCCACTCCGCCCGGGCAGTTCTTTACACTGGATAACCATGGCCAAGTGGGGACTCTGGACTTTTCGAGTAATGCACAGAGGCCTCCGCTGCGGTTTATTCAGGCAAGTCAGCAGCCGGATTCTGTTACTGACCATATAAAAGGTCAGCGTCACATGGACGACACTCTTGTCATGGTTTCAGGCAAGGTTAATAAACTTGATGGCGTTAACAACTTGATTGTTCAGCACGATTCTGGCACTAACCCCTGGTCTTTCTCACTTGCTTATCCTTTGACCGATTTGTTTACCATTACTGCAGGTTCGAAAGGCCATATTGAGACGCTCTCGACTCAACGACCCGAAGGTTCTAATCAAAGAACTTCAGACAACGCCAGATCACTTTATCTGTCGTTCAATGAATCAGAAGATTTGCTGGGTCGTAACCTTACCGTAAATAGTTTACCTGAGAGTACCATCAAGGAGATTGATCTCACTTCCGGAGGCTACCGACCTCCTCTAAGACTCTTTATGAAAGGAGGTGCAGTAACAACAATCAAGGGTAACGATGATCGGGATGATGAACTCATACTGAATGCCGGTATGGTGGCGGGCGCGGTTGAGAATGTTCGTACAATAACGGTGACAGGCAACGAATGGGGTTTTCAGGACTGGGCCACCGGCACACGACAAGTGTCACTGGAAAAACCCATTCATCAGATCCATGTCTCAGACAATAAAGAGCATGAGGTAACCACCTCTCAAAAAGACACCCTGAGAATAAACACCAGCAACAATCCGGTCAGCATCGTCAGTAATGCTTATCAACAAGCGGATATATGGTTGCAGGGCAAGGCTCAGGTCACCTACCTCCAGGGAGCCAGAGATATCTTGCTGGACAGTGCTGACGACTGGTCAGTGACCGGGCAAGTAGAAAACCCAAAATCCATAGAGATAAGGTCTGGTGCGAAGGTCGACAACATCAGCACCAACTCCGAACCTAAACTTAAAACGTTGGCTTTAGCTTTTAACGGTAACTACGCCAACGAGGACTACTTTAAAGTAGATAACTGGGGAACACTGGGCGGGCTGGACTTTTCCAGTGACAGCGATCGGCCTTCACTGCAATTTGTTCAATCCGCTGGTGATACAGGCCATTTAAAAGGCCGACCCGGCATGAACGACACTCTTATTATGGATTCAGGTACCATTGAGGGGTCGGAAGGCTTTGACAACCTGGTTGTCAGAGGATCGGAATGGGGTCACCTGAACATGGTTAACCTCGAAAAACTAACCATTGAACAAGGTGGTGTCATTGCCAAAGTCACGGAAGGCACGCCCGTCGTAACTGGTAAAGATCAACTATCATTGTCGTTCAATCGACCCGCTTTGCTTGGACAATTCTTCACCGTGGATAACCATGGAACAGTCGGGGGACTGGACTTTTCGGCTGTTGACTCAAGACCTCCACTACGGTTTATTCAGGCAGATGGAAGTACTGAATTTATAAAAGGCCGACCTCGCATAAACGACACTCTTGTAATGGTTAAGGGCGATGTTGGTGAGCTAGATGGTGTTGACAACCTGATTGTTAAGGGAGATGAATGGAAATCCCTGACAATGAAGAACCCTACCAGCCTGACTGCTGTCAAAGGGGGCGTCATTCACAATATCACTGATGACACGGTCGAAACTTTGGCTAATGATGAGCTGTTATTGAACTTCACAGCGCCAATAGTGCAACCCCCCGGTCGTCAGACCTTCGGTATCAATAATGAAGGTGGCACAATCGACAATATCGACCTCTCAAGACCAAACCCTAAACGTCCAAAACTCTCTTTAAACCAGACCGATGGGGTCACTGGAACCATTAAAGGTCAAACAGGCCACGGCGATAGTCTGTTTCTCGGCGGTGGCAGGGTCACAGAGCGTATCAGTGGCATAGATAACATCTGGCTCGTAGGCAAAAACTGGGAGACCAATGCGGCGATAGAGAACCCATTCACCGTCGAAGTGACTGAAAACGCTGCTGCCAGCCTGATTACTACCAAAGGTGTCAATGCTAATGTCGGTCCTTTGACACTGCCTCTTAAATTCGCTCAGAAGGCGGTGCCTTACAAGAAAGTTACGCTGAACACCAGTGGCGAGGTAGGGCAGATCAAGTTGGATGACCCCGCCGCCGCCAAACGCCCACCCATCAATATTATTCAGAAGGGCGGTATCATTGGCAGCATCCAGAGCCTGCCGGGCAAAGGCGACACTCTGGATGTTCAGGCAGGTATTGTGAAAGGTAATATGACCGGGCTGGACTCCATGACCTTCAGTGGTGAGGACACTCAATTCGGTGGTCAACGGATAGAAACCATGGGGACAGTAAACGTCACCGGCAAACTGACCCTGACTTCAAACCAGACCGTCTCTGTCACAACCATCAAAAAGCTTCAATCAACTCCCAGTTCAGTCACTTACATTACCAACCTTCATGTTGCCAAAGGCGGTACGCTGACTGCAACAAGGCATAACACGGTGCTGGCAGTAGAAGGCGTTTACAGGCAGGATGGCAGACTGGAATTGACCCTGGATAAGCAGAGCGATCCAAAAGCGCCTTACGTCAAAGCCAACTTCGTTAACATCGGCCCTGACGCCGTTGTTTTACTGGATAATAAAACGGATATCGTTGCGGGCACTGAGTATCTTTTGATGCAATCAACCGACAGCGATATTAATGCAAGACCCACCCTCGAAACGACTACATCACTCAGCCGTTACACCCGAATCTATCCCAAACTGACTGCCAGACAACTGTTTGTTGCCAGCATTGGTAAAGGCACCTACGTAGGTGACCTTGCCAGATCCGGTGGTGCTAACAAATCGGCAATAAAAGCCATCGAAACCGCAGTCAATCGTAAGAGAAGCAGTGCATTGTCCCTGCTCGACTCAGGCGACGGTGACAGTGACCCCCTGAACACCTGGGTTCTAAACGAACTCAAGAAAGACCATGACAATCCTGTCAAAATTGCCAAAATCGCCGACCAGATGACACCTGACCTGTCTGGCGCCACGGTCGGTTCGGCCATCGCTTCAATCAGGCAGGCTGTTAGTGCCGTGGGTGCCCGCCAGTCCGGGCTTCGCACCGGTATTGCTACGGGTGATATGGTCTCTTCCGGTAATCTCTGGTTGCAGTACGCCTACAGCGATGCCACTCAGGATAAAAAGAACGGCTACTTCGGTTATGAGGCCAAAACCAACGGCTTCACACTGGGTGTCGATTCTGATCTGAATGAGATGATGACGTTAGGTGTCGCCTACACCTATTCAAAGAGTGATGTTAAAGGAACCGATGGCTCAAAAAAAACGATTGATGCCGAAGCCCACACTCTCAGCGCTTATTTCAGCGCTGAGCAAGGCCCTATGTTTGTCGATGGTCGTTTAGGTTACACCTGGGGTGAAAATGACGCTAAACGCTACGTTCTGGGCAATGAAATGAAGGCCAAGTATGACCTCAACTCCTGGGATGTCGATTTCCTGGCTGGCTATAAAATGGCTTTATCAGGCGAGTGGAGCTGGATTCCTCAGCTGGCCTTCAACTATGCCAGCATCAAAACAGACGACTATAAGGAGGATGGCGTTAGCGTTCAGTCAGATATCGTACGGTTTGACAGCGTGAAAAACGACACTTACGAAATAATGGAACTGGGCGCTGGTTTAAAACTGTTGGGCGATATCGACTCATCAGGTATGTCCGTCAAACCCGAAGTCAGCCTGATGGCCTACCACGACTTCAAGGATGACCCGGTGACCATGACTGCGCACTTTGCCCAGGGCGGCAGTTCATTTGTGGTGCACGGGGCCAAACGTGAGCAAAGCCGTTACCAGTTCGGTGCTGCGGTTAATATGGAGACCAGCAATAACCTAACCTTTAACCTGAGCTACAGCTATGACTGGATGGACAGCTACAAGGCTCACGGCTTTATTGCCAGGGCCAGCTATGCGTTCTGAGCAAAGACGACTCTCTCCCTGCATTGGCTGACGATTGAGGAGCCTGTAATGCGCGCTACCTGTCCCGTGAGGCTTTTGGTTGTTGTGCTGCTTTCGGGCTATGCCTCCGGCGGTTCCATGAAACGCTGGGGGCAGTGCGCCCTGATCGGCGGAATGAGCCTCCGGTTCGCGCTCTAATGACTTTTGCAGGTGTATCGATGAGTCATCGTAATGCTGTCGTTTTTTGCTCAAAGAGTGTTTTAGCTTTTGCCATTGCTTTTGTGATTTCCGGATGGGCTTTGGGACAAGATAGTGGCAAAACCTCCAATACCGGGCAATCGCAACCCATTAAGGGCGTAACCATTCTAGAACTAGAGGAGTGTAATGTAACAAAGCAGAATAAGATCCCTGCCCAAGATACCTCCAATAAATACCTTCCCCCGGACGAGACAGGCTTTGCAGGTCTGAAAAAAGGTAAGGGTAGTGCCCTTGACCTCGAAGGCCGACCCCCTGACACAACCAAAGTTGTGGGGAAAGATGAAACAGCAGCCGTCCCAAGCGATCAGAAAGTCATTGTGAAAACAAAAGAAGAAGGTCTGAAGTCCATAAATTTGCAAGGGGAGGAATTAATCATCGAACAAGGCGGTACTATCACGAGTAACTTATCCAGTGGTGAGCCTCCTGAGATTTATATGATCAAGAGCACTGCAGGTACCGGTACAAACGAAGGCACTATTAACGTAAACGACGAAACACAAAACCCATCGTACGGAATGCAATCTTTTGGTTCCAAACTCTCCCCCAATGTTCAGGGTGATGCAAAGGCGTTGAACAGCGGCACCATCAATGTTACTAGCCCTGGTGGTGTTGGCCTGAGTACAGATACAAACAAAGGTACGCTAAACAACCTTGGCACGATTAATACCAGCGATGGCACCACTGGCATCAAAGTCTCAGGAGGAGGTAAGTTGGAAAATGTGGGAACCGTAAAAGGTGCTGGTACTGGCTTGTCGTTTGAGGGTGAATTTTCAAACGGCATTAGTATTCAATCCGGTGATGTTCAGGGCTCGCCTGCGATTGAAATAACTCCGGCAACAGCAGTCAGCCCTCTGCTTTTGTATGGAGGGTCCTTTAAAGGCGACATCAAGGGCAGTGGCAGTCGTGACAAAAACAACACCCTCGCTATTGCTCCCGAAAATGAGCATACACCGGTATCCATAAAGGGTGATATTTCAGGCTTTCCCGGTATTAGTATTTCCGAAACAGGTTGGAGTGTGAGTGGCTGGATTTCAGATGCAACCACATTGGGTACATCCAGCCTGATCAATAACTTGCTTGCGAGCGACCAACCAGAATCCTTGATTGAGCCCTCTGGCGCTGGCACTTCTTTAAAGTTTGCTACAACAGCAGATAGCGCCGAGAGTCTGAATATAAGGACTCAAGAACAAGGAAAGGTAGAGAATCTGCACCTGCATGGTGTCGCTCAACTGGGTGATGTGCAGGGGCTTGGACGTATCTATGTGCACAGTTCCAAGGACTGGTCAGTGGCCGGGTCATTAGAAAACCCCGCTGCCATCAAAATAGAGTCTGGTGGGGGTGCCAAAAGTATCAGCACTGGCGCTGGCATTGGCACTACTACACCGGAACCCAAAACGCTTGCTCTGACATTTGAGAACTACACCCATAAAGAGTTCCTGGTCGAAAACCACGGAACGCTGGAGAGCCTGGACTTTTCGAGTGCTGACAGACCTCCGCTGCATTATATTCAAAAAGCGGGCACTACCAACTCCATAAAAGGCCGATCAGAACTTGGCGATAAGCTGACGCTCATCGGTGGTAAGATCGCTGACCCTGTTAGCGGAATACCGAATGTCGAGATCACCGGCGCAGGCTGGATAACCGCTGCGGTACAGGATCCCGTGAACGTTGAAGTTACTGACAGCGGCAAAGCCAGGGTGATGACTACCCGTGGTGTCAATTCTGATGTCGGTCCTTTAACACTGCCTCTTAAATTCGCTCAGAAAACTGAGCCTCACGAAAAAGTTACGTTGAACACCAGCGGCATAATAGGGGAGATCAAGTTTGATGACCCTGCCGCCGCTAAACGCCCACCTATCAACATTATTCAGAAGGGCGGCATCATTGGCAGTATCCAGAGCCAACTGGGTAAAGGTGACACTCTGGACGTTCAGGATGGTACTGTGGCGGGCGACATTATCAGGCTTGATTCCCTGGCCTTCAGTGGTCAGAAAACTGAATTCGGTGGTCAGCGGATTGAAACCATGGGAACTGTGAGCGTTACCGGAACACTGATCCTGACTTCAGACCAGACAGTGTCGGTCACTCCCGTCAAAGCCGGAAAGAATCAGTCTACACCTGGGGCAGTCATTGACACTACAACCCTCCACATTGCGAAAGACGGCACTCTGCATGCAAAACCCCCTGCTGAAACCGAGTCGTACGACCTTGGCACTGTATTGGAAGTAACAGGTACTTATAAGCAGGAGGGTAGGCTGGAAGTGCCTCTGGATCAGCAGAGAGACCCAAAAGTGCCCTACGTCAAAGCCACCAAGGTTGAAATCGGCCCTGAAGCCGTTGTTTTTCTGGATAATAAGCGGGATCTTGGTGACAAGACCGAATACCTTTTGATGCAATCAGACAGCGACATTAACGCAACGCCCACTCTCAAGATGTCTGAACTGAGCCGTTACACCCGAATCTACCCGAAACGGGTTGCCAGACAGCTATTTGTCGCCAGCATCAGTAGAGGCACTTACATAGGTGACCTTGCCAGGTCCGGCGGTGCCAACAAATCAGCAGTAAAAGCCATCGAAACGGCAGTCGATCGTAAGAGCAGCAAGTCATTGTCCCTACTCAGCTCAGGCGACAGTGATCGCCTGAGCACCTGGCTTCTGAACAAATGCGAGAAGGACGATGACAATCCTGTGAAAGTTGCCAACATCGCCGACCAGATGACACCTGACCTGTCTGGCGCGACGGTCAGTCCAGCCGTCGCTTCAATAAGACAGGCCAGCAGTGCCGTTGGTGCCCGGCAGTCTAGCCTTCGCAACGGTAATGCTGCGAGTGATATGGTCGCTTCCGGTAAACTCTGGTTGCAATATGCCTACAGCGATGCCACTCAGGATAAAAAAGATCTTTACCCCGGTTATGAGGCCAAAACCAACGGCTTCACACTGGGTGTCGATTCTGATCTGAATGAAATGATGACGTTAGGTGTCGCCTACACCTATTCCAAGAGTGATGTTAAAGGAACCGATGGCTCAAAAAAAACGATTGATGCCGAAGCCCACACTCTCAGCGCTTATTTCAGCGCTGAGCAAGGCCCTATGTTTGTCGATGGTCGCTTAGGTTACACCTGGGGTGAAAATGACGCTCAACGCTACGTTGCGGACAATGAGATCAAGGCCAAATACGACGTCAATTCCTGGGATGTCGGCCTTCTGAGTGGCTATAAAATGCCGCTGTCAGCAGAGTGGAGCTGGATTCCTCAACTGACTTTCAACTACGCCAGCATCAAACCGGATGAATATCAGGATAAATACGGCACTGGTCAGTCAGCCATCCTGATGTACGACAGGGTTAAAAGCGACACTTACGAAATAATGGAACTGGGCGCTGGCTTGAAACTGTTAGGCGATATCGCCACAACAGGCATGTCCATCAAACCTGAAGTCAGCCTGATGGCCTACCACGACTTCAAGGATGACCCGGTGACCATGACCGCGCACTTTGCCCAGGGCGGCAATGCCTTCGTGATGCACGGGGCCGAACGTGAACAAAGCCGTTACCAGTTTGGTGCTGCGGCTAATATGGAAACCAGCAATAACCTTACCTTTAACCTGAGCTACAGCTATGACTGGATGGACAGCTACAAAACTCACGGATTTATTGCCAGGGCCAGCTATGCTTTCTGAGCAATGCGTTCTGAGCAATGCGTTCTGAGCAAAGACGACTCTCTCCCTGCATTGGCTGATTATTGAGGAGCCTGTAATGTGCGTTACCTGTCCCATGAGGCTATTGATGCCGGTTGCTTTTGTTGTGCTGCTTTCGGGCTGCGCCTCCGACGGTGCCATGAAACGTTGGGGGCAGTGCGCCCTGATCGGCGGAGGTACCGGCGGTATCGTTGCCGCGGTGGTTGAAGGGGCCAGTGTCGTGCCGGGGGGTGCCGTTGCCGGTGCCTTCCTGGGGGGGCTGTTGTGCAGTGGCTCCTCTGAGACAAACGCTGACTTTGATGATGTGATCAATAGCGCCCTGGACAGTGATCAAGACGGCGTTCCTGATGAGATGGATCAGTGTCCTGGCACGCCTGCCGGTGTAGCGGTTAACGCCGAGGGATGCCCTGATTCGGATCAGGATAAGGTTCCGGATAATGTCGACCAATGTGCGGGCACGCCAGCCGGTGTTAAGGTGGATGCCATCGGTTGTCCTGCTTCCCAAAAGCTAGGGAGCATTCTCTTCAAGTTCGACAAAGCCGACCTGGATAGCAAGGCTAAGGCCCAGCTCGATCAGGTAGCGACGAAACTGAAGGAAGACCACCGCATTAAACTGAGAGCTTTTGGTTATACCGACAGCACAGGTGTCGATACCTATAATGAGCAACTCTCCAAACGCCGGGCCGAGGCCGTTAAACAGTATCTGATGGACCAGGGGGTCAATCAGAACCAGGTCGACGCCGAGGTTGGAGGCATCGTCAGAACGCATAACGAAACCTCTCAGGGTCGTGCTCTGAACCGGAAGGTGGAACTTTATTCCGGTGCCTGAGACTGACTTCTGAGGGGCTCGCCAGGGAAGGCAAGATGCGAATTTTAAGCAGCGTTTATCAGGGTTTATCCGGGTTAGCCCGAACCGTTAAAGATGGGGTGCTTTCGCGCTTCCGGGGCAAAAAGACGGAAGTGGTCAAAGATCCCGTTCGTCAAATGACGGAGCAGAGCAGCAGTGAAGCGGGCACCCGGCCTGTCGCTAATGAAAGTCTTCGTGCCAAAAAAAAACCTAAACCTGTTGTCCATAAAAGCCCTGCCGCCAATAAAGGCTACCTTTTGGCTAAAGAGCTTTCCGATCAGTCGCTGCCTGCCCACAAGGTCTCGAGTGTTGAACTTCCTCCCCGTGTTCCCTACGTTGATACGACTGAAGAAAACCAGACACCGCCTTCACGAACCCGAAAACTCCTGACAGCCCTGATGCCCGGAAACAGCCCGTTACCTGAAAATTCAGAAATCTCCATAAAAAAAGCCAAAAGGTTGCAAACCCGAAGACTGCGCAAGGGTCTGCAATCCATTAAAAGAGCAACCGGGCTGGAGGTCTCGATCCCCGGTTTTGATGATCAGGCCGCCACCCTCAGAGATTTCCTGACGGGTAACGGCGGCACTCCGGGTTACGACCAAATAAAAACCTTTTGTGATTCCGTCAAAAGCGTTATGGAAAACACAGGCCCACTGCCCGGCCTGATCAGACTGGCGGTGACTGAATATATGCTGGTACTGTCGGACCTGGGAGAGGCGGCTCAGCTCAAGGCCCTGGGCCAGAGGCAGCAACTGACTGAACGATTTTTACCGGGCCACGATGGTTTCAAAGCGCACTGTTTGCACAGGGGCATTGATCCGGTCTCGGCCTTCAACCTGAAAGACATCAGGCAGTTTCAGGAAAAACTGGTGGGTTGGCGCGACAAGCAGGGGGATTGGCATCCAGGGCTGGTTGAAAACCCGGAACTCAGTCACATTGAAGCCTTGAAAGAACAGCTGAAAGTGGAGCTGGAGGCCTTTATCGACAAGGTAGTGAGCGTTGCTCCCGAAGCCGCAACGGCGTCATCAAACCAGGAGCCGTTGCAGGCAGAAGTAGACCGTCTTTATGATCAACATGGCATCAAAACGTTACCCGACCGGCAACAAAACCCTATGGCTCAGTCTGTCGCTGAACAGCATCCTGTCCTGCAAAGTGCGACCCAATATCGGGTTCAGCTTTCTGGGAACCTGCAAAGCCATGCAGCGGTTCCCCTTGCTAAAGCCCGGATGCATCATTGGGTGTTTGAACAGCATTTAGCCGATTTAAAGACCAGACACGATCGGCTTGATCACGATCTGGCGGCACTGGAGCAGGAACTCAGCCAGGTTACGGAACGAGGGCGAGAGACACCCCAAGCGGTTAAGGAGAAAGCAATTGAGGACATCGAGACGTTGCACAAAAGACAAGCCAGGATGCTCCACTCTCCCCTGCCCACACTGATATTAAGAGACAGTAAGGGAATCCGGATAGACTCCGACTTTATCAACAAGCCTGAGCTGGATGACCAGGCCATCAGCCTCCATGTCCTTCGTTGTCAGCCAGAGCATTACCGGCAGATCAACCAGGCGCTGCTGAACACACCGGGGTTTGAAAGTCAGGAAGTTCTGAATCAGTTTAAGAATACAATGAGAAGCTTCAGAAGTGAGTGTTATCAATATGCCATCGGTGCCAAACTGCCCGGTAAGGTCTTCTCGGAAAATGACACTCAGCTTGTTAAAGACTCCCGTCAGCGAATCAACAGGGCTATGGAAAGCCTGCTGGCAAACTCCGAGGTTGATGATACGACGACTGCCTTTCACTATCTGAGGATGCAGGAAGTGGTTCTGGATAATTTTCTGACAATGAACAGGATGAGCTGACCCTTTCGTTAAACCTTCATAGCGAAAAAAAGACTGCCATGATATAAAACTCCGTTCAGGAGCCTGAGCCAGGCTGTAGTATCCAACTATTGCGACTTGACACTCTATGTCTTCACAAACCAAAGCCTGTCTTTATGCCCTGACCACAGCCCTGATGTGGTCTACCGTTGCTACTGCCTTCAAACTTACCCTCGACTATCTTGATCCGTGGCAAATGGTCTTCTGGTCGGTGTTAGCGTCAACCTTGCTGCTGGGGGGCTTTGTTGTTGCTCAGGGCAAGTGGCCGCAACTGATACAACAGGCTAAAGCGCACTTTGGCCTTTATATCCTGCTGGGATTTCTTAATCCTTTCCTTTACCACGTAGTCCTGTTTGCCGGTTATGACCTGTTGCCCGCCCAACAGGCCCAGGCCCTGAATTACAGCTGGCCTTTGGCGCTCACTTTGCTGGCGGTGCCGTTACTGGGTAACACACTGAGTTTAAAAGATGGCACCTGTTGTCTAATGGCTTACCTTGGCGTGGTGATTATCAGTACTCAGGGAGAATTGCAAAACCTCAACTTCAGTAGCCTGCCGGGTGTGCTGCTGATGCTTTCCAGCACTCTGGTCTGGGCTTTGTACTGGATTTTAAATGCCAGAAATAAGGGCGACTCTCTGGTTGGCCTGCTGTTGTGTTTTTTGTTCGGGTTGCCCTGGATCTCAGTGGCTGTGTTCTGGCAATCCAGTGTCTGGCCTATTCCTTTGGAAGGTCTCAGCGGGGCTTTTTATATAGGTCTGGTTGAGATGGGGTTTGCCTATATTTTCTGGCTCAAAGCCCTGAAGCTGGCAGAAAACACCTCGGTTATCAGCAATATCAGCTATCTCAGTCCTTTTCTTTCACTGATATTTATCGCCAATGTTCTGAATGAAAGCATTCATCCTGCGACCTATGTCGGGCTGGCAATGATTTTGGCGGCGGTTATCTTGCAACAAAGAAAACCAGCAACTGAAAAGCCGTCAGAGGCTCCAGCCATGAGCAACCATTAATGGCCAGAAACAGTTACTTTCAGTTCAAGCAGTTCCGGGTAGAACAGGGTCTGACGGCCATGAAGATTACCACTGACGCCTGTATCCTGGGCGCCAGGGCCGAGGTGGAAAACCGTCAGGCCATTCTTGATGTGGGTGCCGGAACCGGCCTGCTCAGTTTAATGGCCGCCCAGCGATCGACGGCCCGCATTGATGCGGTTGAACTGGATGATCAGGCGGCGATTCAGGCCCGGGAAAATTTTTCTGCCAGCCCATGGCAGAATCGTCTGACCTTGCATCATTGCCCCATTCAATCGTTCAGGCCTGAAAAGCGTTATGACTGCATACTCAGCAATCCTCCCTTTTTTGAGAATGCCTTTAAAGCCCCTTGTGACAAGCGATCACTGGCACGTCATACCGACAGTTTGAGTTTTCTGGATCTGGCTGAAACGATTGACAGATTGTTGTCTGAAGAGGGTAAAGCCTGGATTCTGTTACCGGTTGCATCCAGCCCGTTATTTTTGCAAGCACTCCACCGGGCCACTCGCCTGAGGCTGGAACGGACCATTGCTGTTCGCTCTTCTGACACGCATAAAGACCACCGTCACCTGTTGGTTCTGGGGCGTTCTGAGTGTGAGCATGAGCTTGAGCGGATTACGATATACAGTGAGCATCCTGTTTATACCGCTGAGGCAATGGCGCTTTTGAGAGACTATTATTTGAAGCTCTGACTTTTATTAGAGTGGATATCAGATAAAAACGGCACCTGTAAGTCAGGTGCCGTTTTTTCGTTTATTGCCCGAACAAGCCTACTGGTACGGATCTCCACCATTGTTCCGGGAGCCGTTTTCAGGTCTCTGGAATGTGTTATAGCTAGAATTATTATCCAAATCCAGGAGAGGTTTCGTTTTATCCGTCATGCCAGGTTTCTTGTCAAACGTTGTGTCAAATCTTGGATCATCAACCAAATCCAGAAGAGGTGCCGTTTCATCCGTCACGCCAAGTTTCTTATCAAACGCTGTGTCAAACGCTGTGTCAAACGTTGCCCAATTATCAGGCTTTTTTGGTAATGGAACGGCTGCTGGTGACTCCTGACCACTCTGCTCCTTAACTTGTGAAGCAGCCATTGCTTTTTGCATGTCCGGAAGAAACGGATTGTTCTTGGCCATCCCCTCCAGGCTGAACTCCTGCGCAGGTGCAGTGGCAACCTGACCAAATTGAGGAATAGGCGAATATTCCAGATGCGCTTCCACACCTTCTTCTGTCCTGGCTATCGACTCTTCCAGTCGCTTAAAGCTGTTCACACCGTACCTGGACTGGGCTTCTTTCATCAACTCGTCAAGGTTATAGCCGGGGTGTTCACCCAAGCCCAGTTCCTCACCGTAAGTGGAGAGGAAGTCCACCACCCGGCTCTGGCTCTCGGCATCCTCGGTGGCAAATTTCCGGAGTTTTGCCAGCGTTTCCTGGAAACTTTTCAGGTGGTGATATTCCCACATTCTTTCTGTATCAAAACTACCAACGCCGTTTTCTGTATCAACATCAACCCTGATTTTATCAAGCTCGGACTGAACATCTCGGGCAAACAGTGACCAGTCGTTGTGCATGAGCCGAACCGCTTCCAGTACCAGACGGTCTTTGTACAGGGGCGTATCCTGTGGCCAGTTTTCCTTGGCTGCGCACATGTAATAATCCAAACCTGGCAGACGCTTGGTGTGGCCCGCCTGTGCTGTGGCAAACTGAAGCTTGTCCGTACCCCAGATCATCTGTCTGTTACGCTGGGCTCTGACCAGAGTTTTGTGTTCTGAATGTTCATCAGGATTGTCAATAAAGGCGATAATATCTTTGTAAACTTTGTTTCTGTACTTATTGCTGATTTCCATGATACGGGAATCAATATCCAGACGATCCTGAGTAACGTTAGCGATATTCTCAGTAACACCCCGGACAAGATTCAAGGCGTCACTCTTCTGCAAAGCCAGCGTTTTCACATGGAGTCTGAAGGCATCACGAAGCGCAGCCTCGGTATCAAACTGGTCACCCATTTCTTTATATTTAAGTTCTGTGGCCAGGTGCCTGAGATCAGCCAGACGCTCCTCTGAGGCTTGCAGGGCAACGCCCAGTCGACCTACTTCCTGGATTTCTGCCTGAGTTACTTCGGTAGGACTTTTTAGCTTTTTGGCATCAAGGGCTACTTTTGCTTTGGCATAAGCGGCAAGATCGGCTTCAAACTGTTTATCTGCTTCTTTCAGTGCACTTGATTTAGCTTTGACCAGAAATTCAACAGAGGTTTTATTACCTTCAGACCCAACAACCTCCCGAGACCTCACCTCAAAACCGGCCTGGTTTTTGAGAAGTTCCGCTTGGTCAGAAGTCAGTGCTACACCTTGTTTGCTCTTCGCCTTGATGCGGTTCCCCATTATCGCTTCTTCAGCCTTGATCTGAACGACCCGCCTGGCAGTGATGCGAACTCTGGGGATACGGTCTGAGATACCGTGGGCAAGACGTTTGGCATGGAAAGCCATTATTTTAATGCCCTGAACAAAACGGCCCCAGTTTTTTACCAGCACTTTCTTAGGGTGCAAAGCCTTGACTTGCTGTGCCACTTCACTCTTGAAATGGGCTAACCGGGGGATAAGGGACTCTATGCGTGTTGTTAAACTCATCCTGACCTCTCCATGGTCAAACGCCTTGATAACTTCTGGTTAGTATAGGAAAGAAATGGAATCAGGAATGCCAATATTAGTAGAAGTCAGAATAACAACATTATAAATTCAGAATGACCGCAGAAGATAAACCGGCGTCGTAGATTCGGCAGCCACTTAAACGTAGGCACGATTGAGACGAGCTTCAGCCCATTTCTGGAACCAGGTGCATAGCAACACCACAACCCAGTAAATCAGCGCCACAGTCAGGTAGCTTTCGAAAAAACGGAAACTGCTGGCGGCTTCCATCTGAGCCCTGGCCATGATTTCAACAATCCCCAGGGTAAAGGCCAGCGATGTACTCTTGAGCAGATCAATGCCATTGTTCATCAATCCGGGAAAAGCCACCCTCGCTGCCTGGGGCAGAATAATTCTTTTCATCCCCTGGGCCCTGGACATCCCCACACTCAAGGCAGCTTCCATCTGCCCGGAATGAATACTGATAATGGCCGCCCTCATACTTTCTGACATATAGGCCGCAAAATGCAGACCCAGACCAATGATGACAGCCGCTATGGCCGGCATACCCGCAAGCGCAGGTATCAATTGTGGCAGGCCATAGTAAAACAGGAAAAGCTGAACCAGCAGCGGTGATCCCCTGAAGAAAGAGATATACAGGTCAGCCACGTAATGGAGATAAAAGGGTCGGGTAATTTTCACCAGCGCCAGCACAAGACCCAGAGACAGGGACAACAGCAGACCAGCCAGGGTCATATAAAATGTCGTATCCAGATTCATGGCGACCGTCGGCAGCATCCCGACGGTGTATTCAAAATCCATCATGCCAATACCGTTTTTAACCCGTAATGGATGGAGAGATTATCCGGCTGGTTTGGCGGTAATGTCGCCACCAAACCATTTGCCTGAAATCGTCGCCAGGGTTCCGTCTTCGGCCATGGCATCCAAAGCAGAGTTGACCTGATCTCTCAACGCCAGCCCTGCTTCATCATTAACAAAAGGCATGGCGTTTTTCAGGGTCTCAATGGGTTCACCGGCTAACTTCAGTGGCAAATCAGACTTATCAATCAGGGCCATGACACTGACCCGATCCATAACAAAAGCATCGGAACGTTTCAGCACCACATCCTGCTCAATGCCGGTGTCGTAAGTCACCACCTTGATTTTCTGCTCCGGGTCATTCTGACGCAGGATCGCTTCGAAGTTAGAACCCAGGTTCACCGCGACTCTCTTGCCTGCCAGGTCATCAATGGACTGGATGTTATTATTGTCCTCATGGACTGCTATCTGGGCACCGTCGTAAACATAAGGCTCCGAGAAAGCATATCGCTCAGCACGGGCTTCAGTCAGCGTAATCTGGTTGGCAATCGTGTTCAGCTGACCGGCTTCCAGCATACCAAACAGGCCAGAGAAGGGAGCCGTCACAAACTCCACCTCTTTGTTCAGGCGATGGCTGATCTCATTCCAGAGATCAACTTCAAATCCTTTCAGTTCACCCTGTTCCATAAAAGTGAACGGATAATAGGTGCCGGACATCCCAACTTTGACGACAGAAGTCTTTAATTCGTCGGTGCCTGTCTGGGTCTTTGCAGTCTTATCTTCAGAGCAACCTGCCAGCATTACAGACGTTGCCAGAATGGCGGTTGTTATGGTTTTTTTGAATGTAAGACCGAACATAAGTTCTCCCCCCTGAGAAAAGCTGTGGGCTACGCACTTATCATGCCCGCCCAAAATCGAAGGTGCAGATTATCAGCCTCACTATTTATAACTGAAATAATATTTTAATCACTTTTTATACGAAAAAATTATATAGGTGTTATTTCAATCATCGCTTGAACGCCTGATAAATTGAAAAACCATTTTTTACGACCAGGGTCTTACAATCACCAAAAGCCTGTTTGATGATCGGCTCATAACGAAGGAAGCTATTGGCAACAATACGCAGCTCCCCTCCTTTCTTCAGCAAGTCAGCAGAGCGGGCAAGAAACTGTTCCGTCACGGCATAATGGGTCTTAACCCCCTGATGAAAAGGAGGGTTGGAAACAATCAGGTCGAACTCGCCACTGATTTCAGATAAACCATCACTGGCCAACACATTAAAATGCTTTACGTTATTTTCCTGCAGGGTACGAGATGAACTTTCCAGAGCCAGGGCGTCGGAGTCCACCAGCGTATAATGAGCATCGGAATTCAGCTGTCCAAGAAAAGCGGCTACCACGCCAGCACCACAACCAAAATCGAGAACCCGTCTGGCCGTGCAGTTCTCAAACGTATCGAGAAGAACGGCTGTGCCCACATCAACACGTCCATGACTGAATACTCCGGGCAGCGAGAATAGAGGTAAAGTGATGCCACGAACGTTGAGCTCATAGGCACTGTAATGATCAGACTCAGAAAATTCGGTGTCATTGTTCAGAACTCCTGAAGCTTCGATCAGACTACAGTGACGAGCGTTATCCATATTTTTAACTTCAGAAAAATGCTGCCTCAGTCGTTTGCGCCAGGACTTGATGCCTTCATTGTTCTCACCTGTCAGCCAGACGACAGCCTCCTCTTTTAATAAAGGTGTAATCATTGCCAACCAGAAATCCATCAGCGGTTTGCTCTTTTGCAGGAAAATCAGCACGCCATCAAACCGGTCTGCTGTCGGTTCCACCACAGGCCCGTAGTGAAGCGTCAACTGGCTGTTTTCAGACCAGTCTTTGTTAAGGGTTCTGTAGACGGCAAAGTCCCGGGTCAGCCCACAGATTTGTTCTGTAATGCCTTCCTGAAGCATTTCTCTTCCCAGCCCATCAGCGGGCATCCCCAGCACAAGCATTTTATTACAGCTCAGCCATTCACTGTTACGAATCACCAGCTGGCTTGGGTTAGAGAGAGTTCGAGTGCTCATAGCATCCTTATATCAATCAAAAACATCACGGGGCAGAATAATATTCTATTCAAGGGAAAACGTCATAAAATGTGCGACTTATTGTTTACATGGCCGACCAAGGCTTTTAGGATTTGCGCCAGATTTTTTTCGTGCTCACTGGAGATCCCCTCATGCTCGAGCCACGAGGCGAGCTGATGCTCAGAACGCTCGCCATGCCCGCAGACACCAATCCTAACGGTGATATTTTCGGTGGCTGGCTATTGTCACAAATGGATATTGCCGGTGGTATTGCTGCCAAGCAGAGAAGTTTCAGCCGGATTTCGACGGTCGCCATTGAATCCATGTCCTTTCACCAGCCGGTGCAAGTTGGTGATGTCGTCTGTTGTTATGCCGAAATTCTTCGCGTTGGCACCACCTCTATGCGAATCAGACTGGAAGTCTGGATCACGAAAATGCCTTGTCATCAGCAACGTATTAAAGTGACGGAAGGCATCTTCACCTTTGTGGCCATTGATGAACAGGGTCGCCCTCAACCTGTCGATAGAGACCGGTAATGGAGTATAAATGCTGAAACAAAAAACTATCCTGGTGGGCATTGCCGGTGCCTCCGCTTCCGGTAAAAGCCTGCTGGCCAATACACTGGTCGAAGAGCTTCAGTCCCAGCATGTGTGCGTCATCTCTGAAGATTCTTACTACAAAGATCAGACGCACATGACCATGAAGCAAAGGGTTCAGACAAACTATGACCATCCCGATTCTATGGATCATGACCTGATGCTGGCGCACATGCAGCAGTTGAAAGAAGGTCAGACGGTGGATGTGCCACTGTACGATTACACCGTGCATAACCGTAAACAGGAGACCCGCAGGGTTCTACCTGCCCGGGTTATTTTGATTGAAGGCATTCTGTTGTTTACTTGTCCGCAGGTCCGGGAGACCTTTGACCTTCGTTTCTATATGGACACGCCACTGGACATCTGCCTGATCAGACGACTGAAGCGGGATATTGTCGAACGAGGCCGTGATGTGGATTCGGTCATCAGGCAATATCTGGAAACAGTACGCCCCATGTTCCTGCAATTTATTGAGCCTGCCCGCCAGCACGCCGACCTGATCATTCCCCACGGGGGCAAGAACAGGATTGCTATTGACCTGATTAAAACCAAGATTCAGGATTTGATTGATTAGCCTCCCCGGCAACTCGTTCCCTCGATCTGCGAGGGAACACCCCACCTGAAAACACGCTTCGGAAAACCCACCTTTGACCTCAATATCTGTTTTTGTATAATCGCCCGGTATAGGCATAGAAAGTGCGTGCGCTTTCCGGGTCACCGGTCTCTTATAGGAGCCTCCAAAATCCTGCCGCTTGTACACTTCCCTTGTCATCCACCTGTCGAAGACTAAGTCCTTAATCTGAAAACTAGTCTTTAACCTGTAAAAAGTCTTTAACCTGTAAAAAGGTCTAACGGGAAAGTTATGCGTGTTGAAGCTGATATCAAGCTGGGTTTTAAAGATGTTCTGTTCAGACCCAAGCGTTCAACCCTGAAGAGCCGGTCCCAGGTCAGCCTGGAACGTACCTTCAAATTTATTCACACCAGTCAGGAGTGGACTGGCGTCCCTGTCATTGCTGCCAATATGGACACCGTAGGCACTTTCTCTATTGCCCTGGCACTGGCCGAGCACAAGATGCTGACCGCCGTGCACAAACACTACACCATCGAAGAATGGCGGGCATTCCTGGACAACGCACCTGCTGGCATTGAAAACCATGTCATGGTGAGCAGCGGCACATCTGATGCTGACTTCACCAAACTCAACGACATCCTGGCACTAAGCGACAACCTGCGTTTTATTTGCATTGATGTTGCCAATGGCTACTCCGAACACTTTGTTCGATATGTTGCCAAAGTTCGTAAGCATCACCCCAATAAGGTCATTATTGCCGGTAACGTCGTCACCGGTGAAATGGTTGAAGAACTGATTCTGAAAGGTGCTGACATCGTTAAGGTAGGCATCGGACCCGGTTCCGTATGTACCACCCGTGTGAAAACCGGTGTTGGCTACCCACAGCTGTCTGCTACCATCGAATGCGCTGACGCCGCTCACGGTGTTGGTGGTCAGATTATCTCTGACGGTGGCTGCACCTGTGCAGGCGACGTTGCCAAAGCCTTTGGCGGTGGTGCCGACTTTGTCATGATTGGCGGCATGTTTGCCGGTCACGACGAATCCGCTGGCGAAGAAGTGGAAGAAGACGGCGAGAAATTCAAACTGTTCTACGGAATGAGTTCTGAAACAGCTATGGACAAGCACTCTGGCGGAGTGGCTAATTACCGTGCTCCTGAAGGCAAAACCGTTAAGATTCCTTATCGCGGCCCTGTCGAAGGCACTGTGCAGGACATTCTCGGCGGCGTTCGCTCCACCTGCACCTACGTAGGCGCGGCAACCCTGAAAGAGCTGACCAAGCGAACTACTTTTATTCTCGTTCAGGAACAGGAAAACAGGTTATTTAACTAACACCTGATTCCATGGCCTTGCCCTTGTCGGCAAGGCCATTGCCAGCTCAACTTCCTTTCTTAATAGGCCGCCACAATCCCTCTCGAAGTAAACTCATCCCGGATCCGTTCAAGCTGCTCCTGAGTAGGAGGAGTTACCTTTTCCAACTCATAAGTGTCGTTTAATAAGTTCCATTTATGCACCCCCAGACTGTGGTAAGGCAGTATCTCAACCTTCTCAACGTTCTTCATGGGTTCAATAAACTCAGCCAACATACCAGCGTACTGTGGGTCAATCGTATAACCATCGACGACGACATATCGAATCCAGACCGGCTTGTTAATCTCTGCCAGATAGTGCGCAAAATGCTGAGTATGGCTGCCGGTGACATAGGTCAACTTATGATGCATTTCTTCATCCATGTGCTTAATATCCAGCAGCACAAGATCAGTATTGTTTAACAGACGTATAACATCGTCGTTAATGTGCTTGGCAAAACCATTGGTATCCAGACAAGTATGAATACCTTCCTTACGACACTCTGCAAACAGGTCGGCGACAAAATCAGCCTGCAAAATAGGCTCACCGCCGGTTACCGTCACGCCGCCTGAAAGAAAGTTTTTAACTTTTTTGATTTCCCGAAACACTTCTTCGTGACTTTTCAGCTCCCCACCTTCACGAAGATCCCAGGTGTCCCGGTTGTGACAATAGCGGCATCGCATCAGGCAGCCCTGCATAAAGACCACATAGCGGATACCGGGGCCATCGACGGTTCCGAATGAATCCATGGAATGAACGCGTCCAATTGCCATAACTGACCTCAACTCAAATAGACGAATACCAAAAGCTCGGAAAAATCCCATAAAGAAGGCCGGCATAGTGCCGGCCTTCCTTCACTCAATACCCAAAAAAATTACAGAGTTGCTGTAAAGGTTCGAGCAATGACGTCTCTTTGTTGCTCGGGGGTCAAAGAGTTAAAACGAACGGCGTAGCCGGATACGCGAATGGTCAGTGAAGGATACTTGTCTGGATTTTCCACAGCATCTTCCAGCATCTCACGGTTCATAACATTCACGTTCAGGTGCTGACCACCTTCCCGCTCAACCTCATGATGGAAGTAACCATCCATCAGACCCACCAGATTGCGACGACGACCGAGTTCATCCTTACCCAGTGCTTTTGGCACAATAGAAAAGGTATAGGAAATACCGTCTTTCGCATAAGAGAATGGCAGTTTAGCCACAGAGCTTAGTGACGCTACCGCACCACTGGTATCACGACCATGCATTGGATTAGCGCCCGGACCAAATGGTTGGCCTGCACGACGACCATCTGGCGTATTACCGGTCTTCTTACCATAAACCACGTTAGAGGTAATAGTCAGGATAGACTGGGTTGGGATCGCATCACGGTAAATTTTGTGTGATGCCACCTTTTTCATAAAGGTCTCTACCAGCTCACAGGCAATCGCATCGACACGCTCTTCGTTGTTACCAAACTTCGGATAGTCGCCTTCGATTTCAAAGTCTACGGCAATACCATCTTCGTCACGAACCGGTTTCACTTTAGCGTACTTGATCGCCGACAAAGAGTCCGCAGCAACGGACAGGCCAGCAATACCAGTCGCCATGTTACGCACAATATCGCGGTCATGAAGAGCCATTAGGGAGGCTTCATAGGAATACTTATCATGCATGTAATGGATGGCATTCAGTGCTGCTACGTACTGAGTCGCCAACCAATCCATCAGACGATCCATGCTGGCATAAACCGTATCGAAATCCAGCACCTCATCTGTGATTGGAGCTACCTTGGGACCAACCTGAATCTTCAGTTTTTCATCGACACCACCGTTGATGGAGTACAACAGTGTTTTGGCCAGGTTGGCACGGGCACCAAAGAACTGCATCTGCTTACCGACAATCATAGGCGATACACAGCAGGCAATGGCGTAATCATCACTGTCCATGTCCGGACGCATCAGATCGTCATTCTCGTATTGAATGGAGCTGGTATCAATGGATACCTTGGCACAGAATTCTTTAAAGCCCTGTGGCAGAGCCTCGGACCAGAGCACGGTAATATTAGGCTCTGGTGAGGGGCCCATGGTGTAAAGGGTATGCAGGAAACGGAAGCTGTTTTTAGTCACCAGCGTACGACCATCCAGGCTCATACCACCGATGGACTCTGTCGCCCAGATAGGATCGCCGGAGAACAGTTCGTCGTACTCAGGGGTACGCAGAAAACGAACCATACGCAGTTTCATGACGAAATGGTCGATCAGTTCCTGGGCATCCACTTCCGTGATTTTGCCCGCTTCCAGGTCACGCTGGATATAAACGTCCAGGAAAGTCGCTGTACGACCCAGAGACATGGCTGCACCGTTCTGGGATTTAACCGCCGCCAAGTAAGCAAAGTAAGTCCACTGAACCGCTTCCTGAGCAGAGACAGCAGGTTGACTGATATCGCAACCATAACTGGCCGCCATCTCTTTTATCTGCATCAGGGCACGGATCTGTTCCATGATCTCTTCACGCAGTCGGATAGTCTGCTCCAGGTTTTCGCCAGACTCCAGCGCAGAATCCAGCTGGCCATGCTGTACTTTCTTGTCTGCAACTAGACGATCAATGCCGTACAGAGCAATACGACGGTAGTCACCGATAATACGTCCACGACCATAGGCGTCTGGCAGACCGGTAATCACACCGGACTTACGACAGTTACGAATAGAAGGCGTGTAAATATCAAAGACACCGGCATTATGGGTTTTGCGGTACTCAGTGAAGATCTTCTTCACCATGGGATCCAGCTTCTTCCCGTAGACTTCACAGGAAGTTTCCACCATGCGGATACCACCATTGGCAATCATACCCCGCTTCAGAGGCTTGTCAGTCTGAAGACCGACAATCTTTTCCAGATCTTTCTGAATATACCCGGCTTTGTGTGAGGTAATGGTGGAAGGCAGATCGTGATCAAAATCAATCGGGGCGTGGGTGCGGTTTTCTTCCTTGATACCCTCCATAACATCGTCCCAGAGACGACGGGTAGCTTCGGTGACATCGGCAAGGAAGTCGTCACCCCCTTCATAAGGGGTATAGTTTTTCTGGATAAAATCCCGAACATTGATATTTTCGGTCCATTCACCTTGGGCAAATCCTGCCCATCCTGCTGGTAGTTCTTTGGCTTGAGTGCTCATTGATCGCAGCTCCTGCTGTTGGAAAATCTGTATAACCATAAAAACAGACCGGTCACTTCCACGGCGCATTTTTATGGCAAAAAATTAAGTATCTAACCAAACAGAAAGGAAATGTGTATTTGTGTTGAGCTATGTCAAAAAATGATATCTGCCACTTGTTACAATACAGATATCTCGCATAGCGGTGTCAGCGGACTACCTTTCCGTCCGATAAAAACTGTCGTTTGTTGAGTTACAGAATATATTAACTAATTACTTTCCACCACTGTGCCAAATACTTATTAAAACAGCTATTCGCGAACCATTTATACGACGATTATAAACTGAATGGTCGATATGATAGCACACCCTGCACAGAGACGAGCCTAACCAGGAGACAGTAATACCCCCGATTAACGAAAAAGTCATGAACACCTGAGTACTTATTTGAAACTGACTGAGGCATTACGACAATGGGCATATAATAAAATCAACTTTAAAACGGATAATATTTGCAAATAGACTTTTATTAAGTCCAATTTAATTAATTAGTTATTAACATTTTCTCAAAATTCAAAAATATTATTTAAATAAACAACCTTAAAAATGTTCGACTGCTATCATTGCCTCCAAACATTAGCGCGCCGCTGAAGAAACTTCACACCAGCCCTGGTCATACATAATGGCCATAAGTTGTTAATGTGTCGTTAAGTAACCGACCCAACACTCCGTTTTTAGCCTGCCCCCTGGGAGCCTGTCGGATTTAATCGTCGGACAGTCTTGGGTTCGTCAGGTTCTCAGGTAACGTCTTTTCATTTAGGTACTGTTACCTATTCATGCATTAATGGAGATTTAATACCATCGTATCACTAATAAACAATCTAATTTTCTGGGATAAATCTCCTTTGGAGGTAGTAGTGAGCAAATATATTTACGCCACTGTTTACGAACAATTTACCGGCTTAAAACCACCTGAGCCAAAGTCACATAAGCCCCGCAGAAGAAGAGGCTATGGACACCCTTATAGAATGCGGTTGAATATGCAGGAATCGGAGGGTCAGGATCAAGACTTGCCGACCAGCGAGAGCGATCATTTCAACAATGATGAACTGAGTTTCCAGCCGGAGCCGGTCAGGCAACCTCTAACTCGACATCAAAATTACGCAATCAGAACAACGCCTCAGAAACCTATTGAGTGCCAAGGTCTCATTGAAGAGCAAAAGACTTCATGCTCGCCCAAGGTGACTTACAAAAAACGTCGCCACTACGAGCCGACTGTCACCAATGAAAGTCTGGATCCGACCAGCTTATAAAGGATCGTCAGCTTCCCGGAATCACATCATGAATTAATTGCCCGTAGTGTTTTTACGGGCAATTTTTCGTGGGTTCTTTTTCGGAACCATCAGCCAAAACAGTCATTGTCAGCCGTTGGCAAATCGTTAAAAAGACCTGGACTTCAGATAGCGCTCATAATCCGGAATCTTTCTTTCGTGACTCTGGCCCATCATGTCTGAAGAAAACATAAACTCAGCAGAGCTTTGGTTACAGGCCACCGGGATATTCCAGACCGCGGCAATTCTCAGCAACGCTTTCACGTCTGGATCATGGGGCTGGGACTCAAAGGGATCCCAGAAAAATACCAACAGATCCAGCTTGCTTTCAGAGATCAAGGCACCAACCTGCTGATCGCCACCCAAAGGGCCACTGATAAACTTTTTAATGGGCAGAGACAGCGTCTTTTCCAGAAGGCCACCGGTGGTGCCAGTGGCATACAACTGATGATTGGCCAGCTCATCACGATGACGCAGAGCCCACTCCACCAGCTCTTCCTTCTTTTTGTCGTGAGCCACCAGTGCTATGTTCTTTTTGACGGGTACGACATGTGTTTTATATTTCATTGAGAATATTCCAATCCAGACAAAAGATGACTGGGATATTTAACTGCTTAAGCGATTGCTGTCAAATCATCTCCCTGCAACTTACTGAAAAAATCGAAAGTAAAGCAAAAACCAGGGATTTCTGTTAGATTACTGCGTTTGCCCAAGAGCCATATCCTTTTCATCCATGAGCACTATAACCCTGGCCCCCATGGAAGGTGTCGTTGATTACCTGCTGCGGGAACTGCTGACTGAGGCTGGCGGCATTGACCTGTGTGTAACAGAATTTATCCGTATCACGGACACCCGGTTGCCGACACAAACCTTTCACCGGATCTGCCCGGAACTCAAGCACGGCTGTCGCACCCGAAGCGGAACACCTGTTCATATTCAGTTTCTTGGCAATAATCCGCAGATGATGGCCTACAATGCCGCCAAAGCTGCCCGGCTTGGGGCACTGGGGGTGGATTTGAACTTTGGATGTCCTGCTAAAACCGTGAATCGCCATAAAGGAGGCGCAGTCCTCCTGAAAGAACCCGAACTTATTTATGAGATTGTTTCAGCGGTGCGCAACGCGGTTCCTGCGCAAGTGCCCGTCACCGCCAAAATGAGACTGGGCTATCTGGATAGCGACCTTGCCCTGGAAAATGCCCGGGCCATAGAAAGTGCTGGCGCAAACTCTCTGGCGGTTCATGCCAGAACCAAACTTCAGGGTTATAAACCCCCTGCCCACTGGCAGGAATTGGTTCAGCTGCGAGAAGCACTGTCCATTCCGCTGGTGGCGAATGGTGATATCTTCAAAATCGAGGATGCGCAACGCTGCCGGGAAGTGTCTGGCTGTCAGGACATTATGATTGGCCGGGGTATTCTGCGTGATCCGGATCTGCCTGCGGCCATTGTCGCCAGTCAACACAACCCGTGTCAGGAAGAACGCTGGACCCGCTCTCTGTTACTGATCCAGAGGTTTACCGAAAAAGTGGTCTCTGCCCCGGCACACCCGGAGCAGGAACACCCTTATTTCATCAACAACCCCAGGCGCTATCTGGATGGCAGACTGAAACAGTGGCTGAGCATGATGAGCAAAAGTTCTGACAACGCCCGCAAACTGTTTGAAAAAGTAAAGCGGGAGACTTGTCTGCAAACACTGTCGCATATAATCCAGTCGGCTTCCTGAGGCGCCCAGACTGCTCATAACCAGGGAATACGCCTTAGCTTTCCCTGGTTATACGACAATCATCCCTTTAAAATGAATAACGGGCAGTCAGTGAGTATTCACTGGAATAAAGATGGGCACGCAGTTGCTCGTCCTGAAGACCTCTTGAGTTTACAAAAGCATTCATGCCGCTCTCTACCTTACCCAGGTCAACATAGCGATAACCCAGCGAGAAGTTCACATTTTTGATGGGCTCATAGCCGACACCCACACCCACTGCATAAATCAGATTGGTGTCTGTGTTGTTATGATATTGGCGTGATGGAACACCCTGCCAGCCGCTGGATTCAATTTTCGCGACACCCAGCCCGCCCGTGGCATAAGCAGAAAAGCCAGCGCCGATCTCCATATCTCGATAGACGTTGAACATAACACGTTGAGCATCCGCATAGTGATTATTCAGACTACCCGCGAAAGTACTGGAATCACTGGTAAAATGCACTTCCTGAGTGGCAGTGTATTCACCTTCGAGACGCCAGTTATTACCAAAGTCATATCCCAGAGCCAGTGAGTAAGTATTCGCTTTATCCTTATCATCGCCTTCAACGAAACTTCCGATGCCAGGTCGCAGACTATTCTCCATACCTTCTGCCTTAACATTGGCAGACAGAAAACCAAGAGAACCATAATAGCCCGCATCAGAGGTAGATTCGTTAGCGACTGCCTGATGGCTCATTAAGGCCAAAGCCAATGCTGATGGCAAAACTACAAAGGGTGACAGTGACTTTTTGTTAGACGATTTCATGGACTTTATCCTTATTATGTGTGGAGGCTGGGAGGTTAAGCACCGGGTTGATTATGAAAGCTGAGCATTGCCTGAAACTTTCCTGAAGATTACAGACTGGAAAGGAGCCCGCATCCTGCATCAATTGACAACCTCACTGGCCAGCGGTAGATTCGCGGTCAACCAACAACCCTCACATCGGCTGGATCGCAGGGGATTCCTGCTGGTTCTTCCACCCTTGATTAGAGACCCTGCATGAGCAAAAAAGACGCCCCCCTTCAACAGCAGCACTTAAAGCGCCCCGTGACTCATGCAGACCTTGAATGGAAAGAGAACGGCCAACCTGCATCCACCGCATTTGATGATATTTACTTTTCTACCGCTTCAGGCATCGAGGAAACCCGGCACGTATTTATTGAGGGAAACGATCTACCCAAGCGTTTTGCCGCTTTGAATCAGAATGAAAGCTTTACGGTTGGAGAAACCGGCTTTGGCACAGGGCTCAACTTTCTCTGTGCCTGGGCCTGTTTCGATAATGAAGCACCTGAGTCGGCAAGACTGCATTTTATATCAACCGAAAAGTATCCACTGTCTTGTAATGATCTCCAGAAAGCACTCTCGATGTTTCCTGAGCTGGCAAAATACACGACTCTACTTGTTGAATGCTATATGCCCGCCATTGAAGGACATCAGCATTTCAGCTTCGCAGATGGCAGAGTAAAACTGACGCTGTGCATGGGCGACGTGCTGAATACCCTGCCAGAATTGGAAGGCCGGGTGGATGCCTGGTTTCTCGATGGCTTCAGCCCGGCAAAAAACCCTGAAATGTGGCAGCCGGAACTGTTCACGACGATGGCCGCCAAAAGCCACCCGGACACCACCTTCGCAACCTTTACGGCAGCTAGAATGGTCAGGGACGGTCTCACTCAGGCGGGCTTCAGTGTCGAAAAAAGCGACGGCTTCGGGCACAAACGGGATATGATCAAAGGCAGGCTGACTCAAACCGCCAAAAAACAAAAGACCAGGCCGCTATGGTTTCATAATCCTTCTCAGCATGGTAACAATGGCACGATTCAAAACGCCATCGTCGTCGGTGGCGGACTGGTAGGCTGTAGCACGGCAAGAGCCCTTGCCGAAAGGGGTTGGCAAGTCACTCTGATCGAGCAACATCAGGCCCTGGCCATGGAGGCATCTGGTAATCCTCAGGGGATTCTTTACACCAAGTTGTCGGCCAATAAAACGCCACTCAGTCGATTTATTACCCAGGGCTACCTGTACTCTATCCATTTATTGGGCTCTTTTGCCAGCAAGCAACCGGAACTCTGGCAACAATCCGGTGTCGTGCAACTTGCTATCAATGACAAGGTTAAAAAACGCCATCAGGATCTTGCCCGGCATTTTCCCGAAGACTTTCTTAGCTTCCTGCCCGGCCATCAGCTTTCCAAAATCGCTGGCATACCACTGGATCACGATGGTCTGTATTTCCCGGATGCGGGCTGGGTTCGCCCTGCCCTGTTCTGTCAGACTCTGGCCAACCACAGCAATATCAAAGTCGTTTCGAATACCAGGCTGGAGTCTCTGGAATATGAAGCTGATGGCTGGACTCTAAACCTGATGAGTGACGGCGCTCCCCAGACAATACAGTCCCGCAATGTCATCATTGCCTGTGCTAAAGCATCCAGCCAATTACCTGCACTGAACTTTATTCCACTGAAAAACATCAGAGGGCAAATCACCGAGATCGGCTGTACTGACGACAGCGCACTACTAAAAACAACCGTCTGCGGCGAAGGCTATGCAGCACCTGCCGCCTATGGTCGTCACACCATTGGCGCCACTTTCGATTTTGACAGTGACTCGGCTGAGGTTCTTACAGAAGGTCACCAGAAAAACCTGGCGATGCAAAAAGACTGTGCGCCTGAACTCTACCGGGCCCTGGGAGGGGAGCAGGCCAACATTCTGGGAGGCAGGGCCAGCTTTCGTTGCACGACACCTGACTACATGCCGGCGGTGGGGGCCATTGTTGACCGGGAAGACTTTCTGAATGAGTTTGCCATGCTCCGCAAGAACATGAAGCACCCATTCAGCCAGCCTCCCCGATACCTGAAGGGTCTGTATATCAATGCCGGTCACGGCTCCAGAGGATTGATTACCGCACCGCTATCGGGAGAACTGCTGGCAGCACAGATGAATGGCGAGTGCTCACCGGTTGCCTCTGACCTTCTGGATCATTTGAATCCTACCCGGTTTCTGGTGAGGGCGATGAGTCGAAATCGGAGCTAGGAGCCAGGCGGCAGGCAAATTCCAGTCCCTCCCAGACTACAGTACCCTTCCGGATTCTTGGCCAGGTATTGTTGATGATAAGCCTCGGCATAATAAAAGACCGGGGCATCAACAATTTCTGTGGTAATACTGCCTTTGCCGCTTTCGTTCAATGCTGCCTGATAGTGAGCCATGGATTCACGGGCTTTCTTACCCTGCTCATCGGAAGTGGTATAAATCGCAGAGCGGTACTGAGTGCCCCGGTCATTACCCTGCTTCATGCCCTGGGTAGGGTCATGAGACTCCCAAAACAGTTTCAGCAGGGCTTTCAGGGGGATAACGCCCGGATCAAAAGCTATCATGACCACTTCAGCGTGACCGGTGCCACCAGTACAAACTTCTTCATAGGTCGGGTTAGGCGTATAACCTCCCGCATAACCGACTGCCGTCGTCCAGACGCCAGCCTGTTTCCAGAACAGCCTTTCGGCCCCCCAGAAACAGCCCATACCGACATAGACCACCTCCAGCTCAGCAGGGAAAGGTGGCACAAGAGAATGGCCGTTAACATAATGTTCCGCAGGCACTTCCATCGCTTGCTTACGCCCTTTCAAAGCGTTTTCCTTACTGGGCAGTTGCTGTTTATCAAACGACATTTTGAGCCTACTAAATTATGGCTTTTAAAAGGATCTCAGTTGACAATCACCACCTGGTCAGAATCGACACTTCGATGGACATCATTGAGAATCAACATCTCGCCATCACTGGCACCGGCCACAATCTGAATATGGCGACCACTCTCAACACCGAATGAAATCACGGTACTGTTTGCCAGCTCTTTGCTGTCGTCCAACTTGAACAATTCGCGCTGTGAATGAGCGACAGCATTGACTGGCCTTTCGATGAACAAGGCATCTTCTACGGTGTCAACAATAATGTCGGCTGAGACAGACTGGTCCGGCCTGGAACCTGTGGGTGGCAGATCGTCAAATGCTACTTCAACGGTGACTGTTCCTTCAATCACTTTCGGGCTGATTCGAGTCACTTTGCCGGTTGCCGTCTCACGACGGTTGTCTATTTGTACCGGAAGTCCAACGGTTACTTTTTCCACTTGTGTTTGGGGGACTTTGATTTTGGCAACCAGATCAGAGGTACTCCCGGCAACGGCCAGAGTTTCCCCAGCGCTAACACTCTGACCCAGCACCACAGGCAACTCCTGAAGAACGCCCTGGATACCTGCCCTGACGGTAAGCTGTTCGACCTTATTTCGTAATGATTTCAGGGCTCCATTGGCCTGCTTGATTTTCTCTTGCTGAATCTTCAGGGCTTCCTGGTGAACCAGAAGCAACTGCTCCCTTTGTCCTGTCAGGATTTTCACACGCTCAGCCAACTGCCTCTCTTTCAGTCGCGTGGTGTTATAGGTAAGACGGGAAATCGTTCCGCTTTCAATCAGTCTTTCCTCAGCATTAAGCCTGAAGCGTACGGTTTCATAGTCGGCCTTGAGTTGCGCCAGGCTCGCCTCTTCAGCCATCAACTCCCGGCTATTGTTCAGCCGAATCATTCTCAGGTTGGCCTGTTCCTGTATCAAGTCCTGCTCAACTCGTTCCAGGTCTTGCAACAGGTCAGGGTTTCCCAGCTGAAGAATGGCACTGTCGGGTTCAACTATGGCTCCCGGCTTCAGGTAAATCTCATCGACAGTGGCGGCAGTCCTTGAGGTCAGCCTTTTTTGCCGATTAGATACCAGAGTACCGTAGGCCTCAATCCCGACCGTAAAATCCCCCTGATTCACTTCACCCAAAATCAAATCTTTACGCTGTAAGGTTTCACTGCTGGCAGGTTTAGACCACTGCCAGACAATAACAAAAACTACAGCCAGAAACGCTAGCAGCCACTTCCAGTGACCAGTCAGTTTTGTTTTTTTATCTTCAACTGGAATATCCATTTTTAACGTCCTAACTCAGGTCTGCCTTTCTGCCAAAAAACTGATTATTGTGTACGCAGGCTGGCAACAGGCCAACGTGTAGCCAACGGCCTGACGGGTAACCAGGTCGAGAAAAGTGACACCGTAAAAATAAGCACAGCTGCACACAATATGGGGAAAATTTGCACAACCAAAAGTTCGTCTGAATATTGTCGTACAATACTATAAAGCAGCCCACTCAACAGTACACTGATCAGACCACCCGCCAGCATTGGCTTTATAGTGTTAAGCAAAGCCCCCTTTACAATGACTGTGGGACTTGCTCCCAATGCCATCTGGACGCCTATCTCGAAGCGACGCAAACTGGTGTTATAACTGACCACTCCATAGATACCAACAGCTGCCAGCAGCAGGGAAAGCAGGGTCAATGACAGGCTGATGACAGCAGTCGTGATTTCCTGGTTCAGCTGCTGCAAGCGCCAGCTTGACATTGCAACTGCATCGCTCAATCTCAGCCCCGGATCAATGTCTTTGAGGAAAACTTTCCATTCATGGTCAGTTAACTGCTGACCAGATTTCATTCGCACCGCAAACTGCAGTGTCGTATGATAAATCGTCAGTGCGCCATACCCAGGCATCAGAACAAAATTCTGCAATGATCCAGTAGAGGATGGTGAGGTTAAACGATCCACGATACCTACAATTCGAAATTGGAGATCAGTGTATTTCAGGTTCAAGCTCTTGCCTATTGCCGATTCATCAGGGTACAGCTCCTTAGCCAGATCTTTTGAAACAATAGCAACACGAGCACGATCTCTGACTTCATCCTGAGTAAAGTTTCTGCCCAATAGTAGAGTCTGCCCAATGACAGCCAGATACTCATTACTGACAATATTTCTTTGTACTCTATTTACGGGCTGCAAATCACCAGCAAACCGTTCCACTGTAAAATAATCAGGGTACGATAGTGGATTGCCAAATGAAGTAGCCGATTCTGCAACCATCGGATGTTTGAGCAAAGCCTCTTGAATTTGCTGGGAAACAGCAGGCGAGTTCGCTTTATTATCCGGGCTGACCTTCAGGTGAACCAGATTGGTCAGATCAAGCCCAGTAGGTCGTGAAATCACTTCCAGCATCGGCACCAGCAGACTGATAGACGCTACCACCAACACTCCTGCCAATGCCACCTGACTGGCAACCAGAGTTTGTCTGACCCATTGCGATACCTGCCGACCGACGCCTTTACCGCTACTGTGGACCTGAGAAACCAGGGATTGGTACCGAACACTTCTGAGAGACATGAACGAAAAAACTACAGCTATGGATACAGCAATAGCCAATGTCACCAGCACCATAACACTATCAATCGATAGCTCATTGAGCCGGGCCAGATAATCGCTGGCATACCGGGTTAATAACTGGAAACCCAGGCTAGAAACCATAACAGCCAGTACGCTGATCAGGATGGCCAGAATCAGGTTTTCAGCCAATAAGGCATGGAATAAATGACTGCGCCGCGCCCCGAAAATAGCTCTTATCGCCAGAGGCCGTTGTAACTGAGCACTTCTTGCAATGACCAGATTGACTGTATTGGTAAAACCAATCAGAAGTAATCCAACGCTCGATGCCAGAAGCAAAAGTGCCGTATTCCTGCTGGCACCACTGGTCTGTTCTTCAAGTTTGACCAGATTGGCCAGAAATGAATCTTCCATCCACTCCAGAGAACTGGTTGCCTGTTCATAGACGGTATTGAGCGCATGTTCTGCACGCTGAGGGGTGACAGATTGCTGAAGCCTGCCCAGTACTGCCCTGGTATCTCTGGCACTGTTCCAGTTATTGCGACCGGCTTCATCGGTGATGTAATAGTCCCAGGTCAGCCAGATATCGCTGCCAGCAGGGCCACTGTTATACAACGATGGTTCTACGAATGAAGAACCAATAACTCCGATTACCCGGAAGCTTTTACCATTCAGTTCAATCGTCTTGCCGATGATGTCTGGCTGACTATTGAAATAACGCTGCCAGGTGTCATAACCGAGAACCGCTACTGCCTGGTTGCTGCCCGGCTTTTCTGAGTCAGCAAACCCTCTCCCAAGAGCCATAGGAACTCCAAGCAGAGAAAAATATTCCGGTGTCACAAAGCTGACTACTCTATCGGGTAATTCCGGATGACTACTAAGCTCCTGTGTCGTATAAGCCGCCATGGCTACTTGCTCAAAAACATCATCCTGTTCATAAATTTTCATTAATCCGGGGTAAGTATTGACATTTTGAGCTTTGACCTGCCCCTTTGAACTATAAGTTCCCTGTACTGAATAGAGATTATCCTGTTCAGGGTAAGGCAGAGGTTCAAGAAATATCAGCTTTACCAGTGCCAGGGCACAAACCAGCCCACCCAGACATAACCCCAGCGTGGCAACCACGGTCAGGCTGTATGCAGGCGCTTTGCGTAAACTGGTTGCCGCCAGCTTTAGCTCTGCCCAAAACGAAGACACCCGTCGCTCAATCATAAGCAGGCTCCCTGACTTGTGCTGATACATTATGGGGAGTGCTGATCTGTCCATCTTTCAGCTTTAGTCTTGTTTTGGCCATACCGGCATAACGGGGGTCATGGGTTACCAGGCAGATAGTTGAGCCTTCGTCGTTCAATTGTGACAACATGTCCATAACCGCATCGCCGTTTGTGGAATCCAGGTTACCCGTTGGCTCATCAACCAGCAGTATTGCGGGTTCTGCCACCAAAGCTCTGGCAATGGCAACACGCTGTTGCTGACCGCCTGAAAGCTGATTGGGCTTATGCCCAGCCCGGTGACTCAGCTCAACCTTGGCAAGACAGTGCTCTACTCTCTCTTTGATATAGGAACGGCTGAAAGATTGGCGATGGTATCTCAGGGGTAAAGCAACATTATCAAAGACGGTCAGTTCATCAATCAGGTTAAAGGACTGAAAGACAAAGCCGATTTTTTCAGCACGAATAGCAGCCGCTTCTGACAGGCTGAGCTGATGGGCATTAACGCCATCAATCAGATACTGACCGGATGAGGGGGTATCCAGCAGCCCCATCAAAGTCAGCAGAGTCGATTTTCCACACCCGGAAGGACCGGACACGGAAACATACTCCCCTTCATAGATGGTGAGATCCAGGTCTCGTAAGGCCAGGGTTTGTACGGAGTCTGTCGCAAAGGTTTTGCAGATTCCGCGCATTTCTATCTTCTTGGCTTTCATTTTTTTATTATTTCTTTAAAAATTTCGATTAATGGTAATCCGTCAATCCAAAGCTTGAACTCGTTATTATTCAGCTCAGGAGTTCCGTTGGGTAAGATTTTTCCTAAACGCAATCAAGCAGAAAGGGGGGGGGAATCCTCATAGCAATATACACGACTAAAGCCGTATTGCTTTGTGAGCAAAGCGATCAACTCGAGGCGATTGTTACTGAAAGACGAGAGTGTTTGTCTCTTACTAAAACTGTTGACTAACTCCATATACCTATTTCCGTCTTTTATTTATTAGTTTTTTTTGTACTGCAGACGCTGCGGTCAAGATATCTTCTTAAAATTTACAAGTCAAGGGTTCGCCTCCCGGTGTTTTCAGGCTGTCAAGCTGCACTTAAAGCTTTTCAAACCTCACCCCAAACTGGTAGATTAATACCAGCTAACAGCCTCGAGAGATCTCATCAACTTGTCTTAACGGATAAACCAAAAGCACAACGGGATGTGGAACTCTCGATACAAGAAGAATAACAGCAGGTACACCACCATGAACATGGATTACATCATTCTAGCCCTGTCACTTTTTCTCCCCGCCGTTTACGGTTTTGCTTTGTTACTGTCCCTGGCTTTTGAACCTGAAAACTGACCGCCTGCCAGTTGCTGAGCCAATCGCTCAGCAAACCGCTCTACACGACACCAGTCTGTGAACTCACGATCTTCTGACGGGGCGCTTGAGCCATCGCTGATCCTGAAGATCAGGCTTAACAACTGTTTTTGGAAGAAGTTGTAACGAGACAGTTTGAACGCCCCTGCGAACACTTCGACATCAACGGGTTGCAGCGAGCTGTTGCGCAGGTACTTGGTGAGATAGGGGTTTTGGTGCGGCTCAATTCTGTTAGCCTTTCTGGCCGTCAGATTGACCGAGAAAAAGTAGCAGGGCTTGCTGTTCAACGCCCCGGCATTTTGCTCTACGAAACGACAAAAATCCCGGTGATGATGGCCATATCGGACAGAACTGCCCAGCATAAACGCATCGTATTGTTTCAGCCTGATATCGGTTGTTGACCCTTCCAGGTGAATCGTATCCACCTCGTGACCGTTGTGGTTGAGGATTGAGCGCATCCTTTCGATGATTTTCTGCGTCTGACCTTCGCTGGATGCAAACAGCATTAGAACTTTAGACATTGCTTTGACTCACAACTCTGCAATAGATGCCACAATATATGCCACAATATATGCCACAATGATCGCAGACAATCTGTTCATTTACATTGAACAGGGTCAATTAAACACTCCCACAACTGGCAGAAAAGACATTCTCGTCGTATTTTGTAGTCTGCATTGGAAAAAACAAATGACTTTCAGCCGTGTGAACGCTGTTTGTTTCCGGACATAACTCTAAAAAATAACGAGCTCTTATGAAGGACATGCCCCCCCTGAAAAGCCTCCTCCTGAAAAACCATCCTGCGGCCCTGTTCGGAGTGTTTCTCTGGGGTCTGGCGGTGATTCTGATCTTTGTCAAAGTCGTCCTGGAACCGGGCCATCATACCGTGCTGGACAGTTACCTGCTGGGCGCTGAGCGATGGATCGACCGGGTAAAACTCTACTCAGGACCGGGAGGGTTTATCTATACGCCTACCTTTGCCGTGCTGTTTGTGCCGGTCACCAAACTGCCGGTTTTTCTTGCCGACCTGCTATGGCGTTTATTTACCATAGGCCTTTATGCCTGGGCCAGCCTGAGACTGTTGAAGCACTTTCAGGAATACTCCGGGGAAACACTTTTTAACCGGTTTGGATTATTCAGTCTGATAGCGGTTCCCCTTGCTTTCTCGGGCTTTCGAAACGGGCAGTTCAATGTCGTCCTTATTGCCGCCATGATGCTGGTAGTCAGCCAGATCATAGAGCAACGCTGGAATTCGGCGGCCCTGATTCTGGCTTTTATTATGAGCCTGAAACCCACCTTTATTGTCTTTTTCCTGCTGGCAACCACATTGTTCAGGCCGCTCTGGCTAAGAGTGCCGGTGATGCTGCTGGCCTTTCTGTCATTACCTCTGATGTTTGGGCTGGACTACGGAGTTGAGCAGTACAAGCATTTTCTTGAAATGGCTCACTCGGCTGTTGACCTGGGAGTCACAACCCCCAACTGGGCCAGTTTCTTTAATATTCCCGCACAGCTTTTTAACGTCTCCGTGCCCGAGAGTCTGCAGAACATTATAAAAGTCATGCTGGCTGCCATCACCTGGGCCGCTTGCTTTTATGCCATTGTTCGTCATGGCACCAAAAATGGCCTGATTTATTTATTGAGTTTTGCTGCCTGCTATCACGTTATGTTCAACCCCAGAAGCGTCAATACCGATTACATTATTCTCGGTACCACGCTGGCCTTCTGGTTTGCTACTGCTGCTTTTCAGTGGCGAGATAAAACACTGACGTGGACAACCGGTCTGATTGCCCTTGGTGTTCTGTTCGCGTTTGATATTTCAAGAACTCTGGTGACAGGCGCCACCAGCTGGTTTAACCCGCTGATGGCGACCGTTTTCACTGGCGTTCTGATCTGGCAATTGAGCAGGAAAAGGGTGTTTGCACCCTGAACCCCAGACAAAAATTTGCTGCTTAACCCTTGTAGAGTTTGGGGTTAAGCACATCCCTCAGCCAGTCACCCAGCAGGTTAATCACCAGCACCAGTGTCACCAGAACGACACCGGGGATCACCGTAATCCACCAGCTGCCAGAGAAAATATACTCAAAGCCACTCGAGATCAGCGAGCCCAATGACGGTTCTGACACCGGCATCCCCAGCCCCAGGAAAGACAAGGCAGCTTCACTGATAATGGCATTGGCAATCTGCACGGTTGAGATCACCAGGATGGGAGACAGGCAGTTGGGCAGAATATGACGAAACATAATACGCCCGGAGCCAAAGCCCATCACTCTGGCAGCCTCAACATACTCTTTCTTTTTCTCAGCCAGAACGGATGCACGAATCGTTCGGGCGTACTGTGGCCATTCGGCAATACCGATGACCAGAATCAGCATCCACATCGCCAACTTGCTGTACAACTCTGATCCAAAGGAGGCCTGAAAAATAGCCAGTACGACAATGGCCACCATCATGGTGGAGAACGATAACTGAATATCTGCCAGTCGCATCAGGAAACCATCAACCCGTCCCCCCACATAGCCAGCAGTCAAACCGATAACAATGCCCAGCAACGCCTGGAGCAAGACCGCCAGGAAACCGATGGTGATGGAGATTCTGGCACCATAAAGAATGGTGCTCAGCATATCCCGGCCCTGAGAGTCTGTTCCCAGTAAGAATCGCCCGTCGCCTTCTTCACTCCAATAAGGCGCTATCTCGGAATCCATAATATCGATGGTGGCAAGATCATAAGGATTGGTCGGCGCAATAACCGGTGCCAGCAAGGCCGCAGCGACCATAACCGCCAATAGCAAAGCCGCCACCATGGCCAGACGGTCATTGACGAAGCTGTGCCAGATATTGGACTGACGAATCTTCTGCCAGGTAGAAGGCGCCTGTTGTGCGCCGACTTCATTTATGGGCAACTCACTCATTGGCTGCCTCCTGCCAGTTTTACGGTTGGGTTAATCAGGCCGTAGATCAGGTCCACCAGGGTATTCACCATCACAAAAATGCCACCGACAACGATCAGATAGGCAACAATCAAAGGGGTATCAACACGGTTTACGGCTTCGAGGAACATAAAGCCCATGCCCGGCCACTGGAACACGGTTTCTGTCAAAATGGTATAGGCGACCATGGTTCCGATCTGGACACCTCCTACCGTGATAACCGGCAGCATGGTGTTTTTCAACGCGTGCAAGAAGTAAACACGAGCTTTCTGCAAACCTTTGGCTTTGGCAAACTTTACATATTCCGTGTGCAGGGCTTCCACCATTTCGGAACGAATCAGACGAATAAACAGAGGCAGCATGATACTGGCCAGAGAAATAGACGGCAGAATCAAATGCAGCCAGCCACTTTGGGTCAAAAAGCCGGTTTCCCAACTGCCAAAGACATGGGTTAATTCACCCCGTCCGTAGGAGGGCAGCCATTCCAGCTCAATAGAAAACACATAAATACCGAATATTGCGGTCAGAAAAACAGGGACAGAAATACCCAGAATACTGACCCCGAGAATCAATTTGGTCAAAAAACTGTTTGGCCGTATGGCACTGTAAACACCTGCTGGAATAGCTATCAAGACAATCAGCAGGGTGGCACCGAATACCAGCTCAAGCGTCGCTGGCAGTTTATCCAGAATCACTTCCAGGGCGGGCTCTTTAAAGAAGTAAGAAGTGCCCAGGTCGCCCTGAACGGCATTGGCTAGAAAGCGACCGTATTGCACCAGAAAAGGATCGTTCAGGCCCAGCTCATCACGCAGCGCCTCTCTTTCTGCTTCTGAGACGGACACACCCACCATCTCTCTGAGAGGATCACCCAGATTATCCTGGATAGAGAAACTGATCAGGCTGATGACAAACATCACCACCAGACCCTGCATCAGTCTCCTGAATAAAAATAACAACATAAAAAATCCTGCAGCGTTTGTTGTACTTCTGTAAATGCCGCTCTATGCGAATGACGAATCAGAGAAGGAAAAAATCAAAAAAGGGCCGGTCTGAGCCGACCCTGTCACGGCTACTTTTCGCTAAGGGCTATTTTTCGCTAACCACCAGATCCCCCAGGTATGGGTTGTTCATAATGTTAATCACTTCTTCAGCGTTCACACCTTTACGAACCCCCCAGGCCAGGTTTTCCCAGTGCAGTGGCACGTAGGCTGCCTCCTGGTATAACTCCTTCTCAACTTCCTGCAGCAGCTTGGCGCGTTTGTCCATGTTGGTTTCAGTCCCTGCTGCTTTCACCAGCTTATCGATGGACTCGTTGCAGTAGTTACCACTGTTGTACTGACCCCAACCCGTGGTGGCATCGGCGCAGGCGGTCAGGTATTCCGTCATATTGGCGGAATCTTCGGTATCTGCGTGCCAGCCGATCATCATCATGTCAGCAGCACGCTCATCAAAGGCTGGCCAGTACTGTGCCTTAGGCACGGTTTTCAGATCAACCTTGATGTTGATACGGTCCAACATGCTGGCTACGGCCTGGGCAATTTTGGCATCGTTAATGTAGCGGTTGTTTGGCGCCATCATGGTGACGGAGAAGCCCTCTTCATAGCCTGCTTCTTTCATCAGCTGTTTGGCTTTCTTGAGGTCGTAACGAGGTTCCAGGTCTTCAACAAAACCGGCATAACCTTCAGGTCCCTGCTGGGCAGCCGCTTCAGCAAAGCCCTTCATAATCTTTTTAACAATGCCTTCGTTATTGATGGCGTGGACAATCGCCTGACGAACCCGCTTGTCCTTGAAGGCTTCAACTCGATCCTGGTTCAGCTGGAAAGTGATGATACGGGAACCGGTCAGGGTGATCAGGTCAGTATCGTGAGAACGTTCTATACGCTGATGGTCATTAGGCGGCACCGGGTAGATAAAGTCGACACCACCGGACAGCAGAGCAGCAACACGTGTCGCATTTTCCTTGATCGGCGTCAGAGTGATTTCGTCGACGTTACCCGGAGACTGCTTGTCCCAGTAGTCATCAAAACGCTCAAATTCCATTTTAACGCCCTGCTGGCGCTCGGTGACAATGTAAGGGCCGGTACCGGAAATATTACGGGAAGCAAAGCTATCGCCATGCTTTACGATCAGCCCTTTATCACGGCCTTTTTCATCTTTACCGCTGTAGAACTGGCTGTCCATGGGAAAGATGTAAGTGGCCGTGTTCAGAACCAATGGGTAAGGCTTTTTAGTCACCAGATCAAAGGTGTAGTCGTCGATCACTTTCAGCTCAGCAAATGGCGCAAAGATCGCTTTGTAGTCGGCACTGTTGACCAGACGATCGAAAGTCCACTTAACGTCTTTGGTCGTCAGTGTATTACCAGAATGGAACTTAACGCCTTTTCTCAGGGTAAAGCGCATGGTCAGATCGTCGATCCGCTCCCACTTCTCGGCCAGCCGCGGCTCAAAGCTCAGATCCTTATCCCAGCGCAGCAGTGGATCAAAGGACATATGCGCCATCTGCAGGGTAGCACCTGACAGCTGCTCATAAGGATCCAGAGAAACAGGGTCAGCGTCGTAAGCAATTTTCAGGGAAGCAGCCTGTACACTCAGAGCCAATGTAGAAGCCAGAGCAACGCCAGCCAGTGACTTGATCATTTTTTTCATTATTTTACCCCTTGGGCAGGTCAATCAACGTTTTTATACTTTTCAGGAAACAGCTTTCCGGGAGCCTGGCATTTACACCAATGCCACCGGTGCCGGTTGCTCGACTTCCAACCCCTGATGGGAGAGGTGATCGATTTTCGGCATCAATTCAATCAGGCTCCGGGTGTAGTCGTGCTCAGGCGCAGTAAACAGTTTTTCGGTTTCATCCACTTCCAGCAGGGTTCCGTGCTTCATCACCCCAACCCGGTCACACATCTGGCGGATAACCGTCAGGTCGTGACTGATGAACAGCATGGTCAGGCCCAGTTCATCCTGAAGATCCTTCAGCAGATTGAGTATCTGTGCCTGAACCGATACATCCAGTGCCGATGTAGGTTCATCACAAATCAGGAAACGGGGGCGGGTAGCCAGTGCCCTGGCAATGGAAATACGCTGGCGCTGACCACCGGAAAATTCATGGGGATACCTGATCCCGGCCTTACTGCCCAGGCCAACATGATCCAGCAAGTCAGCGGTGATCTGTCGAATCTGCTGTTCAGACTCAGCCAGACCGTGAAAACGAATGGGCTCGGCAATAATGTCGTTAACATTCATACGGGCATTCAGACTGGAGTAGGGATTCTGGAATACCATTTGAATCTGTCGTCTAAAAAGCTTACGAGCTTTTTTGTCCAGCCGAGCCATATCATGACCTGCGAAAAAAACCTGCCCGGAGTCAGGCTGGTAAAGCCCCGCAATCACCCGGGCAATGGTTGACTTACCTGAGCCTGATTCGCCCACCAGACCAAAGGTTTCACCGTCGCGCACTTGAAATGACACCTTGTTGGATGCCGTCACATAACGACGGTTTTTTTGCAGGAAAGCAGACCGGGTTTCAAACTTGAGCATGACCTTGTCAACGCTCAGAAGATTCTCGTCTTCTATAACGCCAAAAGATTCACGCTGACCCAACCAGTGACTTTTAACATCAATACTGCGAGTTTCAACTTTTTCAATGTATTCAACTCGGGGAAAACGGTGCAGCTTAATATCCGTTCTTGGAACAGCACTGATCAGACTCTGTGTATAAGGATGCCCGGGGTTTTCCAGAATCTGCCGAGCCTTACCGATCTCAACCAGTTCGCCCCGGTACATCACCGCAACCCGGTCAGTCACGTTGGCGATGACACCCATATCATGAGTGACTAATAGACAGCCGACCTGTCTCTCCTTACAGAGTTCACGAATCAAATCAAGAATCTGATTTTGAATAGAAACGTCCAGGGCAGTAGTCGGCTCATCAGCAATAATTAATTCAGGCTCACCAGCCAGGGCAATGGCAATAACGACCCGTTGACGCATACCACCGGAAAATTGATGGGGATACTGCCTGATTCTAACTTCCGGCTCGGGAATGCCTACGGCTTTCAGCAGGTCGAGTGCTTTGCTAAAAGCGTCCGCGGGATTTAATCCGAGGTTTTCGGTGATGGTTTCAACTAACTGGGTTTTGATGGTCAGCAGCGGGTTTAATGAAGTCATTGGATCTTGAAAAATAAATCCAACCCGTCTGCCACGCACTTTACGAATAGCTTCACCGGAAAGGCCTGAAATGGTTTCACCATTCAACCTGATTTCACCACCCGCGACACGGCCGGGAGCACTGAGCAGATCAATAATGGCATTGCCAACCGTGGATTTACCGGCTCCGGACTCCCCCACAAGACCCAGAATTTCACCTTTGGCAACCGTGAAAGACATTCCCTTTACGGCCACAGCAACACCGTGACGTGAGGGAAATTCAATGCGCAGGTCATTGACTTCCAATAAGGACATGCGTGCCCCTCAAGTTTATTGTGAAAACACAGTCGTTTGTTGATACCTGCTCTGAGTAAACGAAAAAATCTTAAAAAATAATTATCCGGTTACTCGCTTATCAGCCGGTTTTTTTAATGACTGCTTTTTCATCTCATTCTTATTTTGGCGCTTTGCCAACCCTGTCACTGCCGGGCACAAGCCGCAGCATTGAGCAAGGTTTGGGTCAAAGCTTCGTGGCCCGAAAGGCGCGCATTCGGGCAAACTGGAGGGAACTATAACCAGATCGTCAAAAAATAGGAAGACCCGGATAGCCAACGACACCGGTTCGGCAGGTGTCATTAGCGGGCATTTCGTGTAGAAGGGAGTGCTATCAAGCCGTTCTCATACCGCCTGATACAAACCAGTTACGGCAAAGCTGCATGTAAACACCGTAGGGGCGAGCCATCAGAACCAGAGCACCAATTTGACCGAGGCAAGCGGCGATAATCTGTTCTATTGTTGCACCGGTGGCAGCCACCAGAGCGACATAAACCGGAATCTGGAAAGAGACAAATGCCACTATATCCAGCACCGTCTCCCCGACTCTTGTCGATCCGAATAAACGACTGTAGCTCATTACCCAGTCACGATAGATACCATAAGGACGAGCTACCAGCATATTAACCGGAATACTTAACAAACGAGACTGCAGGGATTGCTCAATAGTCAACCCGGCCACCAGAATCTCCACCAGCATTCCAACCACCAACCCGAAACTGATCAGGGCAAATGTATCTGCCAGTGTTTCTCGTTTAATTGACATGTCACTCCCCCTGAGTGCAGACAATAGAAAACCTCTGACGTAAGTCACGCCAGAAAAAAAGTATGAAAAAATGAAAATCTATTGGGTTGCTGGCCGCTAAGGATTCAAGCGGTAGAGACACCTATTCCACGCGGCATAATTTATACCTGACACAGACAATTTACAACAGTGAAAAACTTTGTTTTATGATCAAATGTCAAAATATAATTCTATATAAATGATATATTACAGCCCAATAAACCTAATACAATAGATGGAGCAACAAGTCTCACTAACAGCAAATTAACTTCTTAATCGATTATTAAATATCTGGTGGGTTTTTGATCAGGGTTTGTGGCCAGACAACAAAAAACCCTGCCCTTCAGTAAAAGAAAGTACAGGGTTTAATTTCCCGCAGGATTGTCGAGTCGAGGTCAGGCCGACTTGGCCAGGGGCTGTAGAGGAAATACTTTCATGACCGAGTATTGTGCACCCTCTGCCGTTGTCTCGCTCTTCATCAATACCACTTCATTCACCGTCATACGGTAACTGGGCATATTGAAGAAATGGCTGTGGGTCACATGATGCTGCTGCTTGAAACGGGCCAGTGTCACATGAGGTCGGAAGTTGCGCATTTCACGACGCATTCCGCACATCTGAGCGCCTTCTTCACAAATTCGTGACAATGCATTCAACTGCTGGCCTGAATGTATATTTAAAGCCAGCGCCCTGGGTCTGTGTGCGTCAGGGAAAAATTCGAAACACCCGGTCATGCAGTCGAAACCGCGAACGTTGGCCAGAGCACTTTCGATATAGCTGGAAAACTGCTCAAGACTCTGTTCGTCGCATTCACCCAGGAAGCGCAGTGTGATGTGTTGCTGCTGCGGCACCATCCAGCGCAGTTTGTGCTGAAGCAGATCACCAGCGCGGTGCCGTGCTTTTTTGTGCAGCGTCGCGGCAAGCTCCAGCGGAATCCTGACAGCGATAAATGCACGGACATTTTTTTGATCTTTTACTTTCATCAGACACTTCAACTATCACCGCTTATTGCCAGCATTATGACTTGATTCAGGTCATATAGCGACGATAATCAGTTAAAAAGATTAGGAATGTGCAAGCCTGTCAGCCAGTGCTTTCAGGGCTTGACGATTGGGCTTGAGGCCGCTGGGTACCTGCTCAACCGGAAGCAAACGAATCATATCAGGAATCTTGAATCGACTGATAGTGCCTGCAAGCTTTTGTTTTGTAAATACTTCATTAAGAAATCCTGATTCAGTTTGTACAAAAGCAAACGGCCTTTGCCCATACTCGTCACTTCTTACCGGTACGACAACCGCCATGGTGATATCATCAATACTGAGTAAGGCCTTTTCAATTTCTTCGGGATGGATGTTCTCACCACCGGAGATCAGCATGTTATCTATACGACCAATAACCGTTATTTGATCGCCGGAATACTCGCCAAGATCGCCGGTGTGATACCAGCCCTGCTTATCGACGATAGAAATCATTCTGCCGTCCTCAAAATAACCTGCCGATAAGGTTTTGCCCCTGACCAGAATCTCTCCGGAAGCCGCTATAGTCACCTCCCGATGGGGCAATGGTGCGCCTGAGGTCACTCCAGAGCCGACAAATTCAGGGATTCCGGTACACACCTGGGCGCTCATTTCAGTCATACCATAAGTGGTTAAAATCCTGATGCCCTTCTTCTGAACCTGCGACACCAGCTCAGGAGACGCAAACCCGCCACCCAGCAGAATGTATTTCAGTTCACTGTTATCCAGCAGATCAGCTCCCCGAACCAACAATCTGCGCAACTGAGTATTCACCAACGATAGATGGGTGATTCGCTGCTCCACCAGCAATTGCTGTAATGGCGCTTTTTGCGTGTCTATGATCATCCCGGCTCCTGCGAGCAGGCAACGAACAACAATGCCAAAGCCCCCCACATGGAACAGTGGCAGAGACAGCAGCCAGCTATCATGCTCGGTCAGCGGTATACAGGATTGAGAGCCCATGGCACTGTATACATGATTTGAAAACGTATGACTGACGGCTTTGGGCACACCGGTCGTGCCTGACGTTGCAATCAGATCAAACATAGCTTCCGGATCGATGGTGAAACGGGAATCCACGGTTTTGGATTGACCGAAGAAGGTCGGCCATTGCAAGCCGGTTACCTCTTCAAACCCTTCATGCAGCGTCCACTGGGCTCCTATCTTCTGGCAATACTGCCGCTTCTGCTCAGCAGGCATTTGCGGATTGACCGGGCAATAGACCCACTGACTTCTCAGGCAGGCTATGATCAGTATGACCGCATCCCAGGCACAGGTTAACGGCATCAGAATCCGATCACCTTTCCTGACACCCTGGCTAACAAAAGCATCACGGAGTGTCTCTACCCTTGCATCCAGCTCGGCACGGGTAACGGGCTGCCCATTTACCCTGATCGCAATCCCGTGTGGATCTTTGAGCGTCCACTCTCTCAGCGGGCAGAACGATAACGCCATACCTTCTCCATAGCACTGAGTAAATCTAAAGACAGTGGCTGACCATATTCAGGCAACCGACAAAATCCGGGGTTCTGAAAAGCAGAGAGCGTATCAAGACCGGGACTTTCCAGAGGATCACAGTGAAGGCTGAGTTGTTCGATAAGACTCACTCCCAGGGCACTTTCGAAGGAAGAACTGAAAACGACTCTGATCGTTTTCTTCCTGGCCCAGTCAGCCAGAGATAAACATTTCGACACACCACCCACCAGGGTTGGTTTTAATACAACAGCCCTGAGCCCATTTTCAGCCCTGAATCCATTTATTTTTAACAGACTCCTGTCGAACGCAGGTCTTTGCAATGTTTCATCCAGACCGTATCCCACCCCGGTCTCCCGGAATAATCGAGGGAATTCTTCACAACAGGGTGTAGGCTCTTCGATATAGCTGATTCTGCTGACAGGCACCTGCCGGGCAAAATCCACAGCCTCATCGAAAGACCAGCGCTGGTTCGCATCCAGCCTCAGCTTTACAGTGACAGGAATGCGATCAAGCACTTGCTTAACCACTGCCGCATCCTGCCCGGTGCGATGGCGTCCAACCTTTAACTTGAACTCATCGGGCCATTTCCCGGACCAGTCCTCCAGGCGTTTCAGCGTTAATGCATCGGCTCCCATCAGCAGGGGAGACTCAGGGGCTTTCTGTTGACGCCAACGCCCTTGACTGAGGCTGAACTGAATACTTTCAATGGCAAAAGCAACCGATGGATAAAGAAGACTGTGATCGGGTAATTTCCCGGCGCAGTAGTGTTCTGCTGCCTCTTTCAGCTGTTGCTGAGCTTCAGCGACAGTTTCACGACTGAAGTCGGGCAGTGGTGCCGCTTCGCCGTAATGAAAAAGCCCGTTCTGATCAATCATCTCCAGAATGAGACCCTGACGCTCAGTCAAAGTGACCGTTTTTAACGGAAGGGGCTTGCTCAGCGGTTGTTGATATCGGTAGACGCTGCAGGACTGAAACGGTGCTTGTGTCATAGTGAATTCAAGATCACAACAGTAACTGCCTTATGGTCGCTGCCAGTGCTTCTGGCTGCTCCCGATGAATATTGTGACCGGCCTTCTTAATCTCATGAACACTATGAAAGCAACCCTCCTCCAGCAGACGGTGAGCGATCGTCTGAAATTTCAAGTCACGCTCACCACAGAAATAATGCGATGTCCCTGAAGAACGGTTAAGAGCCCCCCAGAATTCCGGCTGCCGGGACAGACTGAATGCCTCAAGCGCCCATGCCAGCGATTCGCCATTCACACCCGCCTCACCTTGCTCAGAAGACACGCCTTTCGCTGGATGACGTGAGCAACGATCATGCATCAGTCGCTCCCGCTCATAACTGTTCAAATCGGCAAAAACAGGCTGGTGATACCAGCGTTGCAGGACTTCGTTAAGTGGGTCATTGCGAAACTGCTCTGCCCAGCCCTGATCATTCTGCCAGCGAACCTGACGCTCATTGTCGTTTTCCAGACCGGGATGAGATGACTCGACCAGCAGCCGGTCAATAGCCTCCCCTTCCTGAATCAGATGACTCATGGCCAGTCGCCCACCCAATGAATAACCCAGCAAGCTGTAATGATCGAGCCCCAGTTGCGAAAGCGTTCCCCGCAGCAGATCACTGAACCCTTCAAAGGCGTTATCCTGACTGACTTTGACACCATAGCTTTTGCCATGGCCGGGTAAATCCACAGCCACCAGATAGAGATCATTTTCAAGGTGTCTGGCCAGCCCTTCCCAATCCCCGGAATCGCCCAGAAAACCATGCAATAAAACCAGCGGCACACCTTCACGGATGCCCCAGGTTCGGTAAGCAAGATTGGTTTCGTTCATGTCAACATCTCCAGCTGGCTCAGCGCCTGTTTTATCTGCTCAGCAGCCTGACCGGGTCGAGTGGTCACTTCAATGACTGAAGCACCTGGCTTCTGGCTCACCTGCTTCAACAAAGCTGCCAGTGCCTCACGACTGTCGGGCTGGTAATAAGATAGTCCAAACATGTTGGCCGCCTGACGGGCATTCAAACCATGAGGGGTGACAAAATATTTCTGTGCGGCTTCGGGCTGATCCTCAACCGGCAGCATGTTAAAAATACCACCGCCGTCATTATTAATGACCAACAGCGCAAAAGGTGAGTTCAGTTGCCTGAGCTGTTGCAGGGAGTTTAAGTCGTGAAGGAAAGACAGATCACCGATGACCGCCACCATGAACCTTTGCTCACCCAGCGCACAACCCGCTGCCGTAGCGACCAACCCGTCAATACCACTGGCACCACGGTTAGCGTATACCTGCCCGGTCTGAGAGAGAGAAAACATATCCAATAGCCGAATGGGCAGACTATTGCCAACAAAAAGACTACTGTGGTCAGGTAACAGCTTGGTCAGATACGCACCCAGCCAACGTTCCGTCAATGCACCCGGCGCCGAATCCAGCTCAGCTACAAAAGTGTGAACCCTTTGAGATAACTGTTCGACCTGATCTTTCCATAGCGAGTCTTTCCATAGCGAATCTTTCCATATCGAATCAGTGCCCTGATTACCGGAAAGCCCAGTCAACATACGACAGACATCATTTACAGGCCCCACCAGTCGATAGGTCTGGCAGTGACCGGTATCCATCCGGCGAAAGGCCTGACCTACCATCCAGTAGTGCTGCCACTCACCTTCAGAAATGAATTTATCCAGTCGCTTTGACACCAGGTGACCCCCCACCTGAATGATTCGGTCGGCCTGGCTCAACAGTGTTTTTCCGGCTTTGCTGGCCAGCAGCAGATCGGGGTGGGGAATGGCCGTCGGATGGCCGTGAAGCTGGGATTGAAGATCGGCCAGCAAAGGCCAGCCCAATACCTGGGCCAACTCTGCAACCGCTTTTGCAGACGCCTGCTCCTCAATCCGGCCCGCTATGATCAGACCTTTGCCCGTCGAAAATGCTGACCAGTCCACAGGGCTTTTGTCCAGTGATACATTCAGCTCAGTATCATAGACAGTATGAGGTGTATTGGCTGAGCACCAGAATGACAGTCGATTAAGGTAACCTGAAAAATCAGACTCTCTTCCTTCCGGGTACAAAGGTTCCCGAAACATGCAGTTGATATGCATGGGCAGCCCCTGCTGACAGGAGCGGGCAAAGGCCTGATCAATACTGGTCAATAACCAGCTGGGAGGAATATGCTCATCCGGTGTCGGCAGTTTTAACGTGGCACCGGGATAGCCGGCATAAATATCCTGCTGCTCAATGGCCTGATTGGCGCCACAGTCAATAAGCTCAGGTGGTCGATCAGCGGTAACGATCACCAGTGGCACACCCGACTGCCTGGCTTCTATGATGGCGGGGTAGAGGTTGGCAACCGCCGTCCCGGAAGTGGTTATCACAGCAACCGGTTTACGAGTACTTTTAGCCAACCCCAGGGCAAAGAAACCCAAACCACGCTCATCAAAGTGCACGTGTTTTTCAAACTTGCTGTGTTCTGCTGCCACCAGTGTCAAAGTGGCAGAGCGGGAGCCCGGTGCAATACAGACATGCTCCACACCCAACCGACTCAACTCTTCCAGAATCAGTGCTGACCACAAAAAATTAAGGCTAGGATGCCTGGTGGGAAAGGTCATGAGAACTTCCAATAATAGGGTTAGACACATCCTTGACGCTGGCTTGATGATCCAACAGTGACAACACCGTTCCGATCTTGTTATGCAACTCCTGCCATTCGTCCCGGGCATCTGAACCATTAACTATCCCGGCACCGGAAAACACCGTGAACTGTTTCTCTTCCAGCAGGGCGCTGCGAATCGATACGGTGAACTCGCTGCACTTTTTACCCAGCACACCACAGGTTCCGGCGTAAAGGCCTCTATTATAGACTTCATGCTCTTCAATGAAGTGTCTTGCTACTGCCCTGGGCTCACCACCCACGGCTGGCGTAGGATGCAAAAGAGAAAGCAGCTGACTGTCGCTGACCCCTTCCTTGAGCACACCCCTGATTAACTGCCTTAAATGCTGAATCGTTTTTAGTTTGACCACGGAATGACTGCGGTCAAATTCCAGATCGCTGCAGATGGATTCCAGTCGTGTGCGAATATCTTCCAGAACCAGACGATTCTCATGGACGTTCTTTGAGTCATTGAGCAGACGCAGCTCCAGTTTGAAGTCTTCATCTCGATCGCTGCCCCGCCGGGTTGTCCCTGCCAGGGCTTCAGTCTGAACCACGTGATCCACCCGGCGAAACAAACGTTCCGGAGAGCAGCCAAAGAACAGCGAACCCTGATCGGATTCAAAGGCAAAAACGTAAGACCTCGGGTTTGCCAGCTGCCAATGATAGAGCAGGCTCCAGGGATCCAGTTGCCCTTCCAGGAGGTTCATCCGTGCCTCTCTGGAAAGTACTACTTTTTTCAGTGCTCCTGACTCGACCCCCTCAAGAGCCTTTCCGATCAGTGAAGCCCAGTGTTCGTTATCAGGTGTGAACTCAGGAGTTCCCAATAGACAATGACTATCCGTTCCTGCCAGTGTCCAATTGGCTCGGGCAAGGTAGTCCAGCACCTTTTCAATACTGGTGCTCCATGACCGTTCATCATGACCCAGCAGATGACAGGCCAGCGAACACCCTTTTCGGGTCTGAACCACTTCGATCACCGGGAAAAAGAATTCGCCATAGCCAAATTCTGGCCAGATCATCTTCTGGCTATCTGAGAAAGACAGGTAACCAAGGCAGCGCGTTGCTTTATCCAACATCGCATCCACCTTCTGGAAGCAGGTGTTTACCTCAGACTGCTCTTTAACCCTGAACCGCCAGACTTTTCCCAAGCCTGCTACTTTGTAGTCACTTTCGCGATCTTGCCAGTAGCTTTTCCCTGGTAGTGTCTGGTCTGCCAGCCAGTTGAATAGATTAATCATAGGAAGGGGCTGTTCTATCCGTACCAGAGCCTGCCCTGGTGCATCGGACAACCGAAGCTGTCTCAGCCGCTCAGTCAGCTCTGCCAACTGACTTCGAACTTCTTCTATCAACACCCTACTCCCCAAGCACTTAGGCCAAATTCAGATACTAAATTGTACGTATTGGCATCAATCCCTTCAGGATGGTATTTACCGAAGCAGTAATGAGAAACCTTACGGAAATGGTATTATGGGATCTAACATAAATACTCTGGAACTGGATCGAGTATGGCAACCAACGGCGAATCCGCCAGAAAATGGCTGAAAGAAAACCAAAGCAAGGTTTCTCTTGAACGTATACGACAAATTCGGGATAACATCTCAAACAAACTACAGGACCTGGATGAATCGGACGAGAGCTACTCTGGCCTGTTGGAAGCCCTGGACGTGATGGACGGTCATCTGCTTCAGGGAGAACAGGAATCAACGGCACCAGAAAGCAAGTCGGTCAATCTGGATTTAAGTCCACTGATTCCTCAGTCCGAACCTCAAGCGCCTCAACTCAGCGTACAAGAGAAAAAATTGAAGTTTCAGCAGTTGCTGAAAACCGGGAAGCTTTAGCGTTCTACCACCCCGCCACCGTGGGATTCAGTGTGGAATTTTCAAACGCTTGCACTCGGCGACGACCAGATCATAACTCCAGGTCTGGTCCTGAGGAGCAGGCTCCTCATGCTCAATCAGCTTGTGACACATCTGCATGGGATTCAACCCCTTCTTCTTCAATCGCTCCAGAACCTGTTTCAGCGCAGTATCATGAGGATCAGTTACATCATTCTGCTGATGGCGCTTTTTGACAGCCACTTTCAATTGCTTCATGACAGCCTCTCTGTTTCATGACCAAGATTTGTTACCGGGAACAGACACCTCTTACTTTATACTCAATTAATTGATTCTGCGTGCTTAAAACGCGCTTAAAACGCGCTTAAAACGCGCTTAAAACGCGCTTAAAAATAGTTATGACGACAGCGAAGGCTCTTCGTCATCAAAACGGGAAGCAGAACAAGTCCTGCTCTCGACTTTTTCAAAACGATCGACCATATCTCTGGAGGGCTTGCGTCCCAAAAAGCTGAATAAAACGCAAGCTATCATGGAGATCACAAACCCCGGTACTATTTCATAAAGATCGAACACACCACCGGATAATGGTTTCCAGATCAATACGGTGACAGCACCCACAACAATGCCCGCCATGGCTCCCAGACCCGTCATTCGTTTCCAATAAAGAGACAGGAGCAAGGCCGGCCCGAAAGCAGCCCCCAGGCCAGCCCAGGCATAAGACACCATTCCAAGAACACTGCTGTCGGGATTCATTGCCAGCCAGGTGGCAATCACGGCAATGCCGATAACCGCCAGTCGACCTACCAGCAACACTTCCCGGGTACCGGCGTTAACCCTGAAAAGATCCCGATAGAAGTCTTCAGCAAAAGCCGTAGAACAAACCAGCAACTGAGAATCAGCCGTGCTCATAATGGCCGCCAGGATAGCAGCCAGTAAAATCCCGGCAATCACTGGATGGAAAAGCGTATTCACCATCAACATAAAGATGGCTTCCGGATCATCCAGCTGTATACCAGACCTCTGGGTATAAACAATACCCGCCAGACCCACCAGTAAGGCACCCAGCATACAAATGCCTGTCCAGCTTACGGCAATTCGTCTGGCCAGAGTCAGTTGACCTGAAGATTGCACGGCCTTGAACCTGGCCAGGATATGGGGTTGACCAAAGTAACCCAACCCCCACCCCAGTAAGGAGAAAATAGTAATAAATGAAAGCGTCTGACCTTCACTGGTCGTAAAGAGATTGAGGAGTTCCGGGTTCAGCTCTCTGATTTCCACGAACACCTGATCCGCCCCACCACTGACTTCAAGTGCCGCAATGGGTACAATCAGCAAAGCGGCTGACATGAGTAACCCCTGTATCAGATCCGTCCAGCAAACCGCCAGAAAGCCACCAAACAAGGTATAAGAGATCACCGACAACATGCCAATGATCACAGCCCATTCATATTCGATACCAAATACAGATTCAAAAAGCTTGCCCCCGGCCACCAGGCCAGAGCTGGTATAAAACAGGAAGAAAATAAGAATAAATGCAGCTGATACGGGTTGCAGAAGCCCTTTGCGATCTTCAAAACGACTGGCAAAGTACTCTGGCAAGGTCAGGGAATCATCAGCAACCACGCTGTAAATCCTCAAACGCCTAGCGACAATCAACCAGTTCAGCCAGGTTCCACCCAGCAACCCTGCTGCCAGCCAGAAGGCTTCCAGACCCGCCGCAAATGCGTAGCCCGGCAAACCAAGCAGCAACCAGCCACTCATATCAGATGCTCCGGCACTTAAAGCGGCCGACCATGGGCCCAGTGAGCGCCCCCCAAGAAAATAATCCGCTGAGCTGACTGTTCTCTGCCAGGCAATATAGCCGACGCCTAACATCACAGTAAAATAAACTAAGAAAGTCAGAATTATCTGCAGGTTTCCTTCAGACATAATTGATTCCCTGAGTTGTCGTTAATAGTTTTTTTATCAAATTAGTTCATTTATCGCTCATCCGTGATATTTATGTATTTTTATAGCCCTCTGAATTAATCGCCCTCTTTTTCCCACAACGCAAAAACCCCAGTCGATCTCTCAACTGGGGTTTTGCTGTATTCAATGCCTGGCGATGACCTACTCTCACATGGGGAAACCCCACACTACCATCGGCGATGCGTCGTTTCACTACCGAGTTCGGGATGGGATCGGGTGGTTCCAACGCTCTATGGTCACCAGGCAAAACTGGTTTGAACCGGAGGTTCAAAGCCGTAAGGCTTTAAGGCTTTAAGGCTTTAAGGCTTTAAGGCTTTAAAGTTTATTTCAATCCGGTTCTGGAATCCTGTCTAAATAAGCTTTTTCTTGCTTCACACTCTTCATGTATGGCTTGTCTTAAAACCTTACAGCCTTACAGCTTTAAAGCCTTAAAACCCGCAGCTTCGCTGCGCTGCGCAAATCGCTTTGGCGTTATATGGTCAAGCCTCTCGAGTCATTAGTACGGGTTAGCTCAACGCCTCACAACGCTTACACACCCCGCCTATCAACGTCGTAGTCTTCAACGTCTCTTATGGGCCTTGCGGCCAGGGAAGTCTCATCTTGAAGGGGGCTTCCCGCTTAGATGCTTTCAGCGGTTATCCCGTCCGAACTTAGCTACCGGGCAATGCGTCTGGCGACACAACCCGAACACCAGTGGTTCGTCCACCCCGGTCCTCTCGTACTAGGAGCAGCTCTCCTCAAACTTCCAACGTCCACGGCAGATAGGGACCGAACTGTCTCACGACGTTCTAAACCCAGCTCGCGTACCACTTTAAATGGCGAACAGCCATACCCTTGGGACCGGCTTCAGCCCCAGGATGTGATGAGCCGACATCGAGGTGCCAAACACCGCCGTCGATGTGAACTCTTGGGCGGTATCAGCCTGTTATCCCCGGAGTACCTTTTATCCGTTGAGCGATGGCCCTTCCATTCAGAACCACCGGATCACTATGACCTACTTTCGTACCTGCTCGAGATGTACCTCTCGCAGTCAAGCTGGCTTGTACCATTACACTAACCGCACGATGTCCGACCGTGCTTAGCCAACCTTCGTGCTCCTCCGTTACTCTTTGGGAGGAGACCGCCCCAGTCAAACTACCCACCACACAATGTCCCCGATCCTGGTAAAGGACCTGGGTTAGAACCTCAATATTGCCAGGGTGGTATTTCAAGGTTGGCTCCATGCAGACTGGCGTCCACACTTCAAAGCCTCCCACCTATCCTACACAAGCAACATCAAGATCCACTGTGAAGCTGTAGTAAAGGTTCACGGGGTCTTTCCGTCTAGCCGCGGATACACTGCATCTTAACAGCGATTTCAATTTCACTGAGTCCTGGGTGGAGACAGCGTGGCCATCGTTACGCCATTCGTGCAGGTCGGAACTTACCCGACAAGGAATTTCGCTACCTTAGGACCGTTATAGTTACGGCCGCCGTTTACTCGGGCTTCGATCAAGAGCTTCTCCGAAGATAACCCCATCAATTAACCTTCGAGCACCGGGCAGGCGTCACACCGTATACGTCCACTTACGTGTTAGCACAGTGCTGTGTTTTTAATAAACAGTCGCAGCCACCTGGTATCTTCGACCACCGCCAGCTTGGGGAGCTTCAGCCCATAAAGAGCAGTCCCGTCACCAGCAGCGGCGCACCTTCTCCCGAAGTTACGGTGCCATTTTGCCTAGTTCCTTCACCCAGGTTCTCTCAAGCGCCTTGGTATTCTCTACCTGACCACCTGTGTCGGTTTCGGGTACGGTCCCTTTTGACCTGATGCTTAGAAGGTTTTCCTGGAAGCCTGGCATCAACCACTTCCCCACCTTGGTGGGTTCGTCATCAGTTCTCGGCTTTGTGGACCCGGATTTTCCTGAGTCCACAGCCTACGACCTTAAACCCGGATAACCATCACCGGGCTGGCCTAGCCTTCTCCGTCACTCCATCGCAGTCAAAAGGGGTACAGGAATATTAACCTGTTTCCCATCGATTACGTCTTTCGACCTCACCTTAGGGGCCGACTCACCCTGCGCCGATTAGCGTTGCGCAGGAACCCTTGGTCTTCCGGCGAGGGAGCCTCTCACTCCCTTTATCGTTACTCATGTCAGCATTCGCACTTCTGATACCTCCAGCCCACCTCCCGGTTGACCTTCTACGGCTTACAGAACGCTCCTCTACCGGTGTCAGAAGACAGATGACAGAAGACGGAGGACAGATTGATCCGGTATAAATTCCACCGACTCAGTCTATCCAAATCCTTTGTCATCTTTGCCAGATGCTCGAACAGTTAAACCGATTGTCTGCTTTATAAAAGCTAACGACTGTCTTCTGTCCTCTGTCATCTGTCTTCTGACCCCCCGTAGCTTCGGTGAATAGTTTGAGCCCCGTTACATCTTCCGCGCGAGCCGACTCGACCAGTGAGCTATTACGCTTTCTTTAAAGGGTGGCTGCTTCTAAGCCAACCTCCTGGCTGTCTGGGCCTTCTCACATCGTTTCCCACTTAACTATTACTTTGGGACCTTAGCTGACGGTCTGGGTTGTTTCCCTTTCCACGACGGACGTTAGCACCCGCCGTGTGTCTCCCGTGATTGCACTCATCGGTATTCGGAGTTTGCATGGGGTTGGTAAGCCGGGATGGCCCCCTAGCCCAAACAGTGCTCTACCCCCGATGGTGAGACACGAGGCGCTACCTAAATAGCTTTCGAGGAGAACCAGCTATCTCCGGGCTTGATTAGCCTTTCACTCCTATCCACAAGTCATCCCCTGGCTTTTCAACGACAGTGGGTTCGGTCCTCCAATCA